>CAIVQH010000030.1 GCA_903907995.1 uncultured Verrucomicrobiota bacterium | reverse complement strand
TTAGAAGGCGGATGCTCTATCCAACTGAGCTACGGGTGCAGCGAAGCTGGCACCTTTGTTCCCCGAGGCGTGCCCGAAGGCAATCGCATTCTGCGGGGGCAATCTCCTGGACGGAGCGAAGTTTTGAAAACTGTGCAAAGCGGTCCCGATATTGGGAATGGGATGGATGCTCAGCGGCGTACCGGAAAGGACACGCCCGCAAGGCGGATCAGGCCTTCCTTGACCGTGATCGTCAGATTAACGGGCAGATTGGTGTTCCAGCCGCCGATTCCAGGGAAAGGCCAGATCACAGGCCCCCGTGAAGTGCCATTGATGGTCAGGGTGCCGACGGGCATGCCGTTGCCGTAATCAAGTTCCAGGTTCGCGGCCTCGCCATCCCGGCTCTCGGTCATCAGCGAAACCGAACAGGCCAGGTCCGCGTGAAAGGTGGCGCTCTGGCCCTGGGTCAGGAGGGTGTTGGGGGTGCCTGCTTCGGCTCCTCCGAGGTAGGGGGCCAGGCTGTTGTAGAACCACGGGGCGGCGGTGTCCCCTGAAGAGGTCGTGGGCTTGAACTGGGCGGACGCCGAATTCGGAAAACTCGCCTGATAAACTGCCGGCACGCTCGCCAGGGATTGGAATTCAGCCGCCGGGACCAAGGGATTCGATTCCTGTACCAGGCTGTTCAAAATTGAACGCATGCAGCCCGCCCACGCGCCGTGGCCCAGCACCGAAGGGTGGATGAGATCGGCCGAGGTATTGCCCGGATTTTCAGATATGTAAGAATAGGTGTCAGCGAGGGCACAGCCCTGGTTCGCGGCAATTTGTGCCAGCAAGGCCTCATCCTCCAGAAAGGGGGTGGGAGCCCCGACAAAATTTCGCGCGCTGGTATGCAGGATCACCTCAATGCCCGCCGCACGCAGATTATGAACGGCGGCCTCGACCAGCGGTCCGTCGCCGAAACTTTGGTTTTCACCGAAACCGATGATCGCCAGATCATAGCCCGATGTCAGGAGGGGGCTTTCGGGACGGGTGGCCACCAGCCCGTATTCGGCCTGCGCACCGGCCATGCCAACGTTGAACTGTTTCACGGAAGGAACATCTCCCAGGAGGGTCCAGGTATTGGTCGTCGCAGTTTTCTCAAACAGCAGAAATGCCCAAAGCTGATGATAGTCCCGCACGCCTCCCCCCTGGGTCATGGAATCGCCAATCAGGGCGACCTTCAACGGTCGGTGGGCGGTGATGATGGCTTTCGTCTTCGGAATCGCAGTCCTGGGAAATTCGGCGGGCAGCGGCTCCGCGCGGATTGCTCCGCCCCAATCCGCAATTACAACCCCATAAAAGACCGCGCCCGAATGAATCCGGCGGGGCAGGACATGCAGTTGTCCGTCGAAGAGGTCGCCGGCCAGATAGTTGGTGCCGGGCCTGACCCGGACCGTCTGCGGAGCCACGCGCCAGACCGCTCCATCGGGCCCGGAGACCAAGGCCGGATTTACTTGGACGTCGAAGGAGTTCGGCGAGAGCCGGATGACCGTTTCGGCGGGGACCGCGCGAAAAAAATGAGACCCGCTCGCGGAAACGGCCACTTGGAACTCGTCATCAGCAATGACGCCATGGGCGATGTCATTCCAATTCAGCAGGTCCTCGGACTGCTGGAGCGTGACTGGCGCACCAGCGGGCCCCTGAACCACCCAGTGCTGTGGGCGGTGTTCCAGCGAAATCACCGCCCCGGCCGCTCTGGCGTTGAGGTGCAGAAGGGCGCATGCTAGGAGAAGAATCGCATGGGAATTCGGAGTGGCCACCTCGCGTCACTCTTCCAAATTTCGCAGGTCTTTCAATGCGCATTTTGGGCGCTCGGCCGGGCGATTCACTCATGCGGGGCGCTGAGCACGGCCAGCGCCAGGACGCTGGCGGCGTTGCGGCTTTCCACGCCGAGTTTGCCAAAGATGGCGGCCATGTGCCGCTTCACGGTGAACTCGCTCAGGCCCAGGATGGCGGCGATCTCGGCGTTTGATTTCCCCTGGGCAACCCAGAGCAGCACCTCGGCTTCGCGGGGTGAAACGCCGAGCACTTCCAGGGGAAGCGCCGATTTGTAGTCGGGCCGGAAACCCACGGCGGGCCGTTCCACCTCACGGTGAGGGGCGGTGTGCATGGTGGGCAGGGCATCGGCGTAAGCGGCGGCACGCTCCAGCCGGCTCCGGACAGCCGCCACCAGATCCGCGCTCGAAAACGGTTTGGTGAGGTAGTCGTCGGCCCCCATGTTCATGCCGGAACGGTGATCCGCCGGGGTGTTCATGCCGCTCAGGAAGATGAACTGCACCGTCCGGATCCGAGGATCGGCCCGGACGGCACGCAACACGGAGCGGCCATCGAGCAGAGGCATGGTGCTGTCACAGAGGATCAGGTCAGGTGGCGAATTCCGTGCGCTCTCCAGTCCCTGCTGGCCGTTTTCAGTGACGGTCACCTGGTAGCCTTCGCGCTTGAGCATCAGCTCGAGGCAGCTGCGGATCACCGGTTCATCTTCGATGACCAGAATGCGCGGGCGAGGCGGGGGCTCCGGGGCTGAGTTTGAATCGGTGGGCAGCATAGGTGGGGGCTGGCATCGGTCCGCATCGCCTGATGGCGGAATCGTTTTCTCTTTAGATCAGTTGACTGCGCCCCGCGACATATTTCCGTGGACGAAACTTCGGTAGGAGACGATTTCCCCGTTCATAATCCTAATCCCAATCTTTTTCTTAATCCCGCAAGATGGGGGGAGGGGATTACGATTAAGGTTATGACTAAGATTAAGATAGCCCGAACGACGCCCGTTGCCTTGGGCGCCGGGTCTCCCCTAGGCTCGGCGGCTCATGAATCTGTCCGCCTTGCGCGCTGACGGCCGTGGTGCCGACCAGCTCCGACCCGTCCGCTTCCAGAACCACATCGCGCCCCATGCGACCGGCTCCACGCTGATCGAGTGGGGCAGCACCCGCGTGATCTGCGCCGTCACGGTCGAGGAATCGGTGCCGCGCTGGATGAAGGAGCAGAAGGTGACCGGTGGCTGGATCACCGCAGAATACTCGATGCTGCCCTATTCGACCCTCGACCGGAAGGCGCGCGACATCTCGAAGCTCAAGCTCGACGGGCGTTCGCAGGAAATCCAGCGGCTGATCGGCCGTTCGCTCCGCGCGGTGCTCGATCTGGAGAAACTCGGGCCGCGCACCCTGTGGGTGGATTGCGACGTCCTGCAGGCCGACGGCGGCACCCGCACCGCCAGCATCACCGGCGCCTACGTCGCCATTTCGTTGGCGATGAAAAAACTCATTGGCGAAGGCAAGCTCACGCAGTCGGCTTTCACCCAGCCGGTGGCCGCCGTGAGCTGCGGGGTGGTGAACGGCACTCCCGTCCTGGACCTGAACTATCTGGAAGACAAGGATGCCGCCGTGGACATGAACCTCGTGATGACGGGCTCCGGCGAATTCATCGAGCTCCAGGCCGCCGGGGAAGAGTCCACCTTCACCGACACGCAGCTGGCCGAGATGATCCGTCTCGCGCGGGTGGGCCTCAAGGAACTCCTCGCAACTCAGGCCCAAGCCATCGCCCAGTGACTCCCACCCGCCTTTTCCTCCTCCGCCATGGCGAAGTCGAAACGAAGTACCACCGGGTCTTCGGCGGCAGCCGGATCGACATGGATCTTTCGCCCGCAGGCCATGCGCAGGCGGAGCGCCTGGCCACCTGGCTCGCCCGGACTTCCTTCGACGCCGTGTACGCCAGCCCCATGCGCCGGGTGGCGCTGACCTACGAGCCGTTCCGCCGCCATTTTCCGGGCGAACCGGTGATCCTGTCCGGACTGCGCGAGATTGATTTCGGTGACTGGACCGGCTTTGGCTGGAACGAGGTCGAGGCGCGCTTTGGCATGTCGGCCTACGACTGGTTGCACCATCTGGAGCACGACCGCGTGACCGGAGCCGAATCGCTCGCGCATTTCCGCGCCCGCCTGGCCCAGAGCCTGCAACAGATCCTTGCCGAACAACCGGGGAAGACTGTGGCCGTCTTCTGCCACGGCGGCGTGATCCGCGGTCTGCTGTCGCAGCTGCTCGACCAGCCGTTGCGCTGGTTCGAGCACATCGAGGTGGAGTATGCCAGCGCCACCTGGGTGGATGCCGGAATTTTGAAGGCCGGCAAGATCCGCAACGAATTGCAGCTTCTCAATTTCACCCCATGGCGCGACCTCCCCTGAAAGCGGCCTCGGCCGCGAATCCGCTCCGGCAAATCTCGATTACGACCAACGCGCTCGCCGAGGACGCCTTGGCCGCGCTGCTGGAACGCGAATTTGGCCAGACTTCGAGCACCTATACCGAGGCCGCCACGGGGTTGGTCACCGTGAGCGTCTATTGGGCGCTGCCTGATCGCGAGGTGAAGGAGACCAAGGCCCTTCTGCGCGAGGGCCTGGCCGAGGCGGAGGAAAATGGAATCCACGTCCAGCCCGGACGCCTCGCCATCCGAAAGGTGGCGCCGAAGGACTGGAGCGAATCGTGGAAGCGCCATTTCCGGCCCATCGAGATCGGCCGGTCGCTGCTCGTGAAGCCGACCTGGTCGAAGCGCGCCCCGAAATCCGGCCAGCAGGTGGTGCTGCTCGACCCTGGACTGAGCTTTGGCACCGGCCAGCACGCGACCACCAACTTCTGTCTCACCCAGGTTGCCGCGCTGCGGAAGTCCGGGGCGGCACAGTCGTTCATGGACATGGGCACCGGGTCCGGAATCCTGGCCATTGCCGCCGCGAAGCTCGGCTACACACCGGTGCGCGCGTTTGATTTTGATCCCGACTGTGTGCGGATCACCGGGGAAAATGCCGTCCTCAACGGTGTCGCGGCCGCCGTGAAACCGGAGCTTGCCGATGTCACCAAACTGCCGAGGAAGGCGAAGGAGCAGTTCGACGTGGTGTGCGCGAACCTGATCTGTGACCTGCTGATCGCTGAGCGCGACCGCATTCTCGCGCGGCTGAAGCCCGGCGGCTCGCTGGTGCTGGCCGGGATTTTGGCGACGCAATTTCCGGACATGGTGGCGGCCTTTGGTGCCGCCGGTTGGAAGCTCGTGAAGGCGAAGACCGACAAGGAATGGCGTTCCGGTTTTTTCCGACGCGAGTAGGAGGTGCGTCGTCTCCACGTCGTCGGCGTGATCGGAAGGCGGTGAACTCAGTTCGGGCGCGGACAGACGGGTCGCCGATCCGGTGGGACCTTGCCGTCTGGAATTTTCGTTTGAACCGTGAACGAGGGCCGGCACAGTCCGCGCATGTCCACGACCTCTTCGCGCTCCCCGGATCTGATGTCACGGCAGTCCCCGGAACCCGCGCCACAGCCCACGCAACGCGTCATGTCGCTGGATGCCCTGCGGGGCTTCGACATGTTCTTCATCGTGGGGATGGAGGAAGTCTTTGAGGCTCTCTCGGAAATGTTCCCGATGGAGCCGTCTTTGAACGCGCGGCTCCAGCATGCACCGTGGGAGGGATTTCATTTTTACGACCTCATCTTCCCCCTGTTTGCCTTCCTCATCGGCGTTTCCCTGGTGTTCTCCCTGACCAAGGCGGTCGCCGCCGAGGGCAAGGGACAGGCTTCGTTCAAGATCGTCCGGCGCAGTGCGATTCTCTTCCTTTTTGGAATCCTGGTCTATCATGGCATCGCGAATGGGTTGGACCATGTGCGGCTGCTGGGTGTGCTACAGCGGCTCGCCCTTTGTTCGTGCGCGGCGGGGCTGGCGTTTGTCTGGCTGAACACGCGGGCGATGGTGGTCCTCACGGTCGCGCTGCTGGTCGGCTACTGGGCGATGCTCACGTTCATTCCGGTGCCCGGGTTTGGCGCGGGCGACTTTGCCGAGGGTCACAATCTCACCAACTGGATCGACAAGATGTATCTGCCCTTCCGGAGATGGGATGGCGACCATGATCCGGAAGGCATCCTCAGCACGCTTCCCGCGATCGCGTCGAGCCTGTTGGGGGTGTTCGCCGGTCTGCTGATCCGAAACCCCTCGGTCGAGCCCGCCCGGAAGGTCCGTCTGCTTCTGCTCTGGGGAGTTGCCGGAATCGCCGCCGCCCTCCTCTGGAACCTCCAGTTCCCGATCATCAAGAAAATCTGGACCTCCTCGTTCGTGCTGCTGACGGCCGGCATCAGTTCGGTCCTGCTGGCTTCGTTCTACTACGTCATCGACGTGCGCAATCACCGGAACTGGTGTCGCCCGTGGGTCTGGATCGGGACGAACGCCATCACGATCTATCTGATTGCCGCGGTCGTGAGCTTTGACGGCGTGGCGAAGCGCGTGGTCGGGGGCAATGTCAGCGCCTTCTTTGAAGGCATCCATCACGGTCTGGGCAACCTGGTGATCGCGCTTTTGGGGCTGGGCTGCTCCTTCCTGATCTGCCGGTTCCTCTACAACCGGAAGATTTTCCTCCGCGTCTAAGGCACCGGCTGGACCGGGGGCAAGGCCGCGTGCAGGCCTTCCACGGGCGCATCCATTTACAGTGGTTGGTCTGGGGCATTTGGAACGTGGGCAAAGTCGGGTGGCCGTTCCCCCTCACTCGGCCCTTTCCCGCCAGGAGAGGGAGAATGGTCGCCCGCCGCTTGGCCAAGGCACGCGCGGGATTGGCCGGGAAGTCTCCCGCTGGCCGGCGGCATCCCCCGGCGTTTCCCTCTCCCAGCGGGAGAGGGCAGGGTGAGGGAGAACGGCCCGCGTTCATCAGGGGTGACCCGCCTTCCGAAGTCAGCGGCCGACCCTATTGAAAGGACGTGCCGGCCCTCCAAGTGGTCAGGGCGGGTTAACCCTGCTTTCCACGCGCCCCCGACTGGGCTAGCTTGGGGGCGGTCCAACAGGCCGCCGCATGATTCCTAAAACCATCGCCGAGATCGAAGCCCGCATCCGTCAATCGCAGTCCATTCCGGATACCCGCCGGGCGGAACTGCTGGCGCTGGTGGCCACCCTCAAAGAGGAGGTCGGTGAACTGGCGAAGACGCGCGGTGAGCAGGCGCAGAACATCGCCGCGCACACGCGCGCCTATGCGGACGAGGTGATCATCGAAGGCGGCCGCCCGGCGGCACGCCAATCGGCGCAAGATCGGCTGACGGGCTCGGTTTCCGAATTTGAGCAGACCCACCCGAAGCTCGTGGAGGTGGTCAACCGGATCGCCACCATGCTGTCGAACCTGGGGATCTAGGCGCTCGCTCCCGGTAGCGGCTGATTTTTCGCCCGGCTCTCCCACCAGGAAAAGCCTTCCGCTACGATCATGCAGACCCAAAACAACGCCAACGCGATCTGTTTCCATTGCGACTCCGGTGTCCGGGCAAAGATGGTTCCCAAATGCCAGGCGTTAATGAACAGCCAAACGGCGGCGGCCAGGCACAGAACAACTCCGGCCAAGGTGAGTCGGCTCGAGTCTTTCGTGGATTTGCGCCGCTGGGGCAATAGCCACAGTGGCAGAGCCAGCGGCTCCAGCCAGGAGACGCCGAGGGTCAGGCAGAGGATGGCAAGAGTGTTCGTGATGACATTGAACGCGAAGCGGGTGTTGTGAGTCATCATAAGCGGGCGGTACCTCGGTCCACACTCCATTGCGTCGCCGTTTTTGTCCATCCTGCGGGCACCGTTGCGTTCACCTTGTAATATCGGCGCGCGGCGCGGCAATTAACGTGCCGGCGATGGCGAAGGCGGTCCACGCGAGGGCGGGAATGTAGAGGCCGAACTCGACGAATCCCTGCGCGAACCAGCCGAGGAGGCCGAGGAACAGCGCGAACATCAGCGGGTCCTTGGCGGTCGCCCATTTGCGGGCCAGCAGGGTGATGGTCAGGGCGATCCAGGAGAGATAGGCGAGGCCGCCCACGAGTCCGGAGTCGGAAAACTGTTCCAGATAGTCGTTGTGGACGAGGCGGGCCATTTCGGCGTCGGGCGACTTCAGGCGGGCGTAGGGGCGTTGGAAGGTTCCCGGCCCCGTGCCAAACCATGGATTGTCTGCCGCTGTTTTTGTGGCCGCCCGCCAGTAGTCAAAGCGTGCCCCGACGCTCGTGGCACCGCTGGCGAAGTAGCTGCGGAACTTCACGGCGAAGGCGGTCAGCCCCAGCACCAGCAGCACGGACAGGGCGATGATTTTCCAGCGACGTGACCAGTTCAGCCGGAACAGGCAGCCGGCCCCGAGACCCAGCGCGATCAGCCAGCCGGATTTGGAGCCGGTCCAATACAGGCAGCCGAATCCCAGCAGGACCGTCAGCGTGATGAGCAGTCCCCGGATGGACGGTTTCATCTCGGCGGTGCCAAACATCGCGAGCGCCAGCGCGGCGGGCAGCAGCAGCAGCAGCACGCCAGCGAAGGCGTTCGGATAGACCAGGGTGCCGTTGATGCGGCCGCGTTCGAGCTTGAGCAGGATGACCGGGTTGGCGATGTCCACGCCGTTGGTGTGGAGGATGAGCCCGCTCTGTTTCATCTCCGCCAGCGCTTCGGGCGGAAAATTCGTCCAACCGGCACTTTGGCCTTCAACGAGCGCCTGGCGGTCGCGTTTGAACTCGACGTTGTGCTGGTTTACCCCGCGCACCAGGCAAAGGGTGAGGGCGGCCAGCACGCCGATCAGCAGCAGTCGCGTGGACGCCCGGCTGAGCACAAAATATCCGATGAGAAAACACGTCACGCAGGCGGTGAAGTGCGTGAGGGTGACCTGGGTGAGGGTGGCATCTACCGAATGCGAGCCGGCACCGTACTGCCAGCCGAGCCAGAGCAGGGGTGCCAGCCAGGGGGCGAAGTCCCAGAGCTTGGCGGATTTGCCGGGCAGCTCGCGCCCCCGCTTGGCCAGTGGTACGGCGGCCAGGGCGAGCAGCAGGAGCAGGATGTTGCCCCATTTCACCGGCCACGAGGACGTCAACGCCTCACCCAGATCGGCAGGGGCCGTGACCTGATGGTCGAGGATGACGGGGTTGCCGAACTTGAGCAGGGCAAGCCCCAGAAACAGGCCGAACACCAACGTGAAAACCTCGCGCGCTTCCAGGCGCACAGGGCCGGCGGCCGGTGCTGGTGAGGCTTTCACAGCGTGAGCCGGAGCAGGCCGACCTCCAGCACGAGGGCTTCCTGCGCGTTGGTGAACAGCATGCGCTGCGTGGCCTCCCACGATTCCAGATTGCGACGCGCCTCCGGGGGCGAGAGCCGGCGGGCGACCGCCGCCGTCGCCGGGCCAAACTGCGGGAGGAACGCCAGCCCGGTTTCGGTGCCGAGCGTGCCCAGCCAGACGTCACGCAGCCATGCCTGCAAACCGGCGAGGAAGGCGGCGCGACGCCGGCGATACTCGGCCTCGACTGCCGCTGTAAGTTCATCCTCCCAGCGCTCGCGTTGGGACGGCTCGGCGTCGGGGTGTTTCGTCAGCGGCGACTGCGCGGTGAGCGCCTCCTCGATGGTCTCTTTCGTCTGCGAGAGGGTGTTCAGCAACGTGCCCAGCAGCCGGTAACGGCCCATCAGGCCGGGCGAGGCGGGCTGGGCGAGTGCGGCAAATTCACCGATCCAGCCGGCGACCGACTCCTCCACCCGCACAAGCCCGCTGGCGAAACTGAGCCGCTGGCAGCGCGAGAGGATCGTTTCGAGCAGGCGGTCCGGCTCGACGCTGAGCAGGATGAGCACCGAACCGGCGGGCGGCTCCTCCAGCGTCTTCAGGAAGGCGTTGGATGCGCTGGTGTTCATGCGGTCCGCCGCCACGAAAATGGCGATCTTGTGCGCCGCCTCCGTGGTCTTGAGGTTCATCCGGTCGATGACCCCACGCGTCTGGTCCACGCTGATGATCCGCGACTTCATCTCCGGCCGCACCCAGACAACATCGGGATGGTTCCGAGAGGTGATGCGGCGACAGTTGAGGCAGATGCCGCAGGGTTCGACCGGCACGCCGTTCGCCCCGAGGGTCGGAGGCTGCAGGCAGTTCAGCGTCTGCGCGAGGCGGAGGGCGGCATCCTCCAGCACGCCGAGATCGTCGCCCAGAAAGAGGTAGGCATGCGCGAGCCGGCCGCGTTCGAGGCTGCGACGAAGCAGCTCGGCGGCGGTGTCGGCGCGGGAACTGGCGCTTGGCTCGGCAGGCATGGCGGATGGAATTGGAACAACAAAGGAACGAAGAAACAAAGAACTCAAAAACCTTCTCGGAGGTCTGTTTTTCTTTGTTTCTTTGTTCCTTGGTTGTTTCTCGCTCCCAGCGAATACCGCCATGACGCCGCCTTGCCCAGCGGAAGCCGCTTCAGTCTTGGATGAAGTAACTGAGGTTCTCCAGCTCGATGGCCAGGTTCACGTTGTTGACCATGACATGCTCGGGCACGGAGAGCATGGCCGGCGAGAAATTGAGGATGCCGGTGACGCCGTGCTCGACGAGCTGGTTGGCCACCTCCTGGGCGGCCTCGGCAGGCACGGTGATGATAGCCATCCGCACGGCGCGGTCGTGGATGATCTCGCCGAGGCGTTCCAGCGGGTAGAGCGGGGTTTTGATCGGTTTGTCCCGCGGCCGCTTCATGTCCTGGTCAAACGCACCGACGATCTCAAAGCCCTCCTGCTCGAAGCCCCGGTAGCTCAGCAGGGCCGTCCCGAGATTGCCGACACCGACCAGCACGACCGGCTGAAGACGATTCGTGCCGAGCAGGTCGGAAATCATCTTGGCCAGCTGGTTCACGTCATAGCCCAGCCCGCGCGTCCCAAACTGGCCGAAGTAGGTGAGATCCTTCCGCAACTGCGTCGGTTTCACCCCGGCGACACGGGCCAGCGCCTCGCTGCTCACCGTCTGGAGCTGGTTCTCCCGCAACCGTTGCAGGCAGCGCAGATAAACCGACAGACGATAGATCGTCTTGCGCGGAATTTCGGGGCGGACGGTTTTTTTCAAGCGCGGCGAAGCTAAGGACGTGAAGGGTGGCCCGCAAGCCGGGCCGTCATTCAGGGTATCTTAATCGTAATCGCAATCCGCATTGGAGGGGCTGGGGCAGGAGGGGCGCATCTTTTCGTCGTGGCTGCGATCGGGTATTGAGAGCTCGGGGGGAATCGGGTGGCCGTTCACCCTCACCCCGGCCCTCTCCCACTGGGAGAGGGAGAATCGTCTTCCGTCACTCGGCGGAGGCACGCGCGGGATCGGCCGAAGAATCTTCCAATCAGCCTGCGGCATTCCTGGCTGTCTCCTCTCCCAGCGGGAGAGGATTAAGGTGAGGGAGAACGGCCCGCATCCACAGCCGGCGACTTTCGCTCCAACGCCAGCGGCCGACCACGGTGAAAAGATGCGTCCAGGCGGGAGTACGATTAAGATTAGGATTACGATCAGGATCGGCTCCGCCCGCTCAGTCCACGAACACAAACTCGTTGGCGCTCAGCAGCACCTGCGCGAGCTGCTCCCACGGGGAGAGCGGGTGGGGGACCTCCTGCGGGCCGCCGAAGTCACGGCGGGCATTCCAGGAACGCGTCCCGGTGCTGTGCGCGGGGGACTCGCCGGTCAGTTCGATCACGGGGGCCCAGTTGAAGCTGTCCGTGTTCTCGTCCTGCTGCGGCTCGACAACGAAATCAATCGTGTCCCCGCGCTTCACCTTTACTTCGGCGATCTCCGTCTTTTCCTTGCCGTGATGCGCGACCCAGGTGCCCAGTTCGCCGGTGCGGCTGGAAACGATCCGGCCGCGTACGCCGTCGCCGGCCTCACCGGGATGATCGAGGGTGCCGCGGATACGAACCGTGCCATCCACGGGCGCGGTCCAGCGGCGGATGGCGGAATCGGCGGCGGTATGGCCGGGATGCCCGCCCTCGGCGTTGAGGGTGGTCCACCGGCCCTTGGAGGAAGGCAGTTTCTCCTCATGCTGCCAGGCCTTGCCGGTGAAATGGGCGAGCTTGCTCCAGTCCTTCACGTGGCTGGTATTGGTATCGAACTGACCGGTCCCGTAACTCCAGGCGCTGGCGGGAAGCGGTTCCGGTGGCGCGGCGAGTGGCTGGTTGACGAAATTGAGCGCCAGCTGGTTTTCCTCCCGGCTGGGCGGTCGCTGGTAGGCCAGCTCGTACATCCGCGCGAGCCGGTCGGCGGGAGCGGCCCCGTGCAGGTCGGGCCGGGTCACAAACTCCCGCGCGCGGGCCGCCATGAACGGGCTGTTCATCAGGAACAGCGCCTGCTGGGGCACCGTGGTCTGGTAGCGCATGGGCGACGTGGTATCGGGGCTGGCGAAGTCGAAGGCCCGGAGCAGTCCGGGCAGGTTCTGGCGGTCGATGAAGCCGTAGAGCGTGCGTCGGGGCGCTTCCTTGCCCTCATATATTTCGACCGGCTGGCCGCCGACCGTGTCGTCCAGCTCTCCCGAGACCGCGAGCAGGCTGTCGCGCATGGCCTCGAAATCCACCCGTTTGCGGTTCATGCGCCAGAGGAACTGGTTTAGCGGGTCGGCCTTGTCGTTGCGGGCAAATGAGGCCACGAGGTGCGAGTCGTCACCGGGATCGCTGGTCTGCTGGTAGGTCGCGGACAGCAGGATATAGCGGTGCAGCTGCTTGAGGGACCAGCCGTGGTCCATGAACCACACGGCCAGATGGTCGAGCAGCTCCGGGTTGATCGGCGGATCACTGCGGACGCCGAAGTCGCTCGGGGTGCGGACGAGCGGGGCGCCGAAGTAATGCAGCCAGACGCGGTTCACCAGCACGCGGGCCGTGAGCGGGTTGTCGCGGCTGGCGATGGCCTGCGCGAGTTCGAGGCGGCCGCTGCCCTTGGTGAAGGGTTTGCGGTCCTTGCCGGCAACGATGCTGAGGAACTGCCGGGGCACCTGTGGTCCGTGGTTGCCCGGATTGCCGCGCTTGAAGACGACCGGCTCGTTGGGCGTGGTGTTGTCTTCCAGCGCCATGGCCCGCAACGGGGCTCCAGGGTGCGTGGCATCCAGCTCGTCGAGCTTGCGGCGGAGTCCGCGCAGCTTCTGGGCGGTGGGCGTGTCAAAGAAACGGTCGATGTCCTTCATCGCCTCCTTCACGGGCGAATCCGCGCCGGTGAGCACGAGGCGAAGCTCCTCCTGCGTCGCGTCCGCGAGAGCGGCGGGCGCGGGCTTGGAATCCTTGGTCGCGTTGGTGATGGCATCGGTCCAGGCAGTGTCGGCGGTTCCCAGCAGCTGGCCATAGCGCACGGCCACCTCGGCGAAATTCGTCGGCGGCTGCGCGATGAACGACTGGGCGACGGCGGCGTTGACGGGCTTGCCGGCTTCGGGCTGCTTCAGCTTGGCGATCACGCCGGCGGATTGGGCGGCGAAGTCGTTGGTCGAGAGGGCCGCAAAGGCGAACCACGGCGCAAAGACCGGGTTGTGCCCGCCGCGCCACTGCTCGAAACGCGTCTTCCACGAGGCCACCAGGCCGGGATCGAGGCTGCGGACGCGCGCGAGGCCTTCGAGGTTCGTCCAGTCGAGGCCGAGCGAATCGTAGGCTGCGGTGAGGTAATCGCCCACGCGCTCGCGCAGCTTCTTCAGCACCTCGGCGGTGCGTTCCACGCGGTAGTCGGCCAGTTCCTTTTCCCGTTTGGCCCGTTCCTCGACGTACTGCGCGGCGAGCTGCGGATTGGGATTCGGCCCGAGCAGCGGCTTTTCGCCCGGCTCGTGGCTGCTGTCGAAGACGCCGTAGAGCGAGTAGTAGTCGGCGGTCGGGATCGGGTCGAACTTGTGGTCGTGGCAGCGGGCGCAGGCGACCGTGAGGCCCATGGTGCCGCGGAACACCACGTCGAGCCGGTCGTCGATGATGTCGGGAGTGTTGTTCAGGAAGCGCCGGCCCAGCGTCAGGAAGCCCTGCGCGGCCATGGGCCACGGATCGTCCTTGGTCGCCACCTGGTCACCCGCGATCTGCTGGATCAGGAACTGGTCGTAGGGCAGGTCGCGGTTCAGGGCGTTCACCACCCAGTCGCGGTAGGTGTAGGCGTAGGCGTAGCGGCGTTCCTCCTCGAAGACGTAGCCCTTCGAATCGGCATAGCGCGCCACATCCAGCCAATGGCGGCCCCAGCGCTCGCCGTAGCGGGGCGAGGCCAGCAGGCGATCGACCACCTTGGTGAAGGCTTCGGGCGATGCGTCCGCGAGGAAGTCGTGCATCTCCTCCGGCGTCGGCGGCAGGCCGGTGAGGTCGAAGGTGGCGCGGCGGAGCAGCGTGCGTTTGTCCGCCGCCGGTGACGGCGTTAGGCCTTTGGCTTCTAGCTTGGCGCGGACGAAGAGGTCGATTGAGTTTCGAGTTTCGAGTTTCGAATTGCGAAGGACCGGAGCGGGCGGCTCGACGGGTTTCTTGAATGCCCAATGGTTCTCCGCCGGATTTACAGCCACCACGTCCTCGCGGGGATCGGGCGCGCCCATCTGCACCCAGGCTTCTAGCGCGGCGATCTGCTCAGGCTTCAATGGCTCGCCCTTGGGCGGCATGACATCAAGATCCTTGGCCGTGCCATGCACTGCCTGGATGAGCAGGCTTTCCGCTGGCTTGCCGGGGACGAACAGCGGGCCATTGGCGCCGCCCTTGGCCGTGCCGGCCTTGGTGTCGAGCCGCAGCTCGCCCTTCAGCTTTTCCGCCTTGGCGCTGTGGCACTTGTAGCAATTCTCGGCGAGCACGGGCCGGACCTTGTTCTCGAAAAACTCAGCCTGCGCCGGGTCCAGTGCCGCCTGTGCAATGCTCCCACCGCCAGCGCCGCCGAGCAGCAAGGCAGAAAGCCAAAGTGATTTCGTGGTGAGCCGCATGATTCCGAGTGTGTCGTGAGCTTGAACCCGTTGTCGCCGAAGTCAAAAGCGGACTCCGGGAGGGCGGTCGGATATTCATGGAAGCTCGGCCGTGCGCCTCGGGCAGAGCAGGGGTGCAGGGGAGAAAGGGGCGTGACCTTTCTCGTTTCGCGTTCCGCACGCCCCGCTCCGCGCTCAGGTGACCAGCCGGAGCGTGAGGGGATAGCGGTAGAACTCGCCGTTGCTCGCCTTGATCGCCGCCAAGATCGTGCAGACGATCTGGAACACGGCCAGCGCGACGAGCAAGAACCAGGAGATGGTGCAGGTGAAGGGCCCTAGCAGACCCAATGCAAGGCCGTAGAGGACTATGGAAATGTGGAAATTTAGCGATTCCTTGCCGTGGGCATCGACCGTCGGCGACTCGGCGCGCTTCAGGAGCCAGACGATCAACGGACCGAGCACCCAGCCGAGGCCGGTCAGATAGCCGGAGAATGCGGACAGGTGGCAGGCGACTTCCCAAATATGCGAAGGCGAGCCCGAGGTGGGTGGCGGGTTCGCTGGCTGCGGGGCGGGCTCGTTCATGGCGCTATCATTCATGCCAAGATCAGCACCCTCCGGGACAGGGGAAAGTTTCGGTTGCTTTTCCAAACGTGGCCGCAGGGCTAACCTCTGATTCGAGCCGGAAGGCTCGAGAAAGAGCGGAAAGTGCCGGTTTTCCGGCGTTCGGAATGTGCTTCCATAACTACAGCTTGAAAAAAGATGTACGGTTTTCAGTTTGGCGTCCGTTCTCCCTGAAAGCGGAGCGTGTCTATGTCATGCGCCGCCCGGTTGGCCGCTGAAGACCGATGACGTTTCTGGACCATCACGACACGACTTACGGTGAGGGCAACGCCCTCGCCGTTGACTCCGCCGTGCCGGCGCGGCCGGCTCCCAGCGATCAGGAATTGCTGGCCGAATATGCGGCCAGCCAGTCGGATGCCGCGTTCGCCGAACTCGTCCGCCGACACACGGGATTGGTTTGTGCCTCGGCCCTGCGTCAGGTTGGCAACCGCACGGTGGCCGAGGAAATCACGCAGGCGGTGTTCATCGTGCTGGCGCGCAAAGCAGCCTCGCTGACCCGGGAGGTCGCGCTGACCGGCTGGCTCTTCCGGGCCACCCGTTACGCCGCGCTGGATGCCCACAAGACCGAAGGGCGGCGTCAGCGGCGCGAACAGGAGGCCGCCCGGATGGAACCACCCCGCTCCCCCGATGAATCCGAGTCCGCCAGGGAGCAGCTCACGCTGCTGATTGATGATGCCCTGGCCGCGCTCGGCTCCAAGGACCGGAACGCGATCCTGCTGCGCTTTTTTGAGCAGAAGAGCTTTCACGAGATCGGCGCCGCGTTGGGCACCAACGACAATGCGGCCCGGGCCCGGGTGGTGCGGGCGCTGGACAAGCTGCGGAAATTCTTCCGCCAACGCGGGGTGATCCTCACGGCCGGGTTGGTGACCGGAGCCTTGCTGAGCGGGCGGCTCACCGCTGCCCCGGCCGGGTGGCCGATCATGCTGCCGGTGGGAGGCACGATGCCACCCCTCTCGGAGGCCGTGGCCAGCCGGGTGCAGGCGCTGGCACGCCGACTTTTTCAGCGGCAGGTGTCCCGGGTGATGACTGTCGCGGCCGTGATCGTGGCGCTGGGAATCGTCCTGACCTTGCTGACGGTGCCAGTGCTCAGGCTGGCCCGGCGGGCGGCGACGGCGAAGGAATTACGGCAAGTGGTCCAAGAAGTGGATGCGGCCTACTCCTTTGACGACGCACCAGCGTTGCTCGCCCGCATCCAATTCCGGAGCGATGAGGAGGTGTTCCGTCCGGCGCTGGCCAACTATGTTCATGCCGCCGCCGAATTCCGGCAGGCCGCCTCGAAGGTGCTCCGCGATCCGACCAACAGCTTGCGGGCCTTCACCCTGACGCTCGAACCGCTGGTGGCCGATCAGCCCACGAATCGTAACCTTACCATCGCTGCCGGAAACGCGACGGTTCCTTGGCTGCCGGAACATTCGCTCACGATGATCCAGGTGGATGGCCGGTGGAAATGGGACTGCCTCGGCCCGCTTTCCCCCAAGCTTCGTGACCACATCCTGGCATCGTTCGCAGAACGGACCCGGAGGCTGGACGAACTGACCTGGAAAGTGAGTTCGGGTCAGATGAACCGCCCGGACCGTCTTCTGGAGGCGCTTGACGTGGCGGTTCGCGGAGTGGGGTTCGAACCGTGAGGGGACCACGGCGAACCCCACTTTGAAAACTGGTGTAACGCCTCGCCTCGGCCTCTGCGACCCTGATGGTTTTCTTCCAAACCGGCGTACGATTTCCGGTTCGGCGTCGGTTTGAGGGAAATGACACGTACGTTTGCCCTCGCCGGTCTGGTCGGTGGCCTGGCTTTCACGGATGCGGTTCGGGCCGTCACACCACCCACGATTTCGGTTCAACCGATCAGCCAGGCCGTCAATGGCGGCGCCGCCGTCACGTTTCGCGTGACGTTTACCGCCTCGCCCGCCCCGGCTTTCCAGTGGCGATTCGGCGACTCTGACCTGCCGGGGGCGACCAATGCGGCGCTCTCGCTGACCAACGTGCAGGCGTCCAATACCGGCAGTTACGTGGTGACGCTGACAAATGTCGCGGGCGTGGCCATCAGCCGGGCGGCCCGGCTTGATCTGGTCTCCGGCTTCACGCGGGTGACCGCGGCCCCGGTGGCGACTGCGGGATTGGCCGCCGGGGCGGCGTGGTCGGATTATGACGGCGATGGGTTTCCGGATCTGTTCACCACCGGTGACGCCAACCGGCTCTATCTCAACAATCGTGACGGCACTTTCACCGAGGTCACGAAAACGGCCGACGTTTCTGGCCGGATCGATCAACAGGGCAGCGGCATCTGGGGTGACTTCGACAATGACGGTCACCTGGACCTGTTCGTGCCCGATGCCGGCGGGAGGTCCGCGCTGTTTCGCAATCTGGGCGCGGGCACCTTCACCAATGTCAGCCCCGCTTCGCTGACCAATTTTCCCGGCGTGCAGGGACGGGCGTGGGCGGATTACGACAACGACGGGAATCTCGACCTGTTCCTGGTGAACGGGAATTCCGGCGCGAATGACTTTCTGTTTCACGGCAACGGCGACGGAACCTTCACCGCAGTCACCGACGATGCGCTCCTCAAGAAAACTGGCTCGGCCCAGGGCTGTGCGTGGGGCGACTACGACAATGATGGGCTGGTCGATCTGGCCATTGCCGGCGGTGCCGGCCGCGGCGGTCGGAACCGGCTCTTTCACAACGACGGCAACGGACAATTCCGGCCGCTGACCAACAACGTCACGGCTGAGACGGCCGGGACCACCTGCGCCTGGGGCGACTACAATAACGATGGCTTTCTGGACCTCTTCGTGGGCAACAATGCGACCGGAAATTCCCTCTTCCGGAACAACGGCGACGGCACATTCACGAAGGTGGTCAATGACAGCATCACCCAGGACACACCGCGAAACGCGCCCGACTGCGCCTGGGCCGATTTTGACAATGACGGCTGGCTCGACCTGCTGGTGCTCAACGCGGGCCTGGGATCGCCCACGCCTCCGTATCTCTACCATAACAATGGCGACGGGACTTTTTCCAAGGTGACCACGGGCAAGCTCGTCACGACGGGTGTGGATGGCTCCGGCGGAGGCTGTGCCTGGGCGGACTACGATCACGACGGCTTTCCAGATCTCTTCCAGGCGAACTATTTCAACGGCCTCAAAAATTTCCTCTGGCACAACGATGGCAACAGCAACGCGTGGCTCTCCATCCACTGCGAAGGCCGGGTGTCCAACCGCGCCGCCATCGGGGCCAAGGTCCGCGTCCGCGCCCGGCTGGGCGGCCGGGATGTCTGGCAGATGCGTGAAATATCCGGCGGCCACGGCTTTGCCTCCCAGAACGATCTGACCGCCCTGTTCGGACTCGGGGAGGCAACCCAGGCTGACGTGATCCGGATCGAATGGCCTTCCGGGATCGTCCAGACGCTGACCGATGTGGCCGCCCGGCAGTTTCTCGAGGTGAAGGAACCGTCACTGCTACTCCCGGCGGGGGCGAAGCCATCGGAGGGGGCCCTGATCCTTCGGGGCGGAAAAGGCTTGTCGTATCAGATCCAAACCTCGGCTGACCTGCGGAATTGGGAGAACGCGACCATCCTCACCAATCTTTCCGGCACGGTCCAATTTCAGGCGCCGGGGTCGTCCGATTTGCCCGGCAAGTTCGTGCGGGCACTGGAGCGGGATTGAAGTGCGCTCACGCCACCGCGCAAACGGCTTCCTTGCGGTCGCAGAAGGTCGGTGGAGCCGTCCGGCGGGCCTCAATCTGCTCGGCCAGTTCTTCGGCGCGGGGTGAATGCGGGTTCACGAACGGTGCGCGCATGGTCAGGCCGAGCGCCTGGAGCAGGGCCGCGTCCGCGTCGTAGCTGGGCGAGGGGACGGCCTTGGTGAGCATGAACTCGGTCTCGCTGGAGAAGATCGAGTTCGCGCCGGCGAGGAAGCACAGGGCCTGCGCGGTCGCATCGAGTTTCACGCGACCGGCGGTCAGGCGGACATCCGACTTCGGCATCACGAGGCGGGTCACCGCGATCATGCGGATAACCTCCCAGACGGGGACGTCGTCGTTCTTGGCGAGCGGGGTGCCTTCGACCTTGGACAGGATGTTGATGGGCACCGACTCGGGATGCGGCTGAATCTGCGCCAGGGTCTGGAGCATCTTGAGCCTGTCATCGGCGGTTTCGCCGAGGCCGATGATGCCGCCGGAGCACATGGTCATGCCGGTTTTGCGAACGTTGGCGAGCGTGTTGAGCCGGTCGGCGTACGTGCGCGTGGTGATGATCGTCTCGTAGAATTCCTCGGAGGAATCCACGTTGTGGTTGTAGGCGTAGAGGCCGGCATCCTCGAGCTTCTTGGCCTGCGGTTCGGTGAGCATGCCGAGCGTGCAGCATACCTCGAGGCCCATGTCCGTGACGTCGCGGACCATGTCGAGCACGCGGTCGAACTGGTCGTTGTCCTTCACGCTGCGCCAGGCGGCCCCGAGGCACACGCGGGACACGCCGGCCTCTTTCGCCCGGGCGGCGATCTCGACGACCTTGGCCTTCTCCATGAGCCGTTCCGCACCGACGCCCGTGCTGTAGCGGGACGACTGGGCGCAGTAGGAGCAATCCTCGGGGCAGGCGCCGGTCTTGATGCTGATGAGCTTGCTCACCTGCATCTCTCGCGGGTTGTGGAACTGCCGGTGGACCGTCGCCGCGCGAAACACGAGGTCGAGCAGGGGCACATCGTGCAACGCGCGAAGTTCGGCGAGGGACCAGTCATGGCGGACAGCGTCAGTCATCTCGGCCAAAGATGACGCACGAAGGGGGCCCTTGTAAACCGGAGAAGCGGTCGGAGTTGACGGAGGCGGACAAGGGCAAAAACGCACCTCCGGGCGCGACAATTCTGAGGCGCGATCAAAAAGACGAAGTCCGTGTATCGTGGAAGATCTCAGAATCCTGAAAATGTCGGAGATGTTGTCGATGTTCCAAAATACGATTGTGAGACGGGCGCGCGGAAACTTTAAGCGTAAAGCTAGACAACACAGCCGTCTCAAAGATATTCTAAGTCATCAACCTCAACCGAAAGGCATCAGCTCGAAACTGATGCAAGCATTCCCATTCCCCACGTACTCTCATGCAAAATCAGGAAACGCATTACTCGCTGGCAATGACGGAATTCTTTGGCGAGCTGATCGATTTTGACAGGGTCAGGGGTTATGAATATCGAAAGACGACAAGTTTTGATGGGCGAAAAGTGTTTCACACTGATGCATGGAAATTTGAATGGCGCAAAATTCCTGCCGATGCACACCAGGTTTTCGGTGGTTACAGTGCCAATGAAGGGGTCTTCAGTAGCCTGAACAGGCATTTTTGGCCTCATAAGTATGGTTATGACGAGAGGATGATCAACAAGGTAGTATTGCTGGTGGGGCATGTCGGTGTCGGGAAAACCAGTGTTCTGAAGCATTTCTTCTTGGAAGTTTGTCCGCGCGAGAACCGGGAAGATTATTCACATAAGTGCAGCATCTACATTGATCTGCTAAACGTTAACCCTGGAAAAATCCAAAAGAAAATATACGAATCAATCCGTACTGCCGTCGAAGCATGGTATGCGCGACCTGGGAAGGCCGCAGTTCCAAAACCGGAACTGCTTGAGACTAGAGCGGTTTCCAATGGCCCAAACCGGTTCGATGATCGGTTCCACAACGCCTTTCCAGAAAACGACTTGTCGGATGCAGAGGACTGGGTTCGTCGTTTTTTTCGGTTTTTGTCGCAGGAGAAAAATGGCAGCCATGAGTCGTTAGAGCCTGTCTGAGAACTCATGAATGCTGAGCGATTAGGCCAGCCGGCGGAGCATGAGGCGTATCATGGCGACGTAGATGAGCCCAGTGGCGCTGGTCTCGGTCTGCTCGTAATCC
>CAIVQH010000029.1 GCA_903907995.1 uncultured Verrucomicrobiota bacterium | reverse complement strand
TGGCTCGCTTCACCCCAGGCATTATTCGGACGGGCTTTCAGCCCGGCCGATATGCCTGCAACTGACGAACGGATGTCTCGGCGTGGAGCCAACGAGGTTCAGGGGCACAATTCGCCCCTTTTGGGACGTGGAATCTCTCCCGGCGGGAGAGGGCCGGGGTGAGGGGGAACGGCCACCCGACTCCGCCCGCACTCCCTTTGCCCGTAGCCGACTATGGTAAAAAGATGCGCCCGGCCGATGGGCTGAAGCCCTCACCAGCCATGATGGAAAAGAAGAGGCCGGTGCACCGGTCGGCCCCATCGGCAAACCCATGACACCGGCCCAATCCGGATTGTTCAGGTCAACGGCGTTTGTTCGCCGCCTTAGAGAATCCGGCGGGTCACCAGGATGGAATCGCCGGGATAAACCGGCAGATCCAAGGCCGGATTGTCGAACGCCTGCTTCACATTCACATGAATCTGCTCCTTGGTGATCGCCCGGGTGACAATGACGTCCTTGCGGTCGGCAAACTCGTTAAACCCACCGGCCGCGTTGATGGCCCGGGTGACGGTCATCTGCCCCAGATGCACCACCATGCCCGGCGTGTGCACTTCGCCGCCGACCGAGACGGCCAGCCCCTGCCGCTCGATGTTCACCGTCATCCGCGGATAGAGGTGCTTCTGATTGACGTAGATGTCCTGAATCTCTTTTTCCACCTCCGTCTTCAACCGGTTGGCGAACACGACTTCGACGCCTTTGGGCAGCTCCAGTTTTCCATTTTCAGGAATCTGCTGTTCCGTCGTGGGCGGAGCATCGGGAATGTCCTGATAGACAATCTTGATGCGTTCACCGGCCCGGAGCAGATCCTGAGGAGGCGCCTGCGTCGTGGTGGTGCCGGCAGTATTTTTGCCTCCCGTCTCGCAGCCGCTGAAAAGCAGGCAGGCGGCAAGGCTGAGCAGCGCCCACAGGGCGCGCGGGCATTTGGCAAGGGACCAATTCATTGTCATTTTCACGAATCTACCGCAATTAACCGCCTCAGTACTTCTGCTTGATGTCCAGGCCCGCCTTGCCCGATCCCGATTTGGACCCGGCAGCCCCCTTCTCGGAGCTCGGCTTGCTGTCATCGCTCTTCGAATAGTAATCGTAGTAGTAGCCGCTGTAGTAGTAGTAGTAGCTGTCCTGCGAGATGTTGATGTTGTTCAGCACGACACCCAGGAGCTTGCCGCCGACCTTCTCCACCATCTGCTTGGCGCGGAGCGTCATCTGCTGCGGGTACTTGCGGTACTGCACGACGAGAATGGCCATATCGACCTCGCTCGCCAAGATGGAAGCGTCGCTGACACCCATGATTGGCGGGGAATCGAAGAAGACGAAGTCGTAGCGGCTCTTGGTCTCCTCGATGAAGGCCCGCATCGCCGCCGAATTGAGGATGCCCATCGAGCTGCTGGGCAGCTTGCCGCTGGGCAGGAAGTCCATGCCGGGCTGCGGGGTGGTCTGCACGACCTCCTCCAGCTTGTTCTGCTTCAGCAGGTAGTTGGTCAGGCCCAGGTTGTTCGAGACGTTCAGCAGCTTGTGCAGGCTGGGACGGCGCAGGTCGGAATCCACGATCAGCACGCGGCTGCCCTGCTGCGCAAAGATGGTCGCGAGGTTGAAGATCGTGGTCGATTTGCCTTCGCCGGCACCACCGCTGACCACGGTCAGGGTCCGGAGGTTCGCATCCTTGCGGGAGAACAGGACGTTGGTACGCAGCACGCGGTAGGCTTCGGCGTGCGGGCTCTCGGGCCCCTCGTGGATGAGCGCCCCGACGTTTTGGGGAATGACGCCGAGAACCGGCGCCTGCAACGCCTGCTCGACGTCGTCGATGGTCTTGACGCTCGTGTCGAGGTATTCGATGAAGAACGCCAGACCGACACCCAGCAGCAGACCCGCCACACAGCCCAGGCTGATGTTCAGAATCTTGCTGGGCTTCACCGGGCGGATGCCGGGCAGCGCCTGATCGATGAATTCCACACTGGCCTTCTTGGAGATGCTGCTGTTGACCTCTTCCTGGGTCACCTGGGCGTAGAGCGAGTCATACATCTTGCGCATGGTGTCGAACTCGCGCTTTTCATTCCGGTAGGGCGCATAATCCGAGCGCTTCTGCGCGTCCTCCTGCTTGGCGGAGGTGAACTTGTCCTGGACGTTTTTCAGGATCTGGCGGTCCGCCTGGACCTGCATGTCCATGGTGTTCATGATCCCCGCCACCGCCTCCTCAATCTGTGCGTTGATCGTGGCCAGCACATCATTCACCTTTTTGACCTCCGGATGCGCGGGTCCGTAGTCGGGCAGAAGCGAGGCCTTCTTCACCTCGGTGAGGCTGAGGTCCTGCATCAGCTGGGTGAGCTGGGGGGTGGGATGGGCCACGTTGATGGCATTGCGCAGGGCATCGCCCTGGATCGCCTTCAGGCCCTTCAGGATCGTTTCCGCCTGGCTCAGACGCGTCTCCGTGTCCGTCTTCAGCATGCCCAGCCGGCGGATTTCATCGGTCGACAGGGACTGGAATTCCTGCCCGCTGTCAACGATGTCGGGGATCTGCCCGTCGATCTTCATCTTGTCGACGGTCGCCCCCTTCTTTTTCAGCTCAATGGCCAGGGCGGCCAGCTTGTTGGTCAGGGCCTTGTAGCCGCGGTCCTCCTTGCCGGTGCGGAGTTCGTCACGGTATTTTTCATAGCCCCGGGCCACCGCATTGGCGATGTCCGCCGCCAGCTGCTTCTCGGAGGAGAGGGCGCTGATCTCGATGATGCTGGTGTTCCGGAACTGCTTCACCTCCAGCTCTCGGCTCAGGATGTCATAAGATTCCTGCGTCGTATAATCGCGGGTGGACTTGTACTTCTCCGCATATTTCTTGTTGAGATTCAGCTGATCGATGACCGGGTCGAGGATCTTGCGGGATTTCAGCACCTCGAACTCGGTCATCAGGTAGTACAGATCGTACGAGGCCGAGGCCGAGGGCATGCCAAACAGCGTGATGTCGGGCGTGTCACGCTCGACGCGGATGCGTGCCGTGCTGGAATAGGAGGGCGGCAGCACGAAGGTCACCGCCGTGGTGGTGATCACGACCAGCAGGAAAACCGCCAGGATGATCACTTTCCGGATGCGGATGATGCGCCAATAATCCAGAAAATGCAGCTTCCCTTCCGTTGACGACGGGGTCTTTTGTAAGTCCATAAAAAAAGGAGGCTAGGATATTATCCAGCCTCCATGAATAACATCGAAATTGAATTCAGTACGAGAAACGGACCCCGAGGAACACCCGGTTGCGCGAGAAACTGCGCGGAGCAAGCAGGGCGACGCTGTTGTCACTCTCGAGCTTGTCGTAGTAGTAGCTGGCATCCAGGGAGATGTTGCTGTTGATCATGTAGGCCAGATTGAGGCCGAACGAGTAATAATCCTCCGTCCTGCCGTTGAGATTCGGGTCCGAGGAGATGAACTCCGAATTCTGGTACTGGGCGATGAGCTTGCCGCTCAGGTTGGCCGTGAACTTGTAGGCAAACACCCCGTAAACGGCCGTGCTTTCCTGATCCTCGGCCTGAATCACGTCCGTCGCGTTGTGCTTGTGCGAAACCCCCACCGACAGGCTCGCATCTGGCGTGAACGCATACTTGAGGCTCAGGTCCGCATAGGGCGACGTGATGTCCTTCTGGCCCGGAAGCTCGTAATTCACGATCTGGGCGCCGACGCGGGCGGAGGCCGTCAATTGGTCGGAAAATTTCTGATCAACACCGGCCCGGATAAAATGCGACTGATTGTCACGGTTCGGAGTCACCGTGTCGAAATCGACAATGCTGTAGGCGTAGCCGGCAACCAGCACCGTGGCTGGCTTGAGCTGGTAGGTCAGGTCAACCGATGGATTGTGCTCCATGCGGTTCAGCGAGCTCGCGTACCTAATGTCGTCGTAATCGTAGAAGTTGTTGCCGTAGCCGATCACCAGCCCGAACTGCGACGTCAACCCGATCGTCCCGGCGATGTTGGCACGATTGCTCTTGTTGTTGCCGTTGGCCCGGAATTCAGTGCCACCCAGGCCGAGCTGCTCCGGCTCCTGGGCAACCGCAAAGCGATCACTCAGATCCAACGACACGCGGGGGCTGAACGAATGCTTCAGGGCCGCATCGATGATATGGCTCTGGTCCCACTTGTCCGTGCCTTGCGGCCGGCCGTCATAATACTTCGCCGAATAGGTGTACGAGAACCTTACCGTGGTGTCGTCGGTGGCGATGCGGTACTTGATCGAAGGGCTGATCTCGAACCCGAAGCTGTCGAGCTTGTCCGGGCCGTTGGGCCGGGTGTAGATGTTGTCGTCGTAGAAACCCCTCAGCGCAGCCGAAATGTTCCACGACTTGCCATCGTCGGCAGCGCAGACAAAGGTTTGGACCGCGAGGCTGGCCGTCCCAAGGGACAGCATGCCGGCAGCACGGATAAGCTTATTCATACGAGGAAAACAGGTTACACTCTTACGCCGGATATTTGTCGAGCTAAAATGCGCGCTTCTTTTAGGAATCTTGAAGCGAGCTGTCAACACACAAATCCTTTATTGCTTGGCTCTTCGGCAAGATTTTTCGCCAGATTTTTTTGAACGTTTTCACCCGGTGCATCTACGCGCGGAAATCGGTCACCGCAACCGAAAAAGTCCTTCCACTTGGCCCGCAAGCAATTCCCAACGCCCTGACGGGTCCAATCGGAATGCGGATTGCATCCGCGGAATGGTACAAAAGTTCACGTTTGAGCGCGAAACCGCCTCCCTATGCCGGCTCGCGACAAGCAACGAAACCGCCCTCCGGCGGAACTCCGATGACCTGTCGAAACCGCGTTTCGCTGAAAATCAGGCACCGGGCTCGGCTTGGCGGTCAGGAGCGGTCGGCAGCCCGCCCATTCGATTCCCAGCGCCCGATGCCGGTTCCTCGGGCGCTCAGAGAAGGGCTCCCTAACCCCAACGATGGTGTCGCCCTTCAACCACACTCCGTTCCCGGAACTCCCCACCTCACCCCAACTTTGAACTTTGAACTTTGAACGTTCCGCCGTGAGCTTCTTGCCGTGAACCGCATCCGCCTGCTCCCGGAACACGTCGCGAACCAGATCGCGGCGGGCGAGGTCGTGGAACGGCCCGCCAGCGTGGTGAAGGAGCTGGTGGAAAACTCGCTGGACGCCGGGGCCACGCGGATCTCGGTCGAGATCGGGGCGGGCGGGCGCAGCCTCATCCGCGTGACGGACGACGGCCTGGGCATGAGCCGGGACGACGCTCTGCTCTGCCTCGAACGCCACGCCACCTCCAAGATCCGGCGCGCCGAGGATCTGGCCGCCATCGCCACCATGGGATTTCGGGGCGAGGCCATCCCCAGCATCGCCAGCGTGAGCCGCTTCACGCTCACCACGCGGGAACGGGATGAGACCTCGGGTGAAGCCACCCAGATCGTGATCCACGGCGGGAAGATTCTCGAGGTGAAGGCGGCGGCGTCCCCCACCGGCACGTCGGTCGAGGTTCGCCAGCTGTTCTTCAACCTCCCCGCGCGCCGTAAGTTTCTCCGCAGCGAGGAAACCGAACGCGCCCACATCGCGCACTACCTCACGCTCGTCGCGCTGGCGTGCCCGCAGGTCGGTTTCACGTGCAGCAGCGATGGGCGCACCCTCTGGCAGCTCCCGCCCGTGAAGTGGGCCACCGCCGCCGAACGCTTCGGCGCCCTGCGTGAGCGGCTGCGGCAGTTGCACGGGGCGGATGTGCCTTTGTTGCCGGTTGAGTTCGCCACGGAGATTGAGGAGGCGCCGGAGGAAGTCCCGGGTCCCGAGTCCGGGGTCCTGGGTCACACACTGGCCGCCGGCGACTCCTTGCTGAAACCGCGGACCGCGCGATTTCGCCTGTGGGGCTTCATTGGCGCGCCCGGTGTGTCGCGCAGCACGCGGGACGAGCAGCACCTGTTCGTCAATCAGCGCCCGGTGGAGAATCGAGGCCTGAACTTCGCCCTGCTCGAGGGCTACCACACGGCCCTGATGCGGGGCCGTTACCCGGTCTGCTGTCTCTTTCTCGAACTCGACCCCGCCGCCGTGGACGTGAACGTCCATCCGCAGAAGCGCGAGGTGAAGTTCCGCGAGGAACAGGCCGTGCGGCGCCTCGTGGCGAAGGCGGTGCGGGATACCCTGCTGGTTTTCCATGGAAATGCGTCGCCAGGGGAACACCCCGCCGCGTCAGCCAACGCTCCGGCGGCACCAGCCGCCTCCCCTTCAACGGTGGGCGGCCACGGAACCGAGGCGGACTTCCACCTCAGCCCGCCAACGCCCGTGGCCGCACCGGCGCAGGGCTCGCTGCCGCTTTCGCTCCGGCCTGCGACCACACCGTCACCTGCGTCGGTCGTGGCATCAGGAGCCAGCCCATTGATTGAGGCTGATTTCTCGCGGCACCTCATACCATCGGCACCGACGGATGCCGGCCCCGCCGCTCCCCTCGCCTCGGCCCGTCCACAAGCCGCCGTGCCGCTGCTGCACGTGCCCTTGCGGCTCGTCGGCGTCGTGCGCCGGTTGTACGTGGTCCTCGAGTCCGACCGGGGCCTCGTCCTGCTCGACCAGCACGCGGCGCATGAGCGCGTCCTGTTCGAGCAGATGCTGGCACGCATCGAGAGCGCCCAGCTCGCCCCTTCGCAACGCCTGCTGCTGCCCGAGACGGTCGAGCTGACCCCGCGTGACGCTGACTTCGTGCGCCAGAACCTCGAGACGCTCACGCGCCTCGGCGTGGGCCTGAGTGAATTTGGCGAGCGCACCTTCCTGCTGGATGCGCTGCCGCCCTTTGTGAAGGCAGGGAACCCGAAGCAGTTCGCCTTCGAGCTGATTGACGCGCTCAAGGGCGCCGGTGCGGGCGTGAACAGCGCCCGGCTCGGCGAGGATGTCATCGCCAAGACCGTCTGCCGCCACGCAGTGAAGGCGAATGACCCGTTGCGCGGCCCTGAGCTGGAGAACCTGGTCAACGACCTCCGCCGCTGCACCATGCCCTACACGTGCCCCCATGGCCGCCCCACGCTGATCGAGATGAACTGGCGGGAACTGGAGAAGAAGTTTGGGCGGACGGGGTGAAAGCACCAAAAGCCAAGCTCCAAGCTCCAAAGAAACACCAAGGTCAAAGCTCAAAGGCTTTGTGCGCAATAGAAGTTTGGAGGTTGAAGCTTCTCTGGTGCTTGGAGTTTGGGCTTTGGTGCTTGCTTCCTTTTCACTCAAACAGCGGCACGAGCGTCATCGAGGGCACCAGGACCAGGCCCTTGTCCGTCAGCCGGATTTCCGGGATGACCGAGAGCGGCAGGAGGTTGAAGCCCATGTAAGGCAGCACGCAGCCGGCCTCCACCCAGACCTGTTTAAGCTTTTCCGACTCCCGCGCGACCACGGTGGCCCGCCGGTCCGAAAGCAGGCCGGCAATCGGCAGCTCGACGAGCGCGAGAATCTTCCCATCGCGCACCACGCAGACCCCGCCCTGCGATTTTTTCAAGGCGTTCACCGCGACCCGCATGTCCGCCACGTTGGTGCCCGCGACCAGCAGATTGTGGGCGTCGTGCCCCACGGTGCTCGCCACCGCGCCGGCCTTGAGCCCGAAATCCTTCAGCAGGCCGTGACCCACGCCGCCGTTCTTGCCGTGGCGCTCGATGACGGTGAGGAAGCAGAGATCGCCGTGCGCCGCCAGTGTGGCTGCCCAGGCCGATTCAGCGGTGGGCCCGGTCACTGGAGTGAAGGGCACCCGGTCGTGGAAAGTGATGATGCCAGGCAGCGCCACCCGCAGGACGTTGGCCGTGACCGGCGACTTCGGCAGGTCGGGCACGAGCTTCACGTCGTCGGCAAAATGGACGGTGCGGTAGGCGGCGGCAGGATAGCGATAGGGTTTGGCCAGCGCGGCCTCGAGGCGCGGTGTGACCCGGCGGTGCTCCACGACCAATTCGCCTCCGTACCAGGTGCACTGCGGCTCCAGCGCGTCGTTCAGCAGCACGATGTCCGCCCGGCGTGAATGGCCGAGCGCGCCGATCTCGCCATCCATCGCGTAGCGCGTCGCGGGATGCAGCGAGCCCATGCTCCACGCGGTGACGGGTTTCAGGCCCGCCCGTACAGCCTCGCGCACCACCCAGTCCTGTCCGAAGAGGAACAGGTCGTCCGCATCGCGGTCATCGGTGCAGACGCACACGCGTTTCGGGTTCGCGCCGAGTTCGGTGACGGCCTTGATGGCGAGCGGCAGCGAATGCCATGGCGTCTTGGGGTTGCCGCCCCGGAGGAAGATCCAGAGGCCGGCCTCGAGGAAGTCATTGGCAATCTCGCGGTCGATGGATTCGTGCGTGTCGGTCACACCGCTCGCGGCGCAGGCCGCGACGAATTCACGTCCGTAGATGTGACCGCAGACCGGCCGCCCACGCTTCAGGGCCTCGGCGATGACGCCATGGCTGCGCGGATCGCCGAGCGCCACGGGCACGAAATCCATTTTCTCGCCGAGCGCCACGGCTTCGGGCCAGCGGTCAAACACGCCCGCCACCTTTTCGGGTGTGAAGTCGCCGCCGGCGGTTTCGAGCGTGGCATTCGTTGCCGGAATCGTGCTCGGCAGCGTGAGGAAAATGTTCAGCGGGGCCTGCCGCGCGTCTTCGAGCATCCATTCGACCCCGGCGACATCGCACACGTTCCCGATCTCGTGCGAATCGCAGAAAATGGTCGTGGTGCCGTTGAGCAGCGCCGCCTCGGCGTAGGCGCACGCGGTGATCATCGACGACTCGATGTGGATGTGCGGGTCCACGAGGCCCGGCGCAAGGATGCCCCCGGCGCAGTCGTAGGTGGGCGCGGTATGTCCCAACCGCTTGGACTCGCCCGCCGGTTTCACCGCCGCAATGCGGCCGGCGGCGAGCCATACCTCCTTGCCCTCATGGATGCGCTCGGTGTAGGTCGAAAGCACGCGCGCCCCGGTGAGCACGAGTTCCGGCGCCTCGCTGCCCATGGCCACGGCGGCCAGCCGGCGGGTGACGGTGTAAAGCGGCGCAACGGAAAAGCGGTTGAGCGAGGACATGGCGGTGGCTGGTTGGGGGGCTGGTCGCCCGGTGCGGCCTAAGCCTTCACCAAAAGCCCGCCCGCGACAATGTTCGCGGGATGGAAAGTCGGACCCGGTAAGGCCGGCGCTCTGCGCCGGCCCCGCCCTGAAGAGGCGGAAGAATGGTGCGGATGCCTTGGGTGTTCGTTCCGTCGCCTGAGGCTGCGCTCGGCGACGGGGAGCGGCGCAGCGCGCCATCCCTACCATCGGGCACCGGACGCTTCTTATAGCCAGCCTACTTCTTCACGTCCTTGAGGAGGGCCTCAAGGTCGGCGGCGGGCAGTGCCTGCAACGCGGCCTTCAACTGGTCGGGCGTAAGCGCGGCGGACGCGGCGGGGGCGCCGGTCAGGGGGACTTTCAACAGCTCTTCGGCCGACCAGGAAACCGTAGGGGGGCGCTTTTCCTCTTTCGCGATGGCGCTGACCTGCTCAGGCGTGATCATGGGGGCCTTGTTGCCCCAGCTGTTGCGCGCGTAGCTGAGCACCGCCGCGATTTCCTCGTCCGTCAGGGCGCTCGGATTGTCGGCCGTCTTGCGCCAGGAGGCCATGATGCCGCCATTCCAGACGTTCCCTTTGACGGTCACCGGCCCGGTGAGCCCGCTCAGGAGAATGCGGATGACGCGGTTTGGGGATTCCGCCAGCACCCACTCCGAACCCGCGAGCGGCGGGACGTTCTTGGTGGGATCACCACTGCCATCGGCCTGATGACACAAGGCGCACTGCTGAAAAATGATCGCGCCACGCTTGAGCACCTTGGCATTCGGATCTTCGGCCCCCGCAACCACTTTGGCCGGCCGACCATGGGGAGCCTCATCGAACTCGTCGCCATCGAAACGGCCCCCGTACTTGCCGACGTAGAGCCCACCCCACACGAGCAGGGCCGCCGCGCCCGACAGGAGGAAGGAATTCAGCAGCCCGAAACCGCGTTGACCGCGGCGGGACCGGACAGAAAAAAGTGGGTTCGCTTCGGCTCTCATTTCGGGGCGTTGGCGTCTTCCGCGGGCGGCAGCGGGGCTTCAGGGAGATCGGCGCTGGTGCCGAGGCTGTGCAGGTAGGCGGCGAGCTGACGGGCGCGCAGCGTGGGAATGACTTCCTTGCCGGCAGCCGGAGCGTCGTCACCCTTCAAAGCCAGGGCTTCCGGGGAAGGACCGTTGCGGCGGATGGGCCGCTCTTCGAAAAGGAAGGGAACCGCCGCACAGGTAGAATTGGTCACGACCAGGGTCGGACGGTACAGACGGGTAATCGGAAAGGAATTCGTGCCGAGACGTTCACCGTAGTTGGCGAGATCGGGGCCGAGACGGCTGACACCGAGCAGCGGCGTCGGGTCGAAAAGATAGTCCCGCGCCACGGTCCGGCGGTGGCCCCAACCCCGGGCGAGGTCACTGCCGTTGTTTTCCGAGCGCACCTGCTGGCTGTGGCAGGACACGCAGCCGAGCGACTGGTAAACGGCCCGGCCCTGCGCGGCCTCGCCGCTGCGGGCGGCCGGATAGATGACTTCCGTGCCGGCGGCATTGGCACCCGTCTCGGGCTGGAGGGCGCCGAGCTGCTGGTGGGGCACGACGACAAAGCCGAACCAGGACGCCGCGAGCGTCGCCACCAGACCGAAATAGAGGAGCGGGCCGGAGTTCATCGGTTCATTTGCCGGCCACGGCCGTCCGGGTTTCGGTGAACAGCGCCAGCACGGGCTGCCGCAGGGGCTTTACGCATTCGAAGATGAGCCACACGGAATTGGCGACAATCGCCAGCTGGCCAAAGGCGTAGATGGCCAGGGCCAGCGTGTGCAGCCAGAGCCATGGTTTGAGACCGGCGGAAACGGCGGCGAAATCGGCCTTCGGATCGGCCAGCAGCCAGCCCTGCTTCCAGCCGCCCACGCCCGAGGCGAGGAGCAGCAAGCCGAGACCCAGAACCGTGAAGCCAAAGTGCCCCTTCGGGGAGAGGCGGCAGGGAAACTCGCGACCGGCCAGTTGCGGCACGATGGCGTAGAAGGCCGCGAAGAGCGCGGGCGCGACGAAGCCGAACAGGAACAGCTCACGCAGCGCGACGTTGAACTGGGTGAAGTGCAGCACCGCCTGTGCGCAGCGCGGCGAAGTCAGCGCGAAGGCGAATCCGCCGAGCGTGAACGCGGCCAGCGCCAACAGGGCGAAGTATTTCGTTGTCGTGCACTTGGCCGGCCCGCAGATGGAGAGGTTCAGGCTGATCAGGGTCACCGGGATCAGCAGCAGCACGCCGGCGGCAACGCTGACCGTAATCACCCAAGCGGGCACCGGACCACCCACCAGGCTGGAAGCACCGGTCCAGCTTGCAAAAATCAGCCAGGACCAGAAACCGAGCGGGGCCAGCGCCGGTGAACGCACCGTGCCGCCGGTGGAGGCAGGAATGAAATGGTACAGCGAAGCCAGCGCCAGCGGCGCGAGCCAGAGGAACAGCACGCCCTGACCAAACCAGCCGGCGGCGATGGCTTGCACCACACCGCGCGAGGGGAAGAACAGGAGCGTCACTTGCGCCGTCAGGTACAGCAGCGGAAACGCGAGCAGCGCGGCCATCAGATACCATTGCGTGGGGGAGGAAGTGCCCGGCTCGCGCTTGGCGAAGGTGGCGAAACCGATGAGAGACAGCACGCCGATGGCGAGGCCGAGCGTCGGGGCCAGCTGTTTGGGCAGTTCCAAGCCGGGCAGACCGTTGCTGCCCAGAGCGAGAATGCCCACCACGCCCAGCGTCAGGGCGAGGTTCCAGAAAATAGTCGCGATCACGGCCACTCCGGGGCCAGACAGCCGGGCGGCACCAGTCTTCGTCAGCAGCCAGAGGGCGACGCCGAAACCCAGTTGCGAGGCGAAGCCAAACACCAGCGCGGTCCGCGCGGCGGCTTCCACCCGGCCATAGGTGAACCATTCGCAGCCGGCCAGCAGGCTGGGCAGGTTCAGCTTCGCGGAGGCGAGCAGCGACAGGGCCAGCCCCGCCAGCAGCCACAGGATGGCGCTGCCAAACAGGAAAAGCACCGGCTCCCGGCCCGAAACTTCGGCCGGAACTTCGGTGGAGGTGTTGCAGCAGGATTGGCTCATGCGCGGGCGGCGATCTTACTCGTAGCTCACGGCCTTCTGCGAATTCTCGAGGCGCTGCAGCAGCTTGGCGCGGCCGGCGGCATTGCCGTCCTTCCATTCCGTCACCAGCACTTCCATCGCCTTCGAAACCGGCAGGCGGTAGGTGCCGTTGTCAGCCCGGACCACCCCATAGTTGTTCAGCACGTCCGTGTTGGCGTTCTGAAGCTCAGTCCAGAGCTTCTTGCGCTCCTCGCCCCGCGCGACCCCGACGGGGGCTGGCTTGTTGGCGCGGACAAGATAGACCGTGAGCACGCCGAACACGGCTAGTGTGCCGGCCACGCCGACCACCGTCGCGACGGACTTTTTCCAGGAACTGCAGGATGATTCGCTCATGGCAGCAATCAGTGATGGGCAGCCGCGGCACCGGGTGCCGGGACTTCGTGATGGTTAAGGGCTTCCTTCAGGCGCGGATCTTTCAGCGGATAAGGAGCCGCCGACTTGTAGTTGCGCCAGAAACGCCAGGCCAAGAAACCCGCCAGACCGAACCAGCAGATCGGATCCCACAGCGTCAGATGCAGGCCGTTGGGATAGAGCACCGGCATGACGTTGAAGGTCATGTCCGCGTAGTGCATCAGCCAGGCCCACACGATCATGGGTCCCATCGTTACCATGCTCATCTTGGTGTCGATGCGCAGCAGGACCAGGAACGGGAAGAAGAAATGCCCGAACAGGATCAGCATGCCCACGCCCCACCAGCTGCCGGCCTCACGCTTCACGTACCAGAAGGTTTCCTCCGGGATGGCCGCGTTCCAGATCAGGAAGTACTGCGAGAAGTGGATGTACGCGTAGAACACCGTAAAGGCGAAGAACAGCGTGCCGAGGAAGTGGACCGTGTTCTTGAAGATCACGCCCTTCAGCTCGCGCTTTTCGAGGAAGCGCATGATGCCGTACACCGTCGCCAGGGTCGTCCAGACGCTGCCGGCGAAATAATACACACCGTACATCGTGCTGAAGAACTGGTGCATCAGCGACTTCATGAGGAGGAAGACCACCACCGTCAGCGAGAAGGCAAAGGCGTAGATGCCCCAGGCCGCCTGGAAGCGGCACTTCCGCGACCAGATCGCCGCCCCGTCCTTGTCCTGGGCGATGGACCACTTGCGGAAGCGGAACGCCATGAAGGTCCAGAGGCCGAAAATGGCCATCAGCAGCACCCGGAACGAGATCGGGTTGAACAGGATTTTCTTAACGTTCAGCGCGTGGTCGGTGGCTGGATCAATGTTCCACCAAGGATAGACTTCCGGGGCAAAAAGCAGGATCGGCGCGGAAAACCCCCACATCCACGGAATCAGGGCGGCAATCTGCTCGTTGATGCGGCGGATCGGCACGCTCCAGCCGGCATCGAACAGATAGTGCACAATCACCAAGAACATGCCGCCCATCACGATGCTTAGGCAGAACATGAAGGCCGTGAGGTAGCTGTAGAGGAACTGCTCGAAATAGGTCGGATTCTTGGCCTCGGCGCTGACGACCGTGTGGTGGATGGCTGCGCCCTCCATGTGTGCGTCGGCGGCGGCACCGGCGGCAGGGGCCTCGTGCTCCGCCTCGGCGGCGAGCAGGCGGGCTGACGCGAAGGCCAGCAGGCCGGCGCACGCGAAGAGCGCGAGCAGGCGTTTGAAAATCAGTGGGAAGTTCATGGGTATCGCCTTATTTCAGCTTTTCGAGCACGGGTGCGGGCACGTCGTCCTTGGCGCCCAGCCGGCTGAGCTGGAGGGCGCGGACGTAGGCCACGATGGCCCAGCGGTCGGCCACGGGAACGTTCCCGGCATAGGGCATCATCGTGTTCTTGCCGTTGCTGATGGTGTTGAAGATTTCACCGTCGGGCATCTTGACGATGCGGGCATCCTGCAGGTTCGCGACCGTGGTCGCCCCCAGCTTCTTGACGATGCCGCCCACCGCGTCGGCCTGGGCCCCGTGGCAGGGCTGGCAATAGATGTTGAAACGGTCCTGGCCGCGCCGGACGAGCTCCGCGGTGACCGGCACCGGGTTTACCTCGACGAAGTTCGTGCCCGTGCCCACCTTGCCGGTGTTGTAGGGGTCGTCCTTGTAGGTCGTGTTGTCCCGGAAGCCGACGGTCTGGGCGACCGTGCCGGCCGGAAACAGGCGGGACGAGGCACCGTCCGCGAAACCGGCGAACTTGGTCGTGGTCTGCGGCCGCAGCTTCGGCTGCGTCAACATGTCGGGATAAAACTCGGCCATGCGGGGCGACTGCCGTGAGGTGTCTCCACGGAAACCGAGCACGCCGATCACACCGAGAACGGCGAGGGCAAAGAGGGCGAGGAAGTAGCGCATTTCAGTCCTCCACGATTTCAATGGCCGTGGCACCGGCGTTTTCGAGCACCGCCTTGGCCTCGGCGAACTTCGGATCGGCGGCCTCGATGCAGATGAAAAACTTGTCGTCCGTGGCCGCCTTGAAGCGCGCCACCTTGAAGAGCGGGTTGTAAAGCTTGGGCAGCCGGTTCAGCACCAGCATGCCGAAGAGCGTCGCAAACGCGCTGAGCAGGATCGTCAGCTCGTAGCTCACCGGGAAGGCGAACAGCGGCGTGAAGAGCGGCTTGCCGCCGACCACCAGGCCGTAGTCGAACATGTTCATGAACCAGATCATGGTCATGCCCGTGAAAAAGCCGGTGACACCGCCGCAGATGGTGAAATAGCCGACCTTGGAGCTCTTCAGCCCCATGGCCTCGTCCATCCCGTGGATCGGGAACGGCGTGAACACGTCCCATTTCTTGTAGCCCGCGTCGCGGACCTTGAGGGCGGCCTCGAAAATTCCGGCAGCCGTGTCAAACTGGGCCAGGAGCCCGTAGGTTTTGGCGGTGGCGCTCATCAGTGGTGCCCTCCTTTCGCGCCACCCAGCGGGTGGTGCGGATCAGCCTGCGGCGTCACGCCCTTCACTTCCGACATGGCGATGGCCGGCAGGTAGCGGATGAACAGCAGGAACAGCGTCATGAAGAGGCCGAAGCTGCCAATGAAGGTGAAGGCATCCACCCAGGTGGGCGTGAAGTAACCCCAGCTCGCCGGCAGGTAGTCGCGGTGCAGCGACGTCACGATGATGACGAACCGCTCGAACCACATGCCGATGTTCACGACAATGGAGGCGAGGAAGACGAACACCATGTTGGAGCGGCACCACTTGAACCAGAAGAAGTGCGGGCTGATCACGTTGCAGGTGATCATGCTCCAGTAGGCCCACCAATAGGGGCCAAACGCGCGGTTCTTGAAGGCGTACAGCTCGTAGGGGCTGCCGCCATACCACGCGATGAAGAACTCCATGCCGTAGGCGTAGCCAACGATGGAACCCGTCGCGAGGATCACCTTGCACATCAGCTCGATGTGCCGGACGGTGACGATGTCCTCCAGCTTGAACAGCGTGCGCATCGGCACCAGGAGCGTGAGCACCATGCCGAAGCCGGAGAAGATCGCGCCGGCGACGAAGTAGGGCGGGAAGATGGTCGTGTGCCAGCCGGGGACGTTGGACACGGCGAAGTCGAACGACACGATCGAGTGCACGGAGAGCACCAGCGGCGTGCTGATGCCGGCGAAGATCATGTACGCCTTCTCATAGTTGCTCCAGTGCCGGTTGGAACCGGTCCAGCCGAGCGAGAACAGGCCGTAGAAGAAGCCGCGGACCTTGTTCCGGGCGCGGTCGCGCAGGGTCGCCAGGTCGGGAATCAGGCCGACGTACCAGAAGATCAGCGAGACGGTGCCGTACGTCGACACGGCGAACACGTCCCACAGCAGCGGCGAGCGGAACTGCGGCCAGATGTAGTTGAAGTTCGGCATCGGGATCAGGTAGCCCGGCATGAGCGCGAACCACACACGGCCGGTGTGGAACACGGGGAAGATGCCGGCGCAGGCCACGGCGAAGAGGGTCATGGCCTCGGCCGAGCGGTTGATCGAGGTCCGCCACTTCTGCCGGAGCAGGAAGAGCACGGCCGAGATCAGCGTGCCGGCGTGGCCGATGCCGATCCAGAAGACGAAGTTCGTGATGTCCCACGCCCAGGCGGCGGGATTGTTCAGGCCCCACACACCCACGCCCGTGGAGACGAGGTAGGCCAGCAGGGAGAACATCATCCCCATCACGCCCGCGCTGATGATGAACGCAGGCCACCACCAGGCCGGCATGTCGTCCTCGCAGACATTGGCGATCCGGTCGGTGATCCAGTGGAGCGAACGCCCGTTCAGGACGAGCGGCTCGCGCTCGAGCTCCTTGGGGCAGTCCACCGCGACGATCTTCGGCGGGGCCGAGTGATCGTGGTCGTGCTTTTTGCCAGCGACGGCGGAAGCGGGTATGGAGGCGGCGTTACCCATTATGCTGCTCCTTTCGGCGCGACGGGAACCGCCGCGTGTTGGCCTTCGTGGCCGTGGCCGGATTCATCGGTAAAGGGGTTCTCGTGACGGAACTTCTCGTAGTCGCGGATCGAATCCGGCGTGGTCTTCGCGTCGGGCATGGCCGGGTTCGGGTTGCGGATGCGCGCCAGGTAGGTGACGCGCGGCTTGATGTCGAGGAAGCCGAGCACCGTGTAGTTGCGCGGGTCCTTCTTCAGCTTCGACACCGCGCTCTCGGGATCGAGCAGGTTGCCGAAGGTGATCGCCTCGGCCGGGCAGGCCTGCTGGCAGGCGGTCTTGATGCCGCCCTCGGGCACACGGACGTTCGCGCTGTCGCGGGCAATGCCCTTTTGGGCGATCTTCGCCTGCTCGATGCGCTGCACGCAGAACGTGCACTTCTCCATCACGCCGCGCATGCGGACCGAGACGTCGGGGTTCTTCACCAGCTTGATGATTTCCCAGTTCGGGGCCTCGTTGCGGTTCTCGGCCGCCGGTCCCTTGTAGAAGTTGCCGGTGTTCAGGAAGAACTGGCCCTGGACCTTGGCATACTCGCTCTCGCGCTTGTTGAAGTCGAAGAAGTTGAACCGCCGGACCTTGAACGGGCAGTTGTTGGCGCAGTACCGCGTGCCGATGCAGCGGTTGTAGGCCATCACATTGAGGCCCTCCTCGTCGTGGACGGTGGCGTTGACCGGGCAGACGCTCTCGCACGGTGCGCTTTCGCAGTGCTGGCAGAACATCGGCTGCACCGCCATCTGCGGGTCGGCCGCCGCGTGCTCCTTGGTGATCTCCAGGGCCTCGTCGTGGCTGTAGTAGCGGTCGATGCGGATCCAGTGCATCTCCCGGCCGCGCATGACCTGGTCCTTGCCGACGATGGGGATGTTGTTCTCCGCCTGGCAGGCGATCACGCAGGCCGCACAGCCGACGCAGGAGGCCAGATCCACCGTCATGCCCCACTGATGAACCTCGGACTTCGTCTCCGGGTGGCTCTTGTAGGGATGCGTGTAGATGTTCTTGATCGAACCGTCCTCGTTGTACGGGACGTAATGCGGCAGATGCGCATCCAGGTCCATGTAGTTGACGAAGTCGGGCTTCGTCTTGAACTGGTCGAGATTGGCCTCGCGAATGACCGGACGGCCTTCCATGAGGCCGTGCTCCTGGGTGGTTGCCAGGTAATCCTTCTTGAAGACCGGCTCGAGTTTCGCGCCGGTCGCGATGTGGCCGCCGGCGGTGCCGTAGAAGGCGTAGGCATCGAAGCCGCAACCCGTGCCGACGCGGCCGACCTTGCTGCGGCCGTAACCGAGGGCGAGGCCGACGGTATTGTCTGCAAAACCCGGCTGGACCCAGGCGATCCCCTCGACCGAGCGTCCACCGATCGTGACCTTGATCACCTGGTTCTTGAACTGGCCGTCGTGCGCGTGCGCGTTATCGCTCGTGTCCTTGCGACCGTCACCGGTCTGCTCGGAGATGCCCAGTTTCTTGCCCGTCGCGGGCGAAACGATGACCGCGTTGCCCCAGACCAGCTTGGTCACGGGGTCCGGCACTTCCTGCAGCCAGCCGTTGTTCGCGTAGCGGCCGTCATCGACCTTGGCGTCGCGATAGAGCACGACGTCGTAGCCGGACGCGGCGAGGGGCTTGAAGCCGGCGAGCGCCTGGGCGACCGCACCGCCGTCAAGCGAGGGCGAAACGGGCTGGTAGGCGCTGTCCTTGAGGAAACCGTCGTGCAGGAACTGCTTCCAGGCCTGGTCGTCGCCCGTGAAGTTTGCGCGGACGATCTCGTAGGGGCTGGTCTTGGCCTCACCCAGCAGGCGGGCCAGCACTTCCAGTTCGGTCAGACCGCCAAACAGCGGCTCAATGAGCGGCTGCACGGGCACCACCGTGCCGTCGCTCGTGCGGGCGTCGCCCCACGATTCGAGGAAGTGCGCACCGGCCAGATGCCAGGTCGAAAGGAGAGCGGTTTCGTCCTCGTAGTAACCGAGGCGGACGACCATCTTGGCTTTCTTGGCGGCGGCGGTGAAATCGAGGTCGGCCGGGGCGTTGTACGCCGGGTTGCCACCCAGGATGACCAGCGTGTCGAGCCCGCCGTTCAAGGCGGCGACCGCCTCGGCAATGCCGCCGTCGCTCTTTTCCGGGTTCGGCAGCAGCTGGACCACCGGTCCGACCGCCCCGAGCAGGGAGTTGAGCGCATTGGCGATCAGGTGGACCGCGAGCGGCTGGCCATAGCCCGCCACCACCACGGCCTCGCCCTTGTGCGCGGCGAGATCCTTGGCGCATTCCTCGGCCCATTTGGCGGAGGCCGGGGAGCCCTTGGCGAGCGCCTTGAGCGAAACTCCGAGTTCGCCGTCCGCCAGGAAGCTGCCGATGTGGGCGGCCACCTTGACCAAGTCGGTCGGACGCACCCGCAGGCGGTGATCGGCACTGCCGCCGGTCAGCGACTGGAGCGACTCCACCATGTAGAGGCGGTTCATGCCGTCGCCGGGCTTGCGGCCCTTGGCGAAACCACGGATGTGGTGCGCCGTGTCGGCGTCGGTGCTCAGGAAATCGCAGTCCAGCGACAGGATGCGCTTGGCCTTCTCGAAATGGACGTGCGGGGTGACGCTCGCGCCGAACGCCAGGGTGGCCGCCTGGCTGGCAATGGCGAAATCCACCGGCTCGTAGAGGAACCACTTCGCCTTCGGCAGCTTGTCGGCGAACTTGGCCTCAAAGGCCGCCCGGGAGGGCGAGGAGTTGCGCTCGGCGAGGATCGCGAGGCCTTCACCGCCGTTGGCGGCGAACTTCTTGGCGGTCGTGGCGAGGAAATCCACGACCTTTTCGGCCTTCACGTCGCTGCCCTGAAAGGTGTGACGGTAGGCGCGGTCGGGATCGTACAGGTTCAGCAGGGTGCCCTGCGCGGTGATGTCGGTCGATCCGTTGCTGTCCGGGTGCAGCGGATTGCCCTCGATCTTGGTGGGCCGGCCGTCGCTCGACTTCACCACGAGCGCCTGGGCGCTGCCGCGGCTCGGGAAGCTGGTCGCGAAGTACTGCCAGCCGCCGTGAACGTAGTTCTCGGGCTGCTTGGCGAAGGGGGTCAGCGTGGATTCCGGGCGGCGGCAGCCGGCGGCGAAGCCACCGAGGCCGGCCAGCAGGAAGCTGGCGGACATCAGCTTCATCCAGTTCCGGCGGGATTCGCCCTCGGGGGCGATGCTGGCACCGGAGGGGAACTCCTGGTCGAGCCACTGGCGGAATTCGGGACGTTCGGCGAGCTGGTCGAGGGAACGCCAGTATTTCGGGCCGACTTCCGGCTCGGGACAAACAGGGGGAATGGTCTTCATCGGTGGCAGGTCGAGCAGCTCTGGCCGGGCTTCACGTTCCAGTCATGCACCAGCTTTTTGCCGTCCACGACGCCTTTCCAATCGAGCTGCGTGACCAGCTCAACGGGGCGAATCTTTTCCTCGGGGGCGCGATGGCAATCCAGGCAGAAGCCCATGGACAGCGGCTTGGCGTGCTGCACCTCGTCCATGTGGTTGATCTGGCCGTGGCAGTGGACGCAACTGATGCCACGGTTCACATGGACCGAGTGGTTGAAATAGACGTAGTCCGGCACCTTGTGGACCTGCACCCACGGGATGGGCTGGCCGGACTTGTAGGAGTTCCGCACGAGCTCCAGCTTCGGGTCGTCCTTCAGGACGAGGCTGTGGCAGTTCATGCAGGTCGAGCTGGCCGGGATGTTCGAGAACCAAGACCGCTCCACCGCCGAATGGCAGTAGCGGCAGTCGATGCCGAGCTGCTCGTTGTGGATCTTGTGCGAAAACGCGATCGGCTGCTTGGGCGTGTAGCCCACGCGCGTCCACTTCGGCGTCATGTAATAGGTGATGCCCGCAGTGGCCGCAGTTGCGACCATCACGGCACCCACCGCCACCTTCAGCGGCAGCGTGTTCACCCACTTTGGGAAAAGGAAGGACATCGCTCGGTTCTTGTCATCCAGCCAGCGGGACGCGGCACATCCGCACCCACCGGCTTGTTCGTTACTCTAATCCAATCAGGCCCTAAAAATTAGCGTCGCTTGTTCAGGCAGCGGCTTTGTGACCCGCCCGGGCGGGACCCGCAATCCGTTTTTTGGCCGGGAAAATTATTTTTCCGCGGCTAATTCCGGAGATTAGCGGCCAACGGCACCTTTCGGAAGGCCGCCGGACACCAACGCACCGAACACTCGTGAAAAAAATCACAAGCGAGTGGGGGAGCGCAAGTGTTCATTAGCAAAGGGCAATCAAACGACAGTCAAGTGGGCAAAAACCCGCATAAAAGGTCCAAAAATCTGGCTGTGTTAGCCAGAAATTTTCAACCCATCGCCCAAACTAATGACAGAATCGGCCTACTCCTGTGCAAGGCGTGGTTAGCCACCAGTCGGCAACTCACTAATCGTCCGTACCGCAATGACGGTACGCATCAACCAAATTAATCCTGTCGGTGTCCGACCCGACCTGGAGGCCCGCAGGGACATTCTCCCGGTGGCAGATGCGCGCTGTTTTCACTGCGGCCAGCCGTGCGCCCACGAGGCCTTTGCTGCGCACAACCATTCCTTCTGCTGCCTGGGCTGCCAGACCGTTCACGCCCTGTTAACGGAGAATGGCCTGGCCCAGTATTATCAGCTGGGCGAGACCCCGGGGAAAACCATCGGCGGCCGGGCCGGTCACGAGCGCTGGGGCTATCTGGACGATGCGGCGTTGCAGGCGAAACTGCTCGATTTTGCCAATGAAAGGCAGGCGAAGATCACGTTGCATCTGCCGCAGATCCATTGCGTCGCGTGCGTGTGGCTGCTGGAAAATCTCTTCCGGCTGCACCCGGGCATCGGTCGCTCGACGGTGGATTTTGGCCGACGCGAAGCGGCCATCGGGTTCGCCCCCGCCGAGATCAAACTGAGTGAACTGGTCGCCCTGCTGACCTCCATCGGCTACGAGCCCGCGCTCTCATTCGGCGAACTGGACCGGCCCCAAGCCGCCTCGCCGCTGAAGCGGCAGCAACTGCAGCTGGGAATCGCCGGCTTCTGCTTTGGCAACATCATGCTGCTCGCCATTCCGGGCTATCTCGGCCTGGACAGCTTCAGCGGTCCGATGTTTCGCACGGTCTTCGGCTGGCTGGGCCTGGCGATGGCCCTGCCCTCGCTGCTCTACAGCGCGGCGGATTACTGGCGCACCGCGTGGCTGAGCCTGCGGCAGCGCGTGGTGACCTTGGACATCCCCATCGCGCTCGGCCTCGCGGCCATCTATGGCCAGAGCGTTTACGACATCCTCTGGCGGCACGGCGAGGGCTATCTCGACTCGCTGACCGGGCTCATTTTTTTCCTGCTATGCGGGCGGCTGTTCCAGCAGAAGACCCACCAGCGCCTCGCGTTTGACCGCGATTACAAGGGTTTCTTCCCCCTTTCCGTGGTCCGGCGGACGACGGACGGCGAGGAGACGGTGGCCATCTCGCGCCTGGAAGTCGGCGACCGTCTCATCCTGCGGGGCGGCGAACTGCTGCCCGCCGATGCGACCCTGGTCGCGGGCACGGCGTGTCTCGACTACAGCTTCGTCACTGGCGAATCGGAACCTGTCACCTGCGAACCGGGCACGCACCTCTATGCCGGCGGGCGGCAGACCGGCGGCCTGATCGAGGCCGTCACGGTGAAGCCCGTTTCGCAGAGCTACCTGACCTCCCTTTGGAGCAACGAGATCTTCCGCAAGGACAGCGGAGTCTCCCTCGACACCATCACCAACCGCTATAGCCGCCGCTTCACCTGGGTGGTGCTGAGCGTGGCGCTGGCGGCGGCGGCAGTCTGGCTCGTGGTGAACCCGGCGATCGCCCTGAAGGCGTTTGTCTCCGTGCTCATTGTCGCCTGCCCGTGCGCGCTGGCGCTGGCGGCCCCGCTCACTTTGGGCACCGCCCAGCGGGTCTTCGGTCGCGCCCACATCTTCCTCAAGCACGCGCTGGTGCTCGAACGCCTGGCCGAGGTGGACACCATCGTGCTCGACAAGACGGGCACCCTCACCGGCAACGACGCCAGCGGCGTGAGCTTCACCGGAGTCCCGCTGGACGCGGCGGATAAGGAACTGGTGCTCGTGATCGCCCGGCATTCGGTGCATCCGCACTCGCGGCGGCTCGCGCAGGCGCTGGCCGCCGGAGCGACGACGTCGGTGGTGACCGGGTTCAGCGAAACCCACGGCTGCGGCCTCACCGGCGTGGCCAACGGGCATCAGGTCCGGCTGGGTTCGCTGGCCTGGCTGGCGCGCTGCGGCGTTAAGATTCCCACGGGTGTGGTTCCGACCGCCAACTCGGTGGGCGTAGCCTTTGACGGCTGTTTCCGGGGCTCCTTCCACCTCACCAGCCCGCTCCGCCCCGAGGTGGAGGCGCTGGTGCGCCACCTCGGCGACCGCTACCAGCTGGCCCTGCTCAGTGGTGACAACGCGCGCGAAGAAGCGCGCTTCCGCACGCTGTTCGGCGAGCGCGCCACGCTGCGGTTCAACCAGAGCCCGCTCGACAAGCTCGGCTTCGTCCGTGACCTCCAGCAGGCCGGTCGCAAGGTGATGATGGTCGGTGACGGCCTGAACGATGCCGGCGCGCTGAAGCAGAGCGACGTGGGTGTGGCCGTGGTCGAGCGGGTGGGCGCCTTTTCGCCGGCAAGCGATGTCATCCTCGATGCGGCCCAGCTGCCGCAGCTTGCGCGGATGCTGGAATTCTCCCGTCTCGCGGTGCGGATCATCCGCGCCGGGTTCATCCTCTCCGGCCTCTACAATCTCGTGGGCATCGGCATCGCCGCCACCGGCCTGCTGTCGCCCATCGTCTGCGCCGTGCTGATGCCGCTGAGCTCCGTCTCAGTCGTGCTGTTTGCGTGCGGTGCGACCCGCTGGGCCGCGCACCGGACCGGCCTGACGGCTCCGGTCCCCCACCCCGAACCCGCCACGCCATGAACATCATCCTTTTCCTCATGCTGGCGAGTCTCGTCGTCGCGGCGCTCTTCCTGGGCGGCTTCATCTGGGCCGTGCGGGCGGGCCAGTTCGAGGATACCGGCACACCGCCGCTGCGCATTTTGGGCGAGGACGACCCGACCCCGGCCGCCAAACTCCCTTTCCCCGTGACCAACCAAGAGAACTGAAGATGAAGATAGAAACATTCAAATACGACAACCGGATCGTGCGGGCCTTTGCCATCGCCACGATCATCTGGGGCCTGGTCGGCATGTGCGCCGGCCTGCTCGCCGCCGTCCAGCTGTTCTGGCCCGCGGCCAACCTGAACCTGCAGTTCGTGTCGTTCGGCCGGCTGCGACCGCTGCACACCAACGCCGTGATTTTCGCGTTCGTGGGCAACGGCATGTTCATGGGCATCTACTATTCGCTGCAGCGGCTGTGCAAGGCGCGCATGTTCAGCGACAAGCTGAGCTGGATCAATTTCTGGGGCTGGAACGCGATCATCGTCGCGGCGGCCATCACGCTCCCGCTCGGCCTCACCACCAGCAAGGAGTACGCGGAGCTGGAGTGGCCGATTGACATCGCCATCGCGCTGATCTGGGTGGCGTTCACGGTGAACCTGCTCGGCACGATCATCCGCCGCCGGGAGAAGCACCTGTACGTCGCGATCTGGTTCTACATCGCCACGGCGCTCACGGTCGCCGTGCTGCACATCGTGAACTCGATGGAGATGCCCGCCGGGCCGTTCAAGAGCTACTCGATGTATGCCGGCGTGCAGGACGCGCTGGTGCAGTGGTGGTACGGGCACAACGCCGTCGCGTTCTTCCTCACCACGCCCTACCTGGGCCTGATGTACTACTTCCTGCCCAAGGCCGCGAACCGCCCGGTGTTCAGCTACCGGCTTTCGATCATCCACTTCTGGGCGCTGATCTTCATCTACATCTGGGCCGGGCCGCACCATCTGCTCTACACCGCCCTGCCCGACTGGGCGCAGTCGCTCGGCATGGTGTTCAGCCTCATGCTCATCGCCCCCTCCTGGGGCGGCATGCTGAACGGCCTGCTCACCCTCCGCGGCGCGTGGGACAAGGTCCGCCAGGACCCCATGCTCAAGTTCATGGTCGTGGCCGTCACGGCCTACGGCATGGCCACCCTCGAGGGCCCGATGCTCGCCATCAAGTCGGTGAACTCGCTCTCTCACTACACCGACTGGACCATCGCCCACGTCCACACCGGCGCGCTCGGCTGGAACGGCTTCCTGACGTTCTCGATGCTCTACTACCTCTTCCCGCGCCTGTACCGCACGCAGCTCTACTCGGTGAAGCTTGCCAACTGGCACTTCTGGCTCGGGCTGCTGGGCATCATGTTCTACGTGATCCCGATGTACTGCTCCGGCCTGACGCAGGGCCTGATGTGGAAGCAGTTCACCAAGGACGGCTTCCTCCAGTACCCGAACTTCCTGGAGACGGTGCTCCAGATCGTCCCGCTCTACCGCCTGCGCGCCATCGGCGGCTCGCTCTACATCCTCGGCACGATCATGTGCGCCTACAACCTGTACCGCACCGCCAAGGGCGGCTCGTTCGAGCCCGATACGGAGGCCCAGGCCGCCGCGATCGCGGATGACGCCGGCGCCCCGAAGGAAAAGGGCCACCGTTGGCTCGAGTCCAAGCCGATCCTCCTCACCGTGCTCGCCGTGGTGGCGATCGCCATTGGCGGCGTGGTCGAGATGGTCCCGATGTTCCTCATCAAGAACAACGTCCCGACCATCTCCAGTGTGAAGCCCTACACGCCGCTGGAGGTCCTCGGCCGCGACCTCTACATCCGCGAAGGCTGCGTGGGCTGCCACTCGCAGATGATCCGGCCGCTCCGCTCCGAGACCGAGCGCTACGGCGAATACTCCAAGGCCGGTGAGTTCGTGTTCGACCACCCGTTCCTCTGGGGTTCCAAGCGCACCGGGCCCGACCTGCACCGCGTGGGTGGCAAGTATCCCGACGCCTGGCATTACAAGCACATGGAGGATCCGCGCTCCACCTCGCCCGGCTCCATCATGCCGCAATACACGTGGCTGCTGACGCAGAAGCTGGACACCAACGCCCTGCCGGCCCGGCTGTCGGCCCTCCGCAAGATCGGGGTGCCCTATCCGGCCGGTTTTGAGAACGGTCCGGCGCAGGCCGACCTCGCCGCCCAGGCGGCCAAGGTGGTCGCGAACCTCCGCATCGGCTCGGTCAGCAACGCGCCGCCCGATTCCGAGATCATCGGCCTCATCGCCTACCTGCAGCGCCTCGGCACCGACATCAAGTCCGCGCCAAAGGCGGCGGCCCCGGCCCTCTCCTCCAACCCCAGCCCCAAATCCTGAACCGATCATGATCAAAAACGTGCTTAGCGATCTGGGTGGCGTCGGCCTCTACGGCGTCATCTCGATCTGCATCTTCTTCGCCTTCTTCACCGGGGCCCTCATCTGGACCTTCGCCCAGCGGAAGTCCCTCATGAACACCATGGAGCTCCTGCCGCTCGCCGACGATGAAACGCCCGCCCAGGAAGGAGATTCCCGCCATGAATGACCCGAAAGACCCGAAGAAAGATCCGCTGCTGCTCGACCACGAGTACGACGGCATCCAGGAACTCGACAACAACCTGCCCCGATGGTGGGTGTGGCTCTTCAACCTCTGCACGCTCTTTGCCGTGTTTTACATGGGTTACTACCATGTCCTGGGCAAGGGCGACCTCCAGGTTGCCGCCTACGACAAGGAGATGGCCCTCGGCAACGCCATCAAGGACGCCGCACAGGCCCAGTTCGAGGCCTCTCTCGCGACGCTGGAACCCTCCAAGGACCAGGTGATCCTCGCCAAGGGCCACCAGATCTTCGGCACCTACTGCGCCCCCTGCCACCGCGCGGATGGCGGCGGGCTGGTCGGGCCGAACCTCTGCGACGACTACTGGATCCACGGCGACAAGTTCAGCGACAACCTCAAGACCATCATCAACGGCGTGCCCGAAAAGGGCATGCTCACCTGGAAGGGCGTGCTGACGCCGTCCGATATCCACAGCGTGGCGAGCTACATCTACACCCTGCGGGGCACCCATCCGCCGAACCCCAAGATTCGTGAGGATCAGGCGCCGGCCTCGACCATCATCTACGAGTGAGCGCGCCCGTCGAACAGCACGATCCGGAGACCCAGCACCTCGCCTCCCGCGAGGTGGACTGGCGGGACTTTCGCGAACATCTGGCGACGGCCGACAAGGATGGCAGCCGCCGCTGGATCTACGCGAAGCAGCCCGCCGGCCAGTGGTATCGCTGGCGGACCTGGATGAGCTGGGTGCTCATCGGGACGATGTTCACGGGGCCTTTTGTGCGGATCAACGGCAACCCGCTCCTGATGTTCAACATCGTGGAGCGGCGGTTCTCCATCCTCGGCCACATCTTCTGGCCGGAGGATGGCATCATCTTCGCGGTGGCGATGCTGACGTTCTTCGCCGGCATCATGGTGTTCACCTCCGCGTTTGGCCGCTTGTGGTGCGGCTGGACGTGTCCGCAGACGATCATGATGGAGATGGTCTTCCGGAAGCTGGAATACCTCATCGAGGGTGACGCCCATCAGCAGCGCGCCCTCGCCGCCGCGCCGTGGACGCTTCAGAAGGCGGCGCGGAAGCTCTTCAAGCACGCGGTGTTCTTCGCGCTGTCGTTCCTCATCGGCAACACGCTGCTCAGCTACATCATCGGCAGTGACCAGCTCCTGCACATCATCCGCGACGACCCGCTGAACCACCTGACGGGCCTCGGGTTCATGGTGCTGTTCACGCTGGTGTTCTACGCGATTTTCGCGCGCTTCCGCGAGCAGGCCTGCACCTTCATCTGCCCCTACGGCCGGTTCCAGTCGGCCCTGCTCGACGAGAACACCATGGTGGTCGCCTACGATCACAAGCGCGGCGAAAAGCGCGCCCCGTGGAAGCGCGACCAGCGTCTCGAACTGCGCCTCGCCGAGGCGAAGGGCGACTGCGTGGACTGCCACCAGTGCGTGAGCGTCTGCCCGACCGGCATCGACATCCGCAACGGCGTCCAGATGGAGTGCGTGAACTGCACCGCCTGCATCGACGCCTGCGACAGCGTGATGGACAAGATCGGCCGCCCGCGCGGCCTCATCCGCTACGCCTCGCTCAACGGCATCGAGCACGGCCAGCCCCTGCGCTACACGAACCGGATGAAGCTCTACACGGTCATCCTCTCGGGTCTGATCACGCTGTTCGCCTTCCTTGTGCTGACGCGCGCGGACGTGCAGGCGATCTTCCTGCGGGCGCCCGGCGCGCTCTTCCAGCAGGCCGCCGAAGGCCGCATCAGCAACCTCTACACGGTCAAGATCATCAACAAGACCCACGGCACCCTGCCGATTCAGTTCCGGCTGGAAGGGATTGAAGGCAAGGTCGTCACGCTCGGGGCCCAGGACTTCATCGTGCCAGGCGACAAGCTCGCCCAGACGTCCGTGCTGGTGGAGATCGACCCAAAACTGCTTCCCCGCGCCACCACCCCGCTTTCCATCGGCGTTTACGCCAACAACAAACATATCGAGACCGTGAAGACCGCCTTCATCGGCCCCGGACACTGAACTTATGAACACCGCCGCCGCCCTGCCCAAGCCCGCCTTCAATCCCTGGCCGTACTCGCTGATGGCGTTCTTCGCCATCCTCATCACGCTGATCGTGAGCATGGTCACCTGGTCCATGCGGCAGGATGTCGATCTGGTCGGCTCGGACTATTACGACCAGGAGATGCGCTTCCAGCAGCGCATCGACTCGACGAAGCGCGCCCAGGCCTTCGGCGGCCAGGTCGCCATCGCCTACGCGGCGGATCAGATCCGGGTGAGCATCCCCGCCACCCATGCGGCCCAGCATGCCACCGGGACCATCCGCCTCTACCGTCCGAGCGATGCGAAGCTCGACCGCGAGGTGAAACTGGCCGTCAACGCGGACGGCATCCAGCAGGTCGGCGCGGCGGGCCTGCTCCCCGGTCTTTGGAACGCCCGCGTGACCTGGACCGTCGGCGGCGAGGATTTCTTCCACGACGAAAACCTCATCATCCCGGCCACCGGCCGCTGACCGCACTCCGTCATGCTCTGGACCGCCTTCCTCCTCGGCCTCGCCGGCAGCCTGCATTGCGCCGGCATGTGCGGGCCGCTGGCGCTGGCGCTGCCCGCGACGGGCTCGGGCACGGTCGGCTATGTCTCCGGCCGGCTCGCCTACAATCTGGGCCGCATCGTGACCTATTCGCTGCTCGGGGTGGTCTTTGGCCTGTTGGGAAAATCGCTCTCGCTCATCGGCATCCAGCGCTGGCTCTCCATCGGCGCGGGCACAGTGATCCTCCTCGGATTGCTGCTCAGCCGCCGGGCGTTCCTCGGCACGCCGATGGTGAAGACGGTGGGCTGGTTGAAATCCGGTTTCGGCGCGCTGCTGCGGCGGCGTACGCTGACTTCGCTGGGCCTGATGGGCCTGCTCAACGGCCTGCTGCCCTGCGGCCTCGCCTATGCCGCCTGTGTCGGGGCCGCCGCCACGGGCAGCCTAGCTCTGGGCGCCGGCTACATGGCGCTCTTCGGCCTGGGCACGGTGCCGCTGATGCTCGGGATCGGGCTTTCCGGCCAGGCGCTGCCGGTGAAATTGCGCTTCCAGCTGCAACAGCTCGTGCCCGTGACGCTCGGCGTCGTGGGCGGGCTGCTCATCCTGCGCGGACTGGCCCTCGGGATTCCCTACCTGAGCCCCGACCTCGCCGCCGGCATCTGCGCCCACTGCCACTGAGCGGCAGCGCCCTCAGCGCGGCCGTCCGCAGGCCCCCTTGCCCGAGCAATTGAGGCAGACACAGCCGGCTTCTTCCTGCTCATGCTCATGCTCATGATCCGCCGCTTCCGGCACCGCGTTGGCGTTGACACCGCGTGATGGCTCGGCGGTCAACGGCACCGTCGCAATCACAGCAGAGTCGAATCCCCGACCAACGGAAGCGGGGAGGGCAGTTCCAAGATTTTCCACGGCGTCAGTGGACCCGTTCCCGCTCCCGGAGGCCCAACTCAGGTTGCCCAGTGCTCGCCAGAAATTGCCGGACGCAACAAGCCCTGGCGGACGGCAGCAACGCCGGCGTTCACGCCGCCGTGGTCGTCTGTTTCCGGGGCGGGAAGAGCAGGCGCAGGCTGTTCAGCACCACAATCACCGTGCTGCCTTCATGAGCAGCCACGCCGAGAGACAGCGGGATTTTGGCCGAAACCAGCGACAGCGTGGCCATCACCGTCATCGTGCCGAGCGAGAGCACCAGATTCTCCCGGATGATGCTCCGGGCGCGCCGGCTGAGGTCGCGGGCGAACACGAAATTCTCCAGCCGGTCGTTCATCAGCACCACGTCGGCCTGTTCCAGCGCGGCATCGGAACCGCGCGCGCCCATCGCCACGCCGACGTCGGCGGCGGCCAGCACGGGCGCGTCGTTCACGCCGTCGCCGATCATCGCGACGCGCAGTGTGCCGCCCGCCTTGAGTTCCTGCACGGCCGCGACCTTGTGCTCCGGCTTCAGCTGGCTGCGCACCTCGGCGACTCCGGCTTCCGCCGCCATCCGCTCGGCCGCATTGGCCCGGTCGCCGGTGAGCATCACGATCCGCAGGCCGTCGGCCTGCAGCCGCGTCACCAGCGCGCGGGACTCGGGCCGGAGCGTGTCACGCAGTTGCAGCCGGCCCAGCAGTCCGTCGCCGGCCAGCCAAGTCTCATTGGCATCCACGACCGCAGCAAGCGAGGCCAGTTCGGCTGTGGCCACGCCCCGATCCACCATCAGTTCCCGGTTGCCAAGCGCGATGGCCTGTCCACGCCAATGACCGGAGACACCCTTGCCCGCGATGGTTTCGGTGGCTTCGACCGGGTCGAGACGTGCCCCCCGCTGGCTCGCTTCGCGGGCGATGGCGCGGGAGACGGGGTGGTTCGAGATTTTTGCCAGGCTGCCGGCGGCGGCCAGCACATCGGCCTCACTGCCCCGGAGCACTTCGAGCCCGACTAGGTGCATCGCGCCCTCAGTGAGCGTGCCGGTCTTGTCCATGGCCACCACGCGGACCTCCGCCAGCATCTCCACCGCGCTGCCGCCCCGGAACAGCACGCCGTGCCGCGCCCCGCAGGCGATGGCGGACAGGATCGCCGACGGCACGGACAGCACGAGCGCACAGGGCGAAAGCACGACCAGCAGCGTCATCGCGCGGTAAATGGCGCTGACGTGGCCCTCCGCTGAAACCAGCGGCGGTGCGCCGAAGCCTAGCCAGGTCACCAGAAAGAGTGCCACGCAGGCGGCAATGACGGTCGCCGTATATCCGGTGCCAAAGCGGTCGGTGAAGCGCTGGATCGGCGCCTTCTGCTGTTGCGCTTCGTGGATGAGGCGGATGATCCGCTGGAGCGCGCTGTCGCCGGCGGCCCGCAGCACCCGGCCCTCCAACACACCCCACAGGTTCAGCGTGCCCGCCAGGGCAGTGTCGCCTGCCGCCTTGGAAATTGGTTCGGCCTCACCGGTCAGGGTGGACTCGTCGCAGGCGCTCCGGCCCTGCGTGATTTCGAAATCCACCGGCGCCTGTTCGCCGGCGGTGACCCGGATGACGTCGCCCTGCCGGAGGGATTCGACGATGACTTCGCGTTCCTTGTCGCCGTCGAGCAGGCGGGCGGTCTTCGGCGCTCCCTTCAGCAGAGCGCTGATCTCGCGCTGGGTGCGGCCGGCGGCAAAGGTTTCCATCGCGGCCGACCAGGAAAAGAGGATGAGCAGCAGCGCGCCCTCGCCCCAGGCCCCAATGGACGCCGCACCCACGGCCACAAGCAGCATGAGGAACTGCGTGTTGAAGCGCAGTTTGCGGAAATCTTCCCAGACGGCCAGGGCCAGGTCCCAGGCGCCGCTGACATAGGCGAGGGTGAAGGCGACATGGGCGGGGGCGTTGTACGACGGGTGCAACAGCCACCCCGTGACCGCCGCCACGGTGCAGACACCCGCCCGGAACATCATCGGTTTCCATGGGGCAACCGCCGCGCTGGCGTGCTCGTGCCCCATGTCAATTCGCGGGGAGCCGTTCGCGAAACTCGGTCGGCGACTGGCCCACGACCTTGCGGAAGACGCGGTTGAAATGCGTCAGCGACTGGAAGCCGACCTCATAGGCCACCTCGCTGATGCGGGTGTTGGGGTTCAGCAGGAGGTTTTTCGCCTTCTCGATCCGCACCCGGGAGACGTAGTCGGTGAAATTGAGGCCGGTCGCCTTCTTGAAGAGCTTGCAGAAGTAAAACGTGCTCGTGTTCACCGACTTGGCCACGGCGCCAAGGGACAGCGCCTCGTCCTGATGCGCCGCGATGAACTCCTTCGCGCGGGTGATGACCGGCGGCTCGGCATGCTGCTGCTGCACCAGGATCTGGTTGCCGACGATGGCCAGGTGCTGCGCGAAGATGCCCAGCAGGCGCACGGTCGCCTGATACTGCTCCGGCGTGAGCACCCGTGAATGGAACCACGCATCCTCGGCCTTGGTCAGGTCCACCTTCAGCCCCCAGTCGAGGAGCTGCTTGGCCGTCTTCGCAAATTTCTCCTGGGTCGGCTGGCCGAGAAACACCTGGCCGGTCTGGAGGAAGCCCACCAGCTCATGCCCGAACCGCAGCGGGATGGCCGTGTCGTTCAACCCGGCGAAGCACATCACGGTGCGCGCTCCGGAACCGGGGTTTTCGGCGATCTTTTCCTGCACGTCCAGGCACGCGGCGCAGGACCGGCTGGTCTTCGCCATGAGCGTGCAGAAGGGGTTTTCGTGCGGGCTCCCCTGGTGCACCGGTTGCCAGGCCTCCACCGGCCGCAACGACAGGGGCATCCCGGTCGCCTGACCGAAGGCCTTCTGGTAGTCGGCAAAGATTTGCGAACGGGAGAGCTGCTCCAGCAACGGACTCGCGTGGTGATCAGCCATAGGCGGAACGCTAGGCGGTGCCACCCTCGGCGGCAAGCGGTGCGAACGGAAGGGGGCGACCCGCAGTCGCCTGCTCCAGGAGCACCAGCCGGTCGCGCGTGGACAGCAGGCGCTCAAACAGCACCGCCGCCATGCGTTTCATGACCGCGTAGCCCAGCGCCGGGTCATCCTCCATGCGCTGACGCAGGGTGGGCGCATGAAAGAAAAACGCCTCCACCGGCGTCACCGTGCGGGCGGTAAACTGCCAGCGATAGGGCGGGAAAAACCAGGACCAGCCCAACCCGTCGCCCGTCTCCACGGTCTGCAACGGCACGTCACGGCTTCCCGCCGCGGCCTCCAGGGCCACCGTGCCACTCAGCACCAGATAGAAACGGTTCGCCTCCTCGCCTTCCTGGAAAATCACCTCATCCGGCCCAAATTTCGCGCAGGCGGCCACCGCCGCCAGGGCCTCCAGATGGGTCCAGGGCACTCCCCGGAAGAAGGGCTGATGTCCCAGGCTGGCGGCGGTCGGTGCGACGGGTTGCTTCATGTCCTATCCGCAGCATGCCAAGCCAGGGCCGCCCTGCCTAGGCGGACTTGGACGAAGCGACTTTTGGCAAAAGACGGGTGCGCTTCGCCAATCGACGGCAAGCACCCTGACCGCGGCCCTGCCACGGTGAGAGGGTCAAGTAAGTGAGCATGAAAGCCCAGTCCCCCATGTCCACGGTCACCGCCCCCGCCGAACGGTTCAGGACCGGCGCGCACCACCCGTCGACCCGCCAGCCCGCGAACGGGGTGGAGAAGTCGGAAGCAATCAGTCATAGTACCCTGACAGCAAGCGCCGGTCCTGAACCCTTTGGCGGTCGGTTTTCAGCCCTGGAGTTTTGATGGCCGGGAAAATACTGACGCTCGATCCCACCCAAGACAGGCCCCGACCCCAGCAGTACCATGAAAACTACCAAAACCGCCGCCAATGTGGCCGGCCAGCCGGCAAAGCCGGCCGGGGCCGGCAAACGCAAGCCGGAAGCCTCCGTGATTGAGCTGGCCCAGGTGCGATTCCACCTCCAGAAGATCCTGGTGCCCATCGACTTCTCCGAGCCTTCGCAAAAGGCGCTCCGCTACGCCCGGCCCTTTGCGGAGCAGTTTGGGGCCAGCCTCACGCTGCTGCACGTCATGGAGCCGATCAACTACCCGATCGAATACGGCTATGCGCCCATCGCCCCGCTGGAGGCGGAGGAAACCCGCCAGAGTGAGCTGCTGGCGCGGCTCAAACAGCTGGGCACCGAGCTGGGTGCCACTGTGCCCGTAAAATCCGTCGTGCGCGTCGGTCGCGCCTGGAAGGAGATCGTGGATTTTGCCAAGGCGCAGAACTCCGACCTCGTCATCGTGGCGACGCACGGTTACACGGGCCTGAAGCACGCATTGCTGGGCAGCGTGGCGGAAAAGGTCGTGCGGCACGCTCCCTGCCCCGCGCTCGTGGTGCGGACCGAGGAACACGATTTCCTCTGAACCGCAGGAAACAGCGAACAGCGAACAGCGAACAGCGCGAGCCGGACATTGGGCAGCTCTTCTGGCTGTTCACTGATTACTGATCACTGGTTCACTGACTCCCTTTCTCCCCTGCTCCCCCGCTCTCAGCCGGCAGCCGCTCCGCGCTTGCCCGTGGGGAACCGGTCGCGTTCACTGCGCGCCGGTTTTCATCAAATGAGCTCTCCACGGATCGGCATCATCGGCGGCAGCGGCCTGTACCACATCGAAGGTTTCACCCGGCAGAAATGGGTGAAGGTGAAGACGCCCTTTGGCGCCCCTTCGGATGATTTCCTCACCGGGGAACTCAGTGGCCGGGAGGTCGTCTTCCTGCCCCGCCACGGCCGCGGCCACCGCATTTTGCCGACGGAGCTGAATCACCGCGCCAATATCTGGGCGATGAAACAGCTCGGGGTGGCCTGGATCATCAGCGCCAGCGCGGTGGGTTCGCTGCAGGCGAAATACAAACCGTGCGACTTCGTGCTGGTGGACCAGTTTTTTGACCGCACGAAGCGCGACCTCGAACACACTTTTTTTGGCAAGGGCATCGTGGCCCACATCGCCTTTGCCGACCCCGTTTGCGAGGAACTGCGACTGCTCCTGCTGAAATCCGCCAAGGCGTGCAAGGCGCGCGTCCATAACGGCGGCACCTACGTGAACATGGAAGGACCGGCCTTCAGCACCCGCGCCGAATCCGTCTTCAACCACCAGGCCGGCTTTGACGTGGTCGGCATGACCAACCTCGGCGAGGCCAAGTGCGCCCGCGAGGCGGAAATCGCCTACGCCACGATGGCCATGGTGACCGACTACGACTGCTGGAAGGTGGATGAGGCCCACGTCACCGTGGAAATGGTGATCGAAAACCTGAAGCGCAACGCCGCGACCGCCAAGGCCATCATCAGCCACGTCATCCCGCAGCTGCCGGCGCAGGCCGACTGGCCCTGCCACCAGGCCTTGAAGAATTCCATCATGACGGAAAAGAGCCTCTGGCCGGCCGCCACCAAGCGCGCCCTGAAGCCGATCATCGGCAAGTATCTCTGAACGGCCACGCGGCCCGTGAAGCCGAGTTGCACTCGCTCTGTAGAAACCCTTCCCAACTCGTAGCCGCCGATGTGAGGAGGCTCTGACCGAGAACGGAAAATGGAGCCTCCTCACGTCGGCTGCTACGCAATGAAGGCAGTTCATTCCGGGCACAAAAAAACGGCGCGGACCAAGGTCCGCGCCGTTTGCTTGGGGTAGGCCGGTTCAGGCTTTCTTCGCAGTTTCCTTGGCCGGGGTCGCCGCGGTCGGGGCGGCCTTGCCCTTGTAATGCGAGGCGTAGTACCGGTTCTGGTAGTAGTGGTAGCTGTAGTAGTAGCTGTCCTTGCCCTCGAAATCGATGTCGTTCAGCATGATACCGATGAGGTAGATGCCGGCTTCCTGGATGCGCTGGACGGAGCGCAGGGCGTGTTCGCGGCGGATCTTGTTGAACTTGGTCACGAACATGATGCCGTCGCACATGGCGCCGACCACCAGCGGATCGGCCACGGCGGACACGGGCGGGCAGTCCAGCACCACGCGGTCGTAGCGGGTCGCGGCCTCCTCGAGGAACTGCAGCATGCGCTTGGAGCTGATCAGCTCGGAGGGGTTGCTCGGGGTCGCCCCGCAGCAGACGACGTCCAGGTTCGGCACGTCGGTGGTGTGGGCGATCTCGTCGATGCTGCGCACGCGGTCGGCCAGATACGCGGAGAGACCGATCGGGCTCTGCAGCTGGAAGGCCTTGTGCACGGAAGGACGGCGCAAGTCGGCGTCCACCAGCAGCGTTTTCAGGCCGGTCTGCGCGGTGACAATCGCGAAGTTGGACGCCACGAGCGACTTGCCCTCGGAGGGGATGGTGCTGGTGACGGCGATGTTGCGCAGCTTCTCGGCGTTGCGCGCCAGCGACACCGCCGCCCGCAACGTCCGGAAGCCTTCCGCCGCGCTGGAGGTGGGATGCAGGTGCGCCTGCAGGTCGCGCTCGACGACGCTCGCCGACTTGATGTTCGGGATGTAGCCGAGGAACGGCAGCCGCAGATAGTTCTCCACATCCTCCTGGCTCTTGATGGAGTCATCGAGGATGTTGATGAAGAAGGCCAAGCCCAGGGCGACCGCGATGCCGCCAAACACGCTGCCCGCGAGGATCAGGGGTTTGTTCGGCTTGACCGGCTTCAGGGGGACGGTGGCCCGGTCAATCACGACCATGTTCTGCAGGGTGTCCTTCGAGTTGAGGTCGTACTCCTTGGTCTTCGACAGGACCATCTGGTACATGGTCTCCGCCCGCTCGCGCTTGCGGTTGAGGATGTCGTAGCCGGTCTTGGCCTCGTTGAGCTCGGTGACCCGGCTTTCGGCGGCCTTGAAGCGCGCCTGTGCGCCCGCTTCCTTCTCCTTCTCGATGTTGGCCTGCGAGATGATGGTGTCGAACGCGCGCTGCGACTCCTCCTTCAGCTTTTCCTTTTCCTGGCCGATCACGCTCAGGATTTCTATGACCTTGGGATGCTTGTCGCGATAGCGGGTGCGCAGCCCCTTCAGGACGGCCTCATCATCGTTCAGCTTGCGCTTCGCCTCGCGCACGATCGGATCTTCGTTGATCACGCCGAGTTCGGTGATTTCCCGGCCCTCCCTGATCCAGCGGTCGGCCTCCTCGCGCTTTTTCTGCGCATCCGATGAGCGGGTGGCCTGGGCGCCGAGGTCTTCACGGGCCTGCCGCATGGCGAGGACATCCATGTTTTCACCGACCTGCTTCGTGTCATCCACCAGTGAAACCATGCCCTTGTCCCGCCGGTACTTTTGCAGGCTTTCCATTGCCAGGGTCAGTTCGGATTCCTGGGCGGCGGCCTCCTGCTTGAGCATGCGATAGCCGGCCATCGCCTTGGAGGTCTTGTGGTCCTGGTTCTGCTGCAGAAAGATCTCCAGCAACGTGTTGGCCATCTTTTCCGCCAGGTTCGGGTCCGGATGCTTGGCGAAAACCTCGACCAGGCGGGTCAGACGGATCGGGACGATGTCAATGTCCGCCGACACGGCCTCGACCCTGTCCACCGCCTTCTTGTAGCGGTCATTCTCGCCCAGGTTCAGCTTGGTGATGACGGCATCGATCAGGCTGCGGCCCATCAGGTTCTTGTACTGGGTCTGCAGGTAGTCCTGGTCCTTGTTGCCGACCGAGATCGCGTCGCGGATGCTCAGCACCCCGCCCGTCTCGGGATCGATCTGGAGGCGCGCCACGGCCTGATAGATGGGCGTGGCCCGGAAGGCCCAGACGGTGCCCAGCACCACAAACACCGTCCACACGGCGATGATCAGCCAGCGCCGTTCGAGGATGACATTCCAGTATTCGCGCAGTTTGTTCGCCTCGTCATTCGACGCCTGCGGCTTGGTCGTATTGTTGTCTTCCATAACTCGTAAATGTCAGAATATGCCTTCAGCCACCGTTACCACATCACCCGGCTCGAGCATGACCCGGTTCCCGGCCTGCGCCAACTTCTGCAGCTGGTCATAGGTGTATCTGGTTGTTTCCCCGTTGCGATTGCGACGGAGATCAATCTGTTTCTTGTTGGCCAGCCGGGTGAAATCCCCGGCGGCCCCGATCGCCTCGATGACGTCGATCTGGTGGTCGGCAGGGATCTCGATCCGGCCCGGCCGGCCGACCTGACCGGCCACGGTGACGTACTGGGCGTCGTACTGCTTCACCTCGACGCTGACCTGGGGATTGATGATGTAATCCCGGTCCAGAATCTCGGTGATGAGCTTTTCCACCTCGGACGGTGACTTCCCGCCCACCGCGATCTCGCCCACCAGGAAATACGAGATTTTGCCGTCGGTGCTGACCTTTCTCTCCGCCTGCATGTCCGGCTCGTTCAGCACCCGGATCAGCAGCAGGTCGTTGGCCGCGATTTTCCGGGCGGCATCGGCGGCGTGGGCGGCGTTCCCGGCTCCGGCCAGGAGAAGGATGCCGAGGGTCAGCGCTTTTAGCGTCAGTTTCAGGAGTCCAGTTTTCATAATTAAAATCCGATGGAGACTCGGAAGGTGACTTCGTTGGCGTCGTAAGGGATCAGCGGATGGGTCGAGGCATACAGCGCATCGCGGTAGCTCGACGAGAAATGCGTGAACTGGTAGCCCAGCGAGGCCTGCAACCAGGTCCGGGGCTGGTACACCAGCGTGGGCCCGAGCGAGATCTGGGTGTCGGTACGGCCGATGTTGCCGTTCACGAGCCTGGGACTCTCAAGATAAATGGCACCACGGAGAGGGTCGAAGCCTTGATACACCGAGTTGACCAGGTTTCCGGCCGGATCAACGCCGGGGGCGGCAAACTGGCTCTGCAGATCACCGGTGTCGGCGACGGCGTAGTTGGCGGAGAGCTGCACAAACCATTTGCCGCTCGTCCCGATGCTTTGCATCCCGGAGAGGGTAACATTGTCCACAGTGATCGCCTGCCGGACAAACTGCTGCGAAACATCCGTCCGCCGGGTGTAACCCAGGGTGAACTGGGTTTTCAGGCTGGGGGCATACGTCAGCTTTGCCTCCACCGCCGGCGACGAGGCGCTGGAGGAGGCCCCGGCAACGCTGTCCGGAAACATCCGGTTTTCATAGCCGACCTTGACCGAGCCCGTGATGCGGGCGGTGAAATCACCTTTGACGCCAATGTAGCCGCCCAAAACCGCCGAGTGCGGCCCTTTCTGCTGGGAATCGAGGTTCGGCGCGACCGCCGTCTGGCCATAGTATCCCTCGACAAAGACGGAAATCAGATCGGACAGGTTGTACCCTGCGCCCAAAGCACCCCGCAGGGTGTCGGAGTCGTAGATGTTCAGCCCCTTGTCGTAGTCCTGATTGTTGTGGCTCCCTTCCGCATAGGCGTAGGTTTTTGGGCTGATGTCGCAGTTGAGCCGGTAATCGTCGTTCCATTCGCGGCGGTTGATCTGCTGGCCGGTCGTGGTGAAAAAGCCGCCCCCCAGGAAGCTCGACAGGAAACGCATCTGATCCGAACCCTTCAGGGTCCACCGACCTCTGGCCAGACTGGTATCGAAGAGGAAGGTCTGCTGATCCGTGTCGTACTGCGGATGCTCCGTGTAAAAAATCTTGTCGAACGTGTATTCGAGGGAGAGGTGGTTCGCATCCGTGTAGCCATAGGCAAACCGGACTCCGGGACTGAAGTACATCAGGCGCTCCTGCTGGGCCGGCCGGGCCACCGTAGTCGTCCGTTCTTGAAGGGTCGGACCGCTGGGCGTTGCCGGGAGGATGACGGTAAAGTTGGTCCCGTTGGGCACTAGCGTATAATTCGTGGCCGCGATCTGCCTCCCCGTCACGGGAAAGGCCGACAGGATGGAATTGTTCCCGTAGAACACGTTGTCCGTGAACACGCTGGTGATGTCCAGTTGGGGTTTCAGCGTCAATTTTCCCCACTGGTAATTCAGCACCTCATCGGCATCCAGGGCCGCGACGGGCAGGGCGGCGACCACGAGGCCGGAAAGGGTCAGCCCCAGTCGGCGAATGTTTTCAGGCTCAAGCATGCAGTTTTTAATGCGTTTGACCGAGGTTGCAACGGGCGGCAGCCACTGCCCCCGGCAAACGGAGCATAGCGACTTTTTGCGACAGATTGAATCCGCAAATGTTCAATTTGCGACAGTTCACGTTTCCGAAATGCCATTTTTACCGACAAACCAGAGAAAATGCCCGGCAGGTTCGCCTGCGAAGCCAGCCACCGAAGCAACTGACGCACCAGCTTGCCGAATTGTCGGCGATCCGTCCAACACCGTTCCTCGTCGCCACACCCGGCAATGACCGTCAGCACCTTGTATTTCCCCGGCAACGAGGCAAGAACGAACCTTCGTGTTCACCAAAACTTCATGCGCGAACAACCGGCTGGCCATGAGCTTCCGTCGGGCTTGCCGGTCTCAGATTTGAGACCGAATACCCGTTGCATGACGCAAATTGGGCTTCTTGGTTGCAGCCAGATCACGATTTTTCCATGCCAATGCCCGCCCGGAGCTCGCTCACCTGTTCGTTCAGCCGTACCGCAGCCAAGCCGGGCGGGCCTGAAAACACAAACGCCCGGCCGAAGCCGGGCGCTGATGTTCTTTGGGATGACATCCGTTCAGTTCAACCGCTTGATGCGGATGTTGCGGAAGCCGACCGCGCCGTGATCACCCTGCAGCAGGATCGGGCCGGGCTGGTCATCGTTGTCGTCGAGCTGGCTGCCGGTGCCATGCTCCACGGTCACTCCATCATGAACTTTCACTCCGTTAAGGATAAAGGTGACCTTGTTGCCGACGATCTTGGCTTCTCCCTGCTGCCACTGGCCGGCCTTCCGGGTGGCCGGGATGGTGCAGGATGCAACATTGTAGAGATCGCCATTGAGGCCCTTGTCGTGGCCGTCCTTGTTGAGGTTGTCGAAAATCTGCAATTCGTAACGGCCGCGGAGGTAAAAGCCGGAGTTGGAGCCCGGGGGAACCTGGTATTCGTAGCGGACGATGAAGTCCCGGAATTTCTCCTCGGTGTAAATGTCCGTGCCGTGATCGCCCTTGGCTAAGGTGTTCACCAGCATGCCATTCTGCACGCTCCAGGACTTGTTGCCGTCATCGCGGCGGTACTTCCAGCCGTTGAGCGTCTTGCCGTCAAAGAGCAGCTTGAATCCTTCCGCCTTTTCGGCGGCGGAGAGCTTGTTGGCCGTGTCGGTGGGTTTGCCGTCGCCCTTGGCCAGGCCGAGCGCCCATTCGATGCCGCCGAGGATGTGCCGCTGGTAGGCTTCGCTGCTCCAGACGTCTTCCCGGTGACCGAGCGAGGTGTAGAAGACCTTGCCGCCGTGGCCGACTTCCTTGCACCACGACACCGGGTAGTCACCGGGTGCCAGCGTCTGCGGGTGCTTGTCCATCGTCAGCAGGCCATGCACCCGCTCGCGATGCCAGCTCTGTGGCAGGAACTCGTAAATCTCGTCGTAGACGACGTAGCTCGCACCAATCCCCCGGGTGGCCGGATGCATCGGGTCCTGGTTGTAGGCCTCCACCTGCACCTGCGCGCCGTGCGTCTTGAACTCGGCCCCGATCAGGTCGATGTACGGCTGGTAACGGTTCGCGCCGTCGAAGGTGTCGCTGGCCGAATGCATGCCGATGAGCGCGTGGCCGTTTTCAACCCACTTGATGAAGCCGTCCTTGTCGGGAATGGCGAGGCTGCCGGTGGTGTTGGCGAAGATGACGGCGTCCACCTGGTTCAGCTTGGCCATGGTCAGCTTCTCCATCACGTCGGTGTCGTCGGCACCCTTCTTGGCCTCGCCGCCACCGTCCACCAGGTCCACCACGGTGAACTCGCCGGTGGTCTCGCCCAGGGTGGTGAGGACGTTCGCGGCGATGACGGTCGAGCTGTGGTGGAAGCCCTTCGTCGCGGTGACGACGATGACCTTCTTGGGCGCGGCCTCGGCGGAAATCAGGCCGAGCGCGAGGAGCGAGGCGGTGAGCAGCGGAAGTTTCATGGAATGTGGATCGTGGAGCGTGATGCGTGGTGCTGGAAACGTGATGGCACAGGCGGACGGGCCGGCGCGGGAACGCATTCATTTAGCCGTATCCGGAGGAAGCCCCGCAAGCGGCGAGTTCGTGGTCGGGAGCTTGTATGCCCGGCTCTTCACAGTGCCAACCGAGACCAAAAGGCCCTCATTTGAGGTGGGCAAGGCCCATCCTCGTGACCAAAGAAACCCCGGTGGGGCGAGCGTCCGGCGCTCGATCACCGCATGGGTAACACTTTGTGCTCACCGCATGGGTGACACTTGGACGCCGTGGGGCGGCGCGCTGAAGCGGAGGCGAGCGGAGCGAGCC
>CAIVQH010000028.1 GCA_903907995.1 uncultured Verrucomicrobiota bacterium | reverse complement strand
GGATAGCACCGGCCGAGGCGGCCGTCACCATCGCCCAGCCCGCCGGATAAACGAGCCCGGCGGCGGGCTGCGAGCCCCAGCTCGCGCCGCCGGGCGGTCGAAGTCCCTCCAACTCACCCACACAAAGTCATCAGGAGCCGGTTTGTGGAGGTGAACGGATTGGTCAGGAGCACCGAGTAAGTGGCGCTGTCATCCGACAGTTGGACCGAGGCCAGGTGGAGCGAAGCACCGGTTTCCCCGGCGAGGGGCAGGCCGTTGCGGGACCATTGGTAGGTCAGCGGAACGGCTCCGCCGGCGCCGACCCGGAAGGTCGCATGGCTGCCCACCGTGCGGGTGATGGAAAGCGGCGGGCCGACCAGATCAATGTTGGTGAGCACACCGATCAGGGCCACATCACTGTTCGTGCTGCCCAGCGAATTGGACACTTTGACGGAAAAGGCGGCGCCATCATCGCGCGGGTAGGTGGTGACGAAGGAGTAGCTGCTGTTGGTGGCATCCTGGACGGGGTTGCCGCCTTTCAACCATTGGTAGGTGAGCGGCGGCGTGCCCGCGACCACGACCGTCAGCGTCGTGGTGACGCCGGCGTAATTGGTCTGGGACGCCGGCTGCGAGACGAAGCTCGGGGGCGTGGGCGGCGAGCGGAAGGAATTGGTACCGAGCTGGTAGTGCGCGAGGATGTCGGCCGACGACAGCGCGTTGGTGTAGAAGGCGACTTCATCCACGTTGCCACTGAACGGCAGAAACCCCGTGTTGTCGCCGGCACCGATCTGGCCGAAGTCACCCGGGTTGGCCAGATAGCCGGTGATGCCGCCCGCCTGGTTGACCGCCGCCCCATTGATGTAGAACACCACGTTGGTACCATCAAAGGTGGCCGCCAAGTGATACTAGCTCAGCAATTGGATGGTCACCCCGGAGGTCAGGAACGCGCCGTTCTTCATGTTGAAGTTCCAGCTGCTGTTCGGGCCGCCCGTCTGGTAAAAGTTCCAGCCGGAGGCGTTCCCGTAAATGCCCGTGCCGTATTTGCCGAACATGGACAGCGGCACCGAATAATCCGACGGCTGGGTGGTGGGCCGGACCCAGCATTCGGCCGAGAAGGCCGCCCCGTGCGTCCCATCGGGCAGCGTCGGGTTCAGCAGCGCGTTGTAGGGGATGTTGACGAAACTTGGGCTGGCCTTCTGGAAGGCGTACGAATTGACGTCGATGCCCGGCAGGCCAAGCTGCGGATAGTCCGGGTTCGAGGCTTCATCCATGTGGTAATTGATATCGGCATCGAGCAGATTGGCGGTGGCATCCGTCGCCACCGAGGCACCGGTGGCCTCTTCCAGCCGGTAGTAGGCGACCGGATTGGACGACTTGATCAACGCAGGATAGTCCGCGTGGGCCGCGGACGATCCGAACAGGGCCAGGGCCGCTGCCCAAAGGGCGGGCGACCGGAAGGCCGGGAGGAGACACAGGGAATTCTTCATAGGTGCTAGCTGGTTTTACTGGGGAACAACGAAGACGATGGCCGACGGCAAGAATGGGGAAAGGGAGGAGGGTCGGGGCAACCTCGCCATTGGGAGCAATGGCGATGAAATGGGCCTGCAGGCACAGTCGTTGGTCGCGGGCAACCCGGGCCGCCAGGGTCAGTGGCGGTGAAGTCCAATCTGCCGCCAGCCCTCAACCAAAGCCGGCAAACAAACCCCGAATCACTGATTCCAGCGTTTCAACCGAGGCCCAAATGGTCAATCGCAATCGGGCTGCGCGAATCCAAACCAACCGCATCCGGCTGCTCAGTCCCAGCGGGCCGCCAGCCGTCTGGAGTTCAAACTACCGTCGACGCGAAAAGTGTCCGACGCGATTTCCGGTCATTGGATGGTTTTCTACGCTGCCGCCATTGCCATCCTTTACTCTCGCACTCACACCCCCCAGCTTCCCGGCGAGCGCAAGTGTCCGCAAGGTCACCGCGTTTCCTCTGCCGACCAGTTTTGTCCCGAGTGCGGGCATGATGAGACAAAGTGAGCTGAGACCCCTGATCAGCAGCAAGGGGCGCAAGGGAGGTGGCAGCCTATGAAAAATATCCAAGTCATCGACAGCGCCGAAAACTGTGTTTTTGACATCTTTGCCGCGACCAATGCGGAGTTTCGCCTGCTGTTCCCGCACGGGCACGACGTTGCCTTTGCAGACGAGGTGTTTCGCCGGAACAGAGGAAAGAATGCTGTCCTGCAAAACGGGAATATGCACTTGACAAATCAGAGGCATTGGGCAGACTTCGCCCATGAACAACGCGCTTTTGCCAACGCCAGAAGATTTGACGCTTCCGCAGATCATGGCCCGATTTGGCACGGAAGAAACGGCGCTGGCCTATTTGGAGTCAATCCGGTGGCCTGATGGCCCCGTGTGCTGTCACTGCGGAAATGGCAACCGCGAACGGCTTGGCCGTATCGTCGCCAATGCAGGGAAGAAAATACGCGCCGGACTCTGGCAGTGCGCGGAATGCCGCAAGCAGTTCCGTGTTACGGTTGGCACAATCTTTGAGGACTCGCACGTCCCGCTGAACCTGTGGCTGGTCGCGTGGTATCTGGTATGCGGCGCGAAGAAAGGCATCAGCGCATTGCAGATGCAGCGTCACCTTGGCCTTGGGAGCTATCGCACCGCATGGATGATGATGCACAAGATTCGGCATGCACTCACCGAATCGCCATTCACTGACAAGCTCTCCGGTGTGGTGGAGGCTGATGAAACTTACGTTGGTGGTCGCGTAAAGGGCAAAGGCCGTCATTACATGGGCAACAAGACGCCCGTAGTTGCACTGGTGGAACGCGGTGGGCGGATTCGCTCGCAGGTCATGGAGCGCGTAACGGCAAAGAACCTCAAGGCCGCTGTTTTGGAGCATACAGCCAAGGGCACAACACTGGTCACTGACACTGCTTCGGCCTACGTGGCCGCAACCCGTAAATCACGCAAGCACTACACGGTAAATCACAGTGCGGGCGAGTATGCGCGGAAGGAGAAAAACGGATTCGTGGCGCACAGCAACACCGTCGAGTGCTCATTCTCTCTGCTGAAGCGCGGGGTTATGGGATCGTTCCACCACGTCTCCAAGAAACACCTCCCGAAGTATCTGGCCGAATTCGATTTCCGATGGAACAACCGTGGAATAAATGACGGTGAACGCACCGTTGCTGGTCTGAAAAAGACCGAAGGCAAGCGGCTAACGTACCGTGCGCCAATAACCAAGAAAGATTGACTTTCCAAATGGCTTTTCCAAACTGTGCCGGTGGCGGGATTCGAACCCGCAATCCTGTCAGGGAGCAGCTTCCAAGGCTGCTGCGTTTACCAGTTTCGCCACACCGGCCTCAATGTTTGATGCCTCTCGGGGCGATGTGGTCTTCTGTCACGAATATCCCACATCGCCCCGCTCTTCTTTCCGCGCTACAGTTTCGGCGTCACTGCTGCGCTGTTTATCTCCTAGTCATAAAAAGCAAACTGCCGACTCCTGAAATCCTGGTTAAGGTGCGTTCCTCACGGAAACGCGGAGTCGGCAGTCTAAAACTGTCAATCAAAACCGGCTTTTCAGAGCCCCGTTATCGCTAACGACGAATGCTTATTTACCCGGCTGATTTGCTTCTTCAAGATAAATATCAAATTTTCTACATTTATTCACAACGCATGAAATCCAAAACCACCAAGGGCGGACTTATCGTCCCGCTGAAATTCGATGCCGCCATGCGCCTTGTTCTGCAAGTGAAGCCGCAGAAAAAATCTGAAGCCACTAAAAAGCGAACCGGGAAGCAATGAGCTAATTCGACATCTTTTCGTCGGAGAACCTGCGGAAAAGCGCCCGTGATTGATCGCCGTTGATGATTTCTCCGGGGTCGTATTTTGAGACGGTCTTTTCCGAACCGTTCACGGACGTGTAATGGTGAATACCCTTTGAAAGTGCGTAAACGGCTATTGACTGGTCATCCGTGTAAACGTTGAGCTGGCTGTTACGGAGAATGTAAACGATGTGGCCTGTGGATGATTCCGGGTCTAGCTGAACAAGCATCCCTTCCCCAGCGTTGGCCTGGATTACTTTTCCTTGAAGGAGCTTCCATTCCGGCATGGGCCGGGAACCGGCTATCCTGTGTTCGACATGGATAAACATCGGAATCAGGTTCACCACATTGGTTCCGACCTTTCGGAAAGGGTGTTGGCAGGCGAACAATTCAGCCACCCGCAGAGAGCTTTCATCAATGTTCTTAAAAGGGTGGGCGTCATAATCGACTCCGTAGCTTTTAAAGACCACCTCGGCGTGTGTAACCAGTGACAACAGGACAGACAGGGCGGTGATTTTTAGGGATTTTTTCATTTGTGCTTTCTTTGGCTGGAGAAAGCAAAGGCGCGAACTCACGCGCCTAGATCGGGGAAACCGCGAAGCACCCCATGGAAAGTGGGACAAGGAAGTGTTCAAACAGGTCCAGCGGCGCAAGCAGGCCCGCAACACCTATGCCACGCCCACCCCGGCGACCGATGGCGAGCGGGTCTATGCGGCCTTCAACGACGGCAGTTTTGTGGCGTTGAACTGCGATGGTTCGCCGGCCTGGGAAAACCGGGACTACAAATTCTACGGCGAGCACGGACTGGGTTCCTCGCCGATCCTGTACGGCGGGCTGCTCATCATGGCCCGCGATGGCAGCAATGAGGGCGAGGACAAAAAGCTGGGCTGGCAGCAGGCATGGGACCGGGCCCGTCTCATCGCGCTCGACGCGAAGACCGGACGGGAACGCTGGCAGGGCCGCCGTGGTCTTTCCCGCATCTCGCATGGCTCCCCGTGCATCTGGGAACACGATGGCCGGGCGCAAGTCGTGACCGAGGCGGGCGACGTCGTGCAGGGTTTCGATCTCAGGACGGGCGAGCGGATCTGGAGCAGCCAGGTGACGGGCGAGGGCAAGGTGCCCTCCGCCGTGATGGGTGACGGCCTGGTGTTCACTTCCGGCGGGTGGGGCGGCAAGGAGACGATCAAGGCCTTCAGGCTCGGCGGCAGCGGTGACCTCGGGGAGACGAACCTCGTCTGGGAGCAGAAAAAGGGCATGCCGAAGGTGCCCTCGATGGTTTACGTGCGTCCGCATCTGTTCGCGATCACGGACGGCGGCGTGGCCACCTGCATGAAGGCGGAGACCGGCGAAATTGTCTGGCAGGAACGCGTCGGCGGCAACTTCGGGGCGTCACCGGTGGCGGCGGCTGGACGCATCTACTTCGTGGGCGACGATGGCGTGACCACCGTCATCGAAGCCGGTCCCGAGTTCAAAGTGCTGGCGAAGAATCCGCTCGGCGAAAAGGTGCAGGCGTCGCCCGCCCTTTCTCAGGGCCAGTTTTTTATCCGCACGGAGAAAAACCTGTTCTGCATTGGGCCGGCTTCCGCTGCCACTTCTGCCAGCCCGTCAACCGCAGGTCCTGTCGCCCATTGGAAGTTTGACGAGGGTTCCGGTGACAACGCGCTCGACAGCTCAGTCGGCCACCACGACGGCCGGCTGCGCGGAGCGTCCCGGGTGCCAGGCAAATTCGCCGGGGGCATCGAATGCGGGCAGGACGCCTTGGTGGAAGTGCCGCACGCAGCCACGCTCGATCACTTCAAGGACGGCCTCACCGTCTCGGCCTGGGTACGTCGCGATGCGGATGCGAGCTGGAACATGATCGTCTCGCGTGAGGTGAAGGATGGGCCGTCGGAATATTTCGGGCTGGCGGTGGTGAAGAACCGGGCGCTGTTCTCGGTCGATCCCGACGGCGCGCATTATCAGAGCATCCGGGGCGACGCGGACCTGCCGGCCGGCGAATGGATCCACCTCGTCGGAACCTATGACAACGCGACCTTCCGGCTTTACGTCAACGGGCTGCCCGTAAAGTCCGCAGCCTATGGAACGCCGTTCCAGTTCGCCGACGAGAACCCCATCATCATCGGCGGCAACACAAACACCCAGGGGCGAAAGTGGGTCGATTGCTTTCACGGGCGGATTGATGAGGTTCGGCTCTACGACCGGGCCCTCTCTGCGGAGGCCGTCCTGGGCCTGGCCAATCCGGGCTCGAGCGGAGCGCACCCCGAATGAAGGCGCGCTTTGTGGCGTCAAAATCCGTCCGACACTCTGCTCAGATCGGTCAAGCTTCCCGCGTCGCGCTCCGTCATTCTGCGCTTTCAGCTATGAAGTTCCTCCTCTGTCTCACCCTGGTCATGTCCACCGCCATCGGCGCGTTCGCCGGCCCGCTGGCCGGGCAGCGGTTGCTCGTCACGTCCGTGCGCACGGGCGACACCGAGGTGTTCGTCGCCGACCCGGAGACTGGGGACATGACGAACCTCTCGCGGGCACCCAAGTCGGAGGACCGCTACCCATGCTGGTCGCCGGACGCAAAGCAGGTCTGCTTCATGAGCGACCGCGAGCATTCGACCAACCTGTGGGTGATGCGGGCGGACGGATCGCACGTCCGCCGTCTGCTCAGTTCGCCCAAAGTCTGCTACATGCCGAGCTGGCAGAAGACGCCCCGGGGCGAGCGCATTGTTTTCGGGATGCATGGTGACAAGCCGGAGATGGCCAGCATCCGGCCCGATGGCACCGATCTGCAAATGATGGGCGAGGGCCATGATCCCACGCTCTCACCCGACGGCCGGAGCATCTGCTACACGGGGCATCCGCCGGAGGGCGGCGTCACGGTGTACGTGATGAACTGGGACGGCTCCGGCAAACGGCGCGTCGTCCCGACGACGAGCAAGGTGGGCGCGACCTTCCCCAACTGGTCGCCCGACTCGCGTGAGCTGGTCTATTCGTTTCCCGTCGGCAACGCGCTGGAGCTCTTCATCATCGGTGCGGATGGCACTGGCCAGCGCCAGCTCACCCAGTTCGGCGGGACGAGCGTCTGCACGCCGAGCGCATGGTCGCCCGATGGAAAGTGGATCTCCTTCCGGCGCACCGACGAGCGCTACTGGAGCAATTCCGAGCGCATGGTGAAGGTGTATGCGGAGAAGCCGGCGGACAAACGGCCCGTCTGGATCATCCGGCCGGACGGACGCGAGGCGCAGGTCATCGAGCCGCTCCATTATCAGATGGCGATTGATGGCAGCCGCGCTTCGTGGAAACCGTTGCGGACACCATGAACGAACTCCGCTTCGCCCTCCTCGGCACCGGCTTCTGGGCGCGCTACCAGCTCGCGGCGTGGCGTGAAGTGCCCGGCGTCCGCTGTGTCGCGCTCTACAACCGCACCCGGGCGAAGGCGGAGGCGCTGGCGCGCGAATTCAAAGTGCCGGCGGTCTATGACGACGCGGAGGAACTGCTGCGGGTCGAGTGTCCGGATTTCGTGGACATTGTCACCGATGTCGGCACGCACCGGCAGTTCGTAGAACTGGCCGCCCGGCACGGGGTGCACGCGATCTGCCAGAAGCCGCTCGCGCCAACCCTGGCGGACGCCGAGGCGATGGTCGCCGCCTGTCAGCAGGCCAAGGTGAAGCTGTCGGTCCATGAGAACTGGCGCTGGCAGGCCCCGATCAGGGCGCTGAAAAGCGTGCTGGATTCCGGCGTGATTGGCCCGGTCTTCCGCGCCCGCATCGACTATTGCAACAGCTTCCCCGTGTTCGACAACCAGCCGTTCCTGAAAGAGCTGGAGCAGTTCATCCTGACCGACATGGGCACCCATATCCTGGATGTAGGGCGTTTCCTCTTTGGCGAGGCGGACCGCCTTTACTGCCAGACACACCGCGTGCATCGCGACATCCGGGGCGAGGATGCCGCGACGGTGGTGCTCCATCAGCGTGGTGGCGCCACGGTCACCGTGAACCTCAGCTACGCCAGCCGGGTGGAGCACGACCGTTTTCCCGAGGCGTATGTTTTCGTGGAGGGCGAACAGGGCTCGGTCGAGCTTGGGCCCGATTTCTGGATCCGCGTCACCACCGCGACCGGGACTCATTCCCGGCGTTGCCCGCCGCCTTTCTATGCCTGGGCCGATCCACGCTATGCGCTGGTGCATTCGAGCATCGTGGCCTGCCACGCGGACCTGCTGCGTGCCCTCCAGACGGACACACCGGCCGAGACCGCGGCCGAAGACAATTTGAAAACCCTCCGTTTGGTGTTCGCCGCCTATGAATCGGCCCGCAGCGGCCAGGCGGTGCCCATCCTTTGAAACGTAAAAAGCAATCCGATCCCGAACCCTGACCAATGTTCCCTGGAATGAAGACCATCACCCTCGTCGGCGCCGGCGGCAAAATGGGCTGCCGGCTCACCGACAATTTCGTCCGCACCCCCTACCGGGTCCACTACCTCGAGGTGTCTCCAACCGGCGTGGAGAACCTGCGGCACCGCGGCGTCACCGTCGGGCGGCAGGCGGAAGCCGTGCCAGAGTCGGACGTGGTGATCCTCGCCGTGCCGGATGTGGCCATCGGAGCGGTGGCGCACGAAGTGGTACCCCTGATGAAAGCGGGAGCGCTGCTCCTGACGCTTGATCCGGCCGCCCCGCTCGATGACCAGCTGCCCCGTCGCGACGACATCGGCTGTGTGATCGCCCATCCGTGCCATCCGTCGGTCTTCAACTGGGAACCGACCGAGCCGGCCTTCCGCGACTTCTACGGTGGCATCTCAGCGAAGCAGGCCATTGTGGTCGCACTGATGTGGGGGGCGGAAAGCTACTACGCATTGGGAGTGGAGATCTCGACGGCCATGTATGCCCCCGTGAGCCGCGTGCATCGGGTAAGTCTCGAACAGATGGCCATGCTGGAGCCGGCCCTCGTGGAGACCCTCGCGCAGACCTGCATGGAGGTCGTGAGGGAAGGCCATGACCGCCTCGTCGCCGCCGGGGTGCCCGGCGATGCCGTCCGGGATTTTGTCCTCGGTCATCTGCGCATCCAGATCGCGGTGCTCTTCGGCGAGGTGAACGGGACTTTCTCCGATGCGGCCTACAAGATCAGCAAGCGCGCCAAGCCGGTGCTTTTCAAGGAGGGCTGGCAGAAGATCTTTGAGCTGCCGGACATCCGCGAACAGGTGCGGGACATCACCCGGAAGTGACCCCATGCGTCTCGGTCTCAGCAGCTACACCTACGGCTGGGCGGTCGGCACGCCTGATTCTCGTCCTGCCCACGCGCTGGATGAGCTGGGCCTGCTCGATCGTTGTCAGGAGCACGGGCTGGGGCTTCTGCAGGTCGGCGACAACCTGCCGCTGCACACCTTGGACCCGGCGCGGCTCGCACGTTTCCTGGATCGGGCCCGCGCGGAGGGAGTGGAATTGGAGGTGGGTGCCCGTCGTCTAACGGTGGAGCGAGTCGCCACCTACGCCGCGCTCGCCCGCCGGGCCGGAGCGCGGCTGGTTCGCTTTGTCATTGATGACGCCGGCTGCGAGCCGACGTCGGCGGAGGTCGTCGCCATCCTGCGTGAGACCACGCCGCTGCTGGATGGCCTGTTGCTCGGGCTGGAGAATCATGACCGCTTTCCCGCCCGCACTTTGCGCGACATCGTCGAGGCAGCCGGCAGCGAGAACGTCGGCATCTGCCTCGACACCGCCAATTCGCTCGGGGCAGGGGAGGGCTTGGAAACGGTCGTGCGCGAACTGGGGCCACACACGGTGAACCTTCATCTCAAGGACTTTCACATCCGCCGTGTGCCTTACCTGATGGGCTTCACGGTGGAGGGCCGCCCGGCCGGAAGCGGCGCCCTGGACATCCCCGCGCTTTTGGCGGAACTGCGGCCCTTCGGCCGGTGCCAGACGGCCGTGCTGGAGCTGTGGACGCCGCCCGAGGCAGATCCGCAAGCAACCATCGCCAAGGAGGCAGCCTGGGCTCGGCAGAGCCTGGAATTTCTGAAACCGTTTTTCGCACGATTCCCATGAAGACATTGAAGGTGCATCTTCCCTGGCTGTTCGCCGGGCTCGTTTTGCTGGCGTTGGCTGGCTGCGGCAAATCCGAATCCGGTGCCGCCGGCATGGCACCGGCCGATTCCACCGCCCGGCAGCTCACCCTCGGTGTCGCCTTCGAGACGTTGCAGACCGAGTACTGGGTGGCGGGTTATGAGGCCATCAAAGCGGAAGCTGCCTCTCGGGGCTTCAAGGTCGTCGAGGCTGTAGCCGACAACGACGCCAACCGCCAGTTCGAGCAGGTCCGCAGCTTCATCACGCGCAAGGTGGACGGCATCATCCTCGTCCCGAAGGATGCCAGCACCTGCCTGCCGATGATCAAGGCGGCCAACGCGGCCGGCATTCCCATCGTCCTGTTCAACCGGCCGGCCGCGAAGAGCGACGCGAAGTCCGTCGCCGTCGTGGCCGACAATTTCGCGCTCACCCGCTCGACCGTGGATTACCTGGTCGGCCAGGCGAAGGCGACCGGCAAGAAGCAACAGGCGATGGTACTCATCGGCGACTTGGGCGACATCAACGCGGTCGGCCGCCGCGACGGCTTCGACGCGGCGGTGAAGGCGGCCGGCGACACGCTGGAGGTCGTGGCTCGCGTGCCCACCGAGTGGAACCAGGAAAAGGCGCAGGCCGGCGTCGTCAACGCGTTGCAGGCGCATCCCGACATCAGCTTCATCTTCACGAGCTCGGACTTCCTTCTTCCGGGCATCGTCAGTGCGTTGAAGGGTGCCGGCAAATATCACAAGGTGGGCGAGCCGGGCCACGTGATCCTGGGCGGTTTTGACGGCGACGCGACCGCGTGGCAGATGCTTAATGACGGCTATCTCGACGCCACGGGCGTGCAGGATGTCTATTTCGAGGCCCGGCAGAGCGTGCAGGCCATTGTGGACCTGCGCGCGGGCAAGGCCCTGCCCGAGGTCATCCTTGATCCGGGCTTCGTCATTCATCAGGGCAATGCCAAAGAGAAGTCCGCGCAGATGTGGGGCGCGAACGTGAAACGGAAATGAACGGGGCCACCGTCGCTGGACCGCAGGCGCATCCTTTCATCGTGGACGTTCGAGGCTTTGGCAAAGGGGCGTCGGCACGGTGGACGGGGCGTTCTCCCTCACCCTTACCCTCTCCCGCTGGGAGAGGGCACAGCCGGCGAACACTGCGGGCTGGTGGGCGGTTTTTCCGGCCAGTCCCGCGCCTGGTTTTCGCGGATGGGCGGGCGACGATTCTCCCTCTCCCAGCGGGAGAGGGCCGGGGTGAGGGAGCATGGCCACAATGACCAGCGGCGCCACCGGACCACGGAGAGTGCCATCGCTCATCGCAGCGGCGCTCCGCTCCGAATACCTGGTGCTGTTCCTGTGCGCCCTGCTCTTTGCCGGCCTCGCCCCCTTCACGCCCGGTCTCGCCTCCACTGACAACTTCCTTAACCTGCTCGGCAACCTCGCCCCGCTGCTGGTGGTCGCCCTGGGCCAGACGCTCGTGCTTATCGTCGGGGGCATCGACCTGTCGGTGACCTCGACCATTGCGCTCACCTCAGTCGTGGGCGCGCTGGTGATGAACCGCGACACCGGCTGGCTCGCCGGCAGCCCCCTGGCAGCCCCGGTCGCCGTCGTGGCCATGCTCGGCCTCGGCGGGCTCATCGGCGCGGGCAACGGCTTGGCCGTCACCAAGCTCCACATGCCCCCCTTCATGGTCACCCTCACGGCCATGATGTTTCTCTCCGGCTTTGCCATCTGGCTCACCCAGTCGAAGAATGTCGGCAACCTGCCGGCCGCCTTCACCGTGCTCGGTTCGCGGCCCGCGCTGGCCCTGCCGATCGCCGCCTCCTCCGCCGGCCTGGTCCACCTGCTGCTGGAGCGTTCGCTCTTCGGTCGCTGGCTGCGTGCCGTCGGCTTCAATGCCCGCACGGCCCACGTTTCCGGTGTACCGGTGGATGCGGTGATCATCGCCGCCTACATCGCCAGCGGTTTGCTCGCGGCCGCCGCCTCCGTGCTCTACACCGGGCGGCTGGAGACGGGTTCGCCCGTGCTGGGCCAGCGCATCCTGCTCGATGTGATCGGGGCGACGGTGATCGGCGGCACAAGCCTGTTCGGCGGGAAGGGTCGCGTGCTGTGGACGCTCTTTGGAGTGCTCTTTCTCACCCTGCTCGACAACGCGCTGAACCTGCTCGGCCTCTCACATTTCACCATCATGATGGTCAAGGGCGGCGTCATCCTGCTCGCCGCGCTGCTCGACACCGCCCGTACGCGCTGGCTCGCCGCATGAGTCCGCTCCTCCAGTTCGAGTCGGTCGGGAAATCCTTCCTGGGGGTGGAGGTGCTCAAGGCGGTGAGCTTTGACGTCGGGCCGGGCCGGGTGGTCGGCCTCGTCGGCGAAAACGGTGCGGGCAAGTCCACGCTGATGAACCTGCTGGGCGGTAACCTGCGGCCCGATGCCGGCAGCATGCGCTTTCAGGGTGCCAGCTACGCACCCCGCCACCCCCGCGACGCGCGGCTCGCCGGGATCGGCTTCGTGCATCAGGAGCTGAATCTCTTTCCGGACCTTGATCTCGCCGAGAACCTGTTCCTCGCGGATTTCCCGACGCGCGGCCCGCTCATCCGCCGGTGGGAGCTGCACGGGCGGGCCGCTGCCCTGCTGCAACGGGTCGGGCTCGGGCTGCCGCCCACGACTCCGGTCGGCCGCCTTTCCACCGGAGAACGGCAGCTGCTGGAGATCGCTCGGGCGCTCTCCTTCGACGCGCAGCTCATCATCCTCGATGAGCCTACAACCTCACTCAGTGTGCCCGAGCGCGAACGCCTCTTCGCCCTCGTGCGCCAGCTCCGCGCGGAGGGACGCTCGCTCATCTATATCTCGCACACGCTCGGGGAGGTCCTCGCGCTGGCCGACGACGTGGTGGTGCTGCGCGACGGCACGGTCGTGGGCCAGGGGACGGCTCGCGAGTTTGATCCGGTCCGCCTCGTCTCGCTGATGGTCGGACGGGAGCTGAAGCAGCTTTTTCCGAAGCCCCAGTCAAATGGCCAGGCCGACGGCACTCCATGGCTGGAAGTCCGCGGCCTCGGCCAGCCCGGGGTCGTGCAGGACATTTCCTTCACCCTACGGCGTGGCGAGGTGCTCGGCATCTCGGGCCTGATGGGCTCCGGCCGTACTGAGCTGGCGCGCATTCTCTTCGGCCTCGATCCGCACGCCACCGGCACGGTTACGCTGGCAGGCAAGCCCCTGACTGGCCCGCCCAAGGAACGCATCCGGCACGGCCTGGCTCTGCTCACCGAGAGCCGCCGCGACGATGGCCTGTGTCTTGAAGCCTCGGTGGCTGATAATGTGGCGCTCGTCACGCTCGGCCGCCACGCCCGGTCACCCCTGCGCCTTCTCAGTATCGCCGGCCTGCGCGAAGCGCTGGCGAAGGTGCGGGCGGCCGTCCGCCTCCAACCCCGGCTGACGGACCAGCAGCCTGTGCAGACGCTGAGCGGGGGCAACCAGCAGAAGGTCGTGCTGGCGAAGTGGCTGCTCGCGGAACCCCGGGTGCTGCTCCTCGACGAACCCACGCGTGGCATCGACGTCGGCGCGAAAGCCGAGATCTACCAGCTCATTCACGAGCTGGCCGATCGCGGGGCCGGCGTGCTGGTCATCTCCTCCGAGCTGGAGGAACTCACCGGCCTCTGCGACCGCCTGCTCGTGCTGAACCGGGGGCGGATCACCGGTGAATTCAGCCGGGACGCCTTCGATTCCTCGGCCATCCTCCGGGCCGCGCTGCCGACATGAACCCCACCCGACAGCGGCTCCTGCTGCCCCTGCTGAACCACGCGACGCTGGTCCTCTTCGCCGCGGTGCTCGTCGGGTTTGGTCTGCTGTCGCCGAAGTTCTTCACGGCCGCCAACCTGGCCAACCTGCTGGTGCAGGCCTCTTCCACCGCCGTCGTCGGCGTAGGCATGACCTTCGTGCTGCTCACCGCCGGCGTGGATCTGTCTGTCGGCTCCGTCATGTTTGTCGCCGCCGCCGTGGCCGGCAAGCTGACCCTGGCCGGCGCGCCGCTACCGGTCGCGCTGCTGGCCATCGTGGCGGTCGGGCTGGTGGTTGGCGCGCTGAACGCCCTGCTCGTGGTGCGGCTGGGCGTGCTCGCCTTCATCGCGACGCTGGGCACCCTCTACATCGGACGCGGCTTCGGGCTCTGGCTGACCCAGACCCGCGCCATGAACCTGCCGGACAGCTTCCTCGCCCTCGGCACCGCCAAGGTCGCCGGCCTCCCGCTGCCGCCGGTCCTTGCGGCGGTGGTCGTGGCCCTCGCGCATGTCACGCTGACGCGCACGCCGTTCGGACGGCAGCTCTACGCGGTCGGTGCGAGCCGTGAGGGTGCAAAAAAGGCGGGTCTGAACGTGGGCCGTCTCCTCGTTGCCGTCTATGTCCTCAGTGGGTTTTGCGCGGCGCTCGGCGGCATCCTCTCGCTGGCGCAACTGGGCGCGGTGTCGCCGACCTTCGGCACGAACCGCGAGTTCACCGCGATCGCGGCGGCGGTGCTGGGTGGCACGAGTCTTTTCGGCGGACGCGGCGGCGTGTTCCCCGGGACGGTGCTGGGCGCGATCCTCATCCAGAGCGTCGAGAACGGCCTCGTCATTCTGAATGCCGATCCCTACCTCTACCCCCTCGTGACCGCCGCCATCATCTTCCTCGCTGTGCTGCTCGACAGCACCCGCAGCCGCCTGCAGGCGCACTGGGGCCGGCGGCGCATCTTCGACGAGCCTGCCGAATGAGCGCGCAACCTTCGACGACCTTTCTCATCCACGGCACGGACACCCCGCCTGCCGCGCCGCGACCCTTACGCGCTGGTTCGCTGGCCCTTGACTACGACCAGGGGGACCTCCGGGCTGTAAATTTCAGGGGGCGTGAGGTCATCCGCCGGGTGGGTGGGGCGGTGCGAGATCGCAACTGGGGCACCGTGCCCGGCGTACTGTCGGAGGAACAATTCGAGATTTCGGATTCCGCCTTCCGCATCCGCTACGTCTCGACGCACCGAGAGGGTGACATTCATTTCGTGTGGCGCGCAGACCTGACCGGCGAGGCCGATGGCACCTTGTGCTTCGAGTTCGAGGGCGTCGCAAGATCCACCTTTCTTCGGAACCGCATTGGCCTGTATGTGCTGCATCCCGTCCCGGAGTGCGCGGGTGCTTTGGTGGCTGCCACTGGAACAGAGCACCAATTCTGTGGACTCCGTTTTCCTGTCATCATCGCGGCGGAACAACCGGTGCAGGGCTTTAAAAACCTGACTGGCCTGGCTCACGAGGTGAGCGCTGGCATTTGGGCAGAGGTCCGATTCTGGGGCGACGTGTTTGAGACGGAGGACCAGCGCAACTGGATCGACGCGAGCTTCAAGACTTACGGAACGCCACTCCGCCTGCCGTTTCCGGTGGAGGTGCCGGCCGGCACCCGCATCCGCCAAGGGGTGAAAATCCGGCTGACTGACCGCCGGGAAGCCCGCCCGAGACTGGCCTCGGCGGCGGTCGCTAAAACGAAGTCGCCCGAATGCGTGGAGCCTTCTGCCGGGCCCGCGTCCATCGGATGGCCGACGGATACGGACACCTGGGTGCGGCTCCCCGATCTCGGCCTGGGCGCGGCCAGTCATGGCCAGCCGCTGACCCAGGTAGAAGTCAACAGACTGGCCGCCTTGAACGTGAGCCATCTGCGGACCGACGTGAGGCTGGCGGATCCCGCCTGGCGGCCTGCCTTTCTGGCCGCCGCCCGTTCGGCGAACGCCCTCGGGCTTCCGCTCGAGCTGGCTGTCCACCTGCCAGCCGAGGGTCGCGCTACCGAGCTCCAGGAGCTGCGTCGCGAGCTGACCCGCCTGCGGGCTGACGTGTCGCGCGTGCTGGCCCTTCAGTCGGGCCAGCTCTCCACCACGACCGCCGCGCTGGAGACCGTGCGGGAATGCCTGGGCGATCTGGAGGTGCCCATTGGCGTCGGCACCGCGGCCGACCTCTACCTGCTCAACCTACAGCGTCCGCCAGCCGGTGCGGATTATGTCAGCTGGAGCATGAACCCGCAGGTCCATGCCCGCGACACCCGCAGCCTGCTGGAAACGCCTCTGGCCGCAGCCGCGCAGGTCGCGAGTGTGGGAACGTATTTTCCGGAGATACCGCTCGTGGTGTCACCGATAACGCTCCGTCCGCGTTTCAATCCGGTGGCGACCGGTCCGGACTCGGACACGGTCCCTGGCGGACTGCCCCCGCAGGTGGACCCGCGCCAACTGTCGCTCGTGGGCGCGGCGTGGACGGTCGCGATGCTCGCCGCCCTCGCCCCGAGTGGGGTGGAGAGCCTGACCTTTTTCGAAACCACCGGCTGGCTCGGTGTTATGGAAACAGCCGCTGGCTCGCCGATGCCGGAGGAGTTTCCCTCCTTTGCCGGCGGCGTGTTTCCTGTCTGGCATGTGTTCGCCGCCCTCCAAGGTTTTCGCTCCGTAAGCGCCGTGCCTGTTGGCGACCCGCGCTCGGTCGCCGCCTTTGCCGTCACCGACCGAACCGGCCGCAAACGTCTGGTACTCGCGAATCTCACGCCTATCCCGGTAACCGTCAGTTTCGGGACCATGGCGGGGACGGCTCGGCTTCTGGATGGGTCCGTTGTGGCCGAAGCAATGCGGTCACCCGAGGCATGGTGGCGCCAAGCTGCTCCGCCGCTATCGAGCACGCTCGCACTTCCAGCCTACACCGTGGCATTCGTGGACGTGACGTGATGTAATCAACCGCCGTTGTTCCCATGCCCAAAACGACTGCTGACGCGAAATCAACCCCGGCTTGGAACGCGCTGCTTTCCGCGTGCCGCAGCCTGCGCTTCGAGCCGCATGACATCGCAGCGCAGCTCGATGCGCGCGGCCGCTACGAGGTGGAGCTCACGCCGGAGTTCCCCCTCTCGATCAAGCTCTTCCGCTACACCTCGAAACGGCATACCCGCGGCGGGACTTGGCATGAGCGGCTGGAGCTGTTCATCCCGCTGGATGGGCCGGTGAAATTCCGCATGGGGGACCAGACCGTGGCGCTGGAACGCGGCGACATCCTGGTGGTGGACAATCTCAAGGTGCATCACGTCGAGGATTTCCCCGGCTTCGACACGCGCGTCGTGGTGGTGAGCTTCCAGCCCGAATTTGTTTACAGCCTCGGCTCACCGTCGGGTGATTACACTTTCCTGCTGCCGTTTTATTCCAAACTCGACCGGCGTCCGCATGTGTTGCGTGCGGGCGAGGAGGCCGCCCCGGCCCACGCGGCCCTGATGGCGCTGCTGCAGGCCTACTTCGCGAAAGACGTGCCCCAGTTCGTGCAGGCCGGCAGCAAGGCGTTCCTGCTGACGCTGCTTTACGAACTCGCCCGTCACTTCCGCGCCTCGGACATGCTCCGGTGGGAATTCATGCGCCAGCAGCAGCGCTCGCTGCGGCTGAAGAAGCTCTTCGACCACATCCAGGCCCATTATGCGGAGAAGCTTTCGGTGGGCGCGGCGTCGAAACTGGTGGCGATGAGCCCTGCGGCCTTCATGAAGTCGTTCAAGCAGGTCGCCGGCATGACCTTGGTGGCGTACCTGAACCACGTCCGCCTCGCCCGCGCGGCGCAGCTTCTGCGCGAGACCGACCGGGCCATCGCCGATATTGCGGCCGAGACCGGCTTCGCCGACCAAAGCTATTTCGACCGGAGGTTCCGCAGCGCCTTCGGCTCCGCCCCCAGCGCCTTTCGAAACCGGGTCGAAATGCAGTGATACCAATTCCTGATGATCATCGGACGAATTGCCGGGGACGGCGTTGCGCAGTCCCTACCAATGTACCGACACTTCTAGGGAACTGCCTCTGACTCTTTGATTGGGGCCATTCCCTCGCAACGGGCGTGTGCCTTTCGCGGAGATCACCTCCTGAGAAATTGCCTCGACCCCGAGCCGGGATTTCCGTGCTATTGCCCAGTGAACCTCAAGCTGTTGCTGGTTGATGACCACCCCATGTTGCGCCAGGGACTGGCGCGGGTGATTGCGCAGAAGGGCTCCATTGAGGTCGTGGGGGAGGCGTCCACCGGGGCCGAAGCCCTCAGCCTGGCCCTCGAGCTTTCCCCGGATCTGGTCGTGATGGACCTCCATCTGCCGGACGTGAGCGGCATCACGGCCGCCTCCCAGATCCTCCAGGCCCGGCCAGCAACGAGGATCGTGATGTTTTCCAGCGACCCGACGCGGGCGAGGATCGATGAGGCGCTCGAAGCCGGGGCGAGCGGCTACGTGCTGAAGACCGATGCGGTAGCCGAGCTTTCGGACGCCATTTCCGCCGTGATGGCGGGGAAAATATACCTCAGCCAGGCCGTCAGTGCCGGCATCGTGGAAGACTATGCCAAGGGACTGCGGGGCGAGGCGGTTCCGGCGCAACCCACCCTGTCCGAGCAGGAGCGCCAGCTGCTGAACCTGGTCGCCGCCGGAAAGCGCAACAAGGAGATCGCCGACGAACTCGGCCTGAGCATCAAATCGGTGGAGGCCCAGCGCTCACGGCTCATGAAGAAGGTGGGCAGTGCCAGTTCGGCCGAGCTGGTGCGGTACGCGATTCGCGAGGGCATTGTGGCCGCCTGAAGCATTCCCGGCCGCCTGAGGGCTGACCGGCGGTTGGCTGCCCCGATCGATCACGGAGGACAGTTGAAGGAGCTTCATCGGTCAACCGCCCACGCAGGTAGAACGGGTACAAACTTGCGCGGGTTTCCCCGCCAGGGGGCGCGGGTTTTCCTGTGATCAAGGGCTCGGTGATTCTCCCGATGTCCATGCGATGCATCATTCTCTGGATCTGGGCCGGACTGAAGGGGCGGAGAGCTGATTGGCAACCGTCCTCCCATGATTCTCGCACCGTTCGATCAATCGACTCCCCCTGGCCTGCTGCCAGGCGATGAGGACTCCGGTCATGCGTGCAGCCAAGGGGATTCAGGCGTGATGCCCTCAGGGAGGGGAACTCCCCGGGTCTTGGTCGTGGATGACGACCCGATGTGCCTCTTGCTCTTGGAAATCCTCCTTTCCAAACAGGGGTATCAGGTTGTGCTGGCCGAGAATTCGGACGCGGCCAAGCGACAGCTGACTTTGGCCGGGGCCGGCCACTTCGACTGCGTGGTCACTGACTATCGGATGCCGGGAGGCAACGGATTGGAACTGCTCCAGTGGATCCGGGCGCACGACTCGGATCTGGCGACGATCATGATGACCGCCGAAGGGGAGCGGCAGGTCGTGGCCGATTCATTGCGTGGCGGAGCTTCTGATTTTTTGGACAAGCCGCTGTGCCAGGAAACGCTGCGTGCCGGCTTGGCGCGGGCGATTGAACTCACCGGGCGACAGCGGCGCGTAGGACAGTCCGAGGCTGCCGTCCTTGGGCTCCGGCAGGCCCAGGAACGCCTGCTCGAGGAGGTGGACATCAACTTTGGCGTCCGGCGTGAACTGTGTTTTCACCCCAAGCAGGAGACCGGCGGGGACTTTTTCAACCAGTTCCGGGTGGGACCCAACCAGTTTCTCCACCTGCTGACCGATGTTTCCGGGCACGACCTGCAGGCCACGTATCTTTCGGCCTACTTCCAGGGCGTGGTCCGGGGCCTGTTACAGCGGGCGGTGCCGCTGCCCGAGATTTTGGAGACCTTCAACCGCATTTTGCATGAGGACCTGTGCCAGACCGAAGGCGGTGCTGGAAGGCCCTCGGGCATCTCCGCCTCGGTCGCGGTCTGCGCCATTCTCGTCGATTTGGACGCATCCGTGGCGACGGTCTGGATTAATGGGACGGCCGCGCCGACCCACTGGCTACCGAATGGCGAGGCAACCACGGTCGGAGAAGCCGGCGGTTTCCCCCTCGGCTGGTTCCCGGAATTGGAGTCGCGCTGCGCCGTCCAGCGGATCGAGAGCGGGAGCGCTTTTTGCGTTTGGACGGATGGTCTGGCGGATCTGGCCTCCCACTTGAAAGTGAGCGAGCTGAGCCTGGCCTGGGCGTTGCAACGGGCGCGGCGGGAAGGGGTCAAACCAGGCTATGTCAGCCAGGCCATGGACGACATCCTGGTGGCGGACCTGCATCTGTCCGACGCCAGTGCCGAAGAAAATGCCTACCGCCCCCTGTTCCTGGAAGCGTATGCCGGGAATCAGGCCGGGGCCGTGGATGTCGCCCAGGCCTATTGGCGACGCAGCCTGGAACTGGCCCTGCCCGAACTTTCCGACGCCATTCTGCACGACGTGCTGCTCGCCTCGCGGGAGGCCCTGTTGAACGCGCTGATTCATGGGTGCCGCACCGAGCGCCAACGGTCGGCCACCTTCGCGATCTCCGCGTGTCGGAAAATGCGCACCCTCCGGGTCTGCGTGAGCGACCCCGGTCCCGGTCACAGCTTTGATATTGAAGGGTTCAAGCACCGCGGGATCGAGGGGCTCGTGACGGCCCATCGCGGACTCATCCTCATGAAGTGCCTGGCCGGCAGCCTTTCCACCCGGAAGAACGGCGCCAGTGTGACCATGGAGTTTGCCTGGTAACCACCCCGCCTCCCGCCCATGAACCGATGACCCACTTCAGCATGAAAACTCAAATCAGCCAAGAGCACGACGTCCTGACCCTGCGGGTGCCGGGTGACCTGATCAGCACCAACGCCGAAGCGTATCGCACCGAGGTAGCCCGGCGGATGGAAGGCGGAGGAGTTGCCGGGCAGGACTGGAAAACGTTCGTCGTGGATCTCAAAGCCGCCCAGATGGTGGATTCGGTGGGCCTGAACCTGATCGTGACCTGGATCAAGTGGGTGCGGGACCGCGGGGGAAAAATGCGCGTGGTCTGCTCGGGCGGAAATGTCCTGCGCACCTTCAAGTTCACCCGCCTCGACAAGCATGTCGAGCTGGTCGAAGGGTGAGCCGTCCGGTTTCTCCCGACGCGAGCCGGGAAGGGGGACCGGCCGGTTCCTTCCCGGTCTGAAGGCGCGGGTTTCCCCATTCGCGTCTAGGGTTTTCACAGCATCAAGGTTCCCTGTCCGATCCCGATAGGCAGACAGTGAATCAGCGCCCCTTCCACTGGTTGAAATTGCGGCGGCTGCCGTTTTGGCGGGGCGGCGCAGCCAGGCCCGATTCCGCAGAGTTCAGCCGCCTGTTCGACGAGGTCGGGGAGGCTGCCGGCGTCTTGAAAGATTCCGAAGCCGGATTGGAGGCGCAGTTTCTGGCCATTGGCACCGAACTGGAGCGCATGGCCGGTTACGGCAACGCCTTTGTCACCCAGGTCGAAAAGCTGGTGGGCCTGGCGACGGGCAAGGATTGCGACAGTACCATCTTTAATAACCCGGTCGGCCTGATCGAACGGTCCACCGAATTTCTGGAGGATTGCCAGCGGCGGACCGACGCCCTCGTCACGCTCCTGCGGGCATATCGCGATCAGATCCGGGAACTGCTGGGAACCGAGGCGGCACTGCGGCGCACCATGCTGCCCCTCCGGTTCGTCCAGGTCCTCTTCAAGGTCGAGTGCGCCCCCCTGAACACGGAAATCCAGCAGCTCTTCAGCAGCCTGACGGAGGAGATCGAGAGCCTGCAGGGCCAGATGCGGGACATCTTCGGCACGAATTTCCAGAAGCTGGAGCAGACGCGGGACTCCCTTGAGCAGGTGATCCGGCAGCTGGAGCGGCAGGAATCCACGCTCCGCGCCGCCCTCGCCACCCATAAAAGCCGCATCGGCGACACGCTGGCCGAGCTGCGTCGGGAACTGGATTCCAACCAGCAGCGCGAGGTGCAGCTCAATCATCTGAGCCGGGCGGTCGCCCGCGAGGTGGAGCAGGTGGTGATCAGCCTGCAATTTCAGGACATCGTCCACCAGAAGCTCCAGCATGTGACGGCGGAACTGCCGCGGATGCAGGCGCGCTTCTCCGAGTTTGTCGGCGCCCGGCAGGAGGCGGCCTTAAGTGAGCCCATGCAATACCTCTGGCAGTCGTGCCGCCTCCAGGGCGGGCAGATCGAGGCTGCGCGGGAGGAACTGCTCCGGGCGGAAGCGGGCATCAAGAGCGGCATTGGGAACGTGCTCGGCCAGCTCCGGGAGCTGGATTCACGCTGCCTTTCCCTGGAAGAATTCCAACTCCTGACGACTTCCGGCGACGGCATGGTCCAGGTGCTGGTCGAGACCCTGGAGGAGGTGCGCAAGCTGATGGGTGAATCCGTCGCCTGTGCCGCCACGGCTCATGAGATGCTTCGGCCGCTGGGGAGTCTGGCCTCCAACCTGACCGTGATCGCGCGGGAGCTGGCGGCCCGGATTCACCTGTTCGGTTTGAATGCCCAGGTCCAGGCGGCGCAGGTGGCGAACGGCACCCAGGGAGCGGGCCTCGCCATCCTCTCCCTGCGCACCAGCGAAATCTGCGGGGAAACCAACCGCATCAGCGAACAGGCGGCCGAACACCTGGATGCCATGGCGGCCGGGCTCGCGAACTGTGTCCGGGAATTTGGAACGTTGCGATCCGAAGCGGCCGCGCAGGAATCGTCCCTCGGACAGGAAAGCCTGGCCCAGGAGAGGGTGTTACACGCGTTCCGCGACAACTGTTTGGAAACCCTGCGGGCCATCGGCGGCTCTTTGGACGGGATCCGGGAACACGCTCACCAGACGTTGGAGACCATCCAGTTCACCGCCTTTTGCCAGGGCATCCTGCCCGGCTTGCAGAAGCCCCTCCTGAACATCGCGGATTCGGCCAACCGGTGGCTCGAGGACCGGGGCTGCACGGTGAAGGACGCGCACCTGATTGAGGGGCTGAAAAAGGACTACACGATGGCCTCTGAGCGGGAGGTGTTCGAACGCCTCACCTCCTCGGGCGAGCTGTTCCCGGACAGCCCCAACCCGCCGCCCCGTTCGGCGGAAGACTTCGAACTGTTCGATGCCCTGCCCACGAGCATGGAAGGCGCGGAGCCTGACCGGAAGGACACCGGCGCGACGATCTCGCCCACAGCGCCCGTCGCGCCGGATGAACCCGCGTCCAACGTGGAGCTGTTTTGAAGAAGCCGCACGCATGAAAGCCCCTGTGCCCCCTCACGAAGACCAGCGCCTCGAGGCGTTGAGACGCTACGACATCCTGGATACCGATCCCGAACAGGGTTTCGATGATATCACGCTCCTGGCTTCCCACATCTGCGGTGTTCCGATCGCCCTGATCAGCCTGGTGGACGAGTACCGGCAGTGGTTCAAGTCCCGAATCGGCATGGGCGAATCCGAGACTCCCCGGGAGGTCGCCTTTTGCGCTCATGGAATCCTGCAGCCCGAATTCTTCGAAATCGAGGACGCCCGGAATGATCCGCGGTTCTCCACCAATCCGTTCGTCACCGGGGATGCGAAAATCCGATTTTACGCCGGGGCTCCTCTGCGGACATCCGATGGCCACGCCCTGGGAATGCTGTGTGTCAAAGACCGTGTGCCCCGGGCGCTGACGCCGGATCAAAAGTCGGCGTTGCAGGCCCTGAGCCGCCAGGTGGTGGCCCAGCTTGAACTCAGAAACAGTCTTCGGGATTCGCGCCGGTACATCCAGGAACGCCGGGCCGCCGAAGAGTCCCTGCGCCGCAGTGAGGAACAGTTTCAGCAGCTGGTGAATCACATCACGGATGTGTTTTGGGTGACCTCACCCGATTTTGGCACCGTCCATTATGTCAGCCCCGGCTATCAGACTGTCTGGGGGCGGACGGAAGCGTCGCTCTACGCCGATCCGGGCCAGTGGATCGCCGCGATCATCCCGGAGGATCGCGGCCGGGTGCTTTTGGAATGCGCTGCCCTCGGGCGGGACGAGGCCAGCATCAGCACCGAATACCGCATCGCGCTTCCGAACGGTGAAATCCGCTGGATCAATGACCGCGGCTTCGAGGTGCGTGACGGCAGCGGTACCCTGATCCGGGTGGCTGGCATCGCCACCGATATCACCCCGCGCAAACAGGCGGAACTGGCCCTGCTGGATTCCAAAAAAATGCTCAGGTCAACCCTGAACGCCCTTTCCGCCCGGATCGCGATTCTCGATGAGCAGGGAGTGATCATTGAGACGAATGCCGCCTGGGATGCTTTCACCGCGTCGGGCCAGGCCGCGGAAGGCAAGTTTGGCAGCGGCATCCATTATTTGGCCCTCTGCGAAGCGGGAACGGATTTTAGCGGGCCCAAGGGTCCGGTGGCCGCACAGGGCATCCGAAAAGTCATGGCCGGATCCTGTCCCGAGTTTGTGCTGGAATATCCCGCCGCCAACGGGCCGCAGAAGTGTTGGTTCCTGCTGCGGGTGACCCGGTTTGCCGAGACCAGCCCGACGCGCGTGGTGGTGGCACATCAGGATATTACTGCGCGGAAATGCACGGAGGAGGCTTTGGAGCTGGCACGGGTCGCCGCCGATGCGGCCAATCGGGCCAAGAGCGATTTTCTGGCCACCATGAGCCACGAAATCCGGACGCCCATGAACGGGGTGCTGGGATTCACCGAGCTCCTGCGGACGACGCGCCTGGACGAAGAACAGGCGCGGTTTGTGGACACCATCCAGGGTTCCGGCCGGACGCTGCTCCGCCTGATCAATGACATTCTGGACTTTTCCAAGATCGAGGCCGGGCGGATGCGGATGGAGACCATTCCGTTTGATCTGCCGGGCGTCGTGCAGGAGGTCGCCGGCCTGCTTCACCCCCAGGCACGGGTCAAAAACCTGTATTTCCGCGTCCAGTTTGATGCCGATCTGCCCCGCCAGTTTGTCGGCGACCCGACGCGGATTCGGCAGGTGTTGCTCAATCTGGTCGGCAATGCCCTGAAGTTTACGCGGAGCGGCGGGGTGACCATCCAGGTGCAGTGTGTGCCCGGTCCCTCCCCGGGGATTCGCTGTGAAATCACCGACACCGGCATCGGCATTGCGGCCGACAAGCAGGCCACGCTGTTCACCCCGTTCACCCAGGCAGACTCATCGACCACCCGCCAGCATGGCGGAACGGGTCTCGGCCTGGCGATCGCCAAGCGGCTGGTCGAACTCATGGGGGGAAATATCGGGCTGGTCAGCGAGCCCGGGAAAGGCTCGACCGCATGGTTCACCCTGGCCGGGCGCCCCGAGGATCGGGAGGCGCTATCTAAAACTGTCCCGGCAGAGACTGTGGTCACGCCGACATCGATTGCATTGCCGGCAACGACTCCCTCACAGGATCGCCTTCGCGTGCTGGTGGTGGAGGATGATCTGGTCAACCAGCAGCTGGCCGTTCACCTGGTGGCCAGGCTCGGCTGCGAAGTTGACATCGCGGCCAACGGAATCGAAGCGGTCGCCTGCGCCGGACAGCAGTCTTACGCCCTGATTTTCATGGACTGCCGGATGCAGGAAATGGACGGGTTTGAAGCCACCCGGAGGATTCGTGACGCGGAGAAAAACGGTCGGCGAATCCCGATCGTGGCCATCACCGCGAGCGTCGTGGAAGACCAGCGGGAAAAATGCCTGGCGGCCGGCATGGACGATTTCATCGAGAAACCGATCCAGTTTGCGGCGCTGGAGAATTCCCTGCGCAAATGGACGGCGGCCCCGGTGGGCCTACCGCACCCGGAATCCGCCCCGGCTGCAAAGGAAAGGCCTTAAGCCATGGCACAGCGCATCCTGGTGGTGGATGACGATGACGGCCTGCGTGTCAGTCTGGCCAAATTTTTGCAGCACTGTGGCTATGAGCTGGAGACCGCCGAAGAAGGGCGCGCCGCTCTGGAGCTGTTCCGGAGGCGGCCCTTTGACCTGGTGATCCTCGATCTGATCATGCCCGAAAGGGAGGGGCTGGAAACGCTCATTGAGCTCCGTCGCTTCCAGCCGGACGCGAAAGTGATCGCCATCTCCGGCGGTGGCCGGATTGCGGCGGGCGATTACCTGACGATGGCCTGTCAGCTGGGGGCGGTGGCCGCGCTGGAGAAGCCCTTCTGGCAGGTCGATATCCTCCGTGCCGTCGTCGCCGCGTTGGGCGACTCCGTTGATCCCATGGAGGAGCCGGAAGGGTTTATCCCCAGCGACGAGCGGGTTTTCACACCATAAAGGGATCGCCCCAAGTCCCGATAGAAGCCCTGTGATCGGTCGCTTCCCTAGGCACCGGACACAATCGGAAATCACTTATGCGCAAGACGATAATGACGGTGGACGACGCCGCTACCATGCGGAGGATGATTTCCTTCACCCTCAAGGGGGCGGGTCACGAGGTGCTGGAGGCCGGCGACGGGGCGGAGGCCCTGGAGCTTCTCCGGAACCGCACCGTGGACATGGTGATCACCGATGTGAACATGCCCCGCATGGATGGGCTGACCCTGACCCGGGAACTGCGGGCGCTGCAACAGTTCCGGCGCATCCCCATCATCCTGCTGACGACGGAATCAGCCCCCGAAAAGAAGGCCGAAGGGCGCGCCAATGGCGCCACTGGCTGGATCATCAAGCCGTTCCAGCAGGAACAGCTCCTCGCCGTCGTCGCCAAAGTCCTGCCGGTCTGATTCCCCCTTTCCTTTCCCTGACATGACCACCAACGACGAGCTCCAACAGCAACTGATCAAGGACCTGCTCATCGAAAGCTTCGAGGGTCTGGACCGCTTTGACCGGGAAATGCTGGCCCTGGAAAAGGGCGCCGGCACTTCCGACACGCCCAACATCATTTTCCGCGTCATCCACACGATCAAGGGCACCGCCGGCTGCCTCGGCCTGTCCAAGATCGAGTCGGTGGCGCATGTGGGCGAAAACCTGCTCAGCGCCCTGCGCGAGGGAAAGGTCTCGGTGACGCCCCCCCTGATCAACGCCCTGCTGGCGTATGCGGATGCCCTGCGCGAGATGCTGCGTTCGCTGGAAACCGAGCGGCACGAGGGTGAGGCCGATTATTCCGAGCTGTTGCGGCGTTTGCAGGACTTGAACTGCGAGACTGCGGCGCCCGTGCCGCCGGCAGCACCGGCGGCTCCGGCCGGTTGGGGCCTGTTCGAGGAGGAGCCGTCGGCGGAGAGTCCCGTCACCCCTCCCCCGGCGACGGTGGCGAAGGCGCCGCCCATCATGCCCGAGATTGAGCCGGCCGCCCGCCCTGGCTCCGGTGGCACTCCGGCCAACGCGCCGTCGGCGGCCGACAGCGCCATCCGCGTGAACGTGGACCAGCTCGACAAGCTGATGAACCTGGTCGGCGAGCTGGTTCTCGCGCGCAACCAGATCGTCCAGCACTGCGGACCGGCCCAGGACCACGGCCTGCTGGCCGCCTCGCAGCGGCTCAACCTGATCACGACGGAGTTGCAGGAAGGCGTGATGAAGACGCGGATGCAGCCCATCGGCAACATCTGGGCCAAGTTCCCCCGTGTCGTCCGTGACGTCGCCGGCGAGCTGGGCAAGGAAGTGCAGCTGGTCATGGAGGGCAACCAGACCGAGCTGGACCGCACCATCATCGAGGCCATCAAGGATCCCCTGACGCACATCGTCCGCAATGCCATCGACCACGGCATTGAGGGACCGGCCGAGCGGCGTGCGGCGGGCAAGCCGGACACGGGCATGCTCATCCTGCGGGCCTTCCATGAGGGCGGCCAGGTGAACATCGAGATCATGGACGATGGCCGGGGCGTCAACATCGTCCGGGTGAAGCAGAAGGCGATCGAACGCGGGCTCGTGAGCGTCGAACAGGCCGGCCGCCTGAGCGACCGCGAGGCGCTCAACCTCATTTTCCTGCCGGGCTTCAGCACTGCCGAGAAGGTCACCAACGTGTCCGGCCGCGGGGTCGGGATGGATGTGGTGAAGACCAACATCGAGAAGATCGGCGGCGCGGTGGATGTCGTGAGCGACAGCGGCCGCGGGAGCACGGTCAAAATCAAGATTCCCCTGACCCTGGCGATCATTCCCGCGCTCATCGTCACGAGCGGCGGGGAACGCTTCGCGATTCCGCAGGTCAGCCTGCTGGAACTGGTGCGGCTCGAGGACGACCAGAAGCGCAAGGGGATCGAGCTGCTTTGCGGCACGCCCGTTTACCGGCTGCGGGGGCGGCTGCTGCCGCTCTGCTACCTCAACCAGCAGCTCAAGCTGGTGCCGGCGACGGCCGGCCAGCTGGCGGCGGATCTGGCCCAGGCCGACGCGGTGAACATGGTGGTGTTGCAGGCCGATGGCCGGCAGTTCGGCCTCGTCGTGGACCAGATCAACGACACCGAAGAAATCGTCGTGAAGCCCCTCGGCAAGCAGCTCAAGGGGATCGCCTGTTTCGCGGGCGCCACCATCATGGGTGACGGCCGCGTGGCGCTGATCCTCGATGTGCTGGGGCTGGCCCAGCATGCCAACATCGTGAGCGAGGTCCGCGACCGCGCCCAGCCCGACAAGGCCCGGACCGACCAGACGGTGGGCGACCGCCAGACCCTGCTCCTCTTCGATGCCGGCGCGAGCACCCGGATGGCCATCCCGCTCTCGATGGTGGCGCGCCTGGAGGAATTCCCCCGCAAGTCCCTCGAGCGCTCCGGCGAGCAGGAGGTGATCCAGTATCGCGGCCAGATCATTCCGCTCATCCGCGTGGCCGACCACATCGCCCGCGTCGGAATCCTCCCGGAAGATCTCTCGGACCCGATGCAGGTGGTCATCTATGCGGAGAACGGCCGCAGCGTCGGCCTGGTGGTCGGCCGCATCGACGACATCGTCGAGGAAGTCATCACCGTGAAACGCGAATCCTCCGGCCGCGGCACGCTGGGGTCGGTCGTGATCAAGGAGAAGGTCACGGATCTGCTGGACGTCTCCGCCATTATCCGCGCCGCCGATCCCGCCTTTTATTTGGACCACCCCGCCACTTTGGCCGCCTGACCCATGAGCACCCGCAAACAGTTCTGCACCTTCTCGCTAAACGGCCTCTTCTTCGGAGTCGAGGTTCTCCGGGTCCAGGAAGTCATCCGCTACCAGGAAATGACCGCCGTGCCCCTCGCGCCGGCGATGGTCGAGGGCCTGATCAATCTCCGCGGGCAGATCGTGACGGCGATCGACCTGCGCCGGCGGCTCGAACTGCCGCCGCGCACCGGCGACAGCCTGCCGTTGAACGTGGTCGTCCGCAGTGACGACGGCGCCGTCAGCCTGCTGGTGGACGAGATCGGCGATGTCGTCGAGATCGACGATGAGGCCTTCGAACGCAAACCGGAAACGCTCACGGGCGTCGCCCGGGAGCTGGTGCAGGGGGTCTATAAGCTGCGGGACCGGCTGCTCCTCGTCCTCGACACCGAAAGAACGATCAACGTCACGTCCCCGGGCAGCCACGCCCAGTAAAACGTCTCCTGATACGTCTCAACTCAAATCAAAAACTGAAGGCGCGTCCTTTCGCGCCACGCGTCTCCAACAGCTCCGCAACCTATGAAACTGAAAGCCCCCAAACTCCCCTCCACCCGCGCCCGCGCCAACGGTTCCCACGCCCTCAACGGCAAGAGCACGAAGATTGCGCCCCCCGCCCCCGGCAAGCGGGAGCTGGCTGACCTCCGCGCCCAGCTTTCCGCAATGCGCCAATCGCAGGCGGTGGTCGAGTGCGATCTCGCCGGCATCATCCAGAACGCCAGCGCCCGCTTCCTCGCGCTGCTGGGTTACGATCTCGAGGAGCTGACCGGGCGTTCCCTGTCCACCCTGGTCGAGCCCGCCTTCCGGGATGGCGCCGAGTATCGCCGCCTCTGGCAGGAACTGGCCGCCGGTCGGTCGCAGGAATGCAAATACAAGTGCCTGGCGAAAGCCGGCACCGAGGTCTGGCTCCAGGCGAGCTTCACGCCCGTGCTGGATGCCCACGGCAGGCCGGTGTCCGTCGTGCAGCTGGCCGTGGATTGCACGGCCCAGCACAAGCTGGCGCAGGAAGTCGCGGAGCTGCGGGTGCGCGCCGAGATCACGAACCTGACCAGCATCGTCTCGGAGTCGGATCTCAAGGGCGACATCGTCAGCATCAACGAGAAGTTCATCGAGGTTTCCAAGTACAGCCGCGAGGAACTCATTGGCCGGCCCCATAACACCACCCGCCATCCCGACATGGCGAAGGAGACGTTCAAGGAGCTCTGGAGCACGATCGGCCGGGGCAAGACCTTCCGCGGCATCATCAAGAACCGCGCGAAGGACGGCTCACCTTATTACGTGGACGCCGTCATCGCGCCCGTGCTGGGCGAGAACGGGAAGCCCAGCAAGTACATCGGGGTCCGCTACGACATCACGCAGATGGAGACGGAACGCCAGAACATGCGGGGCGTGCTCGGGGCCATCGACACCACGTACGCCTACATCGAGTTCGACGTTCGGGGAACCGTGCTTTCGGCCAATGGCAATTTCCTGCACCTGATGGGTTACAAATCGGACGAGGTCGTGGGCAGGCATCATCGCATCTTTGTCGATCCGGCCTTTGCGAATTCGCCGGCGTACACCCAGTTCTGGAATGACCTGGCTGCCGGCAAGAGCGCCAGCGAGGTGTTCAAGCGCATCACCAAGGAGGGCCGCGAAGTCTGGATCCAGGCCGTGTATGCGCCGGTGAAAGACGAGATGGGACGCGTCTGGAAAGTGGTCAAGATCGCCACGGACGTCACCGCGACCACCGTGGCCGCCCAGAATACCCAGCGTCAGATCGGGGAAATCAACCGTACCCAGGGGGTGATTGAGTTTACCAACGAGGGGATCTGCCTGACGGCCAACGACAATTTCTGCAACGCGCTGGGCTACCGCCTGGACGAGATCAAGGGCAAGCACCACAGCCTGTTTGTGGAGCCCGCCTTCCGCGAGAGCGCCGACTACCGGCAGTTCTGGCGCGACCTGAACGACGGCAAGTTCCAGACCGCCGAGTTCAAGCGCGTCGGCAAGGGCGGCAAGGAGGTCTGGATACAGGCCACCTACAATCCGATGGTGGATGTCAACGGGCGAGTGGACCGCGTGGTGAAATTTGCCACGGACATCACGGCGCGGAAGGTGGCCGAGGAAAATCTCCGGACCACGATCACGGCGGTGAACCAGAATTCCCAGGCGATCGCCTCGGCCGCTGAGGAGCTCACGGCCACCAGCCAGCAGATGAGCTCGAACTCCGAGGAGACTTCCGCGCAGTCCAACGTGGTGGCCAGCGCCTCCGAGCAGGTCAGCCGCAACGTCGCCACGGTCGCCACGAGCGCCGAGGAGATGAGCGCGAGCGTCAAGGAGATCGCCAAGAACGCCAACGACGCCGCCAAGGTCGCCACCGCCGCCGTCAAGGTGGCCGAGGACACCAACAAGACGGTCGCCAAGCTGGGCGAAAGCTCCATCGAGATCGGCAAGGTCATCAAGGTGATCACCTCCATCGCCCAGCAGACCAACCTGCTCGCCCTGAATGCCACCATCGAGGCCGCGCGGGCCGGCGAAGCCGGCAAGGGCTTCGCGGTCGTTGCCAACGAGGTCAAGGAACTGGCCAAGCAGACGGCGGCCGCCACCGAGGACATCAGCGCGAAGATCGAGGCGATCCAGACCGACACCAAGGGTGCGGTCACCGCCATCGCCCAGATCGGCTCGGTCATCAGCCAGATCAACGACTTCGCCAACACCATCGCCAGCGCGGTGGAGGAGCAGTCGGCCACCACCAACGAGATCGCCCGCAACGCCGGCGAGGCCGCCAAGGGCAGCACGGAGATCTCGAAGAACATCGCCAACGTGTCGCTCGCCGCCAAGAACACCACCGAGGGCGCCAACAACACGCTCAATGCGGCCACGGAACTCGCCCGCCTCGCCGCCGACCTGAAGGCTGTCGTGGATCGCGCCCGGCTCTGAAACATTGTGACGCTCCCCGCCCGTCAGGAAACCGTGAACACCGTAGCCGCAACCGCGTGAATGCCCGTTAAAGTATGCGAATGCTCATCATCGACGACTCCAAGGCCATGCGCGGATTCCTGACAAACCTGGCCACGGAGCTGAGCTTCACGACCGTGGAGGCCGAGGACGGCCGCCACGGTCTGGACACCCTCATCAAGAACGACCCGAGCCAGCCGTTCGACGTCGCCCTGGTGGATTGGGACATGCCCCGGATGACCGGGATCGAGCTGGTCCAGTTTGTCCGGCGCAACCGGGATTTTGACGCGGTCAAACTCATGATGGTCACGACCAACAACACCGTGGAGAAGATCACCCTCGCCCTGGAATCGGGAGCCGACGACTTCCTCATGAAGCCAGTGACCCTGGATTCATTGCGGGAGAAGCTCCAGATCCTCGGCCTCGTTGACTGAAGCCTGTTATGCCTAAAATTCGCGTGCTGATCGTGGACGACTCCGTGGTCATGCGGAGGATGATCGGCAGCATCCTGGAGCGGGATGTGGAGCTGGAAGTCGTCGGGGCCGCCGCCCATGGGGGACTGGCCCTGCAGAAAATCCCCCAGGTCAATCCCGACGTGATCACCCTCGACGTGGAAATGCCGGAAATGGATGGCATCACCACGTTGCGGGAGATCCGGAAAATCTACCCCAAGCTGCCCGTCATCATGTTCAGCACGCTCACGGCGAAAGGGGCCGTGACCACGCTGGAGGCGCTCGACGCAGGCGCCAGCGACTACGTGGCGAAACCCGCCAACCTGGGCGCTATCAACGAAGGCCTCCTGAAGCTCGAACAGGAGCTGATCCCCAAGATCAAGGCCCTGTGCCGGGCACCCGCGCCAGTTGCCCTGCGGCGTGCTTCCGATACGGCCGTCAGCCTGGGCACCGGCCGGACGTCAGCAGCACCGGCGACACCGGTTCCTTTCGGCATCCTTTGCATCGGCACCTCCACCGGCGGGCCCAATGCCCTGTCCGAGGTGTTCAAGCTGTTCCCCGGGGATTTCCCGCTGCCGATTGTCATCGTGCAGCACATGCCCCCGCTATTCACCGCGTTTCTCGCGGAGCGGCTGAGCGCCAATTCCGCGATCAAGTTCAAGGAAGGCGCCGAAGGGGACATCCTGCAGGCCGGCCATGCCTACATCGCCCCCGGTGGAAAACATATGGAGCTGCGCCGGGTCGGGCTGATCACCCGCATTCATATTCATGAGGGGCCGCCCGAAAATTCCTGCCGGCCGGCCGTGGACGTCCTCTTTCGGAGTGTGGTCGCCCTGTACGGTGCCGCCACGCTGGGGGTCATCCTGACCGGCATGGGCCACGATGGCCTGCGGGGCTGTGATTTGATCCGGGAGCAGCGCGGCTGCGTGCTGGCCCAGGATGCCGAAAGCAGCGTGGTCTGGGGCATGCCGGGAGCGGTGGCTCAGGCCAACCTGGCTTCCAAGATCCTCCCGCTGGACCAGGTTCGCGGCGAAATCATCCGGCAAGTCCGGGCTGCGGCACCGGCCAAAGTCAACCCACTGGCGAGGAACTAAATGGCCATTTCGAGTCACAATTTCAAATTCATCCAGGACTTCGCCCGGGATACGGCGGCCATCGTCCTGGATCCGGGCAAGGAATACCTGGTCGAGTCCCGCCTGACACCCATCGCGCGGCAGTCGGGATTCGGCACGCTGGATGAGTTCGTGGACCAGCTGCGGACCGATCGCAAGGCGGTGCTGTTTCACGAGCAGGTGATGGATGCGCTCACCACCAATGAGACCTCCTTTTTCCGCGACTTCCATCCGTTTGAGGCCCTCCGGCACCATGTCCTGCCCCGCCTGATCGAACAGCGGGCGGGCGTCAAACGCCTCTCGATCTGGTCGGCCGCCAGCTCCACGGGCCAGGAACTCTACACGATTGCCATGCTGATCCGGGAGTACTTCCCGCAGCTCCGGGATTGGAACATCACCATCTTGGGCACCGACCTTTCCACCACCGTGCTCGATCAGGCCAGGGAGGGCACGTATTCCCAGATCGAGGTCAATCGCGGTCTTCCGGCGGCCTTTTTGCTGAAGCACTTCACCAAAAACGACACGAAGTGGACCATCAAGGACGACGTCAAAAAAATGGTGGAATACCGCCAGATGAACCTGGTGAAGCCGTGGCCGATCATGCCCGTGTTTGACGTGGTCTTCATCCGGAATGTGATGATCTATTTCGATGTGGAATCGAAACGGGGCATCCTGAAGCGCATCCGGCAATGCCTCCAGCCGCAGGGCTACCTGTTCCTGGGTACGGCCGAGACCACGATCAATCTGGACCCGGAATGGAGCCCCTCAATGCTGGGCAAGGCCACCGTGTACCAGACCAAGTCCGCAGCTGTTCCCGCCCGCTGATCCCGAGGACCGACCGCCGGGGAGTCCCGCCAACGGATCGATGGCGAGTGGCACGCTTGGCACCCGTTGCCAGGCAACCATCGGCTTTCCCGCCGTTTCCGGTGCCAACCTGCAGGGGCAGAGGAAACGCCAGGCTTCCTGGATGCATTACCAGTCCGGGCGAGGGTTTTCCCGCCCACCCGGCAAGGGCATTCCTATGGTCAGGTTCGCCAGTACGCAGCCGATGACTCTGGTTGAAGCCGGACCCGGTGCGCGGGCGAGCGGCTGGTGAACCATCGTGATGCGAACCCTTGAGCCATTCTCAGTCGGCCTTTTCCGCCCTGCTGCGTTGACGGGGCTGATCTGGCTTTCGTCGGGGGTGTGGGTGAACGCGGATGACCCCGTGACCGGTCCCAGCCCCGACATCGGGCGGGATTACGCCAGCCTCAGCCTGGAGGAACTCGGTTCCATCAAGGTGCCCACGGTTTACGGGGCTTCCAAACACGACCAGAGCCTCACGGAGGCTCCGGCCTCGGTGAGCATTGTCACGCGGGATGAAATTCAGAAGTTCGGCTACCGCACGCTCGCCGAAATCCTGGGCGGAGTCCGGGGAATCTATACCACCTACGACCGCGGCTACACGTTCATCGGGTTGCGGGGGGTAAACCGTCCGGGAGACTTCGGTGGACGACTGCTGATCACGGTGGATGGCCAGCGGATCAACGATCCCATCTTCGGTCAAAATGCCGGCGGAATTGATTTTGTACTCGATGTCGATCTCATCGAGCAGGTCGAGGTGATCCGCGGAGCGGGCTCCTCACTGTACGGCAACAACGCCTTCTTCGGAGTCATCAATGTCGTCACCCGCAAGGGGGCCGATGTGGGCGGCGGGGAGCTCTCGGCCTCCGGGGGCAGTCTGGACACCCGCACGGGAAGGGTCACCTATGGGAACCGGTTCAAGAATGGGGTGGAGATGCTGCTCTCCGGCTCCCTATACGACAGTGCCGGCAATTCCCGGCTGAGCTACCCCGAATTCTCCGCCATTCATGAGGGGGTCGCCGAGAACATGGATGGTGGCTGGGCGCGGAGCGCCTTCGCCAGCATCTCCTGGAAGGCAATTTCGTTTGAAGGGGGCTTTGTTGACCGGCGCAAGACCTGGCCGACCGCCCCCTATTCGACCGACGCCCAGACGGTGATCTTCAACGATCCCCGCTTTTTCACCATCGATGAGCGTGCCTTTGCCTCGCTCAAATTGCAGGCCACCCTGGAGAATGATTGGGAGATCGCCGCGCGCAGCTATTACGATCACTACCGTTTCGATGCCCAATATCCGGTGGACTATTTTGATCCGCTGCAACCCGTCTATCTGAACCGGGACCTGGCCCAGGCCGAGACGGTGGGGGCTGAATTTCAGGTCAGCCGGAGCTTTTTTGAGAAACACCTGCTCACCGCCGGGTTGGAGATGCGTTACGAGTTCCGGCTGGATCAGAAGAATTATGACGTTTTCCCAGCGGTGACGTATCTGGATTCACGTGATACGGCCACCATCTACAGCGCCTTCCTCCAGGATGAATACCGGCTGGGGCGACAGCTGATTCTGAATGTGGGTGGGCGATACGATCATTTCAGCGCCTATGGGGACTCCCTGAATCCGAGGGCCGCCCTGATCTATGAGCCCACGAAATTCACCACCCTCAAACTGATTTATGGCCAGGCTTTTCGTGAGCCAAATGTTTACGAGTCGGACTATATCGCTTTCGGAAACAAGTCCAATCCGGCCCTCGGTCCGGAAAAGGTCCGTTCTTACGAACTCGTTTACGAACAGAAGCTGGGCCAGCGCTGGCGCCTGGAAGGTTCGCTCTTCTACACCGATGCCAGGGGATTGATCGGATATCGCAAGGACCCCACCGACGGGCTGTCCTTCTTCGACAACCTCTCCAACGTCACTTCCAAGGGTGTGGAGGGTGAGCTGGAGGGGCAGTGGGCCAGCGGTCTGCGGGCACGGCTGAGCTATACCTTCACGGATACCCGCGACGCCCTGACGGGGGCCAGCCTGAGCAACTCTCCGGAACACCTGGCCAAGCTGGCGCTTTCCGTGCCGGTATGGCGCGACCAGGTTTTTGCCAGTTTCGACCTCCAGGCCATGAGCGACCGTCAGACGGCCAGCGGCGCCAGGGTTGGCGCGTACTGGCTGGCCAACGCGACCCTGTTCTCCCGGGAACTGGCGAAGGGCCTGGAGATTTCCGTCAGCGTTTACAACCTCCTCGACCGCCATTACAGCGACCCGGTCTCGCCCGATTTCACCCAGGATTCCATCCCGCAGGACGGCCGCACTTTCCGGGTGAAACTGGGCTACCGATTCTGACCCCGGAGCGCATGATAAACCGTGCCATATCGGGTCATAAACCAGGAATCGCCAGGGTGGGCTTCACCGGTCGCGCCTGGCTACGCCTGACGGCGTGGGCCTGCCTCCTTGCATTTTTGCGCGCGGTCGGAGAATCCGAATCGCCGCTCACCCTGGAATACCGGGTCAAGGGTGGGTACCTTTACAATTTCGCCAAGTTTGTCGAATGGCCAGCCGGTTCACTTCCGCTGCCCGACAGCCCTTTCGTCATTGGAGTCCTGGATGGGGGTGAGGCTCTCCCCATTCTGAAGGCCCTGTTGGAAGGCAAACAGGTGGAGGGCCATCCGGTCCAGGTGAGACCGGTGATGCCGGCCCGGGCCGAGAAGGGGCTGCAAATTCTCTTCGTCACCCGGGCCGCGGGCAGCAGTCCGAAGCAGGCGCAGGCGCTCGCCGGCCCCACCGGCACCCTCGTCGTCGGTGAGACGGACCACTTCGCCGAGGATGGCGGGATGGTGGGTTTTACCCGCGAGGAAGACCGCATCCGGGTCTGCCTGAATCTTGAGCGCGCCGCCGCCGCCGGACTCAAGGTCAGTTCCAAGCTGGCCAGCGTGGGCCGGCTCGTCCGCACCCGGGAACTTTGAGCGGCTTTGCCCATGAAAATCATCAAAGACCTTCCCATCCGCCGCAAGCTGCTCTGGATCACCCTGAGCACCTGCGGCATCGCGCTCACGGTCGCGTGTGCGGGACTCTTCTGGTTTCAATCGGTCAACTTTCGCCAGGCATTTGTCGCGTCGCTCCGGTCCCTGGGTGCGGTGGTCGCCCGGAATTGTGCGGCCCCGCTGGCGTTTGACGACCGCCAATCGGCGGCGGAGGTGCTGTCCACCCTCAAGGCCAACCCCAGCATCACCGCCGCCGTCGTCTTCGACCCGGCCGGTGCGGTGTTCGCCCAGTTCGGGGTCGTGGAGGGAGGGTCGGCGGCAGGAAAAACCGGTCCCGCCGGGGAGGTGGTTTTCACGAATGGCCTCGCCAATCTGGGCCTGCCGGTCCTGGCCCGCGAAAGTCCGGCCGGCCGGCTTTTTCTGCAGGCCAATTTCGGCGATCGCCGCCGGGAGCTGTTCCGGCTGGATGCCCTGGTGGTGGCCGCCGTGCTCGCCGTCTCCTTGCTGATCATCGTCCCCTTTTCCTCGGCCCTGCATGGCTACATCACCCGGCCGGTCGCGGCCCTCGCGGAGGTCGCGCACGACGTCAGCGAAAAGGGGGCCACCACGAACCGGGCTCCCGAATTCGGAGCCGACGAGCTCGGCCTCCTGACGCGCGCCTTCAATCAGATGCTGGATCAGATCCAGCGGCGCGATCACCAGTTGCGGGAGAGCCAGCAACGTTTCGAGGTGGCTGTGCAGGGCTCCAGCGACGGCATCTGGGACATGGATCTGGTCGCCGGCACCGTCTATTTCTCCCCCCGGTGGAAGGAGATGCTGGGCTACACCGATGCGGAGATCCCGAACCATCCCGACAGCTTCCGGATGCTGCTCCATCCGGGCGAAGGGGAGGCGGTGCTCCAGCGGATTGAGGAGTATCTGGGCGGGAGCGAAACCACCTTCCAGCTGGAATTCAGGGCGATTCACAAGAACGGCCAGGCGCGTTGGATTCTCTCGCGGGGAGTGGCGCTCCGGGACGCGCAGGGCCGCGCGGTCCGGTTCGCGGGCTCCCATTCGGACATCACGGACCGGCGACACGCCGAGGACGAGGTGCGACGGGCGCGGGAGAAATTCGAATCGCTGGTCAATTCCCTCAATGGAATTGTGTGGGAGGCGGATCCGGAGACGCTGCGGCTGACCTTTGTCAGCCGGCAGGTGGAATCCCTGCTCGGGCATGCTTCCCTCCTCTGGATGGAGAGCCCCGATTTTCGCGAGCAATATTTGCACCCGGATGACCGCGCGGGCGTCCTGGAGGCGTTCCGTTGCGGGGTCCGCGCCGGCGAACCCTTCCAGCTGGAGTATCGGGTGCTGGCGGCGGATGGCCGCACGGTCTGGATGCGCGACAGCGTCTCATTCTACAAGGACGGGCTCCGGCCTGCCCGGGTGCGGGGAGTGTCGCTGGACATCACGGCGCAGAAGGTGGCGGCCGACCAGATCTCAGCCATGCAGCGCAAGCTGGTGGAATCCTCCCGGCAGGCGGGCATGGCGGAGGTGGCCACCGCCGTCCTCCACAATGTCGGCAATGTGCTGAACAGCGCCAATACCGCGACGGCCGTGGTTGTGGAGCGGCTGCGCCGTTCGAAAACTCAGACCCTCACCCGGGCCGTGGGCCTGCTCCGCGAACACCGGGGCGATCTGGCAGAATACCTGGGCCAGGATCCGCGGGGAAGGCTGCTGCCCGACCTCTTGCAGGCCGTCGCGGAAAATCTCGCCGTCGAGCAGACGCACCTGGTGCGGGAGGTGGGCGGGCTCCAGCAGAACATTGATCACATCAAGGAGATCGTGGCGACGCAGCAGTCGTTCGCCAAAGTCTCCGGATGCTCCGAGAACATTTCGCCCGCCGAGCTGGCCGAGGACGCCCTGCGAATGGCCCTGGGCGGAGTGCTGCGTCATGAAATCCAAATTGTCCGCCGGTTTGAAGCGGTCGGCCATGTGCTGGTGGACCGCCACAAGGTCCTGCAAATCCTGATCAATCTCATCCGGAATGCCTGCCACGCCCTGGAAACAAGGGAGGCCGGCCGGGAACTGGTCCTGGGCATCACCCGCGGCGCGCCCGGCCTGGTCCGCCTGGAGGTGATTGATAATGGCATCGGAATCCCCCGGGAGAACCTGCTGCGCATCTTCAATCACGGCTTCACCACCAAGAAAAATGGGCATGGCTTTGCCCTCCACAGCGCGGCGAATGCCGCCAAGGAAATGGGTGGTTCGCTGCAGGCTTGCAGCGACGGCCTGGGAACCGGGGCAATCTTCGTGCTCGAGCTGCCCGCCGCTCCTGAGAACTCCTTTTCACCCCCTCAAATGACGGAACGAATGCCCGCTCCGGAACTCGTCGCCGCCTAAAGGTCCAAATATTATGAAATCGCCAAAAATCCGCATTCTCATCGTGGACGACAACGTCGCCATTCACGAGGACTTCAAAAAAATCCTGTGCCCGGACTATTCCTCCTCCCAGGTCGATTCGCTGGAGGCTTCCGTCTTTGAAGAGTTGGCGGCGCCCGCGTTCGGCAATGACTTCGAGATTGACTCCGCCTTTCAGGGGCAGGAGGCCCTCGCCAAGGTGCAGAGGGCCCTCGCCGAAAACCGCCCCTACGCCATGGCCTTTGTCGATGGCCGCATGCCTCCGGGTTGGGATGGGGTGGAGACCATCGGGCACCTTTGGAAGGCCTATCCCGACCTGCAGGTCGTCATCTGCACCGCCTACTCGGACTACTCCTGGGAGCAGATCATCCAATGCGTCGGCCACAGCGACAGCCTGGTGATCCTGAAGAAGCCCTTCGATGCGGTGGAGGTGATCCAGCTGGCCCATGCCATGACCAAAAAATGGGCCCTCATCCTGCAGGCCCGGGCGAAGACCGCGACCCTGGAGGGCATGGTCCGGGATCGCACCGAGGAGCTCGAGCTGAAGAACCGGACACTGGTGGAAGCCCAGAAGGCCGCCGAGGCGGGGCATCGCGCCAAGAGCGAGTTCCTGTCGGTGATGACCCATGAGCTGCGCACGCCGCTGAATGGGGTTCTGGGCATGACCGACCTCCTGCTTGACACCTCCCTGGATGAGGAACAGCGCGATTTTGCGCAAACCATCCGGAGGAGCGGCTCCTCCCTCCTGACCGTGCTGACCGAAATCCTTGATTTCACCCGGCTCGAGAACGGCAAGCTGGAACTGCGTTGCACCGAGCTGAGCCCGGCCGATCTGATCGAGAAAGCCATGGCGGCCGTCGCAGCCGAAGCCAGAAAGAAGCGGGTCTCCCTCCTCGCCCAGGTCGAAGCGCAAGTTCCAGAGAGAGTCTTGGCCGACCCGCACCGATTGGGCCAGGTCCTCGACAAACTTGTGTCCAATGCCGTCAAATTCTCCCCTTCCGGGAGTGTCCATATCCGGCTCGCGGCCGAATCCACGGGGGACGGAGACGTCACTCTGCGGTTTGAGGTGGAGGACTCCGGGATGGGCATCGCCCCTGAGCTGGCCGACAAGCTGTTTGCGCCCTTCACCATGCGCGACAGTTCCACCACCCGAAAATACTATGGAATTGGTCTCGGGCTGGCCATTGCCTCACGGCTCACCGTGCTCATGGGTGGCAGCATGGGCTTCACCGGCCAGCCCGGTTCCGGCACCTGCTTTCACTTCACCGTCAAGGTTCGTGCGCTGTCCTCCCCGGGAAAAGCAGACGGATCGGGTCCCGTGTCGGATGCCAAAGCTGAACCAGGACTCTCTTTTGCCTGTTCACCTGTTCAGGTCGAGGATCGGCACCTTCACCGGCTTTGACGGCGGCAGAGGTCCCGAAGCTTCCAAGGCGCCGGTGACTTTCCTAACTGTCCCGGGACGGAGCCACCTCGCTGAAATCGCCGCAACTCCCGTGCGGTCAAAACAAGGGCGCATCAGTGGCCGGATGCGCCCGTCGGGGACCGTGGTCCGCTTACTGGTTTGCTTACTTAGCGTCGGTGACCCGCTTGGCTTTCCAGTCGCGGGACTGGGCCTCGCCATTGCGGGTGGTCTCGATCTTGCCGGTGATCTCGTCGGCAGCAACCTTGCCGTTGTATTTGGCGGTGAAGGAGTTGCCGTTGAATTCGCGGGTCACCGAGAACGCCACGGTGTCGCCGTCGAGCTTGCCGTCGGAAATCGCGGTTTCGTTGACTTTTCCATCGCGTCCGGGCGCCGCCACGTTGCCGGTCAGTTTGGTGCCTTCGACCTTGAGGGTCAGTGTGTTGGTACGGTCGGGGCCGCCGTTGCGGCCGGGGGAGGTCCAGCTCCATTTGCCGTTGGCGTCGGCGGCGTGGGCCAGGGAGGCGGCGAAGAGCAGGGCGACGATGGCGCCACAACTGGGACTGATAATGCTTAGCTTCATGATGTTACGATGTTTTGAGTGAGACGAGGGAGGTGTGTATTGCCAACCAATCGGGCTCATGGAAGGGCACGGATCCTAATCCAAAGGAATGTGGTCCCGTGACCCGTGTTGGGTCAGGTCGGGCAAGGGCGATGGTCCCTTAGGGACAAGGCAGCCTTTCATGAGGTCAACGCTAGAGACTGCCGGGAGGCATGAAGGTTACGCGGATAGTGCGAGTGGCTACCGGACCGGCTCAGTCCGGGGCGCATCTTTTCACCGTGGTTAGCTCTTCCAGCAAACCTGTTAGGGCCCGGCGAGAGCTGGCGCTGGCGGTCGAAAGAAACCCCGGTGGGGCGAGCGTCCGGCGCTCGATCACCGCATGGGTAACACTTTGTGCTCACCGCATGGGTGACACTTGGACGCCGTGGGGCGGCGCGCTGAAGCGGAGGCGAGCGGAGCGAGCCGG
>CAIVQH010000027.1 GCA_903907995.1 uncultured Verrucomicrobiota bacterium | reverse complement strand
GTCCCCGCGAGCCGTCGCAGCCCAGGTCTAAGGCCGCCGGGCTCGCGGGGACGCTCGCCCCACCCAGTCTTTCCCGTTTTGCGAGTGACAGGTTTCGCCCGCCGGTGCCGCATCCTTTGCGTGCAACGCGTCCGTTGCCGCCGCTAGAATTTTACCACCGTGAGTTCCGACAAACCGATCATCATCTGCACGCGCGGCTCCGCGCTGGCCCTTGCCCAGTCACGCCGTGTGCTGGCTGACTGCGAAGCGCTCTTTCCAGACCGCCGCTTCGAGCTGAAGATCATCCGGACCACCGGGGACAAATTGCAGACCGCGTCGCTGGCGAACCCCAACGAGTCACTGCCCAAAGGGCTCTTCACGAAGGAGCTGGAAGTCGCGCTGATTGAGAAGGAGGCGGACATCGCCGTTCACAGCCTCAAAGATTTGCCGACCGAGCTCCCCGAGGGACTGAAGCTCAGTGCGGTCGGTCCCCGCGCCGATGTGCGGGATGTGCTGGTGTTTCGCGATGCCGCGCATCCGCTGAACCAGGAGCGGTTGAACGCCCCCCGGGAGTGGTCGCCGGGCGGGCGCGATCCTTATTTTGGCAAGCCCCGGGCGTCGCTGGCAAAGCTGCCCGCCGGGGCGGTCGTGGCCACCAGCAGCACGCGTCGTGCGGCGCAGGTGCTGGCCCTGCGGCCGGATCTCACGGTGGTGCCGATCCGGGGCAATGTGGGCACGCGTCTCCAGAAGGTCATGGACCAGCTCGACCTCGACGCGACGATCCTCGCGGCGGCCGGATTGTCCCGGCTCAGCTTTGAGCTCGGGCCGAGGGGTGAACTCCGCGTTGATCCGCGCCTGCCTGCGGCCGAGCGCGCGGCGATCGCCGCACCGCCGGCGGGCTTGCTGGCGACGATTCTGGAGCCCGAAGAGATGCTGCCGGCGGTGGGGCAGGGGGCCGTGGCATTGGAAACCCGGGCCGATGATCCGGACATCGCACGGCTCTGCGCGGTGCTGAATCACACCAACACGTTCCAGGCGGTCACTGCCGAACGTGCCTTTTTGCGCGCGATGGGCGGCGGCTGCCAGAGTCCGGTGGCCGGCTATGCCCGGGTGCTGGGGCACCAGCTGTACCTGCGGGCAGTCAGCTTTCGGGATGGCGCGGGCAAATCCGCCGAGGGCAGGCGGCCGGTGCGCGAGGCGGAGAAGCTGGGCGAGGAAATCGCGGCGCAGCTGAAGTAGAATGAGTTTTCGCGCCGTGCACCCCGGCGCCGCGTTCACGACAACGTACTGCCGGTTTCTCGCTGGCAAATCCGCCAACGTCGCCCTCACTTGCGCGCCCGGTCAGGTTTCCGACCCTCCGCGAGAAGTTCGTTCGTACCGGGACCCGCGTTCCGATACCATTGCCACCGATGACGATTGCCGAACTGCACGCCAACGAGGAACTCCGTCGCCATGAGTTCCCCGCAGTGGCCGAAAAGACCTTCCTGGCCCATGCCTGGGTCTGCCCGCTGCCGCGCCGGGTGGCCGAGGCGATGAAAGCCCGGACCGAGGCGGCCGTATTTCAGGATCAGGAGACCTCGCTCCCGCCGAACTACATCGCCGACACCCGCCGACAGGTGGCGGAAATGCTTCACGCCCAGTCGGATGAGATCGCCTTCGTCGGGCCGACTTCGCTGGCGCTCAGCTACATTGCGGCCGGCATGCCATGGAAGAAAGGTCACAACGTCCTGATCTATCACGACGATTACCCTTCCAACGTCTATCCGTGGATGGCCCTGGCCGACCGGGGCGTCGAAGTGCGGCTGATGAACATCCGCGAGTTCGGCAAAGTCCGCTCCATCGACGTGCAGGGGCAGGTGGATGAAAATACCAAACTGGTCGCACTTGCGAGCTGTCACTTTGTCACCGGCTGGCGCTTAAATGTCGAGGCGCTGGGCAAGTGGCTGCACTCCCGCGGCATCCTCCTGTGCCTCGACGCCATCCAGACTTTGGGGGCCTTTCCAACGACGGTGGAGCATGTGGATTTTCTGGCCGCCGACTCCCACAAATGGCTGCTCGGCCCCTGCGCTGCCGGCATTCTCTATGTGCGCAAGGAGGTGCAGGCCCGCCTGCAACCCATTGTCCACGGCTGGCACAACGTGCGTTCGTCGAACTTCCTGGCGGCATCGGAAATTGCCTTCCGCACCGACGCCCGCAAATACGAGGTCGGGACCCACAATTTGGTAGGACTGGCCGGCTTGCGCGCCGCCGTGGCGCTGCTTGATGAGATCGGCGTGGCCAACATCGCCGCCGAGCTCACCCGGAAGCGGGCGTGGATGGTTCCGGCGCTTCAGGAAAAGGGCTGCGAGGTGATACTTCCGCAGATGCCCCCGGAAAACGTCAGCGGCATCATCACCTTCGGCATGCCTGGTGCCGACATGGCCGCGTTGCACCAGCGGCTGATGGCCGCCAACATTATCACCTCGCTGCGGACCACCCGCGACGGGCGCCAGTGGATCCGCCTGAGCCCACAATACTACAACACCGACGCTGAGCTGCATCGGGTGCTGGAAGTGCTGGGATGAGCGAGGGGAGGAGACAGGAGACGGTAGTCAGGAGACGGGAGATGGGGCATGAACGATTGCGTTACCGGGAGGATGCGTCCAGGTGCCGTCATCAGTTACTGAAAACTGTTTCCCTGAACACTGATTCTCTGCCGGCTTTTCTCAGCCAGTCCACCCCTCGGCTTACCGACAAATTTCCGGTTCTCCCTTCCCGACCTTTTCGCCAGCCTGTGCCCATGATCGCTTTGACTGAGAACGAAATTCGCACCGCCGTGCGCGCCGCCCTGGCCGAGGATGTCGGTTCGGGCGACGTGACCACGCTGGCGTGCATTCCGCCGGAGGAGAGCTCGGTTGCGCTGATGAACGCGCGCGAACCGCTCGTCTTGGCCGGGCTGGCATTTGCTGAGGCCGCCTTTCGGGAGCTGTCGCCCAACGTGAAGCTGGAGCGTCTGGCCGAAGATGGCGCGAAACTCCCAGCGAAGTCGCCGGTCCTCCGCATTTCAGGGCAGACGCGGACACTGCTCACGGCGGAGCGGGTGGCGCTGAACTTTGTCCAGCGGCTCTCCGGGGTGGCTACGCTGACGGCGCAGTTTGTCGGGCTGCTCCGTGGTACCAAGACGCGAGTGTTGGACATCCGTAAGACGACGCCGGGCTGGCGACGGTTTGAAAAGTACGCCGTGACCTGCGGTGGGGGGATGAACCACCGCGTCGGCCTATACGACATGATCCTCATCAAGGACAACCATCTGGCGGCCTTGGCGGCGGAGAAGCCTAATGCCATCGCGGCGGCGGTGACCCGTTCCCGCCGGCTTTACCCGAAACTGAAGGTCGAGGTCGAAGCCGACACCTTGGAACAGGTGGCACAGGCGGCCGAAGCGGGGGCGGACATCATCCTGCTCGATAACATGACGCCGGACCAGTTGCGCCAGGCCGTGGCGCTGGTGGCCGGGCGGACCCAGACGGAGGCCAGCGGGGGCGTGCGGCTGGATACCGTGCGGGCAATCGCCGAGACAGGAGTAGATTTCGTTTCCGTCGGGGCCCTGACGCACTCGGCCCGGGCCGTTGATCTGGGGCTGGATTTTTTATGAACAACCAAGACACGAAGACGCGAAGCGGAGACTGTGAATTGGTGGAGCGTTTCCCATCAGGTTCCGCCATCAGCCTCCGACCTCTTGCTGATTCCATCCTGTCTTCTTTGCGCCTTCGCGTCTTTGTTGTTCATCCCCTTCATGAGTTCTGACACGATCATACTCACCGCCATGCGCGCTTCCGGTACGTCCGGGGTTTCCGGGGCGGAGCTGGCCCGCCAGCTCGGCGTCAGCCGCGCGGCGGTGTGGGCGCGGATCGAGGAGCTGCGCAAGGTCGGCTACGACATCGCCGCCAGCCCGCACCACGGCTACGTGCTGCGCGCGACCCCGGATCTGCTGCACGCGGATGACCTGCTGTCGCGGCTGGGTCGCACCAAGGTGATCGGTCGCGACGTGCGGGTGTTTGGCGAAACCAGTTCCACCAACGATGTGGTGGAGAAGCTTGCCCGGGATGGTGCCAGCGAAGGCATCACGGTCTTTGCGGAGACGCAGACGAAGGGCAGGGGACGGCTGGGTCGCAAATGGATTTCCCCGCCGGGGAAAGGCCTGTGGTTTTCCGTGCTGCTGCGTCCCGACCTGCGGCCGCAGTCGGCCACGCAGCTCACGGTCATCTCGGCCGTGGCAGTGGCCCGCGCCATTGAGAAGCAGACCGGGCTCAAACCGGGAATCAAATGGCCCAATGACATTGTTTTTGCGGGGCGCAAGTGCGCCGGCATCCTGTTGGAGCTGAGCGCGGAACTGGACCACATCCGCCATGTCGTGCTGGGCATCGGCATCGATGTGAACCTGAGTGCCGAGGAAATGCCTCCAGACCTGCGGGCCATCGCCACCTCGTTGCGGATGGAGGCCGGGCATCCGATCGACCGGCCTGAACTGGCGGCGGCAGTCATCCGCGAACTGGACGCCGCCTACGCGCGGCTGCGGGCCGGTGATTTCCACGAGATTGGCGACGAATGGATGCGTCGCTGCATCACGCTGGGACGGCGCGTGCGCATCCTGATCGGGGACCGGCCGGTCACCGGGTTGGCGGAGGCGCTCGATGAGGAAGGGGCGCTGCTCGTGCGCACCGAACATGGCCGGTTGGAACGCGTGGTCGGTGGCGACGTGACGTTGGAGAAATGAGGACGCACCCATGATCCTGCTGCTCGACATTGGCAACACCCACACGCATGTCGCGCTGGCTTCAGGACGACGAATTTCGCGCGGGCAAAATTGGAAGACCGAAGACGTCCGGGGCGGTCGGGCGTTGGAACTGCTGGAATCCCTGGTGGGGCAGCGTCGTCTGCAAGGGGCGTGCCTTTGTTCCGTCGTTCCGAAGGCAACGCAGCCGATTCAGGACGCCTTGCAGAAACTGGCCGGCTTTTCTGCGCTTCAGCTCGGGCCGGAAACGATCCGGGGCGTGGGCATCGATTATCCAAAGCCGGCCTCCATCGGGCAAGACCGGCTGGCTAATGCCGTGGCAGCACAGCACCGCTTCGGTGCACCGGTCTTGGTGGTGGATTTCGGCACCGCAGTGACCTTCGACGTCGTGGACCGTGGGGGAAACTACATCGGCGGTGTCATTGCGCCCGGTCTGGCGGCCATGACGGATTACCTGCACGAAAAGACGGCGCTGCTGCCCCGTATCCGCATCCGTGAACCGCGTTCCGCCATTGGCAAGGATACCGAGCACGCGATGCTCGTGGGCGCGGTCCACGGCTATCGCGGGCTGGTGCGGCAGCTCATCCGGGAAATCAGATCCGAACTGGGCACACGACGGCTGCCCGTTGCCGCTACGGGTGGGTATGCCAAGCTTATGGCCCGCGGCGTGGCTGAGATCACCGAAGTCTGCCCCGGCCTCACGCTGGAAGGCTTACGCCTCACCTGGGAGGCGCATCAAGCAGGATTGAAATGAGCGCTTCCCGCCCGCACGCTGCCGCCATGCGCTTGCTTTGGATTTTGGTGATGGGGATGGCGGGATTGCTCGCCGGTTGCGGGGATTCGCCTTCGGCCAACGGTCCCACTAACACGGTCGCCACCAAGGTCACCACGGCGGCACCTCTGGCGGCGAAGTCCGTCGCGAACGAGCCTCATTACTATCTCGACCATGCCCAGCCCAAGGGGGCCACGACCAAGCTGTGGATCGGGGCTACCGAAGTGCAGTCGGAGGTGTGTACCACCCTCCAACAGGTGGCGACCGGCCTGATGTATCGCGAGGGCATCGGCCCGAATGAGGCGATGCTGTTTGTGTTCGGCGGCACGGACCGGCGCAGCTTTTACATGAGGAATGTGCCTTTCGACATCGCGGCCGCCTACATTGACTCGGAAGGCGTCGTGCAGGAGATCGTGCAGCTCAAAAAGCAGGAGGAGACGCCCGTGCCTTCGCAGTCCAACGCGATCCAATTTGTGCTGGAGACCGCACCGGACTGGTTCACGCGCAACGGGGTCGGCCCTGGCACGCTGATCCGGGCCGAACGGGGCTCGTTGCGGGAGGTTTTCGCGCGGCAGGCGGTTCTGCGGTAAGCTCCCGCCATGCGCATCGCGCTTGCTCAGCTCAACACCACGGTCGGGGACCTGGCCGGCAATGAGGCCAAGATCCTGGCGGCCTACCGGCGCGGTGTCGAAGCCGGTGCCGACCTGGTCATCGTGCCCGAACTGGCCATCGTCGGCTATCCGCCGCGCGACCTGCTGCTGAAACCCTCGTTCGTGCGCGCCGGATTGGCGGCCCTCCATCGGCTGGCGGCCCAGACGGGTGAGGTGGGGCTGCTGGTGGGGTTCGTCGGGGAAACCCGGCAGCGTCCTGGCAGGGAGCTGACCAACTCGGCAGCGCTGCTGGCCGGCGGCCAGATCGTGGCCACCCGGGACAAGACGCTGCTGCCCACCTACGACGTCTTTGACGAGGACCGCTGGTTCCAGCCGGCAAGCGGGAACACGCCCATCGAATTTCGCGGCCACAAGCTGGGCGTGACCATCTGCGAGGACGTCTGGAACGACGAGGATTTCTGGCCGGAGCGGCGTTACCGCCCCAATCCCGCCGTGGACCTCGTCAAGGCCGGAGCCGACGTCATCCTGAACCTTTCAGCGTCGCCCTGGCACCTCGGCAAGGAGCGCACGCGCCACGACATGCTGCGCAGCCTTGCCCTCAAAACCGGGCGGGCGGTGGTCTATTGCAACCTCGTGGGCGGCAATGACGAGCTGATCTTCGATGGTCAAAGCCTGGTCTTCAACGCCGAGGGCGGTCTGGTGGCCCAGGCGGAAGCCTTTGCCGAGGATTTCCGGGTAATCGAGACCAATGTGCCAGGTGGTGCCACCCCCAGGTTTTATGCCGAGGAAGAGCTGGCCTATCAGGCGCTGGTGCTGGGCACACGTGATTACCTGCACAAATGCGGCTTCAAGTCGGTCGTGCTGGGGCTGAGCGGAGGCATCGACTCGGCGGTTGTCGCCTGCCTCGCCGCCGCCGCCTTGGGACCGGAGAACGTGCGCGGGCTGGCCCTGCCTTCCGAGTTCAGCTCCCAGGGCAGCCTGGATGACGCGCGGGCCTTGGCGACCAATCTGGGCATCCAATACGACGTGGTGGGCATCCAGCCGCCCTTTGCGGCCCTCAAGGAACAGTTGCGCCCCCTGTTTGCCGGGCGCGCGGAGGACACCACCGAGGAAAACCTGCAGGCGCGCCTGCGCGGTGTGACATTGATGGCCATGTCGAACAAGTTCGGCTCGCTGCTGCTCACCACCGGCAACAAGAGCGAGCTGGCGGTCGGCTACTGCACCCTTTACGGCGACATGTGCGGCGGCCTGGCCGTCATCAGCGACGTGCCCAAGACCATGGTTTACCGCCTGGCCCGCTGGATCAACCGCGACCGGGAGATCATCCCCCAGGCCAGCATCACCAAGCCGCCCAGCGCGGAGCTGCGCCCCAACCAGACCGATCAGGACAGCCTGCCGCCCTACGAGGTGCTGGATGCCATCCTGGAGGCCTACGTGGTGCAAAGCCGCCCGGCGGAAGCGATCATCGCCTCGGGCTTTGCCGAAGCCGACGTGCGGCGCGTGGTGCGGCTGATCGACGGCGCGGAGTACAAGCGCCGGCAGGCCGCCCCGGGCCTCAAGATCACCACCAAAGCCTTCGGCGTGGGCCGCCGGATCCCCATCGCCCAGCGGTGGCGTGAGATTTAGGACGTGCTCCGAGGGGACGGAAAAACAAAAAACCCTTTGACGGGCCGGAAAACGCGCCGCTACGTTCCGCGCCCGCTACCGAGTTCCAGAGTAGCTCAATGGTAGAGCACGCGGCTGTTAACCGTGGGGTTGTAGGTTCGAGTCCTACCTCTGGAGCCAATTTTCAAGTCATTCCATGACTGGCCGGCATAAGTTGACAATGCTAGGCAGCATTCTGGTGGTGTTCGGCTTGATCGAACGACGTTGGTGGCTCCTCGGGAGTTGGTTCGGCTTCAGCTTTCTGGCTCTCGGCTTCGCCCATTTTCTCGGGGGGCATGGTCTCCTTGGCAAGCGCGTGGATGGCACATTGTCACCATGGTCCTGGGTTTTATTCCTGCCATTGCTTACCAGCACGCTGGTTGTGTGGCACCTGATTCGCCTGCTTAGCCGTGAGCCCGCGTGCAATGTTGTGACCGGGCAGCTTGTTGTCGGCAGGCGGTTGTTACCCTCCGAGTGCCGGGAAAAATTCGACAACTTCGTTGATCTCACGGCCGAGTTTTCTGAGCCGGCTGCAATCCGCACTTCTCAAGCTTACCTCAGCTTCCCGATTCTTGATGGGGGTGCCCCGACGCCAGAATCGTTGCGCTCCGCAGTCTCCAGTCTCCGGCCTGGCCGGACTTTCGTCCATTGCGCACAGGGACATGGCAGGACGGGGCTTTTTGCCTTGGCGGTCCTGCTCAGTTCCGGGACAGCCCTTACCGTTGAGGAGGGTTTGCAGATGCTTTCGGCAGCGCGTCCGGCTATTCGCCTCAGCCCGGAGCAGCATCGATGTATCCGGAGTTATGCGCGGGACATGACCGAGGGGACGTGACTTCGCCAGAGTAAGCCAATGTGGGTGAAAGCCTTGGTCAAAGAAAAGGCCCAGACAGTTTGCGATCGCTCCTCCCCACATTCTGCCAGCCCTGCCTCCCTTGGTGGTTGCTCCGGTGAGTGCCAACCCCTTAACTCCCGCGCAACTTTTACCGACGGGAAGCGTTAAACCGCTCGTAGTCAGACTTGCATGGCCTATTTGCCGCTCCAATCCATCCTCGAACGCGCCGGACTCGCCACGGCGGCGCAGTACCGTGACTGGAGCGTGGCGCGGCACAAGCTCGCCGAATCGGCGGGGGCCGGGGCCACCGAATCCCAACTGGCTTTCTTTGCCCGCGAGAGCGGCCAGACCGACGAGCAGTTCCTCCAGAAGCTCGCCGTAACGCTGAACTGGCCGTTTGTCGAGCTGCCCAAGCTCACCATCGAGCCGGAAGTGCGGAAAAAGATCTCCACCAAGACTGCCTTTCAGTTCTCGGTCATTCCGACGCAGTTCGAGAACGGCCTGCTGAATGTGGCCACGCACAACCCCTTCGATCCGGCGATGCAGGCGGCGGTGCAGTTCGATGCGCGCGGCCCGGTGCAGTTCGCCCTGGCGACCAAGGCGGAGATCGAGAAGGCCCTGAAGAAGTATTACGGCGTCGGCGCGGAGACGCTCGACGAGATGGGCGAGGACGAGCCGCTCGAACTCGAACTCTCCAGCGACCGCGAGATCACCGGTGACGACCAGGACGCCAGCGTCATCAAGTTCGTCAACCAGGTCATCTGGGAGGCCTTCAAGGACCGCGCGACGGACATCCATTTCGAGCCGAGCGAGGATGAGCTGCGCATCCGCTACCGCATTGACGGCATTCTGCACCAGACGCCGCTGCCGCCGCAGATCAAGCGCTACCAGGCCGCCCTGATCTCGCGCATCAAGGTGATGAGCGGCATGAACATCGCCGAGAAGCGCCTGCCGCAGGACGGCCGCATCAACGTCCGCATCAAGGGCGAGGAAATCGACATCCGCGTCTCGACGGTGCCAACCGTTTGGGGCGAGTCCGTCTCGTTGCGTCTGCTGACCCGCGGCAAGATCTTCTTCGGCCTGGACAAGCTCGGCTTCGCGCCGGACGAGGACGCGGCGATCCGCGACGTCATCGTGAAGCCGCACGGCATCTTCCTGGTCACCGGCCCGACCGGCTCCGGCAAGTCCACGACGCTCTACGCGTTTCTATCGACCATCAACTCGGTCACGAAGCGCATCATCACGATCGAGGAACCCGTCGAGTACGAGCTGAAGGGCATCAACCAGATTCCCGTGAAGGGCGAGATCGGGCTCACCTTCGCGATGGGGCTGCGGCACATCCTCCGCCAGGATCCGAACGTGATCATGGTCGGCGAAATCCGCGACCAGGAGACGGCGGAGATCGCGATCCGCGCCTCGCTCACCGGTCACCTGGTGTTCAGCACGCTGCACACGAACGACGCCCCGAGCGCCTTCACCCGTCTCATCGACATGAAAATCGAGCCGTTCCTGGTGGCCTCGTCGTTGGAGGCGGTCATGGCCCAACGTCTCGTGCGCACCATCTGTCCGCATTGCAAGGTGCCGCAGAAAGTGGATCGCGATTACCTGATCAAATGCGGTTTCCCGGAGCATGAGATCGCCTCGACGACCTTCCTCAAGGGGCTGGGCTGCGAGGAATGCCGCCAGCTCGGCTATCAGGGCCGGACGGGCATCCACGAGCTGCTGATGGTGAACGACGCCATCCGTCCGCTCGTGATGAACCGCGCCGCCGCCTCCACCATCGCCATGGCCGCGCGCCAGCAGGGCATGCGGACCCTGCGCGAGGACGGTTGGCGCAAGGTGCGCGGCGGGGTCACCACCCTGGAAGAGGTGCTGCGCGTGACCCAGAGTGAGGAGCACATCCGCAGCCTCGTCGAGGAGAAGGGCGAAGGGAAATGAGCGCCAAAGCCCCCCGTTACCAGGGTTGCAACGTCCTCGCGGTCACTCCCGAAGGGCGCCGTCTGTGGCAGTTCACGGTCGGCAAGGACAAGGTCACGCCGGCCGGCGATCTGGTGCTGGAAGCGGGGAAATCCCTGCCCAAGCCGGCGGTTGCCCGCGACTGGCGGCATCTGGTGCAGCCGAAGCTCAACCTGGCCTGGCTGCCATCGGAGCATGTGTTCATCCGGGCGGTGCAATTGCCGGCGGCGAACCCCGCCGAGCTGCCGGGCATGGTGGAGTTCCAGCTGGAAAAGCTCTCCCCGCTGCCGCCCGCGCAGGTGGTGTGGACCGTCGAGGCCATCCCGCACGCCGACGGGATGCAGCAGACGGCGCTGGTGATCATCGCCTCGCGCACCGCCGTCGAGGAGTATCTGGGACAGCTGGAGCAGGGGGGCTATGTGGCCGACCAGCTCGAAGTGCCGCTGGTGCGCGAACTGCGCACGCTCCGGCCGGCAGGGGACGGCCTTTGGGTGCTGGTGGAGGCCAGCACCACGGGCCAAAACGTCCTGGTGGGCTGGTTCTTGAACGGGGTCTGGCAGGAGGTCGGGCTGCTGCGCCTGACCACCGGTGAACCGGGTGCCGCGCAGCTCATTGAACTCCTCACGCAAAACGCCTGGGCCGGGGAGCTTGCGGGCTGGCTGAAGGCGCTGCCGGAAATCCATCTCCTGGCCCAGCCGGAAGCGGCGGCCGAACTGGAAGCGCCCTTGCGCGAATGGTCGGGCCGGCCGGTGCTCACGGAGCCGCGGCGTCCGTTGCCGGAGCTGGCCGAGCTGGGGGCGCTGCATCACCTCCCGCTGGCGGTCACCTCGCTCGTTCCGCCCGACCTGGCCAAACGCCGGCGCGACCAGTTCGTGGATGGGCTCTGGATGAAGGGGCTCGGCACGGTGGGCGTGGCCTACCTGATGTTCGTGTTCTTCTACATGATCACGCTGAAGGTCCAGGAGTACCGCTTCGACAACCGGCGCGATGAGGCCAACGCAATGGCTCAGAGCTATACGAATGCGCTCCAGCTCAAGGCGCAGGTGGCGGTGCTACAAGACCGGGTGGGGCTGCGCTTCGCCGCGCTCGATTCCTGGCGGGCGGCAGTCGAAAATCTGCCCGAGACACTCACCCTCTCCCAGCTCGACTTCGTACGGGGGCGGACCCTGGAGCTGACCGGCACCGTGGCCAATGAAAGCACGGGCGACGTGACGAAATACGATTCCGACCTGAAAAAGGTCGAGGTGAACGGACAGCCCCTGTTCGCGAAAGTGGGCGCGGCCACCGTTACCGCGCAACCGGGAGCGGCAATCAGCCGGTGGAGCTTCAAGGCCGATCTCAAACGCACGGAGGGGAACGCGCCATGAACGACTGGCTCAACCGCCTCAACCTGCAGCCCCAGGAACGGCGCCTGGTGCTGGGCGGCATCGTGATCGTCGCGCTCGTGCTCAACTACTGGCTCATCTGGCCCTACTTCAGCGAGTGGTCGAAGCTCAATGCCGACATGGCCAAGGTGGAATCCCGCAAGACGGTCTATCTGGGCGAGATCAACAAAAAGGCGCTTTACGAGCGTCAGCTGAAGGATCTGGAGAAATCTGGCGCGGGCGAGGTGCTGGAGGAAGACCAGGACAACCGTGTGACGTCCACGATCTTCACCCAGGCGGCAACCCATAATGTCACCGTCATCCGGAACGTGCCGGTGGGCAACCCCGGGGCGACCAACCTCTTCTTCAACGAGGTGGCGAGGTCGGTCGAACTCATCGCGAGCGAGGGTGATCTCGTGAGTTTTCTCCAGGAGCTGGGAACGGGGGACTCCATGATCCGGGTCCGCGACATCAGCCGCCTGCGGCTGGACGGCTCGCAGACCAAGCTGCAGACGACGCTCACGCTGGTGGCCAGCTTCCAGAAAAAGATGAAGGCTGTGGCCCCGCCCTCGAAACCTTCCACCGCCTCCGTGGTTAAACCCAAGGGGCCGCCGCCGGTGCTCGGCACCAACAAGCCCGTCAAAAAGTAATTTCCCGTGAAAAAGCTTCTCCAACTTCTGGTCGCCGCCTGGTTCGGTGCCGTCCCGCTGCTCGCCCAGCAGCCCTCGCCGACCTTGCCCAAGGAGCCGCTGCCCGCCACGAAGTCCGACGATGCGCCGTCGAATCCGGCGGACCCCGATCCCAATCAGCCCGCTGCCGCCGTACCCGCCAAGCCGCAGGAGGTGACGCCACCGGCCCCGGGCAAAGTGACGACCAACCCGCTTCCCAACCGGCTGCCGGCCTTACCGGGGTCTTTCCCGCGCCGGGCGGCGGCCACCAACGGGGCACCGGCCTTTCCGAATCTGCCGCGGCCCAATCCCGGGAATGCGGCGGCCAATTCGGCCCGGGGAAACCCCAATCCGGCGGCGGCAGCACTGCCGGCGGCGGCCGACCCCGGGGCCACCAATCCCGCCGACATCAAGAGCGCGACGGAAGACCCGACGGAAATCATCGACATCAAGCAGATGCCGCTGGGCCAGTTTCTTGATATCTACGCGGTGGAATCCAAGCGCTCCATCCTGCGCGCCCAGAACCTCCCGCTCCAGGCGCAGATTGACTTCAAGGCGATGACCCCGCTGACGCACGAGGAGCGGATGCAGATGTACGACACCATTCTCGTGCTGAACGGCGTGACGATGGTGCCCACGAGCGAGAAGGCCGTGCTGGCCGTGCCCACCGCGCAGGTGATGCAGGAGGGCACCGGTTTCAGCAAGGAGACCAACGGCGTCAATTACGCCGAGGCCAGCCAGTTCGTGACCCATATCGTGCAGGTCAAGCACGTGGCCGTGGAGGAGGCGGTGGAGACCATCCGGCAGTTCGCCAAGAACCAGAACGGGATTGTCGGCCTGGCCAGCACCAAGACGATCATTATCCGTGACTATGCGATCAACGTGAAGCGCATGCTGGAACTGCTGGAGAAGATCGATGTCGAGGTGGACACGGAGTTCACCCTGGAAGTCATTCCCATCAAGTACGGCCGGGTGGAGGACATTTATGCCACCATGAGCAGCGTGATCGGCGGCGGCGGCGGGGTGGGCGGAATTCCGGGCGGCGGCGGCCTGACCGGTCGCAGCCGGGGTGCCGGCGGGCTTCGTGGGGGTACCGGCGGCATCGGTGGCTATGGCAGCACCGGCGGCATTGGAGGTTACGGCAGCAGCGGTGGCTATGGCAGCAGCTATGGTTCGGGCATTGGCGGATCACGGGTCGGTGGCTATGGGACCTATTCCGCCGGTGAATTCACCCCGCAGGCCGCGGGCACGAGTGTCATCTCGCCGGGAGCATCCACCGCTACGGGCGCGGCCCGTACGGGTGGCACCGGGAGTTTCCAGGGTCGCTACAACAGTTCCGGGAAGGGTGGCGCCCAGATTGAACCGCTGGTGACGGATGCCCAGATCACGCCGGATGTCCGGGGCAACTCCCTGATTGTCTATGCCAGCAAGAAGGATATGGCGACCATCAAGCGCGTGCTGGAGAAGGTGGATACGCTGCTGCCGCAGGTGATGATCGAGGGCATCATCATGTCGGTGACGCTCGACGACCAATGGGGAGTCGGGGTGCACTACGGCCAGCATGGCCAGAACTACACCGGCAATGGCGCCTACAGCGGGGGCGGGGTGGTGAACAATCCGTCCCCTGCCAACCCGCTGGGCGGTCTGGGCTTCCTGACCAATGCGGCGACCGCGTTCCCGACCACGAGCGGTTTCGCCTACTTTGCCAACCTGGGCAAGGACTGGCAGGCCACGGTCGAGGCCACCGCTTCCGACAGCCGGATCGATGTCATCCAGCGCCCGCGCATCATCACCTCGCATGCCGTCCCGGCCAATTTCTTCGTCGGCAAGTCGGTGCCGTTCAAACAGGGCGAATACAGCTACGGGACCGGCACGAGTTCGACGTACAGCCAGTTGCAGGTGGGTGTCACGCTCTCCGTCGAGCCCTACATCACTCCGGACGGCCTCGTCGTGATGCAGGTAAACCAGGAGATCGAGGACATTGACGGCACCATCGATCCCACCGGCAGCGTTCCACCCCAGACTTCACGCCGTTCCACGGATTCCCAAGTTTCCGTCAACAGCGGTGATACGGTGTTGCTGGGCGGCTACATCAATAACACCTCGCAAAAAGGCAATTCGGGTGTGCCGCTGCTGAAGGACATTCCGCTGCTCGGCTACCTCTTCAAGAGCCACAGCAACAGCAAGTCAAAGAGCGAGCTGATGGTGCTGATTCATCCGACCATTTTGACCAACCCGCGGGATGTCAGGAAGGAGACCGACAAGCAGCGCCGCGATTCCGGCGACATGATGCAGTTGGAAGAGACCTTCCGTGACGACGATGTCCAAAGCCGCGTCCGGGCGGACAAGATCCTGAAAGACAAGGCGGAGAAGGCCAGGAAGGCCGAGGAGAAGGAAAAGAAGGCGCAGAAAAACGGCAAGCCACAGCCGGAGCTTCCGGAGTACGACTGAGCGCCCGCGCATCCCTCCGTGACGGAAACCTTCAGCGCAAGCCTCGGATCAGGCTTGCGCTGAGGTATGTCCGGAAAACAACTCCGGGTCGTCTGGCAGCCAATCACTCGCGAGAGCATCGGCGCCTGCGGCTTTGAGAAGCTTTTAGGAGCGGCTCAGCCGGCCCCCAGGCAGACGACGTCGCCCCGGTCATTGCGCACGTAGATGCGGTGGCCCGCGTAGGCGGGCGGGGTCCAGCAGGTCTTGGAGAGCACCTGCTGGCGGCCCAGTTCGGTGTAGCCATCCGCGGCGGCTTTCAGTGCGACCAGTTCGCCACCCTCGGTCAGCGCCACCAACGTGCCGCCCACGCCGATGACGGTGCCATAGCCAAATCCGTCCTTGGCCCAGTTCACCTTGCCGTCCTCCAAATTGAGCGAGACGAAGCGGCTGCTCGGCTGCTGCTGGGCGCCATCCACGCCGAACAGCACACGGTCCACGAGCACGCTGTTGTTCAGGGCGTTTTTCAGCTGGGTGCTGGACCACAGCGAGGTGAGTTTCTGGCCGTCAAAGGCGAGCAGTTCCGAGCCCGAGTTGCCGGAGATGAACAGCCGCCTGCCGTCGGCCAGCGCGTAGGGCGTGCTGCCGGTCACGTCGAACATCGCCTTGTAGGGATGCCGGGTGATTTCCTCGCCATCCTTGGCCGAGAGGATGGAAATGCCCTTGCCATCCATGGCGGCAATCAGCTTTTTGCGGTCTGCCGTGAACGCCACGGCGGTGGTATAGCCGGCGTCATAGGCGTTCTTGGAAATCCAAAGCAGCTTGCCCGATTCAAGGTCAAACGTGGCGACCTTGCCGGCGCTGAAGATGACCTGGTTGCCGTCCACGACGGGGGAGCTGGCGAAGCCCCATCGGGGCAGTTTCAAACCGGCGGCCTCCGGCAGGCTGGCCTGCCAGAGCTTGGCCCCCGTATCCGCCGCGAGGCAGTACACCTGGCCGTCCTTGCTGAGCGTGAGCAGGCGGTTGCCGATGACCGTGGGCGACGCGTTGGGACCGCCGGGGTGCATCATGGGCATCAGTTGCGCCTCATAGCTGTACTTCCACTTGGTCTCGCCGGTGGCGGCGTCGAAGCAATAGATCGTTTCCTGTGTCTGCCCATCGTGGCCGAGGGTGTAGGCCCGTCCGTTGGCCACGATGACCGACGAGTAGCCATGCCCGACGCTGGCCTTCCAGGTGACTTTCCATTTGCTCAGGTCCGCGTCAAAGGCCTGGTCTGCCGGGGCGAGATTATAGCCATCCGGCCCGAGCCAATGCGGCCAGTCGGCGGCGGGCAGGGGTTGGGTGAACAGAGGGAGGCTCAGGGCGAGCAGGGACAGGGCTGGTGGGGATAGGCGGAAGATCATGGGCAACGGATAACGGAGGTTGTTTCGCTGGCAAAGACCGCGCACGGCCCGGTCAGTTACAGCCAGGTCAGGCGCGGGGATATCATGCCTTCGGGGCGACTGCAAAACCGGTCTGCCGTAAGGCCTCGAACAGCGTGATGGCGACGCAGTTGGAGAGGTTCAACGAGCGGGCATCCCCGTTCAGCATCGGGATGCGCAACCATTGATCGCGCTGGGCTTCGAGCAAGGCGGGCGGCAGGCCGGCGCTTTCCCGGCCAAACACGAGGTAATCGTTCAGCTCGTATCCGGGGTCGATATACGTCCGGGGCCCGTCCGATTCGATGAACCAGAACCGTGCTTCCGCCGGCTGGGCGGCGCGAAAGGCGGCCCAATTGGGCCAGATGTGCCAGGTGACGTGCTTCCAGTAGTCCATGCCGGCGCGTTTGAGCTGCCGGTCATTTAGCTCGAAGCCAAGCGGCTCGATCAGATGGAGGGTCGTGCGGGTCGCGGCGCACAGGCGGGCGATGTTCCCGGTGTTGGGCGCGATCTCCGGTTCCACGAGGACGACGTGCATCGGGCAAAAAGTGCGTTTGGCAGGAAGGTGTGGCAAGCGCCGGCCTACTCGACCTCGGTGGCGTCATCCGGATTCGTTGGGCCCGGTTCCGGCTGGGCCTTCTTCCCGTAATAGACCTTCCACAGCACCAATCCGTGGGCAGGGGCCGTCATGCCGGCGAGGGAGCGGTTGCGGCGGGCCAGCATCGGCACCAGGGCGTCCGGCTGTAGCCGGCCCAGACCGACTTCCACGAGGGTACCAACGATGCCCCGGCACATCTTGTAGAGAAATCCGTCGGCCTCGATCACGACGGTGAGGAGCGGACCGCTGCGTTTCACCTCGCAGCGGGTGACGTTGCGCACGGTGTGCCGGCGCGCATAACCCGGCGTGGCGCTGAAGGCGAGAAAGTCGCGGCGTCCCACCAGTACGGCGGCGGCGGCGCGCATGGCTTTCAGATCCAGCGGACGCGGCACGTGCCAGGCCTGGGCGCGCAGGAGCGGGTTCTGGGCGCTGTGGTTCCAGATCAGGTAGCGGTACTGCTTGCCCCGGGCTGAGAAGCGCGCGTGAAAGCCGGGCCGCGTCCGCGCGACCGCGAGCACCCGGATGTCCTCGGGCAGATGCGCGTTGGCGGCCAGGATGAGCTTGGCCGGCTTCATGCGGAACTCGGCCTGCGGCACATCGAAATGCGCGATCATTCCGAGCGCATGGACCCCGGTGTCGGTGCGGCTGGAGCTATGCACGCAGGGCGCGCTGGGAAAAAGCTTCGCCAAGGCCTCCTCGACGCGCTGCTGCACGGCCACGTCATTGGGCTGACGCTGCCAGCCATAGTAGGCCGTGCCGTCAAAGGCGATGGTCAGCCGATGGCGGACATGGCCGGGCAGGAGGATTTCTGGCTCGATGCGCAAGGCGGGCAGCCTGCGGCATTTGCTACCGATTGACCAGCCCGCGCGACCGGTGGGCGGCTTTCACCGGCGCCCTTAAGCCCGCCCGTTTGTTGCCGATGAACCCACGGTGAACTCGCTCTCCCTCCGGTGCGCGCTGCCGGCCCTATTGGCGTGTGCCATTCTGGGCGGCTGCTCCGGAGAGGTCGAAGCCTGGCCGCCAGCGGTGCGTACCCAACAGGAACGGCATATGATCGAGTCCGCCCAGCGGGCGGTGGACCGTTACGACGGCTGGTCCAAGACCCTCTTTGTGGTGGAACACCACGCGGACCAGTGGTGGGTTCAGGCTTGGAGAGTCGTGAATCCGCAGGCGCAAGGCCGGGGCCAGTGTGTGCCGTGGGGCGTCCGTAACGTCATCCTTAACGAGCAGGGCGACATGCTCGAATACCGGAACCACCTGTAGCAGTTTGCCGGTCAGGTCACCGCCGGCCTGGTGGGCTGAACTTCCGCTGTGTCTTCACCACCCAACCGGGTCCACCACTGATGGTAGAGCCGTTCCAGGGTCTCGCGCGGGTCTTCGACCAGCAGCGCCTCCTTGATCTTGGTGGCGTACATGCCAAACGAAAGCGGGGGCACATCCGTGACCGGACGCAGTCGGATCGGCCGGCGTTGCGACTGCAGGTCGGCAAGAAAGGCGGCGGCTCCCGGCGCGTCCAGAAAGCTGTGCATCGTGTCACGCCGGGCCTCACGCAGCAGCACATGGTCCGGCTCGTACTGGGCCAGCACATTGAAAATGACCTCGGCGCTCCATTGCAGCTTGCGGGCGGATTTCGACTCGCCGAAGTAGTTCCGATAGACCATCAGGCCGGTCTGCGCCGCGCTGCGGAAATGGTATTTCAACAGGTTGGAGCGGCTGAGTGATTCGTCCAGCTCCGCGAGAAAATTCTCCGGCGCAAAGAGGATCGGCAAGTCGGCTGCGGTCAGCCGCTGCTCCTCGCTCACCGTGAGCACGAAGCCGTAGTCATCCGGCGTGGACACGGCGTTCCCCCCTCGCAGCCGCGACAGTCGCAGCGCGACGACGCGGGCGAGGGCGTCATTGGCGGCGCGGCCGATCAGCGAATGGAAGAAATAGTAACGAGGCTTCGCCAGGGCCGGTGGGATGGGCGGCGGTCCGATCTTGGAAGCGACCGTCAGGCCGGCGAGATGCAGCTCCCCCTGTGGCGGCTTCGGGTTCCGGCGCAGCCGGTTTTCCTTGGGCGGTTTTAGCCGCGCCTCGGCGGGCAGCTCGGGCTCGCCGATGAGTTCCTCGACCAGCAGAAAATCGGCGGTGGGAATCTCGCTGATCTGATGCTGGGCGGCGTGGATGCGGAAGATGATCGCCGCGTTGGGCTCCTCGCATTCCAGCCGTTCGGCGATCCAAGGAATCAGGGCAGGGGACTGGTTGAAATCCATCGCCTCCAACCGGGCCAGCAGCTCGCCTCGAAAAGCCACGATCTCGCGACCGACACGGTTCGAGAGCGGCATCTTGTTCGCGCCCCAGCGCGGCACGGTCGGGGTGGCTCCGTCCGCGCGCACAACTCGGGCCTCCATCATGCCCACGCCTTCGAGCCGCAGCGCCCGACCCGCGAGCATGAAGACATCGCCGGGACGAAGCTGACTGATGAAACCTTCCTCCACGGTGCCGAGCTGGGTGCTGCGCAGCACGACACGGACGACGCCCTCATTCAGGATCGTGCCGATGTTCTGCAAGAAATCGCGGCGCACCGCTCCGGCCCGCGCCTCGTAAACGCCGCGCGCCGCATCAATCACGATTTTGCCGAAAACCTCGGTGTATTGCCGCCGCCGGCGAGATAGTCGAGGACATCGTCAAAGTCCTGCCGCGATAGGTTGCGGTAGGGGTACGCGCGGCGGACCAGCGCGAAAGCCGCGTCGCAACTAACCTCGCCCAGGCAGCCCAGGCTCAGCAGATGCTGCGCCAGCACATCGAGCGGCGCTTGCGGGATGCGGACCGCATCCAGGTGGCCGCGCCGTGCCAGCCGGGCCGTGGCGCAGCACTCGACGAGGTCGTTGACGTTGGTGGCCATCAGCAGGCCCCGGCTGATCTCGTGGATGCTGTGGCCGGCGCGCCCGGTGCGCTGGAGCGCCTTGCTGACGCCCTTCGGCGTCGAGAGCATCACCACGAGATCGATGGTGCCGATGTCGATGCCCATCTCCAACGAGGTGGAACAGACGACGGCACGCAGTTCCCCGCGCTTGAGCCGGTCCTCGACTTCAAGCCGGAGATCGCGGTCGAGGCTGGCGTGATGGCATTCGATCTGGCCGGCGAGTTCGGGCAGCGATTCCTTCAGCCAGTAGGTGGTGGATTCCGCACCGCTGCGGGTGTTCGTGAAGACGAGCGTCGTGCGGAATTTCTGAATGAGCTTTCCCAGCGCGCGGACCAAGCGCGTACCGCTGAACCCAGCCAACGGATAGGGATTGCCCTTCAGCGGAGTATAAAGCCGGAGGTCGATCCGTTTTGTGGTCATCACGTCCACAATTTCGCAATGTCCGTGGGTGCCGGTGAGAAAGGCGGCAACCTCCGAGAGCGGCGCGACGGTGGCGGACAGTCCGATGCGCTGAAGCGGTGTGCCGCCGGTCACGGCCCGCAGGGCCTCCAGCCGTTCCAGGCTGAGCGAGAGATGGACGCCCCGCTTGTTTTCGGTCAGCGCGTGAATCTCATCCACGATCACCCAGCGGATGGTGGCCAAGTGCGGCAGCCATTTGGGCTGGCTCACCAGCAACGCGATGCTTTCCGGAGTGGTCAGCAGGATGTGCGGCGGATGGGCGAACTGGGCTTCGCGCTCCTTCACCTCCGTGTCACCCGACCGCAGGCCCACGTGGATCGGCGGGGCTTCCCCATAAATTTCGCGCAGCGGACCGGACAGGTTCTTCTCCAGATCGTAGCTGAGCGCCCGCAACGGGGAGACGTAGAGACAATGGATGCCTTCGCGCAGGGGGGCGTTGGCCTGTTCCCGGGCCAGCTGGTGCAGCACCTCGAAAAAGGCGGCGAAGGTCTTGCCGGTGCCGGTGGGTGAGACGATGAGCACATTTTTCCCGGCGCGGATGTGCGGCCACGCGGCCGCCTGCGCGGGCGTGGGCTGCTCAAATTTGCGCCCGAACCAATCCTGCACCGGGGAGGTGCCGTCACTCATCGGCGATCATGGTAAGGGGCTGCCGACCTTAGGCAACCACCAGCGGGGAAATGAATTTGGAAAGCCTGAAAACAGGAACTGCCCAAGAGTGGGGCGCGCTCCATACGGGCGTCGGAACACAGGTTTCATTTCGTGTTTTCCCACTTTCCAGATTCCATCCCTCTTCTCATCGAGATGCGGCCCTTATTGCACAAACGGCCGTCTTCGTTTAAAGATTGGGCGGTTCGATGAAACGACGCCTTTCCAGCCTTGCGGTCCTGAGCCTGAGCTTCTTCTGGCTGCTGGCCGGCTGCGTCCATCAGGTCGATTGGAAGAGCCGGATCGGCAGCTACACCTACGACGACGCAGTGAGGGAACTCGGCCCGCCGGACAAAAAGGAAACCCTGTCCGACAACACCCTGGTGGCCGAGTGGGAGACGGCCCGCGGTTTCACCCGAGTGAGCTATCAGGCGCTCTATCCCTACCATCGCTTCGAGCCGATCCAGACCATGGAGTTTAACACGATGTCCACCCCGGACACATTTGTGCGCTTGACGTTTGACCCCGCGCGGAAGCTCACTCTCTATAAGCGCTTGTACCGATGAGCAATAGCGACCGCAACGAAGTGCGCCCCGGCCTGTTTGACTGGCTGAACCGCGTCCTTGTGGTGCTCATCGTCCTGGCGGTCGTGGTGGCCATCGGCCTGAACTACGTGCCGCTGATCCGGCAGAACCAGATGCTCCGCGAAAAGCTGCAGCTGCGGCAGGAAGAGGTCGCCCGGCTGAATGCCGAGCTGCGCCGTCTGGACAGCGAAAACCGCGCCCTGCAGGGCGACCCCCGCTACATCGAACGCAAGGTTCGCGAGCTGGGTTACGCCAAGCCCGACGAGCTGGTGGTCACCTTCCGCGACCCGGCCCGGCCTTGACGTCCGCCGGATCGGTGTCAGGTTGGTTCTGTTCCGTTGGGGGGGCGTACTGGTTTCGACTTGGAAAACCCGCCTGTGACGGCATGCCGAGGATGGTTCGTTGGCCTCGTAAATCGTCGGACCAAAAAAGTAATTGCTAACGAAGAGTTGGCTCTTGCGGCCTAATTAGCTGCAACGTTCGTTCCCGAACACCTGCTACGGGAGTACGAACGCCTTTAGCAGGCATGGTTGACGGCGGAGACTGCGCGTCGGCGACCGAGAAACTTCATGCGGACTAGGCGGACCAGTTTCCTGTCGGTCGATTACTGGCTCGTAGAAAATCCTGACCGGCTAAGCATGTAGTCGTTACTTGTTGGCTAGCCAAGGACGCGGGTTCAACTCCCGCCGCCTCCACCACTTTATGTGGGTGATTTGAGGTTTGCTTGACTTTTGGTGACAGTTTGGAGACAAATGGCCGCATGAGCGCGACATTGACCCGAACTTCACGAAAGGCCCGCAAACCTCCAATCTGCATCCGGGAGGGTAGCGTAGAAGTGAAAATCTACGTTACCCCTGAGACGGTGGATGGGGTAATTTACGAGCAGTTTACCCTTTGCTACTACCTCGGCTCCAAGCGTATCCGTCAAAAGTTCTCGGACCTTGAGGAAGCCAAAAAGGAAGCCCAGGTCGCCGCCCTCAAGATGTCCAATGCGGAGCACGACGCGCTTAAGCTGTCATCCTCCGATCGCGCTGTTTACGTCCAATGCCTAGACCGGCTGCGCCCGCTTGGATTGCCCCTTGGCGATGCCGTGGCGGATTACGTTGCCGCTGTCACCAAACTGCCTCCGGGAGCCTCCCTAGCGGATGCTGTGGCTGACTACGCCAAGCGCCATCCGGCGAACATGACCCGCAAGACCGTGGCCGAAGCCGTTGCGGAAATGATAAACGACCGGCGCACAGCGGGTTGCAGCGTGGCCCACATGCGCGACCTAGAGAACCGTCTGGGCCGGTTCGCCGATGCCTTCCAAGTGCCCATAGCCTCGTTGTCGGCCCCTATGGTGCGGGATTACCTCCGCACTTTGGCTCGCGAGGATGGCGTTCCTGTCACCAATCGCACCCGGCGGAACGTCCAGCGTATCGTCACGAGCCTTTTCCACTTCTGCCGGAAGCAGCGGTTCGTAACCCGTGAACTGGTGGACGAGATCGCGGAGATCGAATCCCCGAAAATGGAGGCAGTGGAAACCGGCGTGTTCACGCCGGAACAGCTTCGCAAAATGCTCTTCTCCGCCCCCGACGACATTCGCGCCGCTCTGGCCATTGGTGCCTTCTGCGGTCTCCGCACGGCGGAGCTTGCCCGTTTGGATTGGTCCGAAGTTCAACTGGCGGAGCGCGTCATCATTATCGGCGCGGACAAAGCCAAGACCGCTTCCCGGCGTACCGTCCCAATTTCGGACAACTGCGCCGCGTGGCTGGCACCTTTGGTACGGAAGGAAGGGAAGGTGAGTCCCGCCCCCACCGACCGCGCCATGAATCACCGTTTTGCGCGCAGTGCTGCCAAGCAAGGGGTCGTTTGGGTTAAGAACGGTTTACGGCACTCCTTCTGTTCCTACCAGCTTGCCGTCACGCGCGATGCTGCCCGCGTTGCCAATGAAGCGGGGAACTCCCCGGCGATGCTTCACAAGAACTACAAAGCCCTTGTGACCGAAGCTCAGGGCAAGGACTGGTTCTCTATCCTCCCGGCGCTGGCCGATGACGTTATTCCCCTCCCGTTGGCCGTCTCCGCCTAGGCCGTAGGAGGCAGGGTTACTTCGGGGCAGCTTCTGTCGTTCCGGTGGTTCTCGGCTTCCCGGCACGGAGCACCCGGAGCGTGAAGCCGTTTCCGTTCTCGAATGGCTCCACCTTGGCCGTTACCTCCAAGACCGGATAGCGCACCGTGGCTAGGCCGTGGCTGCGATAGGTGGCGGCGAACAGCTCTGATTCCACCATGCCCGTCCAGTCGGCCAGGGTGAGGAACTTCATGGGCTCCCCGGTGACTTGGTGGTGGGTGCGTTGCTCGACCACCAAGCCGCAGGTCACGACTTCTTGGCCGACGTGTTCCCCCAACCGTGAGACGGGGCAGTAGGTGTCCCATGCAATCCCGGCAAAAACCTCCAAGGGATGCCCGCTGACCGGGTAGCCGAACAGCTCGTGTTCGGCCGCCAACCGTTCCAACCGGGTCGGTTCTCGCAAACTGACTTCCGGCAGCCGTTCCATTCCCGGTGGCGCAAGCAACCAGCTCTGCCGGCAGTCCCCTGTGCCTTGAAATGACTGGTGCAACCATTGCGCCTCCCAGAACTGCGCCGTGCGCGTCTGGCCGAAGTCGTCAAACGCTCCCGCGCGGATCATCAGCTCCATTTCTTCTTGGGCGGGCCTGACGCGATGGAACACGTCCACCAGTGACGTGAAGGGTGCGCGGCTTCGTTCTGCCATCAGTTCCCTTGCCGTGCGCTCAGTCAATCCCTTGGCCAGTACCAGTGGCACACGGATGGCCCCGCCGTGGACCATAAAGGCCGGTCCAGGCTCGTTTACCGATGGGGGACGGAAGGTCACGCCCAGCCGATGCGCCTCCAGCACATAGACCAAAGGAGCGTAGAAGCCCTTGCCGTTCGTCAGGACGGCGGCAAGGAACTCCGCCGGGTGGTAACGCTTCATCCACGCACCCCAATAGGCTTCCACCCCGTAGGCCGTGGAATGGGCCTTGTTGAAAGCGTATCCGGCGAACCCCGTCACCAGCTCCCAGACTTCCGCCACCTTGGCCGCATCGTGGCCCCGTTCGGAAGCGCAGGCGGCGAACTCCTCCTTTATCGCCAGGATCACGTCGCCTTTGCCCTTGTTCAATGCCCGGCGGAGAACGTCCGCACGCCCGGAAGGCAGGCCCGCGAATGCTTCGCAGATTTGCAGGACGTGTTCTTCGAAAACCACCAGCCCAAAGGTGCTCCGCAGGCATGGTTCCAATGACAGGTGCGGATAGGTGGTGGGCTCCAAGCCCTGATAGCGCCGGGTGAAGCTGCGTTTCTTGTTCTCGTTGGCTGCGCCGGGGCGGATGACAGCCACGATCCCGATCACCCCATCTATCTCCCGGACGTTGGTCATCTGGCAGAGCGAAGTCATGGCCTCGCCGCACCAGCTTGCGGCGCGGTGGCGGCACCCGCAACCCCTCGTGGCGTCGCCACCGTTGAACGGCCCGCTTGCCCACCGCCCAGCCTTCCTGCCGCAGCAAGGCGGCGATCCGCCGGTAACCGTAGCGGGG
>CAIVQH010000026.1 GCA_903907995.1 uncultured Verrucomicrobiota bacterium | reverse complement strand
TGCAGAACCGCAGGCTGGCCCGGGATTACGAGCAGACCGAGACCAGCGCCACTGGGCTCATCTACGTCGCCATGATACGCCTCATGCTCCGCCGGCTGGCCTAATCGCTCAGCATTCATGAGTTCTCAGACAGGCTCTTAGGCGTACTTCGGTATTTGGTACTGGTGCTAGATAATGTGGATCAATCTGGTTACCCTGCTCTACAGGCGGTGTTGGAGTTTGTGAATGAATGGGTCCCCACCGGGATAAACCCATTCTGGCGGATCTACATACCCATATGGAGCTCGATGTATTGCCAATACCGGTTTAATCGAGACCCAAAAAAGACCCCTTGCGATGTGCTTTTTCTGGAAGAACCAAAAATATCGGATATTATCGAACGCCGATCTACTGTTGAAAATGATGACAAAGTCTGGCCTGCGAGTGATTACGTCGTAGCGGATGGGGTCACCTTCTCGGCCACCGAGTTGCGATTCGCCTACGAAGCGATCTGTGAGGCATTCATTTCTCGAGGAACGCAGGCCTCCAGGGTGGGTAAGCTCAGTTGGTTTGAACAGGTGTGCGGTGGTTCAGTAAGACGGTCCCTTGGCTTGGTACTTGTGGCGTTGGGATCCGTGGGGTTAAAAGTCTCACTCATTGCCCTCATCAAAGGCGGGCGTGCCTTGTCGGATAGGAAAGGTCCTTTGGTTCTCCAAACCGTGGACAAAATGCTTTGGAGGCAGGAGGTCGCCCGTCTTTCCGCTGAGCTGAAAATCTATGCGCTAATTGATGCCATTCTATGTGGGGAGTCTGACCGATTTCTGCCCCATCATCCATATATCCCTAACCTGTTTCAGATCGCGATTGATTCCAATTGCGCACTGAATATTCCATGGAAACTGTGCAAGAACATTGATGAACTAGCGCCGACACAACTTGGAGATGAGTTTGCAGAAATGCCGCTGGTTTTAAACATATCAAGATTTAAGGTGCCGAACGTGACTCCGGTAACTACAAAAGCATTGATCAATCAATTCGTGTTACACGATCTGCTACAATGGGCCGACACTGATAGCAGTGCGGTCGTGGTGTTTCCGGGACGGTTGAGTGGCTTGCTTGCATTATGTCGGGAGCCGGCATATATTGAAAATGCTGCGCAGGCTATTGTCCTTCCGCCGTCAAGCAGCGGCGGCGATGCTGGGAATCCGAATGTAAGATACGCCGTATCATGGAAAGCTGAACACCTCATTCAACGCACCAACAGGACACTTGATTTCCTTGAAGCCGTTGCGCATCCAGAAATTGTCCAGAAAATTAGAAACAGCGGTCCGGACAATGCACCTTCTCTTCCTGATGATGAGGTGGGGCCAAAGCTGAGTTATTTGCTTTTCACAAGCATGGAGGCGCGCTGGAGCGGGTTGGAAAGGAAAAATCTGATTGAAGGCGGTCCTGGGTGGAACAATATAATATCTCGAAGGAAAGATCTTGAGTTGTCTATAAATACACTAAACTCATTTCTGACGTATTGAAACAAAAGCTTCACCATTCTCCGTTGGCAAGGCAGACAAATTAGAAAAGGCCGCCCCGCTCAGGTGTTGAGCGGGGCGGGGCGGAGTCTCTTTGAAAGCGTGCGCACGATACATGGATAACAAATGCATTACGCGACCAACTGAAGCGCGTCATATGCAACCAGGCAAAGGTCTGCGACTAACATGCCTAGCGTTGGGATCCATTTATTGATTTCTGCTTTCATGCATCCTCCTGGCAAGAGTGAGTATGAACCGAGGGGTGGCCTGCGGACGTATAATACCCTTTCTTGGCAAGGGGTAATGGGCGCAACCTCTGCGTCAGCAGAAGTCTAACATCCACATGGGAACAACAGCCTGCGAACCCGGCCCGTATGGGGTCGCATTATGCTCGATAGGCAGAAGCTGATCCGGCCAAACAAAACGTCGACTAGGTCGCAATGCCTGTCTGAGGGCTTTGTTTATGTCGGCTAGAAGAGAATATTGCGGTGTTCCTTCGAAATTATCTGGGCACGTAAGATTTCCCGCCGTGGTTTCGATAAATTCCTCTTCTCAGGAATTTTTTGAAGGTAACCGCCAGCCTTTTAAAAGCCAATCCAACGAAACCGTCAAGATGTTTCTGCGGAAATATGTGGAGGGTGATGACTAAATCGCAAAAACCTTCAGCGATAAGTATTCCACGCCGCCCCATAGGCGCCGGCGAGATCACTGAGCGCGGCCGGTACGACCCGCATGCTTTGACCACCGGGCCGCCATTCCATGGTGGCGAGGAACTCGTTCAGGGGCTTGAAGAGCAGGGGACCGGACCCCGCAATCCCGCCGCCGATGATCACGACTTCCGGATCGAGTACGTTTCCGAGGGAGGCGATGGCGGCGGCCAGCGCGCGGATCGACCTGCGCCAGATCTCGGTCGCTCCGGCATCGCCCTGCATGGCCGCTTTGATCAGGTCGAGGGTCGTGGCGAAGCGTCCGCCGGAGCGGGCCACGATATTGTGGTTGCCGATGGCGTCCTCCAGGCTGCCCGGCATGCCGCAGATGTCGGCGGTTCTGGCGGGATCAAGCGAGACATGGCCAAAATGGCCGGCTTTGCCCGTGTGGCCCCGCAAGAGCTGGCCATCGACCATCGCCGCGCCGCCCACCCCGGTGCCGAGGGTGATCAGCACTACATCCCAAGACCCGCGTGCCGCGCCGAGCCAGACCTCTCCCAGCAGGGCCGCTTGGGCGTCGTTGAGCACTTTGACCCCTTCCTTGCGCTTGAAATGCTGACCCCAGTTAAAGCCTTCCAGCCCATGAAAGCGCGAGGGCATGTGGGCGATGGCGGAGCCTTCCTTGTTGGCGATGCCAGGGGCGGACAGACCAATGCGCTCGGGTTTGCCCCAGTCTTCGAGGGCGAAAGCAACGACCTCCGCCGCGCAGGCGGCGAAGGCCATGGGCTTCGCGAGCTCGAAGGGGCGGTTGTAAGTCCCGAGCGTCTTGCCTTCCGGGGTGACTGCAACCGCTTTCACGCTCGTGCCGCCCAGATCGAGGCCAAGCAGGTATTTTTGATCGCTCATGGCTGGCTGGCAGAGGGCAAAGGATCTGCAGCAGGCATGGGGCTCTGCCCTTCGCTTACGCTCCAGCCGCCATCCACGGCAATGATCTGCCCGGTGACGAAACGGCTTTCGTCGGAGAGCAGCCAGAGCACGGCGGCGTCCAGATCCTCGGGTTGACCGATTCGCCCACCATCCAACGGCTGCTTGGTGCGGATGAAGTCGAGGATCGTCTTATCCTCCTGCGCCCTACGGGACATGGGTGTGGCGACCAGGCCGGGAGCGATTGCGTTGAAGCGGATTCCCTGCGGCGCATAGTGCGCGGCGGTGGACCGGGTAAGACCGAGCACGGCCGCCTTGGCCGCCGCATAGGCGTGCGTGGCGAAGAATTTCGGCGAGGGCGAGAAGCCGAGCACCGAGCTACAGTTGACCACGCTGCCGCCCGTCTTTTGGGCGAGAAACTGGCGCACGGCGGCGCGGTTCGAGAGGAAGAGCGAGGTGAGGTTGAGCTGGAGCGTGAAGTCCCAGCCCTCGTCGGTCAGCGCATGCAACGGGCCGTCCCCGTGACGGCGTCCGCTGCCGCCGGCGACGTGATAAAGCCCATGAAATCCGCCAAATTCGGTGAGCGCGAGCCGGATGGCTTCGGGGGCCGTTTCCGGTTCGGTGGCATCACCGGCCAACGCCCGGGCTGAGGCACCCACGGTCGCCATGGCGGCGGCGATGTTTTCGGGGTTGCGCCCCACGATCACCACGCGCGATCCCGCCGCGATGAGCGCGCGCGCAGCGGAAAGCCCGAGGCCGGTGGTTCCGCCTACGATGACGAAGACCTTGCCGGCTAACGATTGGGCCATGCGTTTGAGGATGGTAAAGGCCGGGCGTGGGAAACCAGCGAAATAGTCCGGCTGTAGGAGGAGCAGGAGTGAAAGGGGCAGCGCTGAAAGCGCGTTTGAGTGATGCCTGGGGTGAAGCGAACGCAGTGAGCGCAGCACCAGGCATCATTCGGGTGGGCTTTCAGCCCTGCTGGTATGCCTTCAAGTGACGGACGGATGTCTCGGAGCTGAGCCAAGTAGGTTCAGGGTCACAATTCGTGACTTTGGGATCGTAGATTTTCACCCCGGCCTTCTCCCGCTGGGAGAGTGGGATGGCCACCCGCACTCCCCCTGCGCTCGCAATGCCCGGGCCCAACCACGGTGAAAAAATGCCCCCGTTGGAAAAAGGGTCGAAACTTTCCGCTGTCGCGGAGGCTGCCGTCCTTGGCTACGTTGGCCGCGTCATGCGCGTTTCAAAACTGCTCCATACCCGCTACCGGCTGAATGACCTCGAACGCTCGGTGAAATTCTACAAGGAAGTCCTCGGGCTTGAAGAGGTCCGCCGGCACAAGTCGCCGCGCGGTTCCGAACTGGTCTTCCTCAAGGCGCCGGAGAGCGAGGAGACCATCGAGCTGTGCCACTTTCCCAACTCCGGCCCGGTGGAGGTGCAGGCCGATCTCACGCACCTCGCCTTTCAGGTGGATTCGCTCGAGGAGTTTGGGAAACACCTCGCGACGCTCGGGCTGAAATATTCCGACGGCCCGACGATGCGGCCCGATGGCAGTGGCGGTTTCGCGTTTGTGGACGCGCCGGAAGGCTACGAGATCGAGCTCATCCAGCGCGGCGCGGCGGCAGCGGCGGCGAATCAGACCTACTGAGCCGATGTCTGTGAACACGGAACGGGTGTGGCAGGGGCGGCGGTTCCGGTTCGTGTTTCCACGGCCCGCGCTGGTCATGGGCGTGGTAAATGTCACACCCGACTCGTTTTCTGACGGCGGCCAGTTTTTGGAGCCGCAGGCTGCGGTGGAGCACGCGCTGCAACTGATTGCCGAGGGCGCGGACATCCTCGATGTGGGCGGAGAATCCACCCGGCCAGGTGCCGCCATCGTGACGGAGGAGGAGGAGTTGCGACGCGTGCTGCCGGTGATCGAGGCGTTGGTCGGGCGGGTGAGCGTGCCGCTGTCCATCGACACGCAAAAGCCGGCGGTGGCGCGCGCGGCGTTGGCAGCTGGGGCCGCCATCGTGAACGACATCGCGGCGACACAGGTGCGGGCTGACATGTGGGCGGCCGTGGCGGAAGCCGGGGCGGGTTACGTGGCGATGCATATGCAGGGGACGCCGCAGACCATGCAGCTGGAACCGCGTTACGGGGACGTGGTGGGTGAGGTGAAGGCGTTCTTCGTCACCTGCCTGGCGCAACTGGCTGCGGCCGGCGTCTCCCCGGAGCAGGTCGTGTTCGACCCGGGCATCGGCTTCGGGAAGACCTTGGAGCATAATTTGGATTTGCTTGCCCGGCTGGCGGAATTTAAAACCTTGGACCGTCCGTTACTCGTGGGAGTGTCGCGGAAATCCTTTCTTGGCAAGCTGCTCGGAGCGGAGACCACGCATCGCCTTCCGGGCAGCCTCGCCGGCACGGCCTGGGCGGTCGGGCAGGGGGTGCAGCTGTTCCGGACCCACGACGTGGCCGCCACAGTGCAGACCTTGCGCATGACCGAGGCGATCCTCGCCCGGCGCGCGGACAAATCAGACAAGTGAACCACATCTGGCCATGGATTCAGGTCGGTTGGCGACCCGCCGTTGAGATCCTGATTCTCACGGTCGGGATCTATTCCGCGTTCCTGTTCGTCCGGGGCACGCGCGGCGCGCCGGTGGTCACCGGGTTCCTCGCGCTGCTGCTCACGCTCACCATCGTGACCCGGGTGCTCAGCCTGAACGTGCTGAACGTGCTGCTGGGGCAGTTCTTCAGCGTGCTGGCCATCGCGGTGGTCGTGATCTTCCAGCCGGAGCTGCGGCGCATCCTGGCCGAGCTGGGCAACCTGCCGCTGTTCAACACCGCCCGCGAGCAGCGCGAATACGTCGAGGAAATCATCCAGACCGTGGACCGCCTGGCCCCGGTGCGCATCGGTGCGCTCATCGCGCTGGAGCAGAACCAGCAGCTCGCCGAGGCGGTGGAAGGCGGCATCAACGTCGATTGCGAGCTGACGCCGGAGATGATGGAGACGATCTTCTTCCCGAACAACGCGATCCACGATGGAGGGGTGATCGTGCGCGATGGCCGCATCCTCAAGGCGGCGTGCATCTTCCCGCTGACGCAGCGGCAGGACCTGCCGAAATCGGTCGGCACGCGCCACCGGGCGGCCATCGGCCTAAGCGAGGAGACGGATGCGATCTGCGTCGTCGTGTCGGAAGAGACCGGGGCGATTTCGTATGCGCACCGGGGCTCGTTCTCCAAGGCGATCTCCATCGAGGAACTGCGCGCCTACCTGACCTCCGTGATCGTGCGCAAGACCGAGCAGCGCACTTGGTGGCAGCGAATGCGGGCCTTCGCCCTGCGCCTGCAAAGTGACCAGCCGTTCAACCGGGACTGAGCCATGCTGAAGCATCTCTTCACGCACAACCGCTGGCAGAAGATCTTCTCGCTGCTGCTCGCCTCCCTGATCTGGTTCGCCGTCCATTCGGGCATCGCCCTCAACGGTCCGGCCTCCGAGCTGGGCACGGACGTGCGCACGTTTGAGGGACTTCCCATCACCGTGCTGACACCCGCCGCCGATCTCGGCCACTACGAGGTGAGTCCGGCCACGGTGTCGGTCAAGCTGCGGGGTGATCCCTCCGCCCTGGTCAAGGCCCGCCCGCAAGATCTGGAGGTGTACGTGAATCTGGTCGAGGCCTCCGAATCGCGCATGACGCGGCCCATCCATGTTTATGCGCCGGCCGACACCCAGGTGCTGTCGGTCACTCCGGCAGAAGTCCAGATTGAGCGTCTGCCCCCTTCGCCCCTACCTTCGTCCCGTTAGTTCGAATCCTGTCTATGTCCCATCACAAACGCATTTTTGGCACGGACGGTGTCCGCGGCCGGGCCAACGTCGAGCCGGTGACGGCGGAAACCGCCCTCAAGCTCGGCCGGGCGGCGGCGCACGTCTTCAAGAACCTCCACGGGCCGGCGCGCAACCGCGTCCGCTACCGCATCGTCATCGGCAAGGACACGCGCCTTTCCGGCTACATGCTCGAAAACGCGCTTTCCTCCGGCGTCCTGTCCATGGGGGTGGATGTGATCTTCATCGGGCCGCTGCCCACACCCGGGGTGGCCTATGTCACCCGCTCCCTGCGGGCCGACGCGGGCATCGTCATCACGGCCTCGCACAATCCGTACGATGACAACGGCATCAAGTTTTTCCGCCCGGACGGGTACAAGCTGGACGACCTGGTCGAGGACCAGATCGAGGACCTCGTGTTCAGCGGCGAGATCGAGAACATCCGCCCGACCGCCAACGAGATCGGCAAGGCGTACCGCATCGATGACGCCATCGGCCGCTACGTCGAGCACGCCAAGGCCAGCTTCCCGCGCGGCATGACCCTGGAGGGCATGCGCATCGTCATCGATTGCGCCCATGGCGCCTCCTACAAGACGACCCCGGCGGTGTTGCAGGAGCTGGGGGCCGAACTGATCGTCTTTGGCACCCAGCCCAACGGCACGAACATCAATCAGGAGTGCGGTTCGATGCACCCGCAGAACCTCTGCCAGAAGGTCCGCGAATACCGGGCCGACATCGGCATCGCGCACGATGGCGACGCCGACCGCGTGCTGCTCTGCGACGAGCAGGGCCGCCTCATTGACGGCGACGACATCATGGCCATCTCCGGCGTCCAGATGCTGGCGGAGGGCACCCTGAACAAGCAGACATTGGTGGCCACCGTGATGAGCAACGCCGGTCTCGACGCCGCCATCCAGAAGGCCGGCGGCACGGTCATCCGCACGCCGGTGGGCGACAAGAACGTGATCGATGCGATGCTGAGCGAGGGGTACAACCTGGGCGGCGAACAGAGCGGCCACATGATCTTCCGCGATCACAGCACGACCGGTGACGGCCTGGTGGCCGCCCTGCAGATTCTTAGCGCGATGAAGACCCGGGGTGAGGCCCTTTCCCGTCTCGCCCGCTGCTGGACGCGGTATCCGCAGCTGGTCTCCAACGTGAAAGTGCGCGTAAAAACGCCGTTTGCCGACCTCGACGAGGTGCTGGACCTGGTGGCCAAGGCCGAGGCGGAGCTCAAGCCCAAGGGCGGGCGCGTGCTGTTGCGCTATTCCGGCACCGAGCCCAAGGCCCGCCTGCTGGTGGAAGGGCCCGACCAGTCTGAATTGGAACGCTGGTCGAGCACCATCTGCGACTCGGTGCGCCGCCAGGTCGGGGCGGTCTCCTGATATCGGGGATCCGGAGATCGGTTTCCAACAAAAGCAAAACGGCCACGCCCAAGGGCGTGGCCGTTTTGTTTGCGGACCGATGGTGATCGGCCTCCGCTTCAGTGGATGTCCAGGTTCACCTTCAAACGTTCCAGCGTGCTGCCTTCGTCGTGGGCCAGCTGGGCCAACGCCTTGTTGTAGTTGGCGAGGGCGTCGATCTCGTTTTTCTCCGCCGTCGTCAGGTCGCGCTGGAGCTGGAGCACCTGATAGTTGGTGCTCTTGCCGCTCTCCAGCTTCTTCTGCTCCGCATCCAGGGCGGCCTCGGCATAGACGCGGGCTTCCTTGGTGGCCACCATGCCCTCGCGGTAGCCTTCAATCGCGCGGATGTCGTTGTCCACGGCGATCATGATCGTCTGCTCCAGCTGCTTGAACTGCAGCAGGAGCTGCTCCTGCTTGATTTTCGCCTGCTTGTAGGCGTTGCGGGCGCTCAGATTGCTCAGCGGAATGGAGAACCGGAGGCCCCAGGAATAGTTCGGATAAGCCCGCTGGCCGAGATCAAGGATGCTACCGCCCAGCGTCAGCTCATTGCCCCCGACGCCATAGGAACCGGTAAGATCGAGCTGGGGATACATCTGGTTCCGGGTGAAGCGCAGGTTCAGCTTTTGCTGGAGCAGCCCAAATTTCTGCTCGTGATAGTCGGGACGGAACTCGAACGCCCGGCCCCAACTGTTGGCCCGGCTTTGCACGCTGGGGATGTTTTCCAGCTTGGCGGTGGGAGTCAGCATGATGTCGGCGCTGGCGGCGAAATCATCGTCGATGAGCCCCTTGAGGAGGCGTTCCGCATCGCCTGCATTTTGCAGCGCAGTCACGAGTGCGGCTTTGTTTCGGGCCACTTCGGACTCGGCCTGCTTGGCATCGAGCGGGGCCAGACTGCCGACTTCGACCCGTTTGCGGGTTTCAAACAGGAACCGTTCGGAAACCTCCAGCGCCTTCTGTTGGACACGGACGTTTTCCAGGGCGGAAATCAGGCCGTAGTAGGACTGTTCGACGCTGAGGAGGGTGTCGAGGATCTGGGCGCGGACCACTTCCTCGCTGGTTTTGACCCCCAGTTTGTCGAAGCTGATATTGAGCCGGGTAGCATCGATCCACATGTTCTTCAGCAGCGGCTGCGTCAGGTTGACGTTTGCGCCGGGAGAATAAAGGGCGGCACCGGTGACGTCGGCAGGAAGCAGGGTGCTTTGGCCCCGTGTTACGTTGCCGGAAAAGCTATACTGGAGTCCCGTCGGCAGGTAACCACCGAGGCCGGCACTGTAGTTGTCGGACCACGATGTGCTCGAAGGCGGGACGAACGAGTTGGTCACCGTACCCGAAGGTGTCGGCGGGAAGCTTCTGAAACTCTGCGAGACACCCGCTGTGAACGAGGGGTCGTAGGGAGCGTAGTCGCTGCTCAGTGTCAGGCGGGAGAACCGCGGGCCGAAACTGGAAATCCGTATGCCGAGGTTGCGCTTCAACGCCAGCGCGACGCAATCGTCGAGGGAGACCGGCTTGGTGGCGGTTTCGGCAAACGCGACGCCGACGGACGCCGACAGCAGGGCGGCGGTCAGCAGCGGGTGAAACTTCATGATTTGCGCAGCGTGGAGTTTTTGCATCTGAGGGTCAAACGAGTCTTTGCTTCCGATGGATGACACGCCCGGACGACGTGGGTTTCAGGGAAATTCAGTAAACTGCGATGCGGGTCGGGCGAGGCATGTTTTGCCCGCAATGAGTGGAACGCCGCTCCGATCCGACCGGAAGGGCGCCCCCGGTTTCCTTGCGTGGAAGCGTCCCGATTTCGGGACGAATTAAAGTGCAAAACATGCTGGGGCGGGCATCCGCACGAAGCGTGCCCACTCCGATGGAGAGGCGTCGGGAAAATCACGAAATGGAAAGGAGCGTGGATTTTGCCCCGAATCGGGCCGATCCAGAACTCGTTTTCTGCCCGCAGGATTCATGGCTTTCGGGAGAGCGTCCCAATTTCGGGACAAGCTGAAACTAGAACCGAAGAGCCATCTCCTGGAGGGCGGCACTCAATCCCACAACGATTCGCCGGTCACAGCCCGGGCGCAGTCCAGGCCGGAAGTGAAGGCATCCTCGTGGAAACCGTAGCGGAAGTAGCTCCCAGCGAAATAAACGGCCTGATCGGGAGAGCGCCGGTTCAAGGCCGGCAGCTCCGCCTGCGCCCCGATCGCCCCCACACTGAACAGCGGATGCTCGTAGGGGATCTGGCGGATAATTTTCGCCGGGTTCACGGAATTTTCACCGTTGATGGAGACGAAGTAGTTCTCCCGGTCGCTCACGCCCTGAAGCCGGTTCATCCAGTAGATCGTTTGCGGCCGGGTGCCGCCGGTGGGGGTGGCTTCGATGCGGTAGTTCCAGGCCGACCACGCGAGTCGCGCCCGGGGCATCACGGAGGCATCGGTATGGACGGTGGCGAGATTGGGCTGGTAGTGGAACTCACCCAGCAGGCGGCGTTCGTCCGTGTCGGCATCGGTGAGCAGGGTTAACGCCTGATCGCCGTGGCAGGCCAGGATCACCTTGTCGAAGGTGCTGACCGCCCCGTCGGCGGTGGTGACGGTGGCACCGCCGGTAGCCAGCCGGCTGATCCGGGTCACCGGGGCGTTTGGGCGGAGCTCCGCGCCGGCTCGTTCAAGGATCGGCCGCAGCCGGCGGACGTATTCGCGCGAGCCACCGTCCACCGTCCACCATGGATGCTGGGTATGCAGCCCCAGGAAGCCGTGATTGTGGAAGAACCGCAGGAGCGTGACGGCCGGGAACTCCAGCATCAGGTCCGGCGGCGTGCTCCACACCGCGCTGCTCATCGGCACGAGGTAGCAATCGAGGAAGTCTTGTCCGTACCCACGGGTGCGCACGTAATTGCCCACCGTCGTATCCGCCCAGCGTCGATCGGTGAGGGCGGGGACGGCCTCCGCGTTGAAGCGGTTGACGGCCAGCAGCAGGCGGTAGAATGACGGTCGGAGGAGATTTTTCCGCTGGGCAAACAGGTGGTTCAGGCTGGAACCGCAAAACTCCAGGCCCTTGGGGACATGCTGGACACTGAAACTCATGTCGGTGGGCTTCACCGGCACTTCCAGTTCCGCAAAGAAACGGCAGAGATTAGGGTAGGTGACGCGGTTGAACACCATGAACCCGGTGTCGAAGGCGACCTGTCGCCCTTGCTCCGCGACGTCGATGGTATTGGTGTGGCCACCGAGATAATCCGCCCGCTCGAACAGTGTCAGCGCGTAGCGGTCGCGGAGGAACCAGGCCGCACTCAGGCCGGCGATCCCAGTACCGACGATGGCGAGGCGTGGGCGGGACATCGGGGGGCCGGAGAATCGGGGTTTATCTGGGTGGCTTTAACGGAAAACCGGAGTTTCGCTGGCGAAACTCCGGCTGTAATCGGCGAAAGACCGGTCAGCCCTTTCGCGGGATCTGTTTCGCCGGGTCGTAAGCGTCGATGGGCACCGGTCGGAGATCCCAGATCAGGCCGGTCCAAGACATGACGCGGAGCAGGTAGTACGTGATGTCGATCTCCCACCAGTAGAAGCCCTGCCGCACGGAGCCCATGTGCTGGTGATGGTTGTTGTGCCAGCCCTCGCCGAGCGTGATGAGGGCGAGCAGCAGGCTGTTCCGCGAGTCGTCATCGGTTGCGTAACGCTTGTTGCCGAAGACGTGGGCGAGGGAGTTGATGCAGGCCGTGCCGTGGAAGAGCGCGGTGGTGCTGATGAAGAAGCCCCAGACCAGCATCTGACCGCCGCTGGTGTGGAGTCCCGGAAAGTGGGTCTGCAGCGACTGGCCGAGGAAAAACAGCGCGATGGCGAACAGCACCGGCACCAGCACGTCAAAGCGGTTCAGGAAGACGAGTTCGGGATATTTCGCGAGATCCTTCACCCGGCGGTAGTCGGTTGGGAAATTCTTCGAGCTGGTGATCCAGCCGATGTGCGACCAGAGGAAGCCATGCTGCCGGGGCGAGTGCTTGTCGTGCTCCTCGTCCGAATGCTGGTGGTGATGCCGGTGCGTGTAGGCCCACCAGAGCGCCCCGCGCTGGACACAGATGCCGCCCCAGAGCGCGAGCACGAACTGCCAGGCCCGCGAGGTCGAGAAGGTGCGGTGCGAGAAGTAGCGGTGGTAGAAGCCGGTGATGGCGAACATCCGGATGAAATACAGGAACACCGCCGCGCCCACGGCAAACCAGCTCGCGCCGGTGAAGAACACGCCAAGGCAGCCGGCGTGCAGGATGACGAAGGGGATCGTGCGGATCCATTCCACGCGTTCGGGTTTGCCGGCGGTCTTGGTGATCTCCGGCGTGTGGTAGTCAGCGTCGAACCACTGGACGACCGAGATGAACAGGGAGCGTACGCGGTCAGGGATGCTGGTCGGTGCGGAAGCAGGCATGTAAGGAGGCGGACTGGTTTTTAAGCCAATGATTCAAAGACAAACGTTCACAGCCGGCTTCCAATCCGAAAATGCCACCGCCGAAGCAGCGACACGGTTGGACCATGCCGAAAAATGCCGTGAAACAACAGGCGTGACTATGGCAGCTCCCAAGCCAAACACCAAAGCGACTTTTTTGTCCTTCACGCCCCCAATATTGTCCTGAACCGGGCAGGGGATGGGTGGAATCGGCCCTTAATTTTCGCCTGCCACCTGGCACGCCGTTCACTCCATATCGGAAGCCGGTCACCCGGGGTTTAGGCGGGGTACCGGTTTTGAAGGTCCAACGTTCAGGTATTCGCGTGGAACCTCACTTCCCACCGGGTCCGTATCCGGAGGCAGGCGTACCATCCGCCGTGAGGTGCCCCGTGGCCCAGAGCAGGCCGCGGGCGACGAGGTCGAGATAGCGCGGGTCGCTGACCGTGGCGTTGTTGTGGCCGATGGTCGTGGAGAAGACGCGGGTGTGTTTCGGGCCGTATTCGTGGGTCCAGACGACCGTGGTGTCATTCTGGCCCGGCCGGTCGCCGGCGTCCTGCTTGCCCCGGGCGAGCGGCTTGGTGTTCCCCCAGACCTGGATGTTGTTGTACAGCTCCTCGTTGACGGTCGTCCAATTGCCCAGCCCCTTGGTGATCGGGCTGTCGGGATCCAGGAAGGTGATCGCGATCGGCTTCTGCGCGCCGTGGCCGCTGGATTGCAGGCCGAGGTAGTCAAACCACATGGCACGCGGGCCGCCGGGCAAGGCGGGCTCGCCCGGATTGCCAATGCGGTAGCAGTGCATCGCGCAATGGAGGTTCACCGCCGGGATGCCGTCGCGGTGGGGTTTCAGCACCCCTTCGATCACGGACGGTTCATTGATGTCCGACGCGCACTCGTCGTGCAGGACAACGTCATAACCGGCGGCATAGTCGGGCTTGCCGTAGATGGCCAGCGGCGGCTTGGTGCTGCCATCGGGCGTGAAGATGAAGTCCACGGTGACATTGGCGCGGGCTTCGAGGCCGGTCTTCAGGATGTCCTTCTGGTGTTCGTAGTCGTGGCAGCAGCCGCCGGCGAGCAGGAGCACCCGCAGCGGCTTCACGGCGGGCTCGGTGCCGGGCTTCCGCTTGTAGCTGATCAGCACGGTGCCGCTATCCTGCGCGGTCTTGAACTCGGTGGGACGATCGCCGCCGCCGAAGGCATAATTGGACCGCCACCCGTCCGCTGTCAGCTCAGTGATGGCCAGGATCGTCCGGCCGACGTTCTGCCCTTCGGTCTCGGTCGCATCCATCGCCACCGGGGTCTTGGTGAAATCCACCGTGAACTTGCCTTTGGTGGTGCCTTCCGAGCCGACATAGACGTAAGTGCCGTCCTTCAGCGTCAGCACGATGGAATCAAGCCCATCGCTGGTCACGGGGCTGCCGTTGGCCTCGGCGGATTTGACAATCCAAGTGCCGTTGAACGAGCTAAGGTCCGCCGCGAAGAGCGAAGTCGCGGCCAGGAAGCAGGCGAGAAGAAGTCGTTTCATGTGCGTGGACGCGAGTCTGCCCCTCCTTTGGGCTGCCGGTCAGCAATCTTCTTTGCCGACTTGGTGACAAGATGGGAAACGGCGGACAAAGAACAGTGAGCCCTGCGCGCCCCTGCTCCAGACAGCCTGCCGCCACTCCTGACTCCTGACTCCGCGCGTCGCGCCTCCTGTCTCCTCCCCGCCGCTCAAGCGCTCAGCTTGAGCACTTCCCGCGCTTCGGCCATGCCGGGGGCGGGGCGGCCGTATTCGCTCGCGGTGACACGGGCCAGCGACACGAGCTGCCGCCAGCGGAAGGCCGGGCGGGTCGAGGCAAATTCGTCAGTCACGGTGTGGTAGTATTTCTCGGCGTGCAACGCCCCATCCTCGCTGATGGCGTACCGCAGCATCAGGTCAAATACCGCGCGCGGCGGGTGGCCGAGCTCGCCGTAGCGGGATACGAGGGCGGCGGCATGGGCCTGCAGGTTCCCCCGGATAGCCTCGTCGGCCTCGCGCAGGAGCGCATCCGCGTCGGTGGTTTTGATCTGCGCGCGATGCGAGGCGAGTGGCAGCGGCTCCCAATGGAGGAAATCCCCGCCGCGATTGGTGCGGTCCAGCGCGACCTGATAGGCCCCGAGGATGAGGCACGCGAAGGTGTTCCGGGCATTGCTTACGCGGGCGAGGTTGCGCCAGGCGCACGCGGAGTCGCTCGCGTGAACGCCGATGCTGTCGCCATGGACGCTGCCCAGCGGCTTGCCGGTGACTTCATCCTGCGGCCGGCGGCCGAAATCGCGGAGGATGAGCTGGTTGGCCGCAAGGGCGACCGCCTCGCCGACGGCAGCAGGGGCAAACCCTTCGGCCAGCGCGGCGGCGGCGGCGGCGGCGGCCTGCGTCGGGGTGGATTGGAAGATGGTCTGGCTAAGTTCCTCCACCCATTTGTCCTCGGCGGCGCGGGTGCCAGGTGTGCGTTCGAGCAGACGGTGTTCCTCCAACAGCTTGGGCAGGAGGACGCGCGGCTCGCTGCGCTCGGCGGCGGCGGACCAGTATTCGTTCTTCACGCAGTACCGGACCGACTGACGGAGCATGGTGTGGGCCTGCTCCTTGCCGACCAGATCCAGCAGATCCCAGGCGCGATAGGGCAATACGACCCGGTGGACCTCGGTGTCGTCCTGCACGGTGTGGAGGAGCTGGTTGAACGCCTCCTCGGGACTCTGTTGCGCCAGGGCGGCGAGGGTTTGCTCGGCTGCAATCACGTCCTTGCGATGGACGGCCTCACGCAGAACTTCGCCCCCGGACTGGCCGGCGGCGAGCGGTGCGGGCGTCACCGGATGCAGCACCTCGTCCTTGCGTCCGCCATGGGCCTCGATGCGGCTGGTGTTCCGGTAGAGCACCTTGAAGACGGGCAGCGCCGCCTGCGCCTCGGGCAGTTCTCCCGCCATGTGCAGCGCGGGCGAGAGGGCCATCATCGTGTGGAAGCCGATGTAGTCCTCCCCGCCGAAGGTGCGGGCGTTGGCGAGCGCGGCGGCGGCGACCAGGCGGCGCAAATCGGCCCCGGATTTGAGCTGGGCAACGAGGGTGGGCAAAATCCGGCTGGCCGGTGTCTCCTGCATGAGCCGCACGAGCGGTTCGAGCGCGCCGAAATCTAGCGTGTCGGGCACGTCGGCGGCAAAGGTCGGGGCGAGGCCGAGTTCGGAGGCGAGCCCGCCGCCCACCGTGGCGACCAGCATGCCGCGGCCGACATCGGCGAGGAATTCACGACGGGACTTGGGTGCATTCATAGGCGTGGGAACCGACGGCCATTCTTTGGGAAGCTGATGGCGGTGGTAGGCCTGTCGCGTCTGCCGGTCAAGGCCCGAACGTCAGATGCAGGCGAGGGGGCGCTAGCGGATACTGCGGTCTGCTGCTGGGCTTCGGGCGCGTGATGGGGCGAGCGTCCCCGCGAGCCGCGGCGGACCAGGTCTGGGGCAGCCCGGCTCGCGGGGACGCTCGCCTCACCGAGCTTTCTTTCGTCCGCGAAACACTCCGCTCGCGTCGTGAAGGGTTGAGGTTACCGGAGATCAAAGCCCCAGCGAGTTCAACGCCTCAAAATAGATCCAGTGGCCAAAATCGTTCGGATGGTTGATGTCGTTGGCGAGGAGGTCCTCGGGCTTCTTCCGCGAGGCGAAGGTTTGCCATGGATGAAACACATCCGCGTAGGCGCAGCCGGTGTCGTGGGCGACCTGCTCGGTCGCGGCGGCGTAATCTTCCATGTGATGCGAGCCGTACTTCCAGCGCGGGTTGGGCGGGAACGCGGAGAAGAGCACCACTTCCGCTCCGGTCGTGGTGCGGATGCGCCCGATCAGCTCCTTCAGGTTGGCGGCAAACTGCGGCACCGGCACGCCGCCCTTGTTGTGGTCATTCATGCCGAAGCCGATCAGCACCAGATCGGGATGCTGATGGAGCACCTTGGCCTGCAGGCGCGCCAGCCCCTGCACGGTGCTGTCGCCACCGGTCGCGCCATTCACGGCCGTGATGCGTGCTTGAGGATATTTGCCGCGCAACGCGTCCGCCCAGCGGTTCCAGAAGATCAGTGCCGGCTGGGTCGCGTCACCGCCCGCTGTGATGCTGTCGCCAAAGGCCACCAGCCGGAACTCACCGCCGGCACGCAGCTTGGCCGCCGACTTGGGCAGCAGCGGCGTGGGAGACGCAGGCACGGGCCAGGCGTTGGTCGCGGCGAACGTGTAATCCACGAAGGCGAAGAAGCCGTTGTTGCCGAAGCCGGGGAATTTCGAATGGTCGAATTCCGTCTGGCCGAACAGCATGTTCTGGCGGAAATCGGGCAGGCGCGAACCGGGCAGCCGGCGCAGCGTGCCGTTCTTGAAATCGACCGAGTAGTCGCGACCGGCGACGTAGTCCACTGTGTCGGTGCCGGGTCGGTAGGTGCTCCGCACCGTGAGCGCAGCTGAAGCCAGCGGCCGGAAGGCCAGGGCCGCGGGCTCTTCGCCGATGCAGACGACCGATTCGCCGATCATTCGGCGCGCGGGCGGCTGCGACTCTGTCACGCAACCGGCGAAGGCGGCGAGGAAAAGGCCGCCCAGCAAAACACAGCTGAGGGCAGGGGACGTTCGAAGCATGAGCGGAGCATGGCCCCGAGACCGCTGCAGCTCAACCGGCGAGATGGACGGGGAAGATTGAATCTGGAAAACAGGAACACTGGAAAGGAGAGGAAGGCCTGTTTCCGCCTTCTTCCTGCTTTCCTGTTTTCCAGATGCACTCTCTCCCCGTGGACCCCGCCGGAAGGCCCCGGCACAAAATCCCTTTCCAAAGCGTCCCGCGTTGCCGATGTTCCGGCCCGTTTTCGTTATGTTTACCGGCACCTATACCGCGATTGTCACGCCCTTCCGAAACGGCCTGCTTGATGAGGCCGCACTCGAGAAGCTGGTCAAATCGCAGATCAAGGGTGGTGTGGACGGCATTGTGCCGGTGGGCACCACCGGCGAGTCGCCCACGCTCGACTACGATGAGCACATCCGGGTCGTCGAGCTGGCGGTGAAGTTCGCCGGCGGCAAGGTCAAGGTGGTCGCGGGCACCGGCGCCAACTCCACGAAGGAGGCCATCGAGCTGACCAGGAAGGCCGAGGCCGTCGGGGCCGACGGTTCGCTGCAGGTCGCCCCGTATTACAACAAGCCGTCGCAGGAAGGCGTTTACCAGCACTTCAAGGCCATCGCCACGGCGACCAAGCTGCCCATCCTGCTGTACAGCATCCCGGGACGCTGCGGGATCGAGATCGGAGTGGAGACCACCCAGCGGCTGGCGAAGGACTTCCCGAACATTGTCGGCATCAAGGAAGCCGGCGGCAACGCCGATCGCGTGAGCCAGCTCGCGGCCGCCTGCGGCCCGAAGTTCGTCATCCTGAGCGGCGACGATTCCCTGACGCTGCCGTTCATGGCGGTTGGCGCGCGGGGTGTCATCAGCGTGGCTTCCAACGTCGCGCCGAAGCAGGTGAGCACCATGGTGGCGAAGTTCGCCGCCGGGGATGCCAAAGGCGCGTTGCGGCTGCACACCGCCCTTTATCCGCTGTTCAAGAACCTCTTCCTCGAGACGAATCCGGTCCCGGCCAAGGCGGCTTTGGCACTGATGGGCATGATGACCGACGAGGTCCGCCTTCCCCTTGTACCGGCCACGCCGAAGATGCGCGAGATCATGAAGGCGACCATCGCGGAGCTCGGGCTGCTGAAATAAAGCACGCCCGGGAGGCGCGTTGCGCGACCCGGTGATCGGCCTGCGGGTCGGGCGGTCGCAGCGGTGACATATGCACCGTCGCCCAGCTTGCCGCAGGTTGGCTTCGCACCATCGCCGCTCAATTGTACTTTTGACGTTATGACAAGACTCATCATCAACGGCTCCAAGGGCCGCATGGGACAGGCACTCATTGCCTGCGCCGCCCGCATTCCGGGACTTCAGGTGATCGCCACGGTGGACCAGGGGGACGACTTGCGGGTGATCCTGCCGCAGGCCGACGCGGTCATCGACTTCAGCTTTCATGACGCCACAGCTGGCGTGGCCGCCGCCTGTGCCGCGGCGGGCAAGGCATTGGTCATCGGCACGACCGGCCACTCCGAGACGGAGAAGGCGGCCATCCGGGCGCACGCGCCCAAGGTGCCGATGGTCTGGGCCTCCAACTACTCGACCGGCGTGAACACCCTCTTCTGGCTCACGCGCAAGGCGGCGGAAATTCTCGGGCCATCCTTCGATCTCGAAGTGGTCGAAATGCACCACCGGCTGAAGAAAGATGCCCCCAGCGGCACCGCCACGACCTTGCTGGAGATTCTCGGCGAGGTGCGGGAGGTGCAGTTGGCCGAGGCGCTGCGGCACGGCCGGCATGGCATCGTCGGCGAACGCACGGATTCCGAGATCGGCATCCACGCGATCCGGGGCGGGGATGTGGTCGGCGATCACACGGTGATCTTCGCGGCGAATGGCGAGCGGGTGGAACTGACCCACAAGGCCAGCAACCGCGACACCTTCGCCAACGGCGCCCTGCGCGCGGCTCAATGGGTGGTCGGGCGCGCACCGGGCATCTACGACATGCAGGACGTGCTGGGGTTGAAGTGAGGCAGGACAGATGAAAACAGCCGGAGGCGAGGCGGTGGTGGCGTTGGGATCGAACCTCGGCGACCCCGTCGCACAGGTCCAGGCGGCTCTGGCTTGGCTCGGTAGCCTGGCTGAAGGGCCGCTACACCGTTCTTCGCTGTGGCAGAGCACGCCGGTGGATTGCCCGCCCGGCTCGCCGTTATTCGTCAACGCCGTGGCCCTGTTCAATCCGCTTCCGGGTGAAACACCGGAGTCATTGCTGGCGAAACTTCAGGCGGCCGAGCGTGAGTTTGGCCGCCTGCCCAAGAAGGTGCTGAACGAGTCGCGTCTGCTTGATCTGGACCTGATCGCATGGGGTGACGAGCGACGCGAGTCGGCGGCGCTGGTGCTGCCCCATCCCCGGGCCCACCGGCGTCGTTTCGTGCTGGAGCCCCTGACGGAACTCGCTCCCGGCCTGATGCTTCCGGGACAGTCGCGCACCGTGAGAGAATTGCTCGCGGGACTGCCGCCTGATCCGGATTTCCGGCGGCTGGCCTGAACCGGGGAAAAACCTTGGAATGGGCGTCGGCGGGATTAGGCTGTGTGGCGTTCGCACATGAAAAAAACTTCAACTCTGGGCCTCCTTGCAGGCTGTCAGCTGGTGGTGGCGGTCGCCTTGGCCGCCCTGTGTGCTTACCACGTCATCTACGCGCGCGTGCTGGAGCAGAACAGCAACGAATTGGCGGCTTTTCAGCAGAACAGCCGGGTCATTGAAACGCTGGTCGGCATGTCGGTCGAGTATGGACAGGCCAATCCCGGCGTGGGTACGGCATTGAGCCCATTGCTGAACCGCCTGGGAATCAAGCTCACCACCAACGCTCCCGCGAAATCAACCCGCTGATCCCATGGACGACCTGCTCGAATCTTCCCCTGACAGTTCGGAAATCAAGGCGCTGCGTGCCGAGGTCGATCAGCTGGTCTCGGTGATCCGGCTCAGCCTTTGGGGCCTGTTGGTCATCACCCTGGGCCTGGGCGCTTTCATCTATCGCGCCGACCGCGTGCTGGCCCGGCAGTTGGAGGCTCAGAAGCCCTATTTCATCGAGGCCCAGAAGCGGAATCCGGAAGTGCTGGCGATTGTGACCGAGCTGCAGAAGTTTGGTGCCGCCCACCCGGCCTATGCCAGCAATGTGCTGGTCCGGTTCAACCTGCAGCCGTTGGCGTCCTCCGGCCTGTCCACGGGCGGCGCGAAGAAGTAAGTTCGGTTTCTACTCGCACCGATGCTTCAGACAGGGGCCAGGGGCAGCCCTTTGCCGCATTCGGAGCAGAAGCGCGAGCCGGGCGGGTTCACCTTCAGGCAGACCCGACATTCGATGTGGGCCCGCACATGCCGTTTATGGATCACAAGGTTGCGGATATAGGGGATCCAGTTGAAGGCGTTGGCGAAGATGAACACCGAATCGTGTCGGTAGAGGGAGTAAGCCAGCAGCAGGAGGGATCCGAAGATGCTCAGCCACCAGAAGGCGACGGGCACGACGACCTGCCGGAGCCTCTCCGTGGCGTACCATTGCACGATGAAACGCGAGGCAAAGGCCGCGTTGGCCAGCCAGCCGACCACTTTCCAGGCATTCCAGGTAATGCCGAGGAAATGGTCCCCATAGAAAAACATATGCTGCAGGTCTTCCAAGCTCACCGCCAGAGCCTTGGGGCATTGTTGCTTTCGGGGCAAGGCTGGAACTGCGGAGTTCACCCCCGTAACGCTTGCGGTCGTCCGTGACCGGTTTTTGCCGGCGCATTCGGCTTCATGCGCCCGGGCCTCTGGGGCAGAATGCCGCTGTGCCGCTGGTCCGCATTCTAGTCGATGGCTACAGCCTGCTCCATGGCTGGCCTGAACTTGCCCCGGGCATGGCGCGCCATTCCGCCGCCGCCCGGGAGGCGCTGGTGACCCGGCTCACGCAGTACCGCGACGCCACGCACACTCCGATCACGATCGTGTTCGACGGGCAGGGCGCGGCGCCGGGCACGGCGAAGCTGCCGTCCACCCGTGACGTGGAGGTGCTCTTTTCCCGCGACGGCAAGACGGCGGACGACCTGATCGAGCGCGCCGCCTACCGGCTGAAGGAGTTTGGCGAGGTGTTGGTGGTGACCGACGACCACGCCGAGCGCGACACGGTGATCGGCTTCGGCGGGTTGGCTTCGAGTTGCACCACGTTCATCGCGCAGGTCAACGGGGCGCTGGATGAAATGGCCTTCGACCTGAAGACCTACAACCGCAAGGAGCGGCAGCGGTATCGGAACGGGTAGGGCTGTCCAGGTAGGGACTCTGCCGCGTGCGGTCTAGGCGGTGGAGATGTGCTTGCGCGATGGGCTTTCGTTCCGTCGCCTGATGCTTCGCGCGGCGACGGAGACGGCGCAGCGCGCCTTCCCTACCCGCTTGTTACGCTCCGATCTGCTTGGTGTAGTCGGCAGGACTGAGCAGGGCGGCGGCCTCGGCGGGATCGCTGAGACGGATCTGGAGGAAATGGCCCTCGGCGTAAGGGGCGGTGTTCACGAGGCCCGGATTGTCGGCCACGGCCTGGTTCACCGCGATGATCTCGCCGCTGACCGGCGAATAGATGTCGCTGGCGGTTTTCACGGACTCGACGACGGCGATGCTTTCGCCGGCCTTCACTTTGCGGCCCGCGGCGGGCAGCTCGACGAACACCACGTCCGTCAGCTCGTGCTGCGCGTGGTCGGTGATGCCCACGGTGGCCACGTCGCCGGCGAGGCGGACCCATTCGTGAGACTTGGCGTAACGAAGATCGGCGGGCACTTGCGAACTCATGTTGGTGGAGTGTGGGAAGGTCGTCGTGCGGGGGTCAATCAGGCTTTCCACTGGGCCGTGTCGTAATCTTCATCCTAATCCTAATCTTAATCAGGCCGCTTCAAGCAGTTCGGCAAGAGCAAGGGGAAGATTGCGATTAGGATTACGACACCGATTTCCGGTAGATCGGCTTCTTCACCACTTCGGCGGCGAAGCGGCGACCACGGATCTCGATCTCAATCCTGGTACCGGGCACGGAGAGCTCCGGCGGCACGTAGCCGAGGCCGATGCCGAGGTTGAGCGAGGGGCTTTGCGTGCCGCTCACGACGTCGCCGACCTTCTGGCCGTCGGAGAAAATTGCGTAGCCGGGGCGCGGCGGGGCGGACTTCTCGGCCATCTTGAAGGCGACGGATTTCTTCTTCGTCCCGTTGGTCTTCTGCTCCAGCAGCGCGGTCCGGCCCACGAAATCGCCCTTGTCGAAGGAGACAAAGAAACCGAGGCCGGCCTCGATGGGCGAAGTCTGTTCATCGAGTTCGTGACCGTAAAGCGGGTAGCAAACCTCAGTCCGCAGCGTGTCCCGTGCGCCGAGCCCGATGGGCTGGATGCACGCTGTGTGTCCGGCCGCGAGCGCCTTGAACCAGATGTCCTCAACGAGGGCGGCCGGCGCGACGACCTCGAAGCCATCCTCTCCGGTGTAGCCTGTGCGGGCGACCCAGATGCGCTGGCCGGTCCAGTTCCATGCGCCGATCTGGTTTTTCTTCAGTTCGCTGGCGGTGTTTACCGTCGTGCCGGCCAGGGAGGGGCCCACAAAAAGCGCGTCGATGAAGCCGGCCACCCGCGGTCCCTGGATCGCAGTGGCTCCCAGGCGGTCGGAGGCATTCTCGAAGATCACGCCGGAGCGGTGCGGGGAGGCGCAGAGGCGCTCCTGTAAGGTGGCGACGTCCACATCGATCCGGCTGGCGTTGATGATGAGCAGGAACTCCATCGGCGCGAGGCGATAGACGTAGAGGTCGTCCACCGTGCCGCCATGCGCATGGCACATCTGGGAGTACTGGCCGAGCCCGACCGTGAGCTTGCGGATGTCATTGGTGAGCGTCTCGTTCAGGAATGCCTCCGCGCCGGGGCCGGTGACCAGGGCCTCGCCCATGTGGCAGATGTCGAAGATGCCGGCCGCGCGCCGGACGCACAGGTGCTCATCCACGATGGACGAATACTGGACAGGCATTTCCCAGCCGCCGAATTCGATGAGTTTGCCGCCGAGCTTCTGGTGCGCGGCGAAGAGCGGGGTGCGTTTGAGCACGGAGGTCGGTTCCATTTGCGGGCGTATGCTTAACCGCAGTCAGAACTGTTTCAAAACTGTATTGATGGTGTCGGCCACCAATTCGGCGGCGTCATGGGGCTGCGGATAGCCGAGCTGGAAGCTCGGGGCATCCGGTGTTTTGGCGAAGACGAGCACGATCTGGTTGGAGAAAGTGGCGGCCGGAACGCGTCCGGCGAGCACCTCAACGAACGAGTAGGCCGGGTAGAGCTTGCCGGGCTCCGAGAGGTCGAAGGTAAACGTGCCGTCCGGTCTGAGTGGCACGCTGATCTTGCCGACGGTGACTTGATCACGATGGATAACCGCCGTCGTGGCCAGCTCCTGCTCCAGCACTGCGAGCGGTAGCGACGGGTAAACGATCCCCCGGATGCTGGTGACCAGGCTGAATCCGTGGTCGGCACTCAGGTTCACCGTGCCGGCGGCGGTGAAGGCTTTCGCGAGTTCCGGTGTGGGCGGCCACGCGTGTGGAAAATCGGGGAAAGAAAACGTGTTCGAGCCGCGTGACCAGCGGGCGAGCTGGGCCACCGAATAGCCTTCGTCTTGGGGCACACCACCGAACTGGGTGAGCACATTTGTCACCGACTGGAGGGCCTGGATCAGCGCCGCATCCCCCGGACGCGGATCGGTGAAGAAGAATTTCAGCACCACGAAGCGGGGTTTCGCCGGTGCCAGCCGGGTTACCAGTTCGCCGAAGTAGCGGCGATCGATCGGAAACTTGCCCAGGGCCTTCTGGCTTGCCTCATCGACATAGATGATCGAGATCGGGTGGTGATGGTTGAGCTGCGTGACAGTCCGATACGCAGGCAACGTCTGCGGTCGCATGACTTGATAAAGGAAAAGCGACGTTGCGGCGACGGCGACGAGGAATAGTTTCAAACTCGGCGACATGGCGGAAATCAATCCGGCCAGTTGGCCAGCCGCGCTTTCACCAGCTTCGTGACCGAAGTGGGCGGCAACTGTTCCGCCCGCTTGAAGCGGATGCAGCTTTTGCCGCAATCCAGGCCCTTCAAAAGTTCGGCGCAGGCCGCGTGGACGGACGAGCCGATGTAGAACGCGAAGTAATTCTTCTGCGCGTTGAGGGCGCAGAGCATTTCCTCGCCGAGCTTCCAGCACGGCATGCCGTAGTCCATGGACTCGAACGCCTTGGGCGCGGCCTTGCCGATGGCCTTCCGCAGGGGCTCTAGCACGGCGCGCTTCTCAGCCGGAAGTCCGGCCAGAAACGCTTCCACCGTCTTGGCCTTGGAGGTCACGGAGGCTCAGCCCCATTTCTCCAGCTTCATCTGCTCCTTGGGCAGGCCCAGATCGTGGAGGACGAGGTGCTCGACGGCGGCAACCATCTCATTGGTGCCACAGGCGTAGAACACGGTGTTCGCGGGATCGGTCACGAAACTCTTCACCCAGTCGGGCGTAATGCGTCCGCGACGGCCGGTCCACGGGTGCTCCGGGGCGAGCCGGGTGCAGGTGACGTGGAACTTGAAGCGCGGGTTCTCCGCCTCCAGCGCGCGGAATTCCTCCTCGAAGATGATGTCGGAAGTCGTCTTGACCGTGTAGAGCACGGTGATGTGCGTATCGAGATTGCGCTTCGTCGCCTCGCGCACGAAGCCGCGGAAGGGCGTGACGCCCGAGCCGCCGGCCACGCAGATGAGGTGCTTGCCCGGCGGCTCGAACACGGGGAGGAAGCGGCCGGCCGGCGGGATGACGAACATCTTATCGCCGGCCTCGACCCAGTCCACGATGCTGGTGCCCATCTTGCCGTCGCGTTTCACCGTCACCTCGTAGTGGCCCTTGTCGAGGCCGGAGGAACTGAGCGAGTAGGCGCGCTTGTACTTGATCTTGTGCGGCCAGTAGACGGTGATGAACTGGCCGGTCTTGAAGTCGCCTGGATCGTAGCCCTCGGGCCACTGGAAGCGGACGGTTTTGACATCCGGAAGTTCCATCTTCACGGACTCGACAAGCATTTCAGCGATGACTTTGGCCATGGTAGCAGGGGAAATCTGGACCCGGCGGTTCGCGCCGGCGCGGCAAGAATCCGCCGAAAGCCGGGGCGCACGCAAGCTGCGGATTCACGAACGAGAGGAGGGATTGAATTTGGAAAGCAGGAAAACAGGAAAGAAGGACAGGGAATTTGGAATTTGGAACTTCGCTCGGCGAACAGGGGGGCGAGTTGCGCGTTACCGGCTCATCGAGCCATTGCCACCCTGACTCATTCATTTGGCACTGCCTTTTCCTGCTTTCCTGTTTTCCAAATTGAATCACCTGTCTTCGTGCGGTTCACAGGCCGCCGAAGCGGCGGTGACGGCGGGCGTATTCCTCCAGCGCCTCAAAGAGCTGGGCCTTGCGGAAGTCGGGCCAGAGGGTCGGGGTGACGACGAATTCGGAATAGCTGATCTGCCAGAGCAGGAAGTTGCTCACGCGCATTTCGCCGCTGGTGCGGATGAGCAGGTCGGGATCGGGGAAGTGGCGGGTGTAAAGATGCTCGGCGAGGATGCGCTCGTTGATCTCGGCCGCCTCAAGCGCGCCCGATTTCACCTTCCCGGCGATGGTGCGGATGGCTTCGACGATCTCCGTGCGTCCGCCGTAGCTGAGCGCCAGGATGAGCGTGAGGCCGTTGTTTTTGGCCAGGGCCGCCTTGGTCTTTTCCAGCTGCTGCTGGACGGCCTCGGGCAGGCGCCAGATCTGGCCGATGGCCTCGAGGCGCACGTTGCTGCGGTTCAGCTCGCCGATCTCGTTCTTCAGGAACCGGGCGAGATACTTCATCAGCGTGTCCACCTCGTCCTTGGGGCGGTTCCAGTTCTCCACGGAGAAGGCGTAGAGCGTGAGGTATTTCACGCCGACCTCGCCGCAGGCGCGCACGATGTTGCGCACGGACTCGACCCCGTTACGGTGGCCCTCGACGCGCGGCAGGTGGCGCTGCTTGGCCCAGCGCCCGTTGCCATCCATGATGACGGCGACGTGCTGGGGCAGGTTCGCCTGCGCGGCGGCGGAGAGCTTGGGATCGGCGCTCATGTGAAGACGCGCCGATAGATGGCCGACACGGGCAGTTCCAAGTCCACGGAGGCCAGGCGGACGGTCTGGTCAAGCTGGGTGAACGTGGCCGACTGCCAGCCCTGCGCCCGACGGAACAGCGTCACCTCGATCCGATCCTGCGCGACGATGACGTATTCTTCCAACGTGGGGATGGTTCGGTAAGCCAGGAGCTTTTCCCGGCGGTCGGTCTGTTCGGTGGTGGGCGACAGCACTTCGACAATCAGTTTTGGAAAACGGAGGGAATGCGAATCCGTGTCGCGCGGGTCGCAGGCGGCGATCACGTCCGGGTAGTAGAAGATGTCCTCCCCGCTGATGAGGAGGCGAACTTTGAGATCGTTGAAGAACACCCGGCAGGCGTTGGCGTCGCCAAAATGGCGGTCCAAGGCCAAGTAAAAATTCCCGCAGATCTGGTTGTGCTCCTTGCTGCCACCGGCCATCGCATAGACCGCGCCGCCGATGTATTCGTGGCGTACGGTGCTGGCAGGCTCACCGTCGAGGTATTCCTCTACGGTGATAAACGGCCGCTGGGCGGGCGATTCCATGCAGGCAATGTGCTTCGGGCGGCGCAGCCGGGCAAGGCAGGATGCGCTCAGAGGAACATCGTCTGTTCGCGGGCGGGACCGACGCTGGCAATGGTGAGTCGGGCGTTGGTGAGCTGTGCCAGGGTCAGCAGGTAGTGGCGGCAGTTCACCGGCAGAGCCTCCCAGGAGGTGATCTGCTCGGTCGAAGTCTGCCAGCCGGGGAACTCCTGGAACACCGGTTCGCACCGGGCGAGCACCTCGCAATCGGCGGGAACGTAGTCGAGCAACTGGCCATCGACACGGTAGCCGGTGCAGACCTTGATGGTCTTGAGCGAGTCCAGCCCGTCGATATTGGTGATGGCCAGCTCGTCGATGCCGTTGACCATCGCGGCGTGACGGGTGGCGACGGCGTCGAACCAGCCGCAGCGGCGGGCCCGGCCGGTGGTGGCGCCGAACTCACGGCCCATCCCGTGAAGCAGGTCGGAGATCTCGGCATTTTCCGTCGGCAACGGCCCTTCGCCCACGCGGGTGGTGTAGGCCTTCATCACGCCGACCACACGGTCCATGCGGTTCGGCGGCACGCCGGAACCGGTGCAGGCCCCGCCGGAGGTCGTGTTGGAGGAGGTGACGAACGGATAGGTACCGTGGTCGATATCGAGGAAAGTGCCCTGCGCGCCCTCAAAGAGGATGTTCGCGTGACGGCGGGTGGCCTTGTGCAGGTAGATGACCGTGTTGGTGACGAACGGTCGAAGCCGGTCGGCAGCCTTGGTATACTCGGCCAGCAATTGGTCGTAATCCAACGGCTGGGCACCGAGGGCCTTGAGCGCCTCGTTGTTCTCCTCGAGGCGCTCGCGGAGCTTCACGGGGAAACGCTGCGCATTGATGATGTCGATCACGCGCATGCCGACCCGGGCGGCCTTGTCGCCGTAGGTCGGGCCGATACCGCGCTTGGTGGTGCCGATCTTCGCGTTGCCCTTGCGGACCTCGCGCTGGCCGTCCAGCTCGCGATGCCAGGGAAACACGACGTGGGCGGTCTCGGAAATCAGCAGGTTCTCCGGCGTGACTTTCACATTGAGCTTTTCGAGGCCGTCGAGCTCCTTGACCAGGCCGATGGGGTCCAGCACCACGCCGTTACCGATCACGCAGACCTTGTCGGCCCGCAGGATTCCGCTGGGAATGAGGTGCAGGACGTATTTGACGGGCCCGACGTAAACGGTGTGCCCGGCGTTGTTGCCGCCCTGGGTGCGGACGACGATCTCGGCCTGCTCGGTGAGCACGTCGATGATCTTGCCCTTGCCTTCATCGCCCCACTGGGCGCCGACGAGAATCGTGTTGGCCATGTATGCGTGTCTAAGTGTGATGCGCCGGCAAGAAAAAGCCCCGAAGGTAAATCGGGGCTGCTGACCGGTATTTACCGGGGGAGCGTAGAAAGGTCGGGCCGGGTGTCAATGCCCGGCTTGCCTGAGGGTACGAAGCGGGACGGCTTGTCCCAAAGAAAAAGGCCGGTCCGTGAGGACCGGCCCTGAGAATGGGCTGAAGCAGCAGACAGGGCTCAGAACTTCTTCTGGAGCGAGAAGTAGTAGTAACGCTGGAGCGGGCTCTCGAGGCTGCTCAGGTAGGCGAAGTTGCTGTTGCTCGCACCGACATAGAGCGGCGGGGCCGAATCGGCGATGTTGTTGACACCGACCGTGACCTTGACGTCCCACGGCAGCTTGTAGGATGCCTGCACATCGAAGGTCAGGAAGCCATCCACCGTCATGCCGTCACCAGTAACCGGGTTCTGGTAGTCCACTTCGCCAATGTAATTGGCGATGAGCCCGATCTCGAACTTGCGATAGTCCCAGAACAGGCTGGCCGTGGTCCGCCACTTGGGCAGGCCATCTGTGCCGCTGTAATAAACCTGCCCGTCCTGCGGCAGATATGTTCCCGAGGCCGGGTCCAGAATGCGGAAACTGAGCAGATACTGGGACCGGAGATCGAATGACCAGGTTCCGGCCGTGTCGGTCGGCAGTTCGTAATTGAGCCCGAAGTCGATGTAGTCGGAGATGGTGGCGCCGAGGTTGGCGTAGGAGTCGTTCAGAGACAGCAGCTCTCCCGCGCGCTGTCCGGTGGCGGGGTCGATTGCGGGCAGGGGCAAGCCGGGATTGGAGGCCATGAAGGCGGCATCGCCCTCATATGGTGCCCGGGTATATCGTCCGGGCTGTACCGCCACATATTCGTAGCCGAAATAGTCGGAGGTAGTCCCGATTTCGTTCACCCGCTTGATTTGCAGCCAGTCCACGGAGGCTTTCAGGCCCTTGGCAAACGCCGGGGAATACACGAGGCCGGCCGTCCATTGGGAGGCGGTTTCCGGCTGCAAGTTGGGATTGCCGCCACTCTTGAGGTTGACTTCCTGCACCGGAGTACCCCGGAGCGGATCGGTGAATGGCGAGCCGCTGAGGGCATCCAGGGAATGGTTGAAGAGCTGCTGCAGCGAGGCCGGGCGGAAATTCTCCGCATAAGAGGCCCGGAGCAGCAGTTCCTCGTTGAAGGGACGCCACTCAATGCCGACGGTGGGCACTTCTGAACTGCCGAAGTCGCTGTAGTGGTCCAGCCGTCCCGCCGCCGTGATGTCCAACCGATAGAAAGGGAGCACGTTCCACTTCGGCCCCGCGATGGGGATGCGGGTTTCCACGTAGGCGCTGGTCACATTGCGGCGGCCGGAGTTGTCCAGCTGGGGAGTCTGGCCGACAATGGCACCATCCAGCTGGAGCTGGTCATGGCGGTCGGAGAACTGCTCGGTCCGATACTCGACGCCGGCGGCGTATTGCAAGGTTCCGCCTGGCAGGGTGAATACATCCCCATAGAACTTGGCATCCCAGGACAGCAGCTCGGTGGTGCCGATCTCAGTGGTCCTAACCTTGATCCCATTGATCGTGTCGGGATTGTTCGGCGCGCTTGGCCCTCCAAACAGGTTCAGGGCCGTCGCGGGGTTGGTGTCATTCAGGGCCGCCTGGATCGCATTCAGGCCGAGGGCGTGCGCGTTGTCGATCGTCTGGGCGCGATTGTAGAGGACCGCCGTCTCGTAGTTGAAGTGCTCGTTGATCTCGCCCCGCAACCCGCCGACAAACCGGTAGGCATCCGTGTCGATGTCGAAAGTTCGGTTGCCGGCCTCGACCATCCGCTCGCGTCCGGTGGAGATGTCCACTCCGAACGGATTGAAGGGATTGGAAGCGGGAATGACGAGCTGGTTGCCCACCGTGCGCACGCCCTTGTCAATGGTCACCGTGCCCAGGGGAATGCCCTGGCCGCTACCCGAGCCCGAGAGATCGAGTGTCGAGGGCGCGAGTTCGATGTGCTCGTCCAGATGGCGGAACATGACTTCACCGAAGACTTCCAGTTTTTCGTCGAAGATCTTGTGGTTGAAGGTGCCAAACACGCCCATGCGTTCCGAGCGCGGCAGCGCCTGCGACGAGGAGTTGAAGTTATAACGGTCGGCGTCGGTGAACTGATGGTAACTGCCCGGGGAGGCCGAGCCGTTGGTGTTGATTGGCGGAACCAGGGTGACGGCGCCATTGGTGCCCGCAAAACCGGTGCCCACGAGGCCGGGTGCGGTTCTCGGAACCGTGAACCGGCCGGGATAAACGTACGAGCTGCCCAGGTTGGCCCCACCCAAGGGTGCCAGGTTGTTGATGGCTGAGAAGGGCCGGTCCCGGTTGTACAGGTCGTTCTGGTGATAATAGTCCGCCACGATCATCACGTCGGTCTTGTCATTGCCAGCCCCGAACGTGATCGCGCCCTTCACGGTCGCCGCGTCCTGATGCTGCGTGTTGCCGTAGAAGAAATCCAGTTCACCACCGCGGTAATCCTTCTTGGTCTTGATGTTGATGACGCCGGAGATGGCGTCGGCGCCGTACACGGCGGAATTGCCGGCTTTCAGGATTTCAACCGACTCGATGGCCTCGAGGGGCAGTGCGTTCAGATCGACAAACGCGTCGGTGCCGTTGTCCGCGAAGCCATACGGGGCGATCCGCCGACCGTTCAACAGGATGAGCGTGGCATTCAAACCCAGGCCACGGAGGGAAACCCCGGTTGCGCCGGCGGCGAAGCCGGTGCCGCCGTTGTTGCCGTTCAATCCTGCGGCACTGGCCTGGGGCACGCGCTGGAGGAGGTCGTTCACGGTGGTCACCCCCATGCGATCAATCCGGGCCCGGTCATAGATGTCAACAGGCTGGGCGGTCTCCGTCTCAGCGGTCGGGATGTTGGATCCGGTGATGATGGTCTTCTTCATCTCCACGGGCGCGTTGGTGGACGCGTCTTCCGCCATGAGGATGGCGGCGGGGGCGAGCAGCTGGGCTCCCAGGCCCACGAGGAGGGCGCGCCGATAGAAATCAACGCGGTTGGACGGTTGGTAGGCTGTGTAGTTCATACAGTTGTAACAGAACAGCGACCGGTGTTTGGACGGCCGCATTTGTGTGTTTGTACACCACGGCCAAGTTTGGGTGGCCATGCTTACGAAAGGGTTAAACCCCTGAATCGCAGGCCTGACAAGAAGTAAATCCAACGGTCAGGTTAATTTTGCCGCCTTCCAATCCGCACCCGTAGGAAATGATTCGGGGCGGTCCGGGCGGAGTTTTCAGGAAGGTGTTATGGAAGAGGACGGCGACCGGGCTCGCCCTAAAGAAAAAGGCCGGTCCTTAAGGACCGGCCCTGTAGGCTTGGCGTACCGCCGGAATCAGAATTTCTTGGAAACCTCGACGTAGAGGAAGCGGCCGATGATGTCGTAGCTGGCCTTGTCGGTATTGTCCTCGGAAGATGAGGCGATCAGCTTGGGCTGCTCGTCGGTCACGTTGTTCAGGCCGACCGCGATGCGGGTATTGTCATACCACTTCTTCTCGGGGCTCTTGAACGTGTAGGCGAGCTGCATGTCGATCTTGTAGTAGGCGGGCACATGCCAGGCGGCTCCGCTGGCCGTGAAGTCATTGGACGGGGCGCCCACCGAGGGATGGAGGTCGCCCAGGTCGATCACTCCGGGCTGATAGTGCGCGACGACCGTGTAGTCCAAATCCCGGTAGCTCCACGTGAAGCCGGCCGTGATGTTGTAGTTCGGGATCATCCCCTGGGGAGCGGCCACGGCCTGGGTGTCGGTATATTGACCCTTGTAGTTCAGGTATTCCGAACCGCCCGGCAGCTTGATTTCGTAGGAGAGCAGGATGTTTGCCTGGGCAAAGAACCGGATCGTGCCCGCAGCGCCGGTATCCAGCAGGTAGTCGCCCGACACATCAAAGCCCTGGGTCCGCAGCGCGCCACCCGGCATGAGGGGGAGGTTGAATATCCCGACGTTGCTGGCGTTGATGTAGGTGGACTGGACCCCCGCCGTGGGCACATAGGGGTTGTTGTTCTGGTCGAGGTAAATGGGAGCGCCATGAAGATTCGGGTTGTTCACCCAGGTGGACGCCGCGCCATTCTGGTTGAGATCGGCCGCGATGGCGGTGGCGGTGGGGTAAAAGGCCACATCCGTCTCAGTGATGTGATAGTAGCTGACTCCCAGGGTCAGATTTTTGATCTGCTTCGGGGAATAGGTGAGGCTGGTCGTGAACGTCTCGGAGGAGGCCGGCCCCAGGTCCGAGTTGCTCAGGAAATTGACCTGCCCGTTCTGGGTCGCCGAAGGTTTGAATCCGTTGGTATCATCCGGCAGGACGATGTAGGGGTCGCTCGACACGGCCGGCCCGTAAAGCTGGGTGAGTGCCGGCACCACGAAACCCTGGGAATAGGTGCCGGCGATGGTCACCTGCTCGTCCAGCGGCTGCCAGCGGAAGCCCACCTTGGGAACGGTTGACGACTTGGAGTTGTTCAATGAATCCAAGTACTCAATGCGTCCGGAGGCCGAAAGGTCGAACCGGTACAATCCCGGGATCCCCTGCTGGGGGGAGGTGAGTGGGATGGCCGCCTCGACGAACCCCGCCACCCGGTCGCGATTGCCACCGGGGAAGACCGGATAGCTGCCCAGACCGATGAGATTTCCGGAGGCGAGCAGGGGATCGGCGGAGAGGCTGAGGCTTTCCCCGACATACTGGCCCCCGACGCCCAGTTGCAACGGTCCGGCGGGCAGGTCAAAGATTTCCCCATGCATCGTCCCTTCCACCGCGAGCAGGTCGGAGAAGCCGGTCTGGAAACCGGAGGCCTTGATGGCGTTGATCGTCTGGGGGCTGTTGAAGCCGGGCAGAGCAAAGATATTGTAGAGCGGCACATAGTTTCCGCTGGAATCCTTCAGCTGGCTCAGCGTGCTCGATCCCGCCAGGGGCGTCATCGCCAGGTTCAGCGCCGGTGAGCCGGCGCTGTTCTGGATCTGCTCCTGCTGCGTCCGGCTGTAATCCACGCTGACGTCATAGTGGTATTTGTCTTCGAAGACATCGCCCTTGAACCCGGCCACGGCATGAATCGCATCGGAGTCGGAGTTGAACTGGCGGTTGCCCGTCTCGATCAGGCGCGTACGGATGCCGTAATTTGCCGCGGCGCCAAGTCCGGTGTCCGTTCCGAAGGGGTTGTACGGATTGTTGGCCGGCACGAACAGGTTGTAGAGGCCCAGGGAACTGACCGGTGAGGGGGCCAGCTGGGCCAGGCTCTCGGTCTTGGAGTAAAGCAGCTGCGCATAGAAGGTGAGGTGCTCCTGAAACAGGTCCTGTTCCAGATTTCCGACCACGTTCCGGCGGTCCTGACGCTGGATAGTTACCGGGTGAAGGGTGGTGGTGTTGAAAATGGTTTTCGACCCCCCCAGGGCCTCGCTGGCCGGCGTCGTATTGATGAGGATATAGGGATTATATCCCAGCTGTTGGAAGGCGGCGGCGTTGTAATCGGCCACCGAGGCAAAGGGTCCGCCACTCACGATGGGAGGCGCGTTCAGGCCCGCCTTGTATCCGGGAGCGCCCACCGCGAGCGGGGAGCCTGCCAGAATGTAATTGCCCGCCCGTCCGGGATAGTTGCCGCTGATGTAGCTGGGTGCGTTCAGGCCCGCCGCCGCGAGCTCGTTGACCCCGAGGGCGGCGAGGCCGCGGTCCCCGGCATAGATCGGGTCGGAGTAGTAGTAGTTGGCCCCCACGGTGAGGCGTGTCTGGTCTTTCGCATAACCGATCACGGCGGAGCCACGGGCCTCATTGTAAACCCCCTTGTCGAGTCCGAAGCCATAGCGGCCGGAAACCTCGGCGCCGTTCCAACCCTGCTTGGTGATGATGTTGATCACGCCGCCGATGGCATCCGAGCCGTACGTGGTCGAGGCGCCGTCCTTCAGGACTTCAATGCGGTCCACCATGGCCACCGGAATGGTGTTCAGGTCGACCGAGAAGGTGCCGACATAGGTGCTGAAGGCGCTGATGTTCACCCGTTTGCCGTCCACCAGGATCAGGGTGGGCAGGTTGCGGATGGCCAGATAGGCCTCGCCGAAGCCGCCGTTGTTCAGCGATTGCCCGATGTTGCCGTTGCCCATGAACGAGGTGTTCAGGGCCTTCAGGGTTTGCAGGATGTCCGTACCGCCCACTTTCTGGATGTCGGCGCTGCTGATGGTGTCAATCGGGGACATTCCGACCGTGTCGGCGGTGGGAATCAGGGAGCCGGTGATGACGGTTTTCTTCATCTCCGCCGGCGCCTTGGTGGAGGCATCTTCCGCCAGCAAAAAGGCGGAGGGTGCGATGAGCTGGGCGCCGAGGCCCATGAGGAGTGCGCGCCGATAGAAATCGACACGGGTTGACGGCTGGCTGGCTGTGTAGTTCATACGGTTGTAACAGAACAGCGGCCGGAGTTTGGACGGCCGCATTATGGGTTTCCGCACCATGGCCAAGTTTGGGTGGCCATGCTTACGAAGGGGTTAAACTCCTGAATCGCAGACCTGACAAGCAACAAATGCAACGATCCGGCTAATTTTCGAGCGGCCCGGCCGACGCTTTTCCCCGTGGCTCAGCCGTGATTTCCGGAATCTCCGAGTCACCCATGGGTGCGTCCGAAAACCCGTCCGTCACGTTCACGCAAGCGAACGTTGACACCTTTACGGGGCACCCGTAGCGTCGTGCCGTCACAATTCTCAACTCGCCTTAGTCATGCTTCGTCTTGCTCTTGTTCTCGCACTGGTGGCCGGCATCGCCGCACTGGTCGTCAACTTCGTCGTCACCAAGCCTGCCATCGAGCAGCAAACCGCCACCCTGGGCGACACCCAGAACAAGCTTACGGCGGAGACCGCCGCCCGCGGGAAGGCCGAAGCCGACGCCAAGCTGGCCAAGGCCAACGCCGAGAAGGCGGGCAAGGAGCTGTCGGAAACCAAGTCGGCCCTCGAGACCGCCTCCAACGACGCGACCATGCAGAAGACCCGGGCCGACAAGCTGGCCACGGATCTGAGCAAGGCCAGCAAGGAGCGCAACGAGGCCAACCAGGAACTCGCCCGCTGGCAGGCCCTGGGCGTCCAACCCGACCAGATCGTCAAACTGCAGACCGATCTGCGCGATGCCAACGAGGCCCGCAACGCCCTGGGTGAGGAACGCAAGATTTTCCTCCGCAGCATCGCCAGCCTGGAAAACCGCCTGCACAAGTACGAGGATGACAGCGAAAAGGTTGTCGAAATGCCCGGCCTGAAGGGCAACATCATCGCCGTGGACGCGAAATGGGACTTTGTGCTGCTCGACGCCGGCGAAGACCAGGGTGCCAAGGAGCACGGCGTGGTGATGGTCCGCCATGGCGACAAGCTCATCGGCAAGGCCCGTATCGTCAGTGTCGATAAGAACCGCTCGATCGCCAACCTGCTGCCCGACTGGAAGCAGGGCGATGTCGCAGTTGCGGAAGGCGACAAGTTCCTCTATTGATCCAGCATGAAGTCAGTGAGCCGTCTTTTTCTGCTGTTGCTAGCCCTGGCCGGACTTTCGCTGCTGGTCACCGGATGCAAATCCGACGATGAGCTGTCCGCCCGCCCGTGGAATACGCCGAAGAGCTGGGAAAACGGCCTTCCGGCTTCCATGACCGAAGGGCGCTAAGCCCGACAATTTAAAAAAACGCCGACGGTTAACCCGTCGGCGTTTTTGCTTTTGGCAATGCCAAGGAGGCCCAGGACGCCCCGACCCAAGGCAAAATCGTCGTGGGCGGCAGCGCCAACCAGCCGCTGGGCAGGAAACAGGCTGAGGTTGCAGATGGCCAAGGCGACCGATTCCTCTATTGGTTCAACATGAAGTCCGTGCGTCGTTTTTCCCTCCTGCCGCTGATGCTGGCCGGGTTTTCCCTGCTGGTCGTTGGCTGCAAATCCGACGATGAGCTCTCCTCACGCCCCTGGAACGCGCCGAAGGGCTCCGAAAACAGCCTGCCGGCGCCCATGACCGAAGGGCGATAGCTGTCCTTTCAAGAAGGCCGGCAGTTGGGGGCGACGAAGTGACGAATCCCCATTCTCTTGAAGACTGAGCCTCCCGATGTCGGAACCCGGGTCGAGAATCAGTGTGCCAATCGGTAAAAGCGCGCCGTATCGCTCAGTGGCAGGATGACAAATTGTTCCCCGCCACCGCTTTCCACCGTCGCGTCGGCCCCCTGCCACGGGGCGTTTCCACCCAACTGGGAGGCGGTCTCCATCTGCCAGCCCACGTAGCTGACGGGCCAGCTGATCCGCAAGCCACCGCCCGTGGCCGGTGCGAAAGTCAGTGCCGGAGGCACCAACGGTGGGGCTACCAGGGCCGTGAGCTGGAGGTCGAAACTGAGGTCCGAACTGGTGGCGACCGACTGGTGGATCTCCACCGCCAGGGAGTTGGTTCCCTTCACGAAACTGGCGGCATTGAGATCGGTCTCGAAAAAAGTCCGTTCATCGGTGCCGCCCACGGTGGTGGAGGCCAGGGTGCCAAAGTTCACGGTTCCCGTGGGCATGTTGCTGCGGAAGACCTCCTTGCCGTTCAGGTAAACCACGCCGCCATCGTCCCGCAACAGTCCGAGCGTGACCGCGAGGAAGCGTGTCGGATCATCCACCATAAAGGCGTGCCGGAAATACGAGGTGATGTACTTGGCATTGGGATCGGGGCCAAAATCCAGGGTCGTTACCACGCCGGGGTCGCCGTAACCCAGAAGGGCCGCGCCCTTGCGCCAGAGCGAATCGTCGAACGCGCTCGCCTGCCACGCCGTGCCCAAGTCCTTGCCCAGGTCCGAGAAGCGCCACTCCGCTCCTGAGGGCACGAGGGTGACCATCTGCAAATCACCCGGCAGGGAAGCGGTGAAGTCGATACCCGTCCGGTTGGCGGTCAGATTCAGGGGATTCGTGAAGCCGTTCTTGGTAAAGAGCAGCCCTTCTGCCGCCGCCGTCACCGTATAGGTGCCCTTGGCGAGGCCGACCAGCAGGTAGGTGCCGTCGCTATCGGTAAAGGTGAGCTTGGTGTTCGAGACCGACACGCGTACGCCCTCGACCGGCTGACCGTCGTGCAGGACACGCCCGGCCAGCCGAACGGTGGTCGGGCTACCGACGCGCACCACCACCGAGTCGCTGGCGGTGCCGCCTTTCATGTCGGTAGCGGTGCAGCGCACCAGGTACTCTCCCGCGGTGGCCCAGCTCTTCTGGGCGGTCGCACTGTTGTTGCCGAAGGTTCCGTCACCGAAATCCCAATAATAGGCCAACGGATCACCATCCGCATCCGCCGCCGAGGCGGTAAACGTCACAGTGGCATTGACCGCCGGGACCACCGTTGAACCCTTGATGGCCAGCGTGGGCGGCTGGTTGCTGGGAAACGCGCCGATCATCACCACGACATCCAGCGATTCCGGCACCGTGCCGCCCTTGCCAATGGGCGTGACGTGCAGGTTGATCGCCGGGTCGTTGAAGGTCCGCCCGATCACCACGGCGGAGTCGTCTTTGGCGTCGGCCGAGCCGGGCGTCGTGTCCAGCAGGAGGCTCTGCTGGTTGTTGTCGGAGCGACCCCAGCGCACGCCTAGGCCGCTCATCAGCCAGCGGTTGTCGGTGAAGAGCTGGCGGAACTCGAACCAGTAGTTGGTCTTGGCGTTGCGGGCGAGCTTTAAGGCCCGGATGCCGGTCGCGTTGGTCGCGTCCATGGCGAAGACGCGGTAGGTGCCGTTGGTGGTGATCGTGCGTACGCCGGCGGGCACCAGCCAGTTCAGCAAGGCCTTGCTGCGGGCGTTGAAGTGCCGTTTGCCGGCGGTGGCATTTCCCATCGTATCGAAGGGGTCGCCGTATTCCACGTTGTTGCCGTTGGCCGCCGTCGCGCTCACGCCGCCGGTATCCCAGAAATTGGCGTGGTTCAGCCCGTAGTTGTGCCCCAGCTCATGTCCTGGCACGCCGCCGGCCATGTCAAAAGCCGCCCGGATCCAGCAGCCGCGTCCACCCACGTAGCCGAGGCCGGCGAAGTTGAAACCCGGCACGGCGCCGAAGCAGATCAGGTCCCAGTCAAAGCTGCCCTGGGGAAAGCCCGCCGTGGTCGCGGCGTTGCGGGCGTCGGTCATCAGCAGCGCCGCGTCGTTGGTGCCGTAGTACTTCGCCGTCTTGGGCATCCGCAGCGTCGGGGTGATCGCCGAGCCGGCCCCGATCAGCTTGAAGCTGGTCCGAGCATACGACTGATCCTGGTAAAACTGGCTGAGATTCCTGGTGAGATTGGTGCCCGTCGTGTCGCTGAACGGCGTGCCCGCGAGGTCCGAAAAGTCCACGCGGATGAACAGCAGCCGCTTCACCCCCTCCGTGTAGGCCGAGGCCGGCAGCGGATTGCCATTGGGGGTGGCCAGACCGCTGCCGCCGGATTCGGCCAGGATCAGCTGCTCGTTCAGCAGTTCCGCATGGGCGGGCGAACAGAGCACGAGATTTTGGGAACCGTTGTCCACGACCACCGGCTCGCCGAAACTGGAGGCGGCCAGCCCGGAGACCGCGCACACCGGATCGCGCGCCAGGATGGGGGCTGCTTCGGCCGTTTCCAGCACGCGCAGCGGGTTTTCATCGACGGCGAGCTGCCCGTCGAGCGCGATGCCGTGCAAGGGGATGTCGAAACGGGTCGGGTCGCCATCACGACGGCCATAGACATAGGCCCGGAAGCGGTCGCCGTTGACCGCCGCCGTGCGAAAGAAGGATTCGAAATCCGCCCCCGCGTCCGGTCCCGGCGTGGCCCCCAGCACGGCCAATTCGCCCCGGCCATCCACGCGTTGTTCCAGCTGGGCAACGACTTCCGTCGGCAGTGCCGACCGGATGCCAATGGGCACGGCCAGTTCCAGCGCCCGTCGCGGGTCCTGTCGGATCAGGGCCGCCAAGTCTTCCCGCCGCGCCTTGGCTTCGGCCACTCCCTCCGTGGTCAGCTCTGCTTTGCCGGCCGGGTCGGCGGCCAGATAGCGGTCAGTCCAATCGCGAAAATGGGCGAAATCATGCTCCGGCATCGCGGTGTGCCAGCGGAGGTCGGCGGAGGGCATCAGCCGGACCTCATTGGTCCAGATTGGGTGTTGAACTGCCAGTGGGGCAGGTGAAGCCGGAAGGGCCGGGCCGGCCAATGCCGGAGGTTGGCTTATTCCAATGGGTTCGGTAGGAGAATGGGGCGATGACCGACGAACGGCCACGGTCACAGCCGCCGCCACAAACAGGGCGGCGACTATTCGAAAGACAATGCGCATGAGACGAGGAAACCTTAGCACTGGACGCAAAAGGGCGCAGTGTTCATGCCATTTATCAGGCTGCGGGGAAGAGTTTCTGTGACCTTAAAATACCGCGAACCAAGCCTTTTAAGTTCAAGCGAAAGGAAATCCTCCGGCTTTGCCGGAGGTTTGGTGACTTCGGCACTCCCCAGGCCATCCGCCCGGTAGTGTCCTGCGTCTCAGGGTGGCGTCGAATAGTTTACCCGCTAACCTGCGCGCATGAAGTGGCTGCGCGCGCTGTTCTCCCGCTGGACCTGGCTGATGGCCTGGCGGGACACGCGTTCGTCGCGCCGCCGTCTGCTGCTCTTCTCCAGCAGCATTTCGCTGGGGATCGCTGCGCTCGTGGCCATCGGTTCGCTCGGACGCAACCTGGAACAGGCCATCCAGCAGCAGTCCAAGGCCCTGCTCGGTGCCGACCTGGTCATCACGGCGCGTCAGCCATTCTCCCCGGAAGCGGAAGCCTTGATCTCGCGGCTCGGTGGCGAGACCGCTCGGGAAACGAGCTTTTCCACGATGCTCGTACTGACCAACGGCACGCGGCTGGTCAATGCCCGGGCGATCAGCGGCGGTTTTCCGTTCTATGGCCAGTTGGAAACGGAGCCGGCCTCGGCTGCCGCCGAGTTTCGCGCGGGCCAAGGCCTGTTGATCGAGGAAGGCGTCTTGCAGCAGTTCGATGCCAAGCCCGGTGACACGGTCAAATTGGGGGCCGCTTCCTTCCGCATTCTGGGTGCCTTGCGAAAAGTGCCCGGTGATGGCGTGGCCTTCGCGACCATTGCTCCGCGCCTTTACCTGCCCGGCGACGATCTGCCCCAAACGGAACTGCTCAAGGGCGGCTCGCTGGCCCGCTATCGCGTCCACTTCCGCTTTCCGGAAAACGCCGACATCGAGGCGCTGACCAAGCCGCTCGAACCGGAATTCACCCGGCTGCGCCTCGACTTCGACACGGTGAAGAAGCGCCAGAAGGATCTGGGCGAGGCCCTCGGGAACCTATACCGCTTCCTGAACCTCGTGGCCCTCGTGGCGTTGCTGCTCGGCGCGGTCGGCATCGCGAGCGCCATCCATGTGCATGTGCGGCAGAAGCTCCCGAATGTCGCCGTGCTGCGCTGCCTCGGCGCACCGCTGGCGGATACCTTTGGCATCTATCTCGCGCAGGGGCTGGCGTTGGGAGCCATCGGTTCATTAGCCGGCGTGGCCCTTGGTGCGCTGGTGGCGCAACGGCTGCCAGCCCTCGTGGCGAGCTTCGTGCCCTTCGCGTTCGCCCCGCACTTCGCGTGGGGCGCGGCCATTGAGGCGACGGCCGCCGGTTTCGCCATCTGCGTCCTGTTCGCCCTGCTGCCGCTGCTCGAAGTCCGGCGCGTGAGTCCGCTCGCGGCGATTCGGGCGGCCTTTGAGGTGGGCAACGAGGCCGGAGAACGTGGCGCGGTTGGAAAGCTTCGGGGCTGGCTGGTCCCCCGCGACCCGGTCCGCGCCGTGGTGATCGCCCTGATCGTCCTCGCGGTGACCGCCTTCGCGATGGCCCAGACCGAACGCCCCCGCGAAGGATTGGCCTTTGCCGCCGGCCTGGCCGTAGCGTTTGCGCTGTTGGCAGGTGTTTCGAAGCTGGTGGTCTGGCTGGCCCGCCGCCTGACGCCCCGTTCGCTGCCCTTTGTGTGGCGGCAAGGGTTGGCCAGCCTGCATCGTCCGCAGAATCGCACGACGCTCCTGCTGCTGTCGCTTGGCCTCGGCACGTTTCTCATTCTCACCCTGCATCTGGTGCGCGACACGCTGCTGACCCAGCTCTTCCCTCCGGGCAACGGTGCGAAACCCAACGCCATCCTCTTCGACATCCAGCCGGACCAGCGGGACGGCGTCATCGCCCTGTTGCAGGCACAGAATCTGCCGGTGCTCGACCAGGCTCCCATCGTGACCATGCGCCTGAAATCCATCAAAGGGGTGGCCACCGAGACGCTGGCGCAGGACAAATCGAAACACATTCCCGAATGGGTGCTGCGCCGTGAATACCGTTCCACCTGGCGCACGAACCTCGTGGACAGCGAGGAGATTGTGGCGGGGAAGTTTGTGCCCGTGTTCAGCCAGTCTGACGAGGGGAATGCAGGTGAGAAAGCCAGTAAGCCAGAAAGCCAGAGTGGGCAGCCTGCCGTGTCCGCTTCTGACCCACTGGCTCACTCGCTTACTGGCTCACTGGCTCGCGTCCCCGTTTCCGTCGAAGACGGCATCGCGAAGGAACTCCAAGTCGGCCTGGGGGATGACCTGATCTTCGACATCCAGGGCGTCCCGGTGGCCTGCCGGGTGGCGAGCCTGCGCAAGGTGGACTGGCGGCAGGTGCGGCCGAACTTCTTCGTCGTGTTTCCCGCCGGCGTGCTGGAGGACGCCCCGGCGATGCACGTCGTGGCCACGCATGTCGCCGATTCCGCCGAATCCGCCCGGATGCAGCGCGAACTGGTGAAGGCGTTCCCCAACGTCAGCGCCATCGACCTCACGCTCGTGCTGCAAACCCTGGATGGCATCCTTACCAAGGTGGGCTTCGTGATCCGCTTCATGGCGCTGTTCACGGTGGTGACCGGCCTCATCGTGCTCGCGGGAGCCATCATCAGCGGGCGCTGGCAGCGGATGCAGGAGGCCATTCTGCTGCGCACCCTCGGCGCGACCCGCGCGCAGATCCGCAAAATCCTTTTCGCCGAATACGCCACGCTGGGGTTGCTGGCCGGAATCACCGGTGCCGGGTTGGCCGTCACCGCCAGTTGGGCGCTGGCAAAATTCGCGTTCAAGGCCGACTACGCCTTTGCACCTTGGCCACCGGTTTTGGCGGTGGCCGGAGTGACGGTGCTGACCGTGCTGGTTGGGCTCATTACCAGCCGAGGAATTGCCGATCAGCCCCCGCTGGAGATTTTGCGGCAGGAAGGTTAGGCCGAGTGATCAGTGATCAGTGATCAGAAGCGTGCGTCACTCAGGACTCGGGACCCGGGAATTCGGACCCGGGACGGCCGCTTAGGCCAGTCCCAACGCCTTGACCACCTGCACGGTCGAATGGGCCTTGTTCAGCGTGTAGAAATGGATGCCGGGAACGCCCTCGCGGATGAGTTCCTCGGCCTGCTTCACGCAGTATTCGATGCCAAACTGGGTCACGGCGGCGTCATTGTCGCCGAGTTCGTCGAGGCGGGCTACGAACGGAGCGGGCAGTGCCGCCCCGCAGAGCGCGGTGAACTTTTTGGTCTGGGCGCGGGCCAGCACCGGGAGCAGGCCGGGGATGATCGGCACGTTCACGCCCAGCTTCTTCGCCAGATGATCGCGCATCCGCAGGAAGTCGGCGTTGTCGAAAAAAAGCTGCGTGACCACGAAATCGGACCCGGCGCGGATCTTGTCGGCCAGGAAGCCCCAATCCACCTCTTTGCCGCCGGTCTGGGCGATGTGGCCTTCCGGGAATCCGGCCGTACCGATGGTGAAGCCGCCCAGCTGATGGAGGTAGGCGACGAGCTCACGGGAATAGCGGAAGCCACCCTCGGTGGCGGTCCATTCGGCCGCGCCGGCCGGCGGATCACCCCGCAGGGCGAGGATGTTACGCACGCCCCGGGCGCGGGCATCGGCAATGACAGCGGCAAGTTCGGCCTGGGTGGCGTTGACGCACGTGAGGTGCATCATCGTCGTCAGGTCGAACTCCTTCTGGATTCGCTCGACGATCGTGAGCGTCTTGTCCCGCGTGGTGCCGCCGGCCCCGTAAGTCACGGAGCAATAGGCGGGTTTGATGGTGAGCAGGGCCGGGAGGGTCTTCTCGAACAGGTTCCGGTCGCCCTCGTCGGTCTTGGGCGGAAAAAACTCGATGGAGACCGCCGGTTTGCCAGAGGCCCGGGCGGCTGCATGGAGGTCACGGATCAGCGAGATCATGGGCAAGATGTATGCCCGAACAGTGGGTTGGATCAAGACACAAATCAACGAATCCGAATATGTTGATTTGAAAGAGGAGACAGGAGATGGCTAACGCCACGGAGACGGCTTGCGCCGTGGAGTCAGGAGTCGGTAAAGCCGGGGCGATTTCTGGTCCCTGTAGGATTAACTGAAAATGGCCCACTTGCGCCTCGCATCAGTCCTCAGCGCCACTCCTGACTCCTGTCTCCCGGCCGCAAGGCCGCTCCTGTCTCCTTTCCCGGATCGTGTCCCAACAGAATGTTGCTGACCCAAAACCCATGAGCCCAACTAACCTATGCTGACCTGGGGAGAGATCAAACGGATGGTGGAAGAAACACCGAATGCTGGACGTCAGGGAGAGCTGATTACTGACGACACCCGGCTGTCGTTCATCACCATTGTTGGCACCAGTGTAAGCCTTGGTGTGGTTGGTCAGACTGGATGGTTCGTGATTGATGACGGCTTCGAGATTATCCGGAGATGGAATCAACAAAAAGAGTCCCGTCCGGACGCTGAACAATCCGCTCATACACTGCCTGCGACAGCGGCTGCCACTGTCCCGTTGTCAGCTTCACCTCAAGGATCATCCCTTCCCCTGATCGTTGCGCCCGCAGAAGCCTCGGTCCCTCTTGGTTTTGTAAAGATTCACGAATGACGATTGAGTAAAGCAACTCTCCATCCAGTCGGTCCGATGGAAGGTGTTTAGGTTGGATGTAGCCTTTTGGTTTGGCGTCGCTCATTGGTTGGTTGGTTTGTTTGTTTTACCACGGAAAGTCTCTGTAGACCTCGATTATTCCCCTGCTGAACAGCCAGCAGAATCCCTCCTCCGATCCATAGGCAATCCTGCGGGTCCATGAACGGACGTAGAAGTAGGTCAGATGGCAGGATGTGATCGTCCAGATCATCAACAAAGTGCTAGGACACGATCCCTTTCCCGTGAATCCTCACCTACGGCTTGCGTCTGGTCTTTCTGACAATATTGTCGCCGACTTTATGCCGTTGACCGCAAGACAGATGATCCGTCGCGCCATTTTTGGCGCGCTGGCGTTCGCCGCCGCCGTGCCCGCCCTGGCCCAGCACAAACTGGGGCCGCAGGGCAGTTTCGATGCTCCCAAGCTCGCTCCCGCCTCGGACGAGGGGGAAAAGAACCTGAAGCGCTTCCAGATTCCGACTGGCTGGAAAGGCGAGCTGTGGGCGGCCGAACCCATTGTCGCGCACGGCGTCGCGTTCGATCTGGTGGATGATGGCCGGGTGTTCGTGGCCGAATCCTTCCGAGCGTGGCGCGGCGTGCCGGATATCCGGGGCATCATGCCCTGGCTGGATGAGGATCTCGCCGCCAAGTCGGTCGAGGACCGTCTCGCGGAGATGAAGCGTCATCTCAGCGACGAGGAGATGAAGGGCTACTACAAGAACACGGAGATTGTCCGGCTGCTGCGCGACACCAAGGGCGTCGGCAAGGCGGACTTCTCGGTCGTTTACGCCGAGAATTTTGCGACCCCGCTGGACGGCGTCGCCTCCGGCGTGCTCGCGCGGGGCAAGGACCTCTGGTTCGCGAACATCCCGAACATCTGGAAGCTGCATGACGAGGACGGCGACGGGGTTGCCGATTCACGCCAGAGCATCAGCTACGGCCACGGCATCCGCGTGGGCTTCCTCGGTCACGACCTGCACGGGCTCGCCTGGGGCCCGGATGGGAAACTCTATTTCAGCATCGGCGACCGCGCCTCGATGCTCCAGACCGAGGGGCACATCGTCGGCACGCCGGACAGCGGCGCGGCCTTCCGCTGCAATCCGGACGGCTCCGAGATGGAGATGTTCTACCGCGGCCTGCGGAATCCGGAGCAGCTCGTGTTCGACGAGTGGGGCGACCTCTTCACGGGTGACAACAACTCCGACGGCGGCGACCAGGCCCGCTGGACGTGGCTCATGGAGAGCGGCGACAGCGGCTGGCGCATTGGTTGGCAGTTCCTCGAGCAGCCCAACGCGCGCGGCCCGTGGAACTCCGAGAAGATGTGGTATCCCCAGAATGACGCGCAGCCGGCCTTCCTGACGCCGCCGATCAAGAACATTTCCGCCGGTCCGTCCGGGGTGAGCTATTATCCGGGCACCGGGCTCGGGCCGGAATGGCAGGGCACCTACACGCTCTGCGATTTCCGGGGCAGCGGTGCCGGCTCCGGCGTGTGGAGCTTCAAGCACAAGCCCAAGGGCGCGAGCTTCGAGATCGTCGATGACAAGAAAATGGTCTGGGCTATCGAGGCCACCGACGCGAAGTGGGGTCCGGACGGCGCCTTCTGGGTGCTGGACTGGGTGGACGGCTGGGAGCCGGTCGGCAAGGGCCGCATCTACCGTTTCTTCGACCCGACCACCATCGGCGCGGCCAGCGTGAAAGACACGCAGGCCCTGCTGAAGGCCGGCTTTGACCAGCGCAAGGACGGCGAACTGTTGAAGCTCCTTGCCCATGCCAATTACCGCGTCCGGCAGGGCGCGCAGTTCGAACTCGCCGCACGGGGCGAGAAGAGCGTGCCGGCGCTGATCAAGCTGACCCGGGCCGGTAACGAGGTGCATGCCCGGCTGCACGCCATCTGGGCGCTCGGCCAGATCGAGGCCCGTGCCCACAAGGCCCGGCGCGATCTTTCGACTCCTGAACTCGACGCGCTCCTGCCGCTCATGGCGGATGCCGATGCCCACGTCCGGGCCAACGCCGCCCGCGTCCTGGGCGACGCCGGCTACCTCAAGGCGTATGACGTGCTCCTGAAGGGCACAACCGACAGCGACCTGCACGTGCAGGCGTTGGCGACGATCGCGCTTGGCAAACTGGGCCGGCGTGAGGCGGTGCCGACCCTCTTCGCGCAGCTCAAGGCGAATGCGGATCAGGACCCGCACATCCGCTATGCGGCGGTCACGGCGCTGGTCGCGGTGAATGACATCGACTCCCTGTTGGCGGCGGTGAAAAATCCCGACGACGGCATCCGCATGGGCGTGCTGCTCGCGCTGCGCCGTTTGCAGCGGAATGAGATCGGTACGTTCCTCGAGGACAGCAATGCGAAGATTGTCACGGAAGCCGCCCGGGCCATCAACGACGAGCCGATCTCGGGCGCGATGGACCTGCTGGCCGCGAAGCTGGGCGGGCCGGACCTCTGGCCCGGCAAGCTGCAGCCGCATCGCCGGCCGTTCATCCGCCGCGCGCTGAATGCCAACTACCGCTTCGGCACCAAGGAGACCGCCGCCCGATTGGCAAACTTCGCCACCAACGACGCCTTCCCCGAGGAGCTCCGCGCCGAAGCGCTGGATGCGCTGGGTGAGTGGCCGAAGAATTCCGGCCGTGACCGCGTGACCGGCCTGTGGCGTCCCACCGCCTTTGCGCGGGACGCGAAGCTGCCGGGCGACGCGCTGCAACCGGTGCTGCCGCAGCTTCTGGCCAGCGCGCCGGATGACGTCCGGACGGCCGCCGCCCGCGCGGCGGGCGAGCTGAAGTCGGTGTCCGCCTCGGCGGCGCTGGCCAAGCTGGTCATCGAGAAGCAGGGCGTTGCCAAGACCCGGGCGGCGGCGCTGACCGCGCTGTCGAAGATGCAGACGCCGGAATACGGGCCGGCCCTGGCGGCGGCCCAGAACGATTCCGAAGAGCTCGTCCGTAAAACGGCGGTGAAACTCAGCGTCGATGCCCCGCCGCTCGCGGCGACCGCCGGGAGGGCTCCCGCGATGGCGAACGATCCCGTGGCCAAGCTGGCCGGCGTCATTGCGTCCGGTTCACTTTCGGAGAAGCAGAATGCCTTCGCGACGATCGCGAAAGTCCCCGGGACTTCGGCCGACGAATTCCTGAGCCAATGGATGAACGACCTGCTGGCCGGCAAGGTCACCTCGGAACTGCAGCTCGATGTGCTGGATGCCGCCACGGCACGCCCGGCGCTCAAGCCGCTGGTTACCAAATATGAGGCGGCTTTGCCCAAGGCGAAGGAGTTCGACATCAATCCGTGGAAGGTCTGTCTGCTCGGTGGCAATGCCGAGGATGGCAAGAAGGTGTTCTTCGAGAAGGCCGAGGTGAGCTGCATGCGCTGCCACAAGGTCAGCGGCGAAGGCGGCGAGGTCGGTCCCGACCTGACCGGCGTCGTGGGCCGCAAGGGCCGCGACTACGTCGTGCGCTCAGTGCTCTATCCCAACGCCGAGATCGCGCAGGGCTTTGAGAGCGTGCTGGTAACGGTAAAGAACGGCACCGCCTACGCCGGCGTCATCAAGTCGGAGACGCCCGAGATTCTGGAGATCAACTCGCCGGAAGATGGCATCCTCAAGCTGAAGAAATCCGACATCGAGAGCCGTGAAAAGGGCCTGAGCGGCATGCCCGAAGGCTTCGGCACCGTGCTGACGAAGCAGGAGCTGCGGAACCTCGTCGAATTCCTCGCCTCCACGAAGTAAGCGGATTTACAGGCAAACGGCCCGGCATCGAAAGCTGCCGGGCTGTGTGTGTTTTCGCCGGAAGCCTCCTCGTTGAACGGAGATAATTCAGCCGATCGAAATCATCGACACATCAGAATCCCGACGGGATTCCATCATTTAGCTCAGGGTTGACCCGCATCGCGGGACTACCCTGGTGGACTCGACAGAATGATCTTCAACCCCAACGTGGGTTGGATCGTCTGATCATGGAGCTTTGATTCATCTCCTTCAGAGATGGCCAATATCCGGGGCCTTACCCAGCGTAGCCGATCTGATCGGCAACACTGGGCAGAATGATGCAACCCCGTTGGGGTAAATAGAGAAAGCTACCCACTCACTTCATCTTCTCAACCGCCCCGTCGGTGCCGTTGGCTTTGTTTGGCCACACCTATTTCTAAACCCTCCTAGCTCTTCAAAAACTCTTCCAGCGCCTGCTTCGTGATGCGCCACTGGCTGCCGATCTTCTTGCCTTTCAGCGAGCCGTCGGCGAGTGAGGACAGCACGTCGGCTTCACCCACGCCGAGCTTTTGCGCGACCTCGGCGGGCGAGAGCAGTTCCGGCATGGCCGAAGCGGCGGCGCCACCGGACGGTGCGGTCGGTGCGGCTGGCGGTGTGCCCTGGGGCCCACCGAGCATTCCGCCGGGCTGGTTCATGAGCTGGCCCGCGAGGCCAAAGCCCATGGCCAGCTCGGCCGCACTGCCGGCGGTCCCGGTGCCCTGGTTCTTGCCGAGGCTTTCGGCGAACTGGAGCTTCACGTAGTCGTTCAGGTTGCCGATCGCCGCCATGCTGCTGCGCTTGTCGATGGCCTGCTCCACCTCGGGCGGCACGCTCACGTTTTCGACGATGAAGCTGCCCAGCTCGAGGCCGTACTTCGCCGTGAGGATCGGATTCAGCACCGGCAGCAGCGCCTCCCCGAGCTCGGTGTAGCGCGTGGCGATGTCGAGCACCGGCACCTTGCTCGAGGCGAGCGCATCGGTGAACGCGCTCACGAGCCGCGAGCGCATGGTGTCCTGGAACTCCTCCAGGCGGAAATGGGCGTCGGTGCCGGCGACCTCCTTGAGGAAGGTCTTCACGTCCACGACCTTGAAGTCGTAGGTGCCGAAGGCCCGTGCGCGGACGATGCCAAAGTCGGCATCCCGGAGCATGATCGGATTGCTCGTGCCCCACTTGTTGCCGGTGAACAGACGCGTGTTGACGAAATAGACGTCGGCCTTGAAGGGGCTTTCGAAGCCGTACTTCCAGCCCTTGAGCGTGGAGAGGATCGGGATGTTGTCGGTGACGAGCGAGTGCGTGCCCGGCCCGAAGGTGTCGCCGAACGCGCCGGCGTAGATGAACTGCGCCGTCTGCGATTCGCGGACGATGAGCTGCGCGCCGCGCTTGATCTCCTTGTCCTGGTCAGGGAAGCGCCAGGAGATGGTGTCGCGCGAGTCATCCTCCCACTGGATGATTTCCAGCAGCTGCGTCTTGAGATAGTCGATCAGGCCCATAGGTCGTGTGCTTTCAGAAGGGTTGCTTCAATCAATGTGCGGGGAAGTTGTCGTACAGGGAAGAACACGCCGGTAGCGGAATTTCGGCAACAGTTTCCAACGCGGGATTCCGGAAAATGAAAAAGCGGCCGACCTGGAACCAGGACGGCCGCTGTTCAAAATTGTGACGGATTGACTACTTCGCCTCCGTCGCTGCCGGGGTCGTGCCGGGCGCGGCGGTGGCCTTCGACTTCTTGGCGGGCTTGGCCTCGCCGGTCTTCTTTTCGGGGGCGGGTCCAAAAAGGCCCTTCAGCAGCACTTCCTTGTCGCCCTCCTTTTCCACGCGGCCCTTGGCGTAGTCGCCGACGGCGACCTGGCCGAAGGTGGCCGGCTTGCCATCCTTTTCGATCAGGCTCTTGGAGCCGATAGTGATCACGCGAGGCTTTTCCTTGCCCTGCAGCGTGATGGTCAGCGCCTTCTTGTCCACGGCGGCGACCGTCCCGTGGAAGGGGTAGATCTTCGATTTCGCCACGTCATCGGTCTACTCCTTCTTCTCCGCCTTGGCCTTGGTGTGCTTCAGGGCGGGGGTGTTGGTGGAAATGACGTTGGTGGCGGTCTGGGCGAGGGCCGAAACGGCGGACAGGCTCAGCAGGGACAGCGCGGCAAGGGTGGCGGCAAACTTCAGAGTACGGGTCTTCATGGGCGGACAAAACCGACGGCGCCCATCGCGGTAATACGTTGCCGAATCCTCCCGGCAGACGTGCGACGGGCTCACGTCGGCCCGACGCTTTCGCAGAAATCCCCCGGGCAGGCAACGGCGGAATTGACGCACCTTGGGCTGGCGCCTCGCCTTTTTAGCCTTAAAAATCTCCGCGCATGTTTCAGAAGGGTCAAAAAGTGGTCTGCATCAACGACGAGTTTCCGCCGCTCGCCTACGAGCTGTTTGACCAACTGCCGAAGAAGGATTCGGTGTACACTGTCCGCGCGATCTACATCGGCCGTGGCAACCTCACGAGGGCCGAAAGCGGACAGAAGGACGGCGAAATCGGCGTGCTGCTCGAGGAAATTCGCAACCCCTCCGATCCGGCGCTGCGGACCGGCCTGAACGGCGAGCTCGGCTTCAATTCGGAACGCTTCGCGCCCCTGCACTACAACACCGACGAGGCCGAAGTGACCGAGGAGCAGGAGGACAAGGATTTGGTGCCGGTGTGATGTGTAAGGGGAAGATCGGGGTATGGGCGCAACGCGGCCGGGGTTGGTAGCACCTTTGAGAATCCCAAAGGGATTCAATCTTTTAGCCCAGGGTTGGCGCGCAGCGACTACCCTGGGTCATAGGGCAAGATGTCTTCAACCCCAACGCGGGTTGCATCGGTTTTCCGATGGGCTTTGATTCATCTCCTTCAGATATGACCACTATTTCTTTGGTCTACCCGGCGTAGCCTTCCTGCGTCAGGCAACGCCGGGCTGAATGATTCAATCCCGTTGGGATTGCTGGAATATTTCCGTCCGATTCATTTGGCCGTTCCGCGTTCCGCAATCCGCGTCTTCACCAGCTTTCGAACCAGCGCGGCGGGCAGTGGGTGGTCAGCCGGAAAGCGGACCGTGCCCTTGCTGGTGCTGTAATCCTTGAGTTCGTCCTGATAGGTGGCCACCGGCAAAGCACCCGGAAAGAAAGAGCAATGCTTCTTGGCCGCCGCGAAGGCCACCAATAGACGGCCATTTTGCCGATAGGCCGGGATATCGTAGCTGATGCACTCCTCCGCCTTCGGCGCGGCGGCACGGATGGTCGTCCGCAGTTTCTCCAGCGCGACCCGCTGATCGTCGTTCAGCGAAGCGAGATACTCGTCCACCGACGTGGGCTTGGGTTTGACCTTCATCCTCCGACCAGCCGCAGGTCCGCCACGCATTCGACGTGCTGCGTTTGCGGGAACATGTCGAAGGGCTCCACGTTGGCGAGGCGGTAGCGGCCGTCCGCGCACAACAGCTTGAGGTCGCGGGCGAGCGTCGCCGGATGGCAGCTCACGTAGAGGATCTGCGCCGGGCCGGTTTCGCGGAGCACGTGCAGGCTGGGGGGGCGGCAACCGACGCGCGGCGGGTCCAGCAGCACGGCGGTCTTCGCCGGGTCCAGCCGGGCCAGCAGCGAGGGCAGCAGCTCGTCGGTATCGCCCGCCACATACTCACCGTTGGTGATGCCCCGACGCGATTGGTTTTCCCGGGCGGCCCGGATGGCAGGGGCGTCGAGTTCCACCCCGAGGAAGGAATCCACGGCATCGGCCAGCGAGAGGCTGAAGTAGCCCACGCCGCAGTAGGCGTCGATGAGGTGACGCGTGCCGGCGTCGCGCAGCCGCGCGCGGGTGCCATCCAGCAGCGCGGGCAGCAGGAAGAAGTTGTTCTGGAAGAAGCTGTGCTCCGGCACCACCCAGCCCTCGGGCGGGATGCGCAGCAGCGTCTTGATGCCGCCTTTCGGGGGCGGGTTGCGCCGCCACTGTGTGATGGCCTCGTTCAATTTCGGCTCGGCGATGGCGCAAGACGTGATGTCGCACACGAGGCCGCAGTCGGCGCGGATGAACCCGAGGTTCAGCTTCTGCGCCGGCCCGTTCCACTGGCTGCGGACCATGATGCGGTTGCGGTAGCCGTAGGGCGCGGGGCAGGGAACCACGGGCTGCACCAGCGCCCCATCGAAGCCGCCCACGCGCTGGAAGAGGTCGGCGATCTGCTTGTGCTTCCACCGGAGCTGCGCGGCGTAGTCCAGGTGCTGGTACTGGCAGCCGCCGCATTCGCCGAAATACTCGCAGCGCGGCTCGACGCGCTCGGGCGCCGTGCTCAGCAGCCGCACGAGCTGGCCGCGCGCAAAGCTCTTCTTCACCTCGGTGAGCTTCACCTCAACGCGTTCGCCGGGGCACACGTAGGGCACGAACACTACGAAATCATCTACGCGCCCCACCCCTTCGCCACCGAAGGCGAGGTCGTGGATGTCGAGGGTCACGCGGTCGCCCACGTGTCGGCGGGACGACGTGGGCGGGGCGGAAGCCGAGGATTCAGCCGGAATCATGCCGTGATGCTGACGCACAGAACGTCGCACGCAGAGCGGAAAATTTCGGGAACGGGAAGGGGAGTGACTTAATTTGGAACACAGGAAAGCAGGAAGGGGGGAGAAGACCGAATGAGCAAAAAGGGGGCGTTGGCGAAGATTTAACCAGATCACTTACGTGCCCCTCTGAACTCAGACCATTCTTCCGGTTCCCCTCTCTTTTCCTGTTTTCCTGTTTTCCAAATTCAATCCCTCTTCTCCGCCTTTGGCTGGTGCTCGACCGGTGATTCGGTTCCCGGTAGGGTCGCGGGGTGATTCAACGTTACTCACGCCCCGAAATGCGGGCCATCTGGACCGACGAAAACCGCCTGAAGATCTGGCTGCAGATCGAACTGCTCGCCAGCGAGGCCCTGATGCGCGCCGGCATCGTGCCCAAACCGGATTTCGCCAAGATGAAGGCGGGCGCGGACAAGTGCTTCGCCGACACCAAGGCCCTGACCGAACGCGCCAAGGAACTGGAGAAGACGCTCAACCACGACGTCATTGGCTTCACCACGGCGGTCGCCGAACAGATCGATGATCCCGCGAGCCGCTGGCTGCATTTCGGCCTGACCAGCTCCGACATCGTGGACACCGCCTTTGCCGTACAGATGGTCCAGTCCGCCGACATTCTCATCAAGGACGTCGAGACCCTGTTGCCCGTCATCGCGCGCCGCGCCCGGGAACACATGATGACGCCGTGCATCGGCCGCAGCCACGGCATCCACGGCGAGCCGACCACCTTCGGGCTCAAGCTCGCACTGATGCACGAGGAATTCGTCCGTGCGCTCAGCCGCCTCCGGCACGTCCGCAGCGTGGTCGCCATCGGCAAGCTGAGCGGCGCGGTCGGCACCAACGCCCACCTGTCGCCCGCCGTCGAGGCGAGCGTCTGCCGCCGCCTGGGGTTGGAGCCGGCCTCCATCGCCACTCAGGTTGTCCAGCGCGACATCCACGCCGAGTTCATGCTCGCCCTGGCCCTTATCGCCGCGAGCTTTGAAAATTGGGCGGTCGAGTTCCGCCACCTGCAGCGCACCGAGGTGCTGGAAGCCGAGGAGCCCTTCACCAAGGGCCAGAAGGGCAGCAGCGCCATGCCGCACAAGCGCAACCCCATCACCTGGGAACGCCTCACCGGCCTCGCCCGAGTCATTCGCGGCAACTCCATTCCCGCCCTGGAGAATGTCGCCCTCTGGCACGAGCGCGACATCAGCCACAGCAGCGTCGAGCGCATCATCTTCCCCGATTCCTGCACGCTGCTCGACTACATGTTTGGCCTGCTCACGCGGCTGATGGACGGCCTCCTCGTCTATCCGGAGAACATGAAGAAGAACCTCGGCCTCAGCCTCGGCATGTGGAACAGCCAGACGGTGCTGCTCGCGCTCATCCGCAAGGGGCTCACCCGCGAGGACGCCTACACGCTCGTCCAGCGCAACGCCATGAAGACCTGGGAGGTGAAGCACGCCGGCCGCGACGACGCGGATTTCCTGGAAGTGCTGAAGGCCGACCGCGAGGTTGCCAAGCACTTCAAGAAGGGCGAACTGGAAGGCCTTTGCTCCATCGACTTCCACCTGAAGGAAGTGAAGAACCGGTTTAGGAAACTGGGGCTGTAAGCTTCAATGTGATGATAGGGCCATTCAGTCGGACTTCAAATAAATAATCTGAGGCACTATGTCATATACTCCATTTGATAAACCGATTGAATCCATTGATGTAGCTGACCTGAAGGTGCTCTTGGATCGAAAGGTCTCCGAGGGGTACTTCGTGGAGTTTAAATCGGATTTCCCATCTAATGAAAAGATTGCGCATGCTGTAGTTGCTTTTGCGAATACTGTTGGCGGCTGGCTCATTGTCGGAGTGAAGACCAACAAACACAACGAAGCTGAGGAAATATGCGGTTTTGGATTGACTGCCTGTCACGATCCGACAGCCCTTGTTAGGGATGTAATTAGAAATCACATTGACCCAATACCTTTATTCGCTTCGCGTGTAATTGAATTGGGCGGAGGGAAGGCGGTCTTCTTGTTGGAGGTTCCCGAGGGGCAGGATACACCGTTCATTACTAAAAACGGGAGGATTTACAGGCGAATAAGTGATTCGAAGGAGCCAATTGCTGAAGCAAATAGGCATGGTCTTGATGAATTAATTGCGCGAGGAAAAGAATATAACAGAGTATTTAAAAAGTTTTGCGAGGATGAAAGGCCTGCCTACAGAGATGATCCTGGTTGGATTAACTTATATTTAGTGCCTTACCCTTCCGGTGCAATTAATATTGCGTCGGAAATGTATCCTGATGACTACATCGCAAAGCACCTTGCGCTATGTGCCAATCCATCTTTGGATGGCGAATCGAAAAGTGGGTTTGGTTACGTCCGTTTCGGAGTGGGGCAGCATCACCACTTGTCAGTCGTTTTTAGAGATGTTACGTCCTTAAGGACAGCGACTAAATCTTCGGCGTTGGAGTTTTTTGCATACGGTGCTGGGAAGCTGTTTATTCCTGTCTATGGGCAAGAGATTGTTGAATTTATCAAGCGATTTGATGATGGAAGTGCGAACGCTTCTAGGCTTAGCAAGGATACAATTGTAAGACATCTGGATGATTATCCTGATACTGGAATAGCGTGGCTCCGTTTCTTTGATTTCTCCGAGACTATGATCTCTATAGGGGCAATGCTTAATAATTACAGGATGCTACTTGGCTCAAAGAACCTCGCCGGAGAGTTTCGTTTGGCGGTTGAAATACGAAATGTATCCCGATTTGTTCCATTTATAGATACAGATGAGTGGGCTGAGTTTGTTTCGAAATGTGGATTGCCTTCATTTCAACATGAAGATGCAAAGTTGTTCATGAAGGGGAAGTATTTAATCTCTCTTGAAAATCCATGGGAGTCATGGAAATTAATGGGAGAATGGCTTGCTCAAGCATTCGGTTTGCCTGTCCAACTAGGAAAGTCTGCATGCCTCAGGGGGTATGAGCAAGTTGTTGACCGTATGGCTTCCTCAACACGTCCTGCCTAGACCCGCTTAGTGATAGTCTGCTTAAATCTCTACAATTAAGTGTTTTCCATTTTCCGCACTGCCTCTAACCGCACGAGGTTGCTATCCGCCCAGTTGGCGCCCCATTCGAGCAGGTAGCGTGGGCCATCGGCCCGAGACTTATCCTAAAGCCACCATGAAGAGCACCAGCAAGAAACCAGCGCACAATAGTTTTATCGCAGGCGTTGACCGTGCCATGCGGCGGGCGGCTCGTAATGCCCGCAAAACCGCCCGCATGCATGGAACACCCGTTTACATCTGGCGCGATGGCAAGATCGTGGCGGAGAAACCCTGACCGGCATCGATCTACGGCGAGGCCTCGATTCGCACCAGCGCCGCGTCTTTGTTGTCGGCCCAATTGGTGCCCCATTCGAGCAAATAGAGCGCGCCGTCGGGGCCGAGCTTGAGGCAGATGGGGCGCTTGAAGTTGGTGTCGCTCATCACTGGCTTGAGCGTGCGGAGATGGCCGGTATCGTCGAGCCAGGCGGCCTTGATCCAGCCGCGTTCCCATTCGAACAGGAACGCCGCGCCGTCGTATTCGGCCGGCAGCTTGCGCTCGGACTTCAGCGCCGAGTCGAAGTGATACACGGGCCCGGCCATCGCCGAGCGCGCGCCGGAACCGACTTCCGGCCAGCGCGAGGACGGCCCGGGCGGATACCACAGGAAGGCGGGCTGTGCCGGCGGCAGGTCGCGCAGGCCGGTGTTGTTCGGCGAGTCATTGACGGGATGCTGCGGATCAAACGCTGCGCCGCTCGTCTTGGTCGCGAAGTCGTAGAGCGTGAAGGGCCGGTTGTCGGCGGTGAAGTAGGGCCAGCCGAAGTTGCCGGCGGCCTTGGCCACATTGAACTCGTCAAAGCCCGCCGGGCCGCGTGGAGGGTCCGGCCCGAGAGCATCCGGTCCCACGTCGCCCCACCAGAGCCAGCCCGTGCGCGGATCGACTGTGAAGCGGAAGGGGTTGCGGCAGCCCATCACGTAAATCTCCGGCAGCGCCTTGGGCGTGCCGGGCGGGAAGAGGTTGCCGGCGGGAATCGTGTAGGTGCCTTCGGCCTCCGGGTGGATGCGCAGGATCTTGCCCCGGAAGTCGGCTGTGTTGGCGGCGGTGCGCTCGGAGTCGTTCAGCTCGTGGCCGGGTCGGCGGTCGAGCGGGGCAAAGCCGTCAGATTTGTCGGCGAAGGTGTAGTCGCCGGTCGAGACGTAGAGATTGCCCTTCGCATCGAAGCCGAGCCCGCCGCCGGAGTGGTTGGGCTTGGGAATGAGCGTGGGCACGCGCAGCAGGATTTTCTGCGAGGCCGGGTCGAGCGCGCCATGGGTGAAGGTGAAACGCGAGGCACGGTTCTCCAGCACCCCGGGCGTGGCGTGATAGAGGAAGACCCAGCCATTGGTCGCAAACCCAGGATGCAGCGCGAGACCGAGCAAGCCATCCTCGGGCCCGGTGAAGACGTTGAGTGTGCCGATGGTCGTGGTCTCACCGGAATCCGGCTGCCAGACTTTTACCGCCCCGTGCCGTTCGGCGAAGAAGACGCGTCCATCCGCGGCCACATCGAGGGCGATCGGTTCGTGCAGGTTGGTCGCCAGCACCGTGCGCTGGAGGCGGATGTCCGCGCCGGACGCGGTCAGCGCCAAGCATAGGCAGGGCAGGGCAGCGAGGCGGCGACGGAAAGCGGCGTACACGGGTGAGGGGGACGATGCGCCGAGCGGGGGAATTCGCTCAAGCTTCGCGCGCGGAGATTGCTGCGGACGGGCGCATCTTGTCAGCGTGGTTGGCTTTGGCGTTGGGAGCGCGTGCGGGCTCGGGTGGCCCTTCTCCCTCACCCCGGCCCTCTCCCGCGGGAAGAGGGAGAATGGTCGTCCGCCACTCGGCGAAGGCGGACGTGGGATTGGCCGGAGAATCTTCCAACGAGCCAGCGGCATTCCCGGCGGTTTCCTCTCCCAGCGGGAGAGGATTAAGGGGAGGGAGAACGGCCCGCGTTCACCTTCGGCGACTTCCCTCCGAAGCCAGCAGTTGGCCACGATGAAAAGATGCGCCCGGGGCGGGCCAGCCCCGCCGCCAATGAGGTGAATGAGCCGCTTTCGTCCTAGGCGTGAAAACAATCCATCCCGCCGGATGGAGCGTGGGCTTGCCAGCCGACCCTGCCGGCCCTAATCCGCCCGGTGGTGAGCGATCCTTTCGAAGTCGTGCGGCTGCTGGTGTCGCCCGGCCATAATTTTTTCGGCCACCACGGCGAGCCGCCGGCTCAGCATCCGATGATCGAGCTGGCCTCCGTACGCTGTCTGGCCGGCCGGGGGCTGGAGGGGGACCGCTTTCTGGATTACAAGCCGGACAATCCCGGCCAGATCACCTTCTTCGCCGAGGAAACGCTTCTGGGCCTGGCCGAGGCGCTGGGCCTGCCCAATTTGGAACTCCCGGCCTTGCGGCGCAACGTGCTGACGCGAGGAGGCGATCTGCCCGCGCTGATCGGACGGGAGTTCACCGTGCAAGGCGTGCGCTTTGCGGGCGTGGAGGAATGTCGTCCCTGCTACTGGATGAACCAAGCAGTAAGCCCCGGCGCGGAGGCGTGGTTGCGCGGGCGGGGCGGCCTGCGGGCACGTATTTTGTCGGATGGAGTGTTGCGGGCGGGGACGAGGGAAATCAGCGTGGGTCTTGAATCCGGCGCGGTCTCCGGCAGTCTAGCCCGCGCATGTTCCGCTTCCTGAATGTCCTGCTGTTGCTGGCTCTGGCCGGCAGCCTTCGCGCTGAAGACGCGCCCGTCGCCGCCGCTGCCGATCCGGCCGCACCCCAGCTCAGCCCGCTGGAAAAGGCCGTGAAGGCCGTGAAGCTGCCCAAAGGATTCCGCTATGAGGTGCTCGTGATGGGCGACATCCCCGAGCCGGTTTACCTCCAGTTCTCCCCCGATGGACGGCTGTGGTTCACCGGCCGGCGCGGCGACATCTGGGCCTATGATTTTGCGACGAAGAAGCACGAGCAGGTCGCGAAGCTGAACGTCTGCTGGGAGCCGACCCCGGGCCGTGAATCCAATGAGCGCGGCTTGCACGGCATCGAGTTCGATCCGAACTACCTGAAGAACGGATACATCTACCTGCACTACGCCCCCTGGGCCCCGACCAATGCGACCGCATGGAGCAACCGGGTGTCCCGCTTCACGGTGGACAAGCCGGCGCGGGCCACAGGGCTTAAAATGGACTCGGAGAAGATCCTGCTGACGGTGCCAAGCCTGCGTGGCTTCCACCAGGGCGGGGCGATGGGGATCAACCCGCGCGACGGCAAGCTCTACGTCACGGCAGGCGACAACAACGTGTCTGGTGATACGCAGAAGTTCTGGGACGACACCAACAACCCGCCGCAGGTGCTGGGCGCGCTTCAGGGCAAGGTCCTGCGGCTGAACCTGGACGGCTCGATTCCCAAGGACAATCCGTTCGTCGGTCGCAAGGATGCCAATCCGGCGGTGTACACCTACGGCCATCGCAATCCGTACTCGCTCAATATCGACAAAGTGACGGGCAACGTTTACGTGGGCGAGGTCGGCTACGACCGCAAGGAGGACTGGGAGGAGATCAACTGGATCCGCACCGGCAAGAACTACGGCTGGCCGCGCTGCATGGGTACCAACTACTCCACCTTCGGCGGCGGGCCTTGTCCGCTGCCGGATGCGACCGAGCCGTGGATCACCTGGATTCACGAGGCTGGGGCGAATGCGACCTGCGGGCCGATCTACCGGCCGATGGGCAAACAGCATGACTTCCCGGCGCAGTACCAGGGCGGCATGTTCTACGCCGATTATGTCCGCAAGTGGATCCGCTTCGCCACAGTGGAGCCGGTGAGCAACATGGTCGTGAAGACCGAGCCGTTTGCCATTGGTTTCACGGGCGGTCCGCTGGCGATGCAGCTGGGGCCGGATGGGGCGCTTTACTTCGTGGAGTACGCCGGCTGGTTCACCGGCTCGCCGAGCGACAAGCTGGCCCGCATCGTGCGGGAGTAGCGGGGAAGAGGATTGAATTTGGAAACCAGGAAAACAGGAACGAATGCATCACCTTAACACCCGGTTTTAACCGGGTGTATCCGCCTCAATTTGGATTCAACCGTTTCAACGGGCTCAACGGAGCGGCCACTGCGGGCGTCGCGGCCGAAACCGTTTAAACGGTTTACACGTGATCAGCCTGGCTGCCACCCGGTTAAAACCGGGTGTTAATGAAATGAGACTGGTGTGACCGGATACGGGTGACTTCGGACTTTGGACCCTGGACCCGGGACTCACACGTCCATATCCGGTGTCCGTAAAAATAGCAGCACGATCCCGATGCAGGCGAACATGCGGAAGGCGGCGGACTGGCCGTTCCAGACCTGCGACTGCCACATCACGAACCATTCGCCGCCCACGCTGAGGAAGGCGACGAACCACAGCAGCAGATTCAGGCCGAGCGCACCGACGGAGAACGACTTCGCCGCGTTGAACTCCGCCGCCGGCGCCTGGTGCTTGTTCCACAGCTTCCAAGCGCCCACCGCGATGGCGATGGTGCTGGCCGTCTCCCAGAGGATGATCGTGGCGTAGAAGATGTGGTGGATGACGGGCGAGGTCAGGGCGCGCCATTTCAGGCGGTTGTCGGGAAACGTGGTGTCCATCGACAGCACGTGGCGCACGAACTCGAAGTTCGACCCGTAATCGGTCAGGTTGTTGAGCACCACGATCCCGAGGTAGAGCGCGATGGCGGCGACGAGGGCGATTTTGACCAGGCGTTCCATGGTGGGTTTCAGGGTTTGGGGATGAACTCGCCGGTCCAGGCATCGGCCACGTTGAACTTGCCCTTGATGACGCCGAGTTCCTTGAGGGTGTCGAACTGGAACTGCCAGCGTTGGGCGGTCATCAGGCCCTGCGACTCGCCTTTGGCCGGGTCGCCGAGGACGAATTTGTAGTCCACGAGCGCCTTGGCCGAGTAATCCATCTTCGCCGGCGTCAGCTCCGGATTGCGCTTCCGCAGGTCCGCATGCACGAACGAAGGATCGGCGAGATAATCGCGCCAGCCACGGTAGCTGGCCGCGACAAACGCCTTCACGGCGTCGTGGTGCTTCTCCAGGAAATCCTTGCGCGTGAAAATGACCCGGTAGGGGGCATACCCGGTGTCCGAGATGAGCAGCACGCGCGTATCCACCCCGGCCAGCTTGGCGTAAAATGGCTCGCTGGTGAGGAAGCACATCTGGATGTAACTCGGGTCCTTCAGGAAGGGGCCGATGCTGAAGGTGTGCGGAATCTCCCGCACTTTTTTGAGGCCGTACTTTTTGACGAGGTAAGGAAACCAGGCGGTGCCCGGCGTGACCGCGATGGACCGGCCCTCGAGATCGGCGAAGGTCTTCACCGGATCATTGACGTGGAACATCAGGCCCTGCGGGTCGTTCTGCATGGTGGCGCCGACCGCCACCGCGGGAATTCCCCGGTCGTTGGCGATCAGCACGTCGTCACAGCTGCCCATGCCGATGTCGGCGAGGCCGGCCCCAATCCGGGGCACGGCGAAAGCCTGGGGTCCGCCAGGGGTGATATCGACTTCGAGACCGGCCTCCTTGTAATAGCCCTTCAGCCAGGCGTGATAGAATCCGCCGTGCTCGGGTTGCGGGTACCAGTCGGTGTGAAACCGGATCTTCACCGGCTCGGCGGCGGAGGCGGGGGAGAAGCTCCAGATTCCAAGCGCCAAGCACCAGAGAAAGGTCCGAAAAAGCTCAAAGCTCAAAGCTCCAATTTGGTGGTATCGTGGCTGAGGCTGGCGGAGTCCACCGTCACTGGGTGCGGTTGCCTCGCCAGGAAGAGCCATGTGCGAACGGGGCCTCCGGTGGAGCTTTGAGCTTCGAATGTTGAGCTTCATTTTCGGTATCCATCGTGGAAGCGCCGCGCGGTCTTCCGGTGTTTCGTCAGCAGTTTCGGCAGATCCACGCCGACGAGCCGCCCCTCGCTGACGCGGACTTCGCCGTGGATGACGAGGGTGTCCACGTTGCGCGCGTGGCAGAGCAGGAGGCCGTGGACGGGATTGTGTGCGCCGTTACTGAAGAGATCCTCCGCCGGGAATACCGCGATGTCGGCGGATTTGCCGGGCTCGAGCGAGCCCAGATCAGCGCTACGACCGAGATTGCGCGCGCCTTCCAGCGTGGCCATTTCGAGCGCCTGTTCCGGCGTGATGCTCTCCGCCCCGTGCACCACGCGCGTGAGCAGGAGCGCCAGCCGTGCCTCGTGCAGCATGTGGCCGGAATCGTTCGAGGCTGAACCATCCACGCCGAGACTGACCGCGCTGCCACCCTTTCGGAGATCGTTCACGCGGCAGACGCCGGAGCCGAGGCGCATGTTGGAGCAGGGGCAATGGGCGATGCCGGTTTTGGTGCGGGTCAGGTGCGCGATGTCGCGGTCATTGAAATGGATGCCGTGGGCCAGCCACACGTCGTCGCCCTCCCAGCCGTGTTTCGCCATGTAGGCAAAGGGGCGCGCGCCCAGCCGTTCGCGGGCGTCCTTGTTTTCTGGGATGGTTTCGCCGCAGTGCGTGTGCAGGCGCACCTTGAGCAAGCGGGCGAGCTTCGCGCTTTCCCGGTAATGCTCGCCGCTGCAACCGAAAATGGTGCAGGGCGCAAAGGCGATGTGGGCCATTGCGCCCGGGCCTTTCTGATGGAAGCGGTCGTGCAGCCGCTGGCAGTCCGCCAGGATCACGTCGAGGTCCTGCGTCGCCCATTCGGGCATGATGTCGCTGGGCTGGTTCACGGAGCCGCGGCACCCGACGTAGCGGATGCCCATCGCGGCGGCGGCGTGGAAGCCGGCGTCCAGCATTTCCGGGCCGCCGTCGCGCGGGAACAGGTAGTGATGGTCGCTCGTCATCGTGCAGCCGCTGAGCATGAGCTCGGCGGCAGCCACCTGGGTGGCGACGAACAGGTCGGCGGGTGAAAAATGGCGCCAGAGCGGCATGTGGCCTGCGAGCCAGGGCAGCAGCGGTAGGTTTGAGATCGGCCCGAACGCACGCGCCAGATTCTGGAACATGTGGTGGTGCGTGTTGATCATCCCCGGAGTCGCGATGCCGCCCCGGGCGTTGACCGTCTTTGCACCAGTCACCTTGGGCGGCTGACCGGCACCAAGGGAGACAATGAAGCCGTTCTCCGCCAGCAACCAGGCGTCCCGCAAGATGCGCCGCTGCGGGTCCATCGTGACCAGGTGGCCGACGTTCTTGAGCAGCAGGCGAGCGGGTTTTGGCATGAACGGAGGTTCAGGAGTTTGCGGTCGTTTGTCAGTGGTTTGTGCTCTGTTTGGTGAGGATGGGCGCATCGCTCCAGAACGGCGGAGGCAAGGTGGGATCGAGCTTCAATTTCTCCGGCGTAAAGGCGTCGGTGACCACTTCGGCGAGGGCCAGATGCTGTTTGATGACGCCGAGGTCGAGCAGGATTTTTCCAAGCTCCTCCCAGCGGCTGAGACTGACGGCACCCATGCTTTCGCCCTTGGCCGGATCGCCCTCCACCAGCTTCAGCTCGCGCAGCTTCACGTAGCTGAAGCGCATGCCGCCCATTTCCATCATGGGCGAAATCTTCAGCAGGTGGTCGTGGATGGGCTGCGGGTCGCGGAAGTACTCCTGCCACCCGCGATAGGCCCCGAGGCTGAACTTCGCGACCAGCTCGGGATGTTTCGTCACCAGTTCCTTGTTGGCGATGATCACGCGGTACGGGTCAAAGCCAGAGTCGCTGATCTGGAGCATGCGCGCGGCGACACCCTTCTTCGCGGCGTAGTAGGGCTCGCTGGTCGGATAGGCCTGGGTGATCCAGTTCGGATCGCGGACAAAGTTCGCGACGCTGCCCGTGACCGGCCGCACGCGGATCTTCGTCAGGCCATATTTCTTTTGCAGGTACAGGAGCCACGGCGCACCCACCTGCATGGCAAGGTCGCGGTCGTCGAGATCGGCGAAGGTCTTCACCGGCGAATCGGCCCGGACCATCACGCCCTGCGGATCGTGCTGGAAGTACGAGTTGACGGCGATGATGGGCAGGCCGCGCTCGACCGCGATGAACACCGCATCGCCACGCACGATCCCGAGCCCATAGGGATCGAGCGCGACGCGCTTCTCGATCTCGGAATTGGGCCCACCAGTGAGAACGTTCACGTTCACGCCCAGCTCTTTCCAGATGCCTATCAGGGACGCGGCGTAGTAGCCGCCGTGTTCCGGCTCCGGCACCCAGTCGTGGGTAAAGTTCAGCGTCGGCAGGGCAGGGGTGGTGGGGGCGCTTGTGTTGGTACCCTTGCTGGCCACCGGCGATGGCGTTGTTGTCGGCCCGCAGCCGCAAACCAGCAGGGCAAGCCCCAGCAAAGTGGCCATGGCACTGCATCCATGTGAATGCTTAAGGCCCTCAACCACCGCCTTCCAGCGCCAACGGCGCGGCACAAGCCAGCCCAGGGCAACGCCCTGGGCGGACATTTTCACAACCTCCAGCCCCGAAGGGGCGTGACAGGTTTTCTCCCGCCCCTTCAGGGCTGGGTTTCTCCTTCCATAACACCCGGGGCGATGCCCCGGGCTGGCTTGTTTCGCCCCATTGGGGCGGCTGAACCTGACGAAGGCTGGTAGGCTCAGGTCCGCAAACTTGGAGGTCGGGCAGAACATCATTTTCACGAAAAGCCCTCCGCCGCTTGCGCGGACGGAGGGTGCACACACACGCAGCAACACTCAGAATTTGTACTTCACGAGACCGCTGATATGGAACGGCAGCTCGGGGAAGAGAACGTCGTTGCCCGCGAAATCCGGGTCGATCGAGGTCCAGTTCCGCTGGTCGGTGAGGTTGAAGAAGTTGACCTGCACCTCCCAGTTGGGCCGCTTGTAAAAGATGGAAGCGTTCAGCGTGTACTGGATTGGGATGATGAGCGTGCCTTCCTGGTTCGCCCACTGGCTGCTCTGGAGCTGGGGTCCAAAACTGAAACCCAGACCGTTCGCGAACGTGTAGGTGGCGTAGGCGTTGAACAGCACCTTCGGCAAGGCCGCCAGCCGTACTCGCGGCCGGGTGGTGCTGGTGTAGTTGGGACTGCCGACCCCCGTGCCGGTGCCCGTGCCGCTCGTGGCGTTCGGGTCGGCCAGATAGCCGACGGGATAGCCATCCAGATAGTTGCCGGTCTGCTCGTACGCCTGCGCGCCCGCCGGATATTCCTGATAGGCGTCCTGCAGCGTCAGGTTGGCGTTGATGTTGAACGAGCGGTCCGGCTGATAGATGGCCTCGAGTTCTACACCACGGTTTTCAATCTGGGTTGGCGGCCCCGTGAGCGCCGGACGCTGGCGCGTCTGGTTGAAGAGGGCCGCGCTGAGGAAGGCCTTGTTTTCGAGGATGCTGGCTTTCGAGCCGACCTCGATCAGCTCGCTCTCGGCGCTCAGGGAGCGCTTGAGGCCGGCGTTGCCGCCCGTGCCATCAACACCGCCAAAGTTGGGGCTGCCGGTGACCGCGTTCACCAGGTCATAGGTGGCGTACGTGGAGAGGGTCGGCGTCCATTTGTAGATGCCGCTGACGAAGACCGACCCGTCCAGCTTGCTGCCTTCGGCCGAGTATTGGCCACCCTGGGGCACGCCGACATAGGTCGGGCTGTAGGCGGTGGCATCAAGGTAGTCACCGCGGCCACCTACCACGATGGAAAATTTCTGCGTAATCTCGAAGTCCCACTGGGTGAAGAGGGCGGTCTGGTACAGGGCGGAATCCTGATCGCCGGAGCTCGGGAACGGGTTGGCTCCGTAGCCGGGATGGCCCGGGACACTCAGCCCTCCGCCGATTGAGGCGCCGGGCGGGATTCCTGGGATATAGAACTGGGCGGCGTTGGCGGTGGTGGCCGGTACCGACAGATCGTACAGGAAAAACGGCTCGGTCGAAAAATCCTGGTATGATTTCAGCCGGAGGTAGCGGAAATCGATGCCTGAAATCGTCTTGATCGGCAGGTCCAGTTTGCCGGTCTTGGCATCGAAATCGTAGTGCAGCTCTGTGCGATTGTTGACCATCCAGTTCTCCGGCACGAACTCGGTGTAGCCGTAGCCCTCCAGCTTGCTGCTGTCGAGAAACTCACCGTAGGTGAGGTTCACGATCTTCGCCGAGTCGCTGATTGTGTAGGTGGTGATGAGCTGCGAATTGAGCTTCTCGCCGCGGGCGACGTCGCCGGGAGAGGTCAACGCCTGGTAACCGTAAATCTTGACTTTGTGGGCGAGGGCGGGGTCCAGCAGCGCGAAAGACGAGTTTGGACCAAAGGCGCCGATGGTGTTGACCGGGTCACCAAAGGCATTGTTCGCCTGCACCGGTCCCGCGTTGTAGATGTGGTCGTCGATCAGCTGCTGGGTGACCCGGTTGATGCCGGTGATCTCGTTGAAGCGCGACCGGATATATTGGCCGGTCCAGTCGAACTGCAGATTGTCGTTCGCACGCCAGGTAAGGGCGCCGAAGATGTCCGTGGTGCGGTCCTTGACGTTCTGGTAGTAGCTGTCCGATTCACGGCCAAGATAGCTCACGCGAAAGGCCAGGTCCTTGGTGATCGGGCCGCCGAGGTCCAGCGTCCATTCGGGGCTGAGGTAGGACTGGCCGCCCGGGACGTAGGTGCCCCACTTGGTAGTCACTTCGCCGTGATAGCCGTCAAAGTAAGGCTGCTTCGTGACAAAGTTGACGTAACCGCCGGGTCCCTGTCCCTGCGGGCCGTAGACGGCCGAACCCGGGCCTTTCACCACATCGAGGGCTTCCACCTGGTTGAAGCTGGGCAGGATCGAATCGCGACTGTAGAGCATCCGCTGGCCATTCTGATAGATTTCCGCCAGGTCGCCACGGATGACCGGGACGCCGGGAAGACCGTAACGCTCGGGCGTGTAGGCTCCGGGAGCCAGCTGGCCGATGTCGGTCATCCGGGAGATGCCGCGCGCCTCCATCTGGGCCTTGGTGATGAGGCTGACGGAGCGAGGGGTATCGATGATGCTGCGGTCATCGCCGAGCACCGAGTTCAGCGGTCGGGCGGTCGGCAGCACGGTCTCGTCGAGGGGCAAACCCTCGACAACCGTCTTTTCCATCACCGTAGGGGCGTTGGTGGAAGCAGCGGTCTGGGCGACGACGGATCCGGAAGCGAGGCAGGTAAGCAGGGCGACTCCGCCCAACCGTGCGGGGATATGCAGGCAGGAATGGTGATTCATCGACGACAAATCGGGTTTGGTTGTTTGCGTTAGGCGGGCGGCCTGTTGGGTGCAGGCGGAACCCGGTTAACATCGGCCGTGCCAGTCCGGTCCTCGTTGAGGAAATCGGCCGGGGGATTTCTGACGATGATCCGTCGATGATCGACGTCAAAATCACAAACCAACTGTAATTCCTTCGGGATTCGGAGTAATGCTCATCATGGGCGGTGCCGAGGTGATGAGGCAATTTCAGCATTCCACCCCCAGATGCTGAGATGATTTCAAAATGACTGGCGAAGCGCCGCTGCTTCGTCTGGCAGACGCCTGTAAGTATTTGACCAGTCTGTCAACGTCCGCGCTGGCGAAACCTGCCTCTGAAACACTGCTCATTCACGTTCGCTGTTGAGCGGGTGAAAGGGACAGCGTTCTCCACGGATTTTACCCAGGGAACCGAGCCCATCCCATCCGTGTCCGCCGTGAAATCCGTGGGTTAGCGCCCCGTCGCGAAACGATGTTCCGAAAGCCATTCGGCCAGAGCCCACAGCCGGGCATCGTGGCCGCGTGGGGCGAGTATCTGGAAGCCGAAACCGGGCGATCTTTCTGGCTTCCAAGGAATCGTCAGCACGGGCAATCCGGCCAGGCTCGCCGGCGTGGTCAGCGTGAGCAAACGCGAGCGGGTGGCGCTTTGATCCTCATCGGCGGCCAGCTTGGGCATCGCCGAGGCGGGGGCGACCAGGAAGTCGGCATGGGCAAACAGCGGCAGGACGTTTTGCTCCACAAACTTCGTCCGGGCGGCCTGCAGTTCGGCGTAGCGCTGCGGACTCACCGCCGCCCCCATCTTCAACCGCTCCAGGATGGCCGGATCATATTGGTTGGCATGGGCTGGCAAAAACGGGGCGTGAATGCCCGCCGCCTCGCTGGCCTGGATCGGGACGAAAAGGTCACGGGCGCCTTCCCAGCCCGGGGCAACCGTGGATTCTACCAGTGCGCCTGTTTCCGCCAGAGCCGCGCCAAAATCGCGTAGTGCTGACAGAACCTCCGGCGCACACGCAGCCATCCAAGGGCCATCCAAGAGGCCGATGCGCGGCGCTTCGCGCAGCGGTTGCGGGGCAATTTCGGGATGCAGCGCGTGGGCCACCATTGCGACATCACCGAGGTGGCGTTGCAGCCAACCCGCCGTGTCAAAGCTGTGCGCGAGCGGGAAGGAACCCTCCCATTCGGCAAAGCCGAGCGATTGGCGAAAACTTACCAGCCCGCACAATGCCGCCGGGGCGCGCAACGACCCCCCCGTATCGGTGCCCAAAGCCAGACAGGCCGCGCCGGACAGCACGCTCGCCGCGGCACCGCTGCTCGAGCCACCCGTCAGCCGGTCGGGATATCCCGGAATGGTGCAGTTCCCGAACCACCGGTTTTCGCCGGTGATGCCGTAGGCAAACTCGTTGAGATGGGTCTTCCCGACAAAGTTGACCCCGGCGCGCCGCCAGCGGGCGACGTAGCCCGAGTCCACGCGTGGCATAGGCCGGGTTGAGGCATAGAAGGGTGAACCGCAGGTGGTCGGGGCACCGGCCAGATCAAAAAGATCCTTCACGGAGACCGGCAACCCGGCCAGCGGCCTGGCAAAGTCCCGCTGCTCGTCGAACTGCCGGGCAATTTGCCTTGCGGCCGCGTCGTCACGCCAAAGGAACATCGGTGTGCTGGCGAATTCCCGCGCGGCGGCCAGCCCCGCTTCGAGCAGGTCGGTGGCGGTCAGGTCCCCGTCCAGCAGGCGTCGGTGCAATTCTTTAAGCGGCAGGCTGGTGATTTTTTCTCGGCTCATGCAAAAGGCGGCACAGCTTGGGCACAAGTTCCACAGCGTCGCGAGTGCAGGCTTCGCGCCGATTGCCATGAATTGCCCGTTCCTTGGCCAATGCCCCCAGATGGCGCGAGGCCTGCTTCGGCAATGGTGAGTGGGCTTATCCAAGCAGGACAACGTCCGGGATTTTGACGTCCTCCAGATGCGTGATCTGGCGGCGTGGACGGCGCGGCATCTGGGCACGCCGAAGCAGTCGCCTTTCTGTGCCGATGTTGTGGAGACCGGCACCGGCAGGCTGTTTCTGCGCCGGCTGAACGCCGTGGCGGCCGAGCATGATCCCAGCTCGCACGCCGAGGTGCGGGTGCTCCGGGCCGCGTGCAAGAAGCTGAAGCGACTGAGCCTGAAAGGCTACACCCTCTACACCACCTGCGAGCCGTGCCCGATGTGCATGAGCATGGCGCTGTGGTCGCAGATCGACCGCGTGGTGTTCGGGGCGACCATCGCTGATGCGTCGAAACACTGCTGGCAGATCTACATTCCCGCCAAAACGGTGGCACGAAAGTCTGATATGCGCTGCGAAGTGAATGGACCAGTTGCGCGGAAGGAATGTGTCGCCATATTCGAGGATGAGCGGATGCAGGCGGCCATGAAGCTCTGGCGGCACAGCAAGCGGCGGAAGCAGCAGCCCGACTGACCCGAATCCCTCAGACCCGACCTTCTGCCGATGACCACCGCCGACCTCAATTCCCTGGCCGAAATCTTCCCGCGCGAGCAGATCGTGACAGCGGCCCGGCAGCTCGAATCGCTCAGCCGCGATTTCTACTGGTATTCACCTGTGCTCAAGCGCGACCTGGAGCACAAGCTCGCGGATGTCGTCGTGCAGGCGAAATCCGTGGGCGACATCAAACGGCTGGTCGCCTTTGCCCATGGCCGCAGCATTCCGGTGACCTTGCGGGGGGCGGGCACGGGCAATTACGGCCAGTGCATCCCCACGCACGGCGGCATCGTGCTGGATCTCGCCGCGCTCGACCGCATTTTGGAAATCACCTCGGATGGCACCGCCATCTGCGAACCGGCGGCCCGGCTTGGGGCCATCGAGTCGGCGGCGCGCCGGGTGGGTTGGGAGCTGCGCTGCTATCCCAGCACCGTGCAAAAGGCCAGTGTCGCGGGCTTCTGCGCCGGTGGCAGCGGCGGCATCGGCAGCATCATGTGGGGCGGCCTGCGCGAGAACGGGACGGTGCACGCGCTGACCATCATCACGATGGAGGCCGAGCCCCGCGAACTGCGCCTCACCGGCCCCGAGATATTCAAGGTGCTGCATGCCTGGGGGACCAACGGCATCATCATCGGTGTGGAGCTGAAACTGGCCCCGCGGACCAATTGGGCGCAGCTCGCCGTGGCCCACGACAGCTTTGCGAAATCCTTCGACTTCATCGAGGCGATCGCGCTGAACGAGTCGTTCAAGAAGCGGCTGGTGACCAACTTTGAGTGGCCGCTGCCGGGTTATTTTGCGCCGCTGCAGAAGTGGGTGCCGCCGGGCCGGGCGCTGGCCTTCTTCGAGGTGGCCGACGACCAGCTCGAGCGGCTCACGAATGCGGCCGTCAGCACCGGCGGTTCGCCGGTGTTTGTCGCGCCCTTCACCGAGCCCCGCCGGGGCCCTCAACTCAGCGATTACACCTGGAATCACACCACGCTCTGGGCGCTGAAGGCCGATCCGTCGCTGACGTATCTGCAGTGCGGCTTTTCGCCGAGCCATGCGCGGGACCAGTTCCGCCAGATCAAGGCGCGCTTTGGCGACGAGTTCCTGTTCCACATCGAGATGACCAAGTGGGACGGCGTGGTGACACCCGGGTCGATCCCGGTGGTCCGCTATTCCACGGACGAGCGGCTGCAGGAGATGATCCGCTTCTGCGGGGAGATCGGGGTGGGGGTGGCGAACCCGCACGTGAATTTCCTCGAGGGCTCCGGCCGCTGGCGACCGGACGACGCGAAGCTCGTGGCCAAGCAGCAGTACGACCCGCGCGGGCTGCTCAACCCGGGCAAGATGCGCGGCTTTGCGGCCTCCCTCGAACAGGTCCCTGAAACGGCGGCAGCGGTGCCAGAGACGACTGTGCCCCAATGAGAGCATTCCATTGGGAAACCACCCGGCGAGGCGAGAGGCCCGGAGATGCGCGAGTTGCCTTCCCCCTCACCCTGACCCTCTCCCAGGGGGAGAGGGTAGCGGTGAGAATCCACGGCCGCGCAAAGGCCGCGAACTGGGTCCCTGAACCTCCGGCGGTGGGTCGGGGAAGGCCAGGCTTGCTCCGTGAGGTTCCGGCACCCCTCCAGGGTGCAAAACCGGAAGAGGGACTACCACCCCGGGCGTTGCCCGGGGCTAAGTTTCGCTGGCCCTCCGGGCCGAAGAATACCTGCTCTGGAAGCGCACCGGCGGAACCGGACCGTGAGGATTTCAGAAGCATGGGCCGGGTTCCGCTTCGCGCCGGAGGCGCACCGGAACTTAGCCGGGGGCAACGCCCCCGGAAACGGTTCCCCCGATGTCCCTGCGCCCTGGAGGGGAGCGGGAAACTTCCTCCGACCAGCCTTCGGAAATCAGTCTGTCGTCGGGAGGTTCATGGAAATGGGGAAGGGAGCCAACGGACTGCAAGGCCACCGGAAATGATCAGAACGGCTCGAGAGAGGCGACTTCACCGATGAAAACCTGGATTCCACCCGAACGCTTCCTGCCCTACCTGACCTGGAAGCAGGTTGAGGCGCTGCCCAAGGACCGGACGCTGCTCATCCTGCCCACGGCTGCGATCGAGCAGCATGGGCATCACCTGCCGCTGGCGACCGACACGCTGATCAACAACTTCATCCTCGGGCACGCGCTGGCGAAGCTGCCGGCGGATTTTCCCGCGTACGCGCTGGCGCCGGTGTGCTACGGCAAGAGCAATGAGCACCTCGGCTTTCCCGGGACGCTCTCGACCAGCCGCGACACCTTCATGGCGACGCTGCGCGACCTGGCGGCGAGTGTCCGGGCCGCGGGCTTCCAGCGGCTGGTGTTCTTCAACAGCCACGGGGGCAACCATTCGCTGCTCGACGTGATGGCGCGCGATCTCCGGGCGGAATTCGGGCTCAAAATGTTCTGCCTCTACGGGGGCGGCCCGGCGAGCGGGGTGAACCCGCAGGAGGCGGCGTATGGCTTCCACGCAGGCGAGGTGGAAACGGCGCTGCTGCTGGCGGCGACGCCCGAGCTGGTGCACCGGGACAAATACACCGTGAACTACATCGCGCAGGTGGGCGCGCCGGGCACGCTGAAGCCGGAGTTTGCCTATGCCACCTATGCCTGGCTCACCCGCGACATCGCGCCCAGCGGCGTGATGGGTGACCCGAATCCCGCCACGGCCGAGAACGGCTGGAAATGGTGCGACGAAATGGCCACCCGCGCCGCGGCGGCGCTGGTGGAGATGGCCGCGTTCAACCACCCCGTGACCTCCTAGCCACCGAGGTGGGAAGGCGCTGGCCGCCCCTGCGAAAATGCCATCGAAGAAATCAGCCCCCCAGAAGCGCCCGGCGCGCGCCGGGGGGAAATCTTCGCCGCGTCCGAAGCGGGTGCCGGTGGAAAGTCCGGGGCAGCTCGTGGACTGCGGCTCCGGTGTGACGCTCGAACGGGGTGTGCGCCTCCGTCTGCCCGACGGCACGGAACTGGTCTCGGACCATTATTATCCGCCCGGGGCCGGGGACGGTCCGCCCGCGCCCACGCTGCTGGTGCGCCAGCCGTATGGCCGGGCGATTGCCACGACGGTGACCTACGCGCAGCCCGAGTGGTTTGCGCGGCACGGATACAACGTCGTCATCCAGGACGTGCGCGGACGGGGCGACAGTTCGGGGCGTTTTTATCCGTTCCGCGATGAGGGCAGCGATGGCGCGTTCACGATCGACTGGCTCGCTGGGCGTCCGGAAAGCAACGGGCGCATCGGCATGTACGGCTTCAGCTACCAGGGCATGACGCAACTGCTCGCCGCCGCCGAACAGCCTGCGGGACTGGCCTGCATTGCGCCGGCGCAGACGGCGGGCGACCTGTTTCACGGGTGGTTCTACCATCATGGGGCGCTGCGGCTGGCCGGCACGATCGGCTGGGCGACGCAGATGCTGAAGACCGACGCGCGCCGGCTGAAACTGCGCGGGGCGGGCGAGGCCCTCGAAGCCGCGTGGCTGATGTTGCCGTCCCTGTTTGCCCAGACCCCGTACGCGCGGATTCCGGAACTGAATGCGCGCGGCCTGCCCTCGTATTTCCGCGACTGGGTGACGCACACGGAGCCGGGGGATTATTGGGCCGCCCACGACATCTCGCGCCGCTACGACCGCATCCGGATTCCGGGCCTGCACCTGGCCGGCTGGTTTGATCCGTACCTGTTCGGGAGCATCTCGCTCTATGAGAATCTCGTCGCGCACGCCGGTTCGGAAGCGGCGCGGGCGAACCAATATCTGGTAGCGGGCCCTTGGGTGCATATCCCGTGGGGACAGTTCGCCGGGGAGAGTGATTTTGGTCCGGCCGCGAACCTGGACACCGATGCCATGCTGCTGCGCTGGTTCAACCACTGGCTGAAGGACAGCGGGGAATTTGCGCAGGAGCCCAAGGTGCGGCTCTTCGCCCTAGGCGAGAACCGGTGGCATGGGCTGAGCGGGTGGCCTTCCGGTTATACCGGGGGAGCCGATGCTCCCTCTCCCCTCAACGGGGAGAGGGGCGGGGTGAGGAGTGAGGCCTCGCGTGCAATGGCGGTTTTGAAAACCGGAGACTCGGAGCGGATAGCCGTTGGTGGGTTGTCGGGTAAGGGGAAGGTCTTGGGCGTTCCCACCCCTCACCCTGGCCCTCTCCCCGTTGAGGGGAGAGGGGACTCGCTGCGGACGGTCTCCTGGTTTCTGCATTCGGGCGGCTTTGCCAATTCGTCGAAGGGGGATGGCGCGTTGAGTGAGGCGGCGCCGCTTTCGGAGGAGCCGAGGGATTCGTTTTGCTATGAGCCGGAGGTGCCGGTGCTGGCCCCGGGCAATGGGGCGCCGGGACAGTTCAACCTCGCGCGGGCCGAGCTGCTCAACAATGTGCTCGTCTATACCGGGCCGGAACTGGCCGGGCGGCTGCACGTGTGTGGAGCGCCCCGCGTGGTGCTGTTCGCCCAGACCTCTGCCACACAGACCGACCTGGTCGCCAAGCTGGTGCGCGTCACCCGGGATGGCCGGGCGCTCAATGTCTGCCTGGGCATCGCGCGCAGCGGCTTTCTCTTTCGCGATCCGGCCCACGAGCCGGACACGCCGCAGCGCTGGGAATTCGCGCTGGAGCCCACGAGCTGTGTCTTCGCTCCCGGCGAAAGGCTCCGCCTGGAGATCAGCGGCAGCGCCTTCCCGCTCTACGACCGGCATCCGAACTGCGCGGTTCCACCGGTTTTCGCCACCTCATGGGACTGGCGGCACGCGCGCACGCAGATCCTGCATGACGCGGATCATCCTTCGTCACTGGAGCTGCCCATCATTTCTCTCCCGGACCCAAGCCACGCCACCCCGTGAGCGACGCCTCCTCAACTCCACCCTTCATTTCCCTGGCTGACGTCACCAAGACGTGGTCTTCCGGCTCGACCGCGCTCGACCGCGTCAGTCTCACCGTGGCGAAAGGCGATTTCGTATCGCTGATCGGGCCGAGCGGCTGCGGGAAGTCCACGCTGCTGCGGCTGCTGTCCGGCCTGAGCCCGCTGACATCCGGCCGGATCACCGTGGACGGCATGATGCCCGACGCGGCCCGCGAGATCATGTCGTTCATCTTTCAGGACGCCACGCTGCTACCGTGGCGCACGGTGCTGGGGAACGTCGAACTCGGTCTTGAACTCGAGCGCAAGTCCACCCGGGAACAGCGCCGTGCGAAGTGTACCGACTTGCTGAAGCTCGTCGGTCTCGCCGATGTCGCGAACCATTACCCGCGCCAGCTCAGCGGCGGCATGAAGATGCGCGTGTCCATCGCCCGCGCCCTGGCCACGCGACCTAAGGTCCTGCTGATGGATGAGCCCTTTGGGGCGCTCGACGAGATGACGCGCGATTTCCTGAACGAAGAGGTGCTGCGGCTGCGTGACAATGACCAGTTCACCACGTTCTTCGTGACACATAGCGTCGCCGAGGCGGTTTTTCTCTCCACCCGAATCATTGTGCTGCGCGCCAAGCCGGGACGCATCGAGCGCGAGATTCCGGTGCCTTTCCCGTTCCCGCGCACTGCGGCCCTGCGCAGCGCGCCCGAATACCTCGCGCTGGTGGGTGAAGTCAGCGCCGCCCTGCGCGCCGTGAAAGCCCTGGCATGAACGCCGCCCGACGCAGCCCTGATTTACGGCTATGAAAAAACTCCTCCGTTCCGCCGGATGGCCTTTGGGCGTGCTCGTCGCCGTGCTGGCCCTGTGGCAGGGTGCGTGCATCGCCTTCAAGATTCCCGGCTACATCCTGCCCGCGCCGCCGGCAGTGTGCGCGGCTGTCATCGAGCGGCACGAGAGCCTCATCAACGCCTTTCGCATCACGGCGCTGGAGGCTGCCGGAGGCTACGCCCTGAGCATTTTCGTGGGCGTCATCATCGCGTTTTTCTTCGCCCAGTCTCCCGTCATCCGTCGCTCCTTCTTTCCCTACACCATCCTGTTGCAGACCGTGCCGATCGTGGCGGTCGCGCCGCTCATCCTGATGTGGTTCGGCTCCGGGCTGCGCTCGGTCATGCTGGTGGCCTTCATCATCTGCCTGTTCCCGATCATTGCGAACACGACCCAGGGTCTCATCACCGTGCCCAGGAACTTGGTGGACCTGTTTATGATGGCGAATGCCTCCCGCGCGCAGGTGCTGCTGAAACTCCGCTTCCCGCACGCGGTGCCGAACCTCTTCGTGGGCCTGCGCATCTCGGCCGGCATCTCGGTCATTGGCGCCATCACGGGGGAATTCTTTGCCAGCTCGAACGCGGTAGGGCAGGGCGGGCTGGGCTATTCCATCACCTATGCGAACAGCCAGCTCCAGACCGATTACCTCTTCGCGCTGGTGCTCACGGCCAGCGCGCTGGGTTTCCTGTTTTTCTTCATCGTGATCTTCTTCGAGTGGCTCTGCCTGCATCACTGGCACGAGGCCGCCATGAAACCGGAAGCCGAATGAATGCCAGTGAGCAGTGACCAGTAAATCAGTGATCAGTAAGCAGTCGGGCTGCGATTGTTCCTGGTGCTTACTTGCTGACCGACTGCTTACTGATTACTGACCCACTGATTACTTCCACCACAACATGCTGCGCCAAAAGACTCCCGAAGGCTGGTTCCTCATCCGCCACCCTGACCACGCCGCGCTCGCCGGCGAATTCGCCGCCGCCTGGGGCAATGACCGCTTCCGTCCGCCCGAGCCGCGCGCCGATGTGATCGAGGGCATCCGCCGGCATGACGACGGATGGGCGGCGCGGGATGCTGCACCGCTCATCACGCGGGCCGGCAAACCCAGCGCATTCGGGGCGGACCTTGTGGGCAAGTATACCGCCTTCGAAGAGATCGACCTGGCCGACTATCTCGGCGTGCGCGGAAGTGCGATGGAACTGGTGGCCGCGGACAATCCCTACGCCGCCATCCTTGTCTCCATGCACACCGCCAACCTGCTAGCGGCACGGGCGGATCGCAGCACTATCAAGCCCGCCGAGCTACCGCTGCTCGACGCTTTCATCGCCCGGCAACAGCAACGCCAGCTCGAACTTCGGGCCGTCGCAGCGGACACGGGCCGCTTCAAGGATGAAGACCTGACGATGGAGCGCCTCACCGAACACTTCCGGCTGTTGCAGGCGTGTGACAACATGAGCCTGCTTTCCTGTGTGGATTTTGATGGTCCGGCGAGCCTGCTGCATCCGCTGCCACTGCGTGATGACGGGACCAGCGAGGTGCAGGTGCGCCGCGTGGCCCTGCGGACCTTTCAGCTGACGCCGTGGCCATTCTGTCAACCCCGGCTGCAGTTTGAGATCCAGGGCCGGCCGGTCGCCGGGGACAGCTTTGTGAGCCAGGACGAGCTGCGGGCCAAGTACGCGGCCGCGCCCACGGAGACGCTGGTGGTGGAGCTGACGGCCTGATGATCCTGCGCCTCCTGCACTTCTCGCCCAGCACGGCGACCGGTCGGCATGACAGCCACCGGGCGGCGCTGGTGTTTGTTTGGTTCGCGCGCGAGGCCGTGAAGGAGTCCGGGGCGGACATCGCGGTGGAACTCGTCTGGGCGCTGCCGGCCATCACGTCAAAGCCGCGCGTACACGAGCTGCTCGCCACCGCCGACCTGCTGGTGCTCGCCTCGCCCACTTACGCGCAAGGTTCACCGTGGTTTGTGCGGCGCTTCCTGGAACTGGGCGCGGGGCTGCAACTGTGGGGCAAGCTGGGGACGGCCTTCGCCACCGCCGGCGGGCAGAACACCGGCGGCGACGTGGCGGTGGCCGACACCCTGCGCTCGTGGACCGGGCTGGGCATGTGCGTGTTCACCTTCGCCCAGAAGCACGTCGTGTTTGGCGCACAGCAGAAGTTCACGGCGGATGGCGAGTTCGAGCTGATCGATGTGTGGTTTCTCCGGCAGCTGGCCCGAACCTGTGTGCTGCAACTGCTCGCACGAGGCGAGCCGTCCCGGGCGGGCGCCTGGGCCAGGCGCCTGGGCCTCGAAACCGGCTACTACAACACGTTTCCCACCGAACCGGAGCTGGCCGGGCTGCTTGGCGACGTGTGTTTCCGCCTCAACGCCCCACTCGGCGAAGGCGCAGCCGCCTACGCCTGGTGGAGCAACGCTTTGGGGTTCGACGCCGCCCCGCCGGACGCCATCGGGCTTCCTTTTCCCGCGCTGTTGCCAGAACCGGTGCCGAAATAGCCCGGTCAATCAGACCGAGGCCAGGGCCTCGTCCACGACCGCCAGGAGGAAGTCCGCGTCAGCCAAGGTGAGACACATCGGCGGTTTGATGCGGAGTGTGTTGCCATGCAGGCCGCCCTTACCGATGAGCAGGCCGAGTTCGCGGCACTTCTCGAAGACGGCGGCGCATTCTTCCTTCGCTGGCACCTTCGTAGTGCGGTCCTTCACCATTTCCACGCCGAGCATGAGGCCGAGCCCACGCACGTCGCCGATGAGCGAGTGCTTGCCGGCGAGCTTGGCAAGGCCGGCCTTGAGGTGATGGCCAACGCGCAGCGAATTCGCCTGCAGACCTTCGCGTTCGATCACTTCGAGCACGGCCTTGCCCTGCGCGGTGACGACGGGATTCCCACCGAAGGTGTTGAAGTGGATCCGGCCCATGAGCCCCTGGGCGATCGTCGGCGTGGTGACCACGGCGGCGAGCGGGCAGCCGTTGCCGATGCCCTTGGCCATCGTGACGATGTCGGGGATGACGCCCTGCGTCTCGAAGCCCCAGAAGTGCGTGCCCGTGCGGCCGAAGCCCGTCTGCACCTCGTCCGCGATGCAGACGCCACCCGCCGCGCGGGTGTGCGCGTAGGCGTGCTGTAGGTAGCCGTCAGGATACACGACCGCCCCGCCGACGCCCTGGATGCTTTCGGCGATGAATCCGGCGACCTGTCCCGAGGTGCCGCACTGGATGAGGCTCTTCACATCGTCCGCGTATTTGCGGCCGGCCTCGGGATCATCCTTGCCCCAGTGGCCACGATACGTGTCGGGCATCTGCGCGTGCTGCACGCCGAAGGAGTGAGGCACGTTGAACTTCCAGGTGCTCTGCGAGGTGAGCCCCATCGTGGCCTGGCCGCCGCCGTGATAGCCGTTGCGCAGCGCGATGACATCGTAGTTGCCGGTGTAGGCGCGCGCCATGAGCAGCGCGAGGTCGTTGGCCTCGGAGCCGGAGTTGGTGAAGTACACGACCTTGAGCTCACCGGGCATCTTGGCGGCGAGCGCTTGGGCGTACTCGGCGATGTTCGGGTGCAGGTAGATCGTGGTGGTGTGCTGGAGCAGTGCAGTCTGCTGCTGGGCCGCCGCGACGACGTGCGGATGGCAGTGGCCGACGCTGACGGTGACGATGCCCGCAAAGCCGTCGAGGTAGCGACGGCCCTTTTCGTCGTAAAGATACTGGCCGCGACCTTCGACGATCATCAGCGGTTGCCGGTAGTAGTGAAAGATGGCGGGGCTGAGGAACTCCTTGCGCAACGCGATCACCTCCTCGGCGGAGGGGCCGGTGTAAGGCGCGGGCGTGTGGCCGAAAGGAGGAAGCGTGGGGTGGCTCATGGAAAAATAGGCGCGGAGCCGGCGGTTATCTGTTCGGAAACAGTTTGCGGAGGACAAGGTGGGCGATGAAGGCCACGGCGAAGCCGATGAACCAGGCGTAGTGGTAGCTCTCCACGAGGAACGCCGGCACCGAGTCCTTGGACACCCAGTCCACGGTCACCAGGAAGCCGGGCAGGTTCGGCAGGATGGCGAGCACCAGGGCACCGATGCCGGCGAGGCTGAAGCCTCCAGAGAAGCGAAACTCGCCGTCGGACTGGTATAGCGCCTCCACATCGAGCTTTGTGCGTCGAAGCACGAAGTAGTCGGCGATGAGGATGCCGGCGATGGGACCGAGCAAAGCACTGTAGCCGACGAGCCAGGTGAAGATGTAGCCGTTGGGGTTGGCGATGAGCTTCCAGGGCATCAGGAGCACGCCGATGAGGCCGGTGATGAAGCCGCCGACGCGGAAGGAGATGATTCCCGGGGCGAGATTGGCGAAGTCATTGGCGGGACTGACGACGTTGGCAGCGATGTTCGTGGCCAGGGTGGCGAGGCAGAGCGCGAGCATCGCGAGGACGAGGACGGCGGGGTTGCTGAAGCGGGTGAGGACATCCACGGGGTCCCAGAGGGTCTGGCCGTAGATGATCGTCGTGGCCGAGGTGACGGCGACGCCGATGAACGAGTAGAGCGCCATGGTGGGCGGCAGGCCGATGGTCTGGCCGAGGATCTGGTCGCGCTGCGTGCGGGCGTAGCGCGAGAAGTCAGGGATGTTCAGCGACAGCGTCGCCCAGAAGCCGACCATGCCGGTGAGCGCAGGGAAGAAGTACGCGGAGAACTGGCCGGCCTTGGGCTGGCCGGGGTCAAAGGCGGACGGTTGCGAGAGGATGGGGCCGAAGCCGCCGGCCGCATGGTAGGCCCACCACAACAGCACGAGTCCGAGCGCGACGAGGAGCGGGGCCTTGATGCTGAGCAGCACGCGGATGGTATGGATGCCGCGATAGATGACCCACATGTTCACCCCCCAGAAGAAGAGGAAGCACACGAGCTGCGTGGGGCTGATGCCGAGCCCGGGAATCGGGGTGCCCGTCGCCAGGGCGGGGATGAAGACGGCGAGGATCTTGTGGATGGCCTCCCCGCCGATCCAGGCCTGGATGCCGAACCAGCCGCAGGCCACGAGCGCCCGGAGCAGCGCCGGGACGTTCGCGCCCATCGTGCCGAAGGCGGCGCGGCAATAGACGGGGAAGGGGATGCCGTAGCGCGTGCCGGCATGGGCGTTCAGCACCATGGGCACGAGCACGACGACGTTGCCGAGGAAGATGGTGAGGACGGCCTGCCACCAGTTCATGCCGCCGCCGATAAGCGAGGAGGCGAGCATGTAGGTGGGGATGCAGGCGGCCATCGAGACCCATAGCGCGGCGAAGTTCCAGAGCGACCAGGTCCGCTGGGAGGGCGGGACAGGGGCGAGATCTTCGTTGGAAAGGCGCGGGTCGGGAGGGCTCATGAGGAAAGGGGTTTAACCACGGATTTCACTGATTACACGGATTGGGACCGGGGATAGGGCATATTCAAATACGGGCGTGAGTTTTTTTTTGAGGCAGCGAGTGGGCACGTGGATGGCTGGATTCGTTTAACTGTGCAGGCACTGTGCTTGTCGGGTCCCATCCGTGGAATCGGTGCAATCCGTGGTTCAGTAATGACTCAGCGGGCGACGCGTTTCCAGTGGAGGGTGGCGTGTTTGAAGTTTAGCAGGATGGCGAGTTGGAGGTTGGTGATGCTGAGATAGCCGAGCATTTGGGCAAAATGGGTGTCGGTGAAGGCCTCGGCGACCTTGGGGTCGACGATGACGAGGTCGTTGATGATCAGGTCGGGCACCAGCGTGTCGACCAACTGGCCCTCGTAGAGCACCTCGAATCGCCGCTGTTGTTCAACCCGGTGACCCTGTTTGCGCAGCTCGATCGCGAGCGCGTTTTCGTAGGCTTTTTCACTGAGACCGGGCTTCAGCGTGTTCAACACCTTCATGGCCGAACCAATGATGGCCTCGCTCAGTTCCGCGTGAATCAGCTGGTTTGGTTGCATCCGTCTCCTCTGCGAAATGTGTGATTTGGAATACTATGGGTGCGATTTCGGGGAGATTTAAACCACGGATTTCACGGATGGCACGGATAAGCAGGGGGCATCGCGCGTTTACGGTGGGAGATGGCTTGTTGGAGGCTTGGGGCCCTTAACTCTGCAGGAATTGTGCGGTTCAGATCCCATCCGTGTGATCCGTGCAATCCGTAGTTCAAAAATGGTTCGGGAGTCGTTTTTAGGAGATTTAAACCACGGATTTCACGGATGGCACGGATTGGGACCGGGGATAAGGAGCTTTCAAAAAAGGGCGTGAGTTTGGGAGAGGGCGAGTGAGCCGGTGAAAGGTTGGCTTCGTTTAACTCTGCAGGAATTGTGCAGTTCAGATTCCATCCGTGTGATCCGTGCAATCCGTGGTTCAAAAATGGTTCGGCGTGCGTTTGAGGAATTGGCCGCGGCCCACTTTCCCCACGAACTTCCCATCGCGCACGGCCACTTCGCCGCGGACGGTCACCACGCTGGGGCGGCCCTCCAGCTTCCAGCCTTCGAAGGCGCTGTAGTCCACATTCATCGTCTGCGTGGCGGCGGAGATGGTGCCGCGCCAGTCGGGGTCGAACACCACGAGGTCGGCATCGCTGCCGGGCTGGATGGTGCCCTTGCGCGGGAAGAGTCCGAAGATCTTCGCGGCCTGGGTGCTCGCGACATCCACGAAGGTGTGCAGGTCGAGCTTTCCGGCGCGGACGCCGTAGGTGTAGAGCAGGTTCACGCGGTCCTCGAGGGCGGGGATACCGTTTGGGATCTTCGTGAAGTCGGCCTGGCCCATCGGCTTCTGCCGGGCGAAATCGAAGGGGGCGTGGTCGGTGGCCACCGTCTGGATGAGCCCGGACTTCAGCGCGTGCCAGAGCACGGACTGGTTGCGGGCATCGCGCAGCGGGGGCGACATGACGAACTTCGCGCCGTCGAATCCGCCGCGTTCGGCGAAGGTCTTGTCGAGGAGCAGGTACTGGATGAGCGTTTCGACGGCGACGTTCACGCCCCGCTGACGGGCGGCCAGGGCCTGCTGCAAGGCCTGCTCGCAGCTCAGGTGCACGATATAGGTCGCCGCCCCGGTCAGCTCGGCGAAGGTCATCAGGTGATGAACACCCTCGGCCTCGACCAGGGGCGGGCGGCTCTCGTGATGCTGGCCGGGATCGGTCTTGCCGGCGGCGAGCAGCTCCTTCTGGCGCTCGGAGACGAGGGTCTCGTTTTCACAGTGGGCGGCGACGATGACGCCGAGCTGCTTGGCGAGCTTGAGGGTGCGCCAAAGCTCCTCGTCGCTGATCCCGAAGGCGCCCTTGTAGGCGAGGAAGATCTTGAAGGAGCTGACGCCGGCCGCGACGATCTCGCGGAGTTGCGCCTCCGTGCCGGCATCGAACTTGGTCACGCCCATGTGGTAACTGTAGTCGCAGGCGGATTTGCCGGTGCTCTGCGCATTCCACGTCGCGAAGCCGGCGCCGGGTTCGTCGGCCCGGGACGGGCAGCACATGTCGAAGATCGTGGTGGTGCCGCCGACGAGCGCGGCCTGGCTGCCGGTCTCGTAGGTGTCCTTGGAAAAGGTGCCCATGAAGGGCAGATAGATGTGCGTGTGCGGATCGATGAACCCGGGGAAGACGAACTTGCCCGTGGCATCGATCACCGTCGCGCCCGGCGGTGGGGTGATGTCGCGATCAATCCGGGTGATGGTCTCGCCCTCGCACCAGATGTCGGCGACGTAGCGCGAGGAGGCGGTGACGATTTCGCCGTTCTTAATGAGGAGTGACATGGGATGAGAAGGGGGGAGATGAAGCTCCAAATACCAACATCCAAGCTCCAGAGAAGGACCAAGCTTCAAACCTCAAAGGAGGGAGGGATGGTTGTTCGGTTGTTGGCATCGCGGGGGCGGGGGTTTAGGAGCTCTTGCGGAAGATGGCGGCCATGATGAGGTGGAGTTCCTTGGCTTCGCGGTTCAGCGGGCGGGCTTCATCGGCCAGGCCGGGCTCGGAGGCGGCAATCATTCGCAGGAAGAATTTGGTTTCCTTGGCCTCTTTGACGCAGCGACCAATGGTGTTGCGGAAGTCCTTTTTGGAAACGCCCTCGTTTGCCTCGCAGTAGTTTGCCCCGATGCTGGTGCCGCAGCCAACGACCTGGTCAATCAGACGGTTATTGGTCGGATCCCGGGGAATCCGCCTGGTGAAGCGCACCACCGCCTCGCCAAATCGCGCAGTCCGCTCCTCGAGATCAAACGGGTGTCGCGGCGACCCATCTTCCAGGGGCGCATCCTCGAACACCGAAGCCCCGCTGGTTCCCACGGCGTAGGTCACGCCCGCCCCTTTGGCCCCTTCCAACCCGATGACCGCCGAAGGACCCGGTTTCTTGGAGCTTCCCTGGAGCTTGGAGCTTGGCTTTTGGAGCTTCATCTCACCCCTTTGAGAGCGCGTCCGACTGTTTCACAAATTCGTCGCCGGTCCATTCGGTGTCGCTGGCCACGACGGGCTTCGCCTCGGCGGCCTTCTGGGCGGCCTTGCGGTCGGCCTGGCGCTTCACGAGGTCGGCGTGGGTGGTGAAGTAGGGGAGGCTCTTGCCGCGGAAGTCCGCGAGCGTCTCGAAGCGGTGCTTGGCCATGAAGCCGAACAGTTCGTCGCACATCGGCTTCACGCAGCCGTAGCCGAACTTCATCACGCCGGTGCAGACCTGCACGGTGTCCGCGCCGAGCAGGATGAACTGCGCCGCGTCGGTGCCGCTCTCGATGCCGCCCAGGCCGGAGAGCGTGCGACCGGGGAATTCGGCGCGGAGCATGGTCGCCAGCTCCATGGTCATGCGGAGGGCGATGGGCCGGATCGCCTTCGACGAATAGCCGCCGGCCGTGGAATAGCCCTCGACCGTGGGCTCGGGACGCAGGGTGTCGAGGTTCACGCCCATGACGCTGCGGATCGTGTTGATGGCGCTGAGGCCAGTCGCACCACCACGGAGCGCCGCGCGGCCCGGCTCCTCGATGTGCGTGATGTTGGGGGTCATCTTGGCCCATACCGGCTTGCGGGTGGCGGTCTTCACCCAGCCGCAGACTTCCTCTAGGATCTCGGGGTCCTCGCCCATGGCCGAACCCATCTTGCGCTCGGGCAGGCCGTGCGGGCAGGAGAAGTTCAGCTCGAAGCCGTCCACGCCGGCCTCTTCGCAGCGCTGGATGATCTCGACCCAGGCGTCGTGGCGGTACTCCTCCATGACGGAGGCGATGAGCACGCGGTCGGGGAACTCGTCCTTGCAGCGCCGGAACTCGTCGAGCCAGTGGGCAAAGGGCCGGTCGCTGATGAGCTCGATGTTTTCCCAGCCGATCACCTCGCCGCTGGCGGCGTGGAGCTTGGCGTAGCGCGGGGAGACGTTGACGACCTTGGAGGCGTCGAGGCTCACGGTCTTGGCGATGACCGCGCCCCAGCCCTCCCGGAAGGCGCGGGTGATGACGTTGAGGTTCGTCCCCGGAGGTCCCGAGGCGATGATGAAAGGATTCGGAAGCTTCAGGCCGTCAACGGTGGTCGCGAGCGTAGGCATGAGTAAAAGTCCCGGCTGGTATTGTGCGTGCCGACAGTTGAAACCTAGTGGGCGGGGTCCTTAAGTTCCAAGTCGCAGTTGCGAAAATGTCACCTGCCACCACGGCCGGATTTTCCGTCCCGCGTACCGCGTCCGCCGCACCGCCATGAGCCCACTGCCCGATCCGAAGCGCACGGTTACCGAACTGAAAGAGCTGCGTGCCCTGACCGCCGATGAAAACGGGGCGCAGCGTGTGGCCTTCACGCCGGCCTGGCTGGCCGCGCGCGCCTGGCTGCGCGAGAAGCTCGCGGCGCTGCCGGTGGAGGTCCATACCGACGCGGCAGGGAATCTCTGGGCGACGCTGCGCGGCGAAGCGGAGGCGGCGCTGCTGATCGGTGGCCACCTGGATTCCGTTCCCAACGGTGGCTGGCTCGACGGCTGCCTCAACGTGCTGGCGGGCCTGGAAATTCTCCGTCGCCTCAGCGCGCAGTATGATGGCAAGCCCCCGGTGACGGTGCGCCTGGTGGACTGGGCGGATGAGGAGGGGGCGCGTTTTGGGAAGAGCCTGTTCGGCTCCTCTGCATGCTCGGGCAACCTCGACATGAACGAGGCCCGCGGCCTCAGGGACAAGCAGGGCATCAGCCTGCCTGAGGCCTTGAAGGTGGTGGGCGTGGACTTTGAGCGGGTGAAGGACAGCGGCGTTGAGTTGAAAACTGCCGCCGCCTATCTGGAGCTTCATATTGAGCAGGGGCCGGTGCTGCTGGACCTGGATCTGCCGCTCGGGGCGGTGCTGGGCACGTTCGGCGTCGAGCGGCATGCGATCACTTTTCACGGCCAGGCGGCGCACTCCGGCAGCACGCCGATGAACCGGCGTCACGATGCCTTCCTGGCGGCCGCGAAGATGAGCCCGGAAATTTACCACATCGCCGAACATAGCGGCGGCGGTGTTTGCACCATTGGTTCCTGCACCACCCAGCCCGGCATCGTGACCAGTGTCGTGGAGGAATGCCGGATCACCCTCGACCAGCGGCATCTCGATGCCGGCCGGTTGGCGACGATGCTGCAGGAGGCGAAGGAGGCGAGCGAACGCTTCGCCCAGGAAGGCAACGTGCGCGTCTCGTGGGAGCGGCTTTGGCAGATTGCGCCGCGTCCTTTCAATGACGAACTCATCGCGCTCTGCGACGAGGCCATCCGCGAGACCTGCGGCACGGTTCACCGGCTGCCTAGCGGGCCGCTGCACGATGCCGCCGAGGTTGCGGCGGCGGGCGTGCCCACGGTGATGATGTTTGTGCAAAGCCTACACGGCATCAGCCACAACAAGATCGAGGACACCCGGGAGGAGCACCTGGAGCTTTGCGTGACCGCTTTCGACCGGCTGGCCGGGAAAGCCATGGAGTGGATCCGGACCCGCAGCTGAACCGGGGGCTCAGAAGGAAACCGCCGCCGCCGTGTCCGTTCGCATCACCGACTCATGACGGAAGCGGGTGATGAATTCCCGCCGGATGGCCTCGAGCGCCGCATTCGTTTCCCCGCTGCCGGGATGCAGGATGACCAGGATGCGCGTGGGCACCTGGTGAATCTGCCCGTCGCGTCCGCGCCATTGGCCCTGCGCGTCCAGAACCGTGAGGCCCGCAGGGAAACGCGGCGTCACAGCTTCCGCGAGAAACCGGCTCCATAGTTCCGGTGCAACCGCCCCGAAGTACAGTTCCGTGCGCACCCACGCGGTGGCGACCGCCGGGCGCTCAGCCGGGGACGGCGGATTCGGGGTGGCACAGCCGGCGAGGAACAGCGTGACCGCCAACAGCGGCGCGGAACGCAGGTGGCGACGATCAGGGATAGGCATACAGCGGTCCGTCGAGACCCTTGCCGGGCCAGTTCAGCTGGTCGATGCCGAGCTGCTGCACCAGGCGGAGAATGACCGGATTGAACAGCGCCTCGGCTTCCAGGGGCACCAGCGTCCGCGAGCCGGCGAGCGCGATGACGATGGGCTCGATCTTCAGCGCGACGCACATGGTGCGGGCGCGCTCGGCCAGGTCGGTTTCCGGCGGCGTGGCGGTATGCAGGATGACCACCAGACGCGGCCTGGCGGCCAGTTGTTGGAACGGCCCGTGCGCAAACGAGATCAGGTCCGTCACCTGCGGCGCGGGCCAGTAAACCCCCTCGACGAACTTGCACACAAGGTTTTGGCCGGTCTGCAGGAGCGACGGCGGCACCAGCAGCAGGAAGCCGTTTCGCAGCTCGGCCTGACGGGCGGTGAACGCCCCGACCGGCGCAGCGGCTTCGGCGCTGGCGTAACCGGCGAGGACGTCCTGCGGGTGCAGTTGTGGCAGTCGGCTGCCGGGCAGGGTTTGCGCCCACTGGCGGGCGGCGAGAAAACCGCAGGCCGGGCCGACGGTGCGGATGAGGATCGTGTATTCGTCCTCCATCTGGAAGGGAACAAACTCTACGCCGCTGTCACGCAGCTGGACGAACAGTTCCGCCCGGTCCGCCTTGCCGGCGGCGCGCAGCCCGGCCTCGGTAGAGGCCGTGAAGAGCACCGTGTGTGCGAAATGCGACCGCTGGTTGAGGACCAGCCGCGTGTTCTGCGACAGACCCTGGCTGAAAATGACGAGCGTGCAGTCGCGGGCTTCCGGGCCGGGCCAGTGGATGAAGCTGGCGAGCGGCGCGAATTCCGCGGGGATGTCGCCGAAGCTGTTCAGCAGCCACACCAGATAACGCGCGTGCGCCTCGGAGCTGCCAATGCCGGTCGCGACCACGCGGCGCGGAACGGGCAGGCCGGCGCGGCGCGGCGGATTCCGCATCATCGCTTCCAGATGTCCCGGGATGGAGGCCAGGCGCTGGGCGAGCAGGGCGTGCCCGAGGGGATCAGATGAGGGATTCACGTCACAACCGCATTCCGGACCACCCGGAACACCGTGAGAAAGTTCATCGCGGCGTCGCCGTCACGCAATCCATAACCCGCGAACCATTCAGTCCCGGGGTAGGTGAAAGCTATGTGGTCGGGCGTCAGCCGGCTGTCCGCCCGCAGGCGGTGGATCAGCACGGCGGTGCGAACCTCGGCGGCCCCGCGCTCGTGGCAGAGGCGCACCACTTCGGCGAGCGTGCGGCCGGAATCACAGATGTTGTCCACGAGCAGCACGGCCCGTCCGGCGACTGCGACCGGAAAATCAATCTGCAGCTCCGCCGCAGCGTCGCCGTTGACGCCCTTGCGATAGGCATGGCAGCGGCAGAACGCCGGCTCCACCGACTCGTGCATGGCCTGCAGGAGGTCGGAAAAGAAGAAGACGCCGCCGCGCAGGATGCAGACCGCCAGCAGGTGCTGTCCCGACCGCTTGCGGACCTCGGCCGCCCACGGATTGAGCCGGGCGGCGACACTTGCCACCTGGGTGCGGATTTCGTCCGGGCCGTAAATGGCTTCCATGTGGGGCGGCAGTTGCCGGCGGTTCAACGGGGCGGGGTGGGGGATGGCCTCAGTCCGCAATGGTGTGATCGTCGAGGAAGATCCACTTCTCGACCTCCAGGCCGTGCTTGTTGAGCGCGGCGGCATACTCGGTCTTTTTCACGAGGCTGCTGGGCGAGTTCATGATCATCTGCACGCGCGCATTGGGCACGTGGTGCCGGAGCAGCTGGAAGCAGGCGTCGTAATCGCGACTGTCGTACGTGACGCCCAGTTTTTTGTAGGCCTCGTCGCTGGAAAAGGCGACGCCGCGCTCGGTCAACATGCGGTCTGTGGCATGCGCGCCGAAGCCGGCACCGCGGCCGTCAAAGTAGAGGAGGCAGATCGCGCCGACACCGTAGTGGACGATCTCGCGGAGGCTGCGCTTGAACTTGTCGCGGTTGTCCATGTTCGCCAGCGGCAGCCGGTTGAAGAGCGACTCGCTCTGCAGGCGCAGGATCGGCAGGTCATAGATCTTCGGCTTGCCGTACGTGAGCACGACAAATTCCTGGGCGCTCACGATGTCGAAATACACGTGAACCCGGAACCAGTACGGCGTGGTGAGCAGCGGCACGAGCGGATCCTCGGGCCGTTCCTTACGGAAGCGCGCGAAGCGGTCCCGGTCGATCTGCACGATGAACCGGTGGTCGCGGATGAGGTAGCAGTCCTTCACCAGCGGCATCGGTCCGGACATCTGGCGCTCGATGTCGGCCTGGTGCTCCTTGAACTGCGTCTCGCTGAGCAGAATTTCGCTGTCCACCGGTTTCACCGGCAGGAAGTAGCAGGCCGCGTAAACGAACCGCTGCGCCTCGGCGAGCGCATGAGGCTTGAAGGGCACGACAGGTTCGGGCGGCAGGGCGGCCTTGAGCTGGGCTTCGCTGGGGCGTTTCAGGATGTGGCCGCTCTGCGCCTTGGTGGTCAGGTAGAACAGGTTGAACGGGGAAGGCTCGAACTCCAGCGGCTCGGCGCGCAGCACCTTCAGGCCGGCGGCGCTCATGGCCGAGATTTTGTCGGGGTTGTTTGTGAGCAGCACCCACTTGGTCTTGGTCAGTCCGAGCAGGTGACAGATATGCGAGACATCCTCGTAATTGCGGTAGTCCTTCTTCAGGCCCATGGCGGCATAAGCCTGGAAGGTGGAGATGCGGTCCCCGCTGGCCTGGACGAGCATGCGATCGCGCGCCTTCGCCACGTAGCCAACGCCACGGCCTTCCTGCATCAGGTAGAAGAGAATCCCGTGATGGCGTTTGGAGATGACCTCCAACGCGCCTTCGAGCTGTTGCACGCAGTCGCAGTCGCAACCGCGCAGCGTTTCACTGGTGACACAGGACGAATGGATGCGGGTGTAAAGGGTCTTGGCGTGGAGATTCCCATGGGCCAGCGCGATGATGTAGCCCTTGTGGATCAGGTCCTGAAACACGTGTGCCTGAAACACGCCGAAGCGGGTTTCGACCGAGCAGGAGGCCACGAAAAGCGTGGTTCCATGAACGGCGCGCTCGGTCAACGCGGACTTGGACTCGGGCTTCACCGAGGCATCCCCGAGTTGGGCCAGGAGTTCGGCCAGGGTTGCGTTGGCTTTGGGCGCGGCTTTGGGTCGGCGCGCCGGTTTGGGTTTAATCGCAGGGGCGACCATGCGGGAAGTATGTCGCCCCAGACAGGGGGAAGCGCAAGCGCGACCGCGCGCCGGGCGGTCAGGCGCCGCAGCTGCGGCTTGCCTCGCACGCACCGGCAACCGCAACCTCCGCGTCCGTGAACCGAATCGTCCAACGCTTCGCCGACCTGCGCGCCCGTGGCCAGAAGGGCCTCGTCATCTACATCGGCGCGGGCGACCCGAATCTGGAAGCCACCCGCCAGCTCGCGCTGGCCTTTGACAAGGCTGGCGTGGACGTGCTCGAGCTGGGCGTCCCGTTCAGCGACCCGCTGGCGGATGGCATCGTGAACCAGCTGGCCGCCCAGCGCGGCCTGGAGAGCGGCACGACGCCGCCGAAGGTGCTGGCGACCGTGGCGGCGATCCGGCGCGAGTCGCAGGTGCCGGTCGTGCTGTATATCTATTACAACCTGCTGCACCGCGTCGGTGTGGCGCAGTTCATCCGCAGCGCCGCCGAGGCGGGCGTGGATGGCCTGTTGGTCCTGGATCTGCCCCCCGAGGAATCCGACAACTACGAGGCCCTGATGGTGCAGGCGGGGCTATGTCCGGTGTACTTGATCGCGCCGACCACTCCTGATGAGCGCATCGCCCTGATCGCGCCGCGTGCCCGGGGTTTTATTTATTACGTCAGCCGCGAAGGCGTGACCGGGATGCAGTCCAAGGTCAGCGACACCATTGGCGAGATGACGGCGAAGATTCGTGCCCACAGCCCGCTTCCCATTGCGGTCGGGTTCGGCATTTCCAACCCGGAACAGGCTTGCCAGGTCGCCCAGCACGCCGAGGCCATCGTGGTCGGCAGCGCCGTGGTGAACCGCATCGCCGAGTTCGGCAAGTCGCCGGAGCTGGTTCCGCAGGTGAGCGGATTTGTGAAATCCTTGTCTGACGCGATAAAAACGAGTTGAGTCATTTATGATTAGATCATTAAATACCTCATGCCTTTTACATTAAACGGATGTGGAACCTCAGTTTGCCCGTCACGCGGATCCGTCGCGTGGGAGAAGGGGAAATGGTATTCCTCACTAACGCATGACTATGACGCGCTAGAATGCCTCGTACTCCTGTTTCTGCCGATAATCCCGTATCGGGTCATCCACACTTTTGATTGGGACGGCCGGAATTATCGGCGAGTTCCGCTGAAGTGGACAGCGGTCGTGGTGTTCAGAGCCATGATCAGAAGATGGCTGCTGGCTGGTTTCCTAGTGGGTGGCATTGTCACGTTTGTCGGGTTTCTCGATTCTGATTTGCATTGGTGGGCCTTCTCGGCGGCGGGTTTGCTGCTGCTGGCGATTTCCGGAGGCGGGCTTTACTGGATGCATGCTTCTGATGAGAAGACTCGGAATATCCGCCGTCTGCTCGGCAGGCATGCCTATGGTTCTAGCGATCCCGCGACTTGGCACCCATCGCTGCTCACGACGGTCAAAAAGCCGAAGGAGCTGTATGGAACAGACGACTTCGCTTCAGCGGTCGCGAGCCTTTTGAATGGCGGGCAACTGTCGGATGCAATGTGGGCCGCAAGACTTTCGGCGGCGGTGGAGGACAATGCTACGGGCGAACGTCTGACGGATGATGTTTTTGCGGATGCTCAGGTCAAAGTCGCTCTGGGTAGGATCAAAGACGACCCCTCGCGCTGGAGAGAATTTTTAACGCCTCCCAAACTGGTCATTGCTTGAAGGTCATGAGTCTGCTGGAAGACGGTTTATCCTGACGGGCTTGTCACCGGGCCTTTGGTTCCTGCTTTTGGTATTTCAACACGGCGAAACGCTTGTCGAAATCCAGTGACCGCAGGCATGGTTCCCGGACATTTTTATGGCCAAACCCAAGAAAGCTCCGAAGTCTACCAAACCCGCCAAGTCTCCGAAGACCCCAAAGTCCGACCGTTACGTCATCATCATGGCTGGTGGGCGGGGGGAGCGCTTCTGGCCGGTGAGCCGTGAGGCCACGCCCAAGCAGCTCATCACCCTGCTCGGGGGACGCTCCTTTCTGCAACAGGCCGTGGACCGAGTGCTGCCGCTGGTGCCGATCGAGAACATCCTGATCATCACCAACGCCGTGCAGGCGCCGACGGTGCGGAAGCAGCTCCCGAAATTGCCGAAGGAAAACGTGATCGCGGAGCCGGTTGGCCGCGATACCTGCGCGGCGGTCGCGCTGGGTGCGGCGATTGTCGGTGCGCGATCGACCACGGCTGTGATGGCCGTGCTACCGGCCGATCATGTGATCCCTGAGGAGAAGAAGTTCCAGCAGGTGCTCGGCGATGCGCTGGACCTGGCATCGCGTGGGCAGGTCATCGTGACCATCGGCATCAAGCCGACCGGACCCGAGACGGGTTATGGTTACATCCGGCATGACCTGACGGCGCTGCCGCCGCCTGCCGGTGTGAAGCCCTACAAGACGACGTTCTTCAAGGCCGAGCAGTTCGTGGAAAAGCCGGTGCTGGAGAAGGCCATCGAATATGTCAGCGCCGGCAACTACCGCTGGAACGCCGGGATGTTTGTCTGGTCGTTCGTCACCGTGACCAACGGGCTGGAGACGCATCAGCCCGAGATGAACGCGGCCTGCCACCGCTGGTTTGCCGCCGCGACCAAGGGCACCAAGGCGCTCGACCGCGTGCTGGCGAAGGAATATCCCGACATCCGCAAGATCAGCATCGACTTCGCGCTGATGGAGAAGGCGCACAATGTCGTGGTCGCGGACGGCTCGTTCGAATGGGACGATCTCGGCGCATGGCCCGCACTGGCGCGGCATGTGAAGCAGGATGCCGAGGGCAACGCGGCCGTTGGCGAGTTCCTCCACGTCGATTCCGCCCGCAACGTCGTTTACGACGCCCGCACCAAGAACCGCACCCCGATCACCCTCGTCGGCGTGAAGGACAGCATCATCGTGCTGACGGACGACTCCACACTGGTCGCCGCCAAGTCCGAGTCCCAGAAGATCAAGGAACTGGTCAAGAAGCTGGCGGCCGATCCGAAGCTGAAGAAGCTGGTTTGAGGGTGCTTATTATTCAGCGGGCAACCGTGAATGTGTAGTCCCAGCCCGTGGGCTGCCCGCCCATGCGCTCCTTTCCGCCATCGTCGGTGCCATCCTCGCCGATGCTGTAAACGACATAGCCTTGGGCAAGCGGCCGAAATTTAAGAGGCTTCCCATCCATCGGGTCCTCCGGCACGGCGGCGAGGTATTCCGGCACGAGCGTACCGAGCGACGGCGGCAGCGAACCGCCATGGGCGAGCCGCCAGCGCTCAATGGCACAGGCTGACTCCGTGCAGCGCAGGATGGCATAGCGATGCGCGTCAATGCTGACGACTTTACCGATGGTAGGCAGGAGAGATCGGGCAAACGGCACGAACTGCCGGGCCAGGCGCTCGTTCAATTTGGCATTGAGACGGTTGGCGGCCAGAAGCCGCTGACGCGGTGGAAGCTTGGCCGTGACCCGGAGATCGTCGAGATAGTCGATGGCGATGCGCAAATCGCGCCGCTGCATTCCCGAGAATCCGTAAAGCGATGCCCCGGCCTTCCGCATAGGGTCTTGCCAGGTGTCGCCAGTCGTGCCGGGCCAAAGGTCGGCGAGTTCACCTGCTGGCCGGCTTAAAACGTCCACGTCCCAACAGATTTCACCGATAATGGCATTTTCGTAAGACAAAGAGTCGGCCGCCTCCGCATAGGCGTGCTGAAGTGAGGACAACTCGGCCTCGGAGAACGCGCAGCGGCTGAAGACGCCTTCGGCACTGCCGGTGGCGATGGGTTCGTGGGCCATTTGCACCAGGTGCGACGTCAAGAGGGGGCATCCGTCCATGGTGCGGATGAGCCGGACCTGGTCGAGCAGGCATTGCATCGCCTCCGCTGAATGACCGGTTTCGGCCGCTATTTGTGCGTGCAATGCCAGCTCAGAATTAGCTTTTTGCAAAGGAAACAAAGGTACCGTTGGATCCATGCCCAAGTTGGGGTTCGTGGGATAACGTGACCGGGGATGGCCGAGTGCAGCATGGAGTTTGTTGAATCCTTCCTGATTGCTCGCCAGGTGTGCCTGGGCCGCGACCAGCAATTCAGGTGGCCATGGCTGACCGCGTGGCGGTTCCTTGGCGTAACCGACGATGGGCAGATTGGTTTCGCCACCGGCCCGAAAGGAGGACGCGGCTTCGATCAGCAGTAAGGCCCCGTTTTCCTTGTCCGGCACAGCGGAATACCACGTGTCGAGTTCGGTGAGCGTCGTCGGGAGCCCCACGGCGCGAAGCTTGGCAAGGCGTTGTCCAATCGCTTGAGGCTGCTGTCTGCGCCAGACCAGCAGCGCAACCAGTGCGACGGCCAGCATGGCGAGGAGAGACCTGCGGCGACGGGGGAACTTCACCGCCGAAGGATGCCTCGCCTGTCGTGTGGTGCGGAATCAAAAAGCGGCCGGCGCCTGCGATCACATTGCACCGCATGGCGGGTGCAATGTGGGAAACCGCTGCGGCAGTCGAAGCTCGGTCTTCATTCGACGTTGCCCACACAGGAGATGTTGTTAACTTTCACCCCATGAATCCGCTTGAATCGCTCCTTCCATGGGACCGTCCTTAGTGGAGACTTTTGCATGAGCCACCACCCGTTCTCACCCGAGCATCTCGCGCTGACGCGCCGCGAATTCCTGTCCCGCTGCGGCATGGGCATGGGGGCGCTGGGGTTGGCCTCGGTCATGGGTTCGCTGGGAGCGGCGCTGCCGGCGCGAGCCGAGAGCGATTTTACGAGTCCGCTGGCCCCGCACGCGCCGCAGTTTCCGGGCAAGGCCAAGCGGGTGATCCACCTGTTCATGAACGGCGGCCCGTCGCACGTGGACACCTTTGATCCAAAGCCCGCTCTGGACAAATTTCACGGCAAGGAAATCCCCATCCATTTCGCGACCGAGCGCCGCACGGGTTCCGCCTGGAAGTCGCCGTTCAAGTTCCAGAAGTACGGTCAGAGCGGTCTGGAGATCAGCGAACTCTTCAAGCATACCGCCCAGCATGCGGATGACATGTGCATCATCCGGTCCATGCAGGCGGATGTGCCGAACCACGAGCCTTCGCTACTTCTGATGAACTGCGGTGAGGCCCGGCAACCGCGCCCCAGCATGGGTTCGTGGACGACTTACGGCCTTGGCACCGAGAATCAGAACCTCCCCGGCTTCATCGCCATGTGCCCGGGCGGCTATCCGATCCAGGAGTCGCAGAACTGGCAGTCGGGCTTCCTGCCGGGCGTGTACCAGGGCACGTACATCAATACCGAGCACACGCAGCTCGAGAAGCTGATCGAGAACATCAACAACCACTACACGGCACTGCCCCAGCAGCGCGCGCAGCTCGACCTGCTCCAGCAGCTCAATGCCCGGCACCAGAAGGCCCGGGCGAAAGACGCGCAACTGGAGGCGCGGGTGCAGAGCTTTGAGCTCGCCTACCGCATGCAGATGGAGGCCGCCGACGCCTTCGACATCATGCGGGAGACCGAGGCGACGCGGCAGCGCTACGGCGACGGCGTGCAGGCGCGGCAGTTGCTGATCGCGCGGCGCCTGCTGGAGCGAGGCGTTCGCTTTGTGCAGGTCTGGCATGGCCAGGGCCAGCCGTGGGACAATCACGACGACATCGAAACCGGCCATCGTAACCTGGCCAACCAGTGCGACAAGGCCATCGCGGCACTCCTGACCGACCTGAAGGACCGCGGCATGCTGGATGACACCTTGGTGATCTGGGGCGGTGAATTTGGCCGCACACCGACTGTGGAACTGCCCACTCCGGGCGCCAACGCCGGAAAGCAGAACGGGCGCGATCACAACAACCACGGCTTCTCCATGTGGATGGCCGGTGGCGGGGTGAAGGGCGGCCACATCCACGGTGCGACCGACGAGTTCGGCTTTGCGGCGCAGGAGGACAAGGTCCACGTGCACGATCTGCACGCCACGATCCTCCACCTGCTCGGATTCGACCACGAGAAGTTCACCTTCCGCCATGCCGGCCGCGACTTCCGCCTGACGGACGTACACGGGCAACTGGTGAAGGACATTCTCGCTTAGACGCCGCAGTCGCTGACTGCATCGGCCGTCCGGGGAAGCTGGCACGGTTCTTTAGTGAACTTGTTGGCCTTTCAGAAGTCTGCCAACCTGTGCCCTATGAGCATTGGGAAAATGTCGCGGCTGCCTACGCTCCTGCTCCTGTTATTACAGGCGACAATCACCACCCAGGCAACGAACTGGCCAAACTGGCGCGGGCCGTTCGGCAACGGTTCGACGGACGAAGCTTCGGCCGCCTTTCCGGCAACCTGGAGCCGGACCAATAACGTCCTTTGGCGCCTCGACCTTCCCGAAGCGGGCAACTCATCCCCCATTGTTTGGAAGGACCGGGTCTTCATCACCCAGGCGGATGGAATCCGTCGCACCGTCCTCTGTGTGGATCGCGACACCGGCAAACGCCTGTGGCAAAGCGGTCCCACCTACGACCAGCCGGAGCCGACGATGAAGGGGAGCAACCCGTACTGCGCCGCCTCGCCTGTCACCGATGGCACCCGTGTGATCGCGTTCTACGGTTCCGCCGGGTTGTATTGTTACGATTTCAGCGGCCGTGAATTGTGGCACACCGAACTGGGAAAGATTGCCCACATGTTCGGAACCGCCTCCTCGCCCTGTCTCGAGGGGAACCTTTGCTACGTATTCGTCGGGCCGGGCGCAAACGAAGCCATGGTCGCCGTCGATAAGCGGACCGGCCAGATTGCCTGGCGCAGGGAAGCGCTGATGCCCCGCGCGCAGGATCTCGCCCGCGTCTCCAGCAATGGTCCACCCTTCGGTGCCTGGAGCACGCCGTTGGTCATTCGCAATCATGGTCGGAAGGAAGTGATCATGGCCTTCGACTTTCGACTGGGCGCCTATGAGGCCGCCACCGGTGAATTGGTGTGGGAGCAGGATGGCTTGGGACTGCAAACCTATGTGACCCCGCTCTGGACGGATGGAATTCTGTTCGCCATGAGCGGAATTTCCGCCGTCGCCGTCCGTCCGCCGTTCGCCAAAGGAAAACCGGTGGAGACGGTTTGGGTGGATCAGAAATCCAAATTCCGCTACGGCTCTGCAGTCGCGACCGCAGATCATCTGTTTTCGGTCAGTGAAAACGGCATCGCCGAATGCCGGGAGAAAGGCACCGGCAAAGTCCTCTGGCAGGAACGACTGCAAGGGCCCGGTAAGAAAGGCAGCACCTGGTCCTCTGTCATCCTGGTGGGAAACATCGTTTACGCACCCAACCAATCCGGCGACGTCTTTGCGTTCTCGGCGACGCGGGATTTCCATCTCCTGGGCGTGAACTCGGTTGACGAACCGACGAACGCCTCGCTCGCGCTCTCCCAAGGCCGCATCTTCATGCGCACGGACAAATCGCTCTGGTGCTTTGGCAATTCAGCCCGGCGATAGCTCATCGAACCAAGGGTTTGAGGGAGGCGGCGGAGCGGGGCAGGGGTCAGCACCCTAGTACGCCCCGCTGCCAGCATCGTGGCCCTTGACGATGGCGATGCCGGCGCTGGTTCCGAGCCGGGTGGCTCCGGCCCCGATCATGGCCAAGGCGGTTGCGGTGTCCCGGATGCCGCCGCTGGCTTTGACGCCAAACTTGGCTCCCACGGCCTCGCGCATCAGTTTCACATCCTCAATCGTGGCGCCGCCGGTGCTGAAGCCGGTGGAGGTCTTCACGAAACTGGCCCCCGATTCCACGACGAGTGAGCAGGCGCGGAGCTTCTCGTCCCGGGTCAGCAGGCAGGTCTCGAGGATCACTTTGACCGGCACGCCGTCCGCCGCCTCGACCACATCGCGCAGCTCCCGCAGCACGTACCTGTCATCACCCTCCTTGAGCCGGCCGATGTTCAGCACCAGGTCAATCTCCTGCGCGCCGAAATCAATGACGGTCTCGGTCTCGTAGCGTTTGGCGTCACCATCCATCGCGCCGAGTGGAAAACTCACGACCGCAGCGACTTTCACGTCACTGTCCTCCAAGATGGCGGCGGCCTGGACGACGCGGGAGCCGTTCACGCACACGGACCAAAAGTGATGTTCCAGAGCCTCGGCGCAGAGCCGTTCGATGTCCTTGGCCGAGGCGTCGGCCTTGAGGAGGGTGTGGTCGATATGGCGGGCGAGATCGCGCGGCGACAGTTGCATGCGGTGAGGTTGGCGACGGTTCAGGGCAAGGCAAGCCAGCGGTGCGTGCTTGCTCCTGCCGCTGAATTCCTCGCACCCTTCCGGCACGTGATTTTTGCCGCCCTGTCAGGACTTCTAGCCGGACTGCTGCATGTGGTTTCCGGGCCGGACCACCTGGCGGCGATCGCTCCGCTGGCGGTGCGCGGACATCGCCGCGCCTGGCTCGCCGGGGCCCGCTGGGGGCTGGGACATTCCGCCGGGGTGGTGCTGGTGGGGCTTCTGGCGCTGGCATTGCGCGAAGTGCTGCTGGTGGAACGCCTCTCCTCCATCAGCGAACGGCTCGTCGGGGTGCTGCTGATCGGTATCGGCATCTGGACCCTGCGCCGGGCGTTGCGGGTGGAGGTACACACGCACGCGCATGAACACGACGGATCCCGGCATGAGCACGTCCATTTCCACTCACCGGACCATGCCCATCCGCCGGCGGAAGCGGCCCATGTGCACACCCATGCGGCCTTTGGCATCGGGACGCTGCACGGCTTTGCGGGAGCTTCGCATTTTCTGGGCGTGCTGCCGGCGCTGGCCTTTGCGACGCATCTGGAATCAGTCCTGTACCTGGTGGCTTTCGCCATGGGCACGGTGATCGCGATGGCGGCCTTTTCGTCGATGCTGGGCTGGCTCGCCCAGGCATTGGGAGCGCACGGCGCGCGGGCCTATCGTGGCCTGATGGGGGCCTGCGCGGCGACGGCCTTTGGTGTCGGCGGCTGGTGGCTGGTGAACGGCGGCTAAACCGGCTGAAGCATGGGTTCCACGTTCCAACTTTTCCGCGACCTGCTGGTCAGTTTCTGGCGGCTGCGTCCGCATCTGCGGCTGGGGCGTTGGGTGCTGCTCTCGGTCATGCTGTGCTCGCTGCTCAGCGCGCCGCTGGAAATGGTCGGGGTGGGCCTGCTGATCCCGATGCTGATGTTTCTCAAGGGCAGCAGGGAGGAACGGGAAAAGCTGCTGAGCGGGCAATATGGCCATTACCTGCGCGACTTTTTTCCGGACCACGACGCCAACTTTTACTTCGCGCTGATCTGTGGACTCATTGTTTTCGCCTTGCTGGCCAAGAACATCGTCCTGTTCACCGGTCAGGTGCTCACTTCCCGTCTGCTGAGCCGGGGGGGCATGAACCTGCGAAACTCCCTCTTCGCCCGGCTGCAGGTGGCGCCGTTGCAGACGTTCGAGTCGAACAAGGCCGGTGAGCTGGCGGCCATCTTCACGGTCGAGTGCGTCCGCACGATGAATGCGCTCGACTATCTGGTGCTCTTCCTCCAGCGCAGCAGCATCGCCCTGTTCATGCTGGGTTACGTGTTCGTCCTGTCGTGGCAGGTCAGCGGGGCGCTGGTCCTGCTCGTGGTCGGCATGGGCGTGATGGCCGGGCGGCTGCACCAGCACATCAAGTAGCGGGGCGGCGAACGGGGCGACGTGTTCCGTCGGTTGGGCGCCTATCTCAACGAGATATTTGCGGGCATCCGCGTCGTCCGTTCCAACAATGCGCAAGGGAGGGCGCGGGACGGCTTCAACCGCGTGAGCGGCGAGCTGGAGACGGTCGAACGCCGGGGTACGCTGCTGGGTTCGTTGCTGTCGCCGGTGGCCGAGACGGTTGGCGTGGCGGGAGCGATGGTCATCCTTGTCGGCGCACATCACTTCCTCATCGAGACCGAAAAACTCTCCGCCACGAGCCTGATGGTCCTCGGGGTGCTGCTGATCCGCCTGCTCCCGATGGTGAACCAGCTGCAGGGTGTCACGGGCCAGCTGGCCTACAATTACAGTGGCGTGAAGGAAGTGGAGAAGTGGCTGGATACGGCGCAGTTTCCGGTGCGGCCCTTCGGGAACCGGGATTTTGACGGTGTCCGGAAGGAGATCCGTTTTGAGAACCTTACCTACCGCTACCCGAACGGCACCCTCGCGCTGGATGACGTGTCGTTCACCGTGCCAGCCGGTTCGACGGTCGCGCTGGTCGGAGCCTCGGGTTCGGGCAAGAGCACGATCGCCGGGCTGCTGATCCGGCTGCGTGAGCCGACCGGAGGCCGGATTCTGGTGGACGGAACGGACTACTGGGAATTTTCCCCGAACGCCTGGCATCGTCGTCTGGGCGTGGTCGAGCAGGAGGCGTTTCTGTTCCACGAGACGATTGCCGACAACATCAGCTTTGGCCTGACCGATGTCTCCCGTGAGCGCATGAACGAGGCCCTGCGCATCGCCCATTTGGAGGACGTGGTGCAGGCGCAGGCCAAGGGGCTCGACACCGTGATCGGCGAGCGGGGTACGCTGCTTTCCGGCGGGCAGAAGCAGCGGCTGGCCATTGCCCGCGCGATGGTGCGCGACCCGCAGCTGCTGCTGCTCGACGAGGCCACCAGCGCGCTCGACAACGTGTCGGAACGGCAGGTGCAGGAGGCGCTGGACGAGGCGCGGCAGGGCCGGACTTCCGTGGTGATCGCCCACCGGCTTTCAACCATCCGCAACGCCAACCAGATCGTGGTGCTGGAACACGGCCGCGTCGTGGAGTCCGGGACCTGGGCCGAACTGGAGGCAAAGGGCGGGGCCTTCCGGCGGCTGCTGGAGGCCACGCGCGCGACGCCTTCCGCCGAAGCATGAGGTCCTCGCCGCGCGATCTTTGGCGGCAGCTGGTCGGCTGGCTGGCCTCGCCCCGGGTGGTGCCGTATTGGGCGCGTCCCACCCTGGCGTTCAGCGGTCCCCGGCTGCCGGCGAAACCGTTCGACCTGGGCAAGGTTCAGCGGCTGCTGGTGGTGCGCTACGACGGCATGGGCGACCTTGTCGTCACGACCGGTTTCCTGCGCGAGCTGCGTCAGGCCGCCCCGCAGGCCAAGATATCACTGCTCATCCGAAGCGAATGGGTGCCGCTGATGCGGGCCAATCCTCACGTCGATGAGCTGCTCTCCTTCAAGGCCTCGGCCTATCCGACTTATCAGCAGCTGCGCCGGCATCGCGATGCGCTGGCATACGCCCGGCAGGAGCTCTGGCCCCGCCGCTTCGAGGCCGTGCTCGTGCCGCAGACCGACTTCAGCTTCTACGATGGGCGCATTCTTGCCTATCTCTCCGGTGCCCCGGTCCGGATTGGCTGGACCGATCCGGCGGCCACCGATGTGTTGGGCGGTCGGCGCCTGCTGACCCGGCTGGTTCCGCTGGCGGGAGGAATGCATGAGGCGGACAAATCTTACACGTTCCTGGAGGCTTTGGGTGGTCAGGTGCGGGAGCGCCAGCTGGAGCTGCACTGGGATTCCACGGCGGAGGAAATCGGGGCGGGACTGGCGGCAAAACTGAGGGGTTCAGGAGACCGGCTGGTGGCCATCGGGTTGGGCGCCTCGCAGGCCAACAAGCTCTGGCCGGTCGAGCGTTTCATCGAGGTGGCCCGCGATCTGGCCGCGCGGATGCCGGTGCGCTTCGTCGGGATCGGCGGCGAGGATCTCATCAAGCAGGGCGAGCGTCTGGAGGCTGGACTCGGTGATCGGGCGGTGAGCCTGGCCGGCAAGCTGCCACTGCCCAAGACGGCCGCCTTGCTCTCCCATTGCGACCTGTTTGTGGGCTGCGACTCGGGGCCCATGCATGTGGCGGCGGCGGTGGGCACGCCGGTGGTGTCGTTGTCCGGCTGTCCGCAGGACGCGCCGCCGACGTACTCGGCCCATCCGGGGCGGATCGGTCCCTATTGTGCGAAGCGCCGGGTGGTGCGGCCGCCGGTCACGGGACGCGGGCTCGACTTTTTCACCGAGGAAATCCGGGTCGCCGATGTCCAGGATGCCGTCCGGTCGTTGGCGGCGGAAGCTGGCCTGCTGCCCACCTGAGCGCCCCGCTTAGGGTGCCTTTTCGGCATGACAGTCACTCAGCGGCGTCCCACGCTGCGGTCAGTCATGAACCGACCGACGATCAGTGCCCTGATCCACACCCGAAACGAAACGCGCTGGATTGCCGGCTGTGTCCGTTCCGTCCTGTGGACGGATGAGATCGTGGTGGCGGACATGTGCAGCACCGATGACACGCGGGAAATTGCCACTTCGATGGGGGCCCGGATCGTGGAGATGCCGTTGGCCGAAAACGTCGACATGGTGCGGAACCAGGCCTTGGCCGCCTGCAAGGGCGACTGGATCCTCGTGGTGGATGCGGACGAAACCGTGTCGCCCGGACTGGCCGCCCGGCTGCGCGACCTGTCCGCCACGCCGGCCGCCGAGGCCTATGCGCTGCCGCGCCGCAATTACTTCTACGGAGAATGGGTGGAACACATCTTCTGGCCCGATCACCAGGTCCGTTTTTTTCGCCGTGGAGCCGCCTTTTGGGATGGCGTGATCCATCACCCGCCGGAGATCAGGGGCCGTCTTGAAGCATTGCCGGCCGTCCCCGAATGCGCCCTGGAACATCCCGGCTACTGCAATGACATCCACCGGTTCATGCTCAAACTCGTGCATTATTCGCGGCTGGAGGTCGAACGGATGCGGGAGTTGAAACCCGAAGCCTGGCCGTTCCTGGTGCGCCGGCCGGTCTCCGAATTTGTCGGCCGTTATTTTAGGGGCGGCTGGCGCCACGGCCTTTCAGGGCTCGTGCTGAGCCTCATCCTCGCCATGTATCAGCTTTTCATCGGGCTGCAGTACTGGGAGGCCGTCTGGCGCAACGCTGCCGCGCCCGCCCCGTCCGCCTTGCGCAGGGGGGTGCGGCGGGAGGTCTGGCGCACGGCCTGCAAAGTGATTTTTCAATGAGGTCCCGGCGAATGTCCGCCCCCGCGTCCCCGCCCTGAGCACCGCCTGCCGATCATGTCCCAAACCGCCGCCATCGTGGTGAACTGGAATGGAGGTCCGTTGCTGCTGGACGCGATCGGTTCACTCGTGCGGCAGACGGCGCGGCCGGAAGTGTGGCTGGTGGACAACGGCTCCGCCGACGGTTCACCCGAGGCGGTCGCCCAAGCGTGGCCGGAGGTGCGAATCCTGCGGCAGGACTCTAACCGCGGCTTCGCCGCCGGCAACAATGTGGCCTTGCGCGAGGTGATCGGGCGCCGGCACGTACTCTTTTTCAACAACGACGCCGTGCTGCCCGATCCGGAGTCGCTGGAGATGGCTGAGGCGATGCTGCGGCGGGAGCCGTCGGTGAACGGTGTGGTGGGCCGTTACGAGTATCCCGACGGTCGCTTCCAAAACTATTACAACGGGCATCTGACGCCGTTTGCATTTGCGGTTGCCTTCGGTGTCGGGCGGTACTGTCCGCCCTGGCGGAGAGGCCGGGCCCTCGACGAGTTCTATCAGCTACGGCGCGATTTCAGCCAGCCGGGGACCATGGTCCATCCGGCGTTCGTCAGCCTGCTCGCCCGCCGGGAGGCCGTTGCCCGGGTCGGGCTGTTGGATGAGCAGTTTCCCATCTATTTTAACGACAGCGACTGGTGCCGCCGCTGGTCCGAGGCCGGTTACACGTGGCATTATCGGCCCGACTGGCGGGTGGTGCATCATCTGGGGCAGAGCACCCGAAAGCTCAGCACGGTCGCGCAGGCCGAAATGGCGGCGAGCGCGCTGCGCTATGCCCGGAAGCATTTTGGCGGTCCGCCTGGCTGGCTGGCGCAGGCGAGCGCGTTTGGAGAAGTGTGCTGGCGTCGCCTGCGTCACGGGGAGATGTCCGGGTGCCTCGGTGGAATCTGGCGCGGTGAAACTTTTTTCAACCGGGTGCCGGCACCGCCTCCCCCTCCGGCCGGGGGCGGTTCGCAGGGGTGAACTTTGGAGGCGTTTGGAAGGGCGCGCGTCGGCGCCGCCGTTGCCTTGGGATGCCTTTTCGGCATGACAGTCCGGGAGCCGCGTCCCACGCTGCGGTCAGTCATGAACCGACCGACGATCAGTGCCCTGATCCACACCCGAAATGAATCGCGCTGGATTGCCGGCTGTGTCCGTTCCGTACTGTGGGCGGATGAGGTGGTGGTGGCGGACATGGCCAGCACCGATGACACCCGGGAGATCGCGACTTCGCTGGGGGCCCGCATCGTGGAGGTACCCATGGCAAACCCGGTGGACAGGGTACGGAACCAGGCCCTGGCCGCCTGCAAGGGCGACTGGATCATTGTGGTGGATGCCGATGAAATCGTGCCGCCCACGCTGGCCGCCCGGTTACGGGAACTGGCCGAGGATCCCTCCGCCGATGCCTACGCCTTGCCCCGCAAGAACTACCTGCACGACGTGTGGCTGGAGGGCCAGCTCTGGCCGGACCACCAGACGCGGTTCTTTCGCAAAGGCGTCGCCAGTTGGTCGGGCAAAGTCCACGAGCCGGCCATCATCAACGGCCGGTTGGTGACCTTGCCGGCCGACCCGGCACTGGCGCTGGAGCATCCCGGGGCCTGCCCGGAGGTGCACCGGTTCCTGGCCCGGGCGCTGGCCTACGGTCCGCTGGAAGCCCAGCGCTTCGAGGAGCGCGGGGTGACCATGGACTGGCTCTACCTGATCCGACGTCCGCTGGGTGAATTTTTCGGCCGCTATTTTGGCGGCGGCTGGCGACACGGTGTGCCGGGTCTGGTGATGAGCCTCATGCAGGCCAACTACCAACTGGTCGCCTGCATCGAATGCTGGGAGTTGCAGCGCGCCAAGTTACCTCCGGTCACTCCCAAGGCCTTGCGTCGCGGGGTGTGCATCGAAATGTGGCGGGCGGCCTTGCGCACCCTGCAGTGGACGCTGTTCACGCGCCGCTGAGCGCATTGCGGGTCAGCTTTGCGCGGTCCCCGTCCGCACCAGGCCGTGAACCTGTCCGGCCACCGCCTCCACCTCGAAGCCGGCACGCCACAGGCAGGCGAGAATGGCGAAGCACCGCTTGTGCCCAATCGCGTGGGGATGCAGCTCGACAATGATCACGCGGATCGAGGATGGCAGTTCCGCCTCCAGCAGCAGCGTTTCGGCCCCTTCGATGTCCATCACCAGCGCCGTGGGGGCGAAACCGATCTGGGTGACGATGCTCTGGAACGACAGGGTCGGCACCTGGATACGGTTCTGGTCGGCTCGGGTCGCTATCAGGGAATCCTCAGTGCTGAGGCCGCCGCAGAAAAGATCCAGCGTGCCGTCCTGGGCGGAGGCTGCGGCCTCAATCAGCTGGGGCGTCTGGACGTTCAACGCAAAATTGGCGCGGTACAACGCGGCGGTCCGGGGATTGGGCTCCAGCGAAACCCAGGTGGAGATGCCCCAGAGCCGGCGGGCCAGCAACGCCAGGAACCCGATGTTGCCCCCACATTCCAGCACCCGGTCATCCTTCCGCAGGAGCAGCGCGCACAGGGCCTGCTCCTCGGCTTCGTAGCGGCCGTTGACGATGGCTTCCGGGACGGGGGCATGGCTCTCCCGGATGTCAAACTGCACACCCCGATAGGTGACGGTTCCCTGGCTGACCAGACGTTGATGGGCGCGTCGCCCCACCCAGTGCCGGTAACGCGGGACGCCGTTCTGCAACCAGTCATGGAGGCGCGTGATCATCCGTTTGCCCTTGGGCGCGGCGGAGAAGCTGCCGGGGCCCGTCCGCTGGAATACCAGCATGTTGCCGCTATGGGTCTCGGGAATGGCCTGCAAGCTTTCGGTTTCCTCGTGGAGCAGCTGGTAACCGCGCTGCCCCATCCGTTCGATCCAGTATTCCGGGGGCTGTTCGTTAAAATGGCCATCGCCACCCTGCCCGGGGCGGGCGGCGCTCAATACGACCAGATCGGAATGGAGGGCGATGGTGTCCAGCAGCACGTCCACCTTGGCGGGGCGGATGTGTTCCACGACTTCAAAGCACCACAGGAGGTCAAAGCGGCGTCCGAGATCCAGCGGCTTTTCCAGATCATGGCGACGGATCTTTTCCGGGTGCTGGGCCAGCGAAATTGCCTTGGTCGATCCTTCCGTGCCCTGGGCATCGAGCCGTTGTGCCAGCAGATAGTCCAGGGTCCGGCCGGTGCCACAGCCGAGATCGAGCACGGAACCGGGATGGAAACGGTTCAAAACGTAAGCCAGCATCTGCTCGGGGCAGTGGGAGCACATGCCCATCTCCCATTCCTCCACAAAGATGCTGTTATGAAACCAGTGCCGGAGCGTCCAATAACGGAGCCGGCTCCATTTGAACGTCACCGCCAACCAGACCGGTATCGCGATCAGCCGGACCACGGCATACCGTTCCAGTCTCGCGAGGAGTTGGTTTCTCATGTGGCCCCGGCATTGAACTGGTGGCCCAACTGGCCTGCAAGCAGTCCCCGCGACAAATCCGGCGGGTGGCAGTTGGAATTTGCCTGCCGCGTGCCCAAGGGATAGAGCTAGCCGCCCAGTGCCACCGGAACCCGTCATCTGCAGCGTCGTCACCAAAAGCCATCTGGGCTTTGTGCGGGCCCTGGTGCGTTCGTTTCGGCAGCGGCATCCGGCCGGCCGGGCGTATGTGCTGGTCGCGGACGAGCCGGAGGGATTTTACGATCCCAAGGCGGAGGATTTCACGGTGGTCTCCCTGGCCGACCTGCGACTGCGTGATCCACGCGGCTTCTGTTTCCGATACGACGCGTTCTCGCTCTGCAACGCGCTGAAACCCTACCTGCTGCTGCATCTCATCCGTGAGCGGCACGAAAGCGCCATCCTGTATCTCGACTCGGACATGGGGGTCTTTGGCGACCTCGGGCCGGTCTTCAGCATCCTGCAAGGCTGCGAAGTGCTGCTCACCCCCCATACGGCCGTGGATTATCCCCGCGACGGCGCGTGGCCATTCCGCAGCGTCCTACTCGTCTCCGGCACCTACAACGCCGGCGTGGTCGGGGTTCGTGATTCCCCAGAGTCTCTGCGTTTTCTGGAATGGTGGGCCGGGGCGCTGGAGTTCGAATGTGTGGATGATCCGGCGCGCGGCATCTTTGTCGACCAGCGTTATCTGGACCTCGTGCCCGTCCTGTTCGGGGGCGTGCAGGTGTTGCGGCATGACGGGGTGAACGTGGCGCACTTCAACCTCCACCACCGGCGGCTGCGACGGGACAACGGCCGCTGGTTCGTCAACGACGTGCCGTTGCTGCTCTTCCATTTCACGCAGGTGGACTGGCCGAAGCTGCGCTTTTACTCCCGCGTGACCCGGCCCTTCCTGACGGAACAGCCGCTGCTGCCGGAGCTGTTCATCGAATTCCGCGAGGAACTGGAGCGGGCAGATTACCAGCGCACGAAGACCTGGCCCAACACCCACGACCGGTTTGCGAACGGCCTGCCCCTGACCCGCGAAACGCGCGCCGTCTTCCGGGAGGAAGCCGGGACCGCCCCGGTGGCCACCGATCCGTTCGCCGACCCGCGCTGGCTGAGGGAGCAGCAGCGCCAGGATTGGCGGCGACGCTGGCGCGACTGGTCCGCCATCCCGGGACGGATCTGGCGACGGGTGGTGGGCAACTGAGCCGGTTTGTTGGAGCGGGGCAACGGGTATTGGCCCTCGGTTTCCCGATCAGCGGCCTGCCGCCGGCGACTTGAAGCTTGCCCCGGACCCCGGTCCGCACTACACAAGACGCGTGATTCGCATTCTGAGCCTTCGACTTATCGCGCTCGCGCTGCTGCTTAGCCGCGCGATGGTGGGGGCTTGAGGCAAATCCGAACCGAATTTTCCGCCCCGCTGTCGCAACCGACGGTGGGGCTTTTTGCTTTTATCGGCGGTCCGCGGCTGTGAGGTCACACGAAACACGCACTACAATATCAACATGTTGAACCATCCCGCCTCCAAATACCGGCAGTTTGCGCCGGTACGGCTGCCTGACCGGAGCTGGCCCGACCGTATCCTGACCGCCGCGCCCATCTGGTGCAGCGTTGATCTCCGTGACGGCAACCAGGCGCTTGCCGTGCCCATGAATGTCGCGCAGAAGCTGGAGCTGTTTCAGGCGCTGGTGAAATGCGGTTTCAAGGAGATCGAGGTCGGCTTTCCCTCCGCGTCGAACACCGAGTTCGCCTTCAACCGCCTGCTCATCGAAAAGGGGCACATCCCGGACGACGTCACGATCCAGTGCCTCGTGCAGGCTCGGGAAGACCTGATCGAGAAGACTGTTCAGTCGCTGATTGGCGCGAAAAACGTCATCATCCATCTTTACAACTCCACGTCGCCCGCCCAGCGCCGGGTCGTCTTTGGCAAGTCCAAAGACGAGATCAAGGCCATCGCCGTGCAGGGGGCGAAGTGGATCCGGGAACGGCTGCCCCGGTTGGCCGGCACGAATGTCCGCCTCCAGTATTCGCCCGAGAGCTTCAGCATGACGGAGATTGAGTTCGCCAAGGAGATTTCCGAGGCGGTCATGGACGTCTGGCAGCCGACGCCGGAGCGGAAGATGATCCTGAACCTGCCCGACACGGTCGAGGTGGCGATGCCGAACGTCTATGCCGACCAGATCGAGTGGATGTGCCGGAACATCCGTGACCGCGATTCGCTGATCATCTCGCTGCACACGCACAATGACCGTTGCACCGGCGTCGCCGCGACCGAGCTGGGCCTGCTGGCCGGCGCCGACCGTGTCGAGGGCACGCTCTTCGGCAACGGCGAGCGCACCGGCAACCTCGATGTGGTGACGGTCGCGCTGAACCTGTACATGCACGGCATCGATCCCCAGCTCGATTTCTCCGACCTGAGCGCTCTCCGCGAGGTCTACGAGCGTTGCACCGGTCTCACCGTGCCGCCGCGCCAACCCTATGCCGGCGAACTGGTCTTCACGGCCTTCAGCGGCTCCCATCAGGACGCGATCAAGAAGGGTCTCGCCGAATGGGAGAAGGGCGGCCGCGAATTCTGGGACGTGCCGTACCTCACCATCGACCCCGCCGACATCGGCCGCGAATACCGCGAGGTCATTCGCGTGAACAGCCAGTCGGGCAAGGGCGGCGTGGCCTACCTGCTCGAATCCGAGTTCGGCATCGAGCTGCCGAAGGACATGCAGCGCGAGTTCGGCCCGATCGCGAACGACCTGGTGGACGCCCTCGGCCGCGAGGTGAAGGGCGAGGAACTGAAGCGGATGTTCTGGCAGGAATACATCGAGCGCAACACGCCGTGGGAGCTGAAGCACTTCCATGCCGATGGCTTGGGCGGCGTGTTCCGCTGCCGGGCGTCATTGGTGCATCAGGGCAAAGAGGTCTCCGTGTCCGGCGAGGGCAACGGGCCGATCTCCGCCTTCGTCCAGGCCCTGGTCACTGCCGGCGGCCCGAAGGTCGAGGTGTCCTATTTCAAGGAACACGCGCTCAGCGCCGACACGGCCGCGAGCGCGATTGCCTATATCCAGCTCCGTTCGGCGGACGGCCGCTCCAAATGGGGCGCCGGCGTGGACACCAACATCGAACTGGCCTCCATCAAGGCGGTGCTCAGCGCCCTGAACCGGCTGGGATAGGATTCCCTGCGGCCGGCCCCGGCGAAGCCCGTGGCCGGCACCCGACCCGTCCGAATGTGCTGCCCGATTCCGCCGGCCGCGGCGCGGCCCATCCTGCCTGAGCTGACCGGACACTTACGGCATGAATTTCATGCAGGTGTCATCGGACTGTAACTTGGTGGCCATAATAATATAAAAGCCCGCTTGTCTTTGAACTGCGGGCTGGGTCTAGTGCGGGTGTGAACCTCAGAATTCAACTCCTGCTCAGCTTCCTCCTTTTTCCTGCCGCCTTTGTCCAGGCCAACGATGCCCGGATGCTGATGAACTGCACTTCGGTGCGGGTTTCAACCCAGAGTGTCAAGCAGTCGGGACAGACGTACACGCTGGGTTTCAGCACGGCTGACGACTATGTGAATGGCGAATGGTACAATTCCGACGGGCAAGCCAGATATGGCACTTTGGCCCTGCTGGATGTGCCCGGTTTCGACGGACCGCTGGGCTTCAGCTTCTACATCGACCTCCCCAACATGACCGACTCGGACGGAGATCTGGTGACGGATTTCTTTAAGGTGTCCCAGGCGGTTTCCGGCCTGGGCACTTCCGGCACCATGACTCTCGATAATGGCGAGGACGTCATCCAGGGCTTTGTCACCGCCACCTGGAACCGGGCGGCCGGCCAGACGACCGGCACCGTGCAGCTCAGGGTGAACCTCGAGCGCGATCTGTTCCTGCCCGTGCTGACCTTTACCCATACGTTCGAAATCTATCAGTACGACGGCAAGCTGACCTATGCCGTGAAAGGCGCGAAGGTCGAAGCGTCAGTGGATCTCCAGCGGCAGGGCAAGGCCGGCGAGTTCACCGGGCCGTTTCCCATGACCCGGCGCAGTCAGACGGAGCTGGTGCGGGACGAGGCCGACTGGTTCGGGCCAGATAACGAGGCATATGTTGTGCTCGGTTCCGTGGGCGCCACCGCCGACGATATGCTGCTGGTGCGGGGCGCCACGGCCAACAATTACGCCGGGAGCTTTTACTTCCTGGACGGCGTGCCTTCGACGCAGTTTCAGAACGAGTATGACCTGTGGAACATGCAGATCATCGATCCGAACGACGCTGACGGAAACCACATCCCCGATCTCACTGACGGTACCGATTTTGAGCAGCCGGCGGGACCGGTGGCCAAATTGGTGGCGGTGGGTGATCAGCTCACCCTGACGATCGCCGCCAAGTCAGGGCAGCAGGTGATTGTGGAGCAGCGCGCGGACCTGGATGCCGCCGCCTGGGAAGAGGTGGAGACCCGGACGCTGGCTGCCGATTCGGAGGATGTGAGCCTGACCCCGCCGACGGATGGGGCGCGCTTCTATCGCGTCCGGACGCTCTGAGCGGCCTCGTGCAGGTGGACATCAAACCACGCCTTCACCGGCTTTTCGAGCATGTCGAACTCATAGGGCAGCTCCTCGTGGGCCGACTGCGGTACGAGGAGCAGCTGGCTTTCTGGCAGGGCTAGATCCTTGAGCTGCTGCACGGCGGCCACGGGTGCCACGACATCCTTTTCACCGGCGATAAACAGGGCCGCGACCTTCTGCGCGGGCAGGACTGAGACCGGGTCCAGGCTTTCTGCGGGCACCCCGAGCAGGCGTGGGACCTTTTGGGCGGCCGAGCGGACCCAGCCACGGGGCACCCACGGGGCATAGCTCTGGCGGATGCCTTCCATCGCATCCGCCAGCTTCGCGTAGGGTGCCAGGGCCACGGTGGCCTGCACTCGTGAATCTTGGGCGGCCCAGCGCAGGGCGATGTCCGCGCCATAGGAATCGCCCAGCACACCCACCGGTCCGCTGATGACGTGGCGGCGATCGAGTTCGGTGAGCAAGTCACGCAGGTCTTCCGCCTCATGCGTGCCAAAATAAATGCGGGGTCCCCCAGATTCCCCGTGCCCCCGCAGGTCCACGAGCACGCAGCGCCAGCCGGCCTCGGCCAGGCTGATTCCCCAGGGCAGCAGCACATCTTTTCTCAGGCCGTAGCCGTGCAGCAGGAAGATCGTGCCGCGCGGGGCCAGGGGCGCATCGGCGCTGTTGGTGGACGGCGTGAGCCGCATCTCGAAGCGGAAGACCGGATGCGATCCCTGCTGCTCCCAGTGGCTGCTGGCCTTGAATCCATAGCGAGCGGGTTCAACCACGAGGGCCTCCAGCATGGCCGGTGGCTGACCGACGGTGGCCTTTTGCACCGACATGTGGTTCGCGGGGATCGTCGCGTAGTAGCTGAGGGTCACCTTCGCGGGCGGCAGGAGGCGGCCGGGCTCCGTGAGCCATCCTGGCTGTCGGTTGGGCGATTTGACCAGCTCGTGCGCGATGATGCTGCCGGGAGTGCAGCCAGTCAGGCCCAGCGTGAGCAGGCTGAGCAGGAGACAGAAAATGCGTCGCACCATGGAGCGTGGGAATGAAGCGGTGCCGTTGGCGATTCGCCAAACCTAGAATTCAACGGCGATCCGGCGGGGAACAGTAATCAGTGACCAGACGAGGTGGGGTCTTCCTTGCTAGCCGAGGCGACCCAGTTCTGGGTCGGTACGGCTCGCGGAGATGCTCCCCCACTGCGCCCCGGTGTCTTGGAGCACGTGGCGCCCGGTCACTGATTACTGTTTTACTGATTACTGATTACTGATCCCTGGCCACCGTTCGTAATTCGAAATCTGCCTTGCCTCCTGCGGCCTTGGTCTTCCTGCTATTTGCATGCACTTACGCCGTTCGCTCTCCGGCCTGCTTGTATTGGGTGTCGTCCTGTCCGCCATGGCGGCGGAACCCGCCGGCATCCGGCCGGTGGGCAAGGACGGCCATGTCTTGAACCTCGACTTCGAGACCGGCGACCTGCGTGACTGGACCGCGACGGGCGATGCCTTCACCGGCCAGCCGGTGAAAGGTGACCTGCCCAAGGCGCGCCGGGCGGACATGAGCTCGCAGCACACGGGCGAGTACTGGATCGGTGGCTTTGAGAAGGCGGGTGATGACCCGAAGGGTACGCTCACCTCGGTGCCCTTCAAGGTCACCCAGCCCTTGGGCAGCTTCCGCTTCGCCGGCGGCACCTGGCCGGAAGAACGGGTGGAGCTCGTGGACGCCGCTTCCGGCAACGTCTTCCTCAAGCTCAGCGGCACGGACAGCGAGACGCTCCGACCGGTGGTCGTGGACCTGAAGGACCGCGTGGGCAAGGAGATCTTCATCCGGCTCGTAGATGACCGTTCCGGTGGCTGGGCGCACCTGAATTTCGACGACTTCCAGCTGCACGCGGCCCGGCCGGCCTTCGTCAACGAATATTCACTGGCCGAGGCGAAGCGGAACGAGCCGCCACCGGCGGACACAGTGCTTTACGCCGGCCTCACTCCCGAAAAGGCTGCTGAGGTCGCCAGCCTGCCGCCCGGATTCCAGATGCGCGTCTTCGCCGGCGAGCCGGACATCAAGCAGCCTATCGCCTTCTGCGACGACGACCGTGGCCGTCTCTGGGTGGTAGAAGGCTACACGTATCCGAAGCGTGTGGGCGTGCCGCCGAAGAACGGCACTCCTGAGGAAAAGCTGAAGGACATCTTGGGTGGCAAGGACCGGCTGATCGTGTTCGAAGACACCGACGGCGACGGCCACTTCGACAAGCGCACGGTCGTGCTGGAAGGGCTGAATCTCGTCTCCGGCCTCGAGTATGGCTACGGCGGTGTCTTCATCGGCGCTGCGCCCTATCTTATGTTTCTGCCGATCACGGACGGGGATGCGCCGAAGCCCGCCGGGCCGCCACAGGTCCTGCTCGACGGCTGGAATTTCAACGCCGACACGCACGAGACGCTGAACACCTTCTGCTGGGGACCGGACGGCTGGCTCTATGGCTGCCACGGCGTCTTCTGCCCCTCCAACGTCGGCAAGCCCGGCGCGACCGAAGCCGAGCGGCAATGGATGGACGCCGGCGTGTGGCGTTATCATCCGACCAAGAAAATCTTCGAAGTCTTTGCCGAGGGCACGAGCAATCCGTGGGGCGTGGATTTCGATGAAAACGGCCAGTGCTGGATCGAGGCCTGCGTGATTCCGCACCTCTACCACATGATCCAGGGCGGGCGTTACATCCGGCAGGGTGGCGAGCATTTCACCGTCGGTGCGGAGGAGACCGCCCGCAACGCGAAGCATCGCGAGACCGGCAGCCGCAAGCCGGTCTTCCCCTACGTCTATGAGGACATCCAGACCCATGCCGACCATCTCCACTACGCCGGCAACCAGGGGCCGCACGCCGGCAATGGCCGCAGCGACTCAGCCGGTGGCGGTCACGCGCACGCGGGCATGATGGTCTATCTCGGGGCGAGCTGGCCGGCCGAATACCGCGGCAAGCTCATCATGGGCAACATCCACGGTCAGCGCCTGAACATGGACGTGCCGGAGCGGGTAGGTTCCGGCTACGTCGGCCATCACGGCCCTGATTTTCTGAATTTCAACGACTCCTGGAGCCAGACGCTGAACCAGCGGTACGACGCCGATGGGTCGGTCTATGTCATCGACTGGTACGACAAGAACCAGTGCCACCACAACAATTACGAGGGCCACGACCGCAGCAACGGCCGCATTTACAAGATCATTTACAACAACCAGCCCAAGACCCAGGTGGACCTGGCCAAGCTGAGCGATGAAGACCTGGTGAAGCTAGTGCCTTCCAAGAACGAATGGATGAGCCGGCACGCCCGGCGGCTGCTGGCCGAGCGGGCCACGGCTGGCAAACTGTCCGAATCCGCCCGCTCCAGCCTGCGCGAGCTGATGCTGGCCGGCCGTGACACGACTTCGACGCTCCGCGCCATTTGGGCCATGGACGTCACGGGTGGCGTGCCCTTTGAGGACATCGGCGAACTGGTGCAGAGCCAGGACGAGTTTGTGCGGGGCTGGGCCATCCAGGTCGCAACCGAAGCCGCACCCTATCGGCCGGCCGACCACTGGTCCGAGGAAGGTGTCCAGAACGCCCTCAAGGGCCTGGCCGGTTTGGCGGCCGCCGATCCTTCACCGGTGGTCCGCCGTTACATCGCCTCTGCCGCGCAACGACTGCCCGCCGCACAGCGCAAGGATACCCTCACCGCCCTGGTCAGCCATGCCGAGGACAGCGGGGACCACAACCTGCCGCTGCTTTATTGGTATGCGGCGGAAGGCACCGTCGCCACCGACCCGGGCTTCGGCCTTGACCTGCTGCGCGCCTGCAAGATTCCCAAGATCCGCGAGTTCATCGCCCGCCGTCTCGCCACTGCCAGCCTTGCTTCCGCCCAATGAAATTGTTCCTGCTCAATCTGCTCTGCCTCTTCTGTGTCGCGACCGGCTCGGTGCGCGCAGTGGACTCGCTGCCTCAGCTCGCCCAGATGCTCCGTGAATCGGACGACGCGCAGCTTCAGCTCGACATCCTGCGCGGGATCAGCGCCGCGCTGAAGGGTCGTCGTACCGCCCCGATGCCCGCCGGTTGGGATGCCGTCGAGGCCAAGCTGGCCGCCAGCGCCAACTCCGAGGTCCGCACGCTCACGCAGACGCTCTCGCTGACGTTTGGCAGCGCGCGCGCCAAGTCGTCCCTGCGCGCGATTGCCGCCGATCCGAAGGCCGAGGCGGGGGCGCGCCGCACGGCGTTGGATTCGTTGCTGGGCATCCGAGATCCCGAGCTTCCGCCCTTGCTGCAGCAGCTCGTGACCGACCCGGCCGTGCGCGGCACCGCGTTGCGCGGTCTGGCCGCCTATGATGACGCGGCGACGCCCACCGCCATCTTGGCCGCCTACGGTTCCTTGGGTGCGGAAAAGCGGGATGCACTCAATACCTTGGCCTCGCGCAACGCCTTCGCGAAACCGCTGCTCGCGGCCGTCGCGGCCGGCAAGATCGCGAAGACCGACCTGACCGCCGACCTCGTCCGCCAGCTCCGCAACCTCAAGGACGACGCGATCAAGGCGCAGCTCACCGACCTGTGGGGCGTCATGCAGGAGACCAGCCCCGACATGGAGAAGGAAATTGCGCGCGTGACCCGGCTTTATTGGGCGGGTGGTTCGACACCGGGGGATGCACCGCGTGGTCGGGTGGTCTTCAACAAGGTGTGTGCCCAGTGCCACACCCTATTCGACAGCGGCGGCCACGTCGGGCCCGACATCACCGGCGCCAATCGCGGCGACCTGGCCTATCTGCTCCAGAACATCCTGTACCCGAACGCAGTCATCCCGAACGAGTACCGCGCCACCACTGTCGAAACGAAGGACGACCGGGTCATCACCGGCATCGTGAAGGAACAGAATGCCACGTCGCTCTCCATCCAGACGGCGAACGAACTGGTGACCATCCCGCGTGCCGAGGTGAAGTCCACGAGCCTGAGCGAGCAATCGCTCATGCCGGAAGGCCTCATCACCCAGCTCAAGGACGGCGAATTGCGCGACCTGCTCTACTATCTCAGCCGGCCGGGGCAGGTGGCCCTGCCGCAGTGAGCGCCGTTTAATCGCAACTCATGAAACGGCGCCACCGCCTCCTCTTGGTCCTGGTGCCCGTTCTGGCCGTATTCGTCGGGGCGGCCGTGTGGTGGGCGGTCACGCTTGATGAACCTGCCTACGGGGGCAAATCGTTGTCGCGTTGGATCGCGGAGATCAAGGCCGCTCCCTCCGCCAGCCCGCCCCGTTATGCTCCCTCCCCAACCGAAGCGGAGGCCGTCAAGGCGATGGGCCTGAAGGCACTTCCCGAGATGCTGGAATCGGTTCGGGCCCGGGACTATGAGCCTTGGTGGTCAGCGACCTATCGCCGTTGCTATCTTCGTCTGCCTCCCGGCCTGAGTGGAGTCCTGCCGGCGCCGGCGCGTTTGAATCCGGAAGGGGAAGGGGTCTTTCGGTTTTTTGTCACCGAGAGCTGTAACCGCTTCTGGCCTCAGACGAAACCGTTGCTCCTCAGCACGCTCCAGCATCCGCGCTCCGAGGTTCGGGGCACTGCCATCTGGGCTCTGAGCTGGCAGACCAACCTCTCGGCTGAAGTCTTTCAGGCCCTGACCAACCGGCTCCAGGATTCCGATGGGGAAGTACGCATGTATGCGCATGCCGCCATCGCCCACTACGGGGCGGCGGCCAGCAACGCGTTGCCAGCGATTGTCGACAACCTGCTTTCCCGCAACCGCCCGGCCGGGTTTAACCCTTCTGAGCGTGAGCGGGCGGCTGGTGCCGACGCCCTGGGCCGCATGGGGCCTGCGGCAGCTGCGGCGGTGCCCGTGCTGCTGGCGGGGGCTGCCCAACGGCCGAGCGCCCATTATCGCGTCACGTGCGCCATCGCCCTGTGGCAGATACGGCATCATGCGGCTGATGCGTTACCAGTCTTGCTGGAGGACTTCGAGAAAGTCCCCGACGTGATGCCGCTGATTCTTGCCTGCTTGGGCGAGATGGGGCCTCAGGCTGCCGAAGTCGTGCCGCGTATCGTCCGGTTCCTGGATTCGACGCCGGACCCGAATGTTTTTGGTTTCGGTGCGGTTCTCAACCGGCAGGTCGCTTTGGAAGCCTTGCGGAAGATTGCCCCGGACGTTGCGGCCAAGTGGGAACGCGAGGCCGAGAATAAGGAGCCGTGAGAAACCTGCCTGCCCAAGTTAAAGGATGAAACTACGATCCCGCCTCCTGCTGTTGCTGCTGCCCGTTCTTGCTGGGGTGGTCGTGTGGTTGGCCCACTCGGGTCCGGAACCTGCCTACCAAGGCAAGCCGCTTTCCCAATGGATCGCCCAAATCAAGTTGGGCTCCTCCAATCGCATGGCCCATCTCGGCCCGGTGAAAGCCGACCGTGAGGCGATCAAGGCGATGGGCCTGGCGGCGCTGCCGGCGCTGTTGGAGTCGGTCCGGCCTCCCGGCTACGAGGTTTGGTGGCAGGCGTTTTATCGGGAGCATTACCCGGATTTGCCGCCAGCTCTCGGTGTCCACCTGCCATCTCCGTCCTGGCCGCCAAACGAGATCCGGGATGGTGCCTTCAACAATTTTGTCGCGGACTCCTGCCGCAGTTTGCGGCCACAGGCGAATTCGCTCCTCGTGAAGACTCTGCGGCATTCCCGCCCGGAGGTGAGGGCCGTAGCCGTCCAGGCATTGACGTGGCGGACCAACGCTACGTCGCCCGAAGTGTTTGCGGGCCTCGCCAATTGCCTCCGCGACCCCGCTGTGGAGGTGCGTCGCAAGGCCATTCAGGCCGTTTTCGGCTTTGGTCCGGCGGCGAGCAATGCGGTGCCGGCGATCGTGTGGACCCTTCTTCAAAGCCATTCCTTCGATCCCACCGGAACCGAGCGCGCCGGGGCGGCCACGGCCTTGGGCAAGATCGGTTCCGGGGCGGTCGCGGCTGTGCCCGTCTTGCAGGAGGGAATTGCACAACGGACGAATTCGATCTTTCGGGTCGAGTCCGCCATTGCCTTGTGGAACATCCGTCAGCAGTCGGCTGATGCGTTTCCGGCTTTGCTCCAAGAATTCGACGCCTTTTACCCCAGCATGAAGTGGGAGATCGTCAACTGTTTCGGCGAGATGGGGAGCGCGGCCGGGGCCGCTGTGCCGAGGCTGGTCGCCTTTTTCAACTCGATGAGTGACCCGAATGATGGTTTTGCCTACTACAACCGGCATCAGACCGTGGAGGCTCTGGAGAAAATTGCGCCTGACGTGGCCAAAAAATTGGCGGGCGAGGTCGCCGAACCTCCACAGTGAGTGCCTCGGCCTGATCCCATTTCACGAGCTGCTTTCGCCAACGGCGAGAGCACCCGAGGTGATCGGGAGTGGCGGATGGAGGGAGAGAACAATGGGCCTCGTTACCTCGTCTCCTACCAACGCCTCGGGTCAGATTCCCCGCCTCGAACGGCGACTGGGCCACGGATTGCCGGACCTCTTCCGTTCCGCGCTCCACGTTCCCCGCTCCGCGCTCAACAGGGCTGTCGTCCATCTGCTTTATGGCTTGGCCGTCGCCACCGGATCCTTCTCGGCGAGGTTCCGTTCCAGCCGTTGCTTCACCTGGAGGTACATCGTGTTGGTGACCGAGGTGAGATTCGTCCGCGCCTCGGCAAAGCGTCCGACCCGGATGTTCCACCGGGCGAAGTGCAGGAACACGCCCTCCCGTTCCACCCCGTCACCGGCGATGCTGAAGGCGTTGGTCCAGGAGGCGAGGGCCTGGTCGGCGAGATGCAGTTCCGCCGCGCGCGCCTCCTCGGGCGTCTTCGTGGAGGGCGGCTTGATGCCGTAGTAGGTCTGCGCCACGTCCGAGGCCAGGGGGAAGTTCTTCGGATCCAGCTTCAGGGCGCGATCATAGAGCGCCAGAGCCCGGGCAAAAACCTCCTGCTCGTCGCACTTGAAGTAGTTTGTGGCGTCCTTGCGGAAGAGGAAGACCAGCGTGCCGAAGTTGTGCAGGTAGAGCGGTTCGTCGGGCTTGAGCCGGATGGCCTCGTCGTAATAGGGGAACGCCTTTTCGACCGGGCCGATGTGCGCGTAGATGTTCGCGAGGTTGTTCCAGGCGGCGGGGTCTTTGGGGTCCAGCTCCCGCGCCTTTTCGTAGCGGTCGATGGCGTCTTTCTCATTCCCGGTGTCGTGCAGAAAACTGGCGTAAGCCATCCATCCCCGGGCGTGCTTGGGATGGCGCTGGATGAAATCCTCGTAGCCCTCGCGGACCGGCTTGAACTTCTCATCCAGCCGGGCACGCAAAGTAAGCTGCGTGGGGGCGAGGAGCGGATCGGGCGGCTGATCGGCCTCGGCGATCAGCTTTTCGGCGGCTTCCTGGGCGGCGTCATCGGCGACCAGCAGCTTTTGGAGTTCCTGTTCCACCGGGTCATTGGTGCCCGGTACCGAGGCTGTGGTACCCGTCGTCGGCACGACCGGATTGCCGGGGGCGGCCGTCAGATTCATGGCCAGCAGCACCGCCAGGGCGCCAACGAGAAGATCGCTCACGTCGCGATCCTAGCAGACTGCGCCGGGGTAACAAGGAGCCGTCCGCCCGAGACGGATGCTTTGAACGGGAACCTACGAAACTGGTCAGAATCCGTGTCCGTAACAGTTCGAGCCATCCCGCCAGGCGGTGGGAATGGCCAAGGCAGTCAACACACACACGTTTGTATAATGAAGACCATCGTTCGTTCCCTTTGCATTGCGGGCCTCCTGCTCGGCGGTGTCAACCTCCTCCGCGCCGAAGACAAGGCTCCCGCTCCCGACGCAGCTAAGAAACAGCAGGCCGAGCCCCTGACGCCGGAGCAGCGTGAGGCCAGGCACAAGGCGGCGCAGGCCAAGTTTGACGCCCAGCTCAAGGAGCTCCGCGACAAGAAGGCCGCCGGCAAGCTGACCGAGGAGGAATCCAAGAAGCTGGAGCACCTCGAGAAGCGTGCCAAAGCCCAGGAAAAGAAGGCGGCGCAGGCCGAGCATGAGCACAAGGCGGAAACCAAGTAACCGGTCTTCCTTACCTTCTGTCTCACCCTGTCCACGGTTTGAGCAGCCGCCGCATCCGTTTGCGGCGGTTTTTTTTATGCGGCCACAATGAATTTTAACGCGCTTCATTTTTTTGGAAAATTCCGGCAGGCTGTTTACAGGTGAACCCGGAACCTGCTGATGCCGAGATTGTTGCCGCCGTTCGCGGCGGCGATACCGCGCGTTTTGAGGAGCTGATCCGGCGATACCAGCCCCGGCTGTTTGCCACCGCCCGACGCTACGCCCGCCGGGAGGACGAGGTTCAGGATATCGTTCAGGAAACCTTCCTGAAGGCGTTCTCCAAGCTCGACACGTGGCGGGCCGATGCGCCGTTCGAGCACTGGCTGATGCGGACGGCGGTGCATACCTGCTACGATTTTTTGCGCCGCCATCAGCGGAATCGTGAACATAACTCGACGGACCTCTCCAACGAGGAGTCCGATTGGCTGAACCAGTACGCGGCCTCCCCCGAGAACACCGAAAACGATGCCGAGGCAGCCCGTTCCCTGGTGCGCAAGGTTCTGGAAAAGATGTCACCTTCCGGGCGGCTCATCATCACCCTCCTGGAGATTGAGGACCGCAGTGTGCGCGAGATTTCCGAACTGACCGGCTGGTCGGGTCCCCTAGTAAAAGTCCGCGCTTTTCGTGCGAGAGCCGAAATGAAAAAAATACTACAAAGGATGCATCCGGAGAAGTATGTGTAACCGCCGTCCCCCCCGTCACGTCCGCTTTAACCGGTGATGAACTACGATCAGCTCCAGAAAAGCTTGCTGCAGGCCGCCCGCCAGGATGTGCCTTCGGAGCAGGTGCCGCTGGCTTTTGAACGCCGGATCATGGCGCGGTTGGCCACGGCCCCGAAGGATGTGCTGACGGAGTGGACGGCCGCTTTCTGGCGTCTGGCCCTGCCGAGCATGGCGGGCGCGGCGATCGCCTGTGTCATCAATTTCTCCACCCCGTCCACGCTGCCCGATGACGGCTCCGTGACGGAGTTTGCCGCTGCGGACCTCGACAGCTTCGTCGCAACCGGCGGTGTGGAGGCTTCCGCCGAATCTTGGTGAAAGCCTGGAAGTTCACTTTTGCCGCGCTGCTGATCTTTGCCGCGGGTGCCATCACGGGCTACACGATTTTCGACTTACAGGCCAAAACCCGCCGTCAGGCCGAGGTGGCCAAGCGTGAGACCCTGCCTCTCATGCTCTGGCAGCGGTTCGAAATGCTGCGTCGCACCGAGCGGCAATTGGAGCTGACCGCCGAGCAACGGACCAAGATCGAGGCCCAGATCAAGGAAACCCAGGAGCGCTTCCGGAAGCTCTGGGAACCGCTGGCACCTCAGGCCAAGGTTGAACTGGATCAGTTGCGCGAGCGGGTGCTGGCCGAAATGACTTCCGAACAGAGGGCAAAGTTCGAAGAAATGCTGCGCGCACGCACCGGGCGGCGTCCCGGTGAGGGCACCAATGCGCCCATGCCCGGCCTCCGTAATCCGACGAACGCGTCGCCGGTTCAGCCGCCGCCGGGCAACTGAGCCGCTTCCACGCCGGCCCGTAGCAGCATCGCCCGAATTTCTTCCCGGTTGCTGCCCAGGCGGTCCGCCGCCGCGAAGAGCGGGGCCATGTCCACCGGATACCAGTTCTGCCGGGCCGGATTGCACCAGCCGCCCACATCCACCGGCGCGACCGTTTCCCGCACCGCCTGCAGCAGGGCTTCGCCATGCAGCCCGGAAGTCCGGACCGCTTCCAGAATCCGGTGGAAACCGGCCGCAAATTCCGGCTGCCCGCGCAGCAGGAACCCCGGGGCCATTTCCGGGCGGTCCAGCCGGCGGGCCGTCTCACTGAAACTGGCGGCGGCAAAGTAGAGCATCAGCAGCGACTGAAAATCGGCGGGCCGGTCAAAGTGCCGGTGCAAGGTGCCGATCAGTGCGGCGGCGGCGCTCACGTCGGCATCCACCGAGGCGGCGTAGGCGTCCAGATCTTGGCGCGATGGAACAGGAGTCTCGGCGAACAGCGCCGCCAACCGTTCCACTCCCAGCAGCGTGAGCGTGAAACCCGTGGAGAGCAGGGGATCCACAAAACCCGCAGCGGAGGGCAGCAACGCCCAGCGGTCGCCTGCCGCCTGGGTACTGCGGAACGTCAGCGCCGGCATGTGGGTGAATTCGCGGGTCGGCGTCGCGTGGGCAAACTGCCGCACTACAGAGGGCAGGCGCGCCAGCAGGCGGTGCCAGGCGGGTTGGCCTTCGTACAGCGCCAGTTCCCGCGCCAGCGCATCGCTGACGGACACGCCGACGCTGGTGATGCCGTTGTTGAACCGCAGCACCCACATCCAGCCCCCTGGAAAGGCATGATGCAGCGCGGCATCGTCCGGCGGGAACGGCGGCGTCCCTTCGGGCGGGTTCAGGGTTGCCCAGCGCCGCACGCCGGTGAAATGGGAGTACAACGCCTGCGTGGCGGGATAGCCGGCAAAGGAGCGTTCGCCGAGTCCCAGCGCCCGGTGCAAGAATCCGCGCGGCCCGCTGGCGTCCACCACGAAGCGCGCGCGGAACTCCACGGGTTCGCCGCGCTGCCGGCCGGCGAGCCGGACGCCGTCATTGCCGAACTCCGCGGCGGTGAGGCTGACTTCGTCGTGATAGACCACCCCTTGGGCAACCGCCTCGCGCTGGAAAAAGTAGTCGAAGTCGGGGCGGAACCAGTGGGTGTCGGAAATCGTGTCGTTGGGGCTCGCCGCCACCATCAGCTCATTGGACCGGTCCGCGCGCGGCACAAAGACCCGGTCAAACTCATGGTGGTAAAAGGTGAAGCCGCGCTTCAGGCCGCAACCGATCTCCGGATGCTCGCGCTGCCAAGATCCCCATTTCGCGAGCGGGGCCAGGGCAGGGATACCGTAACGGTTCGCCAGCCGTTCCAGCAGCAGGTTCGCGAGCGGGGTGGAAGATTCGCCAATGGCAAAGCGCGGATGCCGCCCGCGCTCAAGGAGCACGACCGAGCGGCCCAGCCGTCGCGCAATCATCGCGGTGAGCGAACCGGCAAAGGCGGAGCCCACCACGGCCAGATCGTAGGTCTCGGACACGCGTTCTGATTAGCCCGAAGCCCAGAAGGAAGCAAGACGGGGCTGACACGGCAGGAAGAGATTTAATTTGGAAAACAGGAAAGCAGGAAACCACCGGGGAGAGCTCAAAATCCTGTCCCCTTCCTGTTTTCTTGGTTTCCAAATTCAGAATCGGAACGGTCCGCCACCGCTCTGCTTTACGGAAGCCCCTTCCGGCCTCACCTTTGGGACCAATGGACGTCATCAACCTCGACGCGCAGCCCGCGTTCATCACGAAGGACAGTTCCGAGATCCGGGAACTGCTGTCGCACCGCAACTCCGCCATCCGCAACCAGAGCCTGGCCGAGGCCCGGCTGCCGGCGGGCAAGGCGACCGACGAGCATTATCACGCCAAGACCGAGGAGATTTACTACATCACGCACGGTACCGGCCGGATGCGGATCGAGGCCGAGCTCTTTGAGGTGAAGCCCGGCGACGCCATCGCCATCCCGCCGGGCAAGAAGCACAAGCTCTGGAACACCGGCAGCGAGACCCTGCGCCTGCTCTGCTGCTGCGCGCCCGCCTACGAGCATGGCGACACCTTCCTCACGGAGTAACCGCATGAAGCCCCAATCGGTCCGACTTTTCATCAAACCCGGCTGCCCTTGGTGCCACGAGGCCATCGACTGGCTGGACGCGCACGGCGTCCGCTACGAGACCCTGAACCTCTTCCTCGACGCCAACGCCCGTCGCGAGATGCTCGAACTCACCGACCAGACCAAGGCCCCCTCCATCGACGTGGATGGCCACATTCTGGCCGACTTCGGCGCCGACGAACTGGAGGAATGGTGGAAGCGGATGGAGTTTGAGTGAGAGACAAACGCGCTGTGGAGTGACATCAGGCTTGTGGCGTCCAGCACCTTGGACCTTGGACCTTGGACCTTGGACCATCCCTTTGCCTCCATTGGCTAGCGCAGAAAAAAGTCGCAAGCGGGCTTACGATCTGACAGTTTCGACGGTTCACGCGCGTGGAGCGCCGACCGCGAAGCGGTTTCCACTCCGCGCGGGACCTTAAGCACGTTCCGTTTACCGATGAGCAAGAAATCCGCTCCCGCTGCTGCCGCCCCGGCCCCGAAGCTCAAGCTCGGGCTGCCGAAGGGCTCCCTGCAGGATGCCACCCTGGAGAAGATGGCCAAGGCCGGCTGGAACATCACCGTGTCCAGTCGCAGCTACGAGCCTTACGTGGACGACCCGGAGCTGCAGATCCGCCTGATCCGCGCCCAGGAAATCAGCCGCTACGTGGAGCTGGGCTATCTGGATGCGGGCATCACCGGCCTCGACTGGATTCAGGAAAACCACAGCAAGGTCCATGAGGTGGGCGAATTTCTGTTCAGCAAATCCACCCGCCAGCCCACGCGCTGGGTGCTGGCGGTGCCCGAGGAATCTTCCATCCAGTCCGTGAAGGACCTGGAAGGCAAGCGGGTCGCGACCGAGGTCGTGGGCCTGACCAAGCGCTGGCTGAAGAAGAACGGCGTTAAGGCCGAGGTGGAATTTTCCTGGGGCGCCACCGAGGTGAAGGCCCGTGAGCTGGTTGATGCCATCGTGGAAGTCACCGAGACCGGCTCCTCACTGCGGGCCAACAAGCTCCGCATCGTGGAGACGCTCCTGGTGTCCACTCCGCGCCTGATCGCCAATCACACGGCATGGACGGATGCGTGGAAACGGCAGAAGATTGAGACCTTGGCGCTGCTGCTCCGGGGGGCCATCGAGGCCGAGGCGAAGGTGGGCCTCAAGATGAACATTCGTGAAAGCGATTTGCCAAAGCTGTTGCAATCGCTCCCGGCATTGCGTAATCCCACGGTGTCCAGTTTGAGTCTTGCCGGCTGGGTTGCCGTGGAAACGATCATGGACGAGTCCGTCGTCCGTGAATTTATCCCTCAATTGAAGGCAGCCGGTGCCGAAGGAATTATCGAGTATCCCCTGAACAAGGTGGTTTACTGACTCAACAACAGTTTGGTTAGCAGAAGAAAAACAGAATATGGGTTCACTTAAGAAGCGTCGTAAAGCGAAGATCAACAAGCACAAACGGAGGAAGAAGCTCCGTAAGAATCGCCATAAGAAGCGTACTTGGGGCCGCTAGTCCGGCTTCGCCCACACGCCTTTCGGGCGTTACGATGCTTATCCAGCGCGGCTCCGTTTCAGCGGGGCCGCCTTGTCTTTTCCCTGTCCGTCCCAATCTCATGCAGCTCGCCCACATAGCCACGGTTGTGCTGCTGGGCGGAGCTTTGGCGGCATTCTCCTCTGGCTGCGCCAGCAAGGGCGGACCGAAAGGCGCGACGTCCGCGCCTGCTGCTTCCGCCTCCGCGAAACCGTCGTCGCCGGACCGGCCTTCGGTCTCCGATGCGGAAGTGGAGCGGCTGGTCCGCGCGCATGCGGCCTACGCGGCCGGCCTGGTCGCCCAGGACAACAATTCGGACGAACAGGGCCTGGAGTATTTCGCCAAGTCCGTCGCGGCCGATCCCGGCAATGAGCAGCTCGCGCTGGAGGTGGCGCGACGCTACCTCGAACGCAAGCAGGGCGAGAAGGCGGTGACTGTGCTGAAGCGCACGGTGGCGCAGCCCGGTTCCACCGGGGCTTCCAAGTCGTTTCTGGCCCTCACGTACTACCAGCTTGGCCGCACGAACGAGGCGATCGCGGCCTACCGCGAGGCGCTCAAGGTCCTGCCTGCCTCGCTGACGAGTTCGCAGGCGCTGGCCCAGCTGCTGGCCGATCAGAAGCAGCCGGAGGAAGCCCTGAAAGTCCTGCGCGAGGCCGGCAAGCAGCCCGTGGACAACGCCGCCTACTGGGTCGATCTCGCCCTATCCTTCGGACGTCTCGGCGCCCGCGACCCGAAGCTACGGGACAAGATCAAGCCGGACGTTCTCGCCGCCCTCGACAAGGCCGCCGCGCTGAAGCCCGATGAACCCGTCCTGCTGCAAAAGATGGGGGAGAGCTACGAGACGCTGGGAGAGGTCGCCAAGGCCGAGACGCTCTACAAGGAACTGCGGGAACGCTTCCCCAAGAGCCCCCTGCCGGCCGCCATGCTGGCCGACCTGTACCTGAAGCAGGGAAAACCCAAGGAGGCCCGCGAACATCTGGAAGCCCTCAAGCGGGAAGACCCCACGAATCCCCGGCCGTTCCACTACCTCGGCCTGATCGCCTTCGAGGACCAGGACTACGAGACCGCGGCCGACGATTTCAGCCATGCCCTGCTCCTGAACGCCGACTACGAGCCGGCCTACGCGGATCTCGCGGCGGCCCGGTTGAGCCTGGAGCAGCCGCAGCCGGCCTTGGAGACGCTGAACAAGGCGCGCGACCGGTTTCCGGTCGATTTCCGCCGGGAATTTCTGGCCGGCATCGCTGAGAGCCGCCTGAAGCATTTCGACGCGGCCATCGTGCGTTTCCAGGTCGCCGAAAAGGCCGCCAAGGAAAAGCTGCCGGACGCGCTCGATTTCCGGTTTTACTTCCAGGTCGGCTCCGTGCTGGAGCGCGGTGGTCACGGACCTGAGGCGGAGAAGTACCTGCTGAAATCCATCGAGCTGAAGCCCGACTTTGACGAGGCGCTGAACTACCTCGGCTACATGTGGGCCGATCTGGGCACGAACCTCCCCAAGGCGCTCGAAATGATCGAGCACGCCGTCAAGATCGAGCCGGACAATCCGGCGTATCTCGACAGCCTGGGCTGGGTGCTTTTCAAGATGGGTAAGCCCAAGGAGGCGGTCGCCCCGCTGGAAAAGGCCGTGCAACTCTCGCCCGAGCCTGACGCCGCGGTGCTGGATCATCTCGGTGACGTGCTGCTGGCGGCCAACCGCCCCGAGGACGCCCGCGAAGCCTGGCGCAAGTCGCTGGCGGCCGAAAAGAACGACGCCGTGCAGCGCAAGCTGGATGCCCTGCGATGAAGCTGCCCCGCCAGTTCACGCACCACTACACGCTCGCCGAGGCCAGGGCGCTGCTGCCCCGGGTGCAGGGCTGGCTGGTGGAAATCCGCGAATTGCAGAAGGCGCAGGAGCGTGCCGGCGAGCGGAATGCGGAACTGTTTGCCGAGGGGCGCGATCTTGGGGGTGAGCGCATCAACGACCACCTGCGCTCGCTGGCCCGGCTGCACAGCCTCTTTGCGGAATTCCAGTCGCGGGAAATCCAGCTCAAGGACTTGGAGCGGGGCCTGCTCGATTTCCCCTCCCTGCGCGGCAATCAGGAAGTCCTGCTCTGCTGGAAGGAGGGCGAGGATGACATCGAGTTCTGGCACGATCTCGAATCCGGCTACGCCGGTCGCGAGCCGCTTTGATCTCCCGCACTGGTAGGAGCCGACGTCAGGAGGCTCTATCTGTCCATTTTCGCGGCGGTGAACAAGATCACCCGAATCAGAGTGAGATTCGTCACCTCGTCTCCTACCTCCTCCGGCGTTTTGAACCGGCTTTCTCGCTTTGGACATTGGGACGCGCATCCCATAGTCTGCCTACGCATGCCTGAGTCGAAGTCAGGTAACATCTTCTGCTGCAAAGGAATATGCAATTTATTGGAGAAAAAGTCAACCAATGGATTGCGTTGAATTCAGGCCACTTAGGGAGACTGAAAACAAAGACAGTTGCTTTTGTTTTTCGGAGTCAAAATCGGGTGCGGGGAAGCGGGTTTTGGAGGGTGGAACCTTGTTAGCGGCTGTTAACGCATCTGATGCCGAATCAGGTATGCCGAGGCAGGGCAGGGGGTGTGCGGTTGGATGCTTGCTGGCACCTCAAGGTGTTGGGAAGCCGTCTCGGGTGATTGGTTGGTCAAGCACTAAGCAACGATATGCCGGCCGCGAACGGGTTCAATTCGTTGGGCAGGTCTTGCGGGACGCCACTAGGAGAGATTTCAACTGTCAGGGCCAACGGTTCAATGATTCGCATTCCATCGGACGAAGGAAAGCTGTCCGGATTCCGCCCAAGGCTGGAAACGGTCAAGCCTTCGGGTTTGTCCAAGCCGGGAAGCGTCCGAACTTTCCGGGCAATTTCAGTCCAAGAGACTTCCCCCTCGTATTCTAGGCGGCGACCTGTGGCGTACACTGCTACGCGCCCGTAGTCGATGCCTTAGAGCATCTTTAGGATTGCATCGTGATGACGTTCGGTTTCTGCGGTCAACTGGATCAATGTGTAAAACATGGCGGGAAAATCATCCACGCATGGTGCGACCCCGCAAGCGCGTGTCTGAACGGCTCCCCAACAGCTTGGGGAGCCGTTTGCAGTCCCTGAGCAGTTCCGGCTTGGATGCACCACGGGACGGCGTAGCCTGCCCGGCGTGAAGCAAATCAGACAAAACAAAGACAATTGCTTTTGTTTTCTGGCTTCGGTTTTGCCTCCGGTCAGATGGTTTTTGACCCCGATTTCTTGGGACCAGTTGTGACTATTGGGGCATTGGCTGTTGGTCCGAAGGGACGGGCCAAAGCTCATCAATTGGGCAGCGCAATCCCCGTTGGATTCGCAGGATTGTGGTGAGGAGGAGATCAACCTGTCCTGCCTCAATTTTTTGGACAGTCCTCGGGTTAAGGCTGGCCAATTCCGCAAGTTTTTCTTGCGTTATGCGCCTACTCTTTCGGGCGGCTTTGAGGCGTAAGCCAAACTGACGAAGCTGTAAATCCACCCCCTATTTTCCGAAGAATCCTCGCCGAAAACACGGCACGCCATGCCGTGTTTAGACTTGCCACAAGATGATTAGTCGTGAAATGCTCTCTCCTGACTCGCGATTTAAAGGTCGATAATTATGCGTCCAACCCACTCTGCCGACGGCAAGATTTCCCCACCCGATGCCATGTCCGACACCCCACCTGTTGAAAAAGAAGCCGGGTTCTACCCAAGGCCAAATCCAAAGTTCATAGCCGCTGCATGAAATTCGCGTTTTTGTGAAAATTCAACTCTACACCATACAAAACAATTCCGTTACCATTGATACAGAAGGTTTTCCATCAATCCAATCCCCAATGAATCTAAGACACTACAAACGATGCCTGTTGTCACTGATAGGAATGTTGTTCCTATCGGTTTCAGCATTCTCCCAACAACCTGCGTTTTTGACGAACGGATTGATCGCCTATTTTCCATTTAATGGTGATTCGAAGGATGCGTCAGGGAATGGAAATAATCTCACTGCGGTTGGAAATCCTTCTTTTGCTTTATCTGATCGTCTCGGAAATCCCGGCAATGCGGTGAACCTCAACGGAAACGGTGATTATTTATTACTGGACAAAAGTATTCATGATACCGCGTTCGTAAAAGCTCCGATGACAATCTCGTTTTGGAGAAAAGGAAAAGGTGGTGACTCCGCTGTGGTAGTTGAAAGTAGTTCAACTGCCCTTTGGGCTGTCGGTGGAAATTTGAACGATGTGATACGATGTGACGAAAATGTTGGGATTGCCGGCGGTCACTCCGATTTTGAAATCACAACCTCATTTACAGATTCAGAATGGATTCACACCGTATTTGTTTTGAATGGATCGTCATCGGTTGGTTATACGAATGGTTCCGTAGCTTTGCGGGGAACATTGCCTGAACTCGGAATTCCTCCGATTGATTCTCGATTGTACATTGGTGCTGATCCGTATGCGGGATTTGAATACTGGAATGGTCAATTCGACGAAATTCGACTTTACAATCGTGCTCTCTCTGATTTGGAAGTAAAGGCACTCTACCAATACGAAAGCGTTCCTCAAAAGACTGATTCCCGTCAGGCAACTGCTACAGCTCAAGTCGTAAACGGATTTGTTGTTGGCGTAACCGTCACGGATACCGGTCGTGGTTACGAAGGAGTGATTCCTCCTGTTACATTCCTCGGAGGCGGGGGCACTGGTGCGGAGGGCACTGCAATTGTGAACAACGGCATGGTCATTGGAATCAACCTGTCCTCTAATGGCAGTGGCTACACCAATGCTCCATATGTGCTGATTGCTGCACCTCCGGGATTGCCCAGTGCGGAAATTGAAGTGAACTCCGTGAAGGTTATCCTGCATTTGATTCCCGGATACACTTACAAGATACAAACAACCACTGATGCGGGAAATACTTGGACTGATGTGGAAAGTGGAATTCTAGCCATTAACGAGACCTTGGTCAGGACGTTTAATGTCATCAACAACACTCAATGGTTTCGTGTGGTTCAGGTCAATTGAAGATTGACTGTGGCGGAAAATGCCCCGTGGTTTAAATCTATCGGGGCATTTTTCGTGTTCAGGTCTGAACGGCTTCAATAAATCATTTGAATTCCGAGTTTGCGTAGAAATCCAACGGATTACTTTTGGATTCACCGGTTAGGAAATCATAATGCAAATCTCGGACGAAATCCGAAAAGACGATGTAATCGCCAGCCTCGTTGATTCGGTGAACCGTCAGGCATCCAAACGTCTGATAAAGCTTTTCAAGCAATTCCTTATGGGTTAGCTCCAAAGTGATTTTCTTCTTTGCCTGTGATTTCGCAATTTTGTTTATGCGCGCTTCGTCACCTTCGATATACCAGATTCCAAGATTGAACAATCCCGGTTTATTGGTTTGCTGAATGCTGGCGAATGGGAATTGTTGAATTGTTGGATACAAATTGCGGATGCCGGCCAGCAGTTCAATTGCATCGTTGGCGGAAATTCCAGAAATTCCTTTCAGGCTGATGGAATCACTTAGATTGTTTGATTTGGTCAATTTCTTCATATGGTTTATTTTTGTTATTTAGTTTTTCGTGCCGGTTGATCCGTCACATTGGAATTCATATTTCTGGATTTCTCCAAACGATCCGAAATCATCCGATTTCTTTTTGCCCATGAGTTATGCACGATCAATCATCTATTGAATAAGAATTCTCCGTGCAAGCTGAATCCCTCCACAACCCTCAGAAAGTTGTCAGGATCAAGATATGGAGCCTCCAAACGATTTTAAAACAGTAACCTACCGGAGCATCTTTTTTGCCGAAGTTTCTCCGTGGTTTGCTTTTGGTGGTCCTATGTATTACCATGACAACCAAACCGACACGATCAGAAGCAATAGTCAGAGCTGAAAAGAAATACGGTGCGAACCTCCACAACCGGGGCTTGGCAAAATATACTTTGCTGATTCCAGCCGGCACAAAGCATCACTTCTTGGCTCTTCGAGATAAGTTGTTGAAAGAAAATAGAAAAAGTTGAAACGAATCCTTTTTCTGGTACTATGTATTCTCGTTAGCGTTAGTCAGAGTGAAGGACGAAGCATAAAAATGCCTCACCGACAGGGAGAGGAAAAATGAGCTTCCAGAAATAGGATTTAAGCAGCGACCTCACTATAAAGAACAGATTACAGCCTGTTCACATAAAAACGAGTCGTCTAAACGACGATACGACCGAAACACTATGCTTGGCAGCAATGTCAGAATAATGAAACGGTGATGCAAATCACTTAGGGGTTTCCTTGGTAGCCGTTCCCCTTCCAATGCAGTTGCTAACAATTGGAATAGTTTCATTTGGATTTTGCAATCCATGTAGCTGTGACTTCAAGTGACGAGCGAATGAGTAGAGAAAGAGCGAGCTTGAAGATACAATCTAACCTGTGATGGGTGAATTGTGTCTTCAAGCTCTCCACGAATGAGGATCGAAAGAAGAAGAAAGCCCCGTTGATTCTGTTTCACTGATTTCCTGATGTGTTCAGAGTCGATTTCAAATGTGCAAATAATGCACAAGTGAACCAATAAAGGATAAAACTGTACTTGTTCAACATTACACGGGAATAAATTGAAGCATATCTATGCTAAAAGATTGAAATGTTTTACAGACGCTTGCGTATATGTGTATATACAATTTCATGGTGAAAAAATCAGGACCGACAACAGAATCACCCTGAGATGATAACTTCTAAAATATTTTGTTCATAATCAGAACCAAAACAGCCGCCAGAGGTTTCCCCAAGCCGTTGAATGATTCATTTTGTCTTTCGACGGGCTGCGTCGATTTCTCGCTTGTGCTTCGCTCGTTGCTTGAGCTTCCGGCGCAAGTCTGCTGTTTTTTGAATTCGGGTCCGCAGTTTAGAAATGTCATCAGCGTAGCGGTCAACTTGGGTTTCCGATTCATTAAGAATTCCGTGCAAGGTGAAACGACGGAGCACTTGGTAGGCGCACACAAATTCAGCCAAACCCCGCTTCATTTGCTCCAAGGCCAAATCGAATTCTTCTTCTGTAATTGCCTCCTTGCTCATACTGCTACCTCCGTCCCGACAAGCTTACCAAGCGCCTCACAAACCTGCTTCTCTCGAATTTGTGTTTTTAAGTAATGAATCGGTGGAGAGAAACAGGTATTGTGAATAGTTCCGATTCTGAGTAAATGCTGAAGCCAACTATTATCCAGATAATCCGCATATTCGCTCTTCCCATGTTTCCAATTATTGTTTAACCATTGGACTAAGTCCTCGCTTGAAGAGAATGAGTTTTCCGAACCTCGTAACCAATGAAACTCCGGCGTCGCATCCATCAGGACGAAATGAACATTCATGCGCTCCGTCTCGTCATATTCCCAGCGCCAGTAAACAGGGACATTTTTCCAATCGTGTTCTCCATTCATGTAAAAGTTTAATTCTGAAAATAGGTCTTTGACTAGATCATTTTGAATGGCTAAGAATCTTTGTCTGAAGGTGAGAGTTCCTGTAAGTTTCCATCCTTCTCCACATAGGGGAAATCCGTTAATCTCCAAGAGCCAAGTGGAATCTGGATGTGCCCACGCGGTGTTGCCGTTGCTATTTATGCTTTTCGCTGTATTTGAATTTCTCATGTTATCCTTTATTTTTAATGGAAATGACGTGCTACCCCGTTGATTTTCATCAGTCGGTTGGATTCCCATCATTGAATAAATAGCTTCGCACCTTTGGAATCTTCCAAAATTTGCAGGCTGGATCGTCGATCTTGACATTCCTAAACGAAGAATTGCATTTGACAACTTCCGTCAAATTGAGCTTCATTGGCGCATGAAGTTCGTCAGCTACTACCGCGTGAGCACCGAGAAACAGGGACTCTTGGGCAACGGGATCGAGGCACAACGACAGTCTGTGGCACGCTATCTCACTTCGCTCGACTGCGAGCTGGTCGGAACCTTTGAGGAGGTGGAGTCCGGCGCGAACAATGCGCGCCCGCAACTTGCGGCGGCCCTTCAATTGGCCAAATCAAAGAAGGCCGTCTTGGTCATTGCGAAGTTGGACCGGCTTTCCCGCAATGCCGCATTTCTCCTCCAACTTCAGGACAGCAATGTTGATTTTGTCGCGTGCGATATGCCAAATGCTGACAAATTGAGCATTGGAATAATTGCACTTTTGGCCCAACGGGAACGGCAGTTGATTTCCGAACGCACAAAAGCAGGGCTGGCCGTCGCCAAGCAAAGGGGATCTAAATTAGGCAATCCAAACCCAAGTGCTGCCCTCAAAACCGCCCAGATAGCCATTCAGGCCCGCAAAAAGGGGTTTGTTGGTGAGGCGCTGAACGCCATTCGGGAAATCCAAGGCACGGGCCTTTCAAGCCTGAATCGAATTGCGGATTGTCTGAACAAACGGGGGGAAAAGACAGCGCGAGGCGGACGCTGGACTGCTACGGCCGTGAAGCGCGTCCTCGAATCGTAACCACTTGAGCGGAATTCATCCGCCATTTGCGCGCAATTGCCCTATCCGGTGTTCCTGATGCGTCGAGGCAGAGGAGGAGACGCGGACAACAAAAAACCCTGCCTTGTTGCAGGGTTGAATTGATCGTTTAACTGGTCAAAATGGTTTATCCATCCTAACCGGGGGAATTACTTTTTTACGGTGTAAAGCAGCGTCCGGCCATCGGCCCCAGTTGTCTCGTCCAAATAGGATTTGATGTCGGTGGTGTTGAAGTGAACGAACACGGTTGCTTTGTCCTCCCCGATTTGCGCCGCAATATCAGTGTTCGATGCCGGTTTGCCGATGTCGGCAATTGCTTTCAAAATCGCTTCCCGTCGTGCCTTTTGTTTCTTGGTCAGTTCGGCCAGTTTCTTAATGACCTTCTTGCCCTTGCTCCCGCCCTTGGCCGACTTCGTTGACGGTTCCGGTTCCGGTTCCGGCATCTTGAATCCGATTTCGGCTTGCTTGTTCGCCAGTTCCTTTTCAGCCAAGACCAGCTTGGCTTTCAATTCTGTGACCGCCTTTTGAAACGGTGCGAGTTGAACCACAAGCGCAGCCTTCGCGGTGATTTCTTCGGCATACTTTTCAAATGCGGACTTTTCAACTGGTGTTTCGACAACCGCCGCAACCACGGGAGCGGCAACCGGTGTTTCGACGACAGGGGGAGCAACTGCGGCAGCCTTCTTTGTGTTTTTGCTCATGTGTATTGTTTTATTGTGATGATTTGAACCGTGCCAGTGATTTGCGCGGCGAGATGTACGTTTTGATTGATTCAATCGTCAATAGTTATTTTGAAAGCATGTTCCAAAACGTGTCCACCGTCTCTTTGGATATTGGCCGCATGTAGTGCTTCCGGGATGTTCCTTTGTCGTGACCAAAGCGGAATTCCACCTTTTCCCAGTCCTTATGGACTGCGTAGAAGTAGGTTACCGCGTTATGGCGCAAACCGCTGTGAATCCATTTCAAAGGCAAGTCTCTTCTTATTTTGGCACGGAACAACGTGTCCTGATTCTCAGCATATTTCGGAACCAACGGCATATCCGGCGATGCTTCCTTGCGCTTTTTCAGATATTCCATGATTACCGGTTCAGCGTGGATATAGCGCGCCCCTGTCTTCCCCTCGGGATCAACGGCGATTTCAGAATTTTCAAAGCTCACGTCCGCCCAAGTCATCCGGTAACACTCTGACGGTCTAGCGCCAACCCACGTACACAGTACAAAGAAGCAAGCCATATGTGGCGCGTTCTGTTCCGTATATTCCAACATCCGGCGAATGTCTTCGATTGAATAAATCTGAATAATGGTTTCTTCAATGGCAATGTCTATGCCCTTGGCCGGATTGGGAATCGGAATCTGTTTTTTCTCAATCAGCCATTTGTAGAAACTGCTTACGTGCAGCAGATATTTTCTTTTCGTGGTTCCCTTCGTTCCTTGCTTTTCAGAAATGGCAGCTTCAACCATTGCCTGTGTCACTTCATTGCATTTGAGCTTCCCCCAATGAGCATTGATCCAAACGCAATATGATTTGCAGTCCCGAAGTGCTCCTTTGGTGATTGGATTCAATACATTGTTTTCTTTGTGAAGATACCATTCATTGACCAGCGGTTCAACTTCGGGAAAAGATAATCGTGTTTGTTTTGCTTGTTCCTCTTTGAAACGGTTCAGGACTGATTCAAGCGTGATCCCGGCTGGCAATCCATCTTCCAAACTCTTCAATCGGATATTTTCAGCATCCGACTTCACCCGAAGTGCAAGGGTTCCTTCCGTCACCAGCTTGGATTGGATTTCATCAGCCTTCCGTATTGCTTCGGCTTCCGAGTAAAAACGCAATTGTGATTTGGTTCCGTAAAGCTTGGAACGGGAATCCACAACGTAAAAGAATCGGTCCCGGTTGCTGTATTTGTTTACCTTTGGAAATGACTTCCTGATTGTTTTTTGTTTCTTAATCATAAGCAGGCATCTTATCACATTGTTTACGCCCTACGCAATGGATCAATAATGACACATTCACTTTTTTCATTGGATGTTGCCTGTCTTCGGTTTCTGCCGCAGATTCCGCCGCACGGAAACTTGTTAGCGGTTTGTTAGCGAAATGGTTCTTTCGTCGTTCTGACGCCTCCATAACCCGTTGAAAACACGCTAATTGCACCGAAAACCGCCGTAAAAACATGCCTGAGTCGAAGGAAGATTCGCCGTTGGACCGTCTGTGGAAGGAGTACGCGCTTTCCTTCCGCGAGTTCGACGATCTCACGCTCGCCCGCTGGTGCGCCCAGACGCTCGGGCAGTTGCACGGCCGCGTCTGGCGGCTGTCGCATCCGCTGGTGGGGGCCTACCGGCTCGCGGCCCAATTGGCCCATGACCGCCAGGTCTGGCTGAAGCGGCTCGTGAACATGCCCGCCGGCTACCTCGAAGCTCCCTGCTGCCGCGCGCCGGTCCTGCCCCTCTTCACCCGCGACATCGCCGACAACGGGCTCATCTGCCAGCACTGCGGCGAGAGCTGCCAGGCGTTTGTCGATCTGCCCGCCGACCTGCAGAACAAATTCCGGCTCTGGGCCGAATCCTACCGGCCCGTCCACGATGTGGCCCACTGGGACGACAAGCGTCGCAAGAAGGTCCGCGACTACGACGCCGCGTTTGAGAACGCCGCGCAACAGGCCGAGAAACTTCTCGCCGATGCCGCGCACGATCTCGTGCCGATCCTGCTCGACCATCATCCGGCCGCCGTCTGGGAGGATCAGGATGAGTGTCTGGAGGTCCGTCCCGAGGACATCTCGCTTTGAGCGCGACGCCACCGCCGTCAACGCCGACGCCGACGGCGCGCCTTTGGAAGGTCATCCGCGTGCTGCTGGTGCTGTGCGGGATCGCCCTCGTAGCGCTCGTGGCGCTCGTGGCCAGCTTTGACTGGCTGGTGAAGCGCTCGATGATGATCGCCCTGAGCCGCGCGACCGGCGGCGACGTCCAGATCGAGCGGGTGCAGGTCGGCTTCCGGCAGGGAATGTTCCACGTCGAACAATTGCGCCTCCTCAATCCGCCCGCGTTTGGCGGCGGGCCGATGCTGGATTTGCCGGAATTCTACGTGGCCTACGACCCGGCCGCCGCGGTGACCAACGCGCTGCACCTGAAGGAAGTCCGCGTAAACCTGGCCGAAATCGGCATCGTGATCGACGCCCGGGGGCGCACCAATCTCCTGTCACTGGGCGGCGGCCTGAAGAAGCTGTCGGACTCGCAGACGAACAAGATTTCCAAACTGAACTTCACCGGCATCGACAAGCTGACCGTCACGCTGGGGCAGGTCACCACGGTGGACCTGCGCCAGCCCGGCCACACCAACGTGATCCGCCTCGGCCTGCGCAACGAGGTGCTCCGCAACGTTCGCACCGAGGCCGACCTCATGCCGCTGGTCATCAAGCTCATGCTCAGCGGCAACCTGAAATAGGTCCGTTGGGAGTGCTCTCCGCCCATAGCGATGACGCCTACGTGCAAAGGGCGATCGAGGTCGGTGCCTGGGGTTTTCTGCTCAAGCAGTCCTCCAGCCATGTCGTCTGCGACGCGATCCGCGAGGTCCACCAGGGCAGGCGGTTCTTCAGCGCAGAGGTTTCGGCGCGGATGGGCAAGCTGAATGCGCAGGAACTCAATTCCAAGGGCGCGCCCAGGAGCAAGTCCACTGAACTGACCGCGCGCGAGATGGAGGTCCTGCAACTGATTGCCGAAGGCAAGGCCAACAAGGAAACCGCGAGCGAGCTCGGCATCGGCATCAAGACGGTTGAGAAGCATCGCGAGCACCTGATGAAGAAGCTCGCCATCCATGACACCGCCGGGCTGACCCGCTACGCCATCAGCACCGGAGTCATCGAAAGCCACCAGCAGATCCCCATCGAATAGCGGCCCGCGCTCCTCCCTTTCAACCGCCCGGCCCGCCCAGCCAATCTGGCCCGAATTTATTGATCCGGGGTTTCTCCCCGGTTTCGACCAACGCACGGTACGGAACGGATTGGGCGGTCGGTCGGTTCACCCCGTTTGCGGTCCGGTCCCGGAGAGAACATCGGCTGAAGCCGGACATTTTCCTGGGGTGAAAAAGAAAAGACCGGGCGGGGAGGCCCGGCCCGGTCTTGGAAAAAGGAAAGTCAGCCCTTCAGCTTCTCGAGGTTGGCCGCGCCGTTCACGGTCGAGTTTACCCGCAGGCGCAGGCCGTTCAGGCGGATGAAGCCGGTGGCGTCGTCCTGATTGTAAGCCTTGGTCGGGTCGGCCTCCATCGTGGCGATGTGCGGGTTGTACATGCTGAACGGGCTCTTGCGGCCCGCCACGTACAGGCCGCCCTTGTAGAGCTTCACACGGACGGTGCCGGTGACGTTCTTCTGGCTCTCCTCGACATAGGCCTGAAGGGCGAGGCGCTCCGGGGCGTACCAGAAGCCGTTGTACACCAGTTCCGCATACTTCGGGATGAACCCATCGCGCTGGTGCATGACCTCGCGGTCCATGGTCAGGCTCTCCATTTGGCGGTGCGCGTAGTGCAGGATGCTGCCGCCGGGGGTCTCGTACACGCCGCGGCTCTTCATGCCCACGAAGCGGTTCTCGACCATGTCCACGCGGCCGACGCCGTGTTTGCCGCCGATCTTGTTCAGCGTCTTCATGACCTGGAGCGGTGTGAGCTGCTTGCCATTCACGGCCACGCAATCGCCCTTCACAAATTCGAGCGTGACGTATTCCGGCTTGTCCGGCGCGTCTTCGGGCAGGACGGAAAGGGTGGTGAAATACTCGCGGTTCTTCAGGTCGAAGGAGTCGTACCACGGGTCTTCCAGGATGCCGGCCTCGTAGGAGATGTGCAGGAGGTTGCGATCCATCGAGTACGGCTTCTTGGCGCTGGCCTGCACAGGAATGCCCTTGGCGGCGCAGTAGTCGATCATGGCCTGGCGGCCGGGGAAATCCTTGCGGTAACGCTCGTCGCGCCACGGGGCGATGATCTGAAGCTCGGGGGCGAGCGCGGCGGCGGTGAGCTCAAAGCGGACCTGGTCATTGCCCTTGCCGGTGGCGCCGTGGGCGATGGCATCCGCGCCCTCCGCCTTGGCGATCTCGACCATGCGCTTGGCGATGAGCGGACGGGCGATGCTGGTGCCGAGGAAATACTGGCCCTCATAGATCGCGCCGGCGCGGAGCATCGGGTAGATGAAGTCGCGGGCGAATTCCTCCTGGAGGTCGTCGATGTAGATCTTGGAGGCGCCGGTCTTCTTGGCCTTCTTTTCGAGGCCCTTCAGCTCGTCTTCCTGGCCGATGTTGGCGCAGAAGGCGATCATCTCGGCGTTGCCGTAGGTGTCTTTGATCCACGAGAGCAGCACCGAGGTGTCGAGGCCGCCGGAGTAAGCGAGAACGATTTTCATTAGGCGGGCGGATGATGCGAGAGCGCGCGGCGCGGGGAAGGGGAAATTTTCACGAGGAGACCGGAGACGGGAGTCAGGAGCTCCCCGGATTTCACCTCCTTCCCTGACCCACTGACCTACTGGCTCAAACCGCTCCCTGTCCCATTGACGGCCACTGGCGCGGTTGGTTCGCTTCGCGCATGAACAGGCTGGCGTGCTGGGGAATTTGGCTTGGATTGGCACTCGCGTTGTCCGCCGAGGACCTGACCACGGTCGATGGCCGGGTGCTGCGTCGCGTCGTGTTCTCCGAGGCCGATGAGGAGCGGGTCCTCGTGAAGCACCATGATGGCGTTGAGCACATCTACCTCCATGACCTGCCGCCGGATCTGCAACGGCGATTCCACTTTGATCCGATTGTCGCGCTGCGGCGCAAGACCGCCGAAGTGGAGCGGCTCAAGGCCGAACTGGCGGCTGCCCGAGGTGAGGCGGCTGCCGCCCAGGCCACCGCCGAAAGGGCGGTGGCGCAGGCTCATCAGCCGGTGACGGCGCCGGACAACCATGAGCTCTGGAAAGACCTGCCACTCACGCGGCCGGCGGCCCAACTGCCGCCGCTCCACCAGGGCGAGGTGGTGAACGTGTTTGACCTCGTGAACCACTACCGCACGGAGCCGAATGCCGCAGTGGCGCGGTACCAGGGCCGTGAGTTCCTGCTCGAAGGCATCGTCGAGCGCATCGAGGACCGGTTGGTGGGCCGCTACGTCAAAGTGCTGTGCGTGTCGCCGGACCGGAATCTGCGCGTGGTCATCGAGTGGAAGGTGCCGGAGGAATACCCCAAGTTTTACACGAAGGCGGAAGGCCGGCGATTCTTCGGCGGCACCAGCCGATACGAGCGGCTGCTCTTCGAGGCGGGGGAGCATGTGACCTTCGCCGTGCGGGGCGGGGCGTTTGATGACGGGGCGATCTTCCTCGGACACGCCGAGCTGGTGCGGCGGTCGAAGGAGACGAACTGAGTTTTGTCGGCCCGGTTGGATTGGTGCTTTCGAAAGCACCGGCCCCCTCGTCATTCGAAACTCGAAACTCGAAACTCGAAATCACCCCCGCCTTGATGGCTCGATGTGAACGAGCACGTCGTGGACGTGGGGGAGTTCGTGGCGAATGGCATCCTTCACCGCGTGGGCGATGCGGTGGGAGCGTTCGACGCTCATCTCGGGATCGACATGGACGTGCATGTCCACCAGGACCTGGTAGCCCATCTTGCGGGCGAAACATTTTTCCACCGCATCCACGTCGGCTACCCCTGCCGCGATGGCGCGGATGCGTTCGGTCAGGAGCGGATCGGGTGTGGCGTCCATCAGCTCCTCCAAGGCCGGCCGCAGCAACGACCAACCGTTCCACGCGATGATGCTGGCGGCAACAATGGCGGCGATGCCATCCGCGCTGGCGTATTGGGGTCCGCCGATCAGGGCGATGCTGATGCCGATGGCGGCGGCCAGCGAGGTGATGGCGTCGCTGCGATGGTGCCACGCGTCGGTCTGCACGGCAGAGCTGTTGGTCGCCTGGCCTTCCTTGCGCACGTAGCGGAAGAGGACTTCCTTCACGACGATCACGATGACCAGCACCGCCAGCGTGAAGGGGCGCGGACCGGGCCCCGGCTCGAACATGGTGCGGATCGAATGGGTGGCGATGCCGACGGCAGCCAGCAGCAGCATGGTGGAAATGACCGCGGCCGCGATGGGCTCAGCCTTGCCGTGGCCGTAGGGATGATCGGCATCCGCCGGCTTCGAGGCGACCACCAGCCCGCGCCAGACAATCAGGGAGCCGAGGATGTCGGCGAAGGATTCGACGGCATCCGCGACGAGCGCATGCGAATTGCCGGCAAGACCCGCGAAGAGCTTTCCGCCCGCGAGCAGCGCGTTGGCAACCATCCCGAGGAAGGTCGCGCGCAGGCTGCGTTGGAGGCGGCTATCGGGCATGGGGAGAGAAATGTCCGGTGCTCACCCGAACAGGTTCAGCACGCCATCGAGCCCGACGTGGTTGAGCGCGACATGGGCCTGTTGCTGCACCACCGGCTTGGCGCGGAAGGCCACGCTGAGGCCGGCCAGCGCCATCATTTTGAGATCGTTCGCACCATCGCCCAGCACGATGGCCTGGCCGGGGTCGCAGCCGATGTCGCCACAGACTGAGCGGACCTTCGCGGCCTTGGCGTCGGCATCCACGATGGCGCCGAGCACCTGGCCGGTGAGTTTGCCGTCCTTCACCTCCAGTGTGTTGGCGAGCGTGTAATCCAGTTGCAGCCGGTGCTTCAGCCGTTCGGTAAAAAAGGTGAAGCCGCCGGAAACCAGCAGGGTTTTCAGGCCGGCGGTCCGGGCGGCGGCGAGCAGTTTCTCCGCGCCGGGCGAGAGCCGCAGGCGTTCCTCATAGACCCGCTCCAGCGCGCTTTCGTCGAGCCCGGCGAGCAGGCTGACCCGCCGGCGGAGTGCCGACGGAAAATCCAGTTCGCCGCGCATGGCGGCGGCGGTGATGGCGGCGACCTGTGGTTTCACCCCGACCATGTCGGCGATCTCGTCAATGCACTCGATGGTGATGAGGGTCGAATCCATGTCCATCGCCACGATTCGGAACTGGTCGAGGTGCAACGGCCGGTCGAGAAAGGTGAAATCGAACCGGCGGGCGGTGCAGAACGGCGCCACCGGCCCGCGGTCCGCGAGGTCAATGAACCGCGCCATGCCGGGACGCGGCGTGTGGACGGACTTCGCACCGGTGTCGCGCTGAAGCGCCCGGGCGTCGTCGGGGGTGAGGCCGTGGCCCTGGATCACGAGATCGTTCATTCCTGTTTCGGCCTGAAGGCTGCGCGGGCGGTCGCGGGTGCGGCAACTTTGAACTTTGAACTTTGCGTGGCGAGCCCCAAGCCTTCACCCATGTCAGTCAAACCCAGGGTGGCCGTGCTGGGCACGGGCTCGCTCGGAAAAGAGCACGCGCGGATCTACGCGGAACTCGCCAAGGCGGGCCTCGCGGAGTTCACCGGCGTGTACGATGTCAATCCCGAGGCCGCGCGCACGCATGCGGCGAAATACGGTGTCCGTGCCTTTGCGGATGTCGCTGAGGCCGCCGCCGCAAGCGACGCGCTCAGCGTCGTCACTCCGACCACCACACATTTCGCACTCGCAAAGGAGCTGATGGGGCAGGGGAAGCACCTGCTGGTGGAGAAGCCGATGACGGACAGCGCGGCGCAGGCGACCGAGCTGGTCGCACTGGCGCAGAGCCGGGGGCTGGTGCTGCAGGTCGGCCATGTCGAGCGCTTCAACCCCGTGTTTGGCTATCTGGAGAAGGTTGCTACTGAACCGCGTTTTATCGAGTGCCACCGGCTGTCACCCTTTCCGGCACGCAGCACGGATGTCGGTGTGGTGCTGGACCTGATGATCCACGATCTCGACGTGGTGCTGGCTTTCGTGAAATCGCCCCTCGTCGCGGTGGATGCGGTGGGTATCCCGGTGCTCAGCAAGAGTGAGGACATTGCGAACGCGCGCCTGCGCTTTGCCAACGGGTGCGTGGCGAACCTGACCGCCAGCCGCATCAGCCCGGAGCGCATGCGGAAAATCCGAGTGTTCAGCGGTGGCGAGCAGACCAGCTACATCAGCCTGGATTACCGGGCGCAGGAGGGCTTCATCTACCGGCTGGCCCGGGAGGGGGAGAGCGAGAGTTCGCTGCTGAAGAAGCTCCTCGCGGCGAAGGACTCCACCATCGTGAGCGAGTTCGCCGGGAAGAAGATCGTGCGGGAACCGGTCCCGATCGCCAAAGAGGAGCCGCTCCGGCTGGAGCTGGCCCACTTCGTGGAATGCGTGCGCGAACGGCAGACGCCGAAAGTGACCGGCGCCCAGGCCAAGGCGGCGCTGGACGTCGCCTTTGAAATCACCCGGCAAATTGCCGCGACCCAGTAGGGCCGGAGAGCGGGGGAGAAAGGGAGCACGGGGGATGGAACTTACGATCCGCCCTCCCGCTCAGTTTCACTCTCCCCTGTGACCACGAGATAATCGTGAAAGACACTGAAGGAGGCTGAAACAGCCTGAAGAGACGGCAGTTACACAGCCAGACCGGCCTTGGTGTGAGGAAATCGTGAAAAGCCGGATCCGGAGGCCGCCGCGGAAGTCGTGAAAAGGATCAGAGGCGGACCATCCGCCACACCGCGGCCGCGGGCCCGCAGGCGCCCGGCAACCGGGCTGCCGT
>CAIVQH010000025.1 GCA_903907995.1 uncultured Verrucomicrobiota bacterium | reverse complement strand
TGCAGAACCGCAGGCTGGCCCGGGATTACGAGCAGACCGAGACCAGCGCCACTGGGCTCATCTACGTCGCCATGATACGCCTCATGCTCCGCCGGCTGGCCTAATCGCTCAGCATTCATGAGTTCTCAGACAGGCTCTTAGAACGAATAGGGCTAAACCCGGGTGGCAGATAGGGTCGCATCCTTGCCGCTTCCACGGGCAAAGATATGTGCAGACTTATTAGGAATTTTTAATAGACCCGGACAATGTTATGAAACTTCGAACCAAGTATCTGACTGCCATCGCCCTGAGCCTGCTGGCTTCCAGCTCCGCCTGGGCCACCTGGCGTGACACCTCGGACTGCCCTTTCTGCGTGACGTTTGACACGGGAGCCGCCAATAACGTTGGGAACCTGCCCAACACCGGCTCCAATCTCACCTGGAACAATGACCAGGTGATCGGCTGGTTCATCCAGTCGAGCGGCAGCACCCCTTTCAACGACGGCAGCAAGTACAACACGGATAACGGCTCCGCCACCGGTGCTGGCATTTACGACTATGGCAATGGCACCGCCAATAACCGCGCCCTGGGCGGCATCGCCGGTGGCACCGTGGGCAACATTGCCTACGGCCTCCTGATCCATAACACCACCGGGGCCACGCTGAACAATCTTTACATCAACTACACGGGCGAGGAGTGGCGCAACGGCGGGGCGGCGGGCGCCCAGACCATTGCTGTCAGCTATGCCAAGGCCACCGCGGCCCAAGGCACCAGCACCTTCTTCGGTTCCTCCTATGGCACCGGCACTGGAGTTTCGGGCAACCTGACTCCCGGTACCACGACTGGCACTGCGGGTGGCAATACCTGGGTGGCTGGTCCGGCTGGCTCGACCTTTTCCACTCCGGTTACGGGCGGAACCGCCGGCGCGCTGGACGGTACGCTGCCGGCCAATTCATCCAACCTGACGTTCTCACTGACGGGTCTGGCTTTGGAATCCAACGCCTACCTGATGATCCGGTGGTTGGACATCGATGACGGTGGCGCGGGTACGGCCGACTCCGCCTTGGCGATCGACAACGTCTGCGTGTCGCTCACGGCCCCGGTGCCCGAAACCAGCACCTACGTCGCCGGTGCGGCGGTGGCGCTGATGGTCGGCGGCACGGCTCTGCGCCGCCGTATGCAGAAAAAGGCCTGAGTCTTTTTTCCGTCAAATTTCAAAGGGCGCCCTCTGCGGCGCCCTTTTTCTTGCCCGCAACCATCGGCTGCGTTTTCCGCCCCCGTAACTCCACGTTTGCGCCCCGGGGTATCTGCCCGCTAGGTTCCCCGCCTGCTTTATGACGCTGACTGAAAAAATTCTCGCCCGCGCTGCCGGCAAAAGCTCCGTCCAGGCCGGCGACAATATCTGGGTGAACACCGACGTGCTGATGACGCACGATGTCTGTGGTCCGGGAACCATTGGCGTGTTCAAACGTGAGTTCGGCAAGAACGCCAAGGTCTGGGACCGCCAGAAGGTCGTCATCATTCCCGACCACTACATCTTCACCGCCGATTCGCTTTCGAACCGCAACGTGGACATCCTCCGCGCCTTCGCGCAGGAGCAGGGGCTGCCCTATTTCTACGACGTGATCGACGATCCGAACGGCCTGTGGAAGTTCGACACCACGAAAGGGCTGTTGAAGAAGCAGTACGGCGCGAACTACGCCGGTGTCTGCCATGCCGCGCTGCCGGCCAAGGGCCACATCCGCCCCGGCGAAGTGCTCTTCGGCACCGATTCCCACACCTGCATGGCGGGCGCGTTCAACCAGTTCGCCACGGGCATCGGCAACACCGACGCCGGCTTCGTCATGGGCACCGGCAAGCTGCTCATCAAGGTTCCGGAGACGATGCACTTCCGCATCGAAGGCAAGCTCCAGCCCGGCGTGATGGCCAAGGACGTCATCCTGCACTGCATCGGCGAGATCGGCTTCGACGGCGCCACCTACCGCGCGATGCAGTTCGACGGCCCCGGTGTGGCCAGCCTCTCGATGGATGACCGCATGACCATCGCGAACATGGCGATCGAGGCCGGCGGCAAAAACGGCATCTTCGAGTTCGATTCGCGTACGCAAGAGTACGTGGAGAATCGCACCCGCCTGAACGGCACCAAGACGGCCTTCACGCCGGCCGAAGTCGATCGCGATCAGAAGTTCGTTTACGAGACGGTCATCAACCTCGACCAACTGGAGCCGACCGTCGCGTGCCATCCCGATCCCGGCCAGCGCAAGAAGGCCAAGGAGCTTGGCGATGTGAAGCTGGATCGTGCCTATGTCGGCTCCTGCACGGGCGGCAAGACCAGTGATTTTGTGGAGTTCGCCCGCGTGCTGCGTGGCCGCCACGTCACCATCGACACCTTCGGCGTGCCGGCGACGCCCGAGATCGTGCATGATCTCCAGACCACCCGCTGGGGTGATCAGACGATCTGGCAGATTCTCGAGACCGCCGGTGTCCGCATGACGGAGAATGCCGGCTGCGCCGCCTGTCTGGGCGGGCCGGTGGACACCTTCGGCCGCATGAACCAGCCCGGCCTGAAGTGCATTAGCGCGACGAACCGCAACTTCCCCGGCCGCATGGGCCACAAGGAATCGCAGGTGTTCCTCGCCTCGCCCGCGACGGTCGCGGCCAGCGCCATCACCGGGTGGATCACCGATCCCCGCGAATACGTGGCGAACTGAACCGCCCGACGCTCTTCCGCCCCGCCGCCAGGCGGGGCTTTTTGTTTCAACGGGGAAAAGTCGTGGAGTTTCAGCACTGAGCGTGTGTGCGGGCTTGCCCGTGCGCTCCGCTCCGCTCTACTCCCTGCCATGCGTCGCTTGTTCCCCGCATTGGCCAGCCTGGCTGGTGTTGCGTTCCTGCTGGCCGCCTGTACCACGATGATTTTCGACCCCTCCCTGCCGCCCGTTGCGCGGCGTGAACCACACGTCCGCGAGGTGCATGGCGAGCGTTTTGTGGATGACTACTTCTGGCTCCGGCAGAAGACCAATCCGGCCGTCATCGCCCATCTCGAAGCCGAGAACGCCTACACGGCGGCGGTGATGAAACCGACGGAGCCGCTGCAGCATAAGCTCTATGCCGAGATGGTCGGCCGCATTCAGGAGACCGATCTCGATGTGCCCTATCGCCTGGGCCACTGGCTTTACTACTCGCGCACGGAGAAGGGGCGGCAGTATCGCATCCATTGCCGGAAGCCGGCCGATGGCAGCGGGAGTGAGCAGGTAATCCTCGATGTGAATGTGCTCGCCCATGGCGGGAAGTTCATGTCGGTCGCGGAGTTCGAAGTCAGCGACGACGGCAACCTGCTGGCGTACACGACCGACAACACGGGCTACCGCCAATACACGCTGCACGTCAAAGACCTTCGCAGTGGCCGGACCTTGCCTGACTCCGCACCCCGCGTGACTTCCTTGGCGTGGGCGGCGGATAACCGCACGCTGTTTTTCAGCATGGAGGACGAAACGACGAAACGCAGCGACCGTGTCTTCCGCCACCGGCTGGGTGATGCGAAGCCCACGCAGATTTTCGAGGAGAAGGACGAACGCTTTGATGCAGGGGTGGGCCGCACGCGCAGCGGTGCCTATGTAACGCTTCAGGTCAGCAGCCACACCGCCAGCGAATGGCGCTGCCTGGATGCGAAGAACGTCACGGGTGAGTGGATGCTCATCGCGCCACGCGAGGCGGAGCACGAATACGGTCTCGATCATCACGACGGCGAGTTCTTCATCTGGTCGAACAAGCCCGGCCGGAATTTTGCCCTCTACACGGCTCCCGTCACCGATCCGCGCCCGGCCAACTGGAAACTCATCCTTCCGCATCGCGCCGACCTGATGATCGAGAGCGTGATGTGTTTCGCCGACCATTACGTGCTGGTCGAACGGGAAGGCGGCCTGCCGCAGTTCAAGGTCACGCGCTATGCTGATGGTGCCACCCATGCGATCCGCTTTCCCGAGCCGACGTACAGCGCGTCGCCGGGAGTGAATGCCGAGTACCATACCGGCAAGTTTCGCTACGGCTACAGCTCCCTCATCACGCCGGAATCCGTGTTCGACCACGACCTGGAGGGCGCGACCGACAAGCTGCTGAAGCGCCAGCCTGTGCTCGGCGGCTTCGATCCGACGAACTATGTGAGCGAGCGTGTCCTCGCCCCCGCGCTGGATGGAACCCAGGTGCCCGTCTCGCTCGTCTATCGTCGGGGCACGCCGCGCGACGGCTCGGCTCCGTTGTTGCTCAACGGCTATGGCTCTTACGGCATCCCCAATGACGCCAACTACAGCTCTTCGCGGCTCAGCCTGCTGGATCGCGGTTTTGTTTTCGCCATCGCGCACATTCGCGGCGGGGGGGAGTTCGGCAAGCCGTGGCACGACGCCGGCAAGATGGCGAAGAAGGTGAACACATTCACCGACTTCATCGCGGCGGCGGAGTTTCTGGTGAACGGCCGTTACACGAGTCGCGACCGGCTGATCATCACCGGCGGCAGCGCGGGCGGATTGCTCATGGGAGCCACCGTGAATCTGCGGCCCAATCTGTTCAAGGCGGTGGTGACTTATGTGCCGTTCGTGGACGTGCTCAACACGATGCTCGACGAGTCCCTGCCGCTCACGGTTGGCGAGTTCGAGGAATGGGGCAACCCGGCCAAGGCGGAGGAATATCGCTGGATGCGGGCGTACTGCCCCTACACGAACCTCGCGGCGAAGGATTATCCGGCCATGCTCGTGAAGACCTCGCTCAACGACAGCCAGGTCATGTACTGGGAGCCGGCGAAATATGTCGCGCGCCTGCGGGCGCTGAAGACCGACAAGAATCCGCTGCTGTTGCACGTGAACATGGCCGCCGGCCACGGCGGGGCGTCAGGCCGCTACGATCACCTGGAGGAAACCGCGTTTGACTATGCCTTCATGCTCGCGCAGGTGGGCATCCACGAATGAGCGGGGAGGTTCAGCGGCATTACGACACGCATCTGGCCCCCATCTATGTGTGGATGGTGGGTGACGTGGCGGCGGCCTTGCAGAGGAGCCTCGACTTCTTCGCTGCTGCCGGTTTGAAACCGGGGGCCGGCGGCGTGACGGTGGATCTCGGCTGCGGCTTTGGTCTGCAGGCGATCCCGCTCGCGGAGCTTGGCCATGAGGTGGTCGCGCTCGATTTCAGTGCGGAATTGCTGGCCGAACTGCGCACCCGCGCCGGGGCGCTGCCAATCCGTGCAATTCAGGATGACCTGCGCAACTTCCCGCGCCATCTCACCGTGCCGGCCGACGTGATCGTGTGCATGGGCGACACGCTCACGCATCTGCCGTCGTTGGCGGCGGTGAATGAGCTGCTGCGGCTTACGGCGGCAAATCTCGCTCCGGGCGGGCTGCTGGCCCTGACCTTTCGCGACCATGTCGGCTCCGAGTTGAAGGGGGTGCAGCGATTCATCCCGGTGCGTACCGACAGCGATCGCATTCTCACGTGCTTCCTCGAATACGGGGACGGAGTTGTGGACGTGCATGATCTCGTCCATACCCGTGTGCCCGAGGGCTGGCGCCAGAGCGTGAGCAGCTATCGCAAGCTGCGGCTGGAGCGGGAGGGGGTGGCAGCGGAGCTGTCATTGCTGGGCTTGCAGATCCTGCGGCATGACGTGGAGCAGGGTCTGGTGACACTGCTTGCCAGAAAGTCGGCAGCCTGAGTTTCCTTGTGGCTTGGTGAACCGCCGATTCCGACCCCTCATTCTGCTGCTCCTATCATGGGTGCTGATGCTGTCTTGTTGTGCCGGAGAGCCTCCTCCCGCTCCGCTGTCCGATTTCCTCGGGAAACTTGGCTATGTGCGCGTCGAGCTGAAGCGGTTTAAGTCCGATCGTCTCCATCCCGGCCAGGGCAACGATCTGTACCTTGATGTGCGGGTGGACGGCAAAAAGCAGAAGTGGCAGCTGGACACGGGTTTTTCGATCACCTGCCTCGATCATGCGGTTGGCAAAAGATATAAGACGCTCGCCGAGCTGCATCACCCGGTGGAGGACCCGGTTTTGGGGAGGATCGATGGCGCTGATTTCGTCCTGATCCGACAACTTCAGGTGGGACCTGTGCGGATGACCAACCAGCCGGCACTGGTGAAAGATATCGAAAAGCACATCGGGTGGGACGAGCGGGCGGGGGTCATGGGGATTGACCTGCTACGGCGAAATCACGCGGTGCTCGATTTCCTCGGGAAAGGCCTGTTTCTGCGCGCTGAAAAGCCGGATTATAAGACGGCTGGGGCCTTTGATGAAATGATGCGGCGGAGCGGCTGGGACGTCATATCGCTCACCTCGGACCGTTCGCTCTGCCCGATTGTCGAAACGCAGATCCGCGGCCGGCCGCTGCGGCTGGTGGTGGATTCGGGTTGCGAATTCACCCAGCTGGACCTGTCCGTCGCTCTGCGGCTCGGGCTGAAACTGGATCCCACGCACATGAGGATAAATGGCATCGAGGATCGTTCGTCGAAGGCCTACTCCACCACGGTTCCGCTGCTGCAACTGGCCGGCGTCGCGCTCACCAACGAACCGGTGGTCATCGCGGATATTGCGCCCTGGCAATCCAAGGACGGCCCACGCTTCGACGGCATGATCGGGGCGGACTGGCTGGCTTTCGGAAACGGTGTGCTGGATTGCCAGGCCGGCCGGCTCTACCTGAAGCCGTTTAGTCGGCCCAAGAAATGACCGCCGGCGGAGGCGGATCTGCCGTGAAGTGTCGTTGGCAAAATGGGCCTGAGCCGGTAGTTCTGGTGAAGCGAACTGTGTTCAACCCATGCAACGCGAGCTGACCGACATCATTCCCTACCTGCAGACGGCCATCGGGCCGGTGATCCTCATTTCGGGTGTCGGCATGCTGCTGCTGGTGATGACCAACCGCTTTGGCCGGATCATCGACCGCTCGCGCCAGCTGGTGGAGGAACTGGGGTCGGCAGATGCCGCCGATGCGGTGCTGGTGCGGCAGCAGATCCGAATCCTGTTCCTGCGGGCACGGGTGTTGCGATTGGCCATCGCTCTGGCCTCCGGCAGCATGCTGCTGGCGGCCCTCCTCATCGTGACCCTCTTCATTTCCGCCCTCGCCGGCTGGCACGCCGGTGGTCCGGTGGTGGTTCAGTTTATCGGCAGCCTGCTGTCGCTGATCGGTTCAATCATCGCGTTTCTTTACGACATCAACGTCTCGCTGGCCGCGGTCCGCGTGGACCTGATGGATGTGGGGGCGCTCTAGCAGGCGCTCACAACGCCCGTCCGGTCAGCCGCTCGTAGGCTTCGAGGTATTTTGCCTGGGTCTTGGCGACGACCTCGGCCGGCAGCGCGGGGGCGGGCGGAGTTTTGTTCCAGTCGAGCGTTTCCAGATAGTCGCGCACGAACTGCTTGTCATAGCTCGGCTGGCTTCGGCCTGGCACATATTGGTCGGCGGGCCAGAAGCGCGACGAATCGGGGGTGAGCACCTCGTCGATGAGGATGAGCTGCCCCTCAAAGAGCCCGAATTCGAACTTCGTGTCCGCGATGATGATGCCGCGCTGGCGGGCGTAGTCGCGGGCAACGCCGTAAAGTTTCAGGCTCAGGGTACGCGCCTGTTCCGCAATGGCCGGGCCGACGATGTCGGCGGCACGTTCGAAAGTGATGTTTTCATCGTGGCCGGTCACGGCCTTGGTCGCAGGCGTAAAGATGGGGGTGGGCAGTTCGCCCGATTCCTGCAGGCCATCCGGAAGCGGGAGGCCGCAGACGGTCCGGCTCTTCTGGTACTCCTTCCAGCCCGAGCCGGCGAGATAGCCGCGGACGACGCATTCGATGGCGAGGGGTTGCGCCTTTTTCACGATCATGCTGCGGCCCCGGAGTTGGCGGGCAAACGGGGCGAGTGAGGCGGGCAGGGGATCACCGGCCCGGGCGAGGCGATGGTTGGGCAGCCAAGCTTCGGTGAGATCGAACCAGAAGTGCGAGAGCTGCGTGAGCACCTCGCCCTTGCGCGGAATGCCATTGGGCATCACGCAGTCAAACGCCGAGATGCGGTCAGTCGCGACGAAGAGCAGGCGGTCACCGAGGTCGAACACTTCCCGGACCTTGCCGCGACGGGGCGGAGGAAAACCGGGGAGGTCCAGCGTTAGCAGGGGCACATCAGACATGGCGCGAAGTTAGGGGGAATCCGCGCCGCGCCGAAACGAAAAAGCCGCTGAGCAAAGGAGACGGGCGTCGGGAGACAGGGGGCTGTGGTTCTCAAGCGGGTGGGAAGCTCCGGAGCAAGAGGCCCCGCACTTTTCTGCCCGGCTCACTTCTCCGCGGCGGCAAGGAGTGTTTCGAAGTGCGGCGGCTGCTCCTCCCGGGCGACGATGCTGAGCTCGATATGGCGAAAGCCGGCGGCTTCGAGCCAGCGGTGCAGGTCGGCCTCGGCGAAGCCGAGCCAGCGGTCGCCGTACAGCTCGTGGGCCTGGGTGAAACTGTGTTTTACGAGATCCAGCAGCAGGAGCTGCCCGCCCGGTTTGAGAATGCGGTGCGCTGCGGCGATGGCCTTGGCGGGATCTTCGGCGTGATGCAGGGCCTGGCTCAGGATGGCGAGATCGACCGATTCGGGATCAATCGGCGGCTGTTCCAGGTCGCCCAGGCGGAACTCCAGGTTTTTCAGGCCGTTCTTCTTCGCCTTCCGGGCGCCGAACTCGACCATCTTTTCCGAATTGTCCACGGCGATGACGTGCTGGCAGCGGCGGGCGATGAGCTCGGCAATCAGGCCTTCGCCGGAGCCGAGATCGGCGACGACCAGCGGGGGCAGCATCCGCAGCAGGAGGTGTCCGAAGGCCTGCCAGGAGCGGCCCGGCCCGTAGCTGCGGTCGAAGCGGCCGGCCACCTGGTTGAAATAGACCTGCGCCTGCTGCTGGCGCAGGCCGAGCACACGCCTGAGGTTGACCTGGTCGCCCGCGTGCTCCGGCAGTTCGCGGGCGGCGCGGATGGCCAGCTGGGTGAATTCACGCCCCATCGCGTCCCGTGGGCCGAGCCGGTAAAATGTCCGCTTGCCATCGCGCCGGGAGGCCAGCAGGCGGGTCTCACTGAGCAGGCCGAGATGCGTCGAGATGCGGGATTGGGCGAGCTTGGTGATTTCCTGCAGCTCGGCGACGGAGAGTTCCTCGCCTTCCAGCAGGGCTACGATGCGCAGCCGGGTGGGATCGGCGAGGGCGCGGAGAGATTTGAGGGTGGGCGTCACAGGGCAGCGCGAAGCTGTCGGCCGGCTTCGTGGCCGGAGGTTAGCCTCGTCCGGCCTCCGGCTTCAAGGTGATGCGTACGGCCCAGGGGCCCGCTTTGGGGTGGGAAACGAAAAAGGCCGGGAGCGAAACGCTCCCGGCCCTGCTTTGGATCAACTTGGAGGCTGATCAGTAGGTGATCACGAGCCGGCCATTGACGATCGCCACGGTCTTGATGGCGACGGGAGGCGTGACGGTGAAGAATCCCTGCAGGCCGCCAGCAGGCAGCGCGGCCGAGATGGTCTTGTTCGCGGTGTCAACCTGTACGTCCGTGAACGCGCCACCCGAGAGGCCCGGGATGTTCGGATTCGGATTGACGGTCGGTCCGGTCACAACGATGACGGGCGGGACGGTGGTGACCGCCTTGCCGGCCTTGCCCGCATTGTAGATGGCGGCGACTTCGTCCGCACCGAGCGTACGGGTCCAGACCGCGACGTCGTCGATCTGGCCGGTCCAGTAGCCCGGCGTGGTGCCGTCGAGGTGGTCGCAGGGGACGTTCGGAGGAACGACCGTGGTGTCGACGGTGTTGTCGAGGATGCCACCGATGCCGATGCAGTCCGCCGTGGCGGTGGTGATCAGACCGGAATAGTCCGAGCTGCTGACGCGCTGGCCGTCACGATAGAGGGTGAGGCGGCCGCCGTCGGCCGTCATCACGAGGTGGTGCCACTCGCTGAGGCTGAGCGCGGCGGTGCTGCCTTCGCGGACGGTCAGCGGGTTCGGGCCGGCGGCGATATAGCCGCGGGCGTCGCCGTCCGTGCCGGAGAGACCCAGCTCAAACTGGCTGAGGCGGATGCCCTGCTGCGTTTTGGCACCCGCGTTGGCGAGGATCATCGCGCTGTCGTTGGCGGCGGTGGCGTTGACCCAGGCGCTGACGGCGACGGCCGTGCTGGCCTTGGTGTAGTTGGGAACGAGGACGAACTGGCTGGCACCATCGAAGGTGAGCGCGCCGCCGATCTTGCCGGCACCCCAGGTGGCGCCGCTGTCGTAGCCCTTGAGGTCGCCGTCACTGCCGCCGGCGACACTGTTCTTGGCCTTCAGGCCGCTCGTTTCATCGAACGTGTAGTAGGCGACGAGGCGGTCGGTGATGGTGCCGTCATAGACGGAGAGGACCGCCGCAGAGCTGTTCACGCCGCCGGCCCCGTTGGAGACGTTGACCGTGTAGTTGCCGGCGTCGGCGCCCTGGACATTGGCGACGGTGAGGGTGGCCGTGTCGGCACCGCTGATGTTGCCGCCATTGCTGAGCTTATCAGTGCCCTTACGCCACTGATACTTCAGCGGGGCGGTGCCGGTCGCGGTGGCCGTGAAGGTGGCCGAGGTGCCGATCACGGCGTTCTTGCTCACGGGCTGGCTGGTGATCTGCGGCGGGGTGCCGACTGCCGGCGGGTTGATCAGGAGCTGGACCGCGTTGACCGGGGCGGTGAGGGTGGCCGCAGAGGCCGTGAGCGTGATCGTCCCGCCGGCCGGGGAGGCCACGTTGTCAAAGCGCACGTAGTTGGCCACAGTGCGCTGGCTTGCGTCGGTGGAGGTGCCGCGAACATATCCGGGCGAGGCATTGTACTCGTCGGAATTTTGGGCCCGGATGTAAATGGTCGGAACCGCATTGCCATTGCCGTCCGTCAAGGCGTAGTCGGCGGCGCTGAAGACCAGCGGCCGGTTGACCACGTAAACGATGATGGAGTGGTTGCCGGCCGGGACACCGGAGAAGGTGATCGTGGTCGAACCGGAATCAAGGAAGCCGTTCAGGATCTTCGCGTCGTTGTTGGCCGTGCCGGTGCCGCTGCCCCAGCTGCCAGAGGAGGCGTAGTTGACCGTGATCGGTGCGGCATCTGCGTTGCTGCTGTCCGTGAACGGAATCGGGTTGTTGTTCGCATCCGTGCCGGGGAAGTCACCGTTGCCGCCGCCGTCAACGGTGTTGTTCCAGTAGGCCTGCGGCTGCACACCGGCGATGTCGGTGTTCGTGAGCGAGGTGGGCGCGCCGTTGGCACCGCCGCCGATGAAGTTGATGCCGATGCTCTTGGTGGTCGAGGGCGTGAACAGGCGGACGTGGACCACGTCGCTCTGGCTGACCAGCGCACCATTCTTGGCGGTGGCATAGTAGCCGTCACCATCGTTGGCGGCGGTGATCGGATCCGTCACGTAGAAGAGCTTGTTGGCTCCCGGGATGGTGGTGCCGTCGGCCTTATGCCACTGAACCTGCCAGGGGCCGTTCACGACCACGTAGAAGCGGGCGCTGGCGCCGGCGAGGGTCGGGGCATCGACCGGCTGGGTCTTGAACTTCGGCAGCGCGCTGCTGCCGGTGGCGAAGCCGAGGAGTTCAACTTCGGCGACCTGCATGCAGCAGCCGTTGTCCTGCGCCGTGGTCGGGAAGGTAACCCGGTAGCTGGTATAGGCGGCCGAATTGTCGAAATCGACCTCGACCGTCTGAAAACGATCGGTGAACGCGGGAACCGAATTGGAGGAG
>CAIVQH010000024.1 GCA_903907995.1 uncultured Verrucomicrobiota bacterium | reverse complement strand
TGTTTCAATCCGCGCCCCGGAGCTATCCCCGGGGCGACTGCGGCCCAACCAACTAGGTAAGCCACAAGTAGTTTGTAGCCGCATTCCGCGAACCTGGCCAGAAAGAAGGGGAAAGCCCTCGGCAAACGATGTCAAAGAACAGAGGAATCCACTGCAACAAGGCGATGATCGGCGGTTCCGCGAAACCGGAGGGTTCAAGCCGGCACTGGGGGTTCGCGGAAGGGAGGTCACAGGATCAAAGGCTCACACAAGTTAACCGGCTTGTCGGCCCCATGATGTTCGATACGCTGAGCGGCTCTCTCGTCGAGAAAGTAAAAGCGGAGCGAATCCTCCCCGGTCGCGATCTCGTGGAGCAGGCGGTCGCGGAGCAGTACCCACTCCTGCTGGCCGACCTGGCACTCGAACACCGATTTCTGCACGCGAGTGCCATAATCTTCACAGGCTTTCGCGACCTTCCTGAGCCGACGCTGGCCCGCTTTCTCCACGGTTGAGACATCATAGGTAACGAGGATGAGCATAATCTGAAATCTAAAATTCTGAGATTTGAAATTCTACTTGGGCACCAAGGGCACGTAGTCGGCAAGGTCGCCCCGGAGATGGCGCGCAAGAACTCGTGCCTGAATATAAGGCAACTGCGCAATCCGCAGAGTCTGATCCAACAGCGGATGATTCAGTGTCTCCTGTTTGCGCTCCTGATACGCCTTGATGACGAGCCGGCGTCCGGAGTCGGTGAACTCGACGGCGCCGCCTTCCCGTTCCTTGAAATGTTCCGTCCCAATTTGCTGCCGGTTGATCAGCGTGATCGCCAGCCGGTCGGCCAGCCACGGGCGGAATTCCTCCATGAGATCCAAGGCTAGCGAAGGCCGGTTGGGGCGATCCACATGCAGAAATCCGACGAAGGGGTCCAGCCCGGCGGTCGTGAGGGCGGAGATACAATCATGGCGGACGAGGGCGTAGAGGAAGGACAGCAGGCAGTTGATCCGGTCACGGGGCGGACGCCGGCTGCGGTTGATAAAAGTGAAGTCCTCCCGCTGTTGCTTGAGCGTGAGGGATAGCACCATGAAATAAAGGTTGGCCGCCATGCCTTCCGCGCCCCGGAGAGAATCTAATTCCGTCACCTGCGGCAGATCACGAATCTGTCGCGCCAGGGCATCGGTCACGGCTTCGATCCGTGCCTGGTCATCGGAGGAGGTGGTTTCCCGCCCGGCCCGGAGCAGGCTGTTGCGGGTGTTCTGGATTTTTCCGGCGATGATCTGGCGGGCGATGGCGGCGCATTGGGCGGGGTCATCGGCGGCGCGAAACTGGGTTCGACGCAACGTCACGCTGGTGTCGGCCACGCCGGTCAATCGCGCCTGCAGATGGCCAAACTCGGAGAGATAATTCACCGCCACGCCGTGTTCCCAGCAGAGATCCAGCGCGGGCGGGCTGAGCGTGCTCGGCCCGAAGACGCAGACGGATTCCAGGTGATGGATGGGGATGGCCAGCTTCTTGGTGGCGGTGGCCGTCTTCCGGTTCCGTTCGGCGGCCGGCAAATCCTCGGGATAGACGGGCACCTCCACCTGGAGCGTCAGATGATCGCGCGCCACGTAGGTGCCGGCCGTGGTCAGATAAAGCGTGTTTTGCTGGATGTTGTCCAAAGCGGTGGCGGGTGAAGGTGGACTTATTTTATGTCTGAAAAAGCTGTTTCGCCAAACGGGTCGCTCGGCCGTCTTCACCCGTGGCTTTGGGCAGGCAGGTCTGGAAGAGCGAGCACTCCTCGCACGCCGGCTTGTAAACCGCCGGAGGCACCCGGCCGGGGGTGAGCAGTTCATGCAGTTGCCGGGCGGTCAGCTCGGTTTGGCGACGCAGTTCGACCGTGAAATCCACTTCCCGCCGTCGTTTGCTGTCCGCGTGAAAGACGGCCCCGCACGGCACAGACCGGCCGAACATCTCTTCCAGACAAAGCGCCTGGGCACAGAGCTGCACCTCGTCGTTCACCCATTTCCGTCGCTGGCCCAGCTTGAATTCGACCGGACAATGCGATCCGTCGGCGCGCTGTTCCACGATGTCGCACTTGCCGTTCAAGCCCAGCCGCTCCGACCAGACGGGCAACGCGCGGAGAAGCGTGACGCCCTTCACAACTTCGTAACCCACGAGATCGGCGTGCTCATGGACAAGGTCGCCGCGCGCAGTGTGTGCGTTGGCCGAGCGCCAGCCCTCGACGATCTTCAAGGCCGCCCGGCGCGGACAATAGAGGTAGTCGTTGAGCAGAGACAGGGCGATCATCTCTGCTGACAGTTCACCAACGCCAACGAAGCTTGCGCTACCGGATGCTTGAGCTTCAACGCCCACGAGAATCAGACCAGTTCGATGACCTCTATACCGACGGGAAGGCCAGATTTGTCCACAACCACGTCGTAGTCCGAGAAGGCGCGAGCGACCTCAACTCCGCTTTTACGTTTCACGGTGACGCGCTCAAAGAGTTTGTGCGCGGGGGCATTGCCGAGCATGGACTGGTGCTTGAAGACGACCAGTTTCTGCGGGGCCATTGTGCCGCGAGCGGCGGAGCGGTCGTGGTCGAACATCTGGGTGAGTGACTGCCAGAGGAGCGCAAGGTCGTCCTCGCTAAAACCGGTTTCGCGGGCGAGATGCGCGCTGATGAAGCCGTGGCAGCGATAAAGGCCGTAGGGGATGAGGTTCTTGCGGCCCATCGTTTGATTCGGTGAATCTGCTTCCTTGGCTTCGGTCACGGCCATGCGGGTGATGCTCAGGTCGAGCGGCAGGATCGAGTCCACCGAGCGGCTGAAGCTGAGTTGCACCGGGCCGCGAACCTGACCGGCATTCGCGCCGGTGGACATGACTGCGCCGAAGGTGCGGACATCGAAGAAGCGTTTGCACATCTCCGTCCGGGCCTTGCCGACTTCTTCGCGGGTGGCTTTCTTCTTGTCGGACTTAGGGTCCACGTCGTGGCCGAGGTCCTTGTGGGCTTTCGCGATGCTCTCGTTCAGGACGCTGCCCTGTTGGACGAAGATGCCGTAGCCGGGCACGGCTTCCTTCGCGAGGAGCGCGAAGTTGCGGACCTTGCGCTTGAGGCACACGTCGGAGACAAGGCCGTGCATGTCCTGCGGGTCAATGCGCGGGGCGTTGGCGGCATCGGGGTCGCCGTTGGGGTTGCCGTCCTTGCAGTCGAAGAGATAAACGAAGTCGTAGCGATGGTTCATGTTTGAGGAGGTTGAATGTGGATGGTGTGTCCGGAGATTTGAGATCGGGGGGGGTTCGGATTTCAGACGGTGACCTCGGCCTTTGCCTCAGCTTGTTGTTCCTTCCGCTCAGCGGTGCGGCGGCGGTAGTCGGCCTTCTGGTGGTAGTAGCCAAGAGCGAAGCGGCCTTGGTCTTCGAGGTCGAGGGAAGGCGGGAACTGGTCGCCCAGCGCGCAGGTGATGGCCTCGAAATCCTTGGCGACGTTGGTCGCGACGCCGCCTTCCGTCTTGGCCAAATGGAACTGCGCGTTGCGGAACAGGCGACCCATGACCAGCGCTGGCGTGGCGCTGGCGCTGGCGTAATAACGCTCGACCACGCCGGCGTTGACGCCGCCGAGGGCAAGGTATTGGAGGCGGTCGAACACGGCGAAGAGACGCCCGCACAGGTAGGAGGCGTCGCGGGATTCGGGATTGAGGGATTCAGTCATAGGTGTGTCTTTAGTTGGTGCGGTGTTAGGTAGATTCAGAGAACGGAGAAGGCACGCCTTGATGATGGCGAGTCGTGCCGGATTGAGTTTGGGATCGGATTTGTCGCCAGGTTTACGAGTCTCGATTTGCTGGCGACGGAGCGCGGCGGCGAGGGCGGTCTGCGGCAACGCCGTGCCGCGCAGCGCGGAGTAGAGAAGCTGCGTAGGCAACTGCGGCGGGAGTTCGTCAATCTTGTCGCGCACGAGCGCGTAAAGCAGCCGGCCAAGCTTGAAGGCACTTTCGGTGCCGGTGCCTTCCGGGCTGATGATGGACAGGTCCGCGAACCACTGGCGGACATTCGCCTCGACTTCGGGCACGGTGGATTCGAGCCAGTCACGAACGACGATGCGTCCGCCGTTGCCGGAAAGGCTCATCGCGTAATAGGCGTTGTCCTGAAGGCGACTCGGCGCGTGGCCGGACTCAGGCGCAGTAAGCAGGTTGCGGACACCGGACTCGTCTGCTGATTCGATCAGTTCGAAGACATCGGTGGAAACGCGTTCGCGGGACCAGTGGAGGTGGACTGCATCGCTGATGCGGAGGCCGTCGGCAATGAGCTGGTTTAGCGCGGAGCGGAACTTCAGTTCGGCCTCGGCGCTGATGGCTGCGTTCTGCGCCTGCTCCAGGCCGTAGGAAGTGAAACTGTCCTTGTCGAATGATATCAGGTTCGTGCCCATCGCTAAACCACCGGGCACGCCGCGAATCTTTTCCGTGGTGTCGAGCGTTTCACTGAGCACGCCGGTCGCGAGACAGACTCGCTTGGAACGGGGCGTGGCCGCCCGCAAGGCGCGACGACGTGAGCGCCAAAACTCCTTCAACTCGGCATCGTCGAGCAGGCTCACTCCTCCGACATGGAAGGCGATGTTGTCCGTCGGCTTGGCCTTGGTCTCGGTAATCGCCGCATGAACGCGGGCGAGTTCCTCCGGGGAATCGAGGAGGGCAAGCGCGGCTTGCAGTCGGGGCGCAATGTTCGGGCACACTTGCGCCGCTTCAGAGAGCAGCCGTTTGAAATAAGCGTGTGGCTCACGACGGCTCTCCAGCTTCTCCGGTGACTTCGGATTTGGCAGTAGCAGAGCGCGCTCAAGACTGTCGGCGAGGAAGTGCGACTTGTCGCCCTGGTTAAGTTCGTTGGGCGACGTGAAGGGGCGCAACAACCGCTTGGGCTGCGGTTTCTTCACATCCGGGTCAATGTAGAGCGGGATCGGATTGCCAGATATGCGTCCGTCGAGACTCACGGGAAGCAGCCAATGAATGGCGGTGGCTTCAAAATCAGGGTCGCCGAGGTTTTCACGTTCGGCATAGGCGATGAGGGCTTGAAGCATCATGGGGTACCTCCGAGCTGTTTCTTTACTTCATTCCACGCTGGCACGGTCAGGAGGCCGTTTTCCAGCCGGGCGCGAAAGAAGGTGACTTGCGGACTGGCTTGCGCCTTCTGCCCGGTGTGCGACACGTCGAGATCAAAGACGTCGTAGAGCATCAGGCCGAGGTCGGCGTCGGGATTCAGGCCGGCGGGAACCTGCATCGCGGCCTGTCGGGCCGGCTCGAAGTGCGCGGGAAACTCGCGGCAACCGAAACAGGGCTGGTGAAAGCATTGCCCGTTTTCGATACGCCGACGGGCCATGCCGTAATACTTACCGATGTTCTCTTCGCCGGCCGGCTCGTCTTCACCATGCGGTTTGCGGCGGGGTTGGTTTGCCAGCGAAGTCAGTTCGAGACTGGCTTCGATGACGTAATCCACATCGCGCAGAGCGAGCGTGTTTCGCTGGGTGCGGTCCTCCTCGGCGAGGATGGGCTGCGGGTTCCGCGCGGCGGCCTTGGATTTCACCTCGTTGCGGCGGAAGGCAAGGAAACGGACGGGCCGACGCACAGCGATGCGATGGACGCGCCAACGAAACTGCGGTTTATAGAGGATGGCTTCGAGCAGGCCGCGCGCGGCGCTGGGCGTGATAACCTGATAGCTCACCCGCTCGACTTTCATCTCGGGCCGGGTGAAGCAGGCGAGGTCGCCCCAAACGCGGAGGTGGATGGGCTGGTTCATAGATTAAAGTCGTTGAGGCTTGGAGTAGTAACGCCGAGGTGTTTGTCGTATTGGCCATTCCAAAAATAAAACTCAAGGTCGGACACGGGTTGGACAATTTCGCCGCGCACCAGCGAGGCGATGAACTCGGTCTGGTAGAAATTCACGGAGAAGCGATGCGCCAGCCGCCAGTCATCGCGCGACAATTGCTTCTGGTAACGGATGAGTTCGACGAGACGCTCGCCTTCGCCCCAGCGGACGACAACGGAGCGCGTGTCCTCACCGACGAGGCGGCAGGCACGAGCGGCTTCGGGAAAATGCAGCTTCTCGGAAGCTGCGAACGCCGGATCGTCCTTGGCGGCTTGCGGACCCAGTGTGCCGTAGAGTCGGGTGAAGTAAGCGGCGTAGGTGTCCGGTTGATGCAGGTCGGCTCCGGGATTCTCTGTGAGGAACGCTTCGGTGATGGCAGCAGCTTGGGCGTAAGGGCCGCGCGGTTTCGTATCATCCTCCGGGCGAAACACGATAACTTCCCCCGGTTCTGCCATGCGCCCCTCGCGATTGCAGCGGCCGGCCGTCTGGATAATGGAGTCGAGCGGACCCATCGCCCGATAGACGCGCGGGAAATCCACGTCCACCCCTGCTTCAATAAGCTGTGTGGAAATGAGCCGGCAGGGTTCACCGGCCAGCAGTCGGCGGCGGACTTCGGCGAGTTTCGCCTGCCGATGGGCCGGGCACATGGAGGCGGAAAGATGGTAGCGATCTGCCGAATCAGAACCAAGTGCCTCAAAGAGTTCGCGGGCGTGGCGTTTGAGGTTCACGACACACAGCACCTGCCGGAAGTCGCTCAGTTCGGCTGCGAGGTCGGGCCACTTCACCCGCTGGTTATCAGGGCGACGCGTGATGCGCGTGCGGCGCAAGGCCTCGGCCATCGCGCTGGGCTGGGAGGAGATCTCCGTCGGCTGCCAGCCGTCGAGGATGGCTTGAGCGGCAGAACCAAACGCAGGCTGTGTGGCCGTGCCGAAGACCGCCGTTGTGCCGTAATCCTTCACGAGCTGGGTCACTGCGGAAAGCAAGGAGGGCACGAGCTTCAGAGGGAGCGTCTGCACTTCATCGAACAGCACCACGGAGTCGGCAATGTTGTGGAGCTTGCGGCATTGAGATGGTTTGTGGCCGAAGAGGCTCTCGAAAAACTGGACGCTGGTTGTGACGACGAGTGGCGCATCCCAGTTTTCGGTAGCCAACCGTGCGCGTCGGAGGCGCATTTCTTCGGCATCCTGCTTCACATCTTCTTTCCGTTCGCGCGGGGCTACGGCGCTGTGGTGTTCCAATACGTATTGAGACCCAAACACCGGCTCAAACAGGTCACGATACACCTGCGCGGTCTGTTCAATGATGCTGGTGTAAGGGATAACCACGATGACACGGCGGAGTCCGTGCGTCTTGGCGTGCGCAAGCGCGAACGCCAAACCGGCGAGCGTCTTGCCGCTGCCGGTGGGTGCCGTCAGGGAGAACAGGCCAGGCTTGTTGGCAGCCGTTGAAAGACAGTCGGCGAGAAGGCGACGACGGAGTTGGTTGATGGCACCGTCGGGAGACTTGCCAGCAAGGTTGGCGGCGAGGATTTCCAATGCGCGTTCGGCCACCAACGGAGGCGTTGCACGAAGGATTGTTTGGCTGAGATCGAAGTGAGCTTCGGTGTCGAGAAAGTCCGCGTCCACCAAGCAACTGAAGAGCATCCGTGTGCGCAAAGCTGTGGCGAAGTCCTGCCCGGCAGATGACAGTGCTGGCGGTTTCGCGATGGTAAAATCTTCCGCGCGAAACCGGGCGAGCAGTTCGGCTGAGGTTTCAGGGAAGCCATTGATGTCAGCCGCTTGGTTGGTATCTCGAACCTTTAGCAACCGCTCCTTTAAGCACTCCAATCCGGTCTCAGTGTCGTTATCCAAAAAGGCAGGCATCCCCGTATGATGGCCTTCAATGGCAAACGCGACTTCCAGCACCCGTTGTTCAAACGCCACTAGCGATCCGACCGACCAGTGATTGATGCCGTGAATCGAGTTGTCGTGAAGACGTGCCTGGAAGCGCGCCGCGTATTTCCCCAAGTCATGCAGTAGCCCGGACAGTTCGGCTTCGACTGACAGGTCGAGCGGGGTGGCGAATTGTTTGGCCAGTTCCGCCACATTACGTAGATGCACGGACAAAAGTTGCCAATGGCCGGACGCTGCCGAGAGCCGACTCCCGTCCGGCCCTTCGGCGGTGTGGGCGAAGAACTCCATGCTGTGAACTGGTAGTGGCATTACCTCATTTCTCAGACTTTTTGACCACCTTAAATTATCAAGTAGGACAATACTTGTCCTACCAAGTCCGAAAAGTGCAAAACCAAGTTCGCCACTACACACCACCTGCTCGCCGTGGCCAGCCCCGACAGCCAGGAAAGGAGGTCGGGGGGTCTGCCATGAGCTGCCGCGCTTTCCTTGCGTCGGGAGCAGCTTCTGGGCGGACTGGAGGGTTTTGCGGTTTATCTCCAGGCCGATCTCGACATAGCCGTGATAGGCGGCAAAGCCGTCGACATAAGGCCCGAGCAAACCGCGCCGAAAATCGACCAAGGTGCGCTTCTCTTTGAACCAGAACTCGAGCATGGCTGGCCGGTCGTTCTCTGCGGTCAACGACCGGGCTGGATGAACCTCCCTTCCAAGGGATCTAAAGTTGTAGCATGCCCCGCGCCGATCCGGTCCGCGCGCCCTGCCGGCCCATGAAAAAACCGCCGACCCCCAAAGGAGCACGGCGGTTATGTGGAGTGGTCACGTTAGTCCGAGGGTTATCTCGTGGCTGAGGAAGCTGGTGGCGGCGCTTCCACCGCTGCCAACGTCGGGGCGCGCAGTTCCAAGACGCCCGGAGCCACGCAGGTGACATTGACGCGTTGGCCCGGAGTAAACCCGGCCCGCTCCAGCCAACGGCCCATGAGTCGAATCCTGGGTTTGGTGAGGCCTTTCCAGAAGTCGCCGACAGCCTCGATCTGCAACCGGCGAACCGGCACGGTCGCCACGTTGAGTCGGTCGTATTCGACGGCGCTTGCTGGCGTGTCGCTCACGTCCGACCCGTAGGGCTGGCCACAGTCTCGCAGGACGACGATCTTGTATTCTGCCGGTGGCTTCTTTCGATTGGGTGGTCCTTCTGTGGTCTTGAACAATTCGGGTTGTTCCATGATGTCTCTCGCGGGCCGTCCGCCTGTTCATAGCAGGTAGCTGCTGGTGTGGGTCTCTCGCGCCGGGAGCGTGGACGGCCTTTTGGTTTGGGCCGGCGGAAAGGAAAGCGGCCTCCGCTGAAAGGGAGGCCGTGAAATCAGTAGTCTTCGGGCAGGAGCACGGTTGTCACCGACCGATCCCATTCCGTGATGATCCAGAACTTGGTCTGGTTGGCGGTGTGATACACCGAGAACAGCCGGGTTCCGTCCGTCAGGGCGGCGTCATTCGCGGCTTTATCGTCGGGGCAACAGTCGCCCCAGTCGCCTTGGACGTGCCGGGATAGGGAAGCCAGAATCTCCTCGTGGGAGACTTGGGCCAGGGCGTTGGGTGTGGCCACGAGCCGGCCCAAGGCAAACTTCGCGGCGCTCATAGGCGGTAGTCCTCGAAGGTGGCGGCCAAACCGTCCTCGTCGTCGCCCATAAGTTCTTCCAAGGCCGCCTTGGTCTGAACCCGGTCGGGGTTCGCCAGGGCGTCCTTGGGACAGCACGGGCAGCGGACGACGTTGATGACACTCTGACCGAACTCCCAGCTGGCGGAGCGCAACTCCTGCCGGTAGCGGTCAGACAGTTTTTCGGGGCGGGGTAGACAACTCCAGGCTTTAGCCACTTCGACGGGCAGACCCGTTTCGAAGATGGCGTCGTGCCAGAGGTGATGCGTATCCCACGGTTCCTCGCAGGTGGAGCAATGGACATCCATGTTGAGGCTCCTTTCAGGCGAAGACCTCCGCCAATTGCTCGGCAGTGAGGTGTTCCGGTTGCTGGTCTTCTTTCGCGAAGACGTGAATCCGCACGAAGGCGAACTTCGCCAACCGGGCGGCAATCTCGTCGCGGGCCGAACGGCCGGCGGCGTCCGCGTCCAGCATCACCAGAATCTGGCTGTGCTGGTCGGTGTGCCGGCGGATCAGGTCTTCTTGGGCTGGGGACAGGCTGCTGCCCATGAGGGCAACGACCTTCCGGTGACCGAGCTGATGCAGATTCATCGCATCGAAGAATCCTTCGACCACGATCAGGGGGCCGGACTCCTTGCGAGCACGGTCGAGGTTGAACAGCTCCAGCGATTTCCGAAATCCGGGCGGGAGCTTGTATTTGGGCGTGCCTTCCGGCGGTTCGCCGACATGGCGTCCCGCGTAGGCGACGACCTGGCCGTCAGGGTTATGGATGGGGATCGCAATGCGACCGGCCATCATGCCCTTGGCACAGAAGCCGACCCCGAAATCCACGAGGGTTTCGAGTGTCAGGCCGCGTTCGGTCAGGTAGGGATGTTCGCGCTGGAGCTTGTCCAAACGGAACTTCAGCGGTGGATTGGGAGCGTTGCCTTCCGGCTTCACTTCCACCACAGGGGATGGCTGGGCGGACTTGGGTCTGGCCGGGGCTTCGTTTGAACTCCTCGGTTCGTCCGCTCCTTCGCCTTCGGCATAGACCCGATCAGGATCGAGCTTGAACCACTCGATGGCCTTCAACGCGGCGCCATAGGCGCTCACGTCCTCCATTCGGGAGATGAAGTCCACGACGTTGCCGCCGTGTTTGCATTCGCTGAAGCAGTTCCAGAGATTCTTGCTGAGGCTCACCCGGAACTGGGTGGGATTGCTCCCTTTGTGAATCGGGCAACAGCCGCTCAGGCTGTCCCCGCTGCGCTTCATTTTGTCCAACAGGCCGTAGTGACTGAGGACATGTTCCATCGTGACGGCTTCGCGCACGGCACGGAAATCGACGAGCTTATTCTTGGGCATGGGTACTTCCTTGGTTGTGGTGTGCTGTGGTGGGGCGCTGAGAATCCGCGCACGCCACCTCCAACCTCGGATTTTACCACGGAAGCCGGGACACTTATCACCAGCCCACACTCTTGTGCTGCTGGCTAGTCCAGCAGGAATTCAGGCGTTCTACTGACCAATGGCGATCAGCTATGCCCGCAAACGACGCTAACCGTGTGCCGGCCCAGCAAAATGCCATCGCTCGGAACCGCAACAGAACGTCCAATAATTCGCTCACGTCTCGAAGGGCGGCTTTACGGCGAGCACGCCCTGCACCATGGCGACTCGCTGCTATCTCCAACTGCATTGACATTTGGATTGGGTTGGGAACATCTTGAACTCAACGTAAATCAGAAGAGACTGCGAGCAGCGATTGTGGCCAAAGGGTAGCGGCCTTGGTGGATGCGCGGAAATCTCAGCTCGCCACCGCCGCGAGCCCCTCTTCGCCATCATAACCGAAATGACGTTCTAGGAACCAAAGACCGCGCATGGTTGGGAAACCGTCATTCTATCAGCTCTTCCGCCGTAGCCGCTACGCTAGCGTTCAACCGGATATGCAGGCGCCGGGGCGACTAAGCCACAACCAACAAGAGGTGTTTGCGGTGGCGGCCCTCGGCTTTGCGTTACGCCACCAACCCGCTTTCATGGACCATTTTGTGCGGACGATCTTCCGGTTTGCGATTCCCACCACAAAAAGGTTCGATATCCGTTGCCAAGATGGCCACAAGGCAGACCTGGCCATAGTTTGGCCGGGTAAACGTGTCCTTGTGGTGGAGGCGAAGATCCACGCTGAGCTGGACCCGAAGCAGAACCCTACGTATAAGGAATTCCACACCCAACCCAAGGGATATGGGTTTCAGATCAATAGAGATTATCCGAACGAGAGGGAAAGGTATTACGTAGTCTTAGCAAAGACTGTGTCTGCGTTTTCGCAGCGGAATCTACCGGGGCAACATCCTGAATTTCTTGGGTTTCGGCGGTGGGGAGAATTAGGAGGCATGGCCGACGAGCCCAGTCTGGTCTCCGACCTTTTCGATACATTGGGACAGCTAGGCATTTCCGAGTTACAGCTACGGAGTTTTCGAAACATGAAACTGGAAAAGACTGCCACGTCAGCGGCGAGGATGTTCAAGCTATTGGACGCGCTGGCTGATGAATTGGAAATCGATCGACGGAAGGATCTATGGGATATTGCTGACTCGACTGAAGGTGCCCATTTCGGTGTAAATATTGGGTCTGGACGACGCTTCGCAAAACTTTCGCGGCATGTTGGTAGTTCCAGCGAGCCTATCGGATGGTTCGGCTACGAATCACCCAAAAACGGGAAACCTAGGCGCAGCTTCTGGATTTATCCTAAAGACAAAAGGGGGCGGGAGCGCGCCGAGAAATACGCGAAGGAAGTTCATAATCTAAGTGTCAACGATTCCGGTAGCGAAGATCTGGCGTTTTGTGTCGCCCCTAAAGACTGCATGAATGGCGACGATATAACCTGGTTTCGAACGGTCCTCCTCAAATTGGCCGACTGAAGACCATACCTTCTGGAGTGACCATTGTAAGCGACAAGCTGGCACTAGTTCGTTTCGCACTTCCGTGAAGTAGGTTTCAGCCGCACGGAAGGCTGACGGCTATCTTCAAACAGGAATCTTCTTATCGACTTCCTTAATGTTATTCATCCGTGCCGTTGGTCCAACGACTCCGGCTCACCCTTGCCGTTCTGCCATGGTGCGATTAATAGCTCAGGATGGGCCAGCAATGAATCCCCGTCCGTGAACAGGAACAACCCCTGCCCACGTTCCAACTGTTGGCAGGCCTCAAGCATTGTCCGCACCCGTTCAGGACTGCTGGTGACGGTCAGCACGCGAAAGCGATTAAAACCCAACCGGGAACGGTGAATGTTCTGCGTCCACGTCGCCTCGTAGGCGAGGAGCTTCCGGTAGAAGGACGACTGAGCAAGGTTTTGGCGAACGACGGGCATGGTCGCCCGGTCGGCTTCCAGAAAGTAGAACTGCCGCCGGCCGCCGGAATGCTCCAAGGCAAACACCTGGTCGGGAATGACGCCGCACTTCAATCGGTTGGTGACGTTGACCCGCCACCGGAACGGTTCGCGGTGGCACATTGCCGTCTCTGGCAAGGGCAGTTCGTCGCCGGTCAGCAACTTCACGTCTCCGGCCTGACGGCAGGCCAATTCCAAGCTCACCATGACGTCAGCGATCAGGAGCGTGTGTTCCAAATACAACCGGCCAGTGTCCCGGTTTGGGGCACCCCACTTCACCTTGTGGAAGGGCAACCCCAACTCTCGCTTGAGAATGGCCGATCCTTTATTCCCGAGCCCGTAAACGAGGCTTCGTGAACCGCCGCCTTGGTGGAAATGGTCGAGCTGGGCGCGGGGGCGCTCCAGATAACCATGGTGGAAGAGTAACTGAAGTCGTCGTAGGACGTGCTGGCGGCTACCACCAAGGAGCGACACCAGATGGGAGGAACGCAGAAACCGGTGTCGATGCACCTGGCGAAGGATTGCTCGGTCACGCGAAGTCAGCTCCATCGGAGCGATCTCAACAGCTCGGCGAAAGCGGGGAAGACGGGTGTGGGGCATCCCGCCATTCTAACACGACGGAGGCCTACTTGGACGTGGTGGCCGCGTTGCGGAGTGGGAAACTTGACTCTGCTTCCTTGAGCAGTGGCCAAAGCTCCACCTCCATCGCGCCAGCGATTCGGAGCAAAGTATCGAGGGTAGGTTTGCGCAGGCCGCGTTCCACACGGCTGATCATCGTGTGCGACAGACCCGCACCGGCCGCCACGACGTTCATGGAAAGCCCCAGCGCTTCGCGCTTCTCACGAAGCAGGCGAATGGTCTGCGTGCCGACAATCTCAGGTCTGGCCTTTGCCACACGGCAAGGCATACCCGACAAAGGGGTTGACACAACATGTGCCTATAGGCACAACACGCCCATGTTTACGAAACGCCTCGGACCCGACCCGCACGCGAACGGAACACAATCCGCCGGCTGTTCCGGCTGCCCGGACATCTGGGAACTCGCCAACGGCGACTTCGCCGTCATTGGCGCGGACATCACCGCGTTCGCTGGCCAGCTCCCGCCCTCCGCCGGATGCGGTCCCGACGAACGCATGGTCCGGGTGCCCCGTCAGACCCTCTTGCTCGCCAAGCGTGACATCCCCGACCCGCCGTAATCCCCAGCGCCTTTGGGCAACGGCGAAGCGGCGTGATATGATGGGAGGCAATGCAAGCATGGCCGTGGCTGGGACAACACTGGTTTGAACTGCTCAACGCGGTCGGCGTCGTGGGCGGCTTGCTGTTCACCGCCGTCTCGCTCCGCTCGGAGACCGAGACCCGCCGGGTGGGGAACCTGCTCACCATCACGAGCAACCACCGGGAGATGTGGACGGAGCTTTACCGCCGGCCCGAACTGGTCCGTGTTCTCGATGCATCCGCCGACCTGCGGAAGCAACCGGTCAGCAGAGAGGAGGAAATCTTCGTCAACCTCGTCGTGCTACACGTCAGCAGCGTCTATGAAGCGATGAAGAACGGTCTCGTGATTCCGCAGGAGGGGTTGCGCCGGGACGTGGGGCAGTTCCTCTCATTACCGATTCCGCAGACGGTGTGGGAAAAGGCGAAGACGCTCCAGAACGACGACTTTGTGGCCTATGTCGAAGCGTGCCGGAACTGGAAGTGAAGAAGAAAGGAGGGCGTTAAAGCGCCTTTTCAATCGCGGCAAAGTGTCCAGCGGCAGTTTTGCCGCCGTTACTTCTGGTGAGTGCCGGGAGTGGCCCTTTTTTATGACACACATCGGTCTTGTCCGGTCGGGCCACCCATGTAGTGTTTGCACGTCTGACAGAGACGCATCAGGAGAGTCAGCGGGGAGAAATCCGTTGACCAGCGACCTGGCCTGGGAAGGGCAAAGGTGCTTTGGCTGACGGCGGTGACGCCGACGGCCGATGTGCGGAGCAAGAGCTCCGAATCAAAATGTTCCCCTGTGTGAAGGCCGTCGTCTCTTGATCAGAGCGACGGCCTTCGTCATTCAATCCGCCTGAGGCGTGGAAGTCGGCACATGCACCTATGAGCGACAAAGCCCAACTATCGGTCCGGGTCCCCGCGACCAACGCCGACCATCACCTCTGGAACAACCACGGCATCTGGTGGTGCCATTTCACCGTCCACCGGCCCGACGCCACCAAGGCGAGGGTCCGCCGCTCGACTGGAACCCGACTGGTGGACGAGGCGCGGAACGTCCGCGATTTCCTCTTCGCCGTGCTTCCGAAAACCCCCGCCCTCTGAACCATGAGCAGCTACCTTTTTACCTCCGAGTCGGTCAGCGAAGGTCATCCGGACAAGGTGTGCGACTACATCGCCGACAGCGTCCTGGACGCCTGCCTTGCCCAAGATCCTAACAGTCACGTCGCCTGCGAGGTGCTGGCCAAAGACCACCGGGTCATTGTCGCCGGCGAGCTGAAGACTACCGCCGTGCTCGATGTGCCCTCTTTGGTTCGCGATGCCGTGCGGGAGATTGGCTACGTAGACGCGGACCAACCGTTCAACCCGGACCGGGTGGAGATAACCAACCTGCTGGGAGTCCAGTCGGCGGACATCGACCGAGGGGTCTCCACCTCAGAACAAGGGGCCGGCGACCAAGGGATCATGTTCGGCTACGCCTGCGGCGAGACGCCGGAGCTGCTGCCGTTGCCCATCGTGCTGGCCCACCGCTTGGCGCTGACACTGGCGGAGGAGCGGAAGGCCGGCCGGATTGTTTGGGCGCGCCCGGATGCAAAGACGCAGGTCACGGTGCGCTACGTGGATAGCCAGCCGGTCGAGGTCACGGATGTCGTGGTCTCCACCCAGCACGTGGCTGGAACTACCCTGGCGCTGATCCGCCAGTATGTGGAGCAGACCCTTCTGCCCCAGGCTCTCGGCACCTTTCACCGCGAGGGCATCCGCCTGTTCGTCAACCCTACCGGCGAGTTCGTCATCGGCGGCCCTGCCGGGGACTGCGGCGTCACCGGCCGGAAGATCATCGTCGACACCTACGGGGGGGCCGCCCGACACGGCGGCGGAGCGTTCAGCGGCAAAGATGCTTCCAAGGTTGACCGCAGCGCGGCTTACTTCGCGCGGCATGTCGCCCGTGAAATTGTGAAGAGCGGGATCGCTACGAAAGCTGAGCTGCAGGTCGCCTACGCCATCGGCGTGGCCCAACCCGTCTCCCTCTTCGTCGAGACCTTCGGCACCGGGGACTCCGAAGCCGCCAGGGAATTCGCAGGTGCGTTCGATTTCCGGCCAGCGGCGATCACAGAGCGGCTCGGGCTCCGGGCACCCCGGTTCCGCCAAACGACCAACTACGGTCATTTCGGCAAGCCGTATCTATCTTGGGAGAGCTGAACCTCGACACCATGAAAGCCTTGTTCGCATTGTATCTCGGTGCCGTTGACGGTGTTCGTCTGGAGTCGGACCGGGTGTCCGAGGTGGTGGGCCGCAGCTTCGATTCGTTCACCCTCATCCCCGGCGAAGGCAGATTCCGGGGGGCGTCCGACCCGGGTTGGGGCATCCGGATCGCGACCAACGCTCTGCCGCAGCTCGTCGAGTTGGCAGCCGTCCTGCGACGTGAGTTCCGACAGGATGGTGTCGGCATCGAGGTCGGCGGGCACTACTTTCGCTGCACGGCCGAGACACAGCCGGCCAAGCTGGCGGCGGAATTGCGCGCCGCGCTTCCGGCCCGTTCACCGGCCCGCAAAACATCCCAGCCGGGAGCGTGGGTGTGGCTTCGGGAGAACCAGCGCGACGACATGGGTTGTTCCCAACGGTGGACCGACCATGTGCGGTTAACCTCAGACGAGCACTTCGCCTGGGGGCAGAACGGCGATGGCGAAATCGAAGAGGTGGATTCAGGTTCCGCCCTCTGGATCGCCGGATACTTGAAGGACAACAGCTATAAGCCAGCGGAGTTGGACGACCTCGCGCGTCGTCATCCCGAATTCGAAGGCTTGCGACAGGCGCTCGCGGCCCTGATGGGACAGCAACTGCAACGTCAGGTGCCATGATGAAGCCCCAATACCTAGAGGTGTGGTTCCGTTGCCCGTTGGAATCTCACGATCTGCCGGTGGCCTTTGGAGTTGTGACAGCGTGCAATCCGAAGGGACAGACCCTGGGCAGTGCTGACAACGAACGGCGCACGGCAGAGTTGGCGCGCCATCTGGAAGGCCGACGATTGGTGATCTTCCCGATGAGCGGTGGCAGCCACGACGGAACTCACTTGGAACCGGGCTTCGGCATCGTGGGGCTCTCGATCCAGGAGCTCCGCGAGTTAGGAAATGCCTTTTGTCAAGATGCGGTGTTCTCCATCGCCGAGGGCGATGTCGTGCTCATTTCCTGCATCAGCGACAACTCCGTACGGATAGGCACTTTGAAGGAGCGATGGATACAAGCATAGGACGTCTCGCTATGGCTTTTATGTGTTTCTAACTTTCCGAAAACCACTTGGAAAAGCTCTCCGCGGTTATGTCGCCTAAGTCCCCGTAGCTCAACGGGGCGTACCAAGCAGCCACGATAGGGCAGATGCCGCGCCCCTCCAGACCGCAACAAACAGGCACAATCCCAAGGCTATCACCGCCCCGGCGATGCCCAAACCAAGCACTAAGGCGACTGATACTTTCAGACAAGCGGCGGCCCATTCAACGTACTCTTTCCCAAGTTTTTTTACCACGTCTCGCAGGTCCAGCAATGCCGACAGGTCTATTTTTAGGCTCCGCCATGCTTTAACGAAGTTTTTAGGAGATTTTACCAGCCGGTTTACGTGCCGACACCGCTCGCACACTACGTGTCGAAGCATTGCTTGGCCCCGAATTTTCGGACGATTCAAATGCCCGCAGTTCTCGCAGTAGAGCCCTGTCGCTATTTCCGCCATAAGCCCCTAGCGATTGGTTCGGACGTACAATCCAAGGATGACCGCCAACAAAACGGTGGTGGCGAAAAACAGAATCCAGAACCGAGAGACGGGAGCCAAACATTCTGGTGGTCGATACCCGTCTTTGGAAATGTCGATAAGTGTCGGGTCGTCCCGCTGCGGCCCCGGCAATACCGGCGGAAGCCGAGTCAGCTTTCCAATCTGAGGTTTCATGGCTGGTTCTCTGCAAACCAGACCGACCCACGGGAACGAAGAGGGCGCTGCCCAACGCTCCCGGACCGTGGCACCGCGAAGAGCCTTTACCAAAGAAACGCCAGACCGCGCCCAATGTGGGCGGAGTCCATGGCGGCTCTGGGGAAAATTCGGGGCTGTGGTCCAGCCGGCCTGACTACGCTAAAATGTCGGGTCGACATTGTTGCTTTCTAGGGAGCGGGGCAAGACTTGACTTCGGTTGCCGGGTCTGAAGTCTGGCGAGATGAACCACTTTTTGATCTATTACGAAAAACCGGCTGATGACACTTTGGGCAGAGTTCTCGGGGCGCTTAAGAAAGCGTTCCCATCACTGGAGGTTGACGGGGACCGACTGTACCGGATTCCAGTTTCAAAACCTCTGACCCGCGAAGATTTCCAGTCAATGGTATCTCAGGCAGTACCTCTGGACGACCTTCGTTCTCTGACCCTGTACCAAATATGCCCTGACCTAGTCGGAGGTCCCGGAGTAAAGTGGCTCCCCGCTCAACACATGCAATGTGCTCCTCATCAGTGATTAAATACAGATTGTTCAGAGTCAGGGAGTTTTCCGCCGGTTACTTGTTTAGAAGGATACTTACATTCTTGTATCCAAAGCAATCGGTTCCTAAGCAGCACGCTTTGTTGCTTTTGTTTAGCGGGCAAAGGGCACTTAAATCACTATTCTCGAAATGATCGTAGGTTCACGAGTTTGCGCTAGCATTGGCGCGTCGCTGGCTCTGATGACTGCCGTTTGCTCCGCTGCGCCTGAAACGCCAGAGAAGGCACAGGCCTCGACTAAGTCGGGAATCGAAGGCAAAGAATCACTGGCAGCAGTGCGGACTAAGGCTGAGCAGGGGGATTCCACCGCACAATTCAATCTAGCGGTGATGTATGGGGGCGGTCAAGGCGTGACAAAAGACGAAGCGGAAGCCGTGAAATGGTATCACAAGGCCGCTTACCAAGGACACGCCCAGGCACAATACATTCTCGGGAGCAGGTATTCTGCTGGCTGGATCGTAGCCAAAGACGACGCAGAAGCTGTGAAGTGGTATCGCAAAGCTGCCGACCAAGGATATGCCATCGCGCAATCCAATCTGGGAAACATGTATGCGAAAGGGGAAGGCGTGGCGAAGGACGAGGTTGAAGCAGTGAAGTGGTTTCGTAAAGCCGCTGAGCAAGGGGATGCTTTTGGAGAATCTCGCCTTGGAGAAATGTATTCCAAAGGTGAAGGTGTGACGAAGGACGAAACCGAGGCGGCAAAATGGTTTCGCAAGGTCGCTGAACAGGGAGACGACAACGATTCGTTGCTTCTTGCGATAAGGTTTGAAGAGGGTCGAGGCGTGGCCAAGGATGGGGCGGAAGCGGTCAAGTGGTTCCGCAAGGCTGCCGGTCAAGGATCCGATCTCGCGCAATTCGTGCTCGGGTTGAAATATGCCCTAGGCATAGATGTGATTGCGGACGACGCGGAGGCTGTGAAGTGGTACCGCAGGGCTGCCAACCAAGGATTTTCCATGGCGCAAAGTAACCTTGGTCTCGAATATGCCATTGGTCACGGGGTACCGAAGGACGAGGTCGAGGCTTACAAGTGGTTTCTGTTGGCTAGCGCCCAAGCGGATGATTTCGCCAGAAAACAAATCGCGATTATCGAAGACCGACTAACGGCAGACCAGCGTGCGGAAGGCCAACAACTGGCCAGGGGGTTCAAGCCGACCCGAGAGCTTTCGCCAATGGAATCTTTGGCTACTGGAAGTGTGGGTCAACCGCACCCGACAGGAACGGGCACAGGTTTTTTAATCACCGATGATGGCTATTTGATTACCAACGAGCATGTGGCGCACGAGGACAGCAACGTACGAGTGCTAACGGCGGATGGGGAGTTGCTGGCCAAGGTCGTGAAAGTGGACCGGGCAAACGATCTTACGCTGCTCAAGGTGCGGGGGACTTTCACCGCTCTGCCGCTCAGCTCCAGTCGCGGAGTTCGGTTGGGTGCAACGGTGGCCACCATAGGTTTCCCGAACACCGGCCTGCAAGGCTTCGCACCGAAGCTCGCCAAAGGGGAGATTGCTTCGCTTTCCGGGGCGCAAGATGACGTGAGGTATTTCCAGATTAGCGTGCCGGTGCAGCCGGGGAATTCAGGCGGCGCCTTGGTGGATGATCGTGGGAACGTGGTGGGCGTGGTAGCGGCCAAGCTCAGCCAAAAGGCCGCCCTGGCGACCTCCGGCGAACTCGCCGAGAACGTCAACTACGCCGTTAAGAGCAGCTACCTGCTCAGCTTCCTTGAATCGCAGCCTGAAGTGGCTGCGAAGCTCAGGGATCAAAACACGAAGCAACGCAGCTTTGAGGACACCATGGCCACCGTGCAGAAGGCCACCGTCCTGGTGCAGATCTATCAATAGCTGCATAGTCCTACTGCGCTAACCAACGCACCAACTTTGCCTCCACCTCACTTCGCGGCGTCGCGAACCGTTCCCGCGAGCGGGCGATGAGCTTGTCCCGGCGTCCGACTGGGTTCTCGACCGGCGCGAGGCTGCGCGCGCGAAAGGGCTGCTGGTTGGTGCCGTTTTCGAGGAGCTTTACGACCAACTCGAAACGGTCGAGGTCGACTAACTGCTGCTCCGCGAACTCGTGGCCGAACTCGTCGCGCAACACTTCGGCATCGGTATGCCCGACTCGGAACGAAATCAGAGTGCCCACGTTGCCAAAGACAGCCTGCCGCACGGGCAGGGACAACTGGTCGATGTATTGATGGGAAAGGGCGAGACAGAGCCGATACTTGCGGGCCTCGGCGAGAATGGACGCGAAGGCGTCCGTACTGAAGTTCTGGAACTCATCAATGAACAGGTAGAAGTCCCGGCGTTCCGCTTCGGGCACATTGACGCGCGACATCGAGGCCAACTGGAACTGGGTGGTCAGTAGAGAACCCAAGAGGTTTGCCTTGTCGTGGCCCAGTTTTCCTTTCGACAGGTTCGCGATAAACAGCCGGCCATTGTCCATGACGAAGGGGATGTTCACCTTCGTTCGAACCTGCCCCAGAATGTTCCGGATCACCGGGCTCTGGAGGAACTGACCGAGCTTGTTCTGGATCGGCGCAATCGCCTCCCGCTGAAAGCGCGGATCGTAGCCTTCGTATTCGTTCTCCCAGAACTCCCGAATGAACGGGTCTTTGATCTGGCGCACGACCCAGGCGCGGTAGTTCGGATCGGTCAGGAGCCGGTTCACGCCCAGGAGCGTCGTGTTGGGACAATCGAGCAAGGCCGCGACGGCGTTGTAGAGGATGTATTCAAGTTGGTGGGAATTCATGGAAGCTGGAAATCCTGGAAAACGCCGAGCTCTCGGCATTCTTTAAAAGCTGAATGGCTTTGAACCGGGGTTTCGGATATTTCGACCCGTATGTGCGGACGCTACAGCTTGGTCAAGCCACCGAAACGCATTCGGGTTGGAAACACCGAAGTGGTTTGGCTTGTACCCCGGCCTTGTTACAACGTCGCCCCAATGCAACTTGCTCCCGTCATTCGCTTGCGTGACGGGGTGCCGGTCGCGGACGACTTGCGTTGGGGACTCATCGCCTCGTGGTAGGTCCGGATGCTCACCGTGCCGGCGGCCACGCCCTTGGCCATCTGCTCCAGCATGAGGCGGAAGCTGACGAAGCATTCGCTCGACCACTGCAGGCGCACTACCCCGGCAGCTTCGTCCGCTACAAAAACATGCGGGTCAAGAAGCTCGACTGAGCATTCATCCCGAACATTTTCAAAGGGCCTGGGTAACCGGGCCCTTTTTGCTTTTCGGGAAGGACGAGGTATGAACGCCCAAAGTTCATTCGCCTGCTTGCGAAACCAATCCAACCTGCGTTCAGCCTTATCGAGTGTGCAACGTGGCCATGCAACAAAAAGCCGGCTCCGCAAAGGCGATAGGCCGCCCCGCCGAACCGGCTGTCGATTGCATGAGCTTTCGGAGCCACTCAAAAACCTGTCACGACCTTTCAGCTTCGATTACGCGAGGTCAAAGCGATCCAGGTTCATCACTTTGTCCCAGGCCGCCACAAAATCGCGCAGGAACTTATCCTGCGAGTCCTGACATCCGTAAACTTCCGCCAAGGCCCGGAGTTGGGAATTGGATCCGAAGATCAAGTCGACGCGCGTGCCAGTCCATTTGACGGCCCCAGTTTTGCAATCGCGTCCTTCAAACAAGTCCCCTTCCGGCGAAACCGGCTTCCACTCTGTGCCCATGTCGAGCAGGTTTACGAAGAAGTCGTTCGTCAAAGCTTCGGGTCTTTCGGTAAACACGCCGTGTTGGGTTCCGCCAAAGTTGGCCTTCAAGACGCGCAATCCGCCCACGAGCACTGTCATTTCCGGCGCCGTCAGCGTCAGCAATTGGGCCTTGTCGATCAGCAACGATTCTGCCGACACCGCGTATTTGCCCTTGAGGTAATTTCGGAAACCGTCCGCGATCGGCTCGAGAGCCGCGAAGGAAGCCGCATCGGTCTGCTCCGCCGGGGCATCCATGCGTCCCGGCGTGAAAGGGACAATGACCTTGTGCCCGGCAATCTTGGCCGCTTGTTCAACGCCGGCGCAGCCGCCCAAAACAATCAGGTCGGCCAGCGATACTTGCTTGCCATCTTTCGCCGCCTGATTAAAGGCAGCCTGGATTTCCCCGAGTGTCTTGAGTGTCTTTTCCAACTGTTCGGGCTGGTTGACTTCCCAATGGTTCTGCGGCGCCAGACGAATACGGGCGCCGTTCGCGCCGCCCCGCTTGTCGGAACCGCGGAAGGTGGACGCCGAAGCCCACGCGGTGGAAACCAATTGCGAGACCGACAACCCAGAGGCCAGAAACTTCTCCTTCAGCAAGCCGACGTCCGCCGCGTCGATCAATTTATGGTTCGCTTTGGGAATGGGATCCTGCCAGATAAGTTCCTCTGCGGGAACTTCCGACCCGAGATAACGAGCGCGCGGGCCCATATCGCGATGCGTCAGCTTGAACCAAGCCCGCGCGAAGGCGTCGGCGAATTGATCCGGGTTCTCGAGGAAGCGCCGGGAAATCTTCTCATAAGCAGGATCAAACCGCAGGGCGAGGTCCGTCGTCAGCATGGAAGGCGCGATCCTCTTGGACGGATCGTGCGCGGATGGAACAGTCCCTGCCCCACCGCCATTCTTCGGCCTCCATTGATTCGCGCCCGCCGGGCTTTTCGTCAGTTCCCATTCGAAACCCAACAGGTTTTGGAAGAAATTGTTGCTCCATTTGGTCGGCGTGGCGGACCAGGTGACTTCAAGGCCGCTGGTGATGGCGTCACCTCCATGGCCGGTGCCGAAGCTGCTTTTCCAGCCCAGGCCCTGGTGCTCCAGACCGCTGGATTCCGGCTCCGGCCCCACATGGGACGCATGACCGGCGCCATGGGTCTTGCCAAAAGTATGGCCGCCCGCGATGAGCGCCACCGTTTCCTCGTCGTTCATGGCCATGCGGGCGAACGTCTCGCGGATATCGCGCGCCGCCGCCACCGGATCAGGGTTGCCATTCGGGCCTTCCGGGTTGACGTAAATCAACCCCATTTGCACGGCCGCCAGCGGGTTCTCCAGGTTCCGATCGCCCGTGTAGCGCTTATCCCCCAGCCAGGTGGTCTCCGAGCCCCAATAGACATCATGATCCGGCTCCCAGGTGTCTTCGCGGCCGCCGGCGAAACCGAACGTTTTGAAGCCCATCGTTTCCAGGGCGACGTTGCCCGTCAGTATCATCAGATCGGCCCAGGAAATCTTCCGGCCATACTTTTGCTTGATGGGCCAAAGCAGGCGGCGCGCCTTGTCCAGGCTTACGTTATCCGGCCAACTGTTGAGCGGCGCAAACCGCTGCTGGCCCCGCCCGCCGCCGCCGCGGCCATCGCCGATGCGGTACGTTCCGGCGCTATGCCACGCCATGCGAATGAACAACGGACCGTAATGGCCGAAATCCGCCGGCCACCAATCCCGCGAGTCGGTCATCAGCGCGGCCAAATCTTTCTTCACCGACGCCAAATCCAGGCTCTTAAACTCTTCCGCATAGGCGAAATCTTCGCCCATCGGATTCGACTTGGCAGAATGCTGATGAAGCAGCTCCACCTTCAACTGGTTGGGCCACCAGACACTGGCCGTTGTGCCGCCGCCGGCAGCGTGATGAAAAGGGCATTTTGATTCGGTTGACATCGTTTTTATGGTTTCATGCCCACGATCGGCGTGAGCGGTATCCGCGATTTTCTGCCTGCTCCCAGAACATGCAAGTCGCTTTTCCAGTCCGCTCTCAGTTTTTGTCCGGCGCGGGAGGTGTTTTGCCGTCATTGTTGGCTCTTCCCCATTGTAGTCATCGAGGGTACGTCCGAGGACATGGACGAATGGACCGATGCCGCGGCGGAGCAGCGAATGTGGCAGCGCCGCAAGGAGCTCTACGTCTGTTCCAGCCGGGCGACGGCCTTCCTTTTTCTCGTTGGCAGTGATGGGAACGCAAAGCAGGAGTTCGCCGAAATCGTCCGACAATTCTCGGCTCCGGAGAAAGACGAGAACGGGTTTCCGAGGACTTGGCGCTTTCGAGTCACCCAATCCGCCCAGACTGAGCGCCGGAAGGTGGACGTGTTCACGGACGCGAGTGAGGGCTGATCAAGGTAAGGAGTCAAAAAGCCCAAGTCCGAGACCAAACACAAAAGCATGAAGGCAGGCAGCCGCTCAAAACACCCCGTCCAGATTCGTGGCCTGAGTCAGCCGGGCGTAGGACGTGTAACGGGGAGCTTGTGGCGCTTTGACCGCGCCATTCGGCTTCGGGACGAGTCGGATTGGGCCGATCTCCGTCGCCGGCCTGCGAAAGTTCAGGACGTATTTCGGGCCATCTTTCCAGAGCAGGATGTCCTTCACCGCCGCCACGTGGGTGATGGCCGATAAGCAGCGATGTACTTGATCCGGGGCAGCATACTGGCGTGGATGCGGATCTGGTACCAGCGATGCTCGCCGAGGAAAACCTCCTGAAAACCATCTTCCTGGGCCGGGACCACGACAGTATCGAGGTCCGAGACGTCCACCGACTCCCGAGCAACTGTGGGCTGGCCCGTCCCCGTGTCGGCGGCAGAGCCCGAGCCAGCCAAGTCGGCAAGGAAGATGGACACCTGCACCAGCTAGAGTGCACTGGAGATAAACATCGTTGCCATCTTTCGAGCCTCCCAAAGCCAGCGATCACGCGGCAAATAGGCAACGACCACGCGGTCAGAGGTGAAAACGTCCCACAGGCAAATCGGAGAGGATTTTGTCCTGCAGGTTTTTGCCTCTCATGGCCCCTAACTTCTGGAGGCGTGTCCTGAGAGTGTTGGCGGCGGAGACTGCCTTGTTCAGGCTCCCGGCGGCTGCAGCAGGGGTACCGGGTTTCAAGGAATCAGTCAGTTCCGCGAGGAATTTGTCGTCCGCCACCGTCGCCGCGATGCCGTCGTACAGGAACGCGGCGCTGGCATACAAGGCGACCATGGCCTCGACCTCCTGGATGCGGGTGAGATACCGCGAAGCGGGCGCGCCCCCGAGGACGCGGGAACGGATATCCTCCAGGTCCTTCTGGGCCAGCTCAAGTTCCTTGATGCTGTCGCCAGCAATCAGCTCGCTGTTTCGCACCGAGTCGGGGGCCAGCAAGGCCATGGCCCGGGTCAGCACCTCAAGATCATCCAGCACTTCCTGCTTCTTCAGATTGGAGGATGCATCAACGTCCGGGACCAAGGCCGTCCAAGACGCCTTGACCGCATTGGCAATGGAAACAGCCGATTTCGGGTCTGAAGCATCAAACGATGATTTCGCGGCCAGCCCGGCAAAGCGGGCGGACGAACTCCCTGACAGCCAAGTATCCCGGATGGCCGTTCGGCGTGCCAATTGGGTGTTGATGTCCACGTTCAGGTCCAGCAGACGCTGGCGGTCGTTGGCGGGCTCCGGCTGAAACACATTTTCGAAGGGAATATCCAGATTGTCGAAGGTCAGATAGGCCACAAACGCCGTGGGCTGCGGCATGCTGTCCGTTGCTCGACCACTGCGGACTCCGCTGAATAGCCTTTGGGTAAATGTCCTCTCCGCATAGGAGTGCTGGTCAATGATCATGCCCTCGATTTTGTCCTTCGGAAAGAATAGGAACTTATGGCTGGTGACACCGCCCTTGGGAATCTTCACCAAGTCGTCCATGGCAAAATTGACGATGTTCCGCTGATAGCCGGGCAGGCGGTCGGTCCAGAATTTTGAAAATGCGGGAACACCGATGCCGGTGGAGAGCTGGATCGCGTCCTTGGTAAGGATGTCAGCACCGAAGGACAGGGCATAAGCGGACGCCACCGCCCCGGCCAGCTCAAACGCCCGGAAAACCACGGCCCGCGGTTCATTCACCGACTCGTCCGACAGAATGGAATAAATCTGCTGGGCGCTGTGCGGTGCGACTTCAACGGGAACAGTGAACCTGAGCGGCGCACCACTCTTTGTGGGTGACTCCACGATGGCCCGGCCCCTCGCCCGCATCATTCCGCTGCTGACGAGCCGGTCTTCGGCATCTGTGTTGCGCAGCGAGAGCCGGACGACAAAATAATGCAGGGCAATATTTCGGCCAAAGAGCTTGATTACTTCCTCCTCGGGTTCAGTGACGTTGTCGGCTTTCCTCCGCCAAGGTTGGTGTGAGAAGGCGGCCGGCTTCCTGGTACTCGAATAGCGCCCTTTGCCGGATCGCCAACGGCTACAAAGCACAGGATGAAACCAACGAGGATTTTGATTGCTGTCTTCATGGCTTAAACTTGTTCACCGGCTGTTCACACAGACCGGCATTGTCCGATTCGGGATGCACGGAACTTTTTCAGCGCCAGCCGGTATCCTCAAGGGGCAAATCGCCGCCTAGGTCACACACCAAAAAGACACGGCTGACATAGCCAAACGCCATTGCCTTAGTCTTAGTGGGCAGTCTTAGTTTTGGCTTCAAACTGCGTAAGCACCTTGTAATCAAGGTGGTGCCAGTGGCAGGAATCGAACCTGCGACTCCATCCCTAGCCTTTTACAGTCGTGAAACACCAATGAAATGGCACTTCACGGACGCCATTGTCACGGTTGACAGTCTTGGAGACGCTGACCCGGTGGCCGGCTCACTCTGAGGACATGCGCAAACGGTCCCGATCGTTCAGGGAAGATCCTTCCAATCGACGTACCGATACTTGTTCCAGACCCAGCGGAAGTCAGAATTCTTGGCCCCGCCGCCCGCCCAGTTGAAGACAGGTTTGCCGGCGGCAAAGTCGCGTCCGGCCTGGATGGTGCTGGCAATCACCCAAGGGTGGCCTTCGCAATGCCCATCCTGGAAGGCAAAGGTGGTGAAATTCCCGTGGAAGACGGCGAATCCATCGATCCAGCCTTTGCTGGCGACACCCAGCACCCACGTCCCCAAATTGGAATTGCGGGGGTCGGACTCCTCAATGAAGACAAAGGTACTTGAGGGGGTGTCCACCTGTTGGGCCTTGGTGTAGGGAGGCTGTTCCTTTTCCCAGCCCTTGAGGCCGTTCAACCCATTGGCTTTGGAATACCCATCCCAGGCCCATCCCTTGCCGGGCTTCAGCTTTGCACGCAGGTCCCCGGGGCAGTGATAGGCGCCGATGGATGGGCAGTATTTCCAGAGCGGTCCGTTGCTCATGCCCTTGGCCACGCGATTCATGGCTTCGGCTACGGTGATGCCTGCGGACAAGTCCGGCGTTGGTCCTGCCCAATATCCACCGCCGGTGAGCGGCACATTGACTCCCGAGGCGTTTTTCCAGTCGTCGGTCGGTGCGAGGCCGTCGTTGTAGTCTCCCGAATACAGAATCCAGGCGAGCGTGAGCTGCTTCTCGTTGTTGTAGCAGGCGGCTCCGGTGGCCTTGAGTTTGGCCTTGGCCAAGGCCGGCAGGAGCATCCCGGCTAGGATCGCAATGATGGCGATCACCACGAGCAGCTCAATCAGGGTAAATCCCCGCCGCTTTGGAAGGTGGGTAAGAGTTCTGGGAGACATTTCAAAACGCTAACGAGCGACGGCTCCGATGTCAGCAGGGAATTCCACGCGCGGTACTGAATTGTCGAATCGGGTGCCTCGGTTTGGCGCGCCCGCAAGATAACCACGGCTGACCTGGCCAAACGCCACGGCCTTAGTCATGGCGGCCAGTCTTAGTTTTGGTCTGAAACTGTGTAACGCGTTGATTGAAAGTTTGGTGGGCCCAGCAGGACTCGAACCTGCAACCAAGGGATTATGAGTCCCCTGCTCTGACCATTGAGCTATGGGCCCGACCTATTCAAAACAGGACAGATACGGCGCTAAATAATCGCGATAATTGTCAATCCGATACCGAATTTGACGCTCGCTGCATGTCCTGGTTGCCGCAACCGGATGGCGAAGCTAACCACGCAAGTCCCGGGTGAAGTCGAGAACTCCGAATTTGTACGGTCACCGTCCCTCCGGAGTTTGCTTCGCCCGCGCCAACGTCGGTGGCGGGATTATCCGCCAGAGCCTCCCGACCAAGGCGTATTCGGCAGCCGTTCTGCGACGCAGTGAACTGCTCAATCAAAGCAGGGGACTGGTCGGGGCACAAGAGGTTGCAATCGAGGGAGGAATGACCTTCCAGCAGGCAGCAGATCTGTTCCTTCAGCGGATAGACGCCGGTCCTCCGCTCAACCGTCCACCCGCCCGTATCGCAGACGTTGCGTGAAAGCGCCGCTAAAGGCGTGGCCAACGCTTGCAGCGGCCGAAGTAAAGAAAATCACCTCGGCACAACGTCGCGAGGGGTCAACGCGCGTCGCGGCCGATTGCAGCCCGAAAATGTACAACCACACAGGTGGTACGTTGCGCGTGATTATGGATGCGGCGATCCATGCGGGTATGCGTTGGGCGAGCCCCTGCTGGGGTTGGCAAAGTCAAAGTACCCCTGAGGCAACCGGAGCTTCCCACCCGAGAGCATTTCAACCTCGATCCGGGCGGTCCTTGGCAGAACGGGTTCGTGAAGAGCTTCCACGGGCGGTTCCGCGCCGAATGCCAATGAAGCTTTCCGGTAACGCGCGTAAGGCGGCGAAGTCCGTTCCTTTCCGGCACAGTGCATGGGAGCGAGCCAGGCGATGATCTCAGGTTAGCCAGATTTCTCACACGTCTCCCCGAATCATGTGGAAGGGCAGAACTTCACGCTGCTGCTGATGATACGCCGATTCACCTGATTCACGAACGGGTTCGGCGAGAAGGTGGAAGATTAGGAGCACTCCCTCGCCATTCAATACATCCGTAGCTCCGGGTATCGCCAGCGAGGAAAGCCGCGCCATGGACGACGGGTGGAGCTTGGATGAAATCAGCGGGTATTTGGAGCTCGAGAATCAAAAATGAACCAGCACCGAAGCTGAATATGCTTTGACAATCCGATAATCGGGTAGCTAATAGTGATTAAGTCATCCACTGAAAACAAACAGGCGTCGGTGCCTAGTCAATCCTATGGGGGGGAAATCTTTCAAATCAACTGTCCAGGCAATGTCCCCCGTGAGGACGGATGATATTATCCCGATCTTGCGCTCACGGATGACGGCCATTTCAGGGTGGCTGGGCCTGCGGTTGTTGACAGCTCTGATCCTGTTGCCGCTGGCCGGCCGTGCCCAGGGGGCCGTGGAGCAGAAGGCCCAGGTTACCATCAAACGCACTCCCAGCCAGGAGTTCAGGGACTTTCTCGCCCAGCCTCCTCCCATCAAAAAGATTCTCTTCATCGAATCGGGGAATCATCACTCCATAAGCATCCCTGAGCATCCGACCATCTATCTGAACCGGGATACCTATTATGAAGGGGCGATGCAGGCCGCCGGATATTATCTGCAAACAAGGTCGAATGGCATTCCCAATGCCAACATGAAAGTGAACGGGGAGATTGAATGGTCCTACAAAGGGCCCGGAAAGGAGACCATTGCCGGCGCCACGGACCGCTTTGCGTGGTCGCTGGTCGATGGCCGCGATCATCTGAACATTTATCCCAAAATGGCGGCCGATGGCCGCTCGGAATTCAACGAGAATTGGATGAAAGTCGAGAGGCGTCTGGCGGCCATCCGCAGGCTTGGTCTCACCCAGATTGCGGATGGAGTCTTGGCATGGGGAGACCCTGATCACTTCTCCGGAACCTCTCCCCTAAACGGCCCGTTCTCAGGCACCGTGAGCGGCTACAGCAACGGGCTTGTGTCCGCGATCACCTATTCGGTGGGTGTGACGCCGAAAAAGCAGGCGTTTGAGATTCGCTACGCGTACCTGCCCGGCCGCCCCTTCCCACCTTTTCAGATTGTCTCCCGAAGAACGGATCAGAAGGGCTCGGTTCCGCTGACCAACACCATCGAGGAGCTGGTGGTCGGGGAGAGTCTCCCGGAGGCGACGGAGGGGTACAAGCCATCGTCATTTCTTTCGGAGAAATCCCCTCCGCCCCGGATGATGATCTGGAGCAACAATGTGCGGACCATGCTCGCCCCCAATGGGCGATTCCAAACAGTGGATGAAACTCCTCCGGATTACTCGGGCATGATATCTGGGGAGGGGCATAACTCGTATGTGGCAATCCTTGTCCTGGTCATCATTTCAGCTGCATTTCTCTCGCTGTATCTGGCTCGGCGAGGGACATTCATCCAACGCCAGAATTAAAAGGGAGGTAAACAATGAAGCGTCTATTAACGTTCGTCACCATAGCCGGGGTGCTGACGGCAGTTGCCTACGCGGGGTGCTACACTTCGACGACCAAGCCGTGCCCGGGTTACATCATCAACCTTGGGCAGAACTGTAGGTTGGACACCGAGGGTGACAGTTCCTATCCAACCCTGGCGGCAGTCGGTCTCAATGGGAGCGGCCTGGACGGTGCGGTGCTGGACGGGAAATTCCACTGCATCTATGACTGCCCCAGTGGGCCGGTACCGAGATACGAAGGGGTCAATCCGGCTGGGACCGTCTGCATCGGCGGTTCGGGAAGCTGATCCGAAATGGTTCCAGGCCGGTAGCGAATGACTTCGCTACCGGCCTTGTCTCTCCATGTTAAGCGTTTCCAAGCCTGCAATGATCCACCCAATGCTGTCAGTGGGATGGAGGAGACTCCGTTTTGAACAGAAGACCGCGCTTCTTCTGCTGGTTGCCACAGGGCTTCTGAAGATATTCGCGTATTTCCTGAACGTCCCGTTCACTCCGGAGACGGATCCCGTGTTCAATCTGCCCAACCGCCAGAACTCTTTGCTGGGGGGGATATTGGAGTTGGCGATCGTGATTCTGCTCAGCCTCCACGCTTCGCGGTCCGCCGCGGCAAAAAGCCTTGTCGGGCTGGGTTTCGCGTTTTGCACCTACCATGTCGTCCTTGAGCTCAAAAATCCGGGCGGTCTGTGCCCCTGTCTCGGCGCCGTCCATTCCTGGCTGCCGTTTGTCTCCGCCTACAGTGAGGGTAAGGCCTCCCTGTCCATCGCGCTGTGGCTGCTCTTGGTGGGGCTATGGTCCTGGCTCTGTGAAGCGAAAGAACCATGAGTGATATCCTCCGGTCCCGCAAGTTCATGGCAGTTGCCTTCCCCCCTGCTGGTAGGAGTCTTTCTGCTCCTTCTGATTCCCCTGAACCGAAGGGCAGAATTCGGAGGTGACGAGGGCTTTGAGTTTGAAAAGGCGCTGCTGCTCACCAAGCATCCGGAATCGGCCAACCTGATCTGGAACGACCAACCCTGGCTGTTCACGCTCGTGGCCGAAGCCGGCTTTCAAATGCTCGGTGTGTCGCCGGTGGTTTCCAGGCTTTTTTCGCTCATCTCATTCATTGCCCTGCTGTTCGCGATCTTTCGCCTGGGAGGAGGCTTCCCCCGGCTCCTGCAAGGGGTTGTCGTCTCCCTGTTTCTTCTGACCGCCTATCGGACCGTGCTTCTGGCCACGTCGGCCATGATTGAGTTTCCTGCCATCGCCTGGGGCCTTGTCTCGGCCGTCTTCTCGGTTGACTGGGATCGCCCATCGCGTCCGCTCCGTTTGCTGCTGTGCGGCCTGCTTTTTGGTTGCGCCCTCCAGATCAAGCTCACCTCGCTCATGGTGGTGCCGGCGCTGGTGGTTCTCCACTGCCAAGTCCATGGGGTGAGAAACGCGCTCAGGTCGCTCCTGTGGATGCTTGCGGGCGGCGCCATGGCCTACGCAGTGATCGCTTTGCTTTCTCCCTCGTTTAGTCTGGATTCGCTGCTTGGGTCGCATATCCGCGCGAGCCAGTCGATTCCCGACGCGCGACAGGAGGACGTGAGGTTCCACTTCCGCTATTTCTCGGATCATGCCGCGCTCCTTCTGGCGGCCGGCGCCGGCCTGATGGGGATGCTGAGGCGGCGCTCCGCAGACGCCGTCTTCGCCCTGGTTTTCCTGTGCTGTGGAACGTTCATTGCAGCATTCCATCGGCCTTGGTGGGAATATTACGTGATTCACCTCACGATCCCACTGAGCATTCTGGCCGGCATCGGCGTCCTCGGCCTCTTCCGGCAGGCCACTGCGCCGGAGGCTTCTGGCGGTCTGAACGGGCAGACCTATAAGAGCTCGCCAGCCGCAGGGATTCTGTGCGCCGTCGTCGCGCTGGCGGTGGTTTTCACACTGCCCTCATTCATCACGACCATCCAGAAGCAGAGAATGGTGGGCCGGCTGGATGAGGATGCGGTGACGCTGGGGGTCAAAGAGTACGCTCCGCGGGCACGCTGGGTGTACACCCGTCGGCCGTGGCAGGCCTTTTTCGCGGGCGGATCGCTACCACCTGAGATTGCGGTCCTGCCGCTTAAACGGTTCTGGACGGGCGCAATCAACGAGCCGGCCATCTTGAACTGCGTCAAGGCCTATCGGCCCGAGGTAGTCGTGCTCGGGAAGACACTGGAAAAAAGCGATCCCGACTGGACGACGTGGGTTTCCAAAGGTTACGTGCTGGTGGATTCGACCCACGATCAGGAACTGTGGGTTTCTGAAGGGCTGAACCCCAAGAAAATCACCCACAACCATGACGCGATAAAAGCTTTTGGCCTTTGAGAGGACCGGCACAAATAACATATCATGGCTGAGAATTGCCGAGCTTATGAAGGCGACCACCCCCAGTGTCGTAGGCAGATACCTGCGGTTCTGCCTGGTCGGACTCTCCGGACTGGTTGTTGACTCCGCCGTTCTCTGGTTGCTGACCGCCGAGTATCATTGGGACAGCATACGAGGCAAGGCCGTGGCCGCTGAGATCGCCGTGTGGACCAATTTCATCCTCAATAACAAGTGGACGTTTGGAGGCCGGCTGCAACCGCTGGCATGGGGCGCGCTCGTACGCCGCTTTTGTGCGTTCAATCTGGTGGCCCTGAGCGGCATCGCCCTAAGCATGGGCATCATGTGCGCGCTTCATCTGAAAGCCGGTCTGCCGCTGCTGCTCTCGAACGTGATGGCCGTTTTCCTGGTGAGTCTCTGGAGTTTTTTCGTCAATTGCCGCTGGGTCTGGCGGAGCCGGCCAGCCATTCTGCACAAATGAGTCGGGCTTGGTCGGCGTCGGCGCCGAAGTAGGCTGGTGTGGCGAAGGCGACGTTCCGGCCGGCAATCCGGCACGGCGCGCCAACACCACGCGGCGCGCGGGAAACGCAGGAGCTGCTTCCCCACGCAAGTTGACGATGGGACGCCCGCGACTGGAACGGCCCGCCCCATCGTCCCTACCGGTCCTTGGCGGGACCGTCGTCGCCTGGCCCTGACGTGAGCCCTCCCAACGGAGCCAAACTCTGGCTCCGCTGGCTCCGTTGGACGGGGTGACCTCAGTGCCGGCCGGACCGCGGGAAAGGCTCCGGGGAAAATTGTCACGGGCTTTCGGCTTGCCCTGTTGCCCGGTCAACACTATCGGTGCGGAGGATGTCTGCAGATGTGCAAACCGGGGTGCGGCCCGAAGCCTCGGCGACCAGCTGGGTGCGCGCGCTTTGGCTGCTGCCGGCGGCGCTGGTGGCCGCCTGGTGGATTCGCGACCTTTCCTTCGAATGGTCCTCGCTGGTGGAGTACCACTTCGGCCCCATCGTGGTGATGCTGGCCGCCTATCTGGTCTGGGAGCGCTGGCCTTCCCGGCCGCTGCAGGATGCTCCGGCACCCTTTGGGCTCAGCCTGGCCATGGCCGCCCTGGGGTTCTGCTGCGTGCTGGCGGCCGAACTGTACCGCATCGGGCTCGCGCGCACGCCCACGTCGTCGATGCTGCTCAGCCTCGGCTGCGCGCTCTTCATCGCCGCCCAGCTGCTGGTGATCTCGGGCCGCCGGACCCTGCTGCATTTCCTGTTTCCGCTGCTGTTCTTCTTCATTGCGGTGCCGATCCCGCATTTTTTTTGGAACCCCGTCGTCCTCGGCCTCCAGAGTTTTGTGGCCATGCTGAACGTCGAAGCGCTCCGGCTCATGGGCATTCCGGCCGAGCGGTTTGCCCACGTCATCCAGCTCCCCAACACCCGTGTCGGGGTGGACGAGGCCTGCAGCGGCGTGCGCAGCCTGCAGTCGAGCATCATGGCCGCGCTGTTTGTGGGAGATCTCACCCTGCGCAAGGCGGGGTGGAAGGTGTTCTTCCTGATCGGCGGCGTGGTGCTGGCCGTTGCGGGGAATTTCTTCCGTTCACTCTACCTCTGCCTGACCGCCTATCGTCACGGGGACGACGCGTTGCGGGCGGTCCACGACACGGCCGGCTGGAGCGTACTGGCCTTTACCGCCGTGGGCGTGGTGCTGCTGGCGATGCTGGTGTCGCGGCTGGATCGCCTCACCTCGGCCAACCGGGCGGCCAACCCAGCGGAATGATGGACCGGCCCTGGTATGTCGCCCACACGCGGCCGCGCTGTGAGAAGAAGGTGACGGAATTCTGCGGCCGCGAAGGCATCAACCACATCCTGCCGCTCTTTCGCAGCGTGAAACGTTACCGGGGCAAGCAGGCCGTCTTCCTGAAACCGCTCTTCCCCGGCTACGTCTTCCTGCGGCTGGCAGCGAACGAGGTGGCCACGCTGCGCCAAAACCAGCACGTGGCCAACCTGCTGGAACCGCCCGACCAGGCCGAATTCGACGCCCAGCTGGGCGACATCCTGCAGGCCCTGGAAGCCGAATGCGAAATCCGACTCGCCCCGCACATCGCGACCGGGCAGCGCGTCCGCATCCGGCAGGGGCCGCTGCGCGGCCTGGAGGGCCTGGTCGCGGAGCGCCAGGGGCTGATGGAGGTGATCCTGCGGCTCGATTTCATCGGGCAGGCGGCCGCGGTGCGGGTCCTGGCCGACGAGGTTGAGCCGGTCTGAAAAAGAGGTTCCGTCACCGGCATTTTACTTGCCTTGAACGGGGTGATTGAATTATTCGTTCAATCAGAATTGAACGAACTGGAACATCCGGTTCGGCCCAGACCGGTCCGCCCCCTGCGTAGCTTCGCCCGTGCGAAGTGACCGGCACGAAGTGTCCCCAGGCCTTTCCATGGCCGAAACCCTCTCCAAATCCCTTCCCAGTTCCCGCCGCGAGTTCGTCGAGACCGCCGGCCGTCTGTGCCAGCGCTTTGGTCTCCCGCGGTCCACGGGGCAGATCTACGGCCTGCTGTACCTGGCCCCGAGCCCGCTCTCGCTGGATGACATCGCGGAGCTGCTGTCCATCAGCAAGGCCAGCGCCAGCACCGGCACGCGCCAGCTGCTGAGCTGGCATGCGATCAAGCAGATCTGGGTGCCGGGCGACCGCCGGGATCATTTTGAGGCCGTCGGCGACCTGCATGACCTGCTGCGAGCGGGGTATGAGAAGTTTTTCCGGCCCAAGCTGGAGCGTTCGGTCTCCAAGATGGACCACCTGCTGGTCTGCCTGGAGGCGGATCGCAAGGCGGGGCTTCTGACGAAGGAGGAACATGCTTTCTGCAAGGAGCGGCTGGCCCATCTGCGGAGCCTGCAGACCCGCGTGCAAAAGCTGCTCCCGCTGGCGGAGAAATTCCTCTAGCTTACCGCCGTGGAAAAATCCGACCAGACCCGTCTTGTCCGCCTGTTGATTTTGACCGGCTGCTTTCTGCTGGCGGCCGGCGGGGCCTGGGCATGGTATAACGTCAATCCGCGGCAGTCTCCGACCAGCTACGCCTTCAAGGCCTCCAGCCACCCAGTCGGCTACTATTTCAAGGCCGAGCCGGTGGGCGAGGAGGCGATTCAGATCCTGGCCACCACGAACCTGGTCAACGGCACCTTCATCGGTCCCACGGCCGAGCGGCTCATGGCCTTCATGGGCACCTGGGATGGCACCGATTCCAAACAGGCGGCGGTGGTCGGCCACACGCCGGACGTGTGCTGGGTGGGCAACGGCTGGACGCCCGTGGCCCTGGGGCATCCGGACAAGCTGGAGCTGGAGTTCCAGGGCACCAAGATCCCCTTTGAGCTGCGGACCTTCCGCGCGCCCATGGGCAACCATCTCGAACTGACGGTGTGGTGCACCCTCATCAGCGGCCAGGTATTTTCGGAAAGTGACCGGTTCGAGCTGAGTGAGGGCGCTTCGCAAGACCTGCAGGAAAAACAGGCCCAGGGCTCCCGTCATCTTTTGCGCAGCAATTTTCTGCGCATGATCCGCGAGCGTGTACCCGGCACGGGGGCCAAGCAGTTCGTGCGCTTTTCCACCGGTGTGGAAGGGGACTGGCATCCGGCGCTGGAGCGGCTCCGCGTGTTTGGCCAGCGCTGGCTGGAACTGCAGGTCACCCGTCGCGAACCCGATGTCCACTGATTCTGGTCTGCTGGCAGCCCAGCTGGACGGGTTGCAGGAAACGCTGGAACGCACCCGCGCCCTGCTGCCGCTCATCGCCGAGACGGGGCGGGAGATTCGCCAGGCCCTGCGGTCGGGTGGCAAGCTCCTGACCGCCGGCAATGGCGGCAGTGCGGCGGATGCGTTGCACCTGGCGGAAGAGCTCGTCGGACGCTTCGACAAGGAGCGGCCTTCCCTTCCGGCCATCAGCCTGTGCGGGGATCCGACCCTGCTCACCTGCATTGGCAACGATTACGGCTATGAGCGGCTGTTTTCCCGGCAGATCGAGGGTTTGGGCCGCCCCGGGGATGTGCTGGTCATTTTCAGCACCAGCGGCAATTCCCCCAACCTGCTGGCGGCCTTGAAGACGGCCCACGCTCGTGGTCTCAAGACGATTGCGGTGCTTGGCAAAACGGGCGGCGCAGCCAAGGGCATGGCCAGCCACGAGCTCATCGTGCCGAGCGAGGTTACGGCGCGGGTTCAGGAGGTTCACACCTTCATCCTGCACTGCTGGCTGACCATCATTGAGGCCGAGCTGGACTGAAGGCGTTATGCTTCACGGTTTTCTTGCTGATCCCGGCACGTACGATGCGCTGCTGGTCCATCCCACCTGGGCCCGGGCATTGGAATGGCTATGGGTGCTGCCGGCCGACATCGCGCTGGGGAAACATGAGATCATCGGCGAGGATATGTTTGCGGCGGTGCAGGAATACGACCCGGTGGACCGTGAGGCGGCCCGCTTCGAGAGCCATCGCGAGCATGTGGATCTGCAATACACCATCAGCGGTACCGAAGGCATCGACTGGTGTCCGCGGATCGGGCTGGAGCCCGATGGCGCGTTTGCCAATGACGTGCAGTTCTGGCTTCCGCCAACCGCGTCGTTTGTCACGCTGATCCAGTCGCCCGGACGTTTCTCAGTGTTCTATCCCAGCGATGCCCATCGCCCGAAGGTGGACGTTGGTGGCGGGCGGGTTCGCAAGCTCGTCATCAAGGTCAATTTGAGGCTGCTGTCCTGAGCCGCGGACCGCGGCAGCCGCTACTTTTCATCGCATGTCAGCCATTCGGATTGTCATCACCGGCGCGGCCGGTTTCATCGGGGGGCAGCTTCTGGAGAGCTTTGCCCGTCAGTATCCGGTGGCCGAGCTGCTGGCGGTTGATCACCCGGTTACCGAAGCCAAGCGTCCGAATCTGGCCGCCGTGCCCGGCGTCACGTTTCTCGACCACACCGCCTTCGTCGGGGCGCTGGAAGCCGGGACCCTGTCGCCGGAACTCATCCTGCACATGGGGGCGTGCAGTTCCACGACCGAGCAGGATTGGGGGTATCTCGCCGACAACAATCTCCACTACTCGCAGCGGCTCTGGCGCTGGTGCGCCCAGCATGGCCGGCGGCTCATTTACGCGTCGAGCGCCGCCACCTACGGCGACGGGGCACGGGGATTTGACGACGAATCGCCCTTGGCCGAGCTGGAGCCGCTCAATCTGTACGGTCGCTCCAAGCATGAGTTTGACCTGTGGGTGGAGCAGCAGGTGAAGGAGGGACGGCCGCAACCGGTCCAATCCGTCGGGCTGAAGTTCTTCAACGTGTTCGGCCCCGGCGAAGCGCATAAGGGCCGGATGGCCTCCATGGTTTTCCACGGCTACCACCAGATCAAACGCGAGGGAGTGGTGCGGCTGTTCAAATCGCACCGGCCCGACTACACGGACGGCGGACAGCTCCGCGACTTCATCTACGTGCGCGATCTCGTCCGGGTGATGACCGAGCTGGCGGATCGGCCCACGGTGTCGGGCCTGTTCAACCTGGGCACAGGGCAGGCGCATTCGTTCCGCGAACTGTTGGAAGCGGTGTTCGCCGCGCTGAACCTGCCTCCCCGGATCGAATATGTGCCCATGCCGGAGGACCTACAGGGGCGCTACCAGTATTTCACCCAGGCCACCATGCGCAAGCTGGCCCGGGCGGGTGTGCCGTATGTTCCCACGCCCTTGGCCGAAGCCGTGGCCGACTATTCGCGCCGACTGGGATGATCGCCCAAATGGGACGGTGATCAGCCAAAACACACACAGAATTCATGGAAGCCAGTTCAAGAATCTATGTTGCCGGCCATCGCGGGCTGGCCGGCAGCGCCATCGAGCGCGAGCTGAAACGCCAGGGCTTTGGCCAGGTCATGACCCGTACCCGGGCCGAGGTGGACCTGCTGGATGGTCTGGCCGTGCGGCGCTTCTTTGAGGAAGCCCGGCCGGAATATGTGTTTGTGGCGGCGGCCAAGGTCGGTGGAATCATGGCCAACAGCACGCAGCCGGCCGCCTTCCTCTGGGAAAACCTCCAGATTCAAAACAATCTGATCCACTCCGCGTGGATGACCGGGGTGAAAAAGCTGCTGTTTCTGGGCAGCTCCTGCATCTATCCCAAACTTGCGCCGCAGCCGCTCCGGGAGGAGTACCTGCTGACGGGGCCTCTGGAGCCGACCAACGAGTGGTATGCCGTGGCCAAGATCGCCGGCATCAAGCTTTGCCAGGCCTTCCGCCGGCAGCACGGCTGCGACTACATCAGCGCGATGCCGACAAACCTCTATGGTCCGAACGACAATTACGATCTGCAGGGGTCCCATGTGTTGCCCGCCCTGATCCGCAAGTTTCACGAGGCGAAGATCCGGGGTGAGAAGCAGGTGGTGTGCTGGGGCAGCGGCCGGCCGTTGCGCGAGTTCCTGCACAGCGATGACCTGGCGCGTGCGTTGGTCTTCCTGATGCGCCACTACAGCGAGGAACAGTTCATCAACGTCGGCTCCGGGGTGGAGATCACCATCAGGGATCTGGCCACCGAGGTGGGCCGGGTGGTGGGTTACCAGGGTGAAACCGTCTGGGACCCGACCAAGCCCGATGGCACGCCGCGAAAGCTGATGGACAACTCGCGTTTGTTCGCGCTTGGATGGAAACCCGAGATTGATCTGCCGTCCGGCATAGCCCTCGCCTACGAGGACTTCTGCCGCCGTTTTGCCGCCTGAATCCTGTCGCGAAATCAACCAGTTTTAAAAATATATATGTCCAGCAAGAAAGCCCTCATCACCGGCATCACCGGCCAGGACGGTTCCTATCTTGCCGAGCTTCTCCTCGGCAAGGGCTATGAAGTCCATGGTCTCATCCGTCGCGCCTCTACTTTTAACACGAGCCGGCTCGACGCGATCTACACCGACCCGCATTTTCCGAAGCACCAGCTCTTCCTGCACTACGGCGATCTGGCGGATGCCAGCAACCTCTCGCGGCTTGTCGCCAAGATCCAGCCCGACGAGGTCTATAATCTGGCTGCGCAGAGCCATGTGCGGGTCAGTTTCGATGCGCCCGAATACACGACGGACGTGACTGCCACCGGAACCGTCCGGCTGCTGGAGGCCATCCGTGAAACCGGCATCCGGCCGAGATTCTATCAGGCCTCATCCAGCGAGATGTTCGGCCTGGTGCAGGAGGTGCCGCAAAAGGAGACCACCCCGTTCTATCCCCGCAGTCCCTATGGCTGTGCCAAGGTGTATTCCCACTGGATCACCGTAAATTATCGCGAATCCTATGGCCTCCACGCGAGCAACGGCATCCTTTTCAACCATGAGTCGCCGCGCCGCGGTGAGACCTTCGTCACCCGGAAGATCACCCGTGCGGCTGCCCACATCAAACTTGGCCTGCAGGACAAGCTCTTCATGGGCAACCTGGACTCCAAACGCGACTGGGGCTACGCCAAGGAATATGTTGAGGCGATGTGGCTCATGCTGCAACAGCCCGAGGGTGACGATTACGTCGTGGCAACCAATGAGACGCACACAATCCGGGAGTGCCTGGATGTTGCCTTCGGCCGGGTCGGACTGGACTGGCACAAGCACGTCGAAATTGATCCCCGCTATTATCGTCCGGCCGAGGTGGATCTGCTGATCGGCGACTATTCGAAGGCCAAGGCGAAGCTGGGCTGGGAACCCAAGACCAAGTTCAAGGCGCTGATCGAGCTCATGACGGATGCCGACGTGAAGCTGATCGAGGACCAGCTTTCCGGAAAGGTCCGACGCCAGGACTGAAATGGAATCGGTGCGGTTTTAACCCGGTTGCTTGAGTGATTAATTGGGGATAGGATTATTTGTTTAATATGACTATTAAAAGAAGACTCGAGCAGGCTGTCAACTCGGCGCTCGGCCCCTTCGGGTTTCAGGTCCGCCAATGTCTGAATCACAACATGTATGGGGCCCTGTCGATGTGCCATAAGCTGGGACTGCATGTTGAAACCTTCATTGACGTCGGCGCCAGCGACGGTTGCTGGACGCGCGACGCCGCCGCAGTTTATCAGGAGTCGCAATTTCTCATGGTTGAGGCATTGGAGGAACGGCGCCCCGCCTTGGACCGGCTGGTGGCTTCAGATCCCCGCCGGTTGCACTATGTGCTGGCTGCCGCCGGGGAGGCCGCAGGTGAAACCTCGTTTTATGTGGCCGATGATCTTGATGGCAGTGGTACGGCGAGCGGATCGGGAGGGGACAACGCGGCGTTGCGAAAAGTGAAGGTGGTGACGGTAGATGAGGAACTCGGCAGGCGCGGACTGAAGGGTCCGTATTGCCTGAAACTGGATACCCATGGATTTGAAGTCCCCATCATGAACGGGGCAAAGAACACCCTGGCCGCTGCCTCACTGGTGATCATCGAGGCCTATAATTTCAAGCTCGGCCAGCATGGTCTGCTCTTCTGGGAGCTTTGTGTGCTGATGGACTCCCATGGATTTCGGGTGGCGGACTTGGTGAGCCCCATGTTCCGCCCCTACGACGGCCTGTTTTGGCAGTGCGACCTGTTTTTTGTCCGCAAGGATTGGCCGGCATTCAAGCATGTCACTTTCGCCTGAGTCCGTGGTCTGTCGCCCGTGATAAATAATGCAATTGGTCCAGGTGGGCATAAACAGTCTGGCGCAACGCTTGGGCCATCGAAGGCCCTGGCTGCTCTTTGCCCTCGCACCGCTGCCCGCTAAGTATCCCCCGCCATATGCCCACAGCGCTCATCACCGGCATTACCGGACAGGATGGTTCCTATCTGACGGAGTATCTGTTGTCCCAGGGATACGAGGTTCATGGTGTCGTCCGCCGCACGAGCACGCTGGAGCGTTCGCGTTTGCGACACCTCTACGGTGATCCCCTGATCTATGGGCGGAGTTTGTTCCTCCACTACGCGGACCTTGAAGACCCCACAACCCTTAGGCGCATATTGGTCAAGGTCGCTCCGGATGAAGTCTACCACTTGGCCGGCCAGAGCCATGTGGGTCTGAGCTTTGAGATTGCGGAGTCCACGGTGGACAGCGTGGCGATGGGAACACTGCGGCTGATCGAGATCATCCGTGATCTGCCGAAGCCGCCCCGCTTTTTCCACGCGGCCTCCAGCGAGATCTTCGGACGGCCAACGCAGGTTCCCCAGGACGAATCCACGCCGATGGTGCCGGTCAATCCATACGGAGCCGCGAAGGCGTTCGCGGCCAGCCTGGTCCGCATTTACCGGGAGAAGCATGGCCTGTTCCTGGTGAACGGAATTCTTTACAATCACGAATCACCGCGTCGCGGGGAGAATTTCGTCACCCGCAAAATATGCCGGGCTGCTGCATCCATCAGTCAGGGACGGCAGGAGTTCCTCCAACTTGGCGACACATCATCCCAGCGTGATTGGGGCGACGCCCGTGATTACGTGCGCGGCATGTGGCTGGCCCTGCAACATGATAGTCCTGAGGACTTCGTTTTCGCCACCGGCGTGCTGCATACCGTGCAGGATGTTGTGGAAGAGGCCTTTTTTGCGGTGAGACTCGACTGGCGGAACTACGTCCGCCGGGATGAACGATTGTTGCGCAGTCAGGAGCCGCTGGCGCTGGTGGGCAACGCGGGAAAGGCGGAACGCCTTCTCGGCTGGCGCCCCGGCAAAGACCTGCAGAAGCTCGTCCGCTGGATGGTGGAGTCGGAGTTGAAGGGGCAATAGTTCGTCTAAGCTTTGCCATTCTGGACGTTTTGCTGGTCAGGCCGCATACCAGATCGGCGTCGTAACAATGACTGATAAAAACATACCACCGGAGCATCTGACTGCAAGAGTCGAGACCCGGCTTGGGTTTCTTGACAGCATTCGGGGGCTTATGGCCGTGTGGGTGATGTTTGGCCACATAGCCACTGCGGTTGGAGCGACAATTCCGCTGATCAAGGATCATCCGACGGGAGTGGATGTCTTCATGATCCTGTCCGGATTCCTGATGGTGTATAATTACAATCTGTGCCGATCGGCTGAGCCTTGGGAAGAGGCCAAAACATGGCGAAGATTCTGGATCTGACGGTTCTTCAGGATCGCACCGGTATATTATGCGTGCTTTTTTGCGGTCCTGCTTCTTGGCCCGCTGTACGTGGAATGGCAGCACAGCCTTGCGGTTCAGTTTCATCATAAGTGGATGATCGACCCGCTCGCGCCGGATTCCAAGGTTGCTTGGAGCTTTGGGCTGACCGCCTTCCTGTCGCACGTTACATTTCTTTTCGGACTCTTTCCCTCCCAGGCGGTGACCTCACCGCTGCCTGACTGGTCGTTGGGACTGGAGGCGCAATATTACGCCATATTCCCTCTTATAATGCTTTTGTGGAAACGGGGGGCAGTGCTGCTCTTTACTATATCCACGTACGTGGTGGCGCTGATCTGCAAGCGGCTGTTCGGACTTGGCATGGGTGAAGGCGCGACCGAAGGCTTACTTCACTACACTTTCCCGATGGCGACATTGCTTGGACTCAAAATCACGACCTTTTTGGTTGGGATGTTACTAGCAGAGGCCATGTTCAAACTGAAGGAGTCGGAATCTTATGAGGCCTCGATTTTGCTGGTTCTGGCCGGATCAATCTGTGGTTTGCAAAACAACAGGCTGCTATTGGTACTATACACAATTATGGCTGCCTGTGCCTTCGCTGGAACCGAGAGATCGGGAATAATGCGGAAATTGGATAATCTGCTGAAACGGGAGGCGTTTGCCTTTTTTGGAGACATATCATATCCGATATACCTGACGCATCAGTTAGTGCTTCTGCCATTATGCGCCGTTGCAATCCGATTTGGCTGGTTTACGGCCCTGTCACCAGCGGTCAGATTTCTGCTCAGTGGCCTCATGATTGTGCCGATTGTAATAGCCGCCTCGTATGCGCTGCATCGTTTGATTGAAAAACCAGGAATCCAGCTCGGCAGGTGGCTCTTGTATGGAAAGTGATCAGCAGGATGAAGACCTGAAAGTGTTGAGACTCCATCTCTTTGAATCAAAGTTTGTAAAGCTCCATTCGATATTCAGGGGTGATGTAATAGTAATTAAATAATCTAACCTGCAGACAGCAATGCAAACATGGCTAGTATCTGCCAATAAAGTTACCCAAAACCGGGCGCCTCAGGAGTCCTTGCAGCGGTCTTGATCGGCGCACTTCTTCCGCGCCACCAGCTAACGATTGGCACGCCGCAATCACCATAAAATGACTGATGTCACTATCATAACCACCCTGCAACACAACGTGGGTGACGATTTTGTCCGTGAAGGCATCTTATACCTGCTGGATCGCGTGCTGGGTCCGATGAGGTTGCGGATGATCCACAAACATCTGCCGATCACGACACGCCAGGAATGCTCATGGTTGCATGGCCTGGGAATTGACCGGTGGATGGATGGCCGCCGCCCCGGTTCGGCCCTGCGAGCAACCAGCCGCCTTGATTCCATGCTCCCGCTGATTCCGTGGACGGACAAGGTTCTCCGTAGCGATGTCCTTGTGCAGTCGGGAGCGCCCATCTACTGGGCGATCGCTGATGACGACTGTTCCAAGACCGAGTGGTGGGCACCTCTCATTGAGCGCCGCTGGAGCAAGCGTGCAAAGCGCGGGCCTTTCCTGAACCTTGCCGGAGGCACGTGCCAGCATTACCACAGCGACGCCTCGGAATTTGCCTCCCGTCCGGAAACCCTTGCATACATCCGGCGCTACTACGACCTGTGCAAACTGACGACGATCCGCGACCGGCTTAGCACCGAGGTGCTCCGGCATGCCGGACGGCAGGCTGAACTGCTTCCCTGCACCTCCATCTTCGCCGTGGACCGCCTGGGCATCAGCCCCCTACCCGGCGAATACGTGGTCTTGAATTTCATGACCGGAGGCGGACATTTTGCTTTTGGGCAGCCCATCGACGGGAAGCTGTGGGAAAGCCGCTTTGTCGCCTTCGTTAAAAGGTTTTCGGTCAAGAACCGGTGCCTGCTGGTGTGCCACGATCACAAGGAGTTGGCGGCCGCCCGTCGCCTCCTGCCGGGCGTGGCGACGTTCTGGTCCCCTCGGCACGAGGACTATCTGCGCTGCTACGCCAAGGCCCGGTTTGGGATCGTGAACCGCGTCCACGCGGCCTTTGCGCTGGGCAGCCTGGGCAAACCTTCTGTGGTGATCGGGGCTGACAGCCGGGCGCTAATGGCGGGGATGATTGGACTCACTTCGGTGTTCGTAAACGATGCGACAGAAGAGTGGCTGGCATCGTCAGCCGTCCGCCTGGAGCAGGAGTCAGATCGGTACGCCATGGAAATGGCGACGCGAAAGGAGTCGGTGAAGGCCCGCTATTTGGAGCTCCTTACCGGAGCCCTGCGGAATCACTGAGCCGACCCCGGAGCGGTTGGGGCGGGTCACGGTCATAAGAACTCCAAATGGGCAAAACGAATGCTGGCACACAGCCTCCCGGGACACGGCGCAACATGCTGTGGAGCGGGGCCGCTTACCTGGCGGGTCCGGCCTCCCAGCTGGTGGCGGCGCCCTACCTGATCCGCCATCTTGGCAGTGAAATCTACGGGGTGCTGTTGCTGGTCAACTCGGTGATCCAGATGTCCAGCCTGAGTTCCTTTGGGCTCGGGGATGCTACGGTCAAATACGTTGCCGAATACGAGTCACAGAAACGGCGGCATGACTTGGTCATGCTGCTGCAGACAACGCTGCTGCTATACTTGGTGTTGGGCGGTCTGACAGTGGTGGTGCTCAATCTTCTGGCGCCGATGCTTGCCGAGCGGGTGTTTAACGTCAGCCCTGAGTTCCGCCATGATGCCATGATGGGCATCCGGATCGGTTCCGTATCATTGCTCCTGAGCCTGATCTATTCCGTCGGTCAATCATTATGCCGTGGCCTGCGCCGGCATGATGTGGAATCTTCGACTGCGGTCGTAGGTTCGCTGGTGGGACCCGCGGCCAGCTGCCTGCTGGTGTCGCAAGGTCATGGACTGAATGCGGTGATCGCCGCCAACTGCGGGGTGATGTGCCTGAACAATCTGCTTCTCGGCTGGCGCTCCTCGCGGCTCATCGGGACCGCCAGCTGGCTGCTGCCCAAGTTCCGGTGGGAAAATGTGCGCCGGCTGGCCTCGTATGGGTTCTTTGGCTGGTTCCAAATGATCGAGTACGTGCTGACAAACCAGGCGGACCGTCTGATTGTCAGCAATGCCTTGGGGCCAGCGGCCGTCCCTCCCTATTACATCTGCCTGCAACTCACCCAGATGGCCAGCGGCGTGGTTGGCCAGGCGTTTGCGTATCTGTTTCCTCTGGCGACGGAGCTTTATGTGAAGCAACAGTGGCTGGGGTTGCGCCGCCTGTTCCTTTCCAGCATGCAACTGACCAGCATTGCCTCCCTCGCGGTCGGAGCCCTGATATTTGTCTATGGTCAGACGATCCTGTTTGTCTGGATGGGAAACAGCCTGGGGAATTACGACCATAACCTGATCCTGGTACTGGCGAGCTTCGCCGCGCTGATGGGCACGACGATTGTCCCGTCATTTTTGTTAAACGGAGCCGGCTACGTCCGGTTGACCGCCGCCTTCACCATGTCGAGCATGGCGGCCATCATTCCCTGTTCGCTGGTGTTTGTCCGCTATATGGGGCTGGTCGGCATGGGGGTGGGCAAGCTGATGAATGTCTTCCCGGGGCTGATTGCGCGCATCATCATTGGCCGGCTCATGCTGAAGGACAGGCGCATCCTGATCTGCATCTGGCACCTTCTGCCGACCCTGGGCGGATTGGCAGTGCTCTGGCTGGCCCATTTCCGATGGCAGCTGTCCGAGCATGCGGCGGAACAGCCCTGGGTTGCCGCCGGCATCGTCTTTGGCTCCATCACCACCACGACACTCCTGAGCGTCCTGGTCTATCAGCCGGAACTGAACCGGCTGAATTTGTCCAACGATGAGGGCAGTGGCATCACCCCAGACGCCCTCAACGCCATGGCGAACAGCAAGGCATAAATGAAACAAAGGATACTGCGCAGACTGGATCGGCATGTTTTTTCCAAGTGGCGGGCACTCCTGACGGTGATCCGTGGAACCAATGTCCGGCGCTGGGCAAAAAACATCCATGAAGTTCCGACCTGGGATTCCCGAAACCGCGTGATCGCGGCCCTGGTCCCGCCCGGAATCACGGTAATGGACATCGGGGCCGGCGCCCAGACCATGCGGCAGCATCTCAAGGGAATTGCGCTCTACACGCCTTGCGACCTGTTTCCGACGACACCGGACACGCTGATCTGCGATTTCAACCGCGGGATTCTGCCGCAGGTGCCCAAAGTCCATGATCTTGCGATTTGCAGCGGCATTCTGGAATACGTCGTTGATCCGGACAGTTTCTTCAAATTTGTAACGGCATGGAATAGGGGGATCATCCTCAGTTACAACGTGCGCCTTGCCGGGGATTCCAAGGTGGACCGTCTCGCGAAAGACTGGGTGAACCATTTCACGCTGGAAGAAATCCGTGAAATTGCCGGGCAACATGGCTGGCGGGTGGCCAAGGAGATCCACAGCAATCCGCACATCCCTCAGGAAATGGTGTTTCTGTTGGAACCTGTTTCTGCGTAAGCCCGCCCGCATATGAACATGCGAGTGATCAGAAAAGCTTGCGCCTGTGAAATCACCGTCTAGCTCCAACAAGCGACCGACATGCTAAACCTAAAAAATCTCCTCAATCCGGCTGCATTATTGGCTGCTGCCCTTACGATCCTTGTGTTTCTGCCGGATCTGGATAGCTTCGCCTCCTCGTTCAGCACGACGCCACAACTGGTAAGTCTTCTGTCGCATAGCTTTGATGAGAATCGGTTTCAGGGGACCTATGGCAAGCTCGTCTGCTTGCTATTGTTCTGCCTATGCGTGGCATCCTTTTCCAAATGGCAGCAGAATCCACGCCTCAAACTTTTCCTGCTCGGCAGCATGGTGCTGGTCATGTATGGCTGGCTGCTGTTGGCCATGGCCGGTGTGCCGCTGGGGACGCTGTTGCGCACCTCTTCTTTGGTTGGACTATATCTCATGATCATGGCGGCCCTGGTCTGCTGCGGCTTCGCCAATAACCCTCGAGTGTCAGCAGGCATTGTCTATGGCATACTCGGGGCCGGCGGGCTTCGGCTGATCTATGCCACGTATTGTTACCGGCGCTATGGAGGGGTCCAAATATTCGAGGGAACCCCGGCCATCGCGATGGACGGTGGGTTGCTGATTCTATGGGTGGTTATCGCTGTTTGGGCCGCAATCCAGACACTCGAATATTTTGTCCGAAGCCGGCTCTGGGGCAGTTTCCTGATGCTGCTCACGGCCGCAGTCTTTTCGGCGGCCCTGGCGGCCAGTTATCGGAGGACAGTCATGCTGTTGCTGATCGGGACCCTGGCCCTGGCGACCGTATTCTATTCGTGGTTTCGCAACCGGTTGACCACCGGCCTCATTTGGGTCGGTGGAATGTCCATTGTCATGCTGGCGGGCTTGTTTCTTGTCATGGTCATGGTCTTTGGCTTTACGAGCGCCTCGGAACGTGTTTTCAGCCTTGGGACAGTCGGCGATGGAAGTTCTTTCAGCAATTCAAATGCAGTCTATCTGGAGGACCAGGCGGCGCTGAAGGAGATCGTGTTGTCGTCAAGCTTTCTGGGCGTCGGTCCGGGAATGCCATACGGGATCAGACGCATTTCCGACGATTTCACAAATGAAGGCATAGTGCCGCTCCATACCGGGACGACCGAACTGTGGGCAAGCGAGGGCCTGGTCGGCATAATCTATCATCTGGCTATCCTGCTCGCACTGCCTGCGGTCTGCTTGCGGGCGTACCATCGAAATCCGGCGGGAGGTGAGAGAACACTGGTCGCGGTGGCTGCCAGCTACGTCATATCTTTAAATCTGTGGCCCTTCGCTCCGCCTTACTATGAGAACGTGCAGGGAAGCGTCCTTCTGGGCTTATGTCTCGGATATTTGATCCATGCGGCCAATGGGGCCGGATTCCGGGCTCAGAATGTGCGCGAAGTTGCCAGCCCCGAGCGTGCGCATGCACCGCGGTTAAGAGCGTGAGACCCTCGCCGCCAAATCGTTGGGGACGCTGGGGAGTCCGTGCCCGAATCTTGGCCGGGAAGAATGTGCTGGCGTTCCGCCTGCATGGCCGCCGGCGGCTTTCCCGAGCGGGATCGAAGCTGGCCATCTTCAAGCCGGACCGTCTGGGGGACTTTACACTCGCGCTGGGTGCGATCCGTTGGATCCTGCAGGAAATGGGGGAGAGTGAATGCGTGCTCTTCATCTCGTCACACGCCAGCGAACTCGCGAAGCGCGAATTTCCGAATGTCGCCCGCGTGGTGGTGGTTCCCTTTGCCGATGAGTTGTGGCCGGCCTGGCGCGCCTTTCGAAATCAGCCCAGAGATCCTTGGTGGGAACATCCCTATGACTTGGCTCTTTCTCTACGGCACCAGCGCACGTCCTGGCAGGAACTCCTGTTCAGCCGGCTGAATTGCCGACAACGCTGGGCCATGACGAATCGGGCCATGGGCATCCATCCGATTGAGGAGCGCTGGATTAGCACCTCACTGTCGCATGAGGTTTCCTTGTCCTCCACCAGCGGCAAACCTGGCTGCCTCGAACTGGAGGCCCATCGGCAGTTGTTGGAAGCCGCCTTCGACACCCACATAAGTGCCGAGGATCTGATTCCCCGCCTCGCTCCGCCCGTTGGAGTTCATCATCACGATTCTCTCTTGCTGTGCCCGTTTGGGAGCTCCTCTCTGCGCACGCTGCCCACATCGGTGATCATTGCGGCGATCAAGGAGTTTCGCCAGCACAGGCCCCTGTCGCTGCGCCTGGCTGCCGCCCCCGCCGAGCAGGCACGTTACCAGGCATATGCAGATGAATTGGTCGCCGGCGGTCTGCCTCGGCCACTCGTGGTGTCAACGCCCACAATTGACTCGCTGTTGGCAGAGATGGCGGGCTGCCGGATAGTGCTGAGCACTGAAAGCGCTCCGGCCCATCTGGCTGTGGCCTTGGACAGGCCGGCTGTTATTCTGCTCGGTGGCGGGCATCATGGGCTGTTTGCGCCCTGGCATCGCAGTAGGCGGCAGGTCTGGCTGGATCACCCACTGGACTGTTACAATTGTGATTGGCAGTGTCCCTATCCTGAACCGTACTGCCTCACCAAAATCGCGTCGTCAGCCGCCGCCCGGGCGCTGCTGGATGTCATGGCGCTAGGATGAATCCCGGTGATCCGCTCGACGGATCCGAGCCGCCCCAACCCGAAACACATCCTATGCCGATCAGCATCGTCACCCCGGTTTACAACGGTATGCCCCAAATCCGGCGGACGCTCGAATCCATGGCACGGCAGTCGGTGCCGTTCGAGCACGTGGTGATGGACGCGTGCAGCAAGGACGGGACCGCCGAGGCGGTGCGTGAATTCACGCCACGCTATGGGGTCACCGTGGTCTCCGAGCGGGACGAAGGCCTTTATGACGCGATTGCGAAAGGTTTTGCGCGGACTCAGGGAGACATTCTGGCGTGGTTGAACGCGGGGGATGCCTACATGCCGCACACGCTGTCCCTGGTGGAATGGATTTTCGCCACCCATCCGGAGGTGGAGTGGATTTCCGGCATTCCGGCCTATTCCTATGAGGAAAGGGATGCCGTTTTCACGGAGCCCATGATTCCGGTGTTCTCGCAGGTTGCCATCCGGCGCGGCTGGCACAACGGCCATTGGCTGCCGCACTTGGAACAGGAATCGATGTTCTGGCGTCGCTCGCTCTGGGAGCGGGCCGGCGGTGACGCCCTGCTGCGGGGGAAGGGGCGTGGGAAGAACTACGCGTGTGACTACCATCTCTGGCGGCATTTTGCCCGGCACGCCCGGTTGCGCACCGTTTGCAGCATGCTCTCCTCCTTCACGTTCACGCACGGGCAGATCTCAGAAAAGCACCGGGAGCAGTATTATGCCGAGTGCGGCGTGACCAGGCCGCCAGCCCATTCACTGCGGCTCCCCTATTATGTCTGGGCCCTGTACTCATTTCTACGGCTCCCGGCGACCATCAAGGGGCATCATCTGAAGCGGCGCAGCACGGGGTCCGGCGGCGGTGCCGCCAAGGGAGAATGAAAAACCCGCCCACCATCAGCATCGTCACGCCGGTTTACAACGGCCTGCCCCAGATCCGGCGGACGCTGGAGTCGCTGGCGCGGCAATCGGTTCCGTTCGAGCATCTGGTGATGGACGCGTGCAGCAAGGATGGCACGGCGGACGTGGTGCGCGAATACACGCCCCGCTATGGTGTCACCGTGGTCTCGGAGCGGGACGAAGGCCTTTATGACGCGATCGGCAAGGGCTTCGCCCGCACGCAGGGCGATGTCATGGCCTGGCTGAATGCCGGTGATTCCTACATGCCCTACACGCTCTCAATGGTCAGGCGGGTCTTTGCCACCCATCCGGAGGTCGACTGGATCACGGGAGTTCCCGCCTATTACTACGAGAGCCGGGACATGGTATGCATGGAGCCGGTTGTTCCCGCCTATTCCCAGAGCGTCATCCGGCGCGGGTGGCACAACGGGTACTGGTTGCCGCATCTGCAGCAGGAATCGATGTTCTGGCGCCGCTCGCTCTGGGAGCGTGCCGGGGCGGGGGAGCTGATGAGAGGGCGGGGCGCGACAAAAGGGGTGGCCGCGGATTACCTGCTCTGGCGTCGCTTTGCGGAGCATGCGCGGCTGCATACCGTCTGCACCGTCCTTTCCACCTTTGCCTTTGCCCCGGGCCAGATTTCGGAAAGACTCCGCAAGCAATACTTCCTGGAATGCGGCGTAAAGAATCCTCCGGACCATCCCCTGCGCCTCACCAATTACCTGTGGGCGTTCTATTCCCTCTTGAGGGTGCGGGCTTCCCTCCGGGAAAAAAACCTGAAATAACCCCTCATTAACGGGCAGGGGTGGGCAACTCCCGGAGGGCGGCCGAAGGCGCGATCTGAGAGAAACGTGCACCGGAGAGTCCAACTGGAAGGGCATTGCGCCCGCCTTGATGGCTGCGCCTGACAGGCTGACAGGATTGGTGAAAAGGCGGCCGGCTCCGGGCAGTGCACGATCAATCCGCACACATTTTGGGCGGCTGCGAAAGCCAGCGCGAGATAAATCCCGCAAACAGAGCAATTACGGCGCTTTCGATAGGCAATGTGGATGCCGAAAATATGACCGCTGCCGGCATCCAGAAGGTACCAAAACAATATTATGAAATCGACCGCTTGCGCTTTCCCCCATGTGCCGGGCACTGACGAGGACTCTCTGGCAAATCTGATCGCGGCGGCCAATTCCGTCGCGCCAGGTTTCATCAATTGTGTCATCGATGGAGGGGCGGGCATTGGGGACACCCTCAATCCCCTGCTGGCGATCCCCTCGTCATCGCTGAAGATCATTGCGTACGAGCCGCTGCCGGAGAACGCCAAAGTCCTGCGGCAACGTTTCGCCGGGGTTCCCAAAGTGGAGGTTCGTGAGGCCGCGATCGGTGACCGGCTTGACTTTGCGCAGTTCGTGGTCCCCTCCCGGATTCATGGTGCTCCCGGCCGGTGGTCCGAGGGCACCTCTTACAGCGGCTATCTCCGCAAGGGCTACATTGCCGCGGCCCGTCTTTTTTTGGGAAACATGCTCCGTCGCATGAAGTCCCGCGAGACCAAGCAGACGGTGCAGATAAAAGTCGTGCGGCTGGACGCGGATCTGCAGACGGTTCCGGATGTGGTCAAACTTGATCTCTAAGGCGGAGAACCCGAGGCGCTCGACGGATTGGGGGACATGTTGCGCCAGGTAAAGCTTGTGAAGGCGGAGGTGCAGATGCTTCGCGGTGATGAGAGGGCAAGATGCGTCCGGAAGCTGCGCGACGCCGGGTTTGTGATCTACGCCGGAGGCCTTCAGTTCGCCGTCCCAAAACTTGACCCCGTGTTCCGGGAGAAAATTGTGGCGTTGGGCGTCCGGATCGGGCTCGTCACAGGCGTCCCCAATGATCCGCAGACCATAGTTATTGGCGATTGGGCGGAGGATCGGCCGCTGCCTTTTGATGACCTTGATCTGACATCGGAATTCAAAGCGCTATTGGCCGAAGCAAAGGCCCAATACTTTCAAATCGACCTGGTCGCCCTCAACCGTGCCCATGCGGCGTCTTGGAATGCCATTGCGCCGTCGCTGAAGCTTTAGGAGGCCCGCGCCGCTTGCGCGGTCCCGCCTATGATCGCATCACTTCTCCCCGTTGAAAGGCCTGGCAGTCCCAGGAATCCTTACCTGAAAATCCGGGTCGGCGAGGGCCGCGGCATCCGAATCCTGTAAGAAACCATGGGCTGAATCACCCCCGCGTCGGACTGCCATGGCAGACAAACCCTTTATCAGCATTGTCACACCGGTCTATAACGGCATGCCGCAGATCCGGCGCACGCTGGATTCCCTGCAGCAGCAGTCGGTGCCTTTCGAGCACCTGGTGATGGACGCCTGCAGCACCGACGGGACTGCCGTCACGGTGTCCGAGTACAAGTCGCGCTACAACATCAGCCTCGTTTCGGAGCCGGACCATGGCCTGTATGACGCTTTGAGCAGGGGTTTCGCGCGCACGAAGGGTGACATTCTCGCCTGGCTGAACGCGGGCGATGCCTACCTGCCTTTCACGCTCGCGCTGGTCGAAAGGGTCTTCGCCATGTACCCGGAGGTGGACTGGATCAGCGGCATCCCCGCCTATCATTTTGAAGAGAGCAACATTGTCTGCACGACGGCGCTGATCCCGGTATATTCCCGGATGGCGGTCCGCCGGGGGTGGCACAATGGGCGCTGGCTGCCCTTCCTGCAGCAGGAGTCCATGTTCTGGCGACGCTCGCTCTGGGAGCGGGCGGGTGCCGCCGAACTGCTGCGGGGTCAGGGGCGCGGCAAGGGTTATGCGATGGACTATCTGCTGTGGCGCCGTTTCGCGCAGCACGCACGGTTGCGCACCGTGTGCAGCCTGCTGGCCTCGTTCGCTTTCACGAAGGGGCAGATTTCCGAGAAGTTCCGGCGGCAGTACTATCTGGAATGCGGTGTGGCCAATCCGCCGGAACGTCCCCTTGGCCTCACCTATGGCCTCTGGGCCCTGTACTCATTTCTGAACATTCCGGCGACCATCAAGGCCCAACACCTGAAGTAGCGTTGCCGGAGCTCCCCGTGAACAACCTGAGCCATGCCTGCCAAGCCCCCATTCTTCTCACTGATTACGGTCGTGTTCAACGATGCCGCCGGCCTGCGGCGAACGGAGCAGTCGGTCCGCGCCCAGACCGACCGCGATTTTGAGTGGATTGTGGTGGATGGCGGCTCGAAGGACGGGGCCGTGGAGTTCCTTCAGACACTGGATCTGCCCTACCTCAGTTGGACCAGCGAACGGGACAAGGGCATTTTTGACGCGATGAACAAGGGCACGGCGCGCGCCCGGGGGCAATACGTCGTGTATCTGAACGGCGGCGACGCATTTTCCGATGCCCAGTGTCTCGCGGACGTGCGGCGCTCCCTGGAGCAGGCCGGCAACCCGGAGCTCTGCTACGGCGGGGCCAACTGGCTCTTCGCCGACGGCCACCGTCAATACCGGGCGCCGCGGCCCTTTGCCCGGGCGATCCGTCACGGCCTGCCGGGCATGCATCAGGCCACCTTCTACCGGCGCGAGTTCCTCGACGTCCCGCCGTACGATCTGAAGTATCCGGTCAGCGCCGACTATTACATCTCGGCCCGCTGTTACGCGCGAGGCGCGCGCGCCTGCTATGTCGATCGGGCCCTGGCGGACTTCGGGGTCGGTGGCAACTCGATGAAAAAGGCCGCGGCCAGCCTGCGGGAGGCCTACGACATCCAGCGCGACGTGCTCAAGCTGAGCTGGCCGGAGCGCGCCCTCAGCGCGACGCGGCGCTATGGGGCACACCGGGTTCTGGAGGCGTTGCACCATGTTTTGCATCCCAAACGGAAGTGAGGGACAGGCCGGGAGGGGCCGGCAAAGATCGCAGGCCGTAACAGCATAACTTTATCAATATAAAATATGACATCTGAAAGCGAAAAGATTGCCGCATACTGGTCAAGTCTTGAGCCGGACCGGGATTCGACGGGAAGCTTCTACATTTCACCGTTCACCGTCGAATACAAGAACCGGCGCGCCTTTGGAGATGACGTGGCGCCGGACCGTATCAGCGATGAAACTCTGGCGCTTGACGTGTTTCTGCGGCGCTATGCCAGCGACCGTCCCATCCGCTCCATTCTCAGCCTCTGCTGCGGCTTCGGAAAAGTTGAACGCTACGTGGTGAAGCGGCTGAAAACCGTCGAGTCGTGCCTGGGTGTCGATCTGGCGGAGGGAGCCCTCAGGGAGGCCGCGCGGCGGGCCGCAAGCGAGGGCCTTCCGATCCGCTACGAAACCGCCGATCTCAACAATTACAAGTGGCCGGTTGAGGCATACGATCTCATCATCGCGAACGGGGCACTGCACCATCTCACAAATCTGGAGGCTGTCATGCCCGGCATGCGCCAGGCCTTGCGGCCGGGCGGCGTCCTGTACTGCTGCGAATATGTCGGTCCCTCCCATCAGGACCAGAGTGCCCGCCAGGTCGAACTGATCAATGCGGCGAAATTCCTGCTCCCGGATGAATTGCGCGAACTGCGCGGCGTGCCGTTTCTTGGCGGTGGCTGGCGATGGAGGATCGTCTCCAAGGCGGCCAACCTTCATCGGAAAACCAAACCATACCGGAGGCATGGCCGTTATGGAAGAAGCTGGCGGTGAAATTTGGCAAGGCGTTCCTGACGCCGGCCAAGGACAGCGTTGGGGTCGGGGTTGTGCATGTTTCGCCCAAGGAACGCCTGCTGTCTTCTGATCCTTCCGAAGGGGTTCGTGCCGCGGAGATCCTGCCGATCATGAAGCAATCGTTCCCGGATGCGGAGGTCAGATATTTCGGAGGCGGCCTCATCCAGTATGTTTTGGGACCCTCATTCTTTGCCCGATATGATCCGAAGCTTGCGACGCACCGGGCCTGCCTTGAGCTGCTGTTTCATTTGGAGGAAGTTTACACCAGGACCGGTGAAATTCCGGAAGAGAACGCCTTTATCTTCGCCCGGAAAAATTAGCCGCACAGCTCACCGAAGCGCGATCCGGCCCGGGAACACCTGTATCCAATTTTGCCTCCGGTGAAGACGCAATCTGGGAAGTGACGGGAAAGGGGAGGCGGCGTGACAATGTCAATCTTTGGAACCCATCAGCCCCATGCCGTCTGATCCAATGGCCACCCGGGTGCGCAACGACCTGTTCGACGCCTCCCGTGGTTTCTCCGTGGGCCGTCCGGGCTGGGTGTTCGCGCTGTGGTACCTCGTCAAGTGCATGTTCTTCCTGTCCCCGCTGCCCTGGCCCTCGGGCTGGCGCTCGCTGCTGCTGCGCTGCTTTGGGGCCAACGTTGGCGAGGGGGTCTATTGGAAGCCCCGCGTGAACGTCCATTTTCCCTGGAAACTCACGGTGGGTGACCACACCTGGGTGGGTGAGGAAGTGTGCATTTACAATTTTGAGCCGGTGACCATCGGGGCGCACTGCTGCCTGTCACAACGGGCCTTTCTCTGTGCCGGCAACCACGACTACCGGCGGCCTGACATGGCCTACCGCAACGCCCCGATCACGCTCGGGGATGGCGTGTGGATCGGTGCGCAAAGCTTCGTCGCCCCCGGCCTGACCATCGGCACGGATGCCGTCATCACCGCCGGTTCGGTCGTGGTGCGGGATCTGCCGGCGGGCATGGTCTGCCAGGGCAATCCCTGTGTTCCGGTCCGCCACCGGTGGGCAGACGCGAACGCCGCGGCTTGATCGCCATCCGGCTGGTCATCCCAAATCTGCAAAAAGTCTGAGCCGTTTTTCGCCCTCCCGATTTTAACCAAAGCATGAATGTGAAAAAGTTGCTCGTCACCGGTTCCAGCGGCCTCATTGGCAGTGAAGTCGTCGCCTATTTCGCGGCGAGCGGCTGGGAAGTCCATGGCGTGGATAACAACATGCGCGCCGATTTCTTCGGGCCGCAGGGTGACACGCGCTGGAACCTGGGCCGGCTCCGGGAAACGTGGTCCAACTTCCGCCACCACGAGGTGGACATCCGGAACCGGGAAGCGGTGAAGGCGCTGCTGCAGGAGGTGAAGCCCACCGCCACCGTGCACACCGCCGCGCAGCCGAGCCATGACCTGGCGGCGAGCCGGCCGTTTGACGACTTCGACGTGAACGCCGTGGGCACGCTGAACATGCTGGAGGCCGCGCGGCTGGCCTGCCCGGACTCACCCTTCGTGCACATGAGCACGAACAAGGTCTATGGCGACGCACCCAACGAGATCGCGCTCAGCGAGCTGCCCACCCGCTGGGACTACGCCGATCCGGCCTATGCCGACGGAATCAGGGAGACCTTCCGCATCGACCAGTCGAAGCACTCGCTGTTCGGTGCCTCAAAGGTCGCGGCGGACGTGATGGTGCAGGAGTACGGCCGCTACTTCGGCATGCCGACCTGCTGCCTGCGCGGCGGGTGCCTCACCGGCCCGAACCACAGCGGCGTGGAGCTGCACGGCTTCCTGAGCTACCTCATCCGGTGCAACCTTGAGGGCAAGACCTACCGGGTCTTCGGCTACAAGGGCAAGCAGGTCCGAGACAACATCCACAGCTACGACGTTGTGCAGTTCATGCGGCACTTCATCGAGTCCCCGCGCAAGGGCGAGGTGTACAACCTTGGCGGCGGTCGCGACAATTCCGTCTCGATCCTCGAGGCGTTCGCGCTCATCTCGGAAATCTCGGGCAAGAAGATGAGCCACGAGTACGTGGACCAGAACCGGCAGGGCGACCACATCTGCTACATTTCGAACCTCGACAAGCTCAAGGCCCACTACCCCGGCTGGGACATCACCAAGAACCTGCGCACCACGTTCGAGGAGATTTACCAGTCGTGGCTGAAACGCACGGCGAAGTGAGCGCCATTCGGCCCTTCCGTCGCGCCCGCCTCTGGGCGCAGAGTCGCCTTCGCCATGGCTGAGAACGCCCAAGACCTCCAGAAAATCTACCACCGGCGCTTCAGCCAGACGGCGGCCTATCGCAACCGCGTGTGGCAGGTGCTCACGGCATCGTTTTTCAGCCGGTGGATCGCGCCGGATGCGGCGGTGCTCGACCTCGGCTGCGGTTACGGCGAGTTCAGCAACAACATCGTCGCGGGGCGGAAATGGGCGATGGATCTGAACCCGGACGCGCCGAACCACTTGGCGAAGGGCGTCACGTTTTTGGAGCAGGACTGTTCCGCCGTCTGGCCGCTGCCGGATGGCTCGCTGGATGTGGTCTTCACCAGCAATTTCTTCGAACACCTCCCGGACAAGGCCTGCCTCAAGCGCACGCTGCGGCAGGCGTTCCGCTGCCTGAAACCGGGTGGCCGACTCATTGCGATGGGGCCGAACATCAAGTATCTGCCCGGCCAGTACTGGGACTTTTTCGACCACCACACGATCCTCACGGAGGCGTCACTGGGCGAGGCGCTGGAGATCGAGGGGTTCGGTCTTGAACATGTCGTCGCCCGGTTTCTGCCCTACACGCTGGTGAATGCGCCGGAGTACCCGGTCGCCTTGGTGCGGCTGTACCTTGCGCTGCCCTGGCTCTGGTGGGTGAAGGGCCGGCAGTTCCTCGTCGTCGCGCGCAAGCCGCTCACCTGAATCGTGTGGAGACCATTGTTCACGTCTGGCATTCGGTGATGGACGCGCTGGGGACGGCGCATCCGGCGCTCATATTCCTGGCCATCGCGCTGCTGCCGCTCGTCGGCGTGCCGGCCAGTCCGCTGCTGATCGCGGCGGGCGTGCGCATGGGCACGGCGCGGGGCTTCGCGCTCGCCCTCGCCGGGCTGATCGTCAACTTCACCCTGGGCTATTGGCTGTCCCGGCGCTGGCTGCGGGTGCCGTTGTCCGGCTGGCTCACACGGCGGGGATATTCCATTCCGAAGCTGGCCGCAGCCGATGAGATTCCGTTCATCCTGCTGTTTCGCGTCACGCCGGGAATGCCGCTGGTGGTGCAGAACTACCTGCTCGGCCTCGCGGAGGTGAACTTCCGCCGTTACCTCCTCATTTCGATCGCCGTACAATCAATCTATACGCTGGGTTTCGTCTGGCTGGGCCAGTCCCTACAGCAAAGCTCCGCCTGGAAGCTGTTGCTCGGCGTCTCCGCGCTGGCGGCCTTGGGATTGATGATCGCCCTGCTTCGCCGCTGGCTGGCCCGCCGCCGGGCCGGGGCCGTCCCGGAAGCACCCAAGGAGTGAGCCCGCAGAACATCGCTGTCCCACCAACTACTCCGATCGCAGTTTCCCCGGTGGCCCTGAAGTCACCTCCGTTTCCTCCCGAGTGAAAATACTGGTTTCGAGCATCAACTTTCATCCGGACCACAGCGGAATCGCGCTTTATTCCACGGATTTGCCGATCTACTTCGCGGAAAAGCAGCAGCAAGTGACCATGGTGACCGGCTTTTCCTATTATCCCACCTGGGTAAAATTGCCGGAGGACAAGGGGAAGCTGTTTCGGCAGGAAACCTTCAAAGGAGTCAGGGCGTTGCGGGGTTACCTGTATGTGCCGCAGAAAGTCACCACCGCGAAGCGCATCATCCATGAGCTGACGTTCAGCAGCTTTGCCTTTCTCAACTTTCTGCGCGCCGGCCGGCAGGACTGCATCGTCATCATCTCGCCACCGCTGACGCTGGGACTCGTGGGGGTCATTTTCAAATGGCTGTGGGGTGCCAAGTTGGTCTTCCACATCCAGGACCTCCAGACCGATGCGGCGCTGTCGCTCGGCATGGTAAAGGAGGGGTTCATGACCCGCACGCTGATCCGGGCTGAGAACTTCATCTACCGGCACTCCGACCACGTGGCCACCATCACGGAGGGCATGCGGGAGCGGCTGGTCCAGAAGGGCATTCCCCGGGAAAAGCTCGGCCTGTATTACAACTGGATCAACGTGGCGGAAACGGGCCGCGCGCGGCCGACCGGACGCTTTCTCGCCCGGCATCCCGCGCTGGCCGGGAAATGGATCATCGCTTACGCTGGCAACATGGGCGTGAAGCAGGGCGTGGAGGTGCTGATCTCCATGGCTGAGGCGCTGCAATCCGTGGAGGCCATTCACGTGGTCATCGCGGGCGACGGTGCGGACAAGGACCGGCTGATCAAGTTGGCGGGGGAGAAAAATCTGAAGAACCTGACCTTCCTCCCGTTCCTTTCGCAGGAGGATTACTTCGACCTGCTGGCCGACATTCAAGTTTCCTTCATCGCGCAGCGCAAGGGCACGGGCAACGTGTTCTTCCCTTCCAAGCTGCTGGGCATCATGGCCATGTCCAAGCCGGTGCTGATCTCGGCGGATCACGAGTCGGAACTGTCCACCTTTGTCCGCCGGCATCAGTGCGGTCTGACCGCCAGCGCCGGCGACATCGGCGAGCTGGCCCAGGCGGTCCGGCGGCTGCAGGAAAATCCGGCACTGCTGGAGGAGCTGGGCAAAAATGCCCGGAATGCGGTCGGCCAGTTTGACCGGGAAACCGTGCTGAGCCGGTTTCTGTCGTGGATCAAGGAAGCCGTAACCGGTGGCAAAAACGCCCAGCCCTGAAGCACTGGCGATGACGACCTGCGTTATTCTGGGCGGGGCCGGCTACATCGGTTTTCGCTGGGCTTGCCGGCTTGCCGCCACGGGGCGGTTTGATGCCATCATCCTGGCCGATCGGAAGCCGCCGACGCTGCCGTTACCGAAGGGAGCCGAGTTCCGCATCTGTGACGTGCGCCAGCCCATCGCGCCGCAGTTGGGCGAGCTGAAGCCTGATTGGATCTTCAATTTCGCGGCGGTTCACCGGGAACCGGGTCACGAACGAGAGGAGTATTTCGACACCAACCTGCCCGGCGCGCGCCATGTGTGCGAGTACGCCGAGCAGACCGGATGCACCAACATCCTGTTCACCAGCAGCATCGCGACCTACGGCCCCACGCCGCGCGCGACCTCGGAATCCTCACCCCTGCACCCGGTCAGCGCCTACGGCATCAGCAAGCTGTCGGCGGAGCTGATCCATGAAATCTGGCAGCGGGCGGGTGCCGGGCGCCGCCTGCTCGTGTGCCGTCCGGGCGTGATCTACGGCCCCGGCGATCCGGGCAACATCCTGCGCATGATCCGGGCGGTGAACCGGGGCTATTTCCTCTTTCCCGCCAGCAAGCGCCTGCGCAAGAGCTACGGCTACATCGAGGGGCTGCTGGACAGCTTCGAGTTTGTGATGGGCCGTCCCGAAAGCCGGCTGGCCTACAACTACGTCGAGCGGGAAACGCTGGAGCTGGGCGACCTGGTCCGGGTGGTGAAGCAGGAGTTCGGCAAAAGCGGACCGACCCTCACCATCCCGCTGCCGCTGCTGGTCGCCGCGGCGTCCGCCGTGCAGGTGCTGACCGGGGGCCGCAGCTCGGTCCATCCGGCCCGGGTGCGCAAGGTGGCGACCTCCACGCACATCGTGCCACAATTTCTGATCAACTCCGGGTTCGAATTCCGCTATGACTTTCCGGCCTCGCTGAAGCATTGGCGGCGGGAAAGTCCGGGCGATTTTTAAGCGACAGCGCAATTGCATTATCAGTGAACACAAATATGAACAAAGATGACCTCGTGGTAGTTTGTGGCGGTGGCGGCTTCATCGGCGGCCACCTGGTGGGGGATCTCCGTCGTCAGGGTTTCACCCGCATCCGTTCCGTGGACATCAAGCCGCAGACCGGCTGGTACCAGCGCTTTACGGATGTCGAAAACCTCGTGCTCGACCTCGATGACAGGGCGAACTGCTATGCGGCCCTTCAGGGCGCGCACACCGTGTACAACCTGGCGGCCGACATGGGCGGCATGGGGTTCATCGAGAACAACAAGGCCCTGTGCATGCTGAGCGTGCTCATCAACACGCACCTGCTGATCGCGGCGAAGGACGTCGGCATCCAGCGCTTTTTCTACGCCTCGAGCGCCTGCGTTTACAACGGCGACAAGCAGCGCGACCCCAACGTCACCGCGCTCAAGGAGGAGGACGCCTATCCCGCCCTGCCCGAGGACGGCTACGGTTGGGAGAAGCTGTTCAGCGAGCGCATGTGCCGCCACTTCCGGGAGGACTACGGCATCTGGACCCGCGTGGCCCGCTACCACAACGTTTACGGCCCGTTCGGCACCTACGATGGCGGCCGTGAAAAGGCCCCGGCCGCGACCTGCCGCAAGGTCATCGCCGCCAAGCTCAGCGGGAAGCATGACATCGAAATCTGGGGCGACGGCCTGCAGACGCGCTCGTTCATGTACATCGACGACTGCCTCAAGGGCACGCAGATGCTCACGCACAGCGACTTCATCGAGCCGATCAACATCGGCAGCAGCGAGCTCGTGTCCATCAACCAGCTCGTGGACATCGTCGAGGAGATCGCCGGGATCAGGCTCCAGCGCTCCTACAACCTGAAGGCCCCGAAGGGCGTGAACGGCCGCAACTCCGACAACACGCTCATCCAGAAAGCGTTTGGCTGGGAACCCTCCACCAAGCTGCGCGACGGCATGGAAAAGACCTACCGCTGGATCTACGACCAGATGATTGCCAAGAAGGAAGGCAAGGTCGTCCAGAGCTTCCACTGAGCTGGATCACCCGTTTTCACCGCATTCATCAGCCTCGCTTCGGCGGGGCTTTTTTATTTTCCGGGCTGGCTGGCACCCGGATGAGTTCCAGGGGGGCCATTTCCAGCGCCTGGCCTTCGGCGAGGCCGAATAGTCCGAGACGCAGATACCGGGATTCCGTGGGATTGCCGGAGCCGACGTGGGACCAGAAGGTGGGCGTGAGGTCGCCAACGCGCCATTCGAAGGCCTGCCACTCCGTACCGAGCGGCTGGTCTTCGCCGTAGCGGAACACTTCGCGATGCGGAGTGATGAGTTCAAACCGGAGCGAGACGGGGCGGGACGCCTCGACCACCCGGAGCTGCAGGCGCAGCACGTCATCGGCGGCCAGCCCGCGTAAGTCGTGCAGGGGCAGAAGCAGGCCGGGGGTGGTGCCGGGTGCCAATTTGGTTGGCAACAACCGGGTGTTCGGACCGGTTTCTTGGCGCGCCCACTGCATGGTCGAGTCACCGGGTGACTGCCAGTCCGGGGGGAATGCTTCCTTCGGACCGGAAGCGGGGCCGGTCGCCGCCATCTGGAGGACGCTTTGATCCGTCTCACCCCGGGCCCCCCGCCATTCCAAGGCGATAGGATCGCGTCGGGCCGAACTGATCCCTGCCGGAGGCCGCAAAACCAACACTCTCGCGGAATCCGCCAACGGAGGCAGCGTCAGTTCGCCGGCGATGGCTGCTGGCGATTCGAGCTGCCAGCCGGCGGGCAGGCGTAGCGCCCAGGTACCCCGTTGGACCTGTTCCGAGAAGTTGTGCCAGCGCAGTTCAAACCGCAGCGGCACTTCCGTGGGATAGCGGTAGGCGAGGGCTCCCTTGTCGGCGACCACATCGGTACCCAAGGGGCGCAGGCTGGCGATCACGGGGCTGGGAACGGCTGCGGCCTGACGCGAAAAATCCCGCACCACTTCCGGATGGAACGACAGCCGCCGCAGCGGGCGGGAGCGGGGCAGGGGAACCCAGTCGCAATCCGCGACTTCGAAGCGGCGCTCCGGTGTGAGCAGAAAGAGGTTGGTGGCGGCACTGACCGTGACGGCCAGGTCGGTGCCGGACCATGGCTGCTGCCCGGAGCCGAGTCCGATTGTCACCGGCTCCAAGTCAGCCGGGAAATGCAGCTTCAGCGGGAACAGGGACGACGCCGGACCATCGACAGCGGAAGTTTCACCCCTGCGGATTGGGAGGGAAAAATCGGCCCGTCGCGAAGGGCTGAACAGGATCGTGGCGTAGCGCGATTTGCCCCCAGCCTGGGCGCGCAGCCGAAACACATATCCCACGCAGTCGCCGGTGGCTCGGAACACCAGTCGATAGCGCGGTTCCGCCCCGTGCAGCAGCCGGGTGCAGGCCAGCAGGCCTTGCAACGACGGTCGTGGCTCCAGCTCGGGCGTGAGCAGGCCAAAGTCGAGTCCGGCCTCGACGAAGGACGGCAGCATGAAGGCCCATTGTTTGGCGATCCCCAGCGCCGCCCCTTCTGCGGCCACGCGTTCAAAGAACGTCCTTTGACGCGCCAGCAAGGTTGCATTGACCGCGTTCCCGGCGGGAAGATCGGCAAAACCGAACTCAGTGACCCACAGGGGGAGATCGGCCCGCCCAGACTTGGCCAGCAACTGCCGATGCGCCCGGATCATCCCGGCAAAATCCTGCGCCCAGCCGTAGAAATGCACGTTCCATCCGTCGGTGTAGCGGCCGATGCCGTTGTTCAGAAGCTGTTCGGCATAGGGCCCGGGGGCGGTGGCGAGGCTCGGCATCAGCACGGCTCGTTCAGGATGGCCCTGTTTCAAGCCCCACCAGGCGGCCTTCAGCGTGGCGGCCATGCGGTCGGGCAGGTCGGAGGTAAAATACAGGTCCGGCTCGTTACCAATTTCGAAGCTGGTCGCGTCCGCGGACTGCGGCGGCGCGTTGGTGCGGCCCTGCCAGTAAACCGACCAGAGATCGTCGCTCAGTCGCATCATCGGGCCGCTGGGGGTGGATCCGTATGGCATCGCCGCAGGCCACCAGAACACGGACGGTTTGAATGGAGGCACCGGCGTTCCGGCCCCGATCCGCACCCATTCGATGCCGTTGGTCCGCAACGATCTCATGAGATCGGTCCAGCGCTCTCCGGTACGCGGGTAGTCCCACATCACCCCGAACTCGGTCGCCTGGACCGGACCGGCAACCAGCAGCGCCAGCAGGCCGAGAAGGCTGGCGAAGGAATTCTTAACCTGATGCAGGGGTTTCAAAGTCGGCTCGGTTGGCAGGCTGCGGACGCATTCGTGGGCGAAGCCGCTGCGAACGCGTGCATGAGCGTCCTACATATTTTCCGGGGTGAGAACCGAAATGGCGTCAGAGCCGTGTCCATCCTTTGTGTTTTCGATGACCCCGTGTAGCCTTGGAGGACCGCAATGTCCGAATCGAACGACACGCTGATCCTCCGACTGCTCCGCCGGCTGGCGGCGATGGTCTTTGCCCATCCGCGCTGGTTCCTGTGGCCGCAGGTCGTGCTCTTTGGCGTATGCGTGTGGTTCACGATCATGCGGCTCCAGTTCGACATGGACCGGAACAATCTGGTCGGGTCGGACAAGCAGTACCACCGCAACTTTCTCGCACTGAAAAAGGAGTTTCCCGGACAGGACGACCTGGTGGCGGTCATCGAGTCGGAGGATCTGGAAAAGAACCGCCAGTTTGTGGAGCGCCTGGGGGCCCGGCTGGACGCGCTGTCCACCCAGGTCTCGCCGACAAACCTGTTCACCGACGTCTTTTACAAGGGCGACCTGAAGCTCATGGGGCGCAAGGCGCTGCTGTTCGTGCCGGAGACGAACCTCATCGAGCTGCAAAAGGCGCTGGGCGATTATCAGCCCTTCCTGAAGCAGTTTGCCTCCTCGTCGAACCTGTCGTCGCTCTTCGGCAAGGTGAACACGCAGATCCGCACCAGCGGGCGCGAGCAGAATGCGCAGACGGATTCGTTGATGAAGGCCCTGCCGGCGCTGGAGCGGATCGTGAAGCGCGCCCAGCAGAGCCTGGCGCGCTCGGGCCAGTCGCCGTCGCCGGGCGTGGATGCGCTCTTTGGCGCGGGCGAGGAGGCCGAGCGCGACAAATACATCACCTTTGCCAAGGGGCGGATCTATCTCGTCTCGGCTAAGGCCAGCAGCGAGGACCTGAACGAGGCGGCGGTTGAAAAATTCCGCAAGCTCGTCGCGGACACCAAGAACGAGGTCCAGGGCGTGAACGTGGGCGTGACGGGGGAGCCGGTGCTGGAGTTCGACGAGATGCAGCAGTCGCAGCGGGACTCGACGATTGCCACGGTAATCTCACTCGCGCTTTCGGCCATCATCTTCGTGGTTGGATACAACCAGACCGGGCGCCCGCTGAAGGCGGTGGCCTGTCTCGTCATCGGGCTCGGCTACACAATGGGTTACGCGACGCTCACGGTCGGCCACCTGAACATCCTCACGATCACGTTCGTGCCGATGCTGATCGGCCTGGCGATTGATTTCGGCGTCCATCTCATCACGCGTTTCGAGGAGGAGCTGCGCCATGGCCGCTCGGAGCACGTGGCGATGGAGAAGGCCATGGTGAACACGGGGCAGGGCATTTTCACCGGGGCGTTCACCACGGCGGGGGCGTTTTTCGCGATGGCACTCACCGATTTCAAGGGCATCCAGGAAATGGGCGTGATCACCGGTGGCGCCCTGCTGATCTGCCTGGTGCCCATGATGACCATGCTGCCCGTGCTGCTGCTCCGGCCGGGCCGGCAGAACGTCATCGACGAGGCAGCGGGGGCCTCGGAGATGAAGGAGGAGGCGCTGGAATCCTTTGAGGCCGGCGGTGAGCCGGTGGACACCCGGGCGCGGCTGGAGCGGGTGTGGCTCGACCGGCCTTGGATCGTTATCGGCGTGATCGGCGTGCTGTGCCTGGTTTCCGTCGCGGCCTTTCCCCGCGTCTTCTTCGACTACAACCTGCTCAACATGCAGAGCGAAGGCCTGCCGGCGGTGGTCTTCGAGCACAAGCTGATCCAGTCCGCCGAGAAATCCGTGGTCTACGGCGCGGTGGTTGCCACCAACCTAGACGAGGCGGTCGCGCTCGAGGCGAAGCTGCAGAAGCTGCCCTCGGTCGCCTCCACCGACTCGATGGCGCGGTATCTTGCGGAGAAGCCCGAATCCAAGCTCGCGCTGATCCGTTCCATTGGCGAGACCGCCGGCGCGGTCCAGTTCGCCCCGCCCGATGCCACCAATGCGATCAACCTTGCCGATCTGAGCCAGACGCTCTGGTCGCTCCAGGGCTATCTCCGCCTGGCCGTGGATGAAGTGGCCAAGACCGACGAGAAGGAACTGCTGGCGAATCTCAAGTCGCTGATCGACGCGATCGGTGATTTCCGGGTGGCCATGTTCCATGGTGAGGCCCCCGAGGAGGCGGAGAATGCCCGCCGGCTTGCCAGCTTCCAGCAGGCCCTGTTCAACGACATTCACGACACCTTTTCCACGCTGCAGCACCAGGATGCCTCGGGTGGGCTCCGCCCCCAGGATCTGCCCACGGCCCTGAGCAACCGCTTCATCGGCGTCACCGGCCAGCATCTGATCCAAGTGTATCCCAAGGCCGATGTCTGGGAGCGCGCGCCGCAGGAGGAGTTTGTGAAGGAACTTCAGAGCGTGGCCCCGAAGGCGACGGGTACGCCGGTCCAGCTCTACTACTACACGGAGCTGCTGAAAAATTCCTACGTGAAGGCCGCGTGGTGGGCGCTCGCGGCGATCGTGCTGCTGGTTTTCATCCATTTCCGCCGGCTGGACAGCGTGGTGCTGTCGCTCCTGCCGGTGCTCATCGGCACGGTCTGGGTGATTGGCATGATGGGCTGGGCGGGCGTCCCCTTCAACCCGGCTAACATCATGATGCTGCCGCTCGTCATCGGCATCGGGGTGACGAACGGCATCCACATCCTCAACCGCTTTGCCGAGGAGCACAGTCCCAGCATTTTCGCGAAGAGCACGGGCAAAGCCGTGCTGGTATCGGCCCTGACGACCATAGCGGGCTTTGGCAGCCTGATCGTGGCGGATCACCGGGGCATTCGCAGCCTCGGGTACATCATGGCCACCGGCACCGCCGCGTGCATGATTGCCGGCCTTACGTTTTTGCCCGCCGTGCTGACCCTGTTGGAGCGCCGTCGCCGGGCGAAGCAGCCGGCGGTCTGACGGTCGGGTCCGGGCCTGGCGAACGAAAGAAACTTGGTGGGGCGAGCTGGACCCGCCTGGCCTCAGATCGCCTCGGCTCGCGGGGACGCTCACCCCACCGGGCTCCCTTCAATCGGCAAAACTTGGCTGTTTCATTTTTCCACGGCTGCGATTTGCTTACCGTTCTCGGGTGAGTGAACGCCAGAAATGCCATTGACCGGCCTCCGTTGTGAGTTAAGATACTCATCCTTTGTGACACGCTAATGATTATGTCTGCGACTGCTCCAGTATCCATTGCCCCGCCCGGCGCCAAGCCCTCCCGCAACGAAGAGCTGAAGACCGCCATCCCGACCCTCGCTGGCAACCTTGCCGCGACCCTGAACGACCCGAGCGCCCTCTGCTTTTCGGCGGATGACGAGCAGTTCATGAAATTCCACGGGATCTACCAGCAGGACGACCGGGACCTGCGCAAGACGGGGAAGCACTACATCTGGATGATCCGCGGGCGCATCCCCGGCGGCGTGCTCAGTTCGCGGCAGTACTTGGTCTATGACCGGCTGGCGACAAACTACGGCAACCAGACGCTGCGCATCACCTCGCGCCAGAGCTTCCAGTTCCACGGCGTCGTAAAGTCGGGACTTGGGCCGCTCATGAAGCAGCTCAATGAGGCCATGATGGACACCATCGCGGCCTGCGGCGACGTGAACCGCAACGTGATGGCCCCGCCCGCGCCGGCCCGTAATGGCTTGCAGGCGCAGGTGCTTGCCGACGCGAGCCGCGTCTCGCTCGCCCTCGCGCCGAAGACCAAGGCGTACCACTCCATCTGGGTCGAAGGCGTGCAACTCGACCTCAGCGCGCCGGAGAACAAGGACTTCGTGGACCCGCTCTATGGCCAGACCTATCTGCCGCGGAAGTTCAAGACGGCTTTCGCCATCCAGCCGACGAACGACGTGGATATCCTCACGAACTGCCTCGGCTACATCGCCATCGAGGAGGCCGGGAAGCTCATCGGCTACAACCTCACCGTCGGCGGCGGCCTCGGCCGCAGCCACGGCAACGAGGAGACATATCCGCGCATCGCCGATGTCATCGGGTTCATCACGCCGGAGCAGCTGATCGAAGTTTCGCAGAACGTGCTGAAGATCCACCGCGACTTCGGCGACCGCACCAACCGCAAGCATGCCCGCCTTAAGTACGTGCTCGAGGAAAAGGGCGCCGCCTGGTTCCGCGAGGAGCTCGAAACGCGCCTCGGCTGCAAGCTGCCCGACGCGAAGCCCTTCAAGTTCGAGAAGCAGGGCGACCACTTCGGCTGGGACACGGCCGCCGACGGCACGAAGTTCCTCGGTCTGTATGTCGAGGCCGGCCGCATCAAGGACAAGGACGGCTACCGCCTGAAGACCGCGCTGGTGAAGATCGCGGAGCAGTTCAACCCCGAGTTCCGCCTGACGCCGTCGCAGAATGTGATTCTCGCGAACATTGCTGCCGCCGATCAGGCCGCCGTCACACAGGTGCTCGCGGATCACGGCATCCCGGTCGCCAACCAGACCACGGCCATCCGCCGGGCCTCGATGGCCTGCCCGTCCATGCCCACCTGCGGCCTCGGCCTCGCCGAGAGCGAACGCTACCTGCCGGCGCTGATGACGAACATCGAGGGCCTGCTGGCCGAGGTCGGCCTGTCGGAACAGGAGATCATCATCCGCATGACCGGCTGCCCGAACGGCTGCGCCCGTCCGTACATGGCGGAGATCGGCTTCGTGGGCAAAGGCCCCGGCCGCTACCAGCTCTACCTCGGCGGCAACGAGGCCTGCACGCGCCTCAACCGGCTCTACAAGGACGTCGTCAAGGATCCCGAGATCATCAACGAGCTGCGCCCGCTCCTGACACGCTACGCCCAGGAACGCGTCGGTGCCGAGCGCTTCGGCGACTGGGTCGAGCGGGCGGTTTGGAAGGAAACGGCCGCGGCCAACTGATCCCATTAATTCTTCCGCGTGGGGCTTATTGCGCCCCACGCGGATTTTCCCATTTAGCTGCTGATTCCCATGACTCCTGAACAAATCGCCCTGGCGAATTCCGACCTGCACGGCAAATCCGCCCTCGAAGTCGTCCGATGGGCCATCGCCCAGGCCGGCGGTCGCGCCATCGTGTCCACCAACTTCCGGCCGTACGAGGCCGTGCTCCTGCGCCTGGTCACGGAGGTGCAGCCCGACATCCAGGTGCTGTGGGTGGATCACGGCTATAATCGTCCTGCCACCTACAAGCACGCCGAGGCGTTGAAGGCGCAGCTCAAGCTGAATATCCGGGCCTTCGTGCCGAAGCTCACCGCCGCGCACTACGACGCCGTCTTCGGCGGCATGCCCGAGCCGACGCCCGAGAACGAGGAACTCATCAAGGCCTTCAGCACGACCATGAAGCTGGAGCCCTTCCAGCGCGGCATGCGCGAACTCGCGCCGACCGTCTGGCTCACCGCGCTCCGCAAGGTGCAGAACCCGAACCGCGCCGGGCTCGATATCGTGTCGCACGACGGCAATTTCGGCTCCCTGAAGGTCAGCCCCGTCTTCCACTGGAGCGACGCCGAGATGGAAGCCTACCTCGCCCAGCACAACCTCCCGAACGAGTGGGATTATTTCGACCCCGCCAAGGCCGACGAGAAGCGCGAGTGCGGTCTGCACGCGGCCTGGGGTGGGAAGGCGGTCGGCGGCAAGAGCAGTTAGCAGATCGCAGTTGGGAAATGGGGCACTTTGGCCGCCAACTTCCAACTGCCAACTCCCATTTTCTTTCCATGTCCTCTTACCAACTGGATCATCTTCAATATTTGGAGACCGAAGCCATCCACATCATGCGTGAGGTGGCGGCGGAGTTTGAGCGGCCCGTGCTCCTCTTCTCCGGCGGCAAGGACTCCATCTGTCTGCTCCGGCTCGCCGAGAAGGCCTTCCGCCCTTCGGACCTACCGATGCCGTTCTTGAACGTCGAGACGGGCCACGAGTTCCCGGAACTGATCGAGTTCCGCGACCGCCGGGCAAAGGAATTGGGCGCGAAGCTCATCGTCCGCACCGTGGACCAGGCCATCGCCAACGGCACGGCGATGGTTGCGCCCGGCGAGATCAGCCGCAACAAGCTGCAGATTCCCGTGCTGCTTGGTGCCATTGAAGAATTCCGCTTCGACTGCGCCATCGGTGGCGCGCGGCGCGACGAGGAGAAGGCCCGCGCCAAAGAACGCTTTTTCAGCTTCCGCGACGGCTTCGGCCAATGGGACCCGAAGAGCCAGCGGCCCGAGATCTGGAACGTGTACAACGCCCGCCTCAATGCCGGCGAAAACATGCGCGTCTTTCCTCTCTCCAACTGGACCGAGATGGACGTATGGGAATACATCCGGCAGGAAAAGCTGGAGGTGCCGAACATCTATTTCAGCCATGAACGCGACTGCTTCCGCCGAGGTGGCCAATGGCTGCCCGTTCCGCCGCCCCACACCGATCTGACAAAACCCGATCCGTTTGCCGGTGCGCGACCCAAACCAAGCGAAGTCATCATGAAGCTGGTCGTACGCGTGCGCACCATCGCCGACATGATCAGCACCGGCATGATTGAATCCAAAGTCTTCAGCGTGGATGGCATCATTGATGAGATCGCCGCCGCCCGCGTGACCGAGCGCGGCACCCGCGCCGACGACAAGGCCAGCGAAGCCGCGATGGAAGACCGCAAGAAGGCGGGATATTTCTGAGCAGATAGGAGATGGGAGTTGGGAGATGGCTGCGAAGATCAACGCGTTTGAGGAACTGGAGGCCTGGAAGGTCGCCAGGGAATTGGTGCGCCTTGTTTACGAGTGCTTTCGTCGCCCACTCGCGGCCAAGGAATTTGGCCTGAGAGATCAGGCACAACGCGCTGCCGTGTCCGCCATGACCAATGTTGCCGAAGGCTTCGAACGCGTTCATGCATTGGAAAAGCTTCAGTTCTACAACATAGTCCGCGCCTCCTGCGGCGAAGTTCGCTCCCTTTCTTATGTAATGCTCGATGCCGGCTATATTTCAGCAACTGAGCAGCAACAGTTGCTGTCGTTGGTCAGCCAAACTGGCCGCCTGATCTCAGGCCTCATCCGCTCCACCCGGCTGCGAACTGCATCCGCCTAACTCCCATCTCCCATCTTCCATCTCCCATCTGCTCCGCATGTCTTCCGCCACCCATCCCATCGAACTGCTCCGCTTCAACACCTGCGGCAGTGTGGACGACGGCAAATCCACCCTCATCGGCCGGCTCCTCTATGACTCCAAGAACCTCATGGAGGACCAGTTGGAGGCGTTGGAGCGCTCCGCCGACATCACCGGTGGCGGCCAGATCAATCTCGCCAACCTGACCGACGGCCTCCGCGCCGAGCGGGAGCAGGGCATCACGATCGACGTGGCCTACCGCTACTTCGCCACACCGCGCCGCAAGTTCATCGTGGCGGATACCCCGGGGCATGTGCAGTACACGCGCAACATGGTCACGGGCGCCTCGACCGCAAACCTCTCCATCGTGCTCGTCGATGCGCGCCAGGGCGTCATCGAGCAGTCGCGCCGGCATACCTACATCGCCTCGCTGCTGCGCATCCCGCACCTCGTCATCGCGGTGAACAAGATGGACCTAGTGGACTGGAGCAAGGAGCGGTTCCTCGAGATCCGCGACAACTTCGAGTCCTTCCTGCCGCGCCTCGACATGAAGGATGTAAAATTCATTCCGATGAGCGCGCTCAACGGCGACAACGTCGTCGATGCCTCGAAGCACACGCCCTGGTACGTCGGCCCGACCCTGCTCGGCCACCTGGAGGATGTGCACATCGCCAGCGACTGGAACCTGCAGGGCTTCCGCTTCCCGGTGCAGTGGGTGAACCGGCCCAACAACCCGCGCGATCCGAAACTGCACGACTTCCGCGGCCTGAGCGGCCAGATCGCCGGCGGCACGGTGAAGCTCGGCCAGAAGGTCATGGTGCTGCCCAGCGGCCTGAAGAGCACCGTGAAGGAGATCTGGACCTACAGCGGCCCGCTCCAGGAGGCCTTCTGCCCGCAGTCCGTCACGCTCGTGCTGGAGCATGATCTCGACATCAGCCGGGGCGACATGGTCGTCGGCCTCGATTCCATGCCCGGCGCGAACACCGAGCTGCACGCCCGCATCGCCTGGATGCACCCGCGCCCGCTCCAGCGGGGGAAGAAGTATTTCCTCAAGCACACCACCCAGACCGTGCAGGCCGTGGTGACCTCGCTGGAAAACCGCATCGACATCCACACCTACGAGCCGCAGCCCGAGCCGGCCGAACTGACGATGAACGATATCGGCGAGATCCGCCTGAAGGTCTCCAAGCCGCTGGTTTTCGACGGGTACGCGACGAACCGGCTGACCGGCTCGTTCATCCTCATCGAGCAGGGCACCAACGCCACCGTCGGTGCCGGCATGCTTCAACCCCCGCTGGAGCCGGTGAAGCCCGAGTACAACGACTTCGCGATCTGAGCCGGCAGTCATCCGGGCTAAATGTGCGGGCTGACTTTCCCGCGACGGTGTGCCAGTTTGGAGCCGTGACAGCGAACGCCGCCGAGCTTGCTCCGGTTTCATGGACGCGGATGATCCGCGCCGTGGAAAAGGTTCGCGAACGTCTGTTGCGTGCCGCCCGGGCGCTCGAAGCCGCCGGCATCCCCTATGCCATCGCCGGCGGCAACGCGGTCGCAGCGCATGTCTCGCGGGTGGATGAAGCCGCCGTCCGCACAACCCGCGACGTCGATATTCTGTTGCGTCGTTCCGACTGGGCGGCGGCGACCCGCGCGCTTGAGCAGGCGGGCTTTACGTATCGCCACGTGACCGGACTGGGCATGCCCGGTGGCTTGGAGGCGTTTCTGGATGGTCCCGAGGCCAGCGTCCGCGACGCCCTCCACATTGTTCCGGCTGGAGAGAAAGTGCGGGCCGACAATCTGCTGGCCACTCCCGATGTGACCGAGTCGGAAGCCGGTGACCAGTTCCGGCTCGTAACCCTACCGGCCCTCGTGCGGATGAAGCTGGTCGGCTTCCGCGACAAGGATCGGACGCATCTTCGCGACCTGATTGAGCTGGGCCTGCTGGATGCTTCGTGGTGTGAGCGCCTGCCCCAGGCCTTGGCCATACGGCTGAAAGAGCTGCTGGAAAATCCGGAATGAACCTCGCACGCAGGTTTCGGCATTGGGATTTCGCCATTCTTCCGTTTCTCTTGCTGACGGCTCTGGTGGGCCTTGCGGGTTGCCGGCAGAAAACCGAGGGCCGGAACCTGGCGGCGAATGACGCACCCGGAACCTCGGAATGGCAGGCTCCCGTTTCCCCGGGCATCCCGCCCGAGGCCAAGGCCCTGCACGAAAGGGCCCGGACCCTGGGCGAACGGGGCGACCTCAAACAGGCCATCGAACTCCTCGACCGGGCTTCCGCCCTGGCGCCGACGTGGCCGTATCCGCTCTACGACAAGGCCTACACGCAGCTCCTTAGCGGCGATCCTGAAGGTGCATTGGCCAGCTACCGGGGCGTGGACCGGCTGGCACCCGAAGGATTTTTCACCACCAAAACGGCCATCTGGTCGCTCACACGGGAGCAGGCCGGCACTTTCCCGAAGGGCATCTACCAGACCTATCTCCAGATCGAGTGGGCGAAGTCCGACGCGGAGAAGCGACAAATCGTGGAGGACCTGCTGAAGCGCGCTCCCACCTTCGCGCCGGCCTGGAAGGAATCGGCCCTGTTGCAGGAAACGCCCGAAAAGCGGCTGGCCGATTTGGAGCACGGCCTGGGCTTGAGCCCGGATGCCGAAACCGAAGGCCTGCTCACACTCAATCGGGCCACCACGCTGGACTCCATCGGAAAGCGTGAGGATTGCGTCAGGCTCCTGAGCAGTCTGGCCCAAGCCACCAACTCAACCGTTGGAACCAGGGCACTGGCCAAGGCCACCCTCGCAATGGTTTTGGAGAAAAAGTAAGGTCGTGCGCATCAGCTTCCCGCATTTCCTATCGGCTTTACCCCGCTAACGTCCATGAGTGCGACATTCGCCACGACGGCTTCATTGCTTCTCTGCATGTGCGTGCTTTGGCGGGCAGCCGGCGCGGACGTTCCGCAGGTGGTCGGGCTTTGGCCGGCCACGGCTCCCGATGAGCCCGGCAACATCGGTCCCGAAAGGGTCCGCATGTCGCCGAAGACCGACCGCAAACGGCATGAGGTCACCGAGCCGACGCGTCTCATTACCGGCGTCACGCAGCCGACGATTACCATCCGCCGGCCCGTGAAGGAAAAGGATACGGGCACCGCGCTGCTCATCTGTCCCGGCGGCGGCTACTGGGATCTCTACTGGCAGCTGGAAGGCGAGGAAGTGGCCGACTGGGCTAACTCTCTTGGGATGACCGGCGTCATCCTGAAGTACCGCGTACCGCGCCGGCCCGGTGAGGCTGAGCGCGAACCGGCGAAGCGCCCCGTGCAGGATGCCCAGCGCGCGATCCGCCTGCTCCGCAGTCACGCCGCCGAATGGGGCTTGCATCCCCAGCGCATCGGCATTGTGGGCTTTTCGGCGGGCGGACATCTGGCCATCGCGACCGCCACGCGTTTTGACCAGAGCAGTTACGCGGCGCTGGATGCCGTGGACCAGCTCAGCAGCCGGCCCGACTTCGCGATCTCGGTCTATCCGGGCTACCTCAGGAACCTCGACAAACCGGAACTCGCCGCCGGCATCCGCGTACCCATCAACACGCCGCCGGTATTCCTGGTGCATGGTGGCGCGGACATCGTCAGCAGCCCGGAAAACAGCGTGCTGATGTACCTCGCGTTGCAACGGGCAGGCGTGCCGTCCGAACTGCACATCTACGCCGGAGCCACGCATGATTTTGGCGTCCGGCCAAGCGACCAGCCCTGCTCCACCTGGACGGAAGCCTGCGCCCGATGGCTGCGACATCAGGGACTGCTCCCGCCGCCGACGAAGCCGTGAGCCGGAACGGCTGGGCGAATCCGCTCAGTCCTCAGCCAGTCCAATCGCCTCCACGGGACAGCCCTGCATGCCTTCCAAAGCTTGGGCGCGTTCCGCTTCGGTTTCGGGCTGATGGAAGACGACGCTCGAACTGAGGTCGGCGTCACGACGGAAAACGGTCGGGGCGAATTCCCGGCACATGTCGCAATCGATGCACTCACTGGTGACGTAGAACGGTCCCGGCACGTTTTCCGGAAGCCGCAAACTGGGTGTTGCCATGGTAATTTCTTTCACTGAGTTTGTTGGCGGCCAGAAGGACAGCCGTTCTCCCGAACAGCCACGAACCCTCGGCCTGACTGGGAAACAGTGCGGGCACATGAGCATTGCGTGAAATGCATTAGTCTGTTCAGACTGATTCAGAATCGGCATGAATGAATTCCTGACCAGAGCTCCGTTCGACCTCTACGAACTGAGCCTGTTCCGCCTCGTGGCCGAGCTGGGCAGCTTCACCAAAGCCGGACAGAAGGCGGGTCTGGGCCAGAGCGCCATCACCCGACAGATCCGGGGTATGGAGGAGCAACTGGGCGTCGCCCTGTTCGAGCGGACGACGCGGCAGGTAAACCTCAGTTCTGCGGGCAGGCTGCTTTACGAGAAATCCACGCCCATCCTTGCCGCGACCGAGGCCACGCTGAAGCAGCTCCGCGAGGAGTTTCATCTGGTCCCGCAGACCCTGCGGATCGGGGTGGCCCGGAGCATCGGCCTGGCCTATTACCCGGGCTTTTTCTTCGCGTTTCGCAAGCGGCAGCCGGCAGTTCAGTTGCAGGTTGTCCAGCTCACCAGCCGGGAGATTTTGGAAGCGGTCGAGGCCCGGACACTGGATGCCGGCCTGCTGTCTCCCCCTCGCCGTATGTCCGGTGCGCTGGCTGTTACTCACCGGTTCGACGACGAGTTCACGCTGGTGGTGCCTCCCGACTCAAAACTCCCGCGCGACCTGGCTTCCGCCAGTGTCCGCACCCTCCGCAAACTGCTGGCCGGAGAACGCTGGCTGCTGATCGATCCGCAGGGAGAGACCGGCCGAGCGCTCCGGCACTGGCTTGCCGGCCAGGACTGGCCCATCGAACCCGCCATGGAATTGGACAGCTTCGACGTGATCGTAAACCTCGTCGCGCTCGGCCTGGGAGTGAGTCTTGTCCCGCACCGTGTCCTCGCGCTCTATGGCGAACGGAGAAAAATCCGCCGCATCACCCTCCGACCGTGCTTCACGCGCGAGCTCGCGGTCGTGGTCCGCAAGAACCGCCAGCATCCCGAACCGCTGGCCTCGTTTATCGAGTCGGTGCTGTTCTGACCCGTCACGGTTCGAACTTGAAAATCAGCCCGTCGAGGATCGCGTCGGTCCACAGCTTGAGCCACTGGTTTTCCGGCACGGGCTTGTCGGCCGGTGCGTGTTGGACGGCGTAGGCAATGGCGTCGTCGGCCTTGGCCCGCACCTCGGCGAAAAAGGCCTGCTTGGCCTCGTGCAGCTCCAACTGTTTGACCGAACCATCGGCTGCCACAGAACCCTTTTCGAAGGTCGGCAGCCAGGCGTCGCCTACCCAGAGCCGCCACTCCTTGAGATCGTTAAAATAGATCGCCAGCGCTCCTTCCTTCCCGACGCCCAGCAGTTGCGCCTGCTCCTTCAGGTAGCGGCCAAGCTGGTTGCCCACGAGACCGGCGGGTGCGTGCGCGAGCACGCGCGCATAGATTTTCCCGCCGGTCGCGCGCTCGAAGTTTGCGAGCTTGAAGTTGAAATGCTTCGACCGGGCCGGATCGCTCGGCAGCAGCTTGTCCGGATCATCGAAGTGCGCCTTGGGGCCCGGTTCGGCCTGGCCGGCATAGCGTTTCGCCTTCGCGGAGAGTTTCGCAAAGGTCTTCTCATCCGCCTTAAACGCTTTGGCCGCCGCGCCGATACGGAGGATCTTCACATGCATCGTGTCGCCTTGGCGGATCTGTGGCAGCACCTCCAGACCGCGTACCACGTGCCCGAAGACGCTGTGGAGGTAGTTCAGCCGGGGCATCTCCCGCAGCATGAAGCACCATTGTGAGCCGTTGGTGTCCGGACCGTCGTTCGCCATCTGCATGACACCGGCGGAATCATGGCGCAGGCCGGGCACAAATTCGTCAGGGAAGGAGTAGCCCGGTCCGCCATCGCCCGTGCCGGTCGGGTCGCCGCCCTGCGCGACAAAATCGGGCACGACTCGATGAAAGGTCAGCCCGTCAAAGAACGGCTTGCGTGGTTGGGGTCCGAGTGTGCCTTCGGCGAGCCCGACGAAGTTGGCGACGGTAAGCGGAGCCTTCTGGTAATGCAGCTCACCGATCACGACTCCGCGCGGCGTGGTGACTTCGGCGTAAAGGCCGTCGGGCAGGGCGGGCAGAGGCGATTCGCCGGAGAGACGGGTGACGACCGCCCAGAGGAGGAGTGACCACACGAAGGCACGCTTCATGGCGACCAGAATGCTGGAAACAGGTGGCTGGACCCATCAAAGAATCGCCAACGATCTCCTCGAAGGGAGAAGCGCGGCGCGGGTGTAGCGCAGGTTTGCAACCTGCTGTACCGCAGCTTTTCAAGCTGCACGGGGTGGAATGCTCGGATGCGCCCGGAAACCCTGGTGCCGATGCGGGTTGCAAACCCGCGATACGGCAGATTGCAAATCTGCGCTACTTTCAGACGCCCAAACCCAGTGGGCAACCCACCGATGAATCGCCCAGCCTCACAGAATCAGGGCACAAAAAAAAGCGGAGGTGGGCGAACCCACCTCCGCATTGAAATCGTAATTAGGCGTGAAGCCCAATCTTAGTAACGGCCGCCGCCGCCGCCGCCACCGTAGCCGCCACGGCTGCCACGGTCGCCGCCACGGCCACCGCCGCCGCTGCCGCCACGGCCGCCGCTGAAGCCGCCGCCGCCGCCACCGCCGAAGCCGCCGGTGCGGGGACGCTCTTCCTTCGGACGAGCCTCATTGACCGTGAGGGCACGGCCGTCGAGCTGCGCGCCGCTCATGGCCGCGATCGCCGCCTGGGCAGCCTCGGGGGTGTCCATGGTGACGAAGGCGAAGCCGCGGGAACGACCGGTCTCGCGGTCGAGCATCAGCGCCACTTCGACGACAATGCCGTGTTGGGAAAAGGCGTCCTGGAGCTGGTTCTGTGTGGTGTTGAAGGAAAGGTTTCCGACGAACAATTTGGTACCCATAGTGATGTTTGCTTTGTACTGCCGGCCTGCTGCTAGTCTCGAACTGTTCCCGACTGTCGGGTTTCAAATCATCACTGAAACGGGTTCAACTGAAGATCCACCAAGTACCGAAGCGCATGCCGTCTGACGGTTAGCGGGGGCACAATGCCTGTCTGGCCGCCAGTAACAAGTTATTTTACTGGCCCCATCAGGGTCGGTTGCGGCGTGCCCCACCGGTTCCGTCATTCTCCGGCCCCGATTTCACCGGGTTGAAAGTCGCCGGCGTGCCCCGTTTTCGCTACTTTCCGCACGTGTTCAAAGTTTACGCCTACGCCGGGTGCGACACCTGCCGGAACGCCCTGAAATTCCTCAAGGAACACGGCATCAGCCCCGAGGTGATCCCCATCCGCGAGCAGCCGCCGACCCGCGCCGAGCTGAAGCGGATGCTGGCCCTGCAGGCGGGCGTGGTGCGCAAGTTGTTCAACACCTCCGGGCAGGATTACCGGGCGCTCGGTCTCGGCGCGAAGCTCCCCACGCTCACCGAGGCGGCCGCGCTCGACCTGCTCGCCCAGAACGGAAATCTCGTGAAACGCCCCTTCGTGCTGACCCCGACCGGCGGCACTATCGGCTTCAAGCCGGAGGAATGGGAAAAGCTGGTCGCGGGCAAGGCCTGAGTTTCGGGGGACTGAACCTGAGGCCGGAGGCACGCGGTGTGAACACCGCGTGCCCGGAGCGGTTGCGAGATCACTTCCCGGCGCGCTGCGAGAGCAGGAAGGCCAGCAACTGGTTAAACTGCGCTGGCGGAATGGTCTCGCTGAAGTTTTCCGGCATCAGGGACTGCTCGCTTTCCTTACGTTCGGTCACGTTGGCCTTCTTCACGGAGAATTCTTTGCCGGTGGAGTCGGCGAAGACGAGCAGGTCACCATCCTCACGGCGGAAGAGGCCACTGACCACGTCGCCATCCTTGAGGCTCACGATGGTCTGGCGGAAGGCGCGGTCCACGTTGCGGTTGGGGTCGAGCACGTCCTCGCAGAGCCGATCGAGGCCGCGATTGCCGATGCCCGTGAGCTGCGGGCCGACCAGTCCGCCCTTGCCTTCGATCTGATGGCAAACGGCGCAGTTCTGGGTGAACACGCGCTCGCCCTCGGCGGGGTTGGCATTGGCACCGGTGTAGGCGGCCCGCCGTTCCGCGATGAGCCGGTCGCGGGCCTCGTCACCGGGGGGAAGGTCCTTCGTGAGTTTCGTCAGGCGCGCTTCCCAGTCGTTCGGCTTCACCGCCTGCAACCGGTTCTTCATGCCCACGGACTGGAGCAACCGCGGTGACACCGCGCCCTGTTCGACTGACACCAGCAAGGCCTCTGCGCCTTCCTTGCTGCCGGTGAGCGCGGTGGCCCAGCGCGCCTGCAAACGGTTCGGCGCGGCCTTCATCGCCGTGATGACGGCGGCGCGGGCCGGTTCGGAATTCAGCTCCGCCAAGGTCGTACCAATCCGTTCGCGCACGACGATGGGCTGGCTGCCATCGGCCAGCACGGGCGCGAAGGCGGCGGTGGCCTGGTCCGGAGCGAGCGTGGCGAACGACTTCGCAGCCGCGGCGCGCACCTCGGGATCACCGCGATGCAGCGCGACGTCCCGCAGGCGCGGGGCCACGTCCTTGAGGCCCAGTCGGCCCGCGAGATCGGCCGCTCCGGCGGCGCGTTCCGCCAGGCCGCGCGGCGAGACGGTGGGCATGGTCAGGCCGCCTTCAAAAGCCCCGAGAGCGATCCAGGCGTAGGCCGCGCCGGTGTCGGCATCGGTGGCTTCGAGATAAACGCGTTTGCCGGCGGAGCCGCTGGTGTCCCAGATGACCTTCTGGGCGACGTCATTGCGCGGCGGCCAGGCCTCGAAGAGCACGGCGTCGGTCTGCGCATCGCGGAGGCGAACGACGTTTTTCTTCTGCACCGGCTTATCGGGAGGTCCGTCGTGACCGCAGAACCAGAAGCTGAACGAACCGCCCGCCGTGAACTCCGGCGACCGCAGCGTGCCGGTGAGAGGCTCGCCGCGGACGATGCTGGAGAGCACCTGGAACTTCTGGCCGTCAGAACGGCTGCGTTCTTGGAAATTCCACGGATTTTCGGTCGGTGCGCCTTCGAGCGGCGTGTTGGCCCAGCCGCCGGCGGCCGTGGCGTCGGTGCTCAGGAGTTTGCCGGCAAGTTCCGCGCCCCATTCCCGGAGGGCGGCGGGCAGGGCGATGCCCCGCTGGCTCAACCCCTGATCCACCGACTTGAAGAGCACGAGCTGGAAGTCGGGCTGCGTGGCAAACCGCGCCCGCACCAAGGCCGCGAGGCGCGGCAGCTCGGTCTCGGGCGCATAGCGGGCGATGTGCTTCAGCATGTCGGCGTTCGCGTCGCCGGATTTCGCGCGCTCGATTTCGCCCAGCAAAAACGTGGCGGCCGGGGCCGAATCCACGGCGGCGGCCACATCGGACAGCGCGGCGCGATCCGTGTCGGACCAGTCGTTTTTCGCCACGACCTGCTGGAAGATGTCGGCGTGGTTGAGGTGGTCGCGGATGACCTTGCGCACGACGTAGAGCAGGTGGGTGTCGTCGGTGGAAACCTTGGCGCGGAGATCCAGCAGCGGGCGCAAATTGCCAAATACGGCGTGTGCGCCGAGCGCTTCGGCGGCGCAGCGCCGGACGAGGGCGTCCGGATCAGTGAGCAGCAGCTTCCTGGTCGTTCCGGCAACACGGTCATCCCAAGCCGTCCGCTCCCGAAAGATGCGGAGCGCGTGGGTTCGCACGAGTGCATCCGGATGGCCGAGGGCCGCGCTGATCTTCCGTTCGTCGCCGCCCAGCCGGTGCACCAGCCAAAGGGCGTGAACCGTCTGGAACGGATTCTTGGTCGTTCCCAGCAGGCTTTCAATTCTGCCCAGCGCCGGTTTGCCAAACCGGTCGTGAATCTCGTTCATCGCCAGGATCCGGCGCGTGAGGTTCGGCGAGCCGAGCTCGGCAATCAGTCCGTCGAGACCCTGCTGAAGCGCGACCGGATGCAGCTTCGCCTGGCCGTCCGTGCCCTTGTACACGACGCGCCAGATGCGGCCGTGATCGTGGTCGCGGCCGGGATGCGTCAGCGGCACCTCGTAGTGGCCGATGATGCGGTTGTAGAAGTCGGCGATGTAAAACGCGCCGTCGGGCCCGAGCTGGTTGTCGACCGGACGGAACCACGGGTCCGTGGTGGACATGAAGTCAGGCTGCTCGATGGCCTTCGGGGTGGAGCCTTGGAAGACAAAACGGTCGCGGTTGATGCGGCTCGTCATCACGTTGCCGAGGAAGAAATTGTCCTGATATTCCGCCGGCCAGAGGTTGTCGCTGTAATAGACCGCGCCGTCGATCGCGGTGCTGCCGTGCAGGTGCTCCATCAGGGTCGGCGCGTAGCCGAGGCCGTCGTGCGGCTTGCCGAAGCTCGGATAGTAGCCGCCGTCGATGAGCTGGTAGATCGGCCCGCTGTGGCAGTCGCTGGAATAGAGGTTGCCGCGCGCGTCCCACGCAAGGCCGAAGGGGTTCACCTGCCCGTGCGTGTGCTGCTCGATATGCGAGCCGTCCATCCGCATCCGGTAGGTGTTGCCGGAGTTGAGATCCACATGGCTGCCGTCGGGCGCGGTGACGTGCGAGTCGTTGTTGAAGCCGTGCGTCGCGTACAGCCAGCCGTCGAAGCCGCGCCGGAAGCTCGCCTGCATCCCGTGCGTGTCGCGGCTCACGTCAAACGGGCCGAAAAGCTGCGTGCGCTTGTCCGCCTTGCCGTCGCCGTCGGTGTCCTCCAGCAGCCAGATGTAGGGAATGCTCCAGACGATGGCCTTCCAGTGGCGGTCATCGGTCCGGAAGGGATACACGCCGATGGGAACGTTCAGGCCGTCCGCAAACTGGGTGACCTTGCGGGCGTGTCCATCCGGGCCGAAATCCTCGAAAATCATCAGCCGGTCACGGCCGGGCCGGTCCTTCGCGGGGAAGGGATACTCCACGCTCGTGGTGACCCAGAGCCGGCCCGTCGCGTCGAACTGCAGGTTCATCGGCTTGTTGATGTCCGGCTCCGAGCCGACGAGCTGGATCTCGAAGCCGGGCGGCAGCGTGAACTTGGCCCGCTGCTCCGCCGTGGAGAGTGGCGGCGTGGTGCGGATGTTGAGGTCGAACTCGTCCTCCGCCAGCAGGGAAAGGCCGAGGGCGAACGGCGCAATGAGCGCGAGCGTGAGATGGTGACGGACTTGCATGGGGCTGATGGACGCAGAGCCTAGCGACGAATTCGACCGACGGAAGGCCGAAGCGCGTTGCGTGGTGAGATTTTGCGATCGCTGGGGGCAATTCAGAGATAATGGCAGGCCCTGATTGGCAGGGCTGAAAGCCCGTCCGAGGAATGCCTGGGGCGAAGCGAGCCGTGCGAGCCCAGCCCCAGGTCCGCTGAGCTAAAGCAATCGAGCGCTGTAAGCGCGTCCCAGAGCCGCGGAGCCATGGAGTCGGGCCTTCAGCCCTCAGGCTCCTCTGAAGAGACTGTCCCTGGGGCTTCGCTCGCGGTGTTCGCTCCACCCCAGCCATTCCTTGACCGCGCTTTCAGCGCTGCGGCTCGGTAGATGAGGTGAGGTTCATGGATAGGTGTGGGATGAGGGGTAAGCTCACTTTGGGTCTGCCTCATCGGCCGTCGGATCTCTTGAGTCTTTCCGCCCAGTGGTGCCGGCGTAGGGATGGCTGGGCGCTCCTTACGCCCTTCGGCGAATTGCCAGAAAACGCCGCCGGGTGGAAGGATCACACCCATCAATCCGCAGTCCGTGAGCGGAAAAATCCCGAGCCGTAAATGGGCCAAAAGTTGCGTGTAATTTCGCCGCCCCATTTCCGGCAATAGGGGGTTAAGAACAATAATAATGCCGGTCAAATGGCCATCGAGCGACTCCGCCCCAGGGCGAGGTGTCGCTGGCCCCAAGGTGCCGGCAGCATTCCAGACCTATGACGACATATCCATCGCGCCCGATTTCCAAAATGGTGCTGACTGCGGCGACGTGGCTCGCCGCGCTGCTCTCCGTGCTGACCCTGGGCCTGACCCAGGCCCAGGTGGCCGGCGCGATTGACGTCTGGCCGGCGAACAGTTCGGTCGAACTCAGCGCCACGACGCAGTTCGGGGCCTACGTGCCGATCAGCCCCAACACGATCACCTGGTCGGTGAACGGCAAGATCGGTGGCGACTCCACGACGGGCACGATCACGCCCGCCGGCCTCTATCAGGCCCCCGCCGTCGCCCCGACAAACAACGTGCTGACCATCAAGGCCCAGAGCACGGCGTTCCCGACCTCCTTCAAGACCACCACGCTGACGGTCACGCGGCCCTATCCGTGGACCTGGAGCGTTGCGCCGGCGAGCCTGCAGGTGGGCAACTACTCGGTGAGTTTCAATGGCAGCGGTTATGCGCCCGATTCGGTGGTGCAGGCCAACGGTGTGGACCTGCCGACGACCTATTTCTCGAAGACGAAGGTGACCGCCACGGGCGTGGCCGCCGCCCCGGGCGCGATCAACTTCGCCGTGCGCCAGCCTGGGCTGGGCGCGGTCACCGGCAACACCATCTCCGCGACCGTGACCGCCGTGACAATCACGGTGACGGTTGCTCCGACCTCGGCGTCGGTCCAGTTGGGTAACTCCCAGACCTTCACCGCCACCGTTGCGGGCAATGCCAACAAGGCGGTCACCTGGTCGGTGGTCGGTGGCGCGTCCAACGGCACCATCACCGCCGGCGGCGTCTATACCGGTCCGGCGGCCATGCCCGCCTCGCCGACCGTGACAGTTCGCGCCACTTCGGTGGCCAATTCCTCGGTGTTCGCCAATGCCACCGTGACGCTCACCACGCCACCGGTGGTGACGGTCGCGGTCCTGCCGACGAGTGCCTCGGTGCAGCTCGGCGCCACCAAATCGTTCACCGCCTCGGTCGTGGGCAGCCCCAACACGTCGGTGACCTGGTCGGTGGTGGGCGGGGCGGCCAATGGTGCGGTCACTTCCGCCGGCGTCTTTACCGCGCCGGCAGTGATGCCTTCGCCGACGACCGTGATCGTCCGCGCGACCTCGGTGGCCAACGCGCTTTCTCACGCCGATGCCACGGTGACCCTGACGCCGGTGCCGGTCACCGTGACGGTGGCTCCCGCCACGGCGACGGTGCAGATCGGCAATGCGAAGACTTTCACCGCCACCGTCCTGGGTTCGGCGAACAAGGCCGTGACGTGGTCGGTGGCGGGCGGTTCGGCCAATGGCACGATTGATTCGACCGGCGCCTACGTGACGCCCGCGACGATGCCGGCCTCGCCGACGGTCACGGTGACGGCCACCTCCATCGCGGATCCGACGGTGAGTGCGAACGCCATCGTGACGCTGACGCCGCCGGTGGATTATTCGGCGCTGCTTTCGGCCGCGCGGTTCCTGGAGCAGTCCTCCTTCGGCCCGAACGATGCCAGCCTCGCGCAGGTGCAGCAGATGGGGATTCCGAGCTATCTCGCACAGCAGTTCTCGCTGCCGGCGACGGTCATTCCGGTGCCGGCCGACAATTCCGTGGGCACGCTCCAGCAGTGGCAGCTCAACACCTTCTGTACCGCCCCCGACCAGCTGCGCCAGCGCGTGATCTACGCGCTCAGCCAGATCATCGTCGTGTCGGCCAACAAGAACATCTACGCCGACGCCATGCTCCCGTGGATGAACGCGCTGAGCCAGAACGCCTTTGGCAACTACAAGAACCTGCTGCGCGACATCTCCAAGAGCCCCGCGATGGGCAAGTATCTCGACCTCGCCAATTCGACGAAGCCGGGCCTGGGCGGTGGCGCGAATGAGAACTACGCCCGGGAGCTGATGCAGCTCTTCACCATCGGCCTCTGGCAGCTCAACCAGGACGGCTCGCAGAAGCTCGGTTCCGACAATCTGCCGATCCCGACCTACGACCAGAGCACCGTGGCCCAGGTGGCGCTGACCTTGACCGGCTGGACCTACGCGCAGCCACCCGGTGGCAACGTCTATGAGTGGCAAGGCGCGCCGATGGTGGAGGTGCCGGGCAACCACGATCTCACGCAGAAATCCGTCCTCGGCCAGATCATTCCCGCCGGCCAGAGCCCGTCCCAGGATCTGGAAAGCCTGCTCACCATCCTGATGAACCACCCGAACATGGCGCCGTTCATCTCCACGCGGCTGATCCGGAGCCTGGTGACCAGCAACCCCACGCCGGGCTATGTCCAGCGGGTGGCCGGCGTGTTCAGCGCCACCGGGGGCGACCTGAAGGCGACCATCACGGCCATCCTCACCGACTCCGAGGCGCGCAACGACGTGCCGACCGCCACGTCGGGCCGGCTGAAGGACTCGATCCTGCACACCTGCGGCTTCCTGCGGGCGCTGAACGGGCACTTCAACAACCCGGAGGGGCTCACCTACGAGTTTGACTACATGGCGCAGTCACCGCTGGACGCGCCCTCGGTCTTCAGTTGGTTCTCGCCGCTATACCACGTGCCGAAGAGCCCGTTGTTCGGCCCCGAGTTCCAGATCTACACGCCCACGGAGGCGACCCTGCGGGGCAACCTGTTCGAGTTCTTCCTCAGCCAGACTGGCACCGACTTCACGCTGGACCTCTCGCCCTACCAGGCCTTCGGCAACGACATGCAGGGGCTGGTCGAGCTGGTAAACCAGAAGCTGCTCTATGGCCAGATGCCGGCCGCGATGAAGCAGGCGCTCATCACGGCGGCGGCCCCCGGCTACGACGCCAAGACCCACATCGAAACCGCGATCTACCTCACCGCGCTCAGCGGTTACTACGCCGTCCAGCACTGAACTTTTGTCAGGCCAACTCCAACGAGACTCCACGCCATGAACCAGCACTACATTTCCCGCCGCAGCCTGCTCAAGAGCATCGGTGCCACCGCGATGCTCACCCGCTTCGGCCTGATGAACGCGTTCGCGCAGGCCAACCCGCCCGACTACAAGGCCCTGGTCTGCATCTTTCTGGTGGGCGGCAACGACGGTCACAACACGGTCGTCCCGCTCACGCAGTCGCAGTTCAACGCGTACAAGGCGGCCCGCGGCACGCTGGCGCTGCCCGACAGCAACGGCCCGCTGCTGCCGGTCGAGACTCCGGATGGCACGCCCTACGGCTTCCACAACGGGCTCTCGGCCATCCAGCCGCTGTGGGCGCAGGGCCGGCTCGGCGTGCTGGCCAATGTCGGCATGCTGGTGAAGCCCACCTCGCGGCAGCAGTTCATCACCAATGCCGTGCCCCTGCCCACGAACCTCTTCTCGCACGCCGACCAGATCCAGCAGATGCAGGCCGCGATCCCCTCGTCCTCCGCCGGCACGGGCTGGGGTGCGCGGGCGGCGGACATGGTGGCGGGGCTGAACGTGGGTTCCGCCTTCCCGGCGGCCATCTCCTGCGCGGGCCCGGCGCTTTTCTGCACCGGCAACATCGTGCAGTCCGCGAGCCTGCTGCCCGGCTTTGACCTGGATCCCGCCGGCTTCAGCCTCTGGCCCGCCTCGGCGACCACCGGCCGGGTCAATGGCCTCCAGCAGGTCCTGCAGTTCGACAGCGGCCTCGCGCTCGTGCAGGCCGCCAACAAGGTCCGCCAGGACGCGCTCGACCTCAACGCGCTGATGCGCGGCGGCAGCGCCACCCTCACCACCGCCTTCCCGCCCACCAGCCTGGGCGACCAGCTCCAGCAGGTGGCCAAGCTCATCAAGCTGCGCACCACCACGGGCGTGAAGCGGCAGGTGTTCTTCTGCTCGCTCAGCGGCTTCGACACGCACGGCTCGCAGAGCTGGCAGCAATGGGACCTGCTCAAGCAGGTGGGCGACGCGATGGCGGCCTTCTACCAGTGCACGGAGCAGGAGTTGGGCGTCGCCGACAAGGTCACTAGCTTCACGCTGTCGGACTTTGGACGCACGCTGCAGCCGAGCGGCACCGGCTGCGACCACGGCTGGGGTAACCACCACCTCATCATGGGCGGCTCGGTGCAGGGCGGCCAGATGCACGGCACCTTCCCGACGATGGCGCTGGGCGGGCCGGATGACTCCGGCTCCCGCGGCGCGTTTATTCCCTCTAGCTCGACGGAACAGTTCGCCGCGACCCTGGCGAAATGGTTGGGCGTCACCGACACCGACCTGCCGACCATCTTCTCGAACCTCTACGCCAACCAGGCCCTGTTCGGTAAGACCGACCTGGGTTTCATGGGCTGATCTGAGCGCGGAGCGGGGAACGCGGAGCGCGGAGCGAAACGGCGTGCAGAGGGGAAAGGGAGCAGGGGTGCAGGGCCACGCATGGCTTTGTGCCGTTCCTCTTCGCCCCTGCACCCCTGAATTCTTCGTCGTGCTGGGCATGCCTTGAACCTGCCGACGCTCAGGCGCCGTACTGTTCGTCCGTCACCTTTTCCAGCCACTCGACGACCTTGCCATCGAGCGCCTCGGCCATGGCGATGTGCGTCATGGCCGTGGTGGTGGCGGCACCATGCCAGTGCTTTTCGCCCGGCGGAAACCACACCACATCGCCGGGATGAATCGCCTCCACCGGACCACCCTCTCGCTGTGCGCGTCCGCTGCCGGCGGTCACGATCAGCGTCTGTCCCAGCGGATGCGTATGCCACGCGGTGCGGGCACCGGGTTCGAAGGTGACGACGGCACCGCTGACCCGGGCGGGTGCGGTTCCCTTGAAGGGCGCGTCGATGCGCACGGTGCCGGTAAACCAGTCGGCCGGTCCTTTGGCGGAAGGCTGGGAACCGTTTCGGGTGATGTTCATGGGGCTTGCTGCGGTTCAGTCTCTGAGCGAGGCCATGTCGATCACGAAGCGGTACTTCACGTCGCTCGTAAGCATGCGCTCGTAGGCGCCGTTGATCTCGTCCATGCGGATCATCTCGATGTCGCAGGTGATGTTGTGCTGGCCGCAGAAATCGAGCATCTCCTGCGTCTCTGGCAGGCCGCCGATCAGTGAGCCGGAGAACGAGCGGCGGCGCATGATCAGCGGGAAGGCCGCCACCGGGAGCGGCTTTTCCGGCGCGCCGACCAGGGTCAGGTTGCCGTCCCGTTTCAGCAGGTTGAGGTAGGCGTTGATGTCGTGGGTGGCGGCAACGGCATCAAGGATGAAGTCGAAGCTGGCGGTCTGGGCCGCCATCTGGGCGGGATCGGTGGAGATGACGACCTCATGCGCGCCCAGGCGTTTGCCATCGGCAATCTTGCTGGGCGAGGTGGTGAAGAGCACGACGTGAGCCCCGAAGGCCCGGGCAAACTTCACGCCCATGTGGCCCAGACCGCCGAGGCCGACAATGCCGACCTTCTGGCCGGGACCCACCTTCCAGTGGCGCAGCGGGGAATACGTGGTGATGCCCGCGCACAGCAACGGTGCCGCGGCGGCGGGGTCCAGATTGGCCGGCAGGCGCAGCACGAATTCCTCGGTGACGACAATGCTCTGGGAGTAGCCGCCGAGCGTCGGTCCACTGAGGTGCTTGTCCGTGCTGCCGTAAGTCATCGTCGTCTCGGCGCAGAACTGTTCGAGGCCAGAGAGGCAATCGGGACACGTGCGGCACGAATCGACGAGGCAGCCCACGCCGACGGTGTCGCCCACCTTGAACTTCTTCACGCCGGCACCCACCGCCGTCACGCGCCCGACGATCTCATGGCCGGGCACGGCCGGATATTGGGTGAAGCCCCATTCGTTGCGGGCGAAATGGAGGTCGGAGTGGCAGACCCCGCAGAAGAGGATCTCGATCTGCACGTCGTTCTCGGTCGGCTCGCGACGCTGGATGGTGGTGGCGGCAAGCGGGGAAGTGGCGCTTGGCGTGGCGTAAGCGCGGGCAGAGGTCGTTCTCATGGCAACCGTACCCTAGTGGTGCTTGGACGGGTTGTCACATGGGGGCTTTGCCCCAACGAAAGCCCCGAAGACGGTTTGGCGTCCGCCACACCCGCAGTCTCCAAACAAGTTCAGGCCGCTTCCGTTCGGGCCGGGGCTACGGCTGGTTCAGGCGGAAGAATCGGGCGGGCTGGTCGGCAGGGGTCACGAAGCTCTTGCCGGTGGGTGCAGGCGTGACCGGCTGCCAATTGACGGGGCCATTCAGGTTGTCCGCCGATTCCAGGATCACACCATCCTCGGCCCAGGTGAGGATGAGGCTCGCGCCTTCCCGGGCGATGAAGAGGGTGGCCGCGCCGGGAACTACCGCGACGGCGGGGGACACGCTCACGGGTCCGGTCATTCCCTGGTAGGCACCGCCGGCAACGACGGTGGGCGCGGCTGGGCTCGCCGAAGCATTGAGCGTGTAGCCGCCACCGGCGAGGAGCTGGGCCGGCCGGCCGGTCCCGGGATTGGACAGCTCGTAGCCGTCGGCGGCCGACAACCGGAGGGCGACGACGGAACCGATGAACACAAGGAGGGGAAGGATGGTTTTCATCGGGGCCTCACTTGTTCTGACGTTGGGCGAGTTGTTCCACCATCGCCTTCAGCCCAGCCACGGACTGTTTCAGGTCGTGAATCTCCGCGTCCTTTTCCTGCATGACCTGATGCAGCCCCTGGATGGCGGCGAGGGCCACGCCTTCCTCGTCCACGGTGGCGATGTGTTTGTCGTCCTGGCCCAGGCCAAAGGCGGCGTGGAAATCCTGCGCCATGGGGCCGAGGTGGCTCACCTTGTCATCCCCCTTGAACTGCCATTGGCTGATGGGCAGGGCCGCGACCTTGTCCAGCACCTCGCGCGGGTTGATCGCGGCGAAGCCCTCCTTGGCGTGCCGGTCACTGGTCGTGTTGAAGGCCTTGCCGGTCACGGTGCCGTCCGAGGCCACGTCGAAAATATGGACAACCCCGAAGTTGGGATCGTAGCGGTAGCCTTGAATCAGCGTGCCTCCGCTGACCACCTGCGCCTGGATCGCCGATCCGCCGGCTCCGGCACTGACAGAGAAGAGACCCGTTCCCGTGTCACTGTAAGCATGCAGGGCATAGCCATCGCCCGAGGTGGCAGAAACGCCCGTTCCATGGGCCGAACTGCCGATGACACCGTTACCCGTGGGACCGTTATCGGTGCCCGTTATGCCGGCATGGACCACTTGCTGGTCGGTGTTTTGGTTGGCCACGACGAGACCGCCGAGCAGCCCCCCGATGGACGTCCCGTCCAGAGTCAGGCCGCTTCCCCCCGTGTCGAAGCGCACGCCGTTCCGGGCCCGGACGGCGAATTCATTCGCCAGGAGCGATCCAAAATCCGCCTCGGTGCTGTCGGCCCAGACAAAGGCGCCGTCGTTGGTGGCGAGGGCGCGATGGCCGGCGGCGAAGGTTGAGAGTCCGGTGGCCTGGTTCAGCGAGCCTCCCGGCACCGTGGCGAATTCGCCGCTGGCGATGTTGTTGGCTCCGCCGCCCGTCGTGGCAAACAGCCCGTTGGCCGAACCGGCCTGGTTGTTAAACCCTCCGCCGACGGTCGAGGAATTTCCCAAGGCTGAGTTTTGCAGACCGCCAGCCACGGTGGCATAGGTATCCGTGGTGCGGTTGCGGGAGCCGCCGCCCACCACGGTGCCGACGTCGCCGCCGAAATTGTCGAAGCCGCCCGCCACGGTCGCATAGCTGCCGAGGATCCGGTTCGGATGCGCCGTGCCGTCAGCATCCTGCTTGCCACCGCCGCCGATGGTGGCCCCGGTCGCGCCGGTGGCGACGGAGTTTCCGCCGTAGCCGCCCACCACGTTCACACCGGTCTCACCCGAGGCGTTGGCGGCCGCGGCCAGGCGGAGCCCCGGCTGATTGCCCGCGCGCAGTTCCAACGGGCGGTTGTCGGTCGTGCCGAGAAACTGGCCGTCAATCGTGCCGCCGTTGCCCCCCAGCAGCCAGGCGGGTCCGCCGCCACCTCCGGGCGCGGGAGCCCAGAGCAGCGAACCGTTGCCATCCACGCTCAGAAATTGTCCCGGCTGCGGATTGGGTGCGGAGAGCTTGGCCGCCGTCACCGCGCCGTTCCCCAGCGCGAAGCCGTTGCCGCCGGGATTGAAGACGATCCCATCCACGACCAGCCCCTTGCCGCCGGTGTCGAAGCGGATTCCGCCCCGGGCGCGCACGGCGAACTCATTCTCGGTGATCGAGAAGAACTGATCGAACTGGTTGGCCATACCGTCGCTCCAGACGAAGGCGCCCGTATTGGTCGCCTGGGCATAGAGGCCGGCCGCGAAACTGAACTCGCCCGCCGCCGTGTTGCCATAACCGCCGGGCACGGTGGCGTAACCGGCATTGTAGAAGCCGCTGCCAAGCCCGATGCTGTTGTTGGCCCCGCCGCCGATGGTGCCGCCGCCCGCGGACACATTGACCTGGTTATTGATGCCGCCGCCGATCGTGCGCCAGCCGCCGTTCACAATCTTGTTCTGCTGGCCGCCGGCGATGGTGCCAATGCCGCCGCCCAGTCCGATGACATTGTTGGCACCGCCGCCAATCGCGGCGTAGCTGGAACCGATGATCTGGTTTTGGCCGCCGCCGGCGATCACGGCCACCGAAGTGGGATTGCCAGCGTCGGTGGGCAGGATCCGGTTGGCTTCGCCGCCGCCAATCGACGATCCGGGGGAATTCGTGATGAGATTCTCAATGCCGCCCGTCAGCACGGCACCGACCGAGTCCGCAATCCGGTTGTTCTCACCGCCGCCGATCAAAGCACCACTCGAGTTGTCCCCCAGGAAGTTGTCAAAACCGCCGACCAACACGCTATATTGGGAATTGGTGCCGATCTCCAGGCTGCTGCCCGCGCCGATAAAGCTGAAGTAGGAACCGTTGGTCAGGTAACTGCCCGTGCCGATGAAACTCCCATAGGTTCCCGCCCCGGCCGAGTTGTTGGCCAGGCCGCCGACGATGTTCGGCGGGTTGTTGCCATTGTCCGAGCTTTGGCCGATTTCGAAACGCACGGCCTGCAGGCCGCCCACCTTGAGAATCAGCGGACGCTGATCCGTCGTGCCGAGGAACTGGTCGCCCGTCGTGCCGGCATTGCCGCCTAGAAGCCAGCCATTCCCCGAACCACCCGCCGGTGCGTCGGACCAGACGAACGCGCCATCAGCGTCCAGCGTCAGGAAGCGGCCCGGAGCCGCGTTCGGGGCCGCGAGCTGGGGTGGCGTGACCGACCCGGCGGGCAGACTCACCCCTTTGCCCGTGATCGGACCGTCCAGCATCAGGCCGGTACCACCGGTCACAAAACGGACACCGCCGCGCGCCCGCACCGCAAATTCGTTCTCGCGAATGGACGGAAACGGTCCGGTGTCAGGATAATGGCCGCCATTGCCGTCGAAGCTCGTATCCCCCCAGACAAAGGCGCCCTGATGGATGGCCTCGGCCTGGCTGCCCGCCGCGAAACTGTAGTTGCCCGAGGCGAAGTTGTTGATGCCCCCCGGAATGACGGCGGCAAGTCCCCGGTCGTAATGGTAAAAATTGAGGTCGGCATTGGTGATCACATTGTTTTCACCGCCCCCAATCACAGCGGATTCGATTCCAGCCATGACGTTTTGCCGGCCCCCCAAGACCGAACTGGCCAGGACACCTTGCGCGATGGTGTTGCCCCCATCCTTGTTCACCAGCAGGTTCACACCATATCCGGGGTCAGTTCCCGACTGCTCCAGCCGGAGTCCATCGATACCACCGGCCTTGAGGATCAGGGGGTGAAAATCGGTCGTTCCAAGAAACTGGCCGTCGGTCGTCCCGGCGTTGCCCGTCAAAGACCATCCGTCGCCCGTCCCGCCGCCGGTGGCCGAAATGGTGATCGTGCCGTTGGCGCTTTGCAGGGTCACGCCGTTGCCCCCCTGCAGGTGCACGTCGTCCGTCATTCCGTTCAGCGAACGCACCACCGTACCGCTCAGCAGGCTGTCGGCCTGCACCGCGCCCGGGGCGAGCTGCGCGTGGCCGATGCCGGCGGCGGCCACCCGGTCGGCCAGCCCCGCGTGGGCGGTTTCCTCCGCATACAAGGCGCCGGGAATGGGTGAGAACTGCTGGCGCGGTGACAGCGGCGTGAAGTTCTGCTCACCGGGCCGCCGCACGGACACTTCGAGCCAGTTGTCCTGAATCGAGTGCGAGTCGTCCTGGATGGAGGCCAGCCCGCCCAGGGCGCTGAGATCCACCGAGGCGTTGAAATCGCCGTTGTTCAGCGTGGTGGGCACCACGGGCGGATTGGGATTCACGAGGATGCCGCCCGTCGGTGCCGAAAACAGCCGAAACTGCAACTCGGCGGCCCCGGTGACCGGATTGCCGTTGAAGTTGAGATGGCCGCCGTAGTTGAAACTCGCCGGCGCGGCCTGCAGGCCGGACGGGACGGCGACCAGGGCGGCAAGCGCAAGCGCGCGGAGCGGGAAGGCGTAACGCATACCCTTACCCATAAGCGGCGCGCGGCCGCTTCTTTCAGCCGAGGTGAAATTATTTTCGGGGGCGGCTACCGCTCCGCCACCGTCACGCGCACGGGCCCGCCCCGGGGGGCGGGTTGCCTGCGAAACGCCGACAGCCCCGAGTCAAGTCCCAGCGCGGTCTGTTCACGGTCGAGTTCCCGCAGGTCCCAGACCTGCACCACATGCGTGGGGCACGCCACCGCCAACCGGCTGCCGTCGGGCGTGAACGCAAAGCTGGAGATAAGTTCCGGCTGGGGATGCACCAGCCGCACGATCATCCGGCCGGTGGCGGCCTCGAACAGGCCCACCTCGTTGCGGTCGAATTCGGCGGCGAGCAGGGAGCCATCCGGTGAGAACAACACCGGACAGGCATGGGCGCCCCCATCCGATCGCACCGCGCGCCAACGGACCTTGCCGGTGGCAACTTCCTCGACGCGCAGATTCGGGCCCGAGGAGATCGCGAGCCAGCGGTTGTCGGGACTGAATCCCACCAATCCGAGCCCGGACCCTGTCAGTTCCCGCACCACCGCACCGTTGGTGCCGCTCCGGAGAGTCAGTCCGGCGTATTCGTGAACAGTGATCACGAGTGACTGGCCGTCGGGGCTGACCACCGGCTTGGGAAATCGTCCCCACTGCTCACCGACCGGCCAGCGCCGGCCCGCTTCCCAGGCGAAGATTTGCGAACCGATGCTGCCATAGATCCGCCGCCCCTCCAACGCTGTCGCGGCGACAAAAACCACGCCGAGTGTGTTCACCGGCACCGGCCTGTCAAAGTGCAGTTCCCTGGTCGCAGCATCCCAAGTGAAAGGCCACCGCACCATGCCGGCGGCCGTCGTCAGCAGCAACGCGGGCGGATCGGCCACGACGTTGCAGCTGGTGGCGTGATCCGTGGGCAATTCGGCCAGCTCGGCTCCCGTGGACAGGTCCCAGAGGCGCACGCCCTCGTAGGACGGAACCGCCAGCACCCTTCCGTCGGCCAGGGTTTCCACGATCCACGGCCCCTTATGGCTGGCCGGATCACGGCTGGGGGGAACTTCCGCCAACAGGCGGCACACCTGCGGGATATCCGTACGGAGCACGACCAGGCTCTGGCTTTGGTTTTCACCCAATTGCCAGCGCACCAGCTGGGAGTCGGTGCTCCAGTTCACATCGCCCGCTTCCGGATGGGTCAGCAGCAGGCGGCCCGAGCGCGGGTCCCAGATTCGGGTGGTGGAATCCCACCCCGAGGAGGCGAGCCAGCGGCCGTCGGGACTGAAGGCGGCGCTGGAAATCTCCGCGGAATGGCCGCGCAACCACAGCGGATTTTCGCGATAGGGTTCGCGGCTCAGCACCGCGAGATCAAAACCGTCGCCGGTCAGGGCCAGGGTGCGGCTGTCGGCATTCCACGCCATCGCCGGCCGTTCCGGGAGGCCCGGCAGCGACCATGTCTGTTCGGGCGCACCATTGGTGGCGTTCAGCAGGCGGGCCCTGCCACCGCCGGTCACCGCCACATGCCGCGCATCCGGGCTCACGGAAAACCAAGGCGACGCGATACCCAGGTCCACCGAGTGGGACACGACACCGGCGGGCAGGCTCACGAAATCGAGCCGCCCACCGGCACGCGCGATCGCGAGCTCGTCCTTGCCGGTCACGAAATCGCAGACCTGGAAGATGTTGGTGAGCAACGGCGAATTCACCCGCTGGCCGGAGCCGACATTCCACGCGAGCAGGTGGTTCTCCCGGTCCAGTCCACCCAGCCAACGGCCATCCCCGCTGAAGCCCCACAGCGAGCTCACCACGCCTTCTCCCCGCTCCAGCTCGCGTACCACCACATCGTCTTCCAAGCTCCGCAAGGACACTGTGCCGTCCGCTTCCACCCGCGCGTACCGTGCCGCCGAGGGATCGGCGGCCACCCGGGCCCGGGCCTCGCCGGTCAGGGAAATGCGCCGGCGCTCCGTGACGTCAGGCAGGGCCAGGATGGTGGCGGCAATCGAGCGTAGCGCGACCGAATCGGGGTGAACCTTGGCGGCGGTCCGCAACTCCTCCAGCGCGGTCGCGCGGCTGCCGGCCCGGCCGCTGTCGTGCTCGGCGGCGGCCCGCGCGAGCCGCGAGGCGAACAGCTCCTCGCGGGCGGCCTGTTCGGCGGTTTCGGCCCGTATCCGAAGCTGCTCCGCCCGCCGGAAATTTTCCCGTCCGATACGCGCCCGGTAGCCCGCCAGCAACAGGCCACCGCCCGTCAGCGCAATGGCCAGACCGCCTACCACGGCCGCCCGCCGCAGGCGCCGCAGCCGCCGCTCCAGCTGCCGGACGCGCCGGACCGACTGCCCGCTTTGCAGCAGGGCCAGGTCGGCCTGCAATTCCGCGGCGGAGCGGTACCGGCGGTCGGGATTGCCCTCCCCAGCCCGGAGACTGATCTCATGGAATTCCAGCGCCCCATCCGCATCGTCCTCGGTCAGCCAGTCATCCGGCAGCTCGGGAAACCGCTCACGATCCAGCCCCGTGCTGGCCTCATATAAAACCCTTCCCAGCCCGAACACATCGGCGGCCGGCGTGCCCGGACCTTCCGGCGGGATGTAGCCCTCCGTGCCCACAAAGGTCCGCGAGCCGCTGATTTCGCCCACCAGGCCGAGGTCGGCCAGCTTGGCCCGCCCGTTAACGAAAATGATGTTCGCCGGTTTGAGGTCGCGATGCACCAACCCGTGGCGATGCAGGTGCGCCAGCCCGGCCGCCAGCGCCAGGCCCAAGTCCACGCATTCAGCCACCGGCAGGCGTTTCAGGCGTTCGAGGTCATGCCGCAGCGTGCGCGGCTCATAGGTCTCGGGGTCCAGCGCGACCGCCTGGTGGCCGCCCACGAGATGCACCGTGTCGGCGTTCGTGTCGTCGGCCAGTTCCATCACATAGTAAAAGCTTCCGGCCACCGGATTGCGCCCGACATGGAGGATCTGGACCAGCCCGTCGGCCGAGCGGCTGATCGGTTCGTACCGCTGGATGCCCGCGAACTCGCGCTCGAAGGGCCGGTCGCTCTCGAAGCGGTCACGGTACACCAGCTTCACGGCGCGATAGGCACCCATGACATTCCGCGCCAGCCAGACCTCACCGTAGCTGCCCTGGCCGATCTGGCGGATCAGTTCGTGGTCGGGAATGGGCGGCGGCGGTTTCAAGGCGGCGGACGGACGGGCCACGGTGGCCGGGTGACCTGGTGACGGCGGATCGGAATGGCGCGCTCAGGGACCGGCCTCGCCGACCTCGCGACGCAGTTGCGCGACCTCGGCCCGGACCAGTTTCCGCACGCGATGTTTCGCAAGGTAAATCTGGGCGACGTTCACGTCGAGCTTGCGCCGGATGGTGGCGAGCGACGTTTCCTTCAGCGTGGCGAGGCTGAAGATGAGATACTGCCGCGCGCTCACCTTTGCGCGGACCCGGCGCAGGGCGGCATCCAGCAGGTTCCGCTCCCATTCCGCCTGCCAGATCTGATCGAGCTCGCTGGCGGCCGGATCGGGAACGTTTTCCCAGAAACCGGCCACCGCTTCCGAGGCCGGCTCGGCGGGTGTGACCTCGCGCTGCGTGGTCCTGCGCGCCCGGCGGAAATGCTCCGAGAGACGCGAACGGATCACCGAGTGCAGCCAGCCCTTGAAGGAACCCCGTGCGGGATCGTAGCGAAACTCCGGCATATGGCGGGCGACCACCACCAGGGTCTCCTGGACGAGATCCTGGCTCTCGCTGTCCGAGAGGCCGGCCTTGCGGGCCACGCTGTAGATCAGCCGCCAGTATGTGTCGAAAAATTCCCGCCAGCCCGCCTGATCCTCCTGATCTTTGAGGCGTGAAAGCAGGCTCTGGCGGGTGGGCAGGAAACTCTCGTTCTCGGGGTCACCGCGCATCGTTCCGCCCTTGTATAAGCATGGGTGGCGAGTTTCTTTCAAGAAATTGGCGGATTCGGACAGGACCACGACTTGAAATGGTTTGGCGTGCCGTTGCGGGGCAGTTCGCCTAGTCTCCGCGGGCCGTGGCCTCATCGCTTCCATCCGCCCGCACGCTGCTGGTGCTGGGCCGTGCCTCGAACCTGCCGACCGTCTGGTCGAACTGTTTCGCGGGCTGGCTGCTGGGCGGGGGCGGCCCGGTCCGCGCGCTCGCGCAGCTCTGCGTGGGCGGATCTCTGCTGTATCTCGGCGGCATGTACCTGAACGACGCCTTCGACGCCTCGTTTGACCGGCAGTTCCGGCGGGAGCGGCCCATCCCCAGCGGGGCCATCGAGGAGCGGCTGGTGTGGCAGCTCGGGTTTGGACTGCTCGGCCTCGGCTGGCTGCTGCTGGCCCTGCTGGGGTGGAGTTCCGCGCTGCTGGCCACACTGCTCGTGGTGGCGGTGCTGGTGTATGACGCGGTCCACAAGGCGGTGGCGTTTTCTCCGGTGCTGATGGCCGCGTGCCGTTTCTTCCTGCTGCTCGTCGCGGCCTCGGCGAGCCAGGGGGGCGTGACCGGCGAAAGTGTCTGGAACGCCCTGGCCCTCGCGGGATGGATCGTCGGGCTGAGCTACGTGGCGAAGCGCGAGAGCACGACCGGGCAGCTCCAGCGCTGGCCACTGGCCCCGCTCGCACTGCCGCTGCTGTTTGCCGCGCTGTACAATTTCCACGCCGAGTCGCAGGGCCGCGCGCTCGTGCTCGCCGTCGTGCTGGTGGCCTGGGCGGGGTGGTGCCTGCGGCATACGTTCCTGACCGGAAACCGCAACCTCGGCCTCACCGTGGCGGGCCTGTTGGCGGGCATCTGCCTGGTGGATGTGCTCGCAGTCACCCCCTCGTGGGCAGGCTGCGCCGTCTTTGGTGGACTGTTCTTGGCGTCGCTGCTGGGGCAGCGCTTCGTGCCGGCGACGTGAGCCGAAGCCGGCAAGAGCGGAAGCTGAAGGATCAAAGCGGCTTCGGTGGGGCGAGCGGCCTCGCGAGACGGGCCGCCCCAATCCCAGGCCGCCGCTGCGCGCGCGCGGACGCTCGCCTCACCGAGCAAGAGTGCCCGTGCGATCCATGTTGCCGCCGGAGTCACCGTGATGCGGAAAATGTTCCTGATGTGAGCCGGGCAAGTTCGGGGTTCAAAGATTGGGGCGCAGGGTCCAGTCTCCCGCCATGTCGCCGCCACGCCAGTTTCGAAATGTTGCCCTCGTGGGCTTCATGGGTGCGGGCAAATCCACCGTCGGTTACCTCTTGGCGGAGCTGCTCCGTTACGAGCTGGTGGACACCGACAAGGTGATCGAGCAGCGGGCGGGCCGGCGCATCAGCGACATCTTCGCCACCGATGGCGAGCCGGCCTTCCGCGCACTGGAGTCCGCGCTGGTGCAAGAGCTGGAATCCGCCAAGGACACGGTGATCTCCACGGGCGGCGGACTGGTGGTGAACCCCGACAACCTCGCCAGCCTGAAGCGGCATTCCCTCGTGGCGTGCCTGTGGGCGTCGCCTCAGGTCATCTACGACCGCGTGCGCCATCAGTCACACCGGCCGCTGCTTCAGGCACCCGACCCGCTCGCCAAGATCGCCGAGCTGCTGGCAGCCCGCACGCCGATGTACAAGCAGGCGGACCTGCTGGTCGGCGTGGATTTTCGCGCGCCCCAGGAGACGGCCCGGCACATCGCCGCCTCCCTGCGCCGGCTCCAGACGGTGCCGGCCTAACGTGCCTACGACGTGAAGGCCGCCGTCCAGCAACGTGCCCGCGAGCTCGGCTTTGAGGCCTGTCGCATCACCTCCGCCGAACCGCCGGCCAGCGCGGCGAAGTTCCAGCAGGCCGTGGCCGAGGGCCGTCACGGCGAAATGGCCTGGCTGGCCCGCAACGCGGCGAAGCGCACTGACCCGCAGCTCGTGCTGCCCGGTGCCAAGAGCTTGGTCGTGCTCGCCGCAAGCTATGAAAGTGACGAGCCACGGAATTTCGAATTGCGAGTGTCGAATGACGAGCAGGGAACAGCTGTCCGACGCGCGCACGCCGAAACTCGAAACCCGAAACCCGAAACTCATAACTCCGGCCAAGTTGCCCGCTACGCCCGCTACGCCGACTACCACGATGTGCTGGCGGAGCCGTTGAAGCAGCTCAGTGCGTTTGTCGATCAACTCGGCGGTGCCGGTACCCGTTCGCTGTGGTACGTGGACACGGGGCCGGTACTGGAGCGCGACCTGGCCCAGCGCGCCGGGCTGGGGTTCGTGGGCAAACATACAAACCTGATTTCGCGTTCACTGGGGAACTGGTTCTTCCTCGCCGAAATCCTGACGACACTTGCCCTGGAGCCGGATGCGGCGGAGCACAACCACTGTGGCTCCTGCACGCGCTGCCTCACGGCGTGCCCCACGCAGGCCCTGCCCGCGCCCTTCACGCTGGATGCGCGCCGCTGCATCTCCTACCTCACGATCGAGCTGAAGGGCAGCATCCCGGTCGAGCTGCGCCCGCTCATTGGCGACCATATCTACGGCTGCGATGACTGCCTGGCCGCGTGCCCGTGGAACCGCTTCGCCCGCGAAGGCCAGCTCATGAAGGCGCACGCCCGACCCGACCTCATCCGACCCGATCTGCTCGCCCTGCTGGCGCTGGATGACTCCTCGTTCAAGGCGAAGTTCGCCGGCTCACCGGTCCTGCGGACCAAGCGGCGCGGACTGTTGCGTAACGTGTGCGTGGCGCTGGGGAATGTCGGCGATGCGTCGGCAATTCCCGCGCTGGAACGCGCGGTCGCCGATCCCGAACCGCTGATTGCCGAACATGCCATCTGGGCACTGGCGCAGATCCGACAGCGAGCCGACGCTTCGGAGCGGGTTCAGAAATAATTCTTTGATAGGAATGCTGTCCCTGAACGCGGCGGTTTCCTGGCGTGATTCGGCCGCCAATGAGTTGGCGCTGGGTGGCTTATTCTCGCTTCAACCGTGAATTTCTAGAACCGCTCCGAGAATCCCGAAGGGATTCCATCATTCAGCCCGGGGTTGAACCGCAGCGCGGGACTACCCCGCGTTCTCCGGCAATAGAATCATCAACCCCAACGTGGGTTGGATCGTCCGGCCTTCGGGTTTCGATTCATCTCCTTCAGAGATGGCCACTGTTTCGACTGCTTAACCCAGCGTAGCCCGACTTCGTCGCGCAACGCTGGGCTGATTGATGCAATCCCCTTGGGATAAGGAACGGAACACCTGTGTTGCTTGAGCATCCGGCTCAGCCGAGCGCCGCGTACACGTGATGCACGTCGTCGTGGTCATCCAGCTCATTGAGGAAGGCGACGACCTCCTGGTGGGCGGCCCCTTCAAGGTGCACCGGAGTCTTGGCGATGTAGCGCATCTCGCTGGCGCTGATCTTCCAGCCGGCCTTGGCCAGCCATGCGCTCACGGCCGCGAGATCCTTGATCTCCGTCAGGAACCGCGCTCCCTGGCTGCCCTCGGGAATCTCGTCGGCTTCGAGCGGTTCGACATTCTGCGCGCCCGCCTCGATGGCGTCGCCTTCGGGATCGCGGGACTTGTCGGTGTGGGTGGCCTCGACCACGCCCCAGTGGCCGAAGAAGAAGTGCATGCTGCCCGGCTGGCCGAGCGCGCCGGCCTTGAAGAGGCGGCGGATTTCGGGCGCGGTGCGGTTCCGGTTGTCGGTGAGGCACTCGACGATCACGGGCATCTTGTGCGGGCCGAAGCCCTCGTAGGTGACCAGCTCGATGGAGACCGCCTCCTCGGTCTGGCCGCTGCCCTTCTTGATGGCGCGATCGATCGTTTCGCGCGTCACCGAGGCCTTTTTGGCCTTTTCGACGGCGACGGCGAGCCGCGCGTTCAGGTCGGGTTCCGCGCCGCCGAGCTTGGCGGCGACCATGATTTCGCGGACGAGTTTGCCGTGGACCTGGCCCTTCTTGTGAGCCTCGAGTTCACGACCCTTCTGTTTCCATTGTGCGCCCATGAGAGGCCGCAGCTTGCCGGAGCCGGGGCGGAGACGGAAGCCCCAAGGCGCGCCGGCAGCCGGCTAATTTGAAGCGGGAAAATCCAACGCCTCCCGTTTCGCTCGATGCTGAAAGGCCCATACGGAATACCGGAATCGTCGCGGGTATTGCCCACCACTTGCCGTTCGCTGCTCTGAAAAGATCCCGCCAAATTTGCGTCCATCGTCGGAACACGCTCGCCTCAGGCCAACCGGATGGGCCATGCTGGCGGTGTTCCCCCGCATGAGATTCCTGTCGAAATACGGTGCCCGCCGCAGCCTCCTGCTGTTCGCCTGGCTCGCCTGGCGGACGGCGGTCGCCGCTGGCCCGCTATTCCAGACCAACGACGTGGTCGCCTTCCTCGGGGGCGCGAATGTCGTGGCGGCGCAACAGTCGGGGCAGTTGGAGGCTCTGCTGACGCTGGCGTACCCGGAGCACCGGCTGCGCTTCCGGAGTCTGGCGTGGGAGGGCGACACGGTATTTGCCCAGCCGCGTGAGCTGAACTTTCCATCCCTGACCGACCAACTCGCGAAGATCGGCGCGACGGTCATTGTTTTTCAGTTCGGCCAGACCGAAGCCCGTGCGGGTGAGGCGAAGCGCGCGGATTTCATCCAAGCGTATGAGCAGCTTCTCCTCGCGTGTGCCCGCCAGTCGCCGCGCCTGATCGTGGTCATCCCGCCGCCGTTTGAGGCCACGGGCGATCCGCTCCTGCCGGATCTCACCCGGCATAATGCCGATCTGGGCAAGTACGCCGCCAGTATCCGCACGTTGGCCGCCAAACACGGGGCGGCGGTGGTTGATCTCTCCGGAAAAGCCGTGCCGGCCGTACCGGGAAGTTCGGGCCGGCTGACCCGCGATGGGTGGCACCTGACGCCCGCCGGGCAGGCCCGCGTGGCCGCCAGCATGGCGCGCCAGCTCGGCGTGGAGGAGGCCACGTTGCGGATGGCCATGCCAAGCGTGGCCGAAGATCGTAATGGCATGCCCTTCGAAGCGATCCGCCAGAAGGTGATCGCGAAGAACCGCCTGTGGTTCCAAGCCTCGCGTCCGACGAACTGGGCCTTTCTCGGCGGTGACCGCACCGAGCAGCCGAGCAGCCATGACCACCGCGATCCCAAGGTGCGCTGGTTCCCGACAGAGATGGAGGAGTTTGGCCCGCTCATCGCGACGGCGGAAAACGAGATCCACGAACTCGCCCGCAAGGCGAACAACCCCTCACTGCGATGAACGTTTTTCCGCCCAAACCCATGGTCCGTCGCCGCACTTTGGCCGGCTGGCTTTGCCTGGGGTTGGCACTCGCCCGGCTGAATGCGGCAACGGACCTGGACCCCGCCGATCCCGCCGTCGAGCAGGCCTCCTTCCGCGTGCTGGATGGCTTTGAGGTAAACCTCTTTGCCAGCGAGACCAACGGCGTGGTGAAGCCGATCCAGCTCCGCTTCGATCCTGATGGCCGCCTGTGGATCGCCGGCAGCGTGACATACCCGCAGATCAAGCCGGGCGAACCCTCCCGGGACAGCATCGTGGTGCTGGAAGATCGCGACGGCGACGGACGCGCGGACCACACGACGGTCTTTGCCGACGGCCTGATGATCCCGAGCGGTCTGGAGCTGGGCGATGGCGGTGTCTATGTTGGCAGCGGCACGGAGCTGCTGCACCTGCGCGACACCGATGGTGACGGGCGGGCCGACGAGCGGCGCGTGGTCTTCCAGGGCTTCGGTACCGGCGACACGCACCAGACGATCAATTCCTTCACCTGGGGTCCGAGCGGCGAACTGCTGCTGAGCCAGGGGCTGCACGCGGTCTCCCGCATTGAGACACCGTGGGGCGTGGAGGAGCTGCGGCAGGCCGGGGTGTGGCGCTTCTGGCCGCGCCGGCTGCGGCTGGACGCCTTCTGGGACGGCGCGATGGGCGCGCACAATCCCTTCGGCAATGTCTTCGACCGCTGGGGGCAGCCCTTCGTCTTCGCAGGCAATGGGCACGGGGTTTACTACCTCACACCGGCGATGATCCGCACGGACCACTTCCTTGAGCAGAAATCGCTGTGGAACCAGGGCCGGAAGTTCGGCGGCGGGGACTTCGTGGAGAACTCCCACTGGCCGGAGACCAATCGCAACGAGGTCATCTCCGGCGGCTACCTGCAAAACACGGTTGAACGGTTCCGGATCACCGACGACGGCGCGGGCTTTAAGGCCGAACGTCTCGCGCCGCTCATCGAGTCCACGAACACGGCCTTCCGCATCGTGGATGCGCGCTTCGGCCCCGATGGCGCGCTGTATCTCTGCGACTGGTACAATCCGGTCATCGGCCATTATCAGGCCAGCTTCCGCCATCCGGATCGCGACAAGGCGCACGGCCGTATCTGGCGCGTCACCGCGAAGGGCCGTCCGCTCGTGACGTGGCAGAAGCTCGGCAGCCTGCCCACGCCGCAGTTGCTGGACCTGCTGAAATCGCCCGAACGCTGGAACCGCCAGCTCGCCAAGCGCGTCCTCGCCGACCGGCCCACACCGGAAGTCACCGCGGCGCTCGCCCGTTGGCTGGCGGCGGGGAAAGACACTTTGGACGACCTCACGCTTTGCGAGGCGCTGGGTGTCTATGCCTCGCATGAGGTGGTCGAACCCGGCCTGCTCAACCGCATGGCCATCGCCCACACACCCGAGGCCCGTGCGTATGCGGCGCACGTGCTCGGGCACTGGGCCGACCGCTGGCCGAAGCCGCTGGAGCTGCTCGGCAGGCTCGCCGCCGATCCACATCCGCGCGTGCGGTTGGAGGCGGTGGTGGCGTGCAGCTACGTGCCCGACGCGCACGCGGTGGAGACGGCGGCCATCGCCGCCGACCAGCCGCTGGACCCGTTCCTCGATTACGCCTTCACCCAATGCGTGCAGGCGCTGAAGCCGTTCTGGCGCGCCGCGAATGTGCGCGGTGAACTGAGCTTCGGCGGCGTTTCTGCGCGCCAGACCGCCTTTGCGCGTGCCGACCAGAGCGCCGACACGGTGGCGAAGGCCGCCGGCCGGTTGCGCCGCATCGCCGAGGTCGCGCTGGAGGCCGAGACGCAGAAATCGCTGCTCCAGGTCGTCGCCGAGTCGGGCGGACCGAAGGAGCTGGGCGTGCTGCTGTCACCGCGCGCGTTCTCCTTTGGCGAGCGCTACGATTCTACGCTGCACGCGCAGATGCTCCGCGAGCTGGCCGGGCTGGAGTATCGCCGCCAGGTGCGACCGGAGGGCGATCTGACCGCCGCCCTGCAACCCCTGCTCAGTTCCCCGGCTTCCGAAGTTCGCGCGGAAGCTCTGCGCCTGATTGGCGCGTGGCACTTGGAGAGGCAGCGCGCCGACGTTTTACGCGTGGCCCAGTCGGCCACGGAACCGCCAGCCATCCGGCGCGCGGCAGTGGATGCTTTGGGCGGGTTGGGCGCCGAATCCGACCGAGCGGAATTGGTTCGATTGTCTGGCGCAGGCGAACCAGCCGCCATCCGTGCGGCGGCGATCCGTCAGATCGCGGGAATCAATTTGGCCCAAGCCGCGCCAACGGCAGCGGCGTTGCTGGCGGAGCCGCTGGACGAAGCTGCCACCACCGAAGTCCTCTCCGCATTCCTGCAGCAAAAGGACGGCGCGAGCACCTTGCGTGCGGCCCTGAATGCCAAGGCCCCCAGCGCCGAGGCAGCCAAGATCGGTCTGCGCCTGATGGCGAGCAGCGGACGCCGCGAGCCGCAATTGGCCGAGCTGCTGACCCGCGCGGCCGGTCTCGGACGCTCGGCCCAGCCCGTAAAGTTGGGCGACTTGGCGGCGCTCGTTCGTGAGGTCCAAACACAGGGCGATGCCCGGCGCGGTGCGGCGATCTTTCAGCGGCCTGAGCTGAACTGCGGTTCGTGCCATGCGATTGCCGGGCCGGCGGGGAAGGTTGGCCCCGATCTCGGCGCATTGGGCACGGCGCAAACCGCAGAATTTATCATCGGGGCGATCCTGGAGCCCCAGAAAGAGGTGAAGGAGGGCTTTATGGCCTTCGAACTCGTCACGAAGGACGGCGAATCCCATCAGGGCTACATCCGCAATGAGACCGCGGATGAGGTCGTGCTGTTTGATCCGCTGGGCCAGCAGACCATCCGGCTGCGCCGCGACCAGATCGCCGAGCGCCACCAGCATGGCTCACTCATGCCCGACGGCCTGGCCGATACGCTCACCCGCGAAGAACTGCGCGATTTGGTGAAGTACCTGTCGCAGTTGGGGCGCAAGTGAACGGAGCGAGCTCACTCTCGCAGACCAAGGTGGAATGGCGGCCGCGATGGCGATTGGCTTGTTTCACCGGGACACCTCGCGGACACTGGCGGCATGAACCAACCGGAGTTCGACGTGATCGTCATCGGCGGTGGGCCGGGCGGCAGCTGTGCCGCCGCGGTGCTCGCGCGGGCGGGCCGCCGGGTGTTGCTGCTGGAAAAGGAGCACTTTCCCCGGTTTCACATCGGCGAGTCGCTGTTGCCCTATAACCTGGCCATCTTTGAGGAGATCGGCGTGATGCCGACCATCCAGGCCGCCGGTTTTGCGCCCAAATACGGCGCGCAGTTCCACCTCGGCAACGCCTCGAAAGAGCTGAAATTCGTTTTCCGCGAAGGCTGTTTCACGGCAGGTTGAAAACCTGCGCTACGGCGGTGCGGCCGACCGACACACTCTCCCCCAATACAACTCGTTTCGGTTGTCGCCCGCCCGAATCCTCCGCATGTTGGGGCACCGACTCTGATGAACAGTGAACCCGTCCGCCCCGAACTGCTGGCCGAGCTGAAAGCCCTGCTGGTGGAAACCCTCATGCTGCAGACCCCGGCGGCCGAGATCGCCGACGACCAGCCGCTGTTCGGCCCGGGCGGCCTGGGCCTCGATTCCGTGGACGCCCTGCAACTGGTGGTCGCCCTCGACAAAAACTACGGCCTCAAGCTGACCGACGCTGAAGCCGCCAAGGGCGTGCTGCAAAGCGTCGCCGCCATGGCCGCCGCCGTGGCGAAGAAATCGGCCTGACAGGTGCGGTCTGAACGTCGCCGCCTGATCGCGACCGATTTGCCCCGTTTGCTCAACCTTACTTCGGCTAGGACGCCTTTTCGGGGCGTTCAGCCCCAATGGGCTGCTCCGCCGGTGGCCGCGCGGTCCAGATGGGTGTAGCCGCCATCCACAAAGAGCAATTGCCCGGTGACGTGGCTGGCGCGCGGGGAGGCCAGCCAGACGATGGCATCGGCCAGCTCCGCAGGCGTCGTGAGCCGGTGGCCCAGCGGCACGCGGCCGGCGATTTCGGCGCGGGCGGCGGCGGGATCGGGCTGGGTCGCGAACCAGCGCCGGTATTGCTCGGTGTCGCATTCGGCGGGCACCACGGCGTTCACGCGCACACCCTGCGGGGCGAGCGCCAGCGCCCATTCGCGGGTGAGCGCGTTGATGGCTCCCTTGGCGGCGGCATAGCCCGAAGTCGATCCCTGTCCGGTCACGGCGACCTTCGAACTGACGCTGACGATCGCGCCGCGGGCGGCGATGAGATGCGGGGTCGCGAAGTGCGTGAGCGCGAAGACGTGGAGCAGGTTGCGCCGCAGCGAGCCGAGAAATTCTGCCGGGGACGCGCTGAGCGGCACGGCGTCATTCACGCCGGCATTGTTCACGAGGATGTCGAGCCGTCCGAAAGTGCGGACCGTCTCGGCCACCGCCCGTTCACAGGCGCCGTCATCCGTGAGGTCGGCCGGGATGAAGATGCTCCCGGCGAGTTCCGCCGCGAGCGCACGGCCGGCGGCCTCATCGCGATCCACCAGGGCCACGCGGGCGCCCTCGGCGGCGAACGCGCGGGCCGTGGCGGCCCCGATGCCCTGGGCCGCGCCGGAAATGAGGACGGCCCGGCCCGCGAGTTCGAGGTTCATGCGGAGAGGGGAAGCCGCGCGGCGAAAGGCGTCAACGACGGGGTGTGGAAAAGCAAAAACGCGGTTCCCGGATTGGAACCGCGTTGAAAATGGAGCGAGCGAAGGGATTCGAACCCTCGACATTCACCTTGGCAAGGTGACGCTCTACCAGGCTGAGCTACGCTCGCAATCGCCAGAGCGCGGAGATAGAAGCGAGAATGACGGGGGGAATGCAAGTGGAGTTTTTATCCATCTTGTTTGGCGAGGACGAAGCCGGTCAGGGCGGCGCCAAAATCTTGGGCAGCAGATCGTCGCATTCCAGGCCCCAGAGTGCCCAGTGCTGGCTGGTGTACTCCCCGGCGCTGGCGGCCTGGAAGTAAAGGTGCCAGTGGCCGTTGAACTGGTAGAGCGCAGGCGTGGCGACGTGAAACATCTCCGCGTCCGAATAGTTCGCCCAGATGGTCTGGTCGATCAGGAGCGCCGGGAGTTTCTTCCAGCCGTTGGTGAGGCTGGCGCTGACCGCCACATCCGCGCCCCAGCGGGTGCCACCGTTGTAGCCTTCGAAGAGCAGCACGTAGCGCCCACCGATTTGGTAAACCTGATGCCACTCGAGGTAGCGTTGTTCCGGTGCCGCCGCGAGCAGGTCGGGGCCGGGGACCTTGGTCCAGTGCATGCCGTCCGGTGACGTGGCCCGGCGCAGGCCCGGCAGCACGTTCTTAGCGGTGCGGTAGGAATAGAGCGAATGCCAGACGCCGTGCTCCCGAAATACCGCGCCCTGCGAAACGAAGGTCTCATCATCGCGTCCCTGACCCTGGGGCGAGAGGATCGGATTGCCGGGATGCCTCCGAAGGTTCTTCGGAGTGATTCCGCGATAGCCATCCTCGCCGACGGGACAGGTCACCAGGCCAATGGCGTCGTAATTCAGCCGGGCGTTGTTGCCGGTATAGTAAATCCAGTATTCGTCACGCTCCTGATGGTAGATGACCGCATCCAGCCGGATGGAGGAGAGCTCGAAGGGGATGCTGGGATCCCGGCTGAGGATCGGATTCTGCGGATCTTCATGCCAGACCAGCGGCGAGGAAGCATCGGCCCAGGCTTTGCCGATGGCCCCACCGCTCCCACCCAGCTGCATCGCCGAGTAAAACATCACGAGCTTCGTGGGCTGCTTGGGATTGACGAGGATGATCGGCTCGTTGACCTGCCCAGCCTTCCAACCGCCGCCGTGATTGATGATTTTGGTCGGCCCGGCTGATTTCCTCGACCCCTCCGCCGCCGTGGCCCTACTGCCGGGGGCGAGGATTGCGAGCGCAAGGAGCGTCGAAGCAAGGCAGCGGCGGAGGCCAAGGAGTTTCATTGGAGCCTCAAATCCAGCCCTTCCAACGGTAGTAGTACCAGCCGATCTGCTCGTGGACCCAGAAATTCATGAGCTGGAAGCCGCGCTCCTGTGGCACCAGCAGGAACCGCTGTTCCGAGCCGCCGGCATCGAGGCCCAGAAATTCGGCGCCGACCGGGGTGATCTCCAGGCCGAGCTTGTGGAAGGTCGCCTCGGCCCGCCGCAGATGGTAGCCGGAGGATACGACGAGGATGCGCTTCCAGCCCTTGGATTTGGCGAGCTGCACGGTGCGTTCGGCCTCCTCGTGCGTGTTGGCGCAGATGCCGAGCAGGTGGACTTCACCCGTGGGCAGATTCCAGGCGCGGAACCAGGCGGCGAGCAGTTCCGAATCGGGCCGCAGCTGCCCCTGATATTCATATTTTGAGCCGCCCAGCACCAGTGCCGGCGCGTGGGTGGTGCGGACCAGTTCGACGGCGGCGAGGATGCGGTCCGCCGCCTCGCCCACGCCGATGCGCAATGGCGAGCGCTGGGTGAACGTATGCGTGCCGCCGAGCATCACCACGGCGTCCGCCTGTTTGGGCGGGCTGTGCCCGAGCGGATCGTAGGGGCGCTCCAGCCCGGCGAGCAGCCACGCCGGAAAACTCGTGGCTCCAATCAGGTAGATGAAGGCGGCCAAGAGCAGCGCCACCAGACCCACGCCCCGTCGACCTTTGCAGAGCTGCCAGATGGCCAGGACCAGCAGCACGGCCCAAATCAGGCCGATGGGGTCCAGCAGGGCGCACAGAGACTCGTAGAGCAGCGCAGACATGAGTGTCGCGACCAAAGTGTCCGTCCCCGGAGCGTGGCGTCAGTGAAATTCCGAACGATATTTCGCGTAGCGTCCGGTGATTGCGAGCACGTAGTCCCGCGTGGAGGGGAAACCGATCTGCGTGACGAAGGCGGCGCTGTTGGTGCGCGCCGCGCCGGTCATCCACTTCAGCACGTTGCCGCGGCCCGCGTTGTAATCGGAGAGGGCGTAGGGCAGGGGATTGTCCGTGCCGGCGTAGCGGCGCAACAGCTTCGCCAGGTAGTAGCTGCCGGCGAGGGTGTTGGTGCGGGGATCAAACACGCATTCGTGCTCGAAACTGGTCAGGCGCGCGGCCCCGGCCCACTCGTGCGCCGCATCGTCCATGAGCTGCATCAGGCCGATCTCGCCGGCCTTCCCCACGGCCTCCGCGTCGAAGTTGCTTTCGCGCCACACCACGGCTTTGACGAGGGCGGGGGGCAGTCCGTAGCGCAGGGCGGCCTGGCGGATGGGCACGTCAAAACGGTGCTCCTGCCGGTAATGCCAGAAGAAGTAGGCAGCCGTATCGAGCCCGATGAAAAGGGCGAACCAGATCAGCCAACGACGGTTCACGACGCGATGACACGGGGTTGGCAGGAGGTTGTCCACGGCAAACGCAAGCTCACACACAGCACGCCCCACGGAACGGAAACCAAGCTGCCCCACCACAAATATCGCACCCCAACCCGTACAAACAGGAGACGGCGGTGGCCAAAGCTGGTTACGCCCGGGATGAAAGTGCCATTGGATCGGGGCGCATCTTTCACCGTGGTTGGCTCTGCCAGCAAACCTTTGCAGGCCCGGCGCGAGCTGGCGCTGGCGGCCGAAAGAAAACCCGGTGGGGCGAGCGTCCTCGCGAGCCACGGCAGCCTCGGCGTGGGCCGGCCCGGCTCGCGAGGACGTCCGTCCCACCACACACCCGGAGCCCAACGCTGACCACGGTGAAAAGATGTGCCCATTGGATCTCTTTGCAAATGTGCAACTTAAGTAGCATCAGCAGAATGATCCGCGTAGGAATGCCAGCGCCGTTTTGGAGACTGCAGAGCCATGACAGTTTGCGGCCGCGGGCGGAAGCCACGCGCAGGATTCCTGCCCAGTTCAACGGTGGCGGCCGCAGGGTCGGTTGCGGAAACCCGAGGGCACATTGAAATACCTGAAAACCACCTCTTGCGTCGGACAAAACCCTGTGTTAGGCATGAGCCATACAGCACTGCTACAGCTCACACAAAGCACGTCCCTACCTATGCACAAATTGCACCTAACCAAAGCCCATCGAAGCCGGGGCTTCACCCTGATCGAGCTTCTCGTCGTCATCGCCATCATCGCCATTCTGGCCGGCATGCTCCTGCCGGCGCTGGCGAAGGCGAAAACCAAGGCCCAAGGCATCCAGTGCCAGAGCAACGGCCGTCAGCTGATGCTGGCTTGGCATCTCTATTCGGTTGACTACACGGATAACTTGGTGAGGTCGGCCGGCGAGGACAGCATGGTCACAGCCATCAGCCCGACCCATGTTTATCCGCTCAATCAATGGTGCATGGGCGAAATGGCCTCCGGGACCGGCATCACCAATAGCGTGCTCATCATGGATTCCCTGCTGTACAAATATGTCGGCAGCCTGGGGCCCTACAAGTGCCCGGCGGACAAAAAGACGACGAAGGATCCGTACGGCAAAAAAGGCGGCCTCCCTTCCCTCCGCAGCATGTCCATGAACTGCTGGATGAACCCCATCAATCCGTGGGCGGCTGACAACGCCAAGTGCACCAATTTCCGCAAGCAAGGGGCGATCAGCCGGCCCTCGGACACGTGGGTGACCCTGGACGAAAATCCGGTCTCGATCAACGACGGGTGGTTTGTCTGCGATCCTAATTCGTCCGCCTGGACAGACTATCCGGCCTCGTATCATAATAAGGCGAACGGAATCTCGTTTGCCGACGGTCACTCCGAAATCAAGCGCTGGCAGGATCGGGCCGTAATCGGCCTGACCGCGGACAACATCGCCAGCGGTTCCATCCCGATCAGCGACAAAATGTTCGACCTCAAGTGGCTCCAGGCCCGCAGCTCCTACGGCCCCAATGGTCCCCCGCAGTAATCTCGGCTCATTCTTAAATCTGCCTGATTTCTCCAGCCAGCCCGCTCGCCTGAGCGGGCTGGTTTGTTTTTCGGGGAGGCGGTTGGCGCCTGGGTGCATTTACCGATGAGAATCAGTCGTTTGAAAGGGATGGCGCGCCGCGCCGTCCCGCCCTGAAGGGGTGGAAGAGACGTGCGGACCGCGGCTCTGCGAGCCGCAGCAACTCCCGGACTTCGTTCATCACCATTTCCTCTGTGCCTCCGAGCTTCGTGCGTCGCTGTGGATCACAGACCTGCGGTCCGTCTGCTTCCCGTCCCCGTGCTGAAGGGGCGGAAGAGGCGTGCGGAGGTCGTAGGCGTTCATTCCGTCGCCTGACGCTGCGCTCGGCGGCGGGGACATCGCAGCGCGAATTCCCTACCAAGATGCCGTGCTTTCAGGGAACTGGTATCAGTCCTTTCGCCGGAAGATGATCACGTGCTGGCGGGGCAGCAGGTGGAGGGTTTCCACCCATTCCAGCGGCTGGAGCGCCATCTCCTTGCGCACCTGCGCCTCGGTCATCTTGTGAAGCGGCTTGATGGGAATCCACTGCTCCTCGCCCCGGTATTCGACAAAGACCAGCCGGCCGCCGGGCTTCAGCGACTGGGCGACGCCCCGGATGATTTCATAGGGGTGGTCGCATTCGTGGTAAACATCCACGAATATGGCGAGATCGACCGCATTGGTTGGCAGCTTCGGGTCGGTGGTGGTGCCCAGGATGGTCACCACGTTGGTGACGCCGTGGGCGGTGACGTTGGTACGCAGGATGGCCAGCATTTCGGGCTGGATGTCATTCGCATACACCAACCCATGGGTTCCGACGCGTTTGGCCATGCGCCAGCTCAGGAAGCCGCTGCCAGCACCGACGTCGGCGATGACGTTGCCCGGCTGGAGCTTCAGGGCATCGAGCAGTTTGGTGGGCTGTTCCTCATCCTCGCGCTCGGGGCGCTCCAACCACATGGCCCCCTGGTGCGACATGTAGTGTGCGATTTCCCGCCCGAGGAACCATTTTCCCAGGCCGTCGGGTGTGCCGGGGCGGAATTCGTAGAGCGGCGTTGGAAGCGCGGAGCTCGGAGCGGGGAGCGCGGAGGTGGAAGGAGGCTCGGCGGCCGGGGACGCTGGGCCAAGGCACGCGGCGAGGCCGAGGGAAAAGAGCAGGGGAGCCAGGCGGGTGAAATCGGGACGGTTCATGGGCGGGTGGCTTGGCAGGCTTCGACGAAGGCGCGGAACAGCCGGGCGTGTTCCGGGCCGGCGAGGCGTTCGGGGTGAAACTGGACGGATTGGAACCACGGCAGCCGGCCGCGTTCCTCGGGCCGGAACTCGGTGGCCTCGATCAGCCCATCCTCGGCCAGGGCCACGGCCCGAAGCGGCGAGGCGAGGCGCCGGATAGCTTGGTGATGGGTGCTGTTCACGCCCAGATCCGTGGTGCCGGCGATTGCGGCATAGCCGGAATCGGGCGGCAGCGTGACGCGATGGGCGACCTCGTTGCGGACGTCCATCTGGTTGTGCGCCACCGCACCGGGTGCCTGCGTGGGCAGATCCACGTAGAGCGTGCCACCGAGGAAAAGGTTTACGAGCTGGTGCCCACGGCAGATGGCGAGCAGGGGGCGGCGCTGCGCAAACACCTCGGCCAGCAGGGCCAGCTCCATCTCGTCACGGCCCGTTTCAGCGAGGTCGCAGGTTTCGAGCAGTGCCGCCGGCACGTCGGGCCAATAAAGGCGCGGATCGATATCATCGCCGCCGGTCATCAGCACGCCGTGGCATTGCGCGACCGCGTCGGCCAGGGCCGTGCGGTCCGTCGTCAGTGGCAGTGCCAGGGGCAGGCCGCCGGCGGCGAGCACCGACCCGAGGTAGCGGGCCGACACGCTGATCGAGGGATCGCCCATCTCCACGCCGGCGGGCGCGGTGCTGGGTGAGACCAGGATCAGGGGGCGCATGGCTCAGTCCTCGAACTGGTGTTCGGGAAAGTGCTCGCGGATCAGCCGCTTCACGTGTTCCACGTGGTCGGGCGGATTGAGGTCGCGGGCCGCCCGGCGCTGGATGGATTCGTACAGCTCCAGCCAGTCGGACAGCAGCGGATTTTCGATCGGAATCCAGGCGACATCGCGGCCCTTGCGCCGGTCGCGGGCGAAAAACCGCCACTCCTTGCCGACCTTATGGGCAAAGACGTGGCGTTTCACGCCGTCTTCACCCGGAGTCGTCCAGCCGATTTCAGATTTGGCACCCATGAGCAGTCAGTGTGGCGGAAGCGGGGGAAAGGCAGAAGCGCGATTACTCGGGAAGGTCCACGGAGGCCACGGCCATGGCGGCAATGCCCTCCTCGCGGCCGATGAAGCCGAGGCGCTCGTTGGTGGTGGCCTTCACACCGACCTTTTTCGGGTCCAGGCCCAGCGCCGCGCCGAGGTTCTGCTTCATGGCGGCGATATGCGGGAAAATCTTGGGCTGCTCGGCCATGAGCGAGGCGTCGATGTTCACGATGCGCCCGCCGCGGAGGCTTACCTGGCGGGCCGCCTCGGCGAGAAACACCTTGCTCGGCGCGCCCTTCCAGCGCGGATCGGTGTTGGGGAAGAAGTGGCCGATGTCCACCTCGCCGATGGCGCCGAGGATGGCGTCGGTGATGGCATGGGCGAGCGCATCGGCGTCGCTGTGGCCATCGAGGCCCTTGGAATGCGCGATTTCGACACCGCCGAGCACGAGCTTCCGGCCTTCGACGAGCGGGTGGACATCGTAGCCGATGCCGACATGTATCATGCCGCTAACAGACAGGAAATCGGCGGGGGAATCCAGCAGACAGAATCGGCGGCTAAAACCACTGCAACCGCTCGCGGTTTGCGTAGTACAGCAAGCCGAGGATGCGGGCCTGCACGACGGCGAAGTAGAGCGAGTTGAAGCCGTTCCAGATGTAGCCGACCGCTTTCGATGGAAAAGCGTCGGCCAGCACGCCGCCGAGAATCTGCACCGCCATCAGCAGCACCAGCATCGCCACGGCGGCGGCGTAACGTCCGGGCACGCGGCTGATTGAGCAGAAGACCAGCACCGGGTTCATGCCCGCCAGCGAATCCGTTAGCGCGACCCCGAGCAGTGCCATCGGGTAATACACGAAGCTGCCCAACCCCAGCGCGGCGGCAAAGCCGGTGAGCACGGGATCCTCGAAATGCCAGGCGAGCGCCCCGGCCAGCAGCGCCGGGCCGAAACAGGCGATCAACGTGCTCAGCCAGAGCAGGATCGGCTGGATCACCTCGCTCGTCCAAATCTCGAAAGCGGGCCAGTTCGGCATCTCCGGGTCGCCATGGGCGCTGCTGCGCACGATGATCTGCAGCGCCCCAAACAGGTAACCCATGGAAAAGGCTCCGATGAGGAGGGAGGTGACCATCATGAAGCCGGCCAGGAAGTTTACAGCCGTCAGGGTCACACCACCCGCCAGCAGGATGATGAGCCCGTCGCCCCGGAACGGATAGGCGAGCGAGCCAAACAGCAGCGTCCCGAAGCCCTGCTGGTCCAGGTCGTCGTGAGCCGGCGTCCGGGCGGCAGCCTCATCCGCAGTGGGCGACCGCACGACCCGGCCGACGCCGGGCAGCAATTCACCGAGCGGTCGCCAGCCCGATTGTCCCTCCTGCCAGCCCAGATCGCGGGGACTGGCCTGCCCGGTGTGCAGCAGCACCGTGACCTCCTCGCGCTTGAGCGGCCCGGTCTTCTGGCCGCCCCGGATCAGATAGTAGTGGGTGGCGGTGGATACCGGCACCTTGCCGTCGGCGGTCGCGCCTTTGATCTTCAAACGCGAGACAAAAGGGTACGGTGCCTGGGCGGCCGGTTCCTCGGCTCCGGGAATGTTGGCCAGATCGTCGGGCATGCGTGGTATGGCGTGGGAGGATGGCGTCTGCCGTCTGCTTAGGCGAACGAGACCGCGCTGGCGACTGGAAGTTTCACCCGGATATCCCACTCCCCGGCACCGAAGGTGGAGCGTGCGCATGCGAAACCCGAAATGCGGGTTGAAGTCGCCGGGGCGGTCACGATACTTCGGGCAGACATTTTTTCCGGCCTTGGGCCGGCTTCTCCGATGCTTGAGTGGAACATCCAGTCCCGTGGTCACGTCTGTTTCGTGACCAACCGCCCGTTTGCCGATGGCGAGGCTTACCACACCCTGCTGCTCGATCAGCGCCATGGTTTTGAGCGGCTCGACCTGAGCCGCGAGGCGTGGAAGACGCACGGCCCGGAAATCCTGGCCCGGCCCAACCTCGTGTCCCACTGGCAGGGCGTCTATCACGCCCCGCCGCCGGCCCCGCCCGAGGCGATCAAGAAGGACGACGCGGAATCGCTCCTGCGCAAGCTGATCGAGTGCCGCGACGAGCAATACGCCGCGACCTGCTACATCCTGGCAGTGATGCTCGAGCGCAAGCGCGTGCTCAAGGTGAAGCAGCAGCTCCGCGAGAACGGCCGGCGCATCTTCATCTACGAGCAGCCCCGCACGGGCGACATCTTTGCCATCGCCGATCCTGACCTGCACCTCGAACAGCTCGAGGTGGTGCAGCGCGACGTCGCCCACCTGCTGGAACACGGCCTGCCCGTGGAAGGCACCCCCTGCGAGGAGCCCTTCAACCCGCCCAGCCAGGTCGCCACGCTCGCCCCGGCCTGAGCGTCCGCGCCGTCGCCGCTGTTTCCCGGTTCCTGCGTCATGATCAAGACTGCCGCCCTCGAAGCCGTCATCGGGCATGAGTTCCATGACCGGCAGCTGCTCCTGCTGGCGCTCACGCATCCGTCGCTGGCGCACGAGGCCGGGGTCGGCCACCTGCAGCACCACAATCAGCGGCTGGAGTTCCTGGGCGATGCCGTGCTCCAGCTGGTGCTCACCCACGAGCTGTACCAGAAGTTTCCCGACCACGGCGAAGGCCCGCTCACGCAGGCCCGCGCGCAGCTCGTGAACCGTTCCTCGCTCGCGGAGCAGGGCCGCCGCCTGAACCTCGGCGACTACCTCATTCTCAGCCGGGGCGAGGAATCCACCGGCGGGCGTGCCCGCAATTCCGCCCTGGCCGACGCCTTTGAGGCGCTGGTCGGCGCGGTGTTCATGGATGGCGGGTACGACGCGGCCCGGGAACTGGTGCTGCGGCGCTTCCGCGATTCCATGGGTGGCCTGGTCGAGCTGCCCAACCTGGACAACCCCAAGGGCGAACTGCAGGAGCTGCTTCAGGCCAGTTCGCCGCACGCGCCGACGTATGAACAGATTTCGGCCACCGGACCGGACCACGACCGCCGCTTCGAAAGCGCGGTGTCGCACGAGGGGGTCGAGCTCGCACGGGGCATCGGCCGCAGCAAGAAACTGGCGGAAAGCGCCGCCGCCGTGGCCGCGCTGCAGCGGCTGAAGGAGCCGAAGGAAGTCGTTCGCCGGCATCCGTGAACCCGCGCAAGGCGTAATCATGGCGATGAATCCGCGCCCTTGGTTGCGGGGTCTGGTGGGTCTGCTGGTGCTGCTCGGCACCGGCTATGTCGTGCTGGCGTTGGTGGTGATGTGCGGGCAGCGCTCGGTCTATTACCGGCCAACCCTCATCCCCACCGACCAGCTCGCCATTTACGCCCGCGAACGGGCGATGAAGCCGTGGACCAACGCCGCCGGGCTCCGGATCGGCTGGCAGCGCCCCAGCCGGACGGGTGCCGCGCAGGGTGCGGTGCTGATCCTGCATGGCAACAGCGGCACCGCCGTGGGCCGCGAATACATCGCCGATCCCTTGCAGGCCGCGCTGCCGCTGGACGTCTACCTCCTCGATTATCCCGGCTTCGCGGACCGTCCCGGAGCGCCGTCCCAGACCTCCTTCCTGGCGGCGGCAGACGAAGCGTTTCAGCAACTGACCAACCGCGCGCCGCTCTATGTGGTCACCGAGTCCATCGGCACGGGTGCAGGTGCCTGGCTGGCCGGGCAGAATCCGGGGCGGATTGCCGGCCTGTGCTGCCTCGTGCCTTACAACAACCTTACCGCCGTCGCCGGCCAGCGCATGCCGTGGCTGCCCGTGAGCCTGCTGTTGTGGGACAAATATCCGGCCGACGAATGGCTGCGCGGCTACCACGGCCCGCTCGCCGTCTGCGTGGGCGGCCAGGATCGGACGATTGCGCCCGAACTGGGCCGGGCCCTGTATGACGGCTATGCGGGCCCCAAGCACCTCTGGTTCCTACCCGGACAGGATCATGTGCAGGCGACCCGGCGTCCGCCCGAATGGTGGCACGAAGTGGGCGAGCTCTGGCAGGGCCAGAAGAAGTGACGGGAATTTCGGGTTTCGAATGGAGAGGACCGCCCAACGAATCGCGGCCCACACTCGAAATTCGAAATTCGTCACTCGTAATTCCCGGGTTTCTTGACGCTGTCGGAGCCCGCTCCTAGTTTCCGCCCACTTTGAAAAACCAGCCTATGCGGAATTTCTCCATCCCGATGGTCATTGAGCAGGACGGTCGCAGCGAACGCGGCTACGACCTGTACAGCCGGCTGCTCAAGGACCGCATCATTTTCCTCGGCACGCCGGTGGACGACATGGTCGCCAACGTGATCGTCGCCCAGTTCCTCTTTCTGCAGATGAGCGACCCGAAGAAGGATATCCACTTCTACATCAACTCCCCGGGTGGCAGCGTTTCCGCCGGCCTCGCGATTTACGACACCATGCAGTGGCTCACCTGCGACGTGAACACCTACTGCGTGGGCATGGCCGCCAGCATGGGTGCCGTGCTGCTGTGCGCCGGCACCAAGGGCAAGCGCTTCGCCCTGCCCAATGCCGACATCATGATCCACCAGGTGCTCGGCGGGGCCGAAGGCCAGGCGAGCGACGTGGAAATCCGCGTCAAGTACATGCTGCGCCTGAAGCAGCGGCTGAACACGCTCATCAGCCATCATACCGGCCAGACTTACGAGGTTGTGGAGAAGGCCTGTGACCGCGACAACTTCATGACCGCCGAGGAGGCCAAGCAGTTCGGCCTCGTGGACGAGGTGGTGGCTTCCCGCCGCCAGGTCCCGGCGCTGGTTCTCGAGGACAAGCCCGGCCGGCTGGTTTCCGTGCCGGAGGATGGCAAGTCCCCGGAACCCAAGTAAGCACAGGCTGGCCAAACGGGCCAGTTTTGGCATATTGGCACCCGAATGGCGCGTCCGAACCAGATCACGATGTGCAGCTTCTGCGGCAAAAGCCGCGCAGAAGTCAAAAAGCTCATCGCCGGCCCCGGTGTCTATATCTGCGACTCCTGCGTCGCGGTGTGCCAGGGCGTGCTGGCCAAGGAGCTCCGGCAGGAATCCCAGAAGGAACTGCAGCGCTTCCAGGTGGCCAAGCCCGCTGAGATCAAGCGCCGGCTCGATGAACATATCATCGGTCAGGACGACGCGAAACGGAGCCTCAGCGTCGCGGTTTACAACCACTACAAGCGGGTGCTGAACCAGGTGGCTGCCGGTACCCCCGAAGGCGAGGACGAGGTCGAGTTGCAGAAGAGCAACGTGCTGCTCGTCGGCCCGACCGGCTGCGGCAAGACCCTGCTGGCCCAGACCATCGCCAAACTGATCGACGTGCCCTTCGCCATTGCTGACGCCACCTCCATCACCGAGGCCGGCTACGTGGGCGAGGATGTCGAGACGATCATCCTCCGCCTGCTCCAAAATGCGGATTACGACGTGAAACGCGCCCAGATGGGCATCGTTTACATCGACGAGATCGACAAGATCGCCCGTAAGACCGAGAACGTGTCCATCACCCGCGACGTCTCGGGCGAGGGCGTGCAGCAGGGGTTGCTGAAGATTTTGGAAGGCACCGTCTGCGCCGTGCCCCCGCAGGGCGGGCGCAAGCATCCGCAGCAGGAATATATCCGGGTGGACACCACCAACATCCTGTTCATCTGCGGCGGGGCCTTTGTGGGGCTGGAACGCGTGATCCAAAGGCGTCTGGGACGGCGGGTGATGGGTTTTGCCGCCGGGACCGACACCGCCGAGGCGGCCAAGATTGCCACTTCGGAAGTGCTCAAGCGCATTGAGCCCGAAGATCTCCTCGGTTACGGCTTCATTCCCGAGTTTATCGGCCGCCTCCCGGTCGTGAGCGTGCTGGATGAACTGGGCGAGGCCGACCTGATCCGCATCCTGACTGAGCCGAAAAGCGCCCTGGTGAAGCAGTTCGCCAAGCTGCTGGCGCTCGACGGGGTGGAACTGGTCGTGACCGACGAGGCCATCCGCGAGCTCGCGGCCCTGGCGATCAAGAAGGGTACTGGCGCCCGCGCCCTGCGGGCCCAGATGGAGCGACTGATGCGCGACGTGATGTTCGAGGTGCCCAGCTCGGTCACCGCCGGCACCGTGACCATCACCGGAGCCGCCGTACGGGGCGAGATCGCTCCGCTGGTCTGCGCCAAATCCGTGGCCAAGGCGGCCTGATCGCCCGTTTCGGGCGGCCCCCAGACGTCTTTCCCGCCCAGCCGAGGTGTTTCCTGCGTAGCCTTTGGTTGATTTTGGTGCGTTCCGTGTAAATCCGCCAATAAAGTGTTGCACTTTCGTGGCAATTCCGGTCTGCTCAGCCCACCCCATGGTATTTACGTTGGTTCAATAGCCGGTCTCGGCGTTTGAAGTCACCCTTTTCGGGCATGAGTGTGCCCGTTGCCTGCCGTCTGTGTTCTGATCGTTTTCACCATGTCGACCGAAAAAACTATGCGTAATTCTTCATTACCAACGATGCCAAGGGCATCGTCATCGGGCGGTACCCTCCGCACTCTTGGCCGGGCGGCCCTCGTCGCGATTGCGGGCCTCTCCCTGAGCGCCCCGCTGCTCGGCGCTGAAATCACCGGCGCCGCCAAACGCGAAATCTTCCGGGCTCCTGGCGCCGGCGAACCGTATAATGTTCCCGTAACCTTCGCCAATCCGAACTTCCCCAACAGTCCGGATGAGACGACGTTCCTGGACACGTTCACCGCCCCGCAGTCGGCCAATCCGAACGTTGAGGATTATCTGTCCAAGCTGAGCTGCTACATTCATCCGTCAGTCACGGGTGACTATGTCTTCTTCTTTGCCACGGACGATCACGGTGCCTTGTACCTCAGCACGGACGCCACCCCGGCCAACCTGAAGCTCATCGCCGAGGAAACCGTCTGGTCGAACCCGTTGCAATGGGTCAGCTCCGGCGGCTCCAGCGACCTGCCCTCCAAGCGCTCCGATCAGTTCCCGGGCACCAAGTGGCCCGGTGGCAACACCATCCACCTTCTCAGTGGCTCGAAGTATTATGCGGAGGCCTACGACCGCGAAGGTGGCGGCGGTGATAACACCAGTGTGACCATGTTGCTCGCGAGCGACGTCGCGGGCGGTCTGCCGGCCGATAGCGATCCCTCCACATTGACCGGCAGCGTAATCAGCGTTGACGCGCCCGATGCGACTGCGATTTCGACGCAGCCGCTGAGCCAGACGATCTTCCAAGCCCGTCCGGTCTCGTTCACCACCAAGGTGATCGTCCTTCCGGCCGACTTGGTTCAGGACGGAACGCTCGTGGTGCCGGGCGGTGTTGCCACCGGTTCGGAAACCGGTGCGGAAGCCCTGCATCCGGGTGTCACTTACCAGTGGCAGCGCAACGACGTGGACATCCCGTTTGTGGATGCCAATGCCGATGGCTTCGCGGATGACGGTTCCGACTCCGAAACCTACAGCATTCCCACCGTTGCGACCAGCGACAACGGAGCCAAATTCCGCTGCGTCGTTACCATTGCCGGCAAGAAGTACACCAGCGCGGAGGCTGTCCTGACGATCAGCTCGGACAACATTCCCCCCACGTTCGTCGCCTCCGGCGGTGACGGAAACCCGGGTGATGCCCTCACGACGATCACGCTGACGTTCGACGAGAAGATGGACACCAACAAGCTGAGCACCGCGACCTACAAGGTCAGTGGCGGCGTGACGGTGTCGTCTGCGGCAGTCGCACCCTCCCAGCTGGCCGTGGTGCTCACCACCTCCAAGCAGACGGAAGCCACCCTGTACACCGTGACGGTGACCGGGGCCACGGACCTCGCCGGCAACGCGCTCACCCCGAACACGGCCACCTACAACTCGCTCAAGTTCCACACCGGCCTCTTGAACTACGCGCGCTGGGAAAACACCACGGACGACGTGGATGCGTTCATCACGGGTGGTTACCTCACCGATCTGCCGACCGTCACGGCGGTTCTGACGCAGTTCTATTATCCCGCGACCTCGCCGAACGTTGACAACTTCAGCGATCATATCGCGGGATATTTCACCCCGGCGACCACGGGCGACTACGTGTTCTTCTTCTCCTCGGACGACCATGGCGTGCTTTTCCTGAGCACCGACGACAGCCCGGCGAACCGGCAGGAAATCGCGCGTGAGACAGCTTGGTCCAACGCGGGAGACTGGGTGGCGACGGGAGCTGGCAACAGCGGCGCCGACTTTGCCTCGAAGCGTTCCGACACGGACGGCACCGGCACCTGGCCGACTGCGCCCGGTGGTGGGAACATCACCCTGACCAAGGGCAAGCGCTACTACATCGAGAGCTTCCACCATGAAGGCGGCGGCGGAGACGACAACACGGCCACGTTCAAGCTGGCCTCGGATCCTGACCCGACGGATGGTCCCACCGCGCTGAAGGGCGACCTCATCGGCACCTACGTGGACGTCACCGCCCTGCCTCCGATCATCACGGCTCGCCCGACGGGCACGCACTTCAACATGGGTGACACCGTTACCTTCACGGCGACGGTCGAATCAGCGTCGCCGGTCACCTACCAGTGGTATCAGAGCAAGCAGCCCGTTGCCAATGCGACCAATGCGACTCTGACGATCCCCAACGCCGGTCCTGGCGCGGTGGGTGATTACTATGTGTCTGTTTCCAACGCCAACGGGACGGTCACCAGCTTCCCGGATGATGATGTCCGCGCGATCATGAATGGCGCGTTCGTCATCGAGGCCGAAGACTACAACTACGGCGGCGGCAAGACCCTGCCCGCAGCCAGCGTCATGCCGCTTGGTACGAACGTGTACTACGGCCTCGACGGTCTGCCCGGCATCGACTTCCATCTGGTGGGTCAGTCCACCGCAGACCCGTCCGCCAATGGCAACGCCTATCGTAATGGTTACATCACTGACGATGGCACGACGACGAATGCCTTCCCGACCGCTCCTGAGGCGTTCGGCAATGTCGACGTCCTCAACGACGCCGGCAACAGCGACCGTGGCAGCATCACGATTGTGCAGAACCACAAGATCGGCTGGGGTGACGCGGGCGAATGGTATCAGTACACCCGCGACTTCCCGGCCGGGACGTACAATGCCGTGGCCGGTGTCGGCCAGGACGGCCGTGGTGTGACGAACGTCGGTGTGAGCCTCTCGCTCGTGACCGGTGACATCACCAAGACCAATGCGGCGACCACGGTCCTCGGCAGCATCCTCACCGATGGCACCGGCGCCTGGAGCTCGGACGACTATATCCCGTTCAAGGATCCGAGCGACCCGACCAAGCTGGCCTCCTTCACGCTCGGTGCCAACACCACCGTTCGTTTCACCATCACTGTCGGCGGGCCTGACCTCGACTTCCTGATGTTCTACAAAGTCGGCGGCTCTGTTGCCCTGCCGACGGTTTCCATCGGTGCGGATGGCAAGATCACGTACACTGGCACCCTTACCAGTGCGACCGACCCAGCTGGTCCTTACACGGCGGTTGCCGGCGCCACCAGCCCGTACACTCCGAATACGGGAGCGGCGGCACATACGTTCTACCGAAGCTCGAACTGAGTTTGGTCTGAACTGATTCAGGGGGCCGGGGATTCTATCCCCGGCCCCTTTTTAATTTTCATACCCGCGTTTTGAGGCCAGAATTGTTTGTGTGCGCCGCGCCCGTTTAAGTGTGTTCCTGATCCTGCTGTCAGGGTTGCCGCTGTGGGCGGCAGAGGGAGGGACAGGCAACCTGATCGGCCCCGTGGGTTTTGGCGAGGGGGCCCGCCTGGCGCACGCCTACTGCACCACCTGCCATCTCTTCCCGGAGCCGGATGCGGTGGATCGCAAGACGTGGTTTGACCAGATCTTGCCGCGCATGAAATACCGGCTCGGCTTCACCACGCCGGAGCTGGATCGCAGCACCAACGTTATCCTGCTGCGCGAGAACCAGCGCATCCCACTGAAGCCGGTGATCACCGAGGAGCAGTGGCTGACCCTGGCCAAGTTCTACCTCGATGGGGCACCCGAAACGCCGCTGCCAGAGGCGGATCACGCGCCCATCACCATCGGGCTGACCGGGTTCAAGACAATCATCCCGAAGTTCCGCTCGGCGCAGCCGGCCACCACGGCGGTGAAAATATTGGGCGGTTCGCACCAGATCCTGGTGGCCGACAACCGGGAGAAAATGGTCCGGGTGCTGGATGCCGACGGGGAAGTGCTTTCGAGCCTCTCCCTGAGCAATGCACTCACCTCCTTCCGCCAGCGGGACGGCTCGCTGATCGCCGCCGGCATCGGCAGCTTTCTACCCTCCGATCTGCCGCTCGGCGAAGTGCTCCGGCTGAATCTGGAAGGCCCGACCCTGCGGCTGAAGGACCGTCTTATCACGGGACTGCCCCGCACCACCGATGCCGACTCGGTGGACCTGAACGGCGATGGCCGGCCCGATTTGCTCGTGAGCTGCTTCGGCAACAATCTCGGCCGCATGTCGTGGTACGAGGCACAGCCCGCCGGCGGCTTCACCGAGCATGTGCTCTTCAATCTGCCCGGTGCCCTGCATACGGAAGTCGCCGACTTCAACGGCGACGGCCGGCCCGACATCGCGGTGCTGGTCGCCCAGGAGACCGAGGCGCTGTATATCTTCCTGAACGACGGCAAGGGCAACTTCGTGCGCCAGACTGTCTTCCAAAAGCCGCCCTATTACGGGCACAGCCATTTTGAACTGGCTGACTTCAATGGCGATGGCCGGCCTGATTTCCTCGTGACGAACGGCGACAATGGCGAGTTCCACTCCCCGCCCAAGCGCTGCCATGGCGTGCGCATCTACGCCTCGCAGGCCGATGGCACCTGGAAGGATTCGTATTTTTATCCGCTGAACGGCGCCTACAAGGCGGTCGCGCGGGACTTCGATGGCGACGGCGATCTCGACATCGCGGCGGTCTCCTTCTTCCCCGCCTACGACAGCGCGCCACGCGAAAGCTTCGTGTACCTTGAAAACCTCGGGAACAACCAGTTCCGTCCCTCGACCTTTTCCCAGTGCATGACGGGCCGCTGGATCACGCTGGACGCCGGCGACATCGACGGCGACGGCGACGACGACATCGTGCTCGGCTCCTACATTCACGGGCCCACCCCGGTGCCGACCTTCCTCATGGACATGTGGGAGAAGGCCAGCCTGCCTGTCATCATCCTGCGCAACGAACACCGCCAGCCGGCGGGAAAATGACGGTGCCAGGTGGCAAAGTGGCGTTGTGAGCAATTGTGCGTTGGCAGTCCACGTTCTCGCGCGCATCCTTGCCCCGTGGGTTTTGAAGGAACCGATTTTGAAGACACGGACTACGGCCAGACGCGGCCGGCCCCCGGCGGGCGCGCCCCGTCGCGTGAGGAGCTGGACGCCCAGCTGACCGGCACCCAGCAGCAGCTCGCCAAACTGCGCGAGACGCAGGAGCAGCTGGAGCGCGCCCGGGCCTCGCTCGAGGAGATGCGCCGTCGCCGCACAGAATTCACGCTCGGGCTGGCCGAGATGCGCCAGCAGCTCACGCGCGGTGTGGGCCTGCTCGAAAAGGCGGAACTCGACGCCCGCCGCCAGGCCGAGCAGCTCGCCCGCACGCTCGACGGCCTGCGGGCCGCCAACGGCACTCTGGAGCCGCTGAGCGACAAGGCATGGACCGATGAAAACTGGGAACAGGAACTCACCCGTGCCCTGACGGTAATTGAGAACGCGCGCATGGAATTCAATGGCGCCCGGCTGAAGTGGCCGGTGCTCGACGGCAAGACCACCCCGGTCACGGCCGACGAAAAGTCCGTGAACGAGGCGGCCTCGCTGGCCGACCTGCCCCTGGGCCGGCTGCTCAAGCTCGGGCTGGCCCTCACGTGGCCGCTCGCCGTCGCCGTGCTTCTGGTGGGGGTGCTGGCGTATGTTTTCCGTCACTGATGCCACCACGCCCGGGCCACTGATTGCGCAGGCCCCTTCCAGCCATGCCACTCTTTGAAAAAAACGCGGACCCGCTGGCCTCCCGGGAACGGGAGCTGAACCAGCAGATGGCCAGGCTTGAGGCCGAGCTGCAGAAGCTCGCGACCGAAGTCCCCAAGCCTGTCCCTGCAAAACCCAAGGAACCGGTGCCCGCCACTTCGTCAAACTCGCAGCCCTTTGCACCGCCCCGGGCCTCCGCCAAGGCACCGACCACGGATTCCCAGGGTCCCGACAGCCATTTCAATGACCGGGGTGTACGCAAGTTCGACCTGCTGGCCGCGTGGCAGAGCCTGAGGAACCACCTGAGCGGTCCCGGCGGCAACAATCCCGCCATGGCCAAAATGCTGGCGGCGGGAAGCATTCATGGCCTGCGCCCCTTGCGAAAAGAGCGGCGGGTGGCGCGAAACCGCTTCATTTTCCTGTTTCTCACCCTGTTGGCAGTTCTCTGGGGATTGACGTATAACTACCTACGCCAACGATAACGTTCATGCCGATTGGATCGCATACGTAGAAAACCTGATTTGACTGTTGGAGGGATTTCAATAAGGTGATCACGTTGTAAGAGGTCTTAGCCTCGGTTCCTCCTGTGCCCGGCGGCGTTCGCAAGAGCCCGCCGGGTTTTTCGTTCCTTCGGCCTCTCCTCTTCAGCGATTGGCACTGGCAGTGAGCTTTTGCTGAAGCCGTTGCGCGGTTGCTTCGGGCGCTTCCGCGGGAGCGACTTCCAGCCAGTCCAAATCGAGTTGCCCGCGAAACCACGTGGCCTGGCGCTTTGCGAACTGTCGCGTGCGCTGTTTCACCAACTCGATGGTTTCCAGCCGGCCCCGTTCGCCGCGCAGGTGTTCGACGACCTGCCGGTAACCGATCGCCTGCATGGCGGTGCGATTTGCTTCCAGGCCACGCGTGAGCAGGCCACGCGTCTCCTCGATGAGGCCGGCGGCGAACATCTCGTCCACGCGCCGGTTGATGCGCCGGTGCAGGTCCTCGCGGTTGCGCAGCAGGCCGAAACTGCGGCCGGCGAGGGCGGGAGCGCGTTCGGGCCACGCGGCGCGTTGCAGGGAAAAGGGCCGGCCCGTGATCCGGATCACCTCGACCGCGCGCACCACGCGGCGGCGGTTGTTCAGGTCGATCTCGTCGAAGGTGACCAGGTCCTGACGCGCCAGCTCGTCGAGCAGCTCCGGCAGAGGCTTCGCTTCCAGTTCGGCGCGCAGGACGGGATCGGGCGGCGGCGAATCGCCGAGACCGTTCAGCCACACGTTGAAATAAAGCCCGGTACCACCGCACAGGATCGGTACGCGAGCGCGCTGCCGGATGTCATTCACCGCCGCGTGGGCGAGGGCGAGAAATTTTGCGGAGTCGAAGGCGTCCGTGAGCTCCGTCACGTCGATGAGGTGATGCGGCACCCGTTGGCGTTCGGCGGCGGTGGGCTTGGCGGTGCCGAGGTCGAGGCCGCGATAGACCTGCATGGAATCCACCGAGATGATTTCGCCGCCGATCGCTTCGGCCAGCGCCAGGGCCACGGTGGATTTGCCCGAGGCGGTCGGGCCGGCGAGCAGGATCGGCGCGGTCATTTTCCCTCGGCGGCGGCGTTGGCGGCCGGCGGGGTGGCCATCCACGACAGCAGGATGAGCAGGCCCACGCCCGTGCAGATCGCGGAGTCGGCGATGTTGAAGGCCGGGAAGCCGATTTCCCCGCCGGCGCGCGAATCGAGATAGAAGCGCAGAAAGTCGATCACGTGCTGGCGGCTGGGCAGGAGGCGGTCGAGCAGGTTTCCGGCGATGCCCCCGAAGAGCAGCCCCAGCGCGACCTGGCCAGCCAGTCGCCGGGCCTCAAAGTGCTGGCGGAACACCCACAATGCCACGACCGCCACGGCGGAAATCAGCGCCAGGATGCTGTTCTTCTGGTGGAACATGGAGAACGCCGCCCCCGTGTTCTGCCAGTGGACGAACTTGAAGAAGCCGCTGATGACCACCCGCTCCTCCAGCGGCCCCAACAGGGTGAGCACGAGCAGCTTGGTGAGCTGGTCGGCGACAAAAACGGCCCCGGCGATGAGCAGCATGCGCTGATTGGCGGTGAACTGGCGGACGGCGGACACGCGGGGAAGTTGCCGGGCCGGGGCGCGAATGTCGAAATCGGAAGTGACCTCCCTTACTTCGCGCTTCGCACACCGTGGGTCACCCCTCTACTCTGCCGCCGTGTCCGACGCCTATGTGCAACTGCTCGATGCCGCGATCGCGCATTGCGAGGCCTTGCGCGCCGATGGCGTCGAGTTCGTGCCGGTGAGTGCGGCGACCTTCGCCGAGCTGTCGGCCCGTCCATTCGTCCCGTCCCGCGCCATTCGTTCCCCGGCCCCGATGCCTCCGGCCTCTCGACCGGCTGAGGCGAAGCCGTTTGCCTTCGTACCGGCGGGCACGCCTGGCGTGCCGTCGGCCACGCCGCCGCCGTCCACTTCGCCAACCCCTTACACACCGCGTCCGCTGCCCGCCTCCGTCGCCTCGCGCTGGGGACAGGCCGCCCAACTCCCCAGCCCTTCCGTGCCCAAACCCCCTGCTCCTGCTCCCGCCCAACCGCCCCTGCCGCCGCCGCTGGCACCCGCCGCCAAAGAGGCCGCGATGAATGAGCTCCGCACGCAGGCGCTCAGCTGCATCAAATGCCCGCACCTCGCCAGCTCGCGGACGACCGTGGTTTTTGGCGTCGGCGACATCCACGCGCGGCTGATGTTTGTCGGCGAGGCTCCGGGGGCGGATGAAGACCGGCAAGGCGAGCCCTTCGTCGGCAAGGCCGGCGAACTGCTCACCAAGATGATCCTCGCGATGGGGCTCACCCGCGCCGACGTTTACATCGCCAACATTCTCAAGTGCCGACCCGATACGCCGGGCCAGACCGCCGGCAACCGCAAGCCGACCTCCGATGAGATGGCCACCTGCACGCCGTGGCTGCACCGGCAGATCGACATCATCCAGCCCGCCGCGATGGTGGCACTGGGGGCGACTGCCGTGGAGGGTCTGCTGGGCAAGACGATCGGCATCACGAAGCTGCGCGGCACCTGGCAGACCTACCGGGGCATCCCGCTGATGCCGACGTACCACCCCGCTTACCTGCTGCGGAACCAGGCCCCGGCAGAGAAACGCAAGGTGTGGGAAGACCTGCTGGCCGTGATGGAAAAGCTCGCCCTGCCGATCAACGCCAAGCAGCGCGCCTACTTCCTGCCCAAGCCCTGAGCCGGTGAGTCAGAACCGGGTAGGGACAGCTCGCTGCTCCATTTCCTCAAAGTAGGTCGGGCCGCTGGCCCGACACGGTACGACGGGCTGGCCCGTCTGGTACGGCGCGTTCGCTGCCGGCGGAGCGCGGGTCTGTGACCCGCAGCAATGCCTACAGTCCGAAGACGGGCGGATGAACCGAAAGAGCCTGTCAGTTCGCAGGCTGCTGCGGCTCACAGAGCCGCGCTCCGGCTCAACCGCGCCCGCTCACACGAACTGGTTGCACTTTGCCGCCAGGGCGAAGTCCTTCCCCGTGAGCCCGCCCTCGTCATGGGTCACGAGGACCAGCGTCACCCTGTTCCAGCGGATATCGATGTCGGGATGGTGCTGGGCTTTCTCCGCTGCCTTGGCGACGGCATTCACGAATTTCATCGCGCCGATGAAATCCACAAACTCGAAGGTGCGCCGGATGGTGCCGTTGCGCCTGGACCAGCCGGGTACGGTGGATAGCGCGGTCTTGATTTCGGCAGCCGTGAATTTTGCCATGATGAAAATTGGCGCAGACGGGACGGCGGCGCCAGTAGCAACTTCCCTACCTGCCGGGATAAGCCGGGAAATTCTGAGGGAACTGGCTTGGGTGCCCGCCCCTTCTTGGTCGATTGCACCCAAGGAATCTCCGGTTTGCCCGTTAATCAGTTGCCCGCTTGCGTCACCGGCTGAACGTGACTGTCATTGTGTGGTCGAACTGTCCCGCCGACATGAACTCCCTCTTCCGTCCGTTGCACCTGTTCCGGCTGCTCTGCCTGCTGGCGGTGCTGCCCGCCTTTGCGGCCGACTTCGGTGAAATCCGCCGCAGCGCCGAGCAGCTTTACGCCGAAGGCTCCTATGCCAAGGCCCGCGAGGCGTACCTGGCCGCCGATACCAATGCCCTGCCCAAGGCCGAGGCCCGATGGGTCGTCTTCCGGCTCGCCGACTGCCAATGGCGGGCGGCGGCGACGGCCAGCGGCACCGATGGCGAACCCATCCAGGCCGCCCGGCGCGTGCTGGAACAGCTTGCCTCGCAGGACGCCCCGCTGATTGAGCGGGACCGGGTCTGGGCGGAGGCCAATGAATCCCTTGGCGAACTCCATGCGCGTACCGGCGACAACCGCGACTGGGTCAGCACCCGTTACACCGTGGCGCTCGAGTGGTGGGCCGGGCAGAGCGACCTCGACCTGGCCCGGACGCGGTATCTCGCCCTCCTTTGGAAGTGGCATCACCCGACCTACCTGGGCCGGGGATTCGACGGATTTTGGAATGAGATTCCGGTGAACATGCTGGATGACGCCGTCAAAATCGCCCGCAGCCCGGACGACATCGCGCACGCGCATTACCTGCGGGCGGTTGCGAAGCAGAACGAGGCCGACAACTTCGAGTGGATGCTGCAGGTCGAGGAGGATTACCAGGCCGCGCTCAAGCCGGGCAAGACCACGGACTGGTACGACGATGCGCTCTTCCAATACGCTGGCTGGCTCAGCCAGCACGGCAAGCTCGTCATCGAGGAGGAGGGCCATTGGCGGCGTGATCCGGACTACGGGCGGGCGCTGGAGATGTATCGGCGTCTGTTGGGCGAATTTAAGGAGGGAGAAACACGCTATTGGCGGATGGCCCGGGAGCAGATTGGGGAGATCACCGGCGTACAGTTGGGGCTGAGTGTGCCCGGAGTGCTCCTGCCCGGTTCCGAGACTCAGTTCTCCGTGAACTGGCGCAATGTGAAGGAGATCACCTATTCCCTCACGCCGGTCAACCTGCCGCGCGACGTGAAGTTCACCGACGCGAAGCGCGGCTCGGGCGAGTGGCTTCAGTTTGTCACGCCCGGCGAGGCCAAGGTGCTGCGGCGCTGGAGCGTCGAGACCAAGGATACCGGCGAGCACATCCACGGCAGCCGGACCTTCAACCTCACCAACCGGCTGGCGGCCGGCGCTTACCTGCTGGAAGCCAGGGCTGGTGAAAAGTCCGCGCGCGAACTGGTCCTGGTGTCCGACGCCACGCTCGTGCTGAAGACCAGCGGCAAGCAGACGCTCGCGTGGTTCGTGGATGCTCTGACCGGCAAGCCGATCCCCGAGGCGACGGTGAAGCTCTGGCTGCATTATTACGACGGCAGCGGCGACCGTCCCCGCTGGGATTCGCAGGAGAAGACGACCGATGCCGGTGGGGTTGCGGTGTTCGATTTCAACGGCCGCAATGGCGACCTCTTCGCCTCCGCCCGGGCCGGTGACCGGCAGGCCTTTGCCGTGACCGGCGCGAACGCCTGGTATGCGCGACCCGACGGCTGGAAGGTCTATGCGTTTACCGACCGTCCGGCCTACCGCCCCGGCGAGACCGCGCAGTGGAAGCTCACCGCCCGCCGCTACGCCAATGGCACCTACTCCACGCCAGCCAACTTGCCGCTGCAGTATGAGATCACCGATCCGCGCGGCTCGAAGGTGACCAATGGCGTCGTGACGCTGAACGACTTTGGCTCCGTGTGGGCCGACACGGCGCTCACGGAAAAGCAGCCGCTGGGCGAGTACCAGGTGAATTTCTGGGAGGACGCAAAGCACGAGCATCATGTGGGTGGGGCGACCCTGTTCCGGCTGGAGGAATACAAGCTGCCGGAATTCGAGGTGAATGTCCTCACACCCGAGGAAGACGCGCCGGGCGGCGGTAAGCGCAAAAAGTCCTTCCGCCTTGGTGACCACGTCGAGATCGCGATCCAGGCCGACTACTACTTTGGCGGAGCGGTGGCCGACGCCAACGTGGAGGTCATTGTGCGACAGGCCCCGTTTAACTGGTATTGGCCGATGCCGCACGAGTTTCCATGGCTGCATGAGACGGCGGGCGGTGGCTACTCCTCCGGCTTCGGGCTGCGTCGGGGCGGCTACCGGGGCAGAAACTACGGTGGCGACCAGATCGTAAAGCGGGAGACGCTGAAGACCGACGCCAACGGCCGTGCGACCCTAACCCTCGAGAGCGACGTGAACGGCACCGATCTCGACTTCCAGGTGGAGGCCCGGGTGACCGATGCCGCGCTCCGCGAGATCACGGCGAACGGCAATGTGCGGGTCACGCGCCAGCGCTACAGCGTGCATGCGCACCCCGCAAACAGTCTGCCGCGCCCCGGCGACAAGGTGCGCGTGGCTTTCACTGCGAAGGACGCCAACGACCAGCCGATCAGCGTCGCTGGTACCGTCCGGATCACGCGGGAGTACTGGTGGGAAATCTGGCTCGACAGCTATGGCCGTGAGGTGAAGGGCGATGCGCTCAAGGCGGCGCGCGAGAAGTACGCCATCTGGCCGCCGAAGCCGGAGCCGGGCATGAAGGACTGGCGGCTGAAGTCCGCCGGCTACGAACATGAGGATGTCGCCACCAACACGGTGTCACTCGACGCCGAAGGCAAGGGCGAGCTGACGTTCACACCGGCTCGCGAGGGCTACTTTCGCTTCGCGTGGTCCAGCCCCGATGCGGCGAACATCCGCGTGCCGGCGCTGGTGCCGCGCATCACGACCGAGGCCACGGTGTGGGTCACGACCTCGCGCACGACTGATCTCGGCTACCGCACCGGCGGCCTTGAACTCATCCTGGATGCCGACACCTTCCGCGTCGGACAGACTGCGCCGGTGATGCTCGTTGGCCCGAGCGCGGACCGCTGGGTGCTCTTCACGGTCGAGGCAGGCGGGCTGGATTCGTTCCAAGTTGTCCACCTTACCGGCACGACCAAGCTGCTGGAAGTGCCGGTGACCGAGCGGCACGTGCCCAACGTCTGGCTCGGTGGCGCGCTGGTGAACGACCGGCAGCTCTTTACGGACGACAAGGAAGTCGTTGTCCCGCCCACCAAGAATTTCCTCACGGTCGAGGTGAAGCCTGATCGCGCCGATTACCAGCCGCGCGACGACGGCTCACTCACGGTCACCACGCGCGACGACCAAGGCAAACCCGTCAGTGCCGAGGTAGCACTGTCGCTGGTGGATGAGAGCGTCTTTTACATCCAGTCGGACTACGCCGGTGATCCCCGGCAGTTCTTCTTCGGCGAAAAGCGCGGCCAGCAGCTCCGCACCGACAGCAGTTTCAGCCAACGGCAGTTTATCCGGTTGGTGAAATCGCGGCTGGGTGATTTGCGCGACGAACGGGAGCCGGAGCCGGAGGAGGGGGATAAGGTAAACCAGGCTGGGGAAGTGCTCATTAAGCCAAAGAACATCACCCCGATTCCGGGTGCCATGGGCGGCCTGGCTTTGGGTGAGAACGCCGTGCTCGCGAGGCGCTATGGCATGATCCCTGTCCTGAGCAAGATGGCGGCAGCCAGCGCGTCCCATATGCGGATGGATAGCCTGGCCGAAGGTGCCTCCGCCGCGCTCGGCTTGCAGGTGATGGGGCGTGTGTTGGCGGGAGTTCCGGCCGGTGACGCTTCAGAGGCGGAGCCCTCCGTGGTTGTCCGCTCCGATTTCCGTTCCACAGCCTTTTGGCAGCCGGATGTGAAGACCGGTGCGGACGGCACCGCCCGCGTGGCCGTGAAGTACCCCGAATCGCTCACGCGCTGGCAGGCCACGGCGCGCGCGGTGACCACGGGCAGCCAGGTCGGTTGGGCCAAGGCAAGCACACGCACCCGGCAGCCGCTCATACTGCGGCTGCAGACGCCGCGTTTTCTGGTGGTGGGTGATCTCGCGGTCGTATCGGTGATCATCAACAACAACACCGCCGAACCGCTGACGCTCACGCCCAAGCTGGCGGTGGAAGGGGCTGTCATCACGGGCGGGTTTAGCAAGGGTGAGTTCATCAAGGAAGAGCGGGGACCCGTCACCGTCCCCGCGAATGGCGAGGTCCGGGTGAACTGGGCCGTCTCCGCCCAACAGGCCGGCCACGCCAAGTTCACCGTCTCCGGCCGCGCCGGGAAATTTGCCGACGCCATGGAGCGCGTGCTGCCGGTTGAGGAGCACGGCATCGAGAAGTTCCTCGCGAAATCGGGCAAGGCGACCAACGGCGACGTGACGGTGAAGCTCGACCTGCCGGCCCGGAAGCCCGGTTCGGAGCGACTCACCGTGTCGGTCACGCCGAGCCTGGCCGTGACCATGCTCGACGCGCTGCCATACCTCGCCGATTACCCGTACGGCTGCACCGAGCAGACCCTCAGCCGCTTCCTGCCCGCGACCATCGTGCGCCAGACGCTCCGCTCGCTCGGGATCGATGCGGAGACCGCGATGGCGCGGACCTTCGGTGGCATCGAGACCAACACTGCGGCTGCCGCACAACCCGGCGGCAAGAAAGACCTGAACCAGCTCAATGCGATGGTCGCCGCCGGCCTCGACCGTCTGAACGACTTCCAGCATGCCGATGGCGGCTGGGGCTGGTGGAAGGAAGGCGAAAGCGACGCCTGGATGACCGCCTACGTGGTCTGGGGCCTCAACCTCGCCCGTCAGGCCGACGTGAAGGTGGACAACGAGCGCCTCCGTCGCGCGCTCGTGTGGCTGGAGCGCCATCTGGTCGAGGCCGAGAACGATCCTGCGTTGCAGGCCTGGATGCTCCACGCGCTCGCCGTGCAGCATGCCCGGGTGAAGGCCATATTGGTTGGCGAATTCGAGACCAAGGCGCTCCTGAATCTCTGGGCCCAACGCGACCAGCTGAACCCCTACACGCGCTCGCTCTTTGCGCTGGCCGCGCATCATTTCGGCGACCACGAAAAAGCCGCCGCCCTCGTCCGTGCCCTGAGCGATGGTGTGGTGCGTGATGACAAGCCGGATGCCTCGGTGCTGCTGGGCAACGCGGGTGCCGGTGCGCCGCCGACCGTCCATTGGGGCCGGGAGAACGGCTGGTGGTCCTGGAGCGATGGTGGCGTGGAGACGACGGCCTTTGTCCTGCGGGCGCTGCTGGCGATCGACCCGAAGAACGAGCTCGTAGAGCCGGCCGCCAACTGGCTGCTCAAGAACCGCCGGGGCGCGCAATGGAGCAACACCCGCGACACCGCCCTCGTCATCCTCGCGCTGAACGACTACCTGCGCGTCACCGGCGAGCTGAAGGGCGAGCTGAAGGGCGAGCTGGATTACGAGGTCGTCGTGAACGGGCAATCCATCGCGCGGAAACGGATCACCCCGGCGGACATCGTCAGCGCGCCCAGCGTGTTCACCGTGGACCCCGCCCTCGTGCGGGACGCCAACGAGATCCGTATCGTGCGGCACGGCGGCAGTGCGCCCATATATTTCGCCGTGCAGGCCGCCTTTTTCAGCGCCGAGGAGCCGGTGACGCCGGCGGGCAACGAGCTGTTCGTGCGCCGCAGCTACTTCAAGCTCGTGCCGCGCGCGACCCTGCTGAAGGGCACCGTCTTCGACCGTCTGCCCCTGAACGACGGCGAGACTGTGAACAGCGGCGAACGCATCGAGACGGTGCTCTCCATCGAGACCAAGAACAATTACGAGTACCTTCTGTTTGAGGATCTCAAGCCGGCGGGCTTCGAGGCGGTGGAAGTCCGCAGCGGCGGCTCGCTCTACGCGCGCGAATTGAAGCGTTCAACGGCCCCAGTCACCTCGGCAGCGGCGGGCGAGCGCGACGAGTTCACCGGCCGCACGGTCTGGGTATATCCCGAATGGCGCGACCGCAAGGCCGCGATGTTCGTGAGTCGGCTGCCGCAGGGCATCTGGGAGCTGCGCTACGAGTTCCGGGCCGAGACGCCGGGCCGCTTCCACGCCCTGCCGGTGGTGGCGCACGCGATGTACGTGCCCGAAATCCGGGCCAATTCCACCGAGGTGCGGGTGAATGTGGGGGAGGCGAAGTAAGTGGCGACTTGCGAGTCGTCCGACCCTTTTGAAGTCTGTCGCCCCACATGCTTGTTGAGTGCATAGGAAACCGAGTCAGCGACCTGCCGAAAACCGATCGGACACTGGTACGTCAGTCCGTGCATTTGAAGGAAGTCGGGCTCGTGCCCGGTCAACGCTATGTGGTCTATGGTGTGGTTCTAGCCAACGGACTCCCTTGGTATCTCATCGCTGAGGAAGAGAACGATGAATATCCCAAGCCTCAATTTGCCGGCTTCTTTAAAGTGATTGATGAAACAATTCCATCAGGGTGGCGCTTCCAATGGCGTGAGGGATATTGGCCAGATGGAAAGCTTCTGCCTTCCGAGTGGTGCCAGCCGGGTTTCTTTGAGGCGCTAGTGGATGGTGGGTCGCGTGAGGTGGCCATTTTCAAAGCGAAAAAGGCGGAAATCGATGCGGTATCGCAACTTCTTCACTGAGACCCAGAATCTCACCATTCCGATCGCACGCATGGCGTGGTTTCGCCGGCAAGGATGCGGCGCAGGCGGTCGGGATGGCCCATCCTCCAGTCGGTGGCAAAACCGGGTGAACGGGGTTACGCTCTTTCTATGAACTGGGTAATCTGGGCTCTTTTATCCGCGTTGTTCGCCGCCCTCACGGCCATCCTCGCCAAAGTCGGTGTGACCGGGGTGAACTCCAATGTCGCCACCGCCGTGCGGACGACGGTCGTGCTGGGTTTCACCTGGTTGCTGGCCGTGCCGGGACTCCAAGATTCCCCGCTGGGTTCCTTGAGTCGCCGCACGTGGCTTTTCCTGGCGCTGTCGGGACTGGCGACGGGGGCCTCCTGGCTTTGCTACTTCCGTGCGCTCCAATTGGGCAAGGCGTCGCAGGTCGCGCCGGTGGACAAGCTCAGCGTGGTGCTGGTGCTGGTCTTTGCCGCCGTGTTCCTGGGCGAAAAGCTTACCGTCCGTGAATACGCCGGGGCCGGCCTCGTCGCGACCGGGGCGCTGCTCATCGCCCTCAAGTAGCAGGCGCGTCAGCGAAAGAGCAGGGCGACTCCGGATGCCACGAGGGTGATTTCGATGATGCATGCCATCACTCTATCCGGCACACGTTCCAGCAGGCGCCGCCCGATCCAGGAACCCAGCACCATTGCCAATGCCAAGGTCAGCCCAAGTCCCCACTGTGTGTTCGTGAGCAGGGAACTGCCGCCGTAGGCCGACAGCTTCACGAGGTGCAGCACCATGGCGGCGGCGGCTTCCGTTGCCACAAATGCGGTGGGTGGCAGCCTCAGTCCGAGGAACACCACCGCCTGCAACGGGCCGACGCTCCCCACCAGGCCGGAGGCCAGACCCAGCAGCAGGCCCGCAGGAGCCAGCCAGCGACGCGGCAGATGCAAGCCCGGTTTGAACCGCCGCACGGCTACGAGGGCCAGCACTGAAATTCCGACAATCCTAGTCGCGACAGCTTCCGGGATTCGTACGAAAAGCAAAGCGCCCGCAACCGCGCCTGGGATGCATCCGGTAAGGAAGACGCCGACGGGTCGCCACGCGATGTCGCGCCAGCCAAAGGCGGCCCGGGACAGGTTGCCACCTAGCTGTGCGAGCGTGAGCAAAGGCACGGCGGCTTTCACACCCACCACGAAGACGAGCGTCGGCAACAGCAACAAGGCACCTCCGAAGCCCGTCGCTCCGGAAACTGTCGCGGCAACCACCGCAGCGACAAGCAACAGTGCCAGCTTCATGAACGCATCGCGGTCCGGCTCAAGTCCATTCTCCCGGAATCGCCCTTCGAGCGGGCGCTTTCATCCCCTGTTCCGCCCGCACTACCAGGCGGGAGGGGGCGCCTTCAATGTTTCACCGGTGATTCCCCCGGGACTCAGAACCCTTCCATCCCGATCACGCGCATGACCTCCTCCAGCGTGGTTTCGCCGTGGACCACGCGGCGCAGGCCCTTTTGCCAGAGGGTGAGCAGGCCGTCGGCCTGGGCGATCTCCTGCAGCCGCCGGGTGGGCGTGCGTTCCAGGATCGCCTCGCGCAGGCTTTCGGTGACGGTCAGCATTTCCGTGACGGTGCCACGACCGCTGAAGCCGGTGTGGTTGCACGCCGCGCAGCCCATGCCCTTGCGGAACTGTGCCGTGTCGAGCATCTCGGCCGGGATCAGGCGCAGCAGGGATTCCTCCGGCGAGTATGGCTCGGAGCACACCGGGCAGTTCTTGCGGATCAGGCGCACGCCCAGCACACCCACAATGGACGAGGACAGCAGGAACGGCTCGATGCCCATGTTGATGAGGCGTGCAAACACGCCGGCCGTGCTCGACGCGTGGATCGTGCTCAGCACGAGGTGGCCCGTAAGGCCGGCCTGCACGGCGATGTTGGCCGTCTCGGCATCGCGGATCTCACCAATCATGATGACCTGCGGGTCCTGCCGCATGAGCGAGCGCAGCGCGACCGGGTAGGTGTATTCGCGCGCCGGATTGCACTGCGACTGGGCGATGAGCGGCAGGTTGAATTCCACCGGGTCTTCCACGGTGGCGACGCTGATGCTCGGCCCGGCCCGGTCGATGAGGTGGTGCAGCGCGGCGTAGATCGCGGTGGTCTTGCCGGAACCGGTCGGGCCGGTGAGCAGGATGAGCCCGGTCGGCCGCAGCAGCATCGACTTGAAGGTGACCAGGGAATCCTCCTCCATGCCGAGCGTATCGAGATCAAAGCTGCGACCCTTCGGGTCAAAGATACGGATGACCACCTTTTCGCCCCGGATCGTGGGGAAGGTGGAGATGCGGAGCACGACGTTGCCCGCCTCCTCGAACGTGTTCGCCCGGCCCTCCTGCGGCAGGTTCGTCTCATGGCCGATGAGGTTCGACATGATCTTGAGCCGGCCCACGACCTTGGGGAGCAGGTCGCTGGGGAGATGGACCAGCTCGTTCAGCACACCGCTGAGGCGCACCCGCACGGCGATGGAGCTTTCCCATGGCTCGATATGGATGTCAGACGCCCCGGCCCGCACCGCGTCGATGATGACGCAGTCCACCAGCTTCATGATGTCGATCTCCTCATCGGAAGTGCAGGTTTGCAGGAACTGGATCGTCTGAGAACTCATGGCACGGATTGTTTACACGGGTGAATATCGAACGGGAAGCCGTTTTATGGCCTGCCCCAGGTCGGCCTTATCAGACCGGGCAAACGCCTGAACGTTTGAATCCTTTTTGAGAATTTTCGGGCCACCCTGCCGTCCAGGGCCAAAAAAGTTGAATCCGACCGCCGGGCGCAGGCGTATTGCCTGTGATAGGCCCCCGAAAGCGGGGTTTTTTCGGCGTTGGCGCGTGGGCAGAGCTGTGCCACTGTCCGGCGCCGTCGGGCCCAAGATTAGCGGTCGTAACCGATGAAACCCGCCCCTACAACCACCGCTGAGCCGCATTCGTGCCTCTACGAATGCTCGGTGATGCACCATCGTCTCGTCCCCCGGCCGCACCGTTTCCGCTACGGCATCTTCATGCTTTGCCTAGATTTGGACGAACTGCCCGCGTTGGACGCCCAGCTGCGCACCTTCAGCCACAACCGCTGGAACCTCTATACCTTCCGCGATGATGACCATCTCCAGGCGGGGAGCGAGGAGCGCGGAGCGGGGAATCAGGCGGCTTCCGGCGGTCTGAAAGCGGAGATCACCGCGTGGCTGGCGGATCAGGGAGTAACACTGCCGGCGGATGCCCGTATCACACTCGTCACCTTGCCCCGGGTGCTGGGTTATATTTTCAGCCCCGTCAGTTTTTACTTCTGCCATACCGCCCAGGGGATGCCGCTGGCGGCCGTGGCCGAGGTGCAGAACACCTTCGGTGAACTGAAGCCCTATCTGGTCCCTTTGGAAACGGAGGCCGGGGCGGAAAAGTTCCGGGTGATCGTGCCCAAGCACTTCTATGTCTCGCCCTTCAGCGGGCTGGACCTGTGCTTCGACTTCCGGCTGCGCACCCCCGGTGACCGGCTGGAGCTGAATGTCAACGACGTCACCGGCGACGGGCAGACGCAGCTGGTGAGCACCCTTACCGGCACGCGCCGGCCCCTGACCGATGGCCAGCTGCTCCGGCTCACCGCCAAATACCCGCTGGTCACGCTGCGCGTGATCACGCTCATCCACTGGCAGGCGCTCAGGCTCTGGTGGAAGCGCATTCCCTGGCACCGCAAGGCCGCCCAGCCCGATCTCCAGCGCGGGGTGTACCGGCCTCACGGGAGCCTTCGCCGGACCCCGGCGGAAGCATCCATCATTTCGCCCGTACCCGCTCCACTTGACTGATTCCAACGCTTTTCGCCCCGCCGTGAACGACCTTGATTCCAATCCGTCCGTCTTTGCCGGCCTGGCCGGCTCCGCCGCCCGCCCTGCGTCGTGCCCCTCGATGGCCGACCGCCTTTGCCAGTCGCTCGTCTTCCGCACACTCACGCCCATGCGCCACGGACGGCTCACGCTGCATCTGCCCGACGGATCACAGCATGTTTTCGGCACCGGCGGGGATGGACCCGTCGCCGAAATGGCCGTCCGCTCGCCGCGTTTCTTCCGCCACTGCGTGCTGCACGCCGACATCGGCTTCGGCGAGACGTACCAGGATGGCGACTGGGATTCGCCCGACCTCTACGCCGTGATCGCGTGGTTTTGCGCCAACGTGGAGCAGTCGCCGTCGATGTCCGGTTCCACCCGGAAGGACTGGCGCGTAAACCTGCTCGCGCTGGCCAACCGCCTCCGCCACGCCCTGAACCGCAATTCGCTGACCGGCTCCCGGGCGAACATCCACGCGCACTACGACCTCGGGAACGCCTTCTACTCCCTGTGGCTCGACCCGACAATGACCTACAGCGCCGCCCTCTTTGAATATCCCGACCAGGACCTGGCGGCGGCGCAGTTCGCGAAATACGACCGGCTATGCCGTGAACTGCGGCTGAAGCCCACCGATCACGTGCTCGAAATCGGTTCCGGCTGGGGCGGCTTCACCGAGCACGCGGTGAAGAACTACGGCTGCCGCGTTACAACCGTCACGATCAGCGAGGAGCAGCAGAAGTTCTGCGTCGAACGCTTCGCTCGCGCCGGCATTACGGACTGTGCCGAGGTGCGGCTGCAGGATTACCGCCTGCTCACGGGCCAGTTCGACAAGATCTGCAGCATCGAGATGCTGGAGGCCGTCGGTGACCGGTATCTGGAGACCTATTTTGCCAAGGTGCAGTCGTTGCTCGCGCCGCACGGGCTTTTTGCGGCGCAGTTCATCACCTGCCCGGATGCGCGCCACGCCGAGCTGCGCCGGGGCGTGGACTGGATTCAGAAGCACGTCTTCCCCGGCTCACTGCTGCTCTCGATGAACCGGGTCGGCCAGGCCATCCAGAAGACCGGTTCGCTCTCCCTGCACAGCCTGCACGACCTCGGCCTCGACTACGCGCGCACGCTGCGCGTGTGGCGCGGGCGCTTCAACGCGCGGCTCGACGAGGTGCACCGGCTCGGCTTCGACGAGCGCTTCATCCGCACGTGGAACTACTACCTCGCCTACTGCGAGGCCGCCTTTGCCTGGCGCAACATCAGCGTCGTGCAGGCGACCTGGACCGCGCCGAACAACCGGAGCCTGATGGGGCAGTGAATTTCACCCCCGCCCTACCCCCCCATGATCCTCTTCCTGCGCTTCGCCTTCGTCTTCGTGATCATCGCGATGCTGTGCGTCACGTCGTGGGCCAGCTCGGTGGTCGCGCTGTGGAACACCCCGCGTGAGGTGGCCACGCATCCGTGGTTCATCGCCACCCTGTTCGACACCTACTTCGCCTTCCTCACATTCTGGCTCTGGCTGGCCTGGAAGGAGCGCACTTGGCTGCCGTGCCTCGTTTGGCTCGTCGCCATCCTGCTGCTCGGCAACATCGCCATGGCGGCTTATATGCTCATCCAACTCTTCCGTCTGCCGCGAACGGCGTCGCTGGACCAACTCCTCGCGAGGAGGAACGGGTGAGCGGACGGCACCATAAGGTTCAGCAATCGCTCAGGCCCCGCTACGAAGTCCGCGAGGTCTTGGACTGCGGCAGTCCTCTGCCTCTTTGGTCGGGTTTGTCGGCAAGTAGTCGTGCGATTCGGACTTTTGGTCATCCATCCGGTGGGCGAAAGCGCCAGAGGACTGGCGCAGTCCAAGACGCTGTCGCGACCTCACTGACGCCTTCAGACCGGAACGATAGGAGACATTGAGCCATGTTGGTCATTCTTCTCCTCACTGCCGCCCTGGTGTTCGTCCTCCTTGAGATGACGGCCACCTTCGCGCTGGCGCAACGGCTGCGAAACTTCGGCATCGTGGACATCGTGTGGTCCGCCGGCTTCACGCCGATCGTATGGCTCTATGTCGCGCTGGCCGCGTGGCGCACCTACGACGCCAAGCTCAACGCGCATCCCGAGTGGAACTGGCCCGCCGCCCTTACCATCGCCACGTTGGTGAGCGTGTGGAGCTTGCGCCTTGGCGGCCACCTGCTGGTGAGGGTGAAGTCCCACCATCCGGTAGAGGACGTGCGCTACGTCAAGCTCCGGCAGGAATGGGGCGCGGAGACATCCCGGAAGATGTTCGGCTTCTTCCTGCTTCAGGGTGCTTTGCAGGTGGTGCTTTCGCTGCCGTGGCTGCTGGTCATTATGGATGATACGCCGATGCGTGGTTTTGGGCTGGGTGCGCTGGCGTGGTCCGGGGCGATCATTTGGCTCGCCGGGCTTGTGGGTGAATCCATCGCCGACGGCCAGCTTGCGAAGTTTCGCGCGGACCCGGCGAACAAGGGCAAGGTCTGCCAGTCCGGCCTGTGGAATTATTCGCGCCACCCGAACTATTTTTTCGAGTGGCTGATCTGGGTCGGCTACGCGGTTTTTGCGTTGGGCTCGCCGTGGGGTTGGCTGGGGCTGCTTGCGCCTGCGCTCATGTGGCATTTCCTCGTGAATGTGACCGGCATCCCCATGACCGAGGAGCTGTCCGTGAAATCCAAGGGCGACGCCTACCGCGAATACCAGCGCACCACGAGCGCCTTCGTGCCGTGGTTCAAGAAGGGGAAGTGATTATGGGGGGAAAACTTGCAACGTTGGCTATTGAGAAAGTGTTCCAGCAGGAAGCAGACAAAATCATTGAAGCGCGCAAACGAGGCGGACTCATCCACATGACTGCGGATATTCGGGCCGCTGGTGACGAAACGGAAGAGGCGGTGCGTCTCTTTCTGAGAAGTCGCTTGCCGGGTAGGTGCCATATTGCGCATGGGCACATTGCCGATGTGAATCTTGCTAGTTCACCACAACTCGATGTTTTGATAGCCGATTCGAGCCATACACCAGTGCTTTTGAAATGCGCTAATAGTTCAGAGTATCTCCCTTATGAGTCCGTTTTTGCTATTGGTGAAGTAAAGGCCACGTTTAGGGACAATGACCGGCCAATCGAAGTTTTTAGCGCCAATCTCGCAAAAACAAAAAGTCAGCTAATTCGCGCGCAAGTTCCACCAAACTATATCAGCCATGGGCTTATTTTTGGCAGTGAGTTCAAGAGCCCCGACCCGCGCCCCTACAAGAATCCGCTATTTAGCTTTATGCTTTTTGTTGATGGGGGAGATTTTGATGCACAAGCATGTCTCAAAAACATTAGAGGGATGCCGTTGACTGAGTGTCCGTCAGTCATTTGCGTTTTAAACAAAGACTTATTACTAAGAGCCGTTGGCCAACTCAACGGGACCAGCTTCGCTATTGCGGATTTCGCAACTGCGCCAGAATTCGGCGCTGGAGCACACCCACATTCCGATTGGGTGTATATCCCGTTTGGGAGCGATGAATTCCGGTCCGGTGCCAATCTTGCCGTCTTCTTCTATCTTCTTCATAGCCATATTGGTGACTGCATCTTGTCGCCTCCAAATCTGCGCTTTTATTTGAGGAACATGCTTCTGTTCGAACCCGGTAGGGCTATCGGCGGTGAAATCCATTCCGGCAACAAATAAGTTTATTTGAGTATAATGCTCGACTCCCTTCTCACCCGCGACGTCTTTCCTGATCCTCTCCTGCGCTTTGGCATCCGCCGGCTGCTGCGGCAGCGGCTGTGCGAGGAGGATCACGGTGGCCTCGAGCCGAACCGCGCCCACCTGCTCGCGCTCGTGGAGGAGCTGCGCCGCTCACCCATCGCCATCGAGACGGCGGCGGCCAATGAGCAGCACTACGAGGTGCCCACGCGCTTTTATCAGCTCTGCCTCGGGCCGCGCCTGAAATACTCGTCGTGCTATTACCCAACCGGCAGTGAATCGCTGGCCGAGGCCGAGGAGATCATGCTCGCGCTGACCTGCGAGCGGGCGCAGCTTGCCGATGGTCAGGAAATCCTCGAGCTGGGATGCGGCTGGGGTTCGCTTACGCTGTGGATGGCCGAGAAATATCCCCGCGCCCGCATCACCGGCGTCTCCAATTCCGGGACGCAGAAACTGCACATCGACGCCGAGTGCGCCCGGCGCGGGCTGAAGAACGTCACGATCATCACGTGCGACATGAACCGCTTCGAGCCACCAGCGTCGGCCAGCGGCCCTGCGCCCACCGAACCCTGCGTGAACCGCTTCGACCGTGTGGTCTCGGTCGAGATGTTCGAGCACATGAAGAATTACGAACGGCTGCACGCCAACATCGCGCGCTGGCTCAAGCCCGAGGGGCGGCTCTTCGTCCATATCTTCACGCACAAGGATTACGCCTACCACTTCATTGCGCGCGACGAGACCGACTGGATGAGCCGCTACTTCTTCACCGGCGGCATCATGCCCAGTGACGATCTGCTGCTCTACTTCCAGCGCGACGTCGAGCTGGTGAAACACTGGAACGTCTGCGGCCGGCACTACGGCCAGACCGCCGAGCACTGGCTGCAGAACATGGACGCCCACGAGGCGGAAATCCGCGCGATCTTCCGTGAGACGTACGGCGTAGGGAACGAGACCAAGTGGTGGGTCTATTGGCGCGTGTTCTACCTCGCCTGCGCCGAGCTATGGAACTTCCGGGGCGGCAACGAATGGCTGGTGAGCCATTACCTGTTTCGCCCGCGATTCTGAGGGGCGCAGCGGCGGACCACAGAGAAAGGGCAGGCCCAGTTCCCAGCCAAATCTCGAGCAGACCGATCATGGAACTCTCAGGCGGGGAAGCATGCTTGTGAAGCTGCGCCCGCTGCCGGTGCTTCCAATTGCAAAATCTGCCGTGCTTCTTCCAGCGTTCTTTGCTTGTCGAACTTGCTCCACCCCACTGGCTTCAAAAAGACGGCACCCTAAGTTAAAGCTTGTTCCTAAGAAGTGCGGATGATAAGCGTGAGTCGCCCCCTCGAAAACAGCTTTAGTCGACCCCTGCCATTATGTTTAAAATTATCGATATCCGTGTTAAGGCGTGTCTGATTGCATTGGCTTTCGGCCTTGCACATCCGTCTCAGGCTCAGGTTGTTCTGTACATCGATGTGTCTAACCCGGCCAACGTGACGTTCACCGCCGGGCTTGCCAATTCGGCCGGCGCCGGCACCCCGGTGGTCGGCTTCAATGCCGGTATTTCCTTGGAGAACTTTTTCACCTCCAATGAAAACATAACTTTGAGCTCGCCGTTGGCGATTGCCGGCAATTGGAAGGCCCGTGGCGTAGGCGCTGGCGAGAACTACAATGAGACGGTGACGTTTAACTATTCGGACCCGGTCCATCCGGAGGCTGTGGTTGCCGGAGTTGACCTCAGCATTTAAAATAACGTTGATCAGAATGGCAGCGCGCAGCAGTTCGTCACTACGGCTCCTCCCTTCTCTGGTGTCGGGAGCGCCGACATGTCCAGCTACACCCATCTGCCCGCCATTGGCGCGACCGGTAACGTCAACATGGGTTTCAAGCCTTCTCAAGGTGGCCTCATTGGGCAATGGGTTGCGGTCCCGGAGCCGGGGGAAACTGCGGGTGTCATCGGCTTGGGCTTGGGAGCGTTTGCCCTTGTCCGTCGCAACCGCAAGTAATCGGTCAGGCATCATGGCCTTCGCTGACGCGTTTTGATTTCAGCCCCGCCCTATGGTGGGGCTTTTTCTTTGTTCTATGCAGGCCAGGCCGGGCTTCCCAAGCGGGCTGACATCCGGCAACGTCCATTCATGCCACGCCTGTCCCTGCTTCGCTTCGCCGCGTTCCTTCCCCTCGCGCTCTCCGCCGCCGACATTGCGGCGGTGAAAGAAGCCGGCGTCGGCACGAACGGCTTCCGGTCGCTCGTGGCGGCGGACCGCACCACGGCGCCGCTGCTCGCGCCCGCGAGCGGCGAGGGCGAGGCGCGCATCAAGCAGTTCAAGCTGCTGCCCGGCATGAAGGTCGAGCTGTGGGCCGCCGAGCCGATGCTGGCCAATCCCGTCGCCTTCTCCGTGGACGAGCTCGGACGCGTGTGGACCAGCGAAACCTACCGCTACCGCTCCAGCGTCCTCGATATCCGGCACTACATGTTCATGTTGGAGGATGACCTGGCCTCGCGGAGCATCGACGATCGGCTGAAGCAGATCCGCAAGTGGTTCGGCCCCGATGGCGAAAAGGAACTGAGCAAGGAAACCGAGGTCATCCGCCTGCTGGAGGACACCGATCACGACGGCAAGGCCGACAAGTCCACCGTGGTCGTCGACGGCCTGAACTCGCCGCTCGATGGCATCGCCAGCGGCATCCTCGCACGGCACGGGCAAATCTGGTTCACGGACATTCCGAGCGTCTGGAAATTCTCGCCCGGCGCTGCCAGCAAGGATGCCAAAGCCACGCCGCTCACGTCACTGGGAGCGCAAGGTAGCCAGCCCAAGGTCCACCTCGACGGCTACCAGGCCGAGGAACTGCTCCGGGGCTGGGGTATCCGCTTCAGCTTCACCGGGCACGATTTGCACGGGCTGAAGTTCGGCCCCGACGGACGGCTCTACTTCTCCTGCGGCGATCGTGGCACGCACGTCGTGACCAAGGAGGGCAACGTCATCGACCTGCCCGACGAGGGCGCGGTGTTCCGCTGCGAACCCGACGGCTCGAAGCTCGAAGTCTTCGCGCACGGCCTGCGCAATCCGCAGGAACTCGCCTTCGACGAATACGGCAACCTTTTCACCGGTGACAACGACTCCGATCAGGGCGACCGCGAGCGCTGGGAATACGTCGTCGAGGGCGGCGACTACGGCTGGCGCGTCGGCTACCAGCATTCGCCGCTGGGCAACGCCGGCCCGTGGAACAGCGAGCGCCTGTGGGTGCCGCATTTCGAGGGGCAGGCCGCCTACATCATCCCGCCCATCGCCAACATCGGCGACGGCCCAAGCGGGCTGGTTTACAACTACGGCACGGGCCTGCCGGCGTCACTCGACCACCGCTTCTTCCTCGCCGACTTCAAGGGCACCAGCGCCAAGAGCGGCATCTATTCGCTGCTGAACCGGCCGAGCGGCGCGGGCTTTGAGCTGGTGGCGCACGACCAGTTCGTGTGGAACACGCTCGTGCCCGACGTGGACATCGGCCCCGACGGCGCGGTGTGGTTCGCCGACTGGCACGAGGGCTGGCCCAAGAGCAACAAGGGCCGCATCTACCGCGCCTATTTCCCTGAGGCCCTGGCCGATCCGGTGGTGAAGGAAACCGCGACGCTGCTCGCCGATGGCATGGAGAAACGCCCCGAGAAGGAACTCCTGGCACTCCTCGCGCACCGTGACATGCGCGTGCGGCAGGAGGCGCAGTTTGAGTTGGCGGGGCGCGGACCGAAGTCGTTTGTGGGACTGAAGAAAGTCGCGTTCGAGTCGAAGAACCAGTTCGCCCGGATTCATGCGATGTGGGGCCTGGGCCAGATTCTGCGCACCGAGCCGGTCACCAAACTGGTCACGGAAGGCGAATCGCTGCTGCCACTCCTGCAAGATTCCGATCCGGAAATCCGCGCCCAAGCGGCAAAGCTGGCCGGTGTCGCGGGATTGGCCGAAGGGCAGGCCCGGCTTCGGGAGATGTTCCAAGACGCTTCCTCCCGCGTCCGTCTGGCTTCGCTCCAGGCCTATGGCGCCCTGCTGGCCGAGCGTCGGTATGGCGCCCGGCCGCCCCGCCGAGGATATCGCTGGAAGGCTTCAATGGGTAAATCGGCTCGAGCGTTGGCTGACCAGCTCAAAGGTGGACCGGGCATGAACGCTTCTTGGATTCAGGACTTAAGCCTCGCCGATCTAGACCGTGCCCTCGCTGACCGGCCGCTGGATCGGGTGATGCAAAATGCGGCGAGCGAAGTGCTGAGCATGCCGTGGCTGCGGAACGGAATGCGGCTGGAAGATCTGGATAACATGCTGGGCAACGGCGGTTCTCCGCTGACCCAGATGGCCGTCCTGATCGCTGAACGCCGGCTGGCCACGCCCAAAATGCGCCGTCATCTGGACGACACCGATCCGCTGATGGTCCTCGAAGCCGCCCGAGCCATCAACGACGTGCCCATCACCAACGCGCTCCCCGCGCTCGCCGCCCTCGCCGAACCCGCGAAGCTCGACGCATTGCTGAAACAGTTCGCGGCGCTAAAGGCACAATCTCCCATCTCCCATCTCCCATCTGCCACCGGCGCGATCCGCGACGTGCGTGCTGATCAGCCCCTGCCATGGGGTGACGCGCCGATTGACCAGCTCTCGCCCATGCTGCTGCGCGTCGTGAATGCCAATTTCCGCGTTGGCACGCCCGAGACCGCCCAACGGTTGGCCGCGCTTGCCGGGCGTGGCGACCTTTCGGACCTTATCCGCAGCGAGGCGCTGCATGCGCTCGCCACTTGGGCCAAGCCGCACCCGCGTGACCGCGTCGTCGGCATCTACCGGCCGTTGCCCGAACGGGATGCCGCCCCGGCCATCGCGGCCTTGCAACCGCAGCTGGCCGACCTACTGGGGAAGTCCTCGGAAACTCTCCGTATCGCCGCCGCCGACGCCGTGGCGGAACTGAAGCTCGTGAGTGCGAGCCGCTCACTGTTTGACCTGGTGGTCGATGCCCAGGCGCCGGCCAACGCCCGGGCGGCGGCGTTGCGTTCGCTGGGAGTCGTGGCCAATGACCGGGCCTCGATGATCCAGCGCGATGAGGCAATCACCTTCGCCACCGCCGATGCCGCCGAACCGCTGCGGCTGGCCGCCTCGAAGCTCAACGCGGAACTCCATCCCGACAGCGCCGCCGGCCAGCTTGCCGCGAAACTCGGGTCTGGCTCGCTTGCCGAGCAGCAATCCGCCTTCGCCTCGCTGGGCGATCTCAAATCGGATGTGGCCGATGCCATCCTCGCCGAGCAGCTGGACAAGCTGATGAAGCGCGAGGTGGCCAACGAAGTGATGCTGGATCTCGTGGAAGCTGCCGGGAAGCGCCCCGCCACCGCCGTGCAGTCGCGTCTCGCCGCCTACGGCAAATGGAAGCTGCCACAGGATCATCTGACGCCGTACCGCGAGACGCTGGCCGGTGGCGACGCCGCGCGCGGCCGGAAGATCTTCTACGAGAACGCCGCCGTGGCCTGCACCCGTTGCCACCAGATCGGCAGCGACGGGGGCGGGAATGCGGGGCCGCCGCTGGCCGGCGTCGCCTCGCGGCAGCCGCGCGAGTACCTGCTGGAGAGCATCGTGTTCCCCAACCAGCAGATCGTGCAGGGCTTCGAGACGGCCACGGTGACCCTTAAAAACGGTGTCGCCTACGCCGGCGTCGTGAAGTCGGAAAACGCGACCAACCTCGTGATCCTCTCGCCCGAGGAGGGAGACGTGACGCTGAAGAAGGCGGACATCGCCACCCGCGAAAAGGGGCTGAGCGGCATGCCGGAAGGATTTGGCCAACTCCTTTCAAAACGGGAACTGCGTGACCTGGTCGAATTCCTCGGCACCCTGAAGTAATTCAGGGCAGCCGGGTTTTCACCGGGTCCATGAATGACATTGTCCACCGCCGCGCGCCCTGTCGCGCGTTCACGCTGATCGAACTGCTGTGTACCATCGCGATCATCGCGGTGCTGGCCAGCCTGCTGCTGGGCGCCTCCGGCCGGGTGCTCAAACGCATGCGGGCCGCCGAATGGGGCGACAAGGCACCGGTCCAGCTGGACCTCGTGCGGGAAAAGCTCCGGAAGCGGTTCCAGGGGCTGGATGCTTTCCCCACGGTCACGCTGGAAAAGCTGGAGGCGGACGGCGTGCTGCAACCGACGCAGATCCGTTTCCTGAACGACAAGCGGGTGGCCTATGTGCCGTTCAGCGGGGTTGATCCGACCAACCTGGTGGTCGTGGCGGTGCGGATCGACAGCGGGTTTTTCACGGATAGGGCCACGCTCGTACTGACCAAGGGCGAAATCGTCGAGCCGCCGCAATGAGGGGGCTTTTCCGAGATGGCAATTTGAACAACAAAGAAACCAAGGAACGAAGTTCCGACAGGAAAGCCTCAGCCTGTCTGGCTACCGTTTTCTTTGTTCCTTTGTTCCTTGGTTGTTTCTGACCCGGTTCCGCCTAGTCATTCTCTCTCGCCTTGAAGCGGTCGGTGTTCCGGGCGCGCGACACCGCAGTGTCGTAGCTGATGAGGCACTTCGCGTAGAGGTCGTGCAGGCAGTTGTCCATGAGCACCATGCCGTCGCGGTTGCCGAGCTGCATGGCATTCTGGAGCTGGTGCAGCTGGTTGTCGCGAATGATGGCGCGGACCGCGCCGCTGACCATCAGCAGCTCGTAGGCGAGCAGGCGGCGCGCGCGGTCGAGGCTGGGGACCAGCTCCTGTGAAATGATGCCCTGGAGGGAGCTGGAGAGCTGGAGGATCACCTGCCGTTGGGCGTTCCCCTCGAAGGTGCCGACGATGCGTTCCAGCGCGTGGCCGACGCTCGGGGCGTGAAGCGTCGCCAGCACCAGGTGGCCGGTCTCGGCGGCGGTCAGCGCCGTCTGGATCGCCTCATGGTCGCGCATCTCGCCGACGCAGATCACGTCCGGGTCCTGCCGGAGCGCGTGGTACAGAGCGCGGTTGAAGGAGCGCACATCGGTGAGCACCTCCTGCTGCACCACGATGGCGCGGCGGTTCTCATGCACGAACTCGATCGGGTCCTCGATGGTGAGGATCTTGCAGCGGCGCTCGCTGTTGATGAGGTCCACCATGTAGTTGAGCGTGGTGGTCTTGCCCGCGCCGGTGGGGCCGGTGATGAGCACGAGGCCGTTGGGCTTGCGGGCCAGCTCGTCGATGCGCGCGGGCAGGCCCAGCTCCTCCCGGGTGGCGATGCGGCTGCCACAGAAACGGCAGCTCAGCTCGGACACGCCGTTGCGCTTGTAGAAGGTAGCCCGGATGCGTCCGGCGGTCTCATGGCGGATGGAGATGCACAGCTCCCAGTCGCGCTCGAATTTCTCCTGCTGCAGCTCGCCCAACAGCGAGGCGGCCATCTCATTGGACTCGTCGGCGGGCAGCCCGTCCTCGTCCGCCAGGATGATCTCGCCGTTCACGCGGAACGCCGGGGGCACTCCGGCCACCACGTGCAGGTCGGAGGCGCCCATCTCGTGGGCCAGCACGAGCAGACGGTCTAGGTGCGGGTGGATGCCGGGCCGGGAGAAGGTCATGAGCGGAAAAGTTCGCGGAAGCCGCCGACCATCCGCGCCAGCGGGCCGCGACTTTCGAGCGCGACCAGCCCCGCCTCGGCCTCGCGGTTTCCTGGGTCCAGCTGCTGGGCCTGCGCAAACGACACACGGGCGCCCTGCGGCAGGCCGAGGGCCAGCTCGCACTGGCCGATGAGCACCCAGAGCGTGAATTCGCCGGGGGCGAGCGTCACGGCCTCGCGGGCGACCTTCAGCGCGGCGGCGAAGCGTTTGTAAAAGTGGAGGATGCGGCCTGCAAGCCAGCCGACAACCCAGTCGCCGGCCGCGATGGTCCGGGCGCGCTCGAAGCAGTAGTCCGCGCGGTTCTCCTTGCGGGCGAGCAGCACGTCACCGCGTGCGAGCCACACGTAGGGCGTGTCGCCGCGCTCCTCGAGGCTGGCGTCGGAGAAGGCCAGTGCGTCGTCCACGTCACCGAGGCGGGCGAGGGCCACGGCCTTGGCGGCGAGCAGTTCGGGAGCGGTGGGGAAGCGTTCGAGCGACTTGTCCGCCCAGATTCGTGCCTCGCTGTACTCGCCCAGCTCGATGAGCGAGCGCACCTGGCCGGCCCAGGCGATGGTCGATTGCGGGTCGTGCTCCAGCACGCGGGCGAAGAGGCGCAGCGCCGGCTCGAACTGCCCGTGGGCAAAGGCCGTGTTGGCCTCCGTAAGCCAGTAGCCGGCGTCGCGCTCCACCCGCGTGGCGCTGATCTCGCGGGGCTCCGCATCGAACTCCAGGTTTCCAAATCGGCTCATGGCTAATCCTGTGACTGAAAGAACCAGCGGTGGAAGGCGCGGCCAACGAAATTCTGCTGTCGTACGTTCGCCAGCCGGAGCAGGGCGTCCTGCAGGGTCTGCAGGCCCTGACCGTTGTTGTTGTTGATGCGCATATTGAGGGTGGGCCAGATCATCCACGTGGCGGGTGCAACCTTCAGTTCGCCTTCTGTGGGCATGGTGGGCAGGCGTTCGGCGGGATGGCCGTTTACCTGGATGACTTTGGGACCGAATTCGATCCGGTCGCCCGGTAGGCCGATCACCCGCCCCAGCATCAGACCTTCTCGTACGTACACCGGCAGTTCGCCGGCCGCGGCCACTCGAAAGCCGTCAATCGTATAGGCCACCAAGTCTTCACGGTGGACATTTCTTGGCCCGGACAACGAGCTGAAGACGATGGAGCGGTTTTCGGCGGGCAGGTAGAGCGGGCGGGCGACAGTGTACTCGAACAGCTTGTAGCCCGGCCAGTAGATGAGGGCCGCGCAGACCAGCCACGCGATCAGCGGGGCCAGCACTTTCGCGCGGAAGCCCGACGGGTAGCCCTGGCTGGACTCCTGTTCGCGCAGGTAGAGAAAGGCCAGGCCGCTCGCATGGCAGGAGGTCATGCCACTGACGGCCAGCCCAACGAGCGTCTTGGAGGGGAGGAAGATGACGAGCACCAGCGCCCATGCCCACCAGGCGATGAGGAACACGCGGCCCAGCGTGCGCTGACCCAGCCGCTGGTACGGCTCACCGGGGATGAGCAGGCACAGCAGCAACTGGGGACCGTTGAGCGAGAGCGTCAGCGGAGTTGCCAGCGGCGAGCGGACAAACATCACTCGCAACCAGACGAACAGGCGGTCGATCCGTTGGCCGAAGGTCCGGGCCAACCAGCGGTCCTGCGCCCGGGGTGGGTAGTAGCTGGAGAGTTCCGGGTTCATCCGCGCGCGTCGCCGGCTCAGTGATGGCGTTCCGAATGCAGGTGCACATCTTCCTCCGGTTCGTAGAAGCCGGAAGTGTGGCGCACGTCCTTCGTCTCGCCGACCATCTGCTCGAACAGCTTGATCGCCTCCAGGCAGCCCTTGCCCTTGAAGCCGTCCACGTGGATCTCCACTTCGCCGTTGGGGCTGATCGTCAGTTCGTAGGTGCGCTGTTTCATGGGGGAGAATCTTCCTGGAAATCAGGCCGCTTCAGTTCTGCCAGTGACGCACGCGGAGGCGGATGGACTGTGTTTCGTCCACGGTCTCCTCGACGAGGTCCATGCCGCGTGCGGCCATCTCGTTCTTGAGCTTGGTCAGCATGTACTGCTGCACCATGCGCCCGCCCAGCTCCTCGCCGATCGCCCGCAACTGCTCCTCGGAATACCCGGCTCCGGTCACGCACACGGCGGCGCGGCCCCGGGCATAGCGGCTGAATTCGGCCATGACGCCGTCACGGCTCATGCGGAGGCGCTGGTCGCGTCCCAGCGTGCCGGTGACGACCTCGCTGTGCGGCACGTCCAGCGTCACCTTGCGGCTGGTCTCCGCCTCGGTGTTCAGGGGCAGTCCTTCCTGGGCGGCGTCCTGGAGGATGTTAAAGCCGAGCGAGACGGCGGCGGCGGCGACAGCGGAGCTGATGGCCGGCCAGGAGGCGACCACGATGGGGGGTGAGAACGGCGACGGCACTCATGGAGGGGAGGATTCGGTGTTTCTGAAGCTTCGACCGGGGACGGCTGTAAACGTCACGCATATTTCATGAACCTTTTGGGGGCCAGTAGACCAGTGGGTCAGCGACAAACCCTTCTCGGCTGTCGAGGGGCCGATAGCCGTTCGTAACTGAGGGCTTTTCCGGTGCACTGGTGGGGCAAAGCTGCCGCTTTGCCGTAATTTCGCCGCCCGGCGAACGCAGCGATGCAGGCGGCCGGCCGCCTCCGCCCAAGGTGCCTCGGATCCCGATGTGGATCTTACGGCTTCGCCCTCGGAGCAGGATGTCTGAGGACGAATGCGTGTCTGCGGGGACGCCCCGACGGTGCTGGCGCTGGTCGGGGCGAGATATAGGGCGGCGCAGCAGCACCGCCTCACCCGCGCTGTGGTTAACCCGTGCGTCGCAAACGTTGACCGGACCCTTGGCGGATTTGGTCTTTAGAATTCCACCTTGCGGGGCAGATGCGCCGAGGGGTCAGCCTCGCGGTTCGTGCTGGCGTTGCGTGCGCGGCCGTCGGCCCAACTGCGCAGGCGGTTGATCTGCTCGTCCATCGTCTTGGCCAGCGGAACGGTTTGCCGGATCGCGGCGAGCACCAGCTCGGTGGAAAGTTCCGTGCTGGCGTAGAAGGCCTCGTAGAGCGCGCTGTTGATGGCCTCCTCGATCTCTGTGCCGCTGAAATCCCCCGCCGCCTGGGCCAGCGCCGCGAGGTCGAAGTTCTCCGGGGTGCGGCCCCGTTTCGCAATGTGCACGCGGAAGATCTCGACCCGCTCGGGCTCGCCCGGCAGGTCCACGAAGAAGATCTCGTCAAGGCGACCCTTGCGCAGCAGTTCCGGGGGCAGGTGCGAAATGTCGTTGGCGGTGGCGACGACGAAGACCGGCGCGGTCTTCTCGCTGAGCCACATGAGGAAGGTGCCGAACACGCGCGCGGTGGTGCCGCCGTCGCTCGAGCCGCTGCCCTGCGAGCCGGCGAAGGCCTTGTCGATCTCGTCCACCCACAGGATCGCCGGCGCGACTGACTCGGCGACGGCGATGGCGCGGCGCACGTTCTCCTCGGACGAGCCAACGAGGCTGCCGAACATCCGGCCCATGTCGAAGCGCAGCAGCGGGAGCTGCCACTGGCTGGAGATGGCCTTCGCGCAGAGGCTCTTGCCGCAGCCCTGCACGCCCAGCAGCAGCACGCCCTTGGGCGCAGGCAGCCCGAAAGCGCGGGCCTCCGCAGTGAAGGCCGCCGAACGCTTGGCCAGCCAGTCCTTGAGGACGGTCATGCCGCCCACGCTGCCGAAGCTCTCGCTGGTGGCGTAGTATTCCAACAGGCCGCTCTTGCGGATGATCTGCTGCTTCTCGGCGAACACGTCGTTCACATCTTCGCCGCTGAGCCGCGCATCCTTGACGATGATCTTGGCGAAGACGTTTTCGGCCTCGCCGAGCGTGAGGCCCAGCGCGGCCTGCAACAGCCGGTCACGCCCGGCGTCATCGAGCTCGATGCTCACCTGCCGGAGCGATCGCACGTCGAGGAGGATGCGGTCGAGCAGCGTGCCCAGCTCCTCCTTCGTCGGCAGCGGGAAGTTGAGCAGGGTGATCTCCTTGTCGAGCTCGGTCGGGATTTCCAGCACCGGTGAGATGAGGATCACGGTCTTGAAGCTGTTCTTCAGGTGCAGCGCGATGTCCTTGAGCTTGCGGATGACGGCGAAGTTCGACCGCGCGAGAAACGGGTGGAAATCCTTGAAGACGAAGATCGCGGGCTCGACCTGGTCCATCACCTGGTCCAGGGCAGCCAGAGGATCCTTGGTGGCGGGGCTGCGCGACTTCTGGCTCTGCATGTTGGTGCCGGCGGGCACGATACCGGTGGAATAGGACCACTCGAACACCTTCTTGCCCCGGCGCCCGGCGATTTCCAGCAGCACGGGCAGCACGCGCATCTCCTCGCTCGTCTGGACGTAGATCAACGGATAGCGGGCGCGGATGAGCACCTCGATTTCGGCGGCAAAGGACATGTCGGGGGAAAGTGAGCCAGTGAATCAGTGAACCAGTGAGTCAGTGATCGGTAAATCAGCGGGGCAGGCGGTTTGCAGGAGGGAGGCGAGTTCCGGGGTCAGATGATGCGCGAGGATACGGCCGTCGGGCAGCAGGAGCAATTCGGTGTCCACCTCGATGCCCGGGGCAGGGGGCGTAGCCGGCCTGGAGAGAGCGGTTTCGGGCTCGGTCGCAATGGGGCTGGGGGGCGGGTTCATGGGATGAGCCGGAGGCCGAGCCCGGCGGCCAGTTCGTGGGCCTGGCGCTCCTCCGGCACCGACGTGGTGCGAACGAGTTCCGGATGCCGCGAGCTGAACCAGCCCGGCCAGAAGCCGGTGCGCAGGCTCACCTTCACGCCGGGCAGTTCGGCGGCGAGCCACTCGGCCATGGGCCGCCAGCAGCATTCCAGGTGCCCCGGCATGAGCAGGTGCCGCACGATCAGTTCGGTGTGGGTCGAGGCCCACACGAGATTTTCGCGCGTGATGGCGGTGTAATTAGGAACTTTGGCCAGGCGCTGGGCGCAGAGGTCATTGCCGAACTTGTAGTCGGCCACCCACACGTCGAACACGCCGTCGAGCAGTTCGCGGGCGGTGGCGGTGCCGTGGGCGTTGGTCTTCCAGACCAGGCGGGCGTCGTCGGGCAGCAGTGACACGAAGTCCAGCACAGCGGGCAGGTGGATCGTGGGCTCGCCGCCAAGGATCATCACGCTGCGCGCATTGCGGGCCAGCGCTTGGTGGGCGCGGGCGGCCAGTTCCTGTGCGTATGCCAGTGGGGTTGCCTCGGTGGATTCCCGTCGATGGCTGACGGTCAGCTTTCCAGCCTCGGCGTTCCAACTGTCGCGGCCCGTGTTGCAGAAGTCGCAGCGGAGATCGCAGCCACCAAATGCCACCGCGAAGACCGGAGCCATCTCCGCCTCGTCGCTCACTTCTGTCTGCGCGTGAAAGACATGAGCCTCCGTGCCGGCGTGGCAGGGGCCGAGTTCGCCGGCCAGGCGGTTCACGCCGCAGCGATGGGCGCAGAGTTCGCAGTGGGCGAGGTGCTGCCACGCCAAGACCGCACGGTGCGCGGCCAATCGGTGGCGCGACCGGCCTGACTTGGCGCCGGCTTCCGGTACCGGCAGAGGCGGCGCGGTGGCGGTGGCATTCACAGCAGGCGTTTCCACCACGGCTTCGGGACGGGGGCCGGCTCGGCCGCGAGCGTGCGTTCCAGCCGCTTGCCCACGGCGCCGGGCACCTTCGTCTGGAGCAGGTCATGCCGGATCATTTCCTCGGGCGTGGCGAATTCGCGCACGGTTTCGCTTTGGGTGGTCGCGGCGTGCGTGGATTCGGCGGTCACCTGTTCGGTGGTCTGCTGGCGCAACTGCTGGGAGGGAGGTTTCATGGGGCGGACAGTGTCAGGTGGGCAAACTCAGGCGGTTTTGGCGAAGGCGACGGTGAAGGCGCGGCGGGCGCGGTGCAGTTTGCCACGCACGGCATCGGCGGTCTGGTTGGTCAGCTGGCCGACCTGCTCGTAGCTCAGTTCCTGGTCCGCCACGAGCAGCAGGAGCAGCCGGTATTCCTCGGGCAACCCGTCGAGCGTCCGTTGGATGCGTTCGCCCAGTTCCTTGGTTTCCAACAGACGGAGGGGGCTCTGGCTTGCGTCGTTCGGGCGTTCGAACACCGTCTCGTCCGCCGCCGGATGGATGTTCCGGGCGGCCCAGCTCTGGCGGAGGTTCGAGCAGTGGTTGAGCGTGATACGATAGAGCCAGGTGCGGATGTCCGCGTCGCCCCGGAACTCGCCCAGCTTGCGGAAGGCCTTCACAAACACGTCGTGCGCGGCGTCCTCGGCCTGCGCCGGGTCGCCGAGCAGGCGCAGGGCGAGGTAGAAGATCGGCTGGGAGTGCGCGGAGTAGATCTCCGCGAAGTCGGCGGGCAGGCCGGCGGGCAGGACTGCCGGTTCCGGGGCCGGTGACGCCAGGTCGGGAAGGGCTTCAGCCATGGTGGACACGCTGGTTGGACCGCGAAGGGGGGCGGCTGTCACGCACAGAGTTTTCGAACGGGCCAGAAGTCGGCGATTGAACGGCCCGATTTTTCGTGTAGTCCTTGGCCTGTCCGCCGAATACGTATGAGGAAACTTTCGCTGATGATCCTGGCGCTGGGAGCGGCCGCCGTGATGACGGGCTGCAACCAGGCCGACTCCACCGTCACCGCCGCCGGCGTGAAGCCCTACCCGCTCGACAAGTGCCCGGTTTCGGACGAGAAGCTCGGCGCGATGGGAACACCCGTGGTGTTCGTGCACGAGGGACAGGAGATCAAGCTGTGCTGCAAGAACTGCCGGAAGGACTTCGACAAGGAGCCGGCCAAGTACCTCGCCAAGCTCACGGGCAAGTGATCCGCAAAACCCATTTTCCTAAAAACCATACCTACCTCCCCATGAAAACACTCCTCCTCGCCCTCGCCACCGCCGCCCTGCTGACGGGCTGCTCCACCACCGATAGCAAGTCTGCCAGCACGGCGGGTGTGAAGCCCTATCCGCTCCAGACCTGCGTCGTCTCAGGGGACAAGTTGGGCGAAATGGGGCCTCCGGTCGTACTGGTGTACAACGGCCAGGAAATGAAGTTCTGCTGCAAGAATTGCGTGAAGGATTTCCAGAAGGAGCCGTCTAAATATTTGACGAAGCTGGAAACGAAGTGACTTTCCCGGTGCCAAGCGTGCCATCTGCTGTATGAAACAAACCTGCGCCCTGATGCTGAGCCTTGTGCTCCTCATGGCGCAGTTTGCCTTTGCAGCCTCGCCCTGTGGGGCGGAGGGATCTGTGACCGTGACGCCCGCCCGTTCCGCCGGTCATTCGTGCTGCGCTCCTGCACAGCCCGTCCGGATGGCCTGTAACGCCCCGTGCTGTGTCGCGCGCAATGCCCCGTCCGATCAGGGCTCGGCCCCGGCCGCGCCCGTTCCCACCTCGACCCGTTCCGTGCCTTTCGTGACGGCGTTTCTCGCCGCCCTCTGGACGCTCCCGGCTCCGGCCGATCTGCCCGCGTCCCTTTCCGTGCCGGGCTCCGGTGCGGTTTCAGCCCCGCCCGTCCCGCTTTTTCTGCGGCACGGCGCGCTGCTGATCTGAGCTGACCCCATACCCGTGAAGACGTGTGCCCACGTAGGGGCATGCGTCTGCCGTGCTGTCGTCCTGTCACGTCTCGGTCCGTTGGTCCGCTTTTCCCGTTGGTTTCCATGAACACTCTCTTTCTGCCTGCCTGGCTGGGCGGGTTCGCCGCTGTGGCGTTGACCGCACTGTCGGCGGAACCTCTCCCGGCTCCCCTGTTGCCACCGGCGCACCATGCTGTGGCTGGCACCAGCCGCGTCGTCATCACCGCCGAGGTGCTGGCCGGTCTGGCGGCCGAGCTGCGCACGAATCATCCGGCGCTCCGAGCTTCCGCCGCCCGTGCCAATGCGGCGCAGCTCGATGCCGCCGGCGTGCGGCGCTTTGACGACCCGACGTTCAAGCTGGGCGGCAGTGTTTCCTCGCCGCGCGGCTTCAAAACCGAGGAGGAGGGCGACCTGGTTTACGGTGTCGAACAGAAACTGCCGCTGCTCGGCAAGGAAACCGCCGCCCGCCGCCGGGCCGAGGCCGAGGCCGCCACGGCGGAGACGCGTTCCGAGGCGCGCTTCGAGTCGCTGCGCCGGGAGCTGGCGCGGGCGGTCTTTGCCAGCGCGCTGGCCGAGTCGGTGGTGCAATCCGGCGCGGAGGACCTGGCGTGGCTCGATACGACCCTGGCCGCCACCGAGGCGCGCTACCAGGCGGGCACCACCTCGCAGTTTGAGCTGCTACGCGTGCAGAACGAGCGGGCGAAGCGCGCCACGCAGCTCGCGAATGACGAACTCCGCCGCGACGCGGCGCGGGCGCTGATCAACCACTCGCTGGGCCGTGAGCCACGCACGCCGTTGCCGGCCTTTGAACTGCCTGCCCTGGCGGATGGGCTGGCCTTTTCCTCGGCACTGACCGACCTCGCCGAGCAGCACGCGCCGGATGTGCGGGTGCTCCAGCGCGAGCTGGCCACCGCCGCCGCGACCGTCGAGAGCACGCGGCGTTCGCAACGGCCCGATGTCGCGCTGGGCATCGAGGGGCGTCAATTCAGCGGTGACGGCGGTTTCCGCGACGGGCTGTTCACCGTCAGCCTGAGTCTGCCTTGGTTCAACCGCGCCAACTACCGGCGGGACTTGGAGCGCGACCGCGAGCGGCTGCACGCCGTCGCCGAGGACCGGGCGGATGTACTGATCAGCCTGCGCAACGAGATCCACCACCTCACCGTCGAGGCCGAGACGGCCCGACGCGAGGGACTGCTTTACCGCGACGACGTGCTGCCGCGCTCGGAACAGGCCCTGGCCGCCGCCCATGCTTCGTGGTCCGGAGGACGCGGCATGATGAACGACGTGCTGGAGGCGCGCCGCATGCGTGTCGATGCGAAGCTCATGCTCGCCCGCGCCACCGCCGAACAATGGAGCATCCTCAGCGACCTCGCCTATTTCTGCGGCCTGCCCGATGCGACTGCGCTGGCTGCCTCCGTCCCGAACCCGTCCGTGACGGCAAAACCCTCACTTCCGTAATCCGATGAAAAAGCTCCTTCCCTTCCTGTTCGTGGCCGCACTGGCCGGAATCGCCGGCTGGTTCGGGCGCGCCCACCTGGCGTCCGATGCCTCGCACCCGGCATCCGGCCATGGCGACACCGCCTCCGCGCGCCGCGTGCTCTATTATCAGTCGCCGATGCACCCGTGGATCAAGTCGGGCCAACCTGGCAAATGCACCGTGTGCGGCATGGATCTCGTGCCCGTGTACGAGGGTTCCGAATCGCTGGACAGCAACCTGGTCACGCTCAGTTCCAACGCCGTCACCGTCGTCGGCGTGCAGACGGCGTCCGTGCGGCGGCGGCCCCTTACGCACGAGCTGCACGTGGCGGGCACGATCGACGACGACGATTCACGACACGGTCTCCTGAGCGCCTACGTCGATGGCCGCATCGACGCGCTCTTCGTAAACTACGAGGGCGCGGAAGTCGTCGCGGGGCAGAAGCTCGCCAGCATCTACAGCCCGATGCTGCTGACCTCGGTGCGCGAGTACGTCGCGCTGCGCGGCCAGCCTGGTGCCAATGCCACGCTGCTCATGGGAGCCGCCACGCGTCTCCGCCAGCTCGGTCTCGCGGAGGCACAGATCGCGGCGTTGCCGGAGACCTTCCACCCGACGGACATGGTGGTGGACATCCTCGCGCCGATGACCGGCACGGTGGTGAAGCGTATCGCCTACGCGGGCCAGTATGTGAAGGAGGGCGAGACGCTGTTCGAACTGGGTGACTTCGCGACGATGTGGTTCAAGTTCGACGCCTACGAGCGCGATCTGGCCTGGCTGCATGCGGGGCAGAACGTCGAGATCACCACACCATCCCTGCCGGGCCAGGTGTTCACCAACACGCTCACTTTCATCGACCCGAACCTCGATCCCGCCACGCGCAGCGCGAAGGTGCGAGTGGAGATTCCCAATCCGTTCATCGTCGAGGACGGCCGCACCAATCGCCTGCTGCGGCACCGGCTCTTTGCCGACGCACGGGTGCGATCCGTCGTGCCCGAAGTGCTGGCCGTGCCGCGCACGGCGGTGCTGAACGCCGGCGGATCGCCGCTCGTGTACGTCGAACGCGCCGCCGGCAACTACGAACCGCGCCCGGTGCGGCTCGGGCGCATCGGGGATGAAGTTGTCGAAATCACGGACGGCCTCACCGAGGGCGAACGGGTGGTGACGCATGGCAACCTGCTGCTGGATGCACAGAGCCAGATCGCGGGGCAGGGGCGTTCGGAACCGCCCGCCACCTCGGGTCAACCGGTCAGCCCTGCGTCACGTGCCGCTGAACCCGCCGCCAATACCGCTCCGCTGGGCACAGAAAGCCGTAGGGCCATCAACGACTTCCTCCAGGCGGCCGATGCGGTGCGCGAGGCTCTGGCGGGGGATGACCTGGCCCGTTTCAACGAGACGGCAATGAAGCTGCATCCCGCGATTGCCGCGCTGCCGAAGGAGGGAACCATGCCTGCCCTAGCCCAGGCCGCGAGCGCCGCGCACCTGCCGGAGGCGAAGGACCTGCCCTCGGCGCGCAAGGCCTTTTACCCGCTCATCACCGCGCTCGTCGAAGTCGTCCGCGCGTCGCACGCCGATCCGGCCTTTGTGGGGGTGAAGCTCTACCAGTGCCCCATGGTGAAGCAGGCCTTTCCGGGCGCGCCGAAGACGGCGGCGTGGTTCCAGCTAGGCGGTCCCATCCACAATCCATGGTTCGGTCCGGCGATGCTCGATTGCGGTACCGAACTGAAACCCTGAGACAACTTTCCGCGGCGAGGCGTGGCCCGTCGTGGCTTTCCATCAACCCACGCAAAACGGAACAAAATCACATGACACTGCACTACACACTGTTCGCCGCGGTCGCCCTGCTGGGTGGCGCGGCCCTCACCACCGGCTGCAAATCCTGCGGCTGCGGCGGCTCCATGTCGCATGACCACAAGACGGCGGCCGTGAAGCCGTACCCGCTCCAGACCTGCATCGTTTCGGGCGAGAAGCTCGGCGAGATGGGCGAGCCGGTCGTGTTCATCAAGGACGGGCAGGAAATCAAACTGTGCTGCAAGAACTGCAAGCCCAAGTTCGACGCCGAGCCTGCGAAGTACCTCAGCAAGCTGAGCGAAGCCGCCCCCTCGGAGCATTCCGCGCATCATTGACGCTGACGTCACCGGGCGGGAACGGACCGGTCCGTTCCCGCCTGCATTGGCCCCGTTTCGCAGTCCCTGCCCCCATGATCTCCCGCCTGATTGAATGGTCGCTGAAGAACCGTTTTCTCGTGCTCGGTGGCGCGCTGCTGCTCGCCGCCTGGGGCGTGAAGGCGCTGCGCGACACACCGCTGGACGCCATTCCCGACCTCTCGGAAAACCAGGTGCTGGTCTATGCCGACTGGACGGGGCGTTCGCCGCAGGAGGTCGAGGATCAGGTCACCTATCCGCTCAGCGTGAACCTCCAGGGACTTGCCGGCGTGAAGACGGTGCGGGCGAACTCCATGTTCGGCTTCGCGCTCGTGACCGTCGTTTTTCAGGACAAGGTGGACAACTACTTCGCACGCCAGCGCGTGAGCGAGCGCCTCAGCCTGATTGGCGCGCAGATGCCCGCCGGCGTTACGCCGCAGCTCGGGCCTGACGCCACCGGACTCGGCTGGGTGTACCAGTACTACCTTCACGTGGACACGAACGCCGTGGCTCAGGCGCTTCCACTGGCGCACTCATCCCCCTCTCCCCTCAACGGGGAGAGGGCCGGGGTCAGGGGTGAGGATGCCAATACCGCCGCGACGTCTCCGGGCTACGACCTCGGCCAGCTTCGCGCGGTGCAGGATTTCTTCCTCCGCTACCAGCTCCAGAGCGTCGCCGGCGTGGCGGAAGTCGCGGGCGTCGGCGGCTTCGTGCGGCAGTACCAGATCGAGCTCAGCCCGACGAAACTGCGGCAGGCGGGCGTTACGCTGGCGCAGGTGCTGGAGGCCGTCAGCGCGAACAACCTTAACGTGGGCGGCAAGGTCATCGAGGAGAACGGCATGGAGTTCGTGCTGCGCGGCGTCGGGCTCGTGAAGTCCGCCGCCGACTTGGAACAGATCGCCGTCGCCGAGCGCAACGGGACGCCGGTCTATCTGCGCGACCTCGCAACCGTGGAGCTGGGCGGAGACTTCCGCCGCGGCGCACTCGACGTGGGCGGGCAGGAGGTGGTCGGCGGCATCGTGGTGATGCGCACGGGCGAGAACGCGCTGGAGGTCATCCGCCGGGTGAAGGCCCGGCTGGCCGAGATCGCGCCGAGCCTGCCGCCGGGCGTGACCGTGCTGCCTTTCTACGACCGCAGCGACCTCATCCTGCGCACCGTCGAGACGCTCAAGCACGCGCTGATCGAGGAGATGGTGCTGGTGACCCTCGCGCACATCCTCTTCCTGTTCCACTTCCGGAGCATCCTCATTGTCACCATCCCGCTGCCGCTGAGCATCCTCGTGTCGTTCGTACTGATGGAGCGGTTCGGCATTGCCTCCAACATCATGTCGCTCGCCGGCATCGCCATCGCCATCGGCGTGCTAGTCGATGCCGGCATCGTGATGACCGAGAACGTCATCCGGCACTGCGAGGAGGCGGAAGCGAAGAGGAAAGTAATCAGTGAACCAGTGATCAGTAATCAGTCACGCCAAGCATCCCTCGGCCCACTGACTGCCGGCTCACCGAACACTGATTCACTGACTACTGACCCACTGATCACTGATTACTCTCTCACCCCCGCCGAACGCATCCAAATCACCCTCACGGCCGCGAAACAAGTCGGCCGTCCCATCTTCTTTGCGATGGCCATCATCATCCTCGCGTTTGTGCCGGTGTTCGTGCTGGGCGGGCAGGAGGGCAAGCTGTTTCACCCGCTCGCCTTCACAAAGACGTTCGCCTGCGCCGGCGCGACGCTGCTGGCGGTGACGCTTGTGCCGGTGCTCTGCTCGCTGCTGGTCAAGGGACCGTTTCACCGCGAGCAGGACAACTGGCTGATGAAGGTCCTCCTGCGGATCTATGACCCGGTGCTCGACTGGGCGCTCAGTCATCGTCGCACCGTGCTCGCCCTCGCGGCGCTGATACTCGTCTCCGCCCTGACGCTGGCGTTCGGCCTGCCGCGTCCGGTCCTCACCGCCATCGCCCGCACCACCGTGGCGACGCCGGAGGATTCGCATGCGCCGAAGGACGATATCTCCCTAATGGCGCGCTTCGCCGGGCAGCACCCGCGCCTGGCGAAGACGATGGGCGGCTTCGGGCGCGAGTTCATGCCGACGCTGAACGAGGGTTCGCTCCTCTTCATGCCGGTGATGCTGCCGCAGACCTCGCTCACCGAGGTGAAGCGCATCATGTCGTGGCAGGATCGCGTCATCAGCCAGACACCCGAGGTGTTGAGCGTCGCGGGCAAGCTGGGCCGAGCGGAGACTGCCACCGATCCCGCGCCGGTTGAGATGATCGAGACGACCATCCTGCTGAAGCCGGAGTCCGAATGGCGCACCGGCATGACGCGGCAGAAGATTGTCGCGGAGCTGACCGAAAAGCTCACCGCCGTGCCCGGCTACGTGCCCGGCTTCCTCCAGCCGATCGAGAACCGAGTGCTGATGGTCTCCACGGGCATCCGTGCCCAGCTCGGCGTGAAGCTTCTCGGCGAAAACCTCGACCAGCTTCAGCGGCTCGCCTTCGACGTGGAGAAGGTCGTGCGCGAAGTGCCAGGTGCGGTCGGCGTCGCGCCGAGCCGTGTGCAGGGCAAGCCCTACCTGAACGTCGAGATCGACCGGCCCGCAATGGCGCGCTTCGGCCTGAGCGCAAAGGACGTGCTCGAAGTGGTCGAGGCTGGCCTGGGCGGCCGGAACGTGAGCACGACTATCGAGGGCCGGCAGCGGTTCCCGATCCAGGTGCGCTTTGCCCGCGACCAGCGCGACGACATCGAGAAATTGGGCGAGGTGCTAGTGCCAACGCCCGGGGGCAAATTCATCCCGCTGGGGAGCGTGGCGAAAATCCAGCGGGTCCTCGGACCCAGCGAGATTGCGAGTGAAAACGGGCGGCTGCGCGTGTTCGTGCAGGCCAACGTGCAGGGGCGTGACCTCGGCGGCTTCGTGGACGAGGTGAAGGCGCGCGTGAGCCGGGACATCGTGCCGAACCTGCCGAAGGGCGTGACGGTCGAATACTCCGGGCAGTACGAGAACCAGATCCACGCCGAGCAGACGCTGCGTCTCATCGTGCCGGCGGTGCTGCTCATCATCTTCCTGCTGCTTTATATCGTCTATCACAGCGCGCAGGAGGCGGCGCACGTCCTCCTGGCGGTGCCGTTCGCGCTGAGCGGGTCGGTGTTCCTCCAGGCGGTGCTCGGCTACAACTTCAGCGTGGCGGTGTGGATCGGCTACATCTCACTCTTCGGCATCGCGATCCAGACGGGCGTGGTGATGGTGGTGTATCTGGAGGAGGCCATCGCAAAATCCAAGGCGGAGCGGGGCGCGGCGTTCAATTCGGCCGATCTGCTCGGAGCCATCAAGGCCGGCGCACGACTGCGGCTGCGGCCCAAGGTGATGACCGTGTCCACCACCATCGCCAGCCTGATGCCGATCATGTGGAGCACGCGCGCGGGCGCGGAGGTGATGAAGCCCCTGGCCACACCGGTGATCGGCGGCTGCGTGAGCTCACTGATCCACATCCTCATCGTGACACCCGTGATCGTTGCGTGGCTGCGCGAGCGGGAACTGGCGAAAGAGCGGACGCGCGGAGCGGTCAGGCGGTAGGAACAACGTGCTGCCGGTGTCCCGCCAGCCGGGGGTTGTCGAAGCCGGCGATGGGAGAGCTTTCCCGCGTGCGTCCGTCCGCACCCTCTGCCTGCAAGTTGCCGGCAGCACGTTGGTGTGCCGGCCTACGTCTCGATTGCACGGACAATCATGTCCACCGTCTTCTCGATGCCGCCCAGATTTTCCTGGACCACGTCGCGGGCGCGTTCGCCCAGTTCGGCGCGCAGTTCCGGCTTTGCGAGCAGCTCCTCCAGCGCATGTTCCAGCCCGGAGGCATCGGCCACCTGGCGGACGGCCTTGCGCGCGACAAACTGGGGCACGATCTGCGGGAAGTTCTGCATGTGCGGCCCGAAGACGACCGCCTTGCCCAGCGCCGCCGGCTCGATGGGGTTCTGCCCGCCCTCAGCCGTGAGGCTCTTGCCGACGAATACCACGTCGGCGCGCTCATAAAAATACCGCAGCTCGCCCGTGGTGTTCACGAGCAGGCAGTCCACCTCGCCGGGCGCACGCTGCAGGGCGGCGGTGATCTCCGAGCGGAAGACGAACTTCAGCCCACGTGCGGCGATGTCGCGGCCCGCCTCGGCCCCGCGTTCCTGATGGCGCGGCACGATCACGAGAAACAGTTTTGGGAATTTCGCCCGCAGCCGTCCGGCGGCCTCGGCGAGGATTGATTCCTCGCCGGCGTGCGTGCTGCCACCAACGACCACCAGGGCATCGTCCGGCACGCCGAGCTGCCGGAACAGGGCGGGCACATCCACGGCCCGGCGCTCATACACCTTGGCGGAATCGAACTTGAGGCTGCCCAGCACCTCGATGGTCTCGGGCCGGCAGCCGAGCGCTTCGAGCCGTCGGGCGTCCGCCTCACTCTGCACGCCGACGCCCGTGAAGCCCGCGAACAGCCTGCGAAAGATGAAGCCCGCCCGCCGGTAGCCCCGGAAGGAGCGGTCGGAAATGCGCGCGTTGACGAGGAAGTAGGGGATGCCCCGGCTTTGCAGCAGCCAGAGCATGTTTGGCCACAGCTCGGCCTCGATGAAGACCATCGCCTCCGGCCGCAGCAGCCCCAGCGCGCGCTGCACGTGTTTCCGGCGGTCGATCGGGTAGTAGATCTTGGAGATGTGGGCGGGCAGGCGCTGCTGGAGTTCCGCCATGCCGGTCGAGGTGGTGGTGGAGACGACCAGCTTGTGGTTGGGCAGGCGCGGCTCCAGCGCCCGGATGATCTGGGTGCAGAGATTCACCTCGCCGACGCTGACGGCGTGCAGCCAGATCACCCGGCGGTTGGTGAGCGACTGCTTGAGAATGGCGTCATACAGCGCAAAACGCTGGCTGAAGCCCCGGCGCCAGTTGCCGCGCCGCCGCATCTTCAGAAAATAGAAGGGCGCACAGACGGCAAAGCCGAGGTTGAAGAGGATGTTATAGAGAAACCGCATTGTTCAGGCCGGCCTTTTGGGCGGCGGTCAGATTTGACCAGAACGTCACGGCCGCGAAGAAAAAATTACGCCTGCGAACAACTGAAGCGGCGGACCGGTCCCCGGAAACCCGCCCCGGCGTGGAAGCACGATCGGTTCGGGCCTCCATTTCCAAGGGGATTCCCCTGATTTTAATGGCCATTTCTACCACTGGACAAGGGGCGGGGTTTGTCACAAGCCTAGGGAAGTTCCCATTCCTTAATCTGATGAACACCAACTTTCACCCAATTGTCCGGCGGGTTCTGCGTGGGTTGCCCGCACTTGCCCTCGTGTCGTTTGTGGCGCCGGCCGCCGCTGGCGATCTTTTCACGCTCAACGGCAACACGACCGATGCCGGCCTGCCGGTCACCTTCAACGAAGGGAGCAGCCGACTGCCGTCCTTCATCAGCGACCTGGTCTCGGGCAGCAACCAGTTTGACGCGCTCAACAACCGCCAGTTTTCCGCCTCACTCCGCTACGCGGATGTGTCCAACGCGCTGAACTTCAACATCCGGCAGGTCGGGACAACCTGGCGGGCCGACCTGACCTCGCCGTTCGACCCCGGCCTCATCAACCGCAGCTTCAACAGCAACACCCGGGACCAGCTTGACAGCGCCATCCAGGATTATCTCAAGAAGGATGGATCGGGGGACCTCGCCCGCTTCCTGGCGGCGATCAACAAGAAGTCGGCAATCGCGGGCGTGCTGGACGGCAATCCCAACTCCGCCACCGCGCAGATCGCGAACCAGAGCTTCATGGAGTATGGCCTGCGTCCCACCGAGACAGCGGAGGAGATCGACGGGAGCGCGGACGGTGATGGGAATGAAAATGGGAAGGGCAGCGGCAATACCAGCCGCTCGGGCTTCAGCTTCACCGCGGATGTCGGCACATTCCGCGGCCAGGGCGTCGAGGGCCAGAGCTACAGCTGGACGCCCATGATCCCCTACACGATCGGCAAGGCACGGCGCGTGCGGCTCGAACTGGCGCTGCCAATGAACTACACGAAGATCGAGGGCGCGGACCAGTACCGGGTGGGTGCCCAGCTCGGCGTCGCGGTGCTGCTGGTGAAGCGCACCAAGGACCAACCGTGGCTGTGGCAGGTGACCCCGCAGGGCGGCGTGACTGTGGCGGGGTCCGCCGACATGATCGCCGGCGGCGTGCTGCTCTCGGGCGGCGCCACGAGTTACACCTCCTATCGCTGGAACAGCTGGGAATTTTCGATGGGCAACCACATCAGCTTCCACGAGGGGCTGAAAGTCAGCGTGGACAACTACACGTTCGACCCGCAGATCAGCCAGCAGATCGTCAAGAACGGCCTCAAGATCGGCCGCAGCCTGGGTGAGCACTGGTATGCGGAGGTTTATGCCATCGACACCGAGTTCGTGGCCTCAAGGTGACTTTGTGTGGGTAGCTGGAACGGGATCAGGGAGGTCGAACTTCAGATGGGAGGCGACGAGGTAGATCATGGCGGAGAAGTACTCGACGGAGCGGAAGCCGCGGGCTTTGCGCTTTACGGTCTGGAT
>CAIVQH010000023.1 GCA_903907995.1 uncultured Verrucomicrobiota bacterium | reverse complement strand
GTGCGTCCTCGCGCGCGGGGCCGCCCCCAAGCCACTGCGGCTCGCGAGGACGCTCGCCCCACCGGTAACATTTATCCTGAGTCAACTCGGCCTACCCTGCGGCTCGCTTTCCAGTTCGACTCCCGCCGTCCCGGCGACTAAAACCCTCCCGCCGATGAAAATCCTGTTCCTCAACGGGCCGAATCTCAACCTGCTGGGTACCCGGCAGCCCGACGTTTATGGCCGGACGACCCTGGCCGACATCGAGGTCATGGTCCGTGAAAGGGCTGGGCGGCTGGGGGGGGTGGAGATCGAGTTTCGCCAGACCAACCACGAGGGCGAGCTGGTCACCTGGATTCAGCAGGCCCGGGGGCGGATGGATGCCATCGTCCTGAACGCGGCCGCCTATACCCATACCAGTGTGGCGCTACGTGACGCGATCACGGCATCCGAAGTGCCCACCGTGGAAATTCACCTGTCAAACATCCATGCCCGGGAGGAGTTCCGCCACCGGTCCTTGATCGCCGCCGTTTGCCGCGGACAAATCAGCGGTTTTGGCGCGCAATCGTATATTTTGGGCTTGGAGGCGGCCGTTAGCATTAACGGAACCCCGTAAACCTTGGTTTTTGCCGAGTTTGACATGCCTTTTGTGGCCTGCGATGTGACTTGACCTCCCCCCAACCGATTCCTAGTGTGCCGGCCCTGTGACACGCATGAGCAGAAGCCACTTTTGAGCATCTGCTCTTTTTATTTCCTGAAAACGACTTTAACCGACCGCCATCCCAGCGGTCCACCCCGGAGCCCGACGTGGATCTGAAAGAGATTAAGGCCATCATCGACCTGATGAAGAAGAACTCCCTCTCGGAGTTCGAACTCGAGGAGAAGGATTTCAAGATCAAGCTCAAGCGCCCCATCGGGGGAACGAGCCAGCCGGCGGTGACCCCGGTGGATGATCCTGAACTGACTGCCTATTCGACCCTGTCCCGGTCTGCCGCCGGGCCGACCCATTCGGCTCCGCCTCCGGTGGCTGCCGCGGCCGGGGATGCCGAGATCAAGTCCCCCATGATCGGCACGCTGTACCGGTCGCCCTCACCCGATTCGGCCTCCTATGTCGAGGTGGGCTCCGAAGTCGGCCCCGATACGGTCGTCTGCATCATCGAGGCGATGAAGGTGATGAACGAGATCAAGGCCGAGACCCGGGGCATCATCACCGAGGTGCTGGCCGAAAACGCCAAGCCCGTCGAGTTCGGTCAGCCGCTCTTTCGGGTCCGGCCGATCTGATTCCCGCAGCAGGGATCGCCCGGCTTCCGCCTTTGGTGGGAGACGGGGAATCCAATTTACCTATCCATGTTCGAGAAAATCCTGGTCGCCAATCGAGGTGAGATCGCCATGCGGGTCATCCGCACCTGCCGCGAGCTCAACATCAAGACGGTGGCCGTCTATTCCAAGGCCGACGCGAGTTCCATGCACGTGCAGGTCGCCGACGAGGCCATCTGCATCGGCGAAGGTCCCAGCACCGACAGCTACCTCCGGATCGACCGCCTCATCTCCGCCGCCGAAATCGCGGACGTGGATGCCATCCATCCCGGTTATGGCTTCCTGAGCGAAAACGCCCACTTCGCCGACGTCTGCGAAAGCTGCAACATCCGCTTCATCGGGCCGCGTTCGGCAGCGATGAACGCGCTGCACGACAAGTCCAGCAGCCGCAACCTCGCCAAGAAGGCCGGCGTGCTTACGCCGCCGGGCTCCGAAGGTCTGGTCGAAACGGAGCAGGAGGCCCTCACAGTAGCCAAACGCATTGGCTACCCGGTCATGATCAAGGCGGTGGCCGGTGGCGGTGGCCGCGGCATGCGGGCCGCCCATAACGACGTTTCGCTGGTCAAGGGCTACCATACCGCCCGTACCGAAGCGGAAAAGGCCTTCGGCAACAGCGGGGTGTACATCGAGAAGTTCATCGAGAACCCGCACCACATCGAGTTCCAGATCCTCGGCGACACCAAGGGCAACATCATTCACCTGGGCGAGCGCGACTGCTCGATCCAGCGCCGGAACCAGAAGCTCATCGAGGAAACGCCGTCGCCGCTGTTCGAGCGGAAGGAGTTCAAGGACCACCGCAAAAAGATGGGCAAGGCCGCGCTGCGGATTGCCGAGGTGGCCGGCTACACCAACGCCGGCACGGTCGAGTTCATCGTGGATGACGCCGGGAACTACTACTTCCTGGAGGTCAACAAGCGCATCCAGGTCGAGCATCCCATCACCGAGGAGGTCACCGGGGTGGATCTCATCAAGCAGCAGATCCTGGTCGCGGCGGGCGAGAAGCTCTCCATCAGCCAGGGCGACGTCCATTTCAAGGGCCACGCCATCGAGGCCCGCATTAATGCGGAGAATCCGTTCGATGATTTCCGGCCCAGCCCCGGGCGCATCGAGATGTATTACGCCCCCGGCGGCCGCGGTGTCCGCGTGGATTCCCACGCCTACGCCGGCTACACGATCCCGCCCTACTACGACTCGATGATCGGCAAGCTCATCACCTACGGCAAGGATCGCACCGACGCCATGGACAAGATGGGCCGCGCCCTGAGCGAGTACATGATCACCGGCGTGAAGACGACGATCCCGTTCTCCCAGGCGATCCTGCAGGACCCCGACTTCCGTCGTGGACAATATACGACCAACTTCGTCGAACGCCTGCTAACGGGTGCGCGCCGCGAACTGATCCAGGAAACGGCCTGAGTCGCGCTGCGGCGGGTGGAGCGCCGGTCTACGACCCGGTGCGGCGGCGAAGTACCAAAACTCAACCTCCAAGCACCAGAGAAGCTTAAATCTCCAAGTCTCAACCACGCCGAAACTTTTGGAGCTTGGACCTTGGTGTTTCATTGGAGTTTGGCGCTTGGTTCTTGGAGTTTTTGCACGGCCCGCACTCCCCGTCTTGACCAGTCAGCGCCTTCCCCGCTTCCTTGGCGGTATGAAATGCGCGTGGTTCGCCCTGCTGTTGCTGGTTACGGTTTCGTTCGCCCGGGCGGCCGGGCCGGTCAGTCCGCAGGAATTCACTGCCGCCTACGAAGCCATCACCGCCGCCAAGGGCCAGACGAATGACGCCGCCCGCCTGCATCAGCTCTTCGACCTCGACTGGCGCTACCAGATGATCGAGTCGCCGGAGACGGCGACCTACGTGGGCTATGCGGGACAGAATGCGCGCTGGGGCGACACTTCCCGTGCCGCCATCGAACGGCGCAAGGCCGAGCTGGTGCGGCCGCTGCGCGTGCTGGATTCCATCGACCGCGCCGGGTTGAACGACACCGACCAGCTTGCCTACGACCTCTTCCGCCGGCTGTTGAACCGCGCGCAGGAAGGCCGGCGTTTCCCGGATGAACTGATGCCCATCAACCAGATGGGCGGCATCCAGCAGAGCGTGGCCGAGACCCTCAGCCTGATGCCTGCGACCAAGCGCAGCCAGTTTGAGGACATGATTGCCCGCCTCAATGGCGTGGGCGTGCTGACGGATCAGACCCTCGCCCTGCTGCGCGAGGGTCTGGCCAAGGGAATTACCCCACCCAAAATCACGCTGCGCGACGTGCCGCAACAGGTGCTGAACCAGCTGCCGGATGATCCGCACCAGAGCGCCCTGTACCGGCCCTTCCGGGAAATGCCCCGCGAGTTCAGTGACGCGGAGAAAGCGGACCTGCAAGGCCGGGCGCTCGCGGCGATCACCAACGTGGTCTATCCGAAGTTCCGCGAGCTGCACCGCTTCCTGACCGAGGAGTATGTGCCCAAGGCCCGGGAGAATATTGCCTGCTCGTCGCTGCCCGATGGGACGGCGTGGTATGCCTTTCGCACCAAGAACTTTACCACCACCGAGCTGACGCCGGCGCAGATTCACGAGCTGGGCCTGTCCGAGGTGAAGCGCATCCGCGCCGAGATGGAGCGCATCAAGGGCACCACGGGCTTTAAGGGCAGTCTGCCGGACTTCTTCCTGAATCTGCGGACGAACAAGGACTTCTTCTACGACCGGCCGACGGAGCTGCTTGCCGGTTACCGGGACATTGCGAAGCGCATCGACGGCCAGTTGCCCAAGGTCTTTGGCAAGCTGCCCCGGCTGCCCTACGGCGTGTCGCCGGTACCGAGCTACGCGGAGCGCTCGCAGACGACGGCGTATTACCAGCCGGGCGCGTCGTCCTTCGGCCGGCCGGGAGTGTTCTTCGCCAATACCTATGCGCTGAACACACGGCCAAAATGGGAAATGGAGGCGCTCACGCTGCACGAATCGGTGCCGGGCCATCACCTGCAGATCGCCATCGCGCAGGAGCTGGAAGGCATCCCGGAATTCCAGAAGCACGCCGAGACCACCGCCTTCGTGGAAGGCTGGGGGCTGTACTCGGAAAGCCTCGGCGAGGAACTCGGGCTCTACCAGGACCCCTACAGCAAGTTCGGCCAGCTCACGTATGAGATGTGGCGGGCGGTCCGGCTGGTCGTGGACACCGGCATGCACTCCATGGGCTGGACCCGTCAGCAGGCGATCGATTTCTTCCTGGCCAATGCGGGCAAGAGCGAGCACGACATCACCGTGGAGGTGGACCGCTACATCGTCTGGCCCGGCCAGGCGCTGGCGTACAAGGTCGGGGAACTGAAGCTCAAGGAACTGCGGGCCTACGCCGCGAAGGAATTGGGCGACCGCTTTGACGAGCGCGCCTTCCACGACGAAGTCCTCGGCCACGGCGCACTGCCCCTCGACGTCCTCGAACCGCGCATGAAAGCCTGGGTGGGACGGCAAAAGATCGAGCCGTCCCGGTGAGCTGCATGACTCTCAAGTAGGACGGTGCGTCCCGCCCGTCCTCCATAATTGTCTTTCTGCGACGCAAGCCATCCCCGACGCAGAAGAAGAGTCAGAGGACGGGCGGGCCGCGCCGTCCTACTTTGGAAGGTCAAAGGCGCGACTTAACTCGGAGCTTGTTGCCTCCCCTTTGTTCCTTTGTGGTTCATCCAAAACCTATCTCCTGACTCCGGACGCGGTCCCTCCTGTCTCCTGTCTCCTTCCGGAGGAGGCGCAGCTTTCTTTGCGCCCGCCGCCATCTCCCCCTTAAGTTCGGGGGGTGTCGAAGTTCGAACTCGTTTCCAACTACCAGCCCGCCGGCGACCAGCCCACCGCCATCGCGAAGCTGACCGAGGGCCTGGAGAAAGGCGCCAAGGCCAATGTGCTCCTCGGCGTCACCGGCTCGGGCAAGACCTTCACCATCGCCAACGTCGTGCGGAACCTGAACCGCCCCACGTTGGTGCTCTCGCACAACAAGACGCTCGCGGCGCAGCTCTACGCGGAGTTCAAGGCCTTCTTCCCCAACAACGCCGTCGAGTACTTCGTCAGCTACTTCGACTTCTACCAGCCCGAGGCCTACATCCCGCGCACCGACACCTTCATTGAGAAGGACAGCAGCGTGAACGAGGAGATCGAGCGTTTGCGCCTCTCCACCATGAACTCGCTGCTCGGCCGGCGCGATGTGCTCGTCGTGGCCAGCGTCTCGTGCATCTACGGCATCGGCAGCAAGGACGACTACGAGAGCATGGTCATCCCCCTGCGGATCGGTCAGGAAATCTCCCGCAACACGCTCCTCGAAAAGCTCGTTGCCCTCCAGTACGCCCGGAACGACTTCGACCTCACGCGCGGCAAGTTCCGCGTGCGCGGAGACGTCGTGGAGCTGCACCCCGCCTATACCGAGGATGCCCTGCGGATCGAATTCTTCGGCGATGAGATCGAGCGGTTTACGCGCTTCGATCCGCTGACGGGCGACAACATCGAGTCGCTCACGGCGATCAATGTTTTCCCGAGCAAGCAGTTCGCGACCCCGCAGGAAAAGATCAACCGCGCCATGCTCAGCATCCGCGAGGAACTGGGCGACCGCATCGCCACGTTCGAGAAGCAGGGCAAGCTGCTGGAGGCCCAGCGCATCAAGATGCGCTGCGAGTTCGACCTGGAGCAGCTGCAGGAGCTGGGTTTCTGCTCCGGCATCGAGAACTACTCGCGGCACATCGCGGCGCGTCCGCCCGGATCACGGCCGGGCACGCTGCTGGATTTCTTTCCTGCGGACTACCTGCTGGTCGTGGACGAGTCGCACGCCACGCTGCCCCAGATCGGTGGCATGTACGCCGGCGACATGGCCCGCAAGACGGTGCTGGTGGAGCACGGCTTCCGCCTGCCCAGCGCGCTCGACAACCGGCCGCTGAACTTCGAGGAGTTCCGCGCGCTCACGGGACAGGGCATCTACGTCAGCGCGACGCCGGGGCCGACCGAGATGAGCTGGGCCGGTCCGCAGAACATCGCCGAGCAGATCGTCCGCCCGACCGGGCTGGTGGACCCGCAGGTCACCGTGCGCCCGCTCAAGGGCCAGATCGACGACCTGCTGAACGAGGCCCGCGACCGCGTGGACAAGAAGGAACGCGTGCTGGTCACCACGCTGACCAAGCGCACGGCGGAGGAACTCACCGACTACCTGCGCGACCTCGGCGTGAATGTCCGCTACCTCCACAGCGAGATCGATGCCATCGAGCGTGTCGAGATCCTCCGCGCGCTGCGCCGGGGCGACTGCGACGTGCTGGTCGGCATCAACCTGCTGCGCGAGGGCCTCGACCTGCCCGAGGTCTCGCTCGTGGCCATCCTGGATGCGGATAAGGAAGGCTACCTGCGCAGCGCCACCAGCCTCATCCAGACCGCCGGCCGCGCCGCCCGTCACATCAACGGCCACGTCATCCTCTATGCGGACGTGATGACTCAGAGCATCCAGAAGTTCCTGGCCGTCTCGAACTACCGCCGCCAGAAGCAGCTCGCCTACAACGCCGCGAACGGGATCACCCCACGCAGCGTCACGCGCGGACTGGAAGAGGGCCTGAGCAGCGTCGGCTCCGGCCGCCAGGCCGCCGCGAACGCGCTGCACGAGAGCGTGGACCAGTTCGACGCCACCGAGACCCTGCGCGAACTGGAATCCGACATGGTCGAAGCCGCGAATAACCTCGAATTCGAAAAAGCCGCCCTCCTCCGCGACCAGATCAAAGAACTGAAGCACCGCCTCGGTGGGGCCGAGATGAAGTCACCCGGCTCGACGGCGCGCGCGGTCAGCTACACCGAGAAGTCCCGCCGTGGCGGACGACGGCGTACTTAGATAATACCGTTCTTAGGCTGCGTGTCTAAGATGATGGCGGGAGAGCCCGCACCCATCCGTCCGTGCCCCCTTCCTGCAAGATGCCGGTAGCATCTTGGGAACCGAGCCTCTCGGCGTTTCCTAGCGCTGAGGCTATAGCCACCTCCTGGTAGTAGACGACGTAAGGAGGCTCTAACTTTTCGTTTTCATCCCGGTGACAGTGCAGTTTGCCCAAATCTAGAATGAGCCTCGTCACCTCGGCTGCTACGAGGGCGTGGCTTTGGAACGGGCTGCCAGCAGCTGTCCCTTGCGCTGAGGCAATCTTGCAAAGGCCCTAATGCGTTCGGCTTACCGGTTCGGGGTTGACTCGCCGGGCATCCACCGGCTTGTTGAGGCCCATGCGGCTGCCGCTGGAAGACACGTTCATCAGCTGGTCCATCCCCCCGGGCCAGATGGACGATCTTTGGGCGGCGGGGTGGTGGTATCTGGGGCCGGTTTTCTTCCGGCGGGCCTACATCGAGTGGGGGGGGCGGCTCGCGCCGCTCCAGCACTTGCGCCTGCGGCTGAACCACTTCCGGCCTTCCGACAGTCAGCGCCGTACGTTGCGCCGCAATCAGGATCTCGAAGTGCGCATCCGTCCGGCGGTGATCGACGACGAGCGGCGGGAGTTGTTCAACCGCCACAAGATCCGCTTCAGCGACAGCATCCCCCGCGACCTGGAGGATTTCCTGGGGCCGTCGCCCAGCACGAATCCGGTGCCGGCCATGGAATTTGGTGTGTACCTGAAGGACCGGCTGGTGGCGGCGAGCTATCTGGCGCGCGGGGTGAATTCGGTCGCCAGCCTGTACTGTATTTTTGATCCGCAGGAATCCCGGCGCGGGCTGGGCATCTTTACGATGCTGAGCGAGATGCGGTGGGCGAAGGAACAGGGCTGCCGGTTGTACTATCCCGGCTACGCCCTGCTGGAGTCCTCGCCGATGGACTACAAGAAGACCTTTTTCGGCCTGCAGGTGTACGAGTGGGGTGGCAAATGGCACGCCTTCGCCCGCCAGCCGAAACCCGCAAAGCGGCCGGTGGCGGAGTAGGGTGGGGTTGGAATCTGGTGGTCGGAAAGCGGCTTGTTGCAAGGGAACCGTTTTGAGGGAGGAGGTTGGAGGGAAGCCATTTTTCGCGGGGCTGAAAGCCGGTCCGAATAATGCCTGGGGTGGAGCGAGCTTTGCGAGCGCAGCCCCAGGTGGCTGGCCAAAGCGGTCGAGCGCTGTAAGCGCGTCCGAGAGCGATCGCGCCTTGAATCAGGCCTTCAGCCCTCACACCGATTCAAAGAGGCTTATCCCTGGGGCTTCGCTCACTGTGTTCGCTCCACCCCAGGCATCATTCAAACGCGCTTACAGCGCTGCGGCTTAACCGATACGTTGGAGATTCATGGGATTGCGTGGCATCGTCGCCCGCCTATTGGCTAAAGCCCGGCGCTGGAGTTGCCGGATGCGCCGTCAGAGAACTGGTAAAGCCGCCCGGCTGTCCCTTCTCCCCCAGGGAGAAGGTTAGGATGAGGGGGAAGGGAGCGCGCGAGCGTCGAAGGCCTTCGATTGCATCCGATATCAGCTTCGGGGCGCGGGTGTGGCAACGCCCACCCGCAGCATTTACGCTGGCCGGATGCGGTTTCGGCGAATTAGACGCTTTCGAAACGAATCCCGTTGCTGCGGCTGGTCCTATGGACACAGCCGCGCCCCGCTTCGCCCCTCACAGCGCCTCGAGAATCTTGTCCAGCTTCACGTGCTTCGCGATCAGCTCCTGCACGAGGCGGATTTTCTCGGTGTCGTCGGGCCGGATTTTCACGATCAGGTCGTGGATCTTGCTGGCCACCTGGTAGCTGTCGTCGCTGGAGAGCAGGACGGGGCAGGGCAGGGAGCTCGCCAGCTTCAGCGTGGCCGCCGAAGGCGGGATGTCGTCGGAAAGCACGATGCCCGCAAGGTTCCCGCCGTTGCCCAGGTATTCGGAAGCGGCGCGCAGGATGTCGTCGCGATCCGCCGGTGTGATGAGCACGACACCGGGCTTGAAGAGCTTCGCCGCGCGCACCGCGCCCATCGCGCCGATGACGATGCGGCTGGCGATGTTATGGATCTGCGTCGAGTGGTTGAGCACCTCGGCCTTCAGCTCCTCGCGGATGAGGTCGAGCGTGGGCCGGGAAAGGATCGGCTGCAGCGGCACGACGCCGAGCAGTTTCAGCCCCTTCCGCTTCAGCCCCTTCTCGGCAAACTCGGTGATGTAGTCGAGCTTCTCGGGGATGACCTTGTTGAGGATCACGCCGATGACCTCGACGCCCTCCTTCTGGAACAGGGCGGTGTTCAGCGCGACCTCGTCAATGGGCAGGCCGATGCCGCCCCGGGTGACGATGACCACCTTGGCATCCAGCACGCGCGCCACGGTGGCGTTGCTCAGGTCGAACACACTGCCGACGCCCGCGTGGCCGGTGCCTTCGCAGAGGACGAACTCCTTTTCCCACGCCACGCGGTCAAAGGCCTTGTGGATGCGTTTCACCAGCACGTCCAAATTGGAGGACTGGAGGTAACGCTTCGTGAAGTCCGGCTCGACCGCGATGGGGCTCATGTCCACCAGCGGACAGTTGAGCTTGAAGACGCGGTCCATGAGCACCGAGTCCTCGTCGATCTTCTCGGCGTCGATCTCCACGAAACGCTGGCCTACCGGCTTGATGTAGCCGACGCGGCCAAAGCGGCGCTGGAGCGCGGCCAGCAAGCCGAGGGAGTTCGTGGTCTTGCCGTCGTTCTGCCGCGTGGCGGCAATGAAGACGCGCGGGGTGTTGGAGTTAAGCAGCATGACGGGTGGCTGAAGGAAAAAGGTAAAAGGAAAAAGGCAAAAGTTGAGCGGGGCTAGCGTTTCTGCATTTCGAGCTCGAGTCGATGGGCTTCGCGGTCATTAGTGTAACTGCCGTAAGCCAACCATAGCTGGAGGGCCGTCAGGACGCAGAACAGCGGCCGGATCAGCCGGCGGAAATGAATGGGAGCGTGACGAAGGCCGATAAAAATCAAAATGCAGGCGGGAACCTGAAGGCCGAGAATATTCGCCAGGAAAACGGTCTCCGTCCTTGGCAGTCTGACCGGCACCAAAAAACCCACCATGCCGAGGGCCAACACTACCGCGCCGGCTCGGAACATGCGGAAGCCGACGCGATCAACCTCAGCCCATTGGGCATGTGAGGGATGGATATGCACGGTGAGCTTACAGATCGCCCGGCAGCGTATCGCCGGAGCCGGGATAGAGTTTTTGGTATTCGATGCTTTGAAGGGCCACAATCGAGGCCACACCGAGGATGTCGTGGGAGTTGCTGCCGCGTGATACGTCGGCCGCCGGGCGGTCGAGGCCGAGCAGGATCTGCCCGTAGGCGTTGGCCCGGGCCACGTGTTGGATGAGCTTGCTGGCGATGTTGCCGGAATTCAGGTCGGGGAAGATGAGGCAATTGGCCTGGCCGGCGACCTTGCTGTCCGGGAGCTTGCGGCTCGCGATCTCCGGGATTAGCGCGGCGTCCACCTGGAGTTCGCCGTCGAAGTCAGCCTCGATCATCGCCTCGGCGGCCTTCTGCTGGGCGAGCGCGGTGGCGGCCCGGACCTTCATCACGCCCGGATGGGCGGCGCTGCCCTTGGTCGAATAGCTGAGGAAGGCGACTTTCGGCTTCACGCCGAGGATCTGCCGGGCCAGCCGGGCGGTCGAAATGGCGATGTCGGCCAACTGGTCCACATCGGGGTCGGGGATGACGCCGCAATCCCCCATGAACAGCACGCCCTTCTCACCGAAGCGCGTGTCCTCGACCTCCATCACCATGCAGGAGGAGGCAGTGGTCGTCTTGGGGGCGACCTTGATGATCTGGAAGAGCGGCCGGAGCACGCTGCCGGAAATCTCGTTGGTGCCCGAGACGAGACCGTCGGCCTGGCGCATCGCGACCATCATCGCGCCGAAGTAGTTCGCCTTGGTCATGGCCTCGCGAGCCTCCTTCTCCTGGATGCCCTTGCCACGCCGGAGCAGCTCGAAGCGCTTCACAAAGCTTTCCAGATCAGGGCTTTCCTCCGGGTTGATGATGCGGATGCCCTCGACCGAGACGTTCAGGGCGGCGGCGGCCTCCTTCACCTTCGCGCGGTCGCCCAGCAGGATGGGCACCCCGAGGCGCAGCGAATAGAACTGCCGCGCGGCCTGCAGGACGCGCGGTTCGGTGCCTTCCGGGAAGACAATGCGCTTCGGATGGCGCTGGAGCTTGTCGATGACGCTGCCGATGAACCTCATGCCCGTGGTGTTAACGGAGGGGAAGCCAAACTGCAATTGCCTTTGCCACGCCGGCACGCTTCATTTGTGGCACACTTTGTTCGCACCATGAAATACGCCCTCGCTCTTGCCTCGGTTCTCGTTCTGTCGCCGGTCTTTGCAGAAGACACCGCCAAACCGGCCCCCGCCGTCAAAACCAACCAGCCGGCCCAAAAATCGGGGGGCATTGGAACCATGCAGCGTCCGCCTTTCTTCAAGCTCACGCCCGACTCCTTTGACAAGGTGCGCCTGCACAATACCAACGCGGTGATCCTCGATGTCCGTACGCCGGAGGAGTATGCGAAGGGGCATATCCAAGGGGCGGTGCTGCTGGATTTCAAATCCGCCGACTTTGCCGCCGGACTGGGGAAGCTGCCCAAAAACAAACTTTACCTGACGTATTGCGCGGTGGGCGGTCGCAGCGCCAAGGCCTGCGAGCAGATGCGGGAGCTGGGTTTCCCCCGCGTAGGGAATCTGGAAGGTGGCATCAAGGCCTGGGAGGAAGCGGGCAAGCCCGTGGTGAAGTGAGCGGGCGGTAACCGGCGCGCTGATTGTTTCGGCCTTTTCACGCGGAGCCGTTCGTTCAAGTCCTTCGATTTGCTTTACCTCGCGAATCTCTGCTCATGCTTGGAGAAGGAATATGGGGCGCGGGTGGAACCGCGCCCTCCCATGCGGGAAATGAAAAACGCGCCGAGGGAAACCCATAAACCCCCGGCGCGTCGCGTGTTTCCAACCCTCTCCGACCTAACCTCAGTCGGAGTGACCTTTGTAAAAGCGGAACGTCTTCGCACCGTTCCTCAACAGCTTGATCCGGGCTCCCTTGCCCTTGTTCGACTTGAGGGCCGAACGGAATTCCTTGGGTGAAGTCACCGGTTCCCCGTTGATTTCGGTGACCACATCACCGGGCTGCAGGTCGGCCTTCGCGGCCTCGCTGTTCTCCTCGACATCCGTCACCACGACGCCCTTGGAGACGCCCTTCAGATCGTATTCCTTGGCGAGGTCATCGGTCAGCGCCTTGACCGTGGCGCCAAAGCCGCTGCCCGGTGCGCTCCACTCGGGCTGAGTGCCGCGCCGGAAATTCGCATTGAGCATTTTCTCGTCGGGCATGGCTTCCGGCTTGACGGTCACCCGGAGCGATTTCTGCTCGCGCTGCACTTCGAGGACCACCTCCTTGCCGGGGAGTTTCCGGGCAATCTCGGCGCGGAGCTGGGAGCTGGCCGTCACCGGTTTGCCGTCCACCGCCTTGATGATGTCGCCGGGCTCGAGCTGCGACTTGCTGGCCGGACCATCGGGGGCGATGCTGCGCACCAAGACGCCGGGCTGCTGATCCTCATCGTTGTCATGCAGCTGCTGGTACTCCTGGGGCGTGCCCATGATGATGCCCAGCCAGGAGCGGGTGAACTTGCCATCGGCGATGAGCCGGTCACTGATCTCGTGGGCGTTGTTCGCCGGGATGGCAAAGCCGATGCCGGTGCCGACGCCGCGGATCATCGAGTTGATGCCGATGATCTCGCCGTTGAGGTTCACGAGCGGGCCGCCGCTGTTGCCCGGATTGATGCTGGCGTCCGTTTGGATGAAATCCTGGTCGCTCGGGCCACCGCCGAGATTGCCCCGGCCCTTGGCGCTGACGTGGCCGTAGGTGACGCTGTAATCGAGTTCAAACGGAGCCCCGATGGCGATCGCGAACTCGCCCACCCGCACCTTGTCCGAATCGGCGAATTTGGCCGCGTGCAGGTTCTTCACGCTGCCCTTGAGCTTCACGACCGCGATGTCCGCATCCGGATACGTGCCCCGGACTTCCGCGTCAAATTCGCGGCCGTCGCGGAGGCGCACGCGGATCTTTTCCGCGTCATTCACCACGTGGTTGTTGGTCACGATGTAGCCATCGTCACGGACGATGACGCCGGAGCCCTGCCCGGTGCGCTGGGGGACGTCCCCCTCCTGCATCTCGGGCGGGAGCATCTGGAAGAAGCGGTGCATCTGCTTCACGCTTTCCGTGTCCTTCTTTTCGGTGACGGTGATGACGACGACCGACGGGGAAATGTTGTCGGCCACCTCGATAAAGGCCTCGTTCAGCTGCTTGGCAATCTGCAAGGCCTCGCTGTCCTTGGCGAGAGCCACCGGCGGCAGCGCCGCGGTGAGGCTGGCCAGAGTCAGCACAGCCATAGAAGTGCGTATCATATTCATAGTTTGACTTAGGCCGCCATTTGTGCGGCCACATGGAAGTAAGAACACCGCCGACGGCAAAACGTTCAAACATTTCCGCGCCGGGCCGGGTTGCGCGTTGACCGTTCCGCACTGCGACCGATAGCTTCGGGGCAATGCTTCCGATCATTGAACAGCTCCTTGTCCTGCAGGATCGTGACCGCCGGCTGATCCGGCTGCGGGCAGAACTGGCCGATGTGCCGTTGCAGCGGAAGCGTTTGCAGGACAAGGCGGCCAGCACGTCGGCCGCCTTCGAGACCGTGAAGCTGCGCGGCCGCCAGATCGAGAGCGACCGCAAGAAGCTGGAGCTGGAGGTCCATTCCAAGGAGGACTTCATCCGCAAGATCGAGACGCAGCAGGGCGCCACCAAGAGCAACGACGAGTACAAGCGCTACACCCACCAGATCGAGACCACCCGGCACGAGATCTCCCTGCTGGAGGACCAGGAGCTGGTGCTGATGGAGCAGGCCGACGTCGCGGCCAAGGAGCAGGCCGCCGCCGCCCAGGTCGCGGCCACCCAGAAGGCGGAGAGCGACCGGCAGCTGGCCGATCTCGCCGCGCGCGAGGCCAATTTGCAGAAGGAGCTCGCCTCCGTCGTCGCGGAGCGCGAGGCGCAGGCCGGCAAGATCGACGAGCAGGTGCGCACCCGCTACGACCGCATCCTCAAGATGAAGGGGGAGAATGTCGTCGTGGGCGTGGCCAATGTGACCTGCGGCGGCTGCCACATGAAGCTGCCGCAGCAGCAGTTCCTCGGGGCCAAGGCCCAGTCGGAAATCATCACGTGTCCCAACTGCGGCCGGATGCTCTATTACACGCGCGACATGGAGGGGTGAGAACCTCCTGGCTTCGTTCAAAAAAGCCGTGGCTCACGCGAGGGCACCGGTGACGGCCACGGCCAGTCGAGATCCTGCATCCGGCGTGCCTTGGTGTCTTCACGATAGATGCCGCCGTCGTCCTTGCCATCGGGGCCGACGCTCCAGAGCCGGAACCAGCCATCCTCCGTGCGCTGGTAATGGAACGGCTCGCCGCTCATCCAGTCGGTCGGCACCTTCGTGAGATAGGCGGGTGCAAGTTCGCCCAGGGTGGCGGGGAAAGTGCCGTGAGCGAGGCGGTGGCGTTCCAGGGCGCAGGCGATGATCGCCATCTGGGCAATGGTCTGCGCCCGGTCCGCCTTGTCCGTGGCTTTGCCAATCGCCGGCAGAAGCATCCTCACGATGAGGTTGAACGGGGACCGGTTCACGGCAATCTGCTGAAGGTAGTCATCCGCAGGGTCATTCTGGCGGTTTTGGGTGGCGAGCCGCTCCTTCCGGTTGGCCGGATTCATGACCATGCGGGCGTGATCCAGAGTCATCTGGTAGCCGCGTAACAGCCCGATCTGGTTTTGGCGGAACCAACCCGAAGGCATGAGGACTGGCATGAGGGCTTCAAAGGTGATGCTCCCGTTGTCCGGGTAGTTGCCAACGCGGTCCAACTGGGTCAGCGCCCGTAGGCGATGGTTGACCATCGACTCCATGGCATCATTGCCCAGCGCCCGCTCCCCTTCGAAGGCGTGAAGGATGGCCGCGCCGTAATCCAGCTGGCTGAGCCGTTGCTGGAAGGCCACCAGTTGGGCGTCATTCCAGCGGTGGGCCGCCAGCCCTTCCCACAGTGCGTGATGGGCGATGGCATCCATCGCAAAGCGCACCAGCTGTGAGATGAGCACCGGCTCCTCGTTCATCGATTCTCCGAGGCGGTAACCCAGCAGTGTGTCCGCGGCGGCACCATCGGAGTCACCCGCAGCCAGCCGGGCAACGGCCCGAAGCTGGCAGATGCGGGCGCCGGCTTTCATCGCGGCCAGATTGGGCAAGGCCGCGAGGAAGCCCTCTTCATAGTGGATGGGATACCGGTTCCGCGGGCGGGAGGCGGCGGCGGCGAATTCGGCCAGGGTCGCGTCAAACTTGGACAGGGAGAACAGCACATCGTCGGCCGGCCTACCGGGGGTGGCCGGCAGCGGGAAAGTGGGCTGGGTCCAATTCGGCGCTTTGCCCTTCCCGGTATTGGTGGTCACGAACCGAAGGTGGGCGGCCCAGGCCGCGAGATCGACCCGGCCATCCGTGGGCTCCTTGCTGAACCCGGCGACCCGTTTGGTCGTTTCGGGTGCCTCGGGCAGCGTGAAGTTGGTCGCATAGGCAAACCCGGGGCCATGGAGCCAGATGTTGGTCGGGTTGCCGTTCGGGAGGATTTCCTGGCGGTAAACGAACTGCTGCCAGAACGGGGTGCTGAAGAAATTATCCTCGTCCCGGGCCGGCGGAGGGATGACGCAGGACAACTCATAGCATTCGCCCTTGGCCTTCAGCTCGGCCCGCAACTGTCGCCAGGCCCAGGCGCCACGCATGTTCTCGATGGCGTGGAAAAGCAGCAGTGGTGTTACCAGACCGACGATGACCGTGTAGAATAGGCTGAAGCAGAACCGGAGGAAAAAACCGCGTTGCGGCCAGGGCGCCGTCACCTCTGGGCTATCGGGCGCGGCGGCCAGCCGGGCGGCGCGCTGGTTCCAGCACAGGCGGGACAGGAGGCTGACGCTCAGGCCCACGCAGGCACCAAATTCTGCGGCGGTCAGGGCAATCCAGGATGCCATTAGGGGTTCGCCCAGGATCACAAATGGGGTGCCGAGCAGAACCGCAAACAGCCCGGCGACAATGGCGGTAACGACGAGGACCCGTCCCCAGGAATAGCGGGCGGTCCGCGCCGGAATCGAACGGCGGACGAATCCCGACAGGACCGGTCGTTCGTTCCAGCGAAGCAGAAATTCGGAGAGACTCATAAGCGAGAAGGGGAGGGAGCAGGGGAGAAAGGGAGCGGGGGGATTCAGCCGTAGGCGGGGAGGGAAAGACTGCTGCGGGGGCGGGGCGGGCGGGTAGGTGGGGGTTCGGCTGGCTCGGGCTCGGTGAGGCCGGCGAGCTGGAGCATTTCCCGGCGTTGGGCCCGGACAGCGGCGATCTGTTCGGGGGCGAGCCGGGTGTAGGCGAAACTGCCCGCCGCTGAATCCGAAGGCGTAGCCCCGGTGAAATGATTGACGGTGAGGCAAACGATCCAAACGGCGGCGAGTGTCCGCCGGGCCGGCGAGAGCCCGCCCCACCAGGCGAGGAACTGGCCAGGCAGTGAGGAGCGGGGATCGGGGAGCGGGGAGCGCGGAACGCTGAGTGCAGACGGCGTTGCGGATTTGGCTTCCCTGAGAATATCCGCTCGCCATTCCGCCGGAGTGGCTCGACGTGGCACCCGGGCGAGATGCTGCTCGAAGTCGTCGGCAGGCGGGGGATTGTTCGGTTTCATGGCAGTTTCGATTCAGCGAATCTCGTCGTAAAGGGGACGCAGCCGGGTGCGGAGTTTGTCTAAGCCGTAGCGGTAGCGGCTGGCGGCGGTGTTCAGCGGAATCTCCAGCGCCTCGGCAATCGCCTCGAAGGTAAGGCCTTCCCACAGCTTGAGGTGAACGACGGCGCGCTGGTCGGGCGGCAGCTCGCCCAGCGCTTCGGCCAATTGGTGGCGAAAGCCGGCCTCATCGGGATCGGCCGCCGTGGCGAAAAGCTGAGGCGGCTCGCCGGCCAGCCCGTCATGGGCCCGGTTACGGGCGGAGCGCCGGCGCATGAGGTCGATGGCGAGGTTGTGGGCGAGGTTGTGGGCGAGCCGGATCAGAAAACCGCGCTCGTCCCGCGCGCCTCGGATCAGCTCGGGCCGCGTGGCCAGCTTCGAGAAGATTTCCTGGAGGGCGTCACGGGTATCGGCCTCATCCCGCGTGAGGTTCAGCAGGAACGCGAACAGCGCATCGGCATGTTCGTCGTAAAGGCGTTCCAGTTCGCGGGGCGGCATGGTGGCTGAGGACAGGACGCGCGCGGCCGGGAAAATTGTCTAAAGCGGTCGCAGAAATGTCCCGGCATTCAGATGGACGGGCGCGAAGTTCGTCACGGTCGCAGATGCAGAATGCGGTGATTCTCGCTGTCCGAGATGAAGAGCGAACCGTCGGCATCGGCAAACACGCCATGGGGACGATTGAGTTGGGTCTTGAGGGGATTGGTGGCCAAGGCAGAGCCTTTTTCTCCGGTCCCGGCGACCCGGCTGATCATCCCGTTTCCGGGGGTGTACCGGAGAATCTCATTGTTTTCGGTGTCGGCGAGATAGACGGAGCCGTCGGTGGCGATGGAGATCCCTTTTGGCCCGGAAAAGACGGCCTCAAGGGCGGGTGTGGGGTTCTGATTGAAGCCCGGTTTCCCCGTCCCCGCGAGGAGTCGGATGATGCCCGCTTCCGGATCGAAGCGCAGGATCTGATTGCCTTCCCGAGTCACGAGCCACAGCCGGCCTTGCGAGTCGAAATCGAGGGAGCGTGGATCACGCAGCGGGGTGCCGTGGAGGGCTGCGCCATCGGGCGTCGGCCCTGGTTGTCCGGTGCCGGCCCACGTGGTGATCAGACCCGTTTTGGCATCGATCCGGCGCAACACGTTGTTGCCGATATCCGCGACGAAAAGATCGCCCGAGGGCGCGAATTGCAGGCTGATCGGTTCGCGAAACTTCGCCTCAGTCGCGGCCCCGCCATCACCGGCATAGCCGGCGATGCCGGTGCCGGCGACCGTGACGATCGTCTTCTTCCGCGGGTCGTACCGGCGGATCACATGATTGCCCGTATCGGCGATCGCGAGCCGGCCCTCCGGATCAAAGCGAAGTTCGTGCGGGTTGCGCAGACTGGCGGCTTTCGCGGGACCGCCATCGCCCGAGTATCCCGGGGCGCCGTTGCCCACCACCGTCTCGATCGTGCCATCGGGTGCGATCCGTCGCACCACGTGGGCATCGTAGTCTGCAAACCAGAGGGCCTGGTCGGGGCCCCGGACGAGGCCGAAGGGGCTCTTGAGCGCGGCCTTCAGGGCGGGACCGGCATCGCCGTCGTAGCCGGCAACTCCGGTTCCCGCAAATTGAACAAGACTCGCGGCGGCGACGGGGCCGGCCGCGAAGAGGAACGCGAGACACGGGGCGAGGAGGTTCTTCATGGCTTTGTGTGCGCTGGATTGTCGGTGGACGATTCAAGGGACGAACCTGCGTCCGCCCATCATTTGCCCTGGTCCGCCGGCCCCAATTCTTCCAACACCGCCGCACCTTCCGCCGGGCTGTCCGCCAGGAGGAAGAGCGACGGACGCCAGGGATCGAGCTGGAAGCGGATTGCCGAGATTGACCCCAGATACTTCCGGGTCCGCAAATCATAAACGTGTTTGGGCCGAAGCAGGGTCGCGGTGAGATCCGCCGGCACTTCCAGCGCCTCGTTGCCGCCGCCCTGTTTGAGTTCCTCACTCATGTGGTAGTCAATATTGCGCTCGAACGCCACCAACTGAGCCCGGCCATGGCGATAGCGATGGATGCGGGTGTGGCTCTCGGCGGGCACCGAAATCGCCGGCCGCACGTGGGGGAGGGCTTCGCGCAACCAGCCCGGCAAATCGTTACCGCCGCCCTTTAACCGCTCGGCGGCGTAGTGGGCGAGGTCGCCCGGGTGGGTGGTCAGCCGACCGCCGGCCGCGGCGGAAGCGATCCTTTCGGGCGACAGGGCAAGCGGGAATCTGGCTTCCAAGGGCGATTGCTTTCGGCGGCGGCAATGTTCGTCGAACAGGCCGGGCGTGCCGTCGGCGAAGGCGACATGACCGGGAACCTGGAGGAACGCTTCCACCTCGGCGGCTTCCCGATCCGACATTGCCAATGAATCGGGAAAAATGATCGCCGCCGCCCGGTTTCGGTTTAACCAACCGCTGGCGAGGTCGGGCGCCGAGACAAAGCGCGGCGAGAACCCCGCGTCCTGAAAAAGCTTGAGCCAGGCGTCCCGCACCTGGGCTTGTCGGTTGTGCTCGGCTTCATAACTGGAAAACCGGCGCAGCCAGGTCGAGCCATCCACGGTGGATTCGATCAGCCAGTCGGCCTGGATGCTGGGCTGGGAGTAATGGATGTAAATGGGATCGTATTCCGGCTGCGCATTTTCGAAGAGCGCGGCGAGCGGCGAAGCCATTTCTTTCAGCACCGGGGCAATGGCCCGGGCCTTCTTGGTCAGGGCAAACTCGCCTTCCTTCCACTCCACGCAATCCTCACTCCACCAGACAATGCAGCCGCGATCGCCTTCGAGGAGCAGGTGCCAGAGGCGGCGTGACGCATGGGCCGTGTCGTTTTCAAAGACGGTCGTCACAAACGGCTGGCGGGGCATGAAGGAACCGAGAATTTCACGGGAGTTGCCAATATCGTAGGGCTCGATCCAGTCCAGCACCTGCGACAGGGACCAGAGATCGTAGCCGCCGAAGGCGCTGGCCATCTGAGTCCCCTCAATGCCGATCTGCGCCTGCGGATCGATGCGGTGGGCGGTGTCGCGAAGCGAACCAAGCGCGCGGGACAACGAACCGTCCATGTAAGTTCGGAAATCCGCCCACGGGGAGAAATTCCACGCCGTCAGATTGGTGGTGGAGGAGGTCCTGGCGAACCGCACCTGTTGCACCGCCTGCCAGTCCGGCTTGCCCTTCGGCAGGGCATCGCCACTGGCCATGCGGTTCTTGATGCGATCCGTGGTGAAGGGGCTTACCGCTTCCCAATTCTCAAACTGCGTTTCCCATTCCCGGTTGAGCGCGGCCAGATCCGAGTATTGGGTCTGAAGCCACCGGCGAAAACCGGCCAGCGTCACCGCGCCAAAATCGTAATCGAACGGGTTGGCCGAATACGTCACCGAGAGCTCGTCCCGCAGGTCGTAGGCGAAGGGCTTCCCACCCCGGTGCTGTTCCAATGCCTGTTCGACCGAACGTTGGGCGCCATGAAGCCATTGGGGATCATCGAGGCCATACTCACGGACCAGGGCGGAATCGGGACGGCCGCCTTTTGCCCAGTCGGTGACAAACCTGTCCCAATCCTTGACGTGGGAATTGAACTTCAGGCACAGGCCCCGATTTACGATGTTCTCGACGTAGTAATGGAGCTGATTGGTTCCGGCCAGCGCCGGATTGCTATCCGCACCGGCGGTGATCGAGTCAATGCCCATCTCCCGGACCAGCCGGAAGAACCCGGGCAGTTGCGCCGGGTGCTGAAAGGCGGTGTCGCCGAGCCACAGGATGCGATGATAGTTCGTCCATCCGGTCGGGGGTCGTTCGTCCACGATTCCGCTCCCGGTTTCAGTATCGCCCGCGCCACCCGGAACGGAGGGCGCGTCAGCGGCCGGCGACCGTGTTGACGCGAACAGCCAGCAGCTGAACAGGAGGGTTAAACGCAGGGGACGGAGATTCATTGGCATTCGGTCAGGGGCACGAGCGACAAGGGTGCAGTTGTGGTCTGAACAGAACAGTCAAAAGCGGCCGGGAGAGAGGGGACAATTGGGACTGAAACGGTTTTCGGTTTTCAGTTTTCAGTTTCCGGTTTTCGGACCACTGCAAGCTGCCTGGCCACATCGTGGCGGGCGGCTGAAAACGGAACCGGCCGCAGCGTTTGCGCGGCCGGTCGAAAACGGACAGTCTGCTGGAGACCTTACTTGGTCTCGGTGGGAGCCGGACGGCGACCGCCGCCACCGCCCATGCGTCCACCCATGCCGACGGGGTTGTTCTTGAAGGCGTCAATCTGTTCGCTGGTGAACTTGCTGCGCACCTTGGCAAAGGCCTTGGCGCGGGCGACGTACAGGTCGGCATCAACCTTGGCCACGGCAGCGGCCTTTTCGCGGATCTGTGCCTCGTCCACCTTTTCGGCATAGACGGCTGCACCCAAGTCCTTGCGGGCTTCAGTCAGCTTGGCGTTCAAGTCCTTGGTCTCCTCGTTGACCTGCTGCAATGCCTCCCGCTGTTCGGGGGTCATGTTCTGGAAGGCGGCAAAACCGCCACCGCCACCGGCGCGCCGACCGCTGTTGGCGGCGGCACCACCGCCCGCAGGGGCGTCTTCGGCCAAAATGGGAGTGAGGCCCAGCAGGAGGGAGGCCGCCAGGACAGAGATTAACGTGTGTGTGCGCTTCATAACTTTTAACGGATGACTGTTACCGATCAGCTGACCGCCATAGGACCGACCGGTCCCGCGGGCAGGGGTTGACCACTCAAAAAGACGTGGGCCGAATGCTTTGGTTACGAGCGTGAGCCAAACGGGATATTACCTAGATCCGAAAATCTGTTGTAATGTCTTGAAAATGAGTGGGAAAAGCCGCGCCGGACTCAGCGCCTTGCCAGCAGATGAATGAGCCGGCTTGCGATGATGACGGCCGTCACCAGCAGCACGATCCCGCTGAACTGCGAGATGCGCCGCAGCACCTTTCCGGAGAATCGCCCATGCCCGCGGGACACTCCCCAGCTCAGGCCGGCAAACCAGATCCAGCCGCTGCTGGCGACCCCGGCGCAGAAGACGCCCTTGGACGCCCAGGTGTTCGTCAGCGCCCCATGCGACAGCAGCGAGGCGGTGATGCCGAGCCAGAGCAGCAGGACGCCGGGATTGGCCAGGACCCGCACAAAACCGATCCAGAAGGCGGCATGCGGATGCAGGCGCGATTCGACCACCTTGAGGCTGCGCTCCTCCCCGGGCACGTGGCCGGCGAAGAGGTATTTGAGACCGAGCCACAGCACGAGGATGAAGCTCGCCAGCTGCATCGTCGCCTGGACCGTATGGGAGTCAAACACCGAGCTGAACCCGGCAAACGCGACGGAGCAATAGATCGTCTCCATGACCACGGCCCCGGCGGCGATGAGGAAGGCCCGCAGGAAACCGCAACGCGCACTCTCGTTGACGATGGTGACATTGATCGGGCCGCCGAGGGCGGACGTGATGAAGCCGGCCGCCATCCCGAGCGCCCCACTGAGGAAGAGATCCCCCCAATCGATGTGGGCAGGCGGCAAGGAGTTCAACGCAAGCACGGGAAGCAGGGTTGGGGCGCGCAAGGAGGCCATCACCCCCTGCGACCGGTCGCGGGCGGGACTTCCTCGTCGGGTTCGTCGGGCTCGTCATCCACCTCGATCTCGCGCTGCATGCGGCGCGAGATGCTGGGCCGGATGAAGCCGTAGAGCAGGTAGGACGTGATCAGCAGCGGGGCGGCGTAGGGCAATACCTGCTGCCACAGCATGAAGAGAAAGGCGACCGCCACCACGATGATGAGGGTCTTCACAAACGGCCGCTGCATGCGCCAGTCGAGCTTTTTGAACGTCGGATACTTCACCTCGCTGACCATCATGGCCGAGAGCAGCACGAGGATGACGGGCAGCGCATAGCGCCAGTTTCCGACGCGGAGATTGTTATCGTCCAGATGCAGCAGGAGCAGGGTCAGCGAGGCGACCATGCCGGCGGCGGCCGGGATCGGGAAGCCCAGGAAATATTTACCGCCACCGCCGCCACTCATGGCGGCCAGGCAGTTGAAACGCGCCAGACGGAACGCTCCGCAGATCACATAGAGCGAGGCGATGAACCACCCGATCTCAGGGTGATTGACGAACACCGGCTTCAGGACGATCCGATGTACCAGAAAGGCCGGCGCCACCCCGAAGCTCACGATGTCCGCCAGCGAGTCGAACTCGCGTCCGAACGGCGATTCAAAGCCGCCCATGCGCGCCACCCGGCCATCCAGCAGGTCGAGGATGCAGGCGATCAGGATGTAGCCGAGCGCGTGCCGGATGACCGTGTTGAAGTTGTCCGACGCGGGGTCCGCCTCGACGATCCGGGTGAGAGCGAGAAAGCCGCAGAACAGGTTGCCCGCCGTGAACAGGTTCGGCAGCAGGTAGATCTTCAGCTTCTCGTCGCTGTTGGCCGGCTGGGTCTGGGGGGCGGGTTCCATGGTTCAGAGCTTGGCGACGACGCTTTCGCCGCCCACCACACGGTCTCCGAGCTTCACGACCACCTCCGCGTTCAAAGGCAGGTAGAGATTCACCCGGGAGCCAAACTGGATCAGCGAGATGCGCCCGCCCTTCGTGAGCACGTCGCCCGTCTGCACCCACGGGATGATGCGGCGGGCGATCAGCCCTGTGATGAGGCGAACCCCGATTTTCGCGCCGGCGGGGGCGGTGGAATCGAAACCGATCAGCACGTTCTCGTTGTGCGCGGCGGATTCGGTCTTCAGCGCGTTCAGGAAGAGGCCGGGCGTGTGGCGCAGGTAGGTCACCTTGCCGGCGACCGGCGACTGCTGCACGTGCACGTCGAAGACCGAGAGAAAAATCGAGACCCGTCGGCAGCGGCCACCCATCACGTTCGGCTCGTCGGTCTCGTCGATCACGTCCACCTTGCCATGGCCGGGAGCGACCACGAGGCGCGGATCTTCAGGCACATGCGGGTCCGGGTCGCGGAAGAACCACAGCGCGAACAGGGAAAAGAGCAGCCCCAGCGCACAGAACAGGGAGGCCAGCAGAAAACTCTTCGGCCAGAGCAATGCCGTCACCCCGGCGCACACGACGACCACGATCAGCGTTTTGCCGAGCATGGCCGCGGCGGCATCCAACGCTTTGCCTTTATGCTTCACGCGCGAACCGTAACCGCACGTTGCGCGACAGGGGAAGCGCGGGTTGCAGCCGGTTTTTCCCTACCTCAGCCGGCGGAAATCACGTCAGTTGGGCGATCTGGCTCCAGAGGGGCTTCAGGTCGTCATCCGCCAGGGCCATTTTCCGCAGGTCCTTGGGATTTCCGAGACTGCGGGCCTTGCGATACCACTGCCAGGCCTCGGCCAGCCGCTCCTTCTGGGCGCAATAGCACGCGAGGTTGTAGGGGATGGTCACCTCCTTTGGGAATTTCTCCGAGGCTGGCAGGAGCAGCGCAAAGGCGTCTTCCAAGCCGCCGCCGGTCTTCCGCCGGGCGGCAAAGGCCCGCTGAATCCAGCCGCCCACGTCCTCCGGGTGGAGCTGTACGCTGCGCTCCGCGACCGCATAGGCCGCGTCCCAGGCGGAATTCTCCGCGTGGATGGCAAACTGCACGTCCAGGGCCAGGCGGTGGGTCTGCAGCTCGGGTGGCAGCCGGTCCAGTTCCACCTGCGCCTCGACCGTCATGCCCAGCCCCAACCAGCCCGACGCGGCGTTCAGCGTATGGTGGTGTGGTGGTGGCAGCGGCGCCATGCGCTCAGTTGAGCACAAAGCTGGCATCGGACACTAGCCGAAGCGAATCCGGGATGAGTTTCGGATCGAGCTTCACGATCACCCGGTGCTTGCCGGCGGGCAGATCCACCGAGGATTCGCCCGTGCCGCCGATCTTTTTTCCGTCCACCCAGACCTCGCCATGGGTCGCGTCGAGCTTGAGCTTCACCGGCCCCGCCTGCGTGGTCTGCAGCTCAGTGGCCAGGTAGATGGCCAGGGTGCCGACCCAGAACTGACGCTTAGCCGCCTCATCCATCACTGGACGCGTAAGTTGGCCGCTCACAAGGGCATAGGTTGGACTCCACTGCTTGGCGTCGAGCGGTGAATCCCACATGGCGTTGCCCTGGCCATTCTGCTGGTCGGTATGGCTTTCCACGTAGATGCGCCATCTGCGCGCGACGCCGCCCTTGCTGGCGTCGAAGTCGCCCGGCTTGCCCAGTCGCGAGAGGAACGCAAAGAGGTCGAGCTGCTCCTGCTCGCCGACCGGGTCCAGCAAACCGCCGGGCATGAGGGAAAGGGTGCCCTGTTCCCGCTTGGCCACGTCGGCCTTGGCAATCGCCTGCTCGGCCCCGGCGGCGTTGCGCAGGACAATCTCCTGCGGGGTCTCGCGGGCGAGCGTGCCGGTGTATTCGGTCCCGTCTTTGGTGGTGACGATGAGCGAGTGGTAGCCCTCCTTGATCTTCGCGTTGGGCAGCAGCACGGACTCCACGAGGTAGTCGATGGGCGCGCTGGCGCCGATGCTGGTCATGTCGGGACCGACCTTGCCGCCGGCCCCGCCGATGGCATGGCAGCTCTGGCAGGCTAGATCCGTGCGGCGGAAGATCATCTCGCCGCGATGCGGGTCACCCTTGTCAGCGGCCTTGGCGGCCAGTTCCTTGATGAGCTGGCCGGTGAACGCCTGCGTATCGGCGGCGAGCCCCGACGCCTTGGCCAGTGCCAGCACCAGGTCCATGTCGTTGCGACCGCCCTCGCGGGCAACGCGCATGCCCGCCCGCGCGGCGGGCTGCGGAATGCCACTGGCGGGCAGCGCCTCGGCAATGGCCTTGCCGGCGCCCTTCACCGGCAGGATGGAGCGCCAGAAATCCTGCGCCTGTGTCTCGTCCGCCAGGGACTTGGTTACGTCCACGATGGCCGGCATCGCCTGGCCCAGATTCAGGGTGGCCAGAGCCGCGACCGCCTGCCGACGGATCGCGGGCTCCTGGCCGGCCGCGCTCAATGCCGTGAGCGCGTCCAGCGCGCCTTTGCCACCGATCGCGCGGAGCGTGTCGAAGGCGGCGGTGCGCACCGCAGGGTTCGAACCTGCACTCCCTGCGAGAGTGGCCAGCTTTGGGAAATAAGGGCCCAGCTCCTTCCAGACGGCGGCGAGCTTCAGCGTTTCCACCCGGACCGCATCGGAAGGCGAATCGAGCAACTTCCCAATTTCGACGGTTGAGCCGCCGGGCTTGAGCTTGCGGAGGCGGGTGGCATCGGCGAGCGATTTGAGGGCGCGGGTCGAGGCCGTGTCATCGAAGCCGCTGGCCAGCACCTGGTCCAGCAGCACGCGCAGCTCCTTTTCGGTGCCGGCGGACCCGATCAGTTCGATCCACGGCCCCTGTCCGTCGCGGGTGAGGGGGTGCTGCGCAAGCAATTGGCCGAGCACCTGGCTGGCCTGTTCCGGCTTGATCGCGCGCAGGCCAAATTCGAGCTGCTTCTCGCGGCCTTCCGTCTTCCAGTCACCGTTCTGAAGGGCGGTGATCCACGGCCCCGACAGATCGTTGATCGTGAGCCAGAGCGCGTAGTCGAGGTTGGGGTCCATCGGCTGGTCGAGGACGCTGAGGGCCAGCTCGGCCGACTTCGCGGTGGGAATCTTCGCCAGCGCGCGCAGGGCTTCGAGCCGCACGCGCGGCGTGGGATCATGAACGAGCGTGGCGAGGGCAGTCAGCCGGCTCTCACGCGGCTCGGCGGCGAGACAGGTGGCGGCACAGGCGAGCGTGGCGAGGCCGAGGGCAGCCGAAACATGGAACTTTCGCATGGTGGGTTTCAAAGGCGTGGAAAAAGAAGTGCAGATTATTCGGTCAACCGGGCGCGGTAGAATTCCTGGGCTGAGCCATCTTGGGCCGAACCCGGCGCGGGCTGGTGGGTGAAGTCGCGGTGCAGGTCCATGGGGGAGTTGGTGCGCCAGGGTGTGAATTGGTCCGGTGAGGAACCAGTTTCCAGAACGGAGGCGCCCGGGTAAGCCCCGGTCCAATGGAGCTGGAGGCTCTGATCCGGCAGCCGGCGCGGCATGAGTCCGGGCATGGCTTCGTGCCAGATGGCAAAACGCCCGGATTCGACATCGTCCACGCCAAAAAATGCCCCGACCGCAAACAGGTCCTGTCCCTGCCAGCATAAGGCATGCACCCCGTCACCGAAGGTCGTGCCGATCCGCTCCCAGTTCGTCCCGCGACGCAGCCAGACCTCGGAGGCCTGAACCGGTGCGGTGGCGACCGCGATGGTTCCATCTTCCCGGATCGCCACGCTGCCCGGTCCCGCGTAGCTGCCAGGTCCCGTCATTTCAAGCCCTTCGGACAGGGACTCCCATCCTCCGGCCGCAGTCCAGAGCGCCAGTCCGCGCGCCTGGATGCCGCCAATGTTGGTGAACCCACCCGCCACGACCAGGTCATTGCCCCAGCGGGCGAAGGCCCGGACGGTTCCATCCGGAGCCGGAGTCACCGCCTGCCAGCCGGTCCCATCCCAGCGCGCCAGATTGGTGATGGGCTGGCCGGCCACGGTCTTGAAGGTTCCGCCCACCACGGGCTGGCCATTCCGTGCGGCCAGGGCCAGCACAGTGCCGTCAAAGTATCCGGCGAACTGCTCCCAGACATTGTTGGTGCCCTGCCAACGGGCCACGGCGTTTGGACTCCCCGGGACGGTCGTGTCATGGCCGCTGACGTAGATGTTTTCCCCCTCCGCCGCCAAGGCGTTGGCGGCATTCATGGAAAGTGTCGTGGGGGCGGAGTGGGCCACCCAGTTGGTGCCTTCGAGCCGGGTCAGCAGGTTGGCCCCCCCAGTCGTGGCCGGGTTTCGGCTGGCAGGCCGGTAAACCTGGGTGGCGGTGGTGACGATCTGGTTTCCCAAGGTGAGTGTGGCGCCCGGTTCCGGGGAATAAATGCCCAGGGGTTTCAGATAGTACCCATCCCACAGAAAACCGTTCCGTCCCGCCACATTGGGTGCGCCTCCGCCGATGACGCTCAGGACAATGTTGCCGGAGGAAGCTGCCTGCCCCCCTTCGGCCGCCGCGAATTTCATGTAGGATGGGCCGCCGCCATGCAGCCACCAGTCATGTCCGTCGAATTGCCACAGGCCGAAGGCAGATTCGCTCAAAGCGACACCGAGCACCTTGGGCAGGGCGCACAGGAGAAACAGCTCGTTCCGGGTCGCCGCGAGGGACACGGCCCGGCTTTGAACCACGCCGGGTGACAGCTCCACCGGTCGCCATTGGCCGCCGGTCAGACGGGCTACCCCAAAGAACGTGCTGGTGACATTCTCCACCTTGAAAGAACCGCCGGCGACGTAGAGGTCACCCTGAAAAACCGCGAGCGAGCTGGCCCCGCCCGTGAGCCTTGGGGTGCCGTAGGGTTCCCACTGGCTGCCGCTCCAGGCCAGCACGGCGGTATTGGTGGCCGAGGCGTTTTTGGTGATGGCCGCAATCAGCTTGCCGCCATGCCAGGCCAGATCGGTGATCTGGGGCGGGGGGGAGGAGGCAGGCGGCAGCGGTGCCAACAGGGTCCACGCCAGTCCGTCCCAACGCCAGGCGGAGGAAGGCTGGTCCAGTGTCCCGGCGATCGCGGCAAACACGCCGCCCTCGGTGGCCGACAGCTTGGTGACCACGCCGGAAAGCCCGGCGCCCAGCGGGATCCAGTCCGCGCCGTTCCAACGGGCGACGTTAGTGGCGGCATTGGCCGTCCCGGTGACGAATTCCCCCCCGGCCAGCAGTCCGAGGTCATCGATCGCCAAGGTGAGGATACGGCCCTCCACGGCGGGCAATACGACCGATTCCCCTGCCGCACTGACCCGGGTCACCGAATTGGTTCCGGGTCGGCTCACCAGCCAGGTCGTGCCGGCCGAGCCAATCATGGTGACAAACGGCTGGGTGGAGATGGTGCTCCAACGATGGCCATCCCAGCTGCCCACCGTGGTGCCGGCACCCGCCCCGTTGATTGCGGACAGAAGCCCCCCTGCCATGAGCAGCCGGCCATCGCCATCCGTGGCGAGTTTGGACGGGGTGGAAACGTCTGCCATCCAGAAGCGCCGGTCCCAATAACCCTCTCCCTGAGTGTCGAGCGGCTGCACAACATACAGCAGCGAGATCAGGCAGGCCAGGGTTCGTGTCATGAGGGATACGGAATGGGACGGATGGATGCTTCGCCGGGAACTTCAGCGGCTCAACTGCCGGGCGGCGGCGGTGCGGATGCGCGGGTCCTGGGCGGCGACAAGGCCGGCCAGGAGGTCGTCCGCGGGCCGCTCGAAGGCCTCGTAGAGCCACATGGCTTCGAGCTTGGCGCGCGGATCGGTCTGCTTCGCGAGCCAGGGTTTCACTTCGGGCAGGACCTTTTCGGCCCCGCGCTGGCGGAGGACGACGCGGGACTGCTCCTGTTCCCAGCCGCTCGCGGAGAGCGTGCGATCCAGCAGGGCTGGCGTCTTCAGCGTCGTGAGATTTTGCGTCTTCGCGACCGCTCCGGCCTTCGCGGTCACGCGCCAGATGCGGCCGTGTTCGTGGTCCCGGCGCGGGTCACGGAAATCCACCTCGCCGTGCTGGATGATCGGGTTGCTCCAGTCGGCGACGTACAGCGCGCCGTCAGGGCCGAAGCGCAGGTCGATCGGACGGAAGGTCGCATTGGTCGAGCGCAGCAGGTCCGGCAGCTCCTTCGTCTGCCAGGTCGAGCCGACCTCCGTCAGGCCGAAGCGCACGACGCGGTGGGCGCGGAAATCGCAGGTGATCACACTGCCCTGCCAGTCGGCGGGGAAATTGGGACTGTGGACGATTTCGAGGCTGGCAAACTTCGGGTAGTTGCCGGGGCTGATGCTCTCGGCCTCGCGCCGCATGTCGGAATAGGTGAAGTAGGTCGCCCCTTCCATCGCGTGATAAACACCCTTGAAGCCGGCGCCATCGGTGAAGAAGGAGTTGCCATACTGGTCCCAGTGGTGGCCCCACGGGTTGCAACCGCCGCGGGTGAAGACCTCCAGCTTCCAGTTGTCGGGGTTGAAGCGCCAGATTCCTGCGCTGTTCAGCCGGCGCACCCCCCATGGCGTCTCGATGTGGGTGTGGGTGTAGATCGACTGGTTGAAATACATGTGCCCGTCGTAGCCCCAGCGCAGCATGTGCAGGTTGTGATGGGTGTCCTCGGTGCCGAAGCTGGAGAGCACGATCGTCTTCTGGTCGGCCTTGCCGTCGCCGTTGGTGTCGGCGAAGTGCAGCAACTGGCTGCTGGCGGCGACGTAGCAGCCGCCCTTGTCATCCGGCAGCACGCCGGTTGGGATCAGCAGGCCGCTGGCAAAGACGGTGGATTTGTCCGCCTTGTGGTCACCGTTGGTGTCCTCCATCACGACGATGGAATCGGCGGCGGTCTGGCCGGGGGCGATCATCGGGTAGGTTCGCGAGCTGGCGACCCAGAGCCGGCCCTGGGCGTCCCAGTTCATCTGGATGGGCTTGAACAGCTCGGGTTCCTCGGCCCAGAGGGTGGCTTCGAAGCCCTCGGCGATGTCGAAGGTGGGGATCGGCTGCTCGGTCTTCGGCTGCGGCGGGGCGCTGCGGATGGCCTCCTCAGCGGCGAGCAGGCCCTGCACTTCCTTCACGGTCGCCGGGTCTTGGTGCTTCAGGTCGCGCAGCTTGGCGATGCGGGCGTCCCATTCGGCGATGAGCGGGTCGAACTTGGGAATCTCCACGCCATTCTGGCCTTGCTCGTGTTTGCGGAAACCGAAGAGGTAGGTCCAGTTCTCGGGCCGCCAGCGGTGGAAAAAGAGCTCGTTCTTCTTGCGGATGGCGGAGCGGAGGATCTCATAAGCCGGCGTTTCTTCGAAAATCTCCCGTTGCCCGCCAGTTACAATCGAAGACATCCGCCGCGCAACCGAACCAACCTTGTCGTCGCTTGGGATGATGCCAGCCTCAAGATATTCGGTCTTAGCGAGCATCCGATTTAGATGGATCACCACGAGCTGCTTCGAATCGGCGACCTGGCTGTGCGCTTGGTCAATCGCATCATAGGCCTTGGGTAGCTGTTCGTTCAGTTGAACTCGGGCACGCGGATAAAAATCGGGTCCGATCGGCCCCACCAACACAAACCGCACCTTCTGCCCGCTGACCTCATCAATCGCATCCATCAGCTTGCCGAGGTCGGCCTTAAACTTCTCCAGCTTGGCCGGCTGCTCCTCGGGCCTGGTTTCGGACAGTTCGAGCGCCGCCGTCATGCCGTAGCTGAGGAAGGCCACCGTCGGCTTCACGAGGGCGAGCTGTTCCTTCACGTGCGCCAGCCAGAAATTGTCATCCTTGTTCCAGTCGAAGCTGGCCCGCGCGCGGCCCGTCGGGCTGTCGCCGGCCCAGGCCAGGTTGCGGAAGGTGACATTGCGGTCGGGAAAGGCCGCCGTGAGCCGCGTCTCGATGTGGCCGTAATCGCCCTCGCGCTCGAAAAACGTGTCGCCGATGAAGAGCACCCGGTCGCCATCCCTCAGCTCGAAGGGCTCGGCGGCGCGGGCCAGGGGCAGAAGGAAAAAGGCAAAAGGCAAAAGGAACAGCAGACAGCGTAGATGACGGCGCATAAGCGTGGCGGTGAGAGACGTACGGAAGCGTTGCGGCATTCGTTCATACAGGCAAGCGCGACAGTCGGACGGGAAGGATCAATCTGGAAAACAGGAAAGCAGGAAGGGAACCGATGGGGCGTTGAGAAGAATTCCTGATTGGTCTTTTCGTGCTTTCCTGTTTTCCAAATTGAATCCTCCCCTCCAGCCGCGCCTTGCCAGCGGCCATTCCTCTGTCGATGGTCCACGCATGACGAAGTTCGCCCCTGCGGCCGGGACCATCCCGGCCCCCGACGAGCGTGAAAGCCAGTTGGATGCGGTGCGCCCGAGCGCCCTCCCTTTGCCCAGTCGGCTGCCTTCCGCCAACTCCTGATTCCTGTCTCCCGTCTCCTGTCTCCTGTCTCCTCCCATCATGCCTACCCGCCATTTTGCTTCTGACAATTACGCCGGCATCACCCCCGAAGCCTGGGCTGCCCTCGCCGAGGCCAACGCCGACCACGTGCCCGCATATGGCAACGACGAGTGGACCCGCCGCGCCGCCGATGCCATCCGCGAAGTCTTCGAGACGCCATGCGAGGTCTTCTTCGTCTTCAATGGCACCGCTGCCAATTCGCTGGCGCTGGCCCATTCGACGCAGAGCTACCACAGCGTCCTCTGCCACAGCGTCGCGCACGTCGAGACCGACGAGTGCGGCGCGCCCGAGTTTTTCGGCAATGGCACCAAGTTGCTCCAGCTCCCCGGTGAGAATGGCCGGCTCACGCCCGCCGGCATCGAGGAGGCCGTGAAACGCCGCACCGACATCCACTATCCGAAGCCCGCCGTGGTCACGGTCACGCAGGCCACGGAGGTCGGCACGATCTATACGCCGGGCGAACTGCGCGCGATCGGCGCGATGGCCAAGAAGCACAAGCTCCGGTTCCATATGGACGGCGCGCGCTTCGCCAACGCCGTGGCGGCGCTCGGCGTCGCGCCGCGCGAGATCACCTGGCAGGCGGGCGTGGATGTCCTCTGCTTTGGCGGCACGAAGAACGGCATCCACGTCGGCGAGGCCGTGGTCTTTTTCGACCGCGAGCTGGCGAAGGAGTTTGACTACCGGGCGAAGCAGGGCGGCCAGCTCTGCTCCAAGATGCGCTTCGTGTCCGCGCCGTGGCTGGGGATGCTCAAGGACGGCGTGTGGCTCAGGCACGCGGCGCACGCCAACGCGATGGCGAAGCTCATGCATGAGCTGGTCACCACCATCCCTGGCGTGAAGGTGCTCTTTCCGCACCAGGCGAACTCGGTGTTTGTGGACCTGCCCAAGCCGGCCATCCAGGCGATGTACGCGAAGGGCTGGCTCTTCTACAATTTCATCGGCGAAGGCGGCTGCCGGCTCATGTGCTCCTGGGACACGCAGGAAGAGGACGTGCGCGCCTTTGCCGCCGACCTGGCCGGTGTGATGCCGAAGTAAGCCCGGTTTCCAGCGCGACACGCATCACCATGGTTGGTGCCGATATCTCAATTGGAGTCATCGTGCGTTCCTCGATGCAGACCGATGCCGGATTTGCCAGAAGCACGATCCAATTACCCTTCGGGCCACCCGGCTTTCCCCTCTCCCGAGGGGAGAGGGCAGGGTGAGGGGAAAGGGGATTCGCCCGCTTCAAGGCCCCACCGTTCACGCTTCGATTGGCCGGCCGGGGCCCGGCTGCCGAATTTCAAAAACCACTCAAATCGGCGGGAAAACGTTTCCGCGATTGCCGCGACGGCTCCAAAACCGTTACAAACCGCCCGATGCCTACCGTCGGTGAACAATTCCGGGCCGAGCGCGAGCGCCAAAAGCTCACGATCCATCAGGTCGCGGATGCCACCAACATCAAGACCGACCACGTCCGCGCGCTGGAGGACAGCAACTGGTCGGCCTTCGCCGCGCCCGTGTATATCCGGGGTTTCGCGCGCAGCTACGCGCGCCACCTGAAGCTCGATCCGACGGTGCTGGTGGCCGCCCTGGAGGCCGAGCTTGGCCAGACCGACGACTACGCCGGCCCGCCCAGCCTGGAGCGTCGCGAAAAGGGCCCGCTGGATGCCGTGATGCTCCTGCTCTCGCGTGTGAAGTGGCAGTGGGTGTTCCCGGTGGTGCTGGTGGCCGGCCTGATCCTGATCGGTTACTGGGCCGTGCACGCCTGGCAGCAGAAGGCGGCCCGCGACCCGCTGAGCGGCCTGGGCAGCGGCCTCTACCAGCCGAAGAAGACCGGCGCGGGCACGCTCCCCCTGCCGACCAACGCCCCGGCCGGCCGGCACTGAACCCGGTGAGGCGAGCCGTCCCTGCGAGCCGCAGCGGCCTGGGTATGGGGTGGCCCGGCTCGCGGGGACGCTCGCCCCACCGCGCGCCGATGCCGATGACTCATCCCGGTATCCGGTTGCACCCGAAACCGCGTTGCCGGAACAAACTCGTTGCCGGGTCGGAATCCGCTCATTAGCTTCCGCGCCGTCCTACGTGCGCGGGTAGCTCAACTGGATAGAGCGTCGGTCTCCGAAGCCGAAGGTTGTGGGTTCAACTCCCGCCCCGCGCACCATTTTCTGCCGGTTTCCCGGCCAATTTAAGCCGCCGTCGCCCGACGGCCCAGACGAGGTGCGCCGCACCCGGTGAGGACAAGACGACGCGATGGAGAACATCGTATGTCGTGGATTCTGCTGATCATCGCCGGATTGCTGGAGACGTGCTGGGCCGTGGGCCTGAAGTACACGCACGGCTTCACCAAACCGCTTCCCTCAATCATCGTGGCCGTTGCCATCGTGGGCAGCATGGTTTTGCTGGCCCTGGCAGTCCGCAACCTGCCCATCGGCACGGCCTACGCCGTGTGGGTGAGTATCGGGATTCTAGGCACGGTCATGGCCCAATGGCGGCTCTTTAAAGAGCCGTTGCGACCCGCGCAGCTATTTTTCCTGACGCTGCTGCTGATTTCGGTGATTGGCCTGAAACTGACCTCGGTGGAGCGGTAAGCTTACAATCCGCTTTGCGCGGCCAGTTCGGCCATGCGGTCCAGGCCTTCGCCAGTGACACGCATCACGGTCCAATCGTCCATCGGGCAGGCGCCCAGCGATTTGTAGAAGCGGATGCTGGGTTCGTTCCAATCGAGCACGGCCCATTCGTAGCGTCCGCAGCGGCGCCCGTGTGCGAGCCCGTCCTACACTTAGTTTATCTAGTTTGCCGGAAGTAGAAGTTGCGGATCATAATGATACTGATCCATTTCGCTTCTATTAAGCTCTGCGAGCTTGGCAAATTGCGCTCGAATCAAGGTTTTCATGTGATCGCTGTTTAACGATTTCACCTGAATCCCATTTTTAAATAACCTGATAAGGCAGTGGGGATAGATGCAAGAAGTTGGATCGTGCTGAACATCGAAGGAGAATATGTCCGCCTCTTGGGTAACTCTTCCGGTCCTGTCCCTTTTGATCGTGTTTGCGTTAGGCACTACCAACTCTTTCACATCCTTCACTTTCAAACACGCTATCTGATGCCCGACGTGGTATTCCCCCTGTTTTACGTCCAGAAGAACATCCTTCGGAGTGCCACCCACATTAAGCATTTCTGAGTTTGCCGACTGATCGGTGAAGTGGCTGTGTCCCGGAATCTCTCCACCGTATGCCTGACCCAGAGGCAACATTAGGTGCCGAACGAAAAGCCTGTCGTCTTCAGCTACGGTTGCGGCTAGACGATCACCTGTATGTAGCCGCTCCGGAATTCCAGCAATTAAACAGGGTTCCATCTGGCATTAGGATACTTCCTCTTCTCGCAAGATTTCCAGAATTCTAGCGGTGTCGCTGAACTCCAATTCATGCAGTTCATCGACATCACCTTTTCGTACAATCAATGCTACGGCACCACTAGGATAGATGTCCAAAAACGCCTGTTTTCTGCCAAGGAATTGAAGCAAGACACTATTATCAGCAGTAATGCTACGGCGGTTGACGTGAAACGAGTTTGCTGCCAGTACAACGCTTAAAATATCGGCTGCGGCCAGATTATCCATTCCCCGCTGCACGTGGATCGCTGAGTTCCATGCCTAGGTTGAATTGCCGACGCATGCCACCATGTGCCCGTCAAAGGTGAGACATTGGGAATCTGCATTTCGTGGACGACCAGCGCCATGAGGCTGTAACCGCAGCGAGCGAGCTGCGGGAAAAGACCCCTTAGCGTTCGCAAAAATGAGAGCGGAAATGAACTGGCGGACAGCGGAGCGGAACGTGCGGACTGAGCAGGGCAGCAGATGGGGGTGATCAATTGGACAGGCGTGGACGGGTTAAGCGTCGATGGCCGCGAAGTTGCCGGGTGCACCCGAAGCAAATCCATGCCACGGAGGATGGGGAGATCGACGGGGGTAACCGGACCGGTCTTGGCCTGCCTCTGCTTCGGTTGCCGTGTCGCGTTCATCATACGCTCACAGCCTGAACCCCTGTTGGGCCAAAGTCTGCCCGCTAGGAGGCTTACGAGCGTTGCACGCGCTAAATCTGCGGCAAAGGATCGGAATTCAGGGAATTGGGGGCATAGGAAGAGCGTTGGCCATCTGCTTCAGCCCTTCGCCGGTAACACGCATCACGGTCCAATCATCCATCGGGCGGGCGCCCAGCGACTTGTAGAAGCGGATGCTGGGTTCGTTCCAATCCAGCACGGCCCATTCGTAGCGTCCGCAGCCGCGCTGGTGGGCCAGTCGCCCTACGTGCAGCAGCAGCGCCTTGCCGAAGCCGCGGGCGCGAAATTCCGGCAGCACAAACAGGTCTTCCAGATAGATGCCGGGTTTGGCGAGGAAGGTGGAGTAATTGTGGAAGAACAGAGCGAAACCGACAGGCCGCCCGTCCAACTCCGCCAGCGCCACCTCGGCGTGCGGTGTCGGGCCGAAAAGCGTGCTGCGCAAGGTTTCCTCGGTGGCGACCACTTCGTGCACCAATCGCTCGTATTCGGCGAGCGCACGGATGAACCCGAGGATGGTGCCGGCATCGCCGGCGGTGGCCGGACGAATCAAAAAGCCCGGCGGCAAACCGGGCTTGGCGGGTTGGTCACTCATCTCGCGCGCGGAAGCAGTGGATTAACAGCAGGCACGCAAAGGTACGAAGGAGGAATGGAAAGATCGATGACGGTCACCGCTTTTTGAACCGCCCCATCTTCTCGTGTTTCTTTGCGTCTTGGCGCCTTCGTTGTTTCCGTCCTTTCCGAGCTCAGCGCCGGAAGGCGAGGGGAGCCGGGGCGGCCTGTGCGCCGGGCATTTCGTGGGCGCAGGGCTGGTTGATCGGGACCTCGGGCACGATGTCGTTCGGCGTCACGACGTTGTTCTGCAGCATCCAGGCCTCGATCTCCTCGCCGCTGACGTCGGCCAGGATATGGCCGCCGATCTCGACGCAGGGTTGCTTCATCTGGCCGGTCTTCTCCACCATCTCCTGGTAGTTGGCGTAGTTGTTGATGATGTCGCGGTCGTCGAAAGGGAGGCCGTATTTCTTGAACACGGCGCGGACGCCGCCGCTCCAGCCGCAGGAGGGCTTGAGCCAGGCGATGATCGTGGGTTTTGGAGCGGTCGTTGTCATAAGGCTGGAGTCTGGCAGCGGAACCGTCGCTGGCAAGCGCCTGGCGCAAAAGTTCCGGCACCAATTCCGGACCATGCCGGACTTGGCGCTTGGGATTTTTCGCCGCCGTCGGCAGTCTGTGGGCATGGAATCCGGTCTGCTTTCCCGTCGCGACCTGTTGCGCGGCTCGGTCGCCCTTGCCGCCTATACGCTGGCGTCGCGGCCGCTCGCGACCTTCGGCCTCGAACCCGCCGCCGGGGAGGAGCTGATCCCGTTTCTCGATGGGCAGCCCTACGACGTGAAGCGCCCGATGCTGCGCTGGGCGAACCTCACGAACTGGATCACGGCCAACGAGGAGCTTTACGAGGTCACGCATTACCCACACCCAAAGATCGACCCCGCCACGAAGCCGGCGGATTGGAAGGTCGAGTTCACCGGCTATCTGAAGCGCCCGACGACGCTCACCTTGGCCGATCTGCAGAAGCGTCCGCGCAAGACTATCACCGCGACGCTGGAGTGCGGCGGCAACGGCTCGAATCCAGGTTTCTCCGGCGCGTGCGGGAACATCCGCTGGACCGGCACGCCGCTCGGCCCCCTGTTGCGCGATCTGGGCCTAATGCGGCGCTCCGAGGAGATCGTCTTTTACGGCTCAGACGAGAAGGTGGAGAAGATCCGGGACAAGGATTTCCCGCAGAACTTCGCCCGCAGCCTCACGCTGGAACACGCCCTGCGCGATGAGGTGCTGCTGGCCTGGGAGATGAACGGCCAGCCGCTGCTGGAGCAGCATGGCTTCCCGCTGCGCCTGATCGTGCCCGGCTGGTTCGGCATCGCGTGGGTCAAGTGGCTCAAGCGCGTGGACGTGCTCGACAGGCGCTTCATGGGCAAATGGATGGCGCGCGAATACGTGACCATTCGCGGCGAGGAGCAGGGGCACGACTGGATGAACTGGCGCGAGACGAGCGTGTGCAATATCGGCGTGAAATCCGTCACCGCGCGAGTCGTGCGGCGTTCCGATGGCAGCGTGCGGGCGAGCGGTGCGGCCTGGAGCGACGGTACGCCGCTCAAGGCAGTTGAGGTGAAGATCGACGATGGCCCGTGGCGGCCAGCGGTAATCGAGAAGAAACCGGCGCGGGGCTTGGACACCCGGTTTACCTGGAGCTTCTGGCACCTCGACTGGCGCGACGCCACACCGGGCGAGCACACGATCGTCTCCCGCGCGACCGACGAGGATGGTCGAATTCAGCCGGCCGCTGATGATCCGAGCATGAAGAACAAGGCCACCTACTGGGAAGCGAACCAGCAATGGGTCCGCAAGATCCGCATCTGAATGGCTCCGCGCATGCAGGAATTTGAAATCACCACCGAGGCGAACGCGCTACGCGACGGCCAGGCCGGTCCGGTTGACGTTCCGGGCAAGCGGCTGGCCCTCGTCCGGCTGGAGGGCAAATTTTACGCGCTGGAAAATGCCTGCCCGCATCGGGGCGGCCCGCTGTCCGTCGGCTACCTGGACGGCTGCCGGCTGCATTGCCCGCTGCACGGCTGGGGCTTTGATGTGACCAACGGCGCCTGCGATGTGCGGCCGGACCAGCCGGTGGCCACCTATCCGGTCGAGGTGCGCGACGGGAGGGTGTGGGTGTCCTTTGGAGAAAAGTAATCAGTGGTCAGTGATCAGTAAGCCAGTGAACCAACGACAGTCGGAAACAAAACTTCATCGCTCGCGACCGCACCATTCGGCACTCGTAACTCGTAACTCGTAACTCGTAACTCGTCATTTCCGTGCTTCGCGTCCTCACCGTCACCAACTACTTCGCCGGCCTAGGCGGGGTGGAGTCCATTGTGCGCGGCCATCACGAGCACGATGCGGCGCAGGGCATCGACTCACGTTTCATCGCCTATTGGGAGCCGCCTCCCCCAGGCTGGCCCCGGGCCACGGCGCTCGATTTGCGCGAAAACAACTCGATCGCCGAGGCGCGCCGACGGTTTGCGAATTCCTTCCCCGACTTTGCGCCCGAGGTGGCCGTCTATCACACCGACTGGGGCTGGCCGTTTTTCGCGAGCCTGGACGGAGCTGCCCGACGCATCCTTTACCTGCACAGCGATACGCCCGGCCTGGATCGCAAGCTGGCGCGCGTGGCGCATTGGGCGGATGGCTTCGTGTGTGTGAGCGACAAGCTGGCCGAGCGCGTGCGCACGCATCTGCCCGGCCTGTCGGCGGACCGCGTGCTCAAAGTGGACGCGGCCATCGATGCGCCGGAACTGCCCATGCGGAACGAGGCACCCGCCGGCCGTCCGCTGGTGCTGGGCTTTTGCGGCCGGGTGGTGAACGAGCAGAAGCGGGTGAACCGGTTTCCCGAACTCGTCCAGCGCCTCGACGCGCTGGGCGTGGCCTACCGCATTGAATTCCTGGGCGACGGACCGGAACGCGCCTGGCTCGAAGCGCAGTTGCCCGACCAGGCGAAGTTCGTCTTCCACGGTCGCCGGAGCGGGGCGGATTACTGGCGCATCGTGACGGGCTGGGATGCGATCGTCTTCGTCAGCGATTACGAGGGCACGCCGCTGGCGGAGCTGGAAGCCATGGCCGTGGGCGTGCTGCCACTGCATCCCCGCCTGGACAGCGGTGGCGACCATTATGCGGGCAGCGTGGACTCCCGACTCGTATATCCTCCGGGCGATCTGGCGGCGTTGGCGGAGCGCATTCGCTGGATCAGCGGGTTGGCTGGAGAAGAATGGAACACGCTGCGGACCCGATCGCGCGCGGCCATGTCGGCGCATCTCGGGGATGACTACCGGCGGAAGTTCACCGAGTTTGTCCGCCGCATCGCCTCGCTGCCCACCTTGGAGAAGCAACCGCTGCCCCGCTGGTATTTCCCCAAGGACCGGCTGACGTTCGGAATGATCCGCCGGCTCAGCGAGTGGCGGCGATAGCCACGGGTTTGCGGGCGCGCACCGCCACGCCGACGTAGATCGGAGCCCAGTGTTCCGCCGGCAGCACGGCGTGGCGAGGAAAGCGATCCGCCAGCCAGTTCAACGGCGCGACGGTGGTGAAGCCGTAGATGCGTCTGATCACGGCCAGCAGGCGGTGCCAGAGCGGATATTCGGGGGCGTGCAACGCGGCGATGAGATAGTGGTGCAGCTGGATCGAGCCGCGCACGCCGCCGGTAAGCTTCTGGCAGGATTCCATTTCGAGCCCGGCGGCGGTGACGGCCAGTTCCAGACCGCGCGCCGTCCAGCGGTGAAAATCGTAGGGGCAGCCGTGCTCCTCAAACAGGCCGTGCGTGGTGACCAGCAGGCTGCCGCCCGGCTTGAGGATGCGGCCGCATTCGCGCAGGTAGGCGGCCGGATCGGCGACGTGTTCGAGCACCTGGGTGGAAAGCACGGCATCGTAGCGGTCCGGTGGTTCATCCGTCAGGCCATTGGTCGGCAGCAGCCGGTCCACGTTCGGTCCGGGGGTCACATCGGCTCGGACGTATTCCTTGATCCCCGTGAACAGCGAACGGTAGGGCGCACCGCCGCAACCGTAGTCGAAGAGTTTTCCCTGGACCTCCCGGGCGAACGGCTGCACGGCGGCCAGGATGTCGCTGATGGCGAGGTAGTGGAGGTCCGTCAGGCGCGGCCGCAGGCGGCTGGCCACATAGGCGTCGGCGTGCAGGACGCCGCCAAGCTCGGCCCCGCTGAAGGCCCGGTTGGTGGAGCTGGAGGTTCCCGTGGCCATGGGGATCAGCGTTTGAGCAGGATGGCCTGCGTGGACTCCGGCAGGGCAAAGACCTCGAGGCCAAACCGGCCGCACACCTGGTCAATCGCTTGGCGGGCCGCATAGCAGGCAGGCCAGTTGTAGTCGTCGAACACGATGATCCCGTTGGGTGCCAGCCGCTGGAGGCAGAACTCGGTGGCGGTCAGGGTGGGTTCGTGGAGGTTCACGTCGATATGCGCAAAGGCGATCTGCTCGGCCTTCACTTCGGCGAGCGTACCGGGAATCAGCCCGGCGATGACGTGGACCTCCGCCAGTTCGTCGCGCAGGAGCTGGGTGACCTCTTCGAGGGGGGCGAGCCGGCACTGGTTCACCGCCACGTGACTGCCGTCGCGCGCGGGATCGATTTTCTGGTAGCCCTCGAAAGTGTCAAGGAACCAGCCGCACCGGCGCACGCCCAGCTCGCGCGAGACATCGAGCATCAGCCGCGCGGCCCCGCCGCTGCCGGTGCCCGCCTCAAAAAAGTCGCCCGGCACGGCGCGGGTGAGCTTCACCGCGTGCAGGATCGTGTAGAGCTTCTGATCGGAAAGCATCGTGTTGTCCCGGACGGCGGGACGGAGCCATCGCTTCGTCGCCTCCGAACGCCACGGACGGAACAGCCGCGCGTAATCCTCCGGGCCGGTGTAAAGCTCGGCCTGGGGCAGCGGGTCCGGGATGACCTGCGAGGGCAGCCGCACCAGTTCAAGGTGCAGGGGACGGAGGCATTGATTGATGAGCCGGCGCAGCATGGTGATGATCTACCGCAAGGCTGGAGCATGGTAGCCGACCGGCACGGAGACAAGCCCGCCCGTGAGGCCCGAAGGGCGAGGGGAGCGAGGGGAGCGAGGGGTGGGCATCGGTTCAGATGAACTGGACCAGATTGCGGGCGTTGAGCGGACGCCCGGCCTGCCGCGTGCGCAGAACGGCCACGCCGCCGCAGGCCACAAGCACAAGGAGGGCGGAACTGCCGCCGATGATGGCCGCACTCAAAGCATCGTGCCGCCATTGCACGCCGAGATAAGCCAGGCCTCCGGAGAGGCCGACCGCGACCAGAGCCCGGAGCCAGAGCAGCGGCAGCAGGTGGCGGAGGGTGACCCCGGCAGTACGGGCGTAGGCCCGGAGCAGCGGCAGGCCCGTGCCGCCCAGCGTGCCCAGCACGCAGCCCAGCGCGACGCCCATGGTGTCGAACCAGTGGCCGAGCACGGTGGCGGCCACGAGCATGAACACCAGTTCGCGGCCCACACCGATGGCGATCTCGCGAAACTTGCCATGGGCGAGCAGGTAGTAGCAGGGCTGCGAGCTCAGCCCCGTGATGAGATAGCGGGTCGCCACCACCGCACAGAGGGCCGTTGTCGGCGTCCAGCTCTCGCCCATGTAGCTGTGGAGGAAGGTGGGCAGCGTGAAGACGACTGCGCCCAGCACCGCTCCGTAAAGCCAGGCATTGAGCCGCACCAGGGCCACTGAGATGTGGGTCCCACCGCCCCGGGCGACGAGCGGCCAGATTGCCTCGTCCGCCGCCTGCATCAGGGTCCGCAGCCGGCTGAAAACCGGGCCGGCCAGGAGTCCGTAGATGCCGGCGGCCGTGTGGTTGCAGAACTGGTTCGCGACCACGAGATCCAGGGAGAACAGCAGCATCGTGAGCACCTGCATGGTGAAGGCGGCGGAAGACTCGGGCCAGAGCGCGCGCAGCCGGGCACGAAATTCCGCGCTGGGGTGAAACGAGAACAGTTTCAGGTTCGGCTCATGCAACCGGATCCAGACCAGCGCCAGCAGCAGCGGCAGGCCGGCGGAAGCGACGAAGGCCACCACGAAGGTCCAGTTGCCCAGGCCCGCCTTGAAGCCCAGCCAGAGCCCGGCGAGGAAACCCCAGCTGTTGAGGGTGGTCAGAATGTAGAGGCGCGACTGCATGCCCAGCCCGATCAGGAGCTGGCACTGGGCCGTGCTGATCACCGTGAGGCCCCCCAACGAGCCCATGATCGCAAAGAAGTACAGCGGCTGCCCGGCCACCTTCGCCGCCGGAGTCAGGCCATACCCCACCATGAGGAGCGTGCCCGCCCCCAGGGCGAGCAAGCCACCGATGGAGTAGAGCGTCTGGCCGAACTCGAGCAGGCGGCGGCGTTCATCCGGCGACGGGGCGGAAAGGAGGTTGCGGTTCAGCGTCAGCCGGAAGCCGCCGTCCACCTGCGCCAGGTTGTTCAGCATGGCCAGCAGCACGAGGAAGAGCCCGTAAACCTCCGTGGACACGTGCTGCCTATACACTTTCAGCGACAGCAGCATGGAAACGACCGACGAAATGTTCGCCAGGACCTTCCACGAAACCGTATGGACAAACCGTTCGGACACAGGAGCGGCACCTTGGCCAAGGGGCGGTCGGGATTCGAGCCTTTTGCTAGGATTGGGCGGTCGCAACCGGAGAACTCACCTGCCGTCACCAAGCTCGCCGAAGCTGTGGGGCAGATTCAAAGCCTCAGCCAGCGTTTTGCCTTCAACTCGAAGCGCGGCAGGGAACCGGGTGCAACCGGTGTGACCGGAATGCGGAGCGAAAGACTGGCCTGCAGCCGCCGTTCCAGTTCGGCGGCGGCGGCGGGGGTGGCCTCCACGTCGAGAATCAGTTCCGGCAGCGCCGACCGGGTGTCGTAGGTGGCCCGGTATTCGCCGATTTCCGGCACACTGCGGACGATCTGTTCGACGGCGGTCGGATAAATGTTCACGCCGCGCACGATGACCATGTCGTCCACCCGACCGAGAATCCCGCCGGCAAAATGCCAGGTGATGAGGGAGATCGGTCGCCCGTCAGCGCCGGGCCGCGCCACGTTGACCCTCGTGCTCTGAACCAGATCTCCAGTGCGGTAGCGGATCAGCGGTGAGCCAATCCGGTTCAGTGTGGTCAGCACCAATTCACCCTTTTCACCGTCGGCGAGTGGCGCGGTCGTGGTGGGATCAATGACCTCGGCAAAGAAGCTGCCCGCAAAAACCGCCAGTGTTCCGGGCTGTCCGGGAACCTCGTGGGTTACCGGCCCGGTTTCGGTCATACCGTGATGATCGATGATGCGGGCGCCATTCCAGGCGGCGCTCAGCCGGGCGCGGGTGGCGGGCACGCTGCCGCCCGGTTCGCCGGCAACGACGATGGTCCGTATGTGGCTCCGGGTCAGGTCCAGCCCTTCGGCCTGCGCGACTTCGGCCAGGTGCAGTGCGTAGGTGGGGGTGCAGCAGAGCAGCGTGCATTCGTTCTGCAACAGCACGCGCAGCCGCAGGATGCTGCTCATGCCACCGCCGGCGAAGCTCAGGCAGCCCACCCGTTGCGCCGCCTCAAAGGCGAGCCAGAAACCGAGGAACGGTCCGAAACTGAAGGCGAAAAAGGCGCGATCACCCGGTCCCACGCCGGCGCTGCGGAACACCTCGCACCAATCGTCGGTCATGGCCGACCAGGTTTCCGGTGTATCTAGCCACCGCATGGCCGTGCCGGTGGTGCCGCTGGTCTGGTGGCAGCGGGTGTAGCGTGCGAGCGGGTAGGTCAGGTTCGTGCCGTAGGGCGGATGCGCCGTCTGGTCGGCGACCACCTCCGCCTTGGTGGTGAAGGGAAACCGGGCGGTAAAATCCGCCAGCGAGGCGGGCTCGGCGGAGCAACCGATACTGGCCAGCTTGCGTGCGTAAAAGGGATTGGTCGCGACGACTTCGCGGAGCAACGCACGCAGCTTGGCGAGCGTCGCCGCGTCCTCAGGTGCGGATGGGGTGGCCGTGACCGCCACAAGATTCAGGAGAGCTTTGTGGCCGCGCTTCCGGGCGTGGCTGGGGCTGTCTGGGCCGCCGCCGGCTTCTTCGCCGGGGCCGGGTTGGGCTTATAAAGCGTCACCAGCCCGCCACCGATGACCGCGAGCGCGAGCCCGAGGTAGAACATCGGGCTGACCTTGCCGAAATCAATCTCGTGCCGGAAGAGCCACAGCGAAACCAAGGCGTTGATCACCGGCGCGCCCGCAAAGACGATGGACATCACGGTTGCCGGACTGCCCTTGGCCCCGAAGGCCAGCAGCGTGCCGAACGCGCCGACCGCTCCCGCGATGCCGGCGATCAGCGACCACGACATGCCGGTGCTGGTGTAGCCCGAGAAGGCGGCGCCCTTGGCCATCAGCAGGAAGAGCGGCGCGAGCACGGCGGTGAGGAAGTAGGCCAGCCCGACAAAGAGGAAGGCCTTGTAGCGGCCGTTCACGGGGTCCGCCATGAACACCTGCCCCTTGTGGAGCAGAATGCCATACACGCCCCACGAAAAGACCGTGATCATGGTGTAGGCGAGCCAGGTATTGCCAGCGGGAGCTGCGGGAGCGTTCATACGTGTGCGGACTATACGGTCGGCGGGCTGGCCAGCAACCGCTTTGTCGGCTACCGTTGTGGTGGTGAATTCTGGCGTTCCAACCCACGTCGGACCATCACCCTTCGTCATGCGACTTTATTCACTTTTCGCCCTCCTGCTGGTGCTCGCCACCGGCTGCGCCAGCCAGTCCACCGTCGAAACCCGCCGCGCCGAGCGGGCCGCCGCCTACGCCGCGTTGCCGGCCGATGAACGCGCGCTGGTGGACCAGGGGCAGCTCCGCACGGGCATGGGCGAGGATGCGGTGTACATCTCCTGGGGCAAACCGGCGCAGGTGCTCCGCAGCGGTGACGCGAGCGGCGAGCGCACCACCTGGCTCTACCAGAGCACGGCGACCGACACCTACCACTCCTGGCATTACCGCGAATTTCCCCGCCACGACGGCTCCAGCTACCTCGACCGCACGCTGGAGACGGACTACGCCTTCCGTGATTACGTGAGCGCCGAACTCGTCTTCCGTGGCGGCAAGCTGGAGAGCTGGCGCATGCTGCCCAAGCCACCGGAGCGGGACGTGTACTCGCCGAACCCGGTCAACTACTGAGCCGCTCTTCAAGGCAGCAGGCCGGCTACTTTTCGGCATTGCGAATGCTTAGTGGGATCCATGATCCTGGGTTCACGACGGCGTAAGGAGAGCGCCGTCACGATGCTGGAAGTGATCGTGCTGGTGGCGCTGATGGCGATCATTGCCGGAATGCTTCTGCCGACGATATGTCGGCCTTCGCGTGCGAGTGCCTCCAGAATCAACTGCGTCAACAACCTCAAGAACGTCGGCCTCGCCTTTCGCATTTTTACTACCGACCACGGAGGCCAATGGCCGTGGCAGTTGTCCGGCACCAATGGGACCAAGGATACCTTGGCTGAACCGGGCTCAGGCTGGCGGCATTTTCAGTTTGTCTCCAACGAGCTGAGTTCCCCCAGAGTCCTCCTGTGTCCGTCGGATAAAGAACGCCGGATGGCCACCAATTTCTCCACCTTTGGTCCCAATAATCTGAGCTATTTCCTGGGCCTGCAGGCAGACGAGACCCGCCCTCAAACGATCCTGGCCGGGGACCGCAATGTGACGACGAATGGCATGGACGTGGGGCCGGGGCTTCTTCTGCTGGGTACGAACCAGAATGCCGGCTTCTCCAAGAAGATTCACCACTCTGCCGGCAACGTGCTGGCGGGTGACGGCAGCGTGCAGCAATGCACCAGCAGCGGGTTTCAGGATTCGGTTGTGGATGCCGTCATGGCTTCCACCAACGCGATCAACCGCCTGCTGATTCCGTAGGGTGGTCCATAAGCGCGTTTTCAGGTAAGATAAGGCAACTCCGATGAAAGTTAACCGTCATCTGCGAAAGGCTGACGCCATCACCCTGCTGGAAGTGCTCGTGGTCGTGGTGGTGGTCGTGATCCTCGCCGGGCTGGTGGTGCCCTGGCTTTCCCGGGCGAAAATCAAGTCGGAGCGGATCAGTTGTGTGAGCAATCTCAAGAATGTCGGCCTCGCCTTTCGCATTTTCACCACGGACCACGGTGGTGAGTTTCCTTGGCGGGTATCCGGCACCAATGGGACCAAGGATCTCCTGGCCGATCCGAATGCGGTCTGGCGACACTTCCTCGCCATCTCCAACGAATTGAGCGTGCCTGAGATTCTGAAATGTCCAGCTGATCGGGAGCGTGACCCGGCTGCCGGTTTCGCCAATTTCGGCCCGGCCAATCTGAGCTACTTCCTGGGCTTGGAGGCTGATGAAAACGAGCCCCGGTCAATTCTGGGTGGGGACCGCAATCTGACTACCAATGGGGTGGACGTGGGCCCTGGGTTGCTGCTGTTGCGGACCAGCCAGATCGTCGGCTTTTCAGAGACGATTCACCGGGGCGAGGGCAATATCGTGCTGGGAGATGGCAGTGTGCAGCAGGCCGACCGCCACCTGCTCCAAGTTTCCTTCAGGGATGCCGCCGCGGCCTCCACCAACGCGATCAACCGCCTGCTGATTCCGTAACGCTACACAGCCGGCTAAATTTAAACCGCTAATCGACACTGATCCGCACTGATAAAGCCGGCTTCGATCGCTGACCCCTATCAGTGTTTATCAGCGCAGATAAGCGGTTGCCCCTCATTTCTTGAGCCGCTCCAGGATCGCCTCTACGTCGTACACGCAGCCGGCCCAGGTGCCGCCACCGACGGCTTGCAGGGCGGCCCACAGGCGCGTGTCTTCCGGCAGGTCGGGATGGGGCGCGAGGCCGGGGTATAGTTCGCGGGTGGCCAGGATTGCCGCGCCTTCTTCGGCGGTGAAACGACGCGTGCCTTCGCCCACGAAATCAACGGTGCCGATGAGCTGGTTGCGATCCACCACGAGGCGAATGATATCGCCATCGCGCAGTCGGCCCAGCGGACCGCCCGCGAGCGCCTCCGGGCCGACATGGCCGAGGCAGGCTCCCGTGCTCACACCGCTGAAGCGGGCATCCGTGACCAGCGCGACATGCTTGCCGAAGGGCAGGTGTTTCAGGGCGCTGGTGAGTTGGTAGGTTTCCTCCATGCCCGTACCGATGGGGCCGGCTCCCATCAGCACCAGCACGTCGCCGGCGTGGACGTCGCCGCGCTTGATCGCGGCGATGGCCTCGCGCTCGCGGGTGTACACGCGGGCAGGTCCTTCGTGACGATAGATGCCGTCGGCATCCACGACGGAGGGATCGATGGAGGTGGATTTGATGACCGAGCCTTCGGGCGCCAGGTTGCCGCGCGGAAAGGTCACCGTGCTGGTGAGGCCGCGAGCCTTCGCCTGAGCGGGCGACATGATCACGTCGTCGGGCTCCACGCCGTCGAGTTCGCGAAGCAGCTCGCGGAAACGGCTGCGCCGTTCGCTGCTCTCCCAGGCGGCCAACACGTCGCCGAGTCGCGAGCCGGTGACGGTGAGGGCATCGAGCTGGAGCAGGCCCAGCGCGCGGAGATGCAGCATCACCTCTGGCACGCCGCCGGCGAGGAAGACCCGGACGGTGGGATGATGCACGGGACCGTTGGGCAGCACGCTGACGAGGCGTGGAGTGATGCGGTTGACGGCAGTCCAGTCATCCACGGTGGGGCGGCGCAGGCCGGCGGCGTGCGCGATGGCGGGGATGTGCAGCAGCAGATTCGTCGAGCCGCCGAAAGCCGCATGGACGGTCATCGCGTTGCGGATCGAATCGTCGGTGAGCAGGTCGCGGGTCGTGAGCTTGCGGGCGGCCAGCTCGACGAGGGCGCGGGCGGATTGCACGGCCAGATCGGTCCACACGGGCTCGCCGCTGGGGGCCAGCGCCGAGTGGGGCAGGGAAAGTCCGAGGGCTTCGCCAACAACCTGGGCTGTGGCGGCGGTACCGAGAAACTGGCAGCCCCCGCCAGGACTCGCGCACGCGCGGCAGCCGAGTTCGGCGGCTTCCTCAAGAGAGAGCATCCCATGGCTGAAACGGGCGCCGATGGTTTGGATTTTCCCGGCATCCTCGCCCGATTCGGGCGGCAGGGTGACGCCGCCGGGCACGAGCACGGAGGGCAGGTCGGGGATGCCGGCGAGGGCCATCATCATGGCAGGCAGGCCCTTGTCGCAGGTGGCGACCCCGAGCACTCCACGCCGTGTAGGCAGCGAGCGGATGAGCCGGCGAAAGACGATAGCGGCATCATTGCGGTAGGGCAGCGAATCGAACATGCCGTTCGTGCCTTGCGTCCGCCCATCGCAGGGGTCGGAGACGTAGCCGGCAAAGGGCACTGCCTTGAGCCGGCGAATTTCCTCGGCAGCGGCTTTTACCAGCAGCCCGATTTCCCAGTGCCCGGTGTGATAGCCCAGCGCGATCGGCGTCCCATCCGGCGCGCGCAGGCCGCCGAGCGTCGAGAGGATGAGGAACGGGTCGCGCCCGACCTCCGCCGGATTCCAGCCCATGCCGGCATTCTGTGAGAGGCCGAAGAGGTCGCCACTGGGCGCATTGCGCAACTGGTCCTCCGTCAGCGCTAGCTTGCCGACGGGGCCGGAAGCCTTGGAGCGCACTCGGAAGATGTCGGCAGAACTGGCGGCAAAAAAATCGGCAGGCGTCACGCGCCCAAGCAAACCTGACTCGGCCGGCGGAGGCGAGCCGACTTCCTGTCCTTGTCGTATGTCGGCGAGGAGGCAATGCTTCACCCATCCGCATGAAAACTCTCGTTCGCCTCCTGGCCATGCTCTCGTTGCTCGCGACCGCACGGGCTGAAATTCAGCCGGCTTTTCCGCTTTGGACCGGTGCCGCGCCCGGCGCGCTGGGCACCAACGACTACGACATACCCACGCTCACCCCATACTTGCCCGCGCCGGAAAAGGCCACTGGTGCGGCGATCGTCGTGTGCCCGGGCGGCGGTTACGGCGGCTTGGCGGCTCACGAGGGCAATGATTACGCGCTTTATCTCAACCAGCAGGGCGTGACGGCGTTTGTGCTGAAGTACCGCCTGGGCAGCCACGGCTACCGGCATCCGGTGATGCTGAATGACGCCGCACGGGCGGTTCGCCTGGTCCGGGCGCGGGCGGCCGATTTCAAGGTGGACCTCAAGCATGTCGGCATCATGGGCAGCAGCGCCGGCGGCCACCTTGCCTCAACTCTGCTGACCCATTTCGACCTCGGAAATGCGGCGGCCACGGACCCGGTAGAGCGCCAGAGTTCGCGGCCCGACCTGGGTATCCTGTGCTACGCGGTGATCACCATGGAGGCGTACGGGCATGCCGGTTCCCGTGAAAACCTGCTGGGCAAGTATCCCTCGGCGGAACTCATCAACCTGCTTTCCAACGAAAAGCAGGTGTCACCCGGCACGCCGCCGACGTTTCTCTGGCATACCTTTGAGGATAATGCGGTGCCGGTGCGCAACTCGCTCGAATTCGCCGCCGCGCTCCAGCGCAATGGCGTGCCGTTTGACCTGCATATCTACCAGCAGGGGCACCATGGCATCGGGCTGGTGGCGAAACCGCCGGAGTTCGAGAACGTCCATCCATGGGGGAAGGACCTAGTCTTCTGGCTGAAAGTTCAGGGATTTTTGAAGTGACTTACGAATGTAATCGGTGCAGAAGCGGGTCGTCCCCCGGCTCCACCGTATCATGTTCCAATCCGGATTTAGCCTGCCCCGAACCCAGCTTGGCCTATTCCTGAGGGTGCGGGCCGTCATCGTCCTGCTGTGCTTGCTGTCCTTTTCCGGACCCAGCATCGCCCAGGATGTCAGCTTCAGTTCGATCCAGCGCCAGACGAACGGTGACATCCAACTGCAGCTGATCGCACCGACCGGTCACAACTACCGGCTGGACGCGTCGACGAACCTTCAGGACTGGCTGCCACTCCTCACCTTCCGTAGTGCCGCCTCCAATCCGCAGACGGATGCCGGGGCGGCTTACGCGGCCAGCCGCCTCTACCGGACGGTGGAAGTCACCAACACTGACGTGCTGACCGGCGACCATCTGATCACGGACGACGGGGAAGTGGTGATCCACCCGGTCAATCACGCCTCCTTTGTCATGCGTTGGAAGGATCTGGTCATCTACAATGATCCCGTGGGCGGTGCGGCCGCGTTTAACGGGCTGCCCAAGGCCGATTTGATTCTGATCAGCCACAGTCATGGCGATCACTTTGACAACTCGACGGTGACGGCGATGAGAAAAACCAACGCGGTCATCGTCGCGCCGGCCGCCGTGTATGCGAGCCTTTCGGCCGCGAACAAGGCCGTCTGCATCCCGCTGGCGAACGGGGCGCAGACCAATGTGCTGGGGCTGACCATTGCGGCCAGCCCCTCGTACAACTTCACGTCGGGTTATCATCCCAAAGGGGCGGGCAACGGGTACGTGGTCACGCTCGGCGGACGGCGGATTTTTATGAGCGGTGACACGGACAACATCCCGGAAATCCGGGCCCTGGCCAACATCGACGTCGCGTTCGTGTGCATGGTCGTGCCGTACACGATGAACCTGACCGACGCGGTGAAATGTGTGCGCGCCTTCCAGCCGCGCGTGGTCTATCCCTACCATTACCAGGTGGGGGGCACGACGACCGACGTGAACAGTTTCAAGCGCCAGGTTGGGACCGATCTCGGCATCGAGGTGCGGTTGCGGAAATGGTATTGAGGGGCAGGGGCAGGCCGGTGGCCGTGGTCAGCAGTTTTTGTAGCGCCAGTTGCGCGTCTTGCCCTCGGTGAGCCACTGGATTGTGGTCTCCAGGCGCTTCTGCCGGGTTTCCTCGCGTTTGGCCTCGGTGATCCACTCGAGGTATTCCCGACGATGGCTCGGGCTGAATTTTGCGAAGGTGTCCGCAGCTTTGGGGTGCGCGGCTAACAACGTCTTCAGGTCGGTTGGGATTTTTGGTTCGGCTTTGGGCTTGGAAGCGGGACGGGGGCGGGCGGGCTTTCCCGACTCATTGAGCTGCGCTGCCTGTTTGAGATAGCCCAGCAGCGTCCGGTCACCCGGCAGGTCGGCGAGGCTGGTGATCCGGCCGAACTGCCCCATCGCGGCCTCGGCTTGGCCGCCATCACGGGCGATCACCGCCGCGAGGTCCTGATGCCAGAAGCCGAAGGAGCAGTGCGACTTGAACGCGGCCAAGTTGCACAGGATTTTGCCGCCGTACACGAAGTTGGGGTGGCTCCACTTCATGGTTTCCTCGACCTTGGGGCAGGCTTGGTGGACCAGCTGGCGTAGATGCTTCAGGATTGGGCGGGCGAATTCTGCCGCCTCGGCGATGTAGGCATCAATACGGGCGTCCGTCTTGGCTTTCATAGGCAGGGACGATCCTGCCATGGCGGGTGGTGAAATTCCATCATGACCTGCAGAGGTTCATGCGTTGATGATGGCTGGTGCCTTGCCGTCCACCGGGGCGTCTGCCCACACTTTCGCATGAAGCCGCTCCACTGTCTGCCGGGACTGATCGCCGCCGGCCTGTTTGCCGCCCACGCCGCGTCCGCGGATCTCGCCGGCTGGAAACTGGTATGGAGCGACGAGTTCAACGGCAAGGCGCTGGATCCGGACAAATGGAGCTTCGAGGTCAACGCGGAAGGCGGCGGCAACAATGAGCTGCAATACTACGTGACGAACAATGTCATGGTGGGGAACGGGTTCCTCACCATTACTGCCCGGCGTGAGGTTCACACGGGGCCGGAAGGCACGCGGGAGTATACGTCCTCACGCATCCGCACCCTGGGAAAAGGCGACTGGCGCTATGGCCGCTTCGAAATGCGGGCGCGCCTGCCGGAAGGCCGGGGCATCTGGCCCGCCTTCTGGATGCTGCCCACGGAGTCCCGCTATGGCGGCTGGCCCCACAGCGGTGAGATCGACCTGGGGGAACTGGTGGGGCATCTGCCCGAGCAGGTGCATGGCACGCTGCATTACAGCGGGCCGGATGGGCATCACCGCTATCGTGGGACCAATTTCGCGCTGCCACATGGCAAGTTTTCCGACGGCTTCCACGTCTTCCGTACCGACTGGGAACCGGGAGTGATCCGCTGGTATGTGGACGGCCAGAATTACCAGACCCAGACGAACTGGCCGTCGAAGGCCGGCGCGATGCCCAGGCCATTTGACCAGCGTTTCCATCTGCTTCTCAACCTGGCCGTGGGCGGTGGCTGGCCCGGCAATCCGGATGCGACGACGAAATTCCCGCAGGAATTTACCGTGGATTGGGTGCGGGTGTACCAGCGCGACGAAAAGGGAGACTGAGGCGGGAATTTGGGCCAGACCCAATCCTGCTCTTGCTCTTGCTCCTAATCTTGGAAATTACGGCTAAAAATTACAGTTTAGATCAAGAGCAGGAGCAGGAGCAGGATGTTGCTGAGACCCGCTTTCCTCATTGGGACCGGTGGACTAGGGTGTGCCCATGCGTCGTCTGCTTCCGTTGTTTTTGCTGGCCTTTCGCCTCAGTGCTGACATCCCGGACGTGGACCTGCGGGGGCGCTCGGTGCGCGATCCGGGCACGGCGCGCGCGCTGGTCGCAGTCACCAATGCGGCGGACTGGCCGGCGCAGGTCCAACTCATCCGGAGCCAGATCCAATATGGCTGCGGACTGTATCCAATTCCTGACCTGACCCCGCTCAAGGCGCAGGTGTTTGGCCGGATGGAGCGCGCTGGCTACAGTGTGGAAAAGGTCCACTTCCAGCCGTTTCCCGGCCTCTACGTCGCGGGCAATCTTTACCGTCCGTTGGGGAAGGGGAACGGACCTTTTCCCGCCGTGCTGAACCTGCATGGGCACGCTGAGGCCGGACGCTTTCAGGAGGCGGCGGTGGCCCGGTGCGTCCAGTTCGCGCGCATGGGCATCGTGGCCCTCAACTGCGACCTGCTGGGCTATGATGATTCGGCGCAGTTTTCCCCGCGCAACGCCGATGGCTCGCTGGTCCGGCCAAAGAATTACGACAACCACGCGGCGTTGTTCAGCGACCCGACCAATCAGCTCTGGGGGCTCTCGCTGACCGGGGTTCAGCTGTGGGCTTCGATCCGCGCGGCGGATTTTCTCCAGGCGCTGCCGGATGTGGATCGCACGAAGATCGGCTGCACCGGGGAATCAGCGGGTGCCACGCATGCCCTGCTGCTGGCGGCGCTGGACCAATGGGTCCAGGTGGTCGTGCTGGCGGGTCCCGGAGCACCTGCGGCCCAAGGAGTCTGCGGGTGCGAAAATGCACCCGGCCTGCGGGTGGAGTTTTCGAATTTGGATTTTGCCGCCGCCCTGGCGCCCCGCCCGCTGCTGCTGATGGGAGGCACCCAGGCTGGAGCCAAGGCCACTCTGGATGCCGAAGGGGCAGCTGTGGCGGGCGTTTACCGGCTGCTGGGTGCCGAGGACAAATTCCGGGCCGTAAGCCTGGATGGTGGGGAGCAGTACAATCAGGCGGCGCGGGAAACGGCCTATGCCTGGTTCGCTCGCGGGCTGCAATTGCAGGCGGCCAACGGCAAAATTTCCGAACAGCCCTACACCCGTGAGCCGGATGCGGCGCTGCGGGTTTTCCCCGAGGGCAAATATCCCGCCGACGCGCTCAGCGAGGCGGACTTTATTGCGGCCTGGATCAGCGCCCGAAAAGAAAGGCTGCTCGCCTTGGAACCCAAGGACGCCAAGGCGTTCGCGCAGTTCGATCAGATGACCCGGCAGTATTGGCAGTATCAGTTGCAGATCGATTTCTCGATTTTGAAGCCCGGCGGAGTGGTGTCGGAATGGGCGGTGGGACGCCCCGGCAAGGGCGATCGCATCGAGAAGCAGCTGCTGGTCCTGGACGACGAGCATCCCCCGAAGCTGCTGGTCATCATCGCCCATCCGCAGGGCCGGGCCGCCGTGGGACCGGGCGGTGCCCGGGAACGACTGGCGGCGATGCTGCTGGCCAAGGGCTATGCCGTGCTGGGGCTGGACCTGTATCAGACGGGCAAGGCGCGGGAGGAAGCGGTGGCGAGGCGCTCGCCATTCACGAACTCCTTCGCCACCTACAATCGCACGGTGATCCAGCAACGCGTGCAGGATCTGTGTACGGCCAACATGTATGCCAAATCGGTGTTACGCGCCCAACGTGTGGCTATCGTGGCCGACGGGGACGCCGGTCTCTGGGCGTTGCTCGCCGCCGTCGCGCCGGACGCGCTTATTGCCGATGCCAACGCGTTTGATGCGGCGAACGATGCCGCCTGGCTGGATCCGGAACGGTTTTTTCCGGGCGCCCGGCTGCTGGGCGGACCGGCTGCCATCGCCGCGCTCGCCGCCCCGCGTCCCCTGTGGGTCCACCATACCGGAGGAGTTTTTGAGGCCAGTTGGATCAGGGAGGCCTATCAGGCGACCGGCCATCCGGAACGGTTGCGGGTCCAGAATGACTCGCCCTCGGACAAGGAAATCCTCGCCTGGTTGGACGCTCTGCCGGCTCCCTGAGCTGATCAGGGCTTCACCGCCGGCGGGGCGTTCGTGGCCGGCGGCGGGGTCAGCAGCTGGATTTCCGCCTTGAGCCGCGTCACTTCGTCCGAATTGCTCAGCAGGAGGGCGAAGTCGAGCTGCCGACGGCGCACGTCGAGCATCTCCGGATGATGCGGAAACTCCTTGGCGAAGGAGTCCAGGCTGGCCAAGGCGTCCTTCAGTTTGAGCGGACGCTGCCATTCCGCCAGATCACGCCAGAGGCGTGCCCGCTGCTGGGGGGAACCATCGGGCAGCTGCAGGGCACGCTGGGCCCATTCGGCGGCCTGCCGGTTGCGGTTCTTGTCCGCAAACATGCGCGCGATCTTCTCCGACAGCACCGCGCTATTGGTCGCGAGCGGCTGTTCGATGAGGTACTGGCGGAGGACTTCCGGGTCACGCCCGGTGAGCGTGTACACGTTGACCTTGCGGATGAGCGGCCAGGCCAGCAGCGGACTTTTCGCCGCCTCCAGCTCCTTGGCCAGGACCAGCACCTGCTTTAAAAACGGGCGGTATAGCGGGTCGCCGATCACCACGTTCTGCCACGACAGGTAGGCCTGACAGGCCAGGCCGGCTTCGCCCACGGTGAAGCCATGCACCGCGAGCCGTTCCAGGAAGATCCCGATGTTGGGGGTGAGGTCCAGATAGGGTTCATCCACGCAGCCCATCGTCACCGTGGCCCCCTTGGACAACAGGGGGCCAACCCAGTTGTGGACCGGATCGCGGATGAACTGGGCGCTGTACGAATGCAGATGATAGGCGATTGCCCCCGGCATGAATTCCACGGAGGGCAGTGCGAACGGCCCGTTCGCCGTGTCGTTGTACCAGCCCGCATAGAGGGCGGCCTGGGCCAGGGGAAAGCCGGGACCGATGGTCTCGGGGCGGTTGTCGATCAGGGTCTCGAATCCCAGCCGCTGCGCGATGATCGAGGCGTTGGTGATCCAGGTGTCACCCGTGGCGTAGTCGCCACTGGTGATGCCGCGCAGGTCGAAGTAGGCCTTTCCGTTCAGGCCGTCGCGTTCGGCCAGGAGCGCCTTGTCCACCAGGCCCTTGGCAATGTCCACGGACGGCCCATCCAGGCGGCTCACGAGCAGCACGCCATTGGTCGGGTTCATTTGCAGGCTGTTGGTGGAGCCGTAGAGCCCGTTCCGCAGCGCGCCGAAAATGGGCACCTGACCGGTGACGGGCAGCAGCATCAGTTCGCTGTCCACGGAGGCCTCGTCGCGGTAGAGCTGGGGAGCCAGGTTGTCCGGCGCATTGTCATCCCGCTTGGGCACATAGTTGGGATCGTGGGCAATCCGGTACGGCAGGCCAAAGCAGAGCGCCAGATAGCGGATCTTCGCTTCGGTGGCCTGGTATTTGATCCGCCCGGGATGATCCGCCCGGGCCGGAACCAGATCGCTCCGGAACGTCACCAGGCCACGAGCGGCCAGCTCCTTGAGCAGCGGATCCTGGATCAGGTGGACATAATCCTGGCGTGAAACGGTGTCGCCGGAAGGCACATCCAGCCCCACAATCTGATTGGTCGGGACGCCACGCTTTTCGGCGTAATATTCCGCCACTGCCTTCGATTCCGGCAGCTGTTTCGTGTAAACGACGACGACCTCCTCACCCCCGGCAAGCGCTGGTGAGGCGGCAATGGCAAGTCCCAGCAGGGCGAACAGGCCGGTCAGGAATCTTCGGGTGAGGTTCATCGTGGCATCATGGAGAATTGGCCGCAGAGGCAGACCTATCAGGGCTGGCCGGGTTTCATCCGGGCGCGCACGTGCTCCATCAACAGCGCGAACGTTTCATCCACCGTCTGGCCGGTATTGTCCACCCGGATGGCGTCGAGGGCGGGAATGAGCGCGCCCTGCCGGCGGTTCATGTCGAGTTTGTCGCGCTCGGTGCAGGCGGTGTTGCCCCGGCCCTGCATCCGCTTCGCCCGGGCCGCAGGATTGGCATCGAGGAAGAATTTGAGGGTGGCCAGCGGGAACACTTCGGTGCCGATATCCCGTCCTTCCATCACCAGTGGGCCGAACTTCACGCAGTCCCGTTGGCGGGCGACCATCCAGTCCCGCACCTTCCCAATCTGCGCGATGATCGGGACGGCCTTCTCGACCACGTCCGAACGGATTTCCGCCTTCGGGAAATAGCCGTCCACCTGGAGCCAGATCGCCCCTTCCACGATCTTCAGCTCCGCCTTCCAGCGGCGCATCAGGCTGATGACCGGCTTTTCGGTCTCCGGCGTCAGCTCGGCGGCCTTGACGGGCAAGGGAAGCTGCTTTTGCAGGCAATACCACGCCAGCGTGCGGTACATCGCGCCCGAATCCACGTAGGTGTAGCCGAGTTCCTTGGCCAGCCGGCGGGCGAGCGTGCCTTTGCCGGAGGCGCTGGGGCCGTCCATCGTGATGACGACCGGGAGCATCAGGGGATGGTTGGTGCGCGTGGCAGAATTGGGCTGGGTTGGAATGTCGGTCGTGCTCACGCGGCGAAAAGGTCGTCAGGATTTGTCCCGGGTCCAGTCAGAATGCGCGTGCGTTGTTCGGTCGCCGGATCACAGGCCCAGATTTCCGCACCCAGCCCGTGCGGCGGTGGGGCGGCCAGTTTCTGAAAGAAATTGGGAAACGTCTTCTTCACGCACGAGGGGTTGCGGATTTTCATGCCCGGCACCTTCAACCCCAGCGTGGCAAAGCACATGGCCATTCGGTGATCATGGTAGGTGTCGATCGTCGCGCCGCGCAGATCGGACGGGAAAACCTCCAGCGTGTCGCCGGTTTCAACGACTTTGGCCCCGCACTTGGTCAGTTCGGTGCGAAGCGCGACCACCCGCTCGCATTCCTGGACCCGGAGGCGGCCGAGGTCGGTGAACTGAAAGCGCTCGGTTCCCAAGGACGCAGTCACAATCGCGGTCATAATGCTGTCGCCGAGGTCTTCCGCCCTGGAAATTCTCTTAACCCCATTCTGGGCGTGATAATTGTCCTCCCATTCTTGTTGTTCCTGTTTCACGCGTTCACGCCACCCAGTCCCGTAGCGCTCCGCCACGTCGTTCACCGCCGCGACCATTTCTGGGGGCGTCATTGAATGACTGCTGGCCAGCAGGAAAAGATGATGGGGGAATTGTGCGTCAATCTGCCACGCTGAATTCGGCCAGCTAACGACTGTCACCGATGATCCGATGCCAAGGGCCACCGACAAATTGCCGGTGGGGCCGTGGAGGGCATGCGGCGTCAAGGTTGAGATCAGGCCTGCAGCCCAGAAATAACTTCCGCTCGATGCGTCGGGCTCGATCTGGAAATTGCCACCTCCCTTGGGGAAAACTTTTACCAACTGCCGCGTCATTTCCACGTAGGGCAGCTCGTCGTCGTTGGCGCCGCTGGTCTGCACTTCCCAGCCGCCGATTTCGGCCGAAAGCAGCAGTGCGCTCGCAAACTGCGAACTTTCCTCCACGCCCACCGTCACCGATCCCGGTCGCCGACCGTCACCATGGATGAGCGCCGGGAGCCTGTCGTTCGGTGAATCAATCCGGTAGCCCAGCTGACGCAGGGCAGCGAACAGGGCGGCCTGCGGGCGTTCGTGCATCCGGGGCACGCCGCTCAGGCGATAAACGCCGTTGCCGAGGCAGACCATCGCGGCCAGGAAGCGGGCAGCCGTACCGGCGTTGCCGACGAAGAGTTCCAGCGGTTGATCCAACGTGCCGCCAGCGGGGATTTTCCCGCCCATTCCGCGCACGCGCATGATGCGGTTGGCCGGCTCGTCAGCCTCGGGAGTGACTTCGACGGCAAAGCCGAGTTTGCGCAGGCAGGCGACCATGACCTCGGTGTCCTCGCTCCAGAGCGCGCCGCGCAAGGTCGTCTCGCCAGCTGCCAGGGCGGCGAGGATGAGGGCACGGTTGGTGATGCTCTTGGAGCCGGGCACCGTGATTTCAGCAGTCACGGGACCGGCGAGCGGAACAATTTCGATGAGGTCAGGCAGCGGCATGTCAGCGAGGCGCCCGGAAGATGGCTTACAGACCCCCGCGGCGGAAGCATTTCATCCGCCGGTCACGGATACAGAATCATTCCAGGGAACCGGCACCACGCGGATGGCACCACGCGTCACGCCGCCGTTTGGCTTGGGTAAAAAACTCCTCGATCGCCGCCGTGTCACCCTCGTCCAGGGATCGCTGGAATTCGGCCAGGTCCTCCAAAAAAACCCCTAGCACCCGGCTGAGGTGCTGCCGGTTGGCCAGGGCGATGTCGCGCCACATTTCCGGGGATCCGCTGGCGATGCGGGTCGTGTCGCGGAAGCCGTTGGCACAGAGGCGGGCCTGTTCGGGCGGATGGATTGGGCTGAGAACGTAGTTGGCCAGTTCGGCCGCCACGACGTGCGGCAGATGGCTCGAACGGCTCACCAGATCATCATGCTGAGAAGGGGAGAGGGTTAGCAGCTGGCCGCCCAACGCCTGCCAGAAACCGTTCACCAGCGCCAGCGCCGTGGAGGAAGTGCGAGCGGTGGGCGTGACGACGCAGGTGGCCTCCTGAAACAGGTCGGCCCGGGCCGCCGTGGCCCCGACCTTTTCGGAACCGGCCATCGGATGGCTGCCGACAAAGTGCGCGCCCACCGATTCGGCCAGCGGCTCCAGCTCGGCGACCACGCCGCCCTTCACGCTGCCGACGTCCGTAATCACCGCGTCCTGCTTCAGAAAGGGCAACATTTCCTGCACCAGCGGGCGCATCTGGCTGATGGGCGAGCACAGGATGATCAGGTCGGCATCCTTCACGGCGGGTCCGAGATTGCGGGTCGCCTTGTCCACGACCCCCAGCTCCTCACACTCGGCAATGGCGCTGCTACGCCGGACCAGACCGATGACCTGATCGGCCAGCCGGCGCTGCCGGACGGCGAGTCCGATGGACCCGCCCAGCAGGCCGACACCGATGAGGGTGATTTTGCCGAGGTGCACGCGCCAAAGTTACGCCGGGCGGGAAGGGTAGGGGAAGGCCGAAGGCATACCCTTTATGCAGGAATCGCTTCTTTGGCCGCACTTTCCCGCACCCGTTCCAAGATGACATCGGCCAGATGCGGCTCGTTGCCAATGCTCGGGGCGTACCAGACACGCTTGCCGTTTTTGGCCGTCGGATTGATCCAGGTGGGACGACCCGCCTTGAAGCGCGCCTGCACCTCGGCCTCGGACTCACCGAGCATCACTGGAATGTCCTCAAAGCTGTGCAGGCCGTCGCTGATGAAGAAGGGCACGACCACGAGGTCGCGCTGCTGTGCCAGCGTGTAGCAGTCGCCGATGCGTGGGTCCTCCTCCATGAAGAGGGCGTGCGTCTCGGCGTACTGTCCTTGGGCCCCAATGAGTTCGACCTGCTTCTCGATGGCCTTCCGCGAGTTTTCGTTGTTGCCCGTGCCGTGGCCGGCGATGAAGAGGGCGGTATCTTCCGGGCGTGGTGCCGGCCCATTGGCTGGCGGATGCTGCGCCACCACTTCACGGGCACGGGCTAGGATCACCCCGGTCATGCTGGAATGGGTCCCGACCGGGCCGCAGTAGTGCAGGGTCTGCTGGCCCCGCTGTTGGATGCGCGGGAACCCGGTCTCGCCGTTACGGCACAGCCCGAGTTCACGCGGGATCACCTGCTCGGTGAAGTACCCTTCGCTGATGAACAGCGGCACGATGAAAACACGCCGGGTGAACGCCCCGCGCAGGACCCCGGCGATAGTGGGCTGTTCCTTCCAGAAACATTCCAACACGTCGGCGAAGAGACCGCGCCGACGGAGTTCGTCGGCATGCTGGTAGGGGGGGGCGGCCGAATCGGCGTTTAGCGTCGAACCGTGCCCCACTAGCACCAGGGTGGCGTCGGAAAAGTCGGCGTTCATCGGCCAACGGTCAGCGCCGCCACCAGCTCTTGCTCTCGCGCGAGGGCGCGGCGGTGGGTGATTGTTGGCCGGTGAAGTGCGCAATGAGCAGCTGGCTGCGGGCGGCCTCCAGGGCGATGCGGAACTCGTCGTAGCTCTGGAAGCGTTCGGCCGGGTTCTTGGCCATCGCCTTCACCAGCGCCTCGCTGGTGGGCAGGGTGATGTCCGTCACGGCGACGTGCGGCGGCGTGAGCGCGGTGTGGATCTGCGCGGCGACGACCTCGTCCACCGTGGTGGCCTCAAATGGCACGTGGCCGACGAGTGCGTGGTAGAGCGTACCGGCCAGCGAATACATGTCGCTCAGGAAGCTCTCGCCTGTCTGCTGGACCCGTTCGGGGGCGATATAGTACGGCGTGCCGTACACGGGGGCGTAGTTGTCCTTCTCCACGTCGGTCTTCCTGGCCAGGCCGAAGTCCACGAGCTTGGGTTCGCCGTCGGCGGCGAAGAGGATGTTGCCCGGCTTGATGTCGAGATGCAGCAAACCGTGCTTCAGGGCGGCGCCCAGCGCGCTCGTGACCTTCACGCCGATGTCGAGCACGTCCAGTTCCGGCACCCGGTGCAGCGTCTCGATCCGTGTGTCAAGGCTGCCGGCATCGGCCAGTTCCATGACCAGGTACTTGTTCGGCCCCTCCTGGTCGAAGGTGTAGATGTGGATGATGTTCGTGTGGTTCAGCGCGGCGCAGGCGCGGGCCTCGGCGGCGAAGGCGTTCACCGCGTCCTCGTCCTGCGCGATCCCCTGCTTCATCAGCTTGACCGCCACGATCCGGCCCAGCGTGGTGTCGAACGCGCGGAACACGGTGCCCATGCCGCCTGACGCGATTTCCGACTGCAGCTCGAACTGGCGGAGCTGCATCGGCATCATGATCGGCTGTCCGCACTTGGAGCACGGCGTCTTTTCCAGCGGCGCGAGGTCGCCGGAAATGAACACCTTGGCCCCGCAGTGCGGACACGCGACGAGCTTCAGTGAATTGCGGGCGGGCTGCATTTTTTCGTGGCGGGGGAATGTAAGGCCGCCGTGGAGGAGGACAAGCGCCTAGTGTGCTTTCGAAGAAAGTTTGAGCGGAGGCGCGCCGCCCCATACGGTCAGGCGATGAATCGGAAGGGAACTGTTTACCTCGTCGGCGCCGGTCCCGGTGACGCCGGCCTGCTGACGTTGCGCGGGGCCGAACTGCTCGGGCGCGCCGATGTCGTGGTCTATGATGCACTGGTCAATCCCGACCTGCTCCGCCTGGCCCCGAAATCGGCGGAAGTCATCTACGGCGGCAAGCGCTCGCGCGATCACGCCATCCCGCAGGAGGATTTGAACCAGTTGCTGGTCACGAAGGCCAAGGAGGGCAAAACGGTGGTCCGTCTCAAGGGTGGTGACCCGTACGTCTTCGGACGCGGCGGCGAGGAGGCGGAGGAACTGGCGGCGGCCGGGGTCCGTTTCGAGGTGGTGCCCGGCATCTCCTCGACCGTGGCGGCACCGAACTACGCGGGCATCCCGGTCACGCACCGCGACTTCTGCTGCGCCTATCAGGTGATTACCGGCCACGAGGATCCCACCAAGCCGGAGTCCGGCCTCGACTGGGCGCAGATCGCCAAGATGCCCGGGACCAAGGTCGTTCTGATGGGCGTCGAGCGCATCCGCCAGATCGCGTCCGAACTGGTGACGAACGGCATGGCCGCCACCACACCAGTCGCCATGGTCCGCTGGGGCACCACTGGCCACCAGCAGAGCATCGAGGGCACGCTCGCGACGATTGCCGATGTGGTGGAGGCGAAGAAGTTCACCGCGCCCGCCGTGACCATCATTGGCGGCGTGGTGACCCTGCGGTCCAAGCTGAACTGGTTCGAGCAGCGCCCGCTCTTCGGCCAACGGGTCGTGGTCACGCGCACCCGGGAGCAGGCCAGCCAGTGGTCACGCCTGCTCTCGGAGCGCGGGGCCGAGGTGCTGGAGATTCCCACGATCAAGATCGCGGCTCCGGAGCGCCACGAGCCGCTGGTTGAGGCGATGACCGCGCTCGGCGAGTACGACTGGCTCGTCTTCACCTCGCCCAACGGGGTCACGGCGTTCTTCGACTACTTCTTCAAGGCCTACGAGGACATCCGCGTGCTCGGGCGCGTGCGCATTGCGGCGGTCGGGCCCGCGACGGCGGCCAAGGTCAAGGAGTTGCACCTCGCCGTTCACGCCATGCCCGACGAATACGTCGCCGGTAAGGTCGCCGCCGCCATCTCCAAGGAGGAAAACGTGGAAAATCTGCGCATCCTATGCCTCCGCGCGCAGGTCGCAAATCCTGAGCTGATCACCAAGCTGGAGGAACTCGGCGCCATCGTCGATGACGTTGCGTGCTACCGGACGGTGCCTGAGACCGACGACGTGAACGGGGCGGCTGCCAAGCTGATCGAGGAAGGCGCGGACTGGATCACCTTCACCAGCGCCTCGACGGTGGAGAATTTCCACGCCCGCTTCGACCTGCCGAAGTTGCTGAAGAAGTTCCCGGCGCTGAAGACGCTGTCCATCGGCCCCGAGACCAGCAAGGCGCTCGTCGCCCTTGGCCTGACGCCGACGGTTGAGGCCAAGCCGCACAACCTTGACGGCATGCTGACTGCGCTGGAACGCGCCGTGGCCAAGGCGAAGTAAACCAGTGAGCCAGTGGGTCAGTAGGTCAGTGAGCCAGACCAGAAAAGGCGCGAGCTTCCTTTCTGAACTGACTTACTGATCACTGTTTACTGTTTACTGGTCCACCGCCTCACGGTGGCCAGCCGGGCAGATGCTCCGGCAGCTTGCCTTCGAATTCCTCGATCAGCGCCGGGTCCATGTGCGCGTAGTCATCGGGAATGTTCAGGCAGATCACCGGCTTGCCGGCAATGGCCTCGGGAAACCGCTCTTCCAGCCGGCGGAGGTGCGACTTCTCCATGACAAAGATGAGATCGGCCCAGCCGAGCAGACCCTCCGTGATCTTCACCCGCGCCTGCGGCTGCGTCCCCGCCGAGCGCGCCTGATACTGCGCCGAACCGTCGAACAGCCGCTCCGCCGTGAGGCTGCGGATCTCGTTCCGGCTGCAGATGAAGAGGAGTTTGGTCACGTGACTTCGATCGGGGCGGGCTCAACGGAACATCAGGCAGAGGAAAATCCAGACCAGGGTCAGCAAGCCGAACGGAATGGCTCCGACACAAATCAACCAGTGCTTACGGTGATACCAGCCCGCGGCCACAACCAGAATGGAAGCGACATAGGCGCAAAAGAGCATCGCGGCGCACAGGAGCAGGAAAACCCCGTTCGCCAGCAGGAAAACCAGTTCCAAGATCATGCGTCCGACTCCGGCCACTCATCGGAGGACAAAGGTTCAACGGGATCGTAGCCAATTCTGATATGACTCGGGGCCACACCTTGACACCGCCGTTTCCAGACCCGGTAGGCGACCACCAAAGAAATCAGCGGCATGATCCCGCCGATCACGATGGCCCGCCAGCGATCATTGGCCTCAGCGCTCGCATCGAAGAGGATTACAGCCGAGAGAAATATCAAGGGGCCGTTGAGCACAACGGCTCCAAACCACCAGAGTGGACGAAACGTCACGCTGGCTGTGAGGGCACTTAGCGCAGCGGCAACCGGCACGAAGAAAACCAGGATTTGCCAGATCGGCAGTCCTGGCCCGCCGCAGATTCCCAAACCGAAGGAGGCAAACGCGGTGATAAACGATGCGAAGAAATTGAGCGCCGAAAGGCCCAAGGTCAGCAGGATTAACGTGCTAACGTGGATCGCATTTGCGGTGGACCGGCGCACGGTATGGAAGGTTAAGAAGCGGCAGCGATTCTCGCCAGTCGTTTCGCCACCTTCTCCCGGCCCAGCACTTCCAAGAGGTGATACAGGCTCGGACCCACTAGGCGCCCCGTGCAGGCTACGCGGCAGGGTTGCACCAGTGCGCCCACTTTCACGCCCAGCTCGGTCGCCAATGCCTTAAGGGTGGCTTCGAGCGAGGCGGCGTTGAACTCCGGCAGCGCGGCGAAGCGTTCGCCGAGCTTTTGCAGCAGTGGCAGGGCGGTGGGTGTCAGCGCCTTGGCCTTTGACTCGGGATCGAAGACTACCGCGTCGTCATCGACGAAGTAGAAGTCAGTCCAGATCGGGAGTTCCTTGAAGAGCTTGCCCTTCTCCTGTGCGGTCAGTTGCGCGGCGGCCACGTAGCTCGGTGGGAAGCCAGCGGTGTGGATGCCCGCCTTGAGCAGGGCCTCCACGCCGAGCTGCACGAAGCGCTTCGGCTCCAGCTTGCGCGTGTGCTCGAAGTGGAAGTGCTCCAGCTTCTTCAGGTCGAAGCGCGCGTTGGCGCGGTTGATGTCGGACAGCTCAAAACGCGGCGCGATCTCCTCCTTCGTGAACAGCTCGGGCACGTCCTTGGCAGACCAGCCGAGCAGGCTCAGGTAGTTGATGACGGCCTCGGGCAGGTAGCCGTCATCCACGTAGCTCTGCACGCTCGCGCCCTGGTCGCGCTTGCTCATCTTGGAGCCGTCGAGGTTCAGGATGAGCGGGATGTGCGCGTACTTCGGCGGCTCGACGCCAAAGGCGCGGAAGAGCGCGACGTGTTTGGCGGTGTTGCTCAGGTGGTCCTCGCCGCGAATGACATGGGTAATGCCCATTTCCAGGTCGTCCACCACGTTGACGAAGTGAAAGACCGGCACGCCGTCGCTGCGGATGAGCACCCAGTCGGGATCCAACACCTCGCGGTCGGTGAGCGGGCGCACGACGTCGCCGACCACGAGATCGGGGATCGTGATGGGCTCCCGGGTCATGCGGAAGAACAGCGCGCCGTCCTTCTCGTAGGCGTGGCCCTTGGTCTTCAGCTCGTCGGCCCGGCGGCGGTAGATCTCACCGCGCTGGCTTTGGAAATAGGGGCCGACGTTGCCTTTCACCGGGCCATTGGCATCCCCGGTGAGCGGGCCTTCGTCCCAGTCCAGGCCCAGCCAGCGGAGGCCGGAGAGGATGACATCTACGGCTTCCTGGGAATTGCGGGCGTTGTCGGTGTCCTCGATGCGCAGAACAAAGGTGCCGCCCGTGCGGCGGGCATAGAGCCAGTTGAACAGCGCGGTGCGCGCGCCACCGACGTGCAGATAGCCGGTGGGCGACGGGGCGAAACGGACGCGGACAGGTACGGACATGGGGCACCGAAAATACGACACCGGCGGCACAGCGTCCATGCCGGACGCAGGATCGACCGGGCTCCTGGAGATCGGGAGATTTGCCCAGGCCCGGGCGAAACATTTCCCTGTGCCACCGCCGGCTCTGGGGCTTTCCTTCCCCCATGTTCCGCACCTTCGAGATTTCCGATGAACGGTTTGAGTTCGACGGGCTGCGTTTCGTCACGGTGAAGAGTCCCGCGCTCGGGCACCGGGCCGATCTGACGCTGTTCGTGCCGCCACAGGCGCAGGGTTGGCGGGATGTGCCGGTGGTCATCCTTCTCCACGGCATCTACGGCTCGCATTGGGGCTGGGCGCTGAAGGGGGGGGCGCATCGCACGGCGGCGCGGATGATCGCGGCGGGCGAGCTGCCCCCCATGGTGCTGGCGATGCCCAGCGACGGCCTTTGGGGAGACGGTTCCGGCTACGTGCCGCACATGCGGGAAGGCGAAGCGATGCGCCTGTCGCTGGCCGTGCTGAACGATGAGGTGGAACCCATCGGCGTGTCGGGAACCTCCTCGGCCTCCGAGCAGGCGTCGGATTTCGAGCGCTGGATTGTCGAGGAAGTTCCGGCGGCCGTGAACCGCGCTGTACCCTCCACTTCGGCAGATTCACCCTTGTTCATCGCGGGTCTGAGCATGGGCGGCTTTGGGGCGCTGCGTCTGGGGGCGAAATATCCCGGTCGGTTCCGGGCGGTATCGGGCCATTCGTCCGCGACCCGGGCGGAACAGTTGCAAGGGGCCGTCGAGGAAGGGGTCAGCAGCTACAGTCCGGCGGAGGAAGATCGCTCCGTGCTCGCCGCGATGAGGCAGCATCGCGCCGAACTGCCGCCGGTCCGTTTCGACTGCGGCACGGACGATTTTCTCCTGCAGGCCAACCGGGAACTTCACGCCGAACTGAACGCGGCGGGCATCGCTCATATCTATCAGGAATTCCCCGGCGGCCATGACTGGGCCTATTGGGAAGCCCATCTGGCCGACTCGCTCGCGTTCTTCGGTTCGGTGCTGAAGAAATAGGTAGGATGCTCAGTCGTTTGGCCCATGAGTTCCGCGCTTTTGTTTGGGCTTCGTTCGGGTTACATCGGTCGCATGAAACGGTCCTTCCTGATGGTGCTGTTGGTGGTGCTGATCACCGGCTGCGCCGGTTCGCGCTCCAAGAAGACGAGCGTGACCCGCATGGTAAACACCTCTGCGTTGGAGGCGGATCTGGCCTTTGCCCGGCTCGCGATGCAGGTGCCGCCCGCAGAGGCCTTCGCCCGGTACACCGATGGGCGCTCCATGGAACTGTCACCGGCCGGCCCACCGGTGGTCGGACAGCCAGCGATCAGTGCAGGGTTGGAGGGCCTGCCGGCGGGGGCGCTCGAATGGCACCCGCAAGGCGGGGAAATTTCGCTCAGCGGCGAACTCGCATGGACATGGGGTGACTACGTCTTGCACGGGGACGGAGGCGGAAAAACGGGCAAATATCTGAGCATCTGGCATCGCCGGCCCGACGGTAGCTGGTTCCTGGCCGTGGATATCGGCAACCAGGTGCTGCCGGCGAGGTAACCGCTCAGGCCTTGACCAGCAGGGCGAGGGACGCGGTGTAACCGTGGAGGAAATTCTTCCCGCCGACGGGCCCCAGCTCGCCGTTGCAAAAGAAACCGGAGACCGACAACGGGCCCAGCTGTTCCTGTACCAGGCTGGCGTCGTGATTGGGCCGGCCCATATGGCCGAAGAGCCGTTTGCCCCGGCCGTTGCACAGGCAGAGCAGGCCGCCGTAAACCGTCGCCCCCTCCACCTGCTTGCGGATGCGCGTGAGACCGGCCACGAGATCGTCGGTGGCCGTGGCGGCGTCACGGCGATGGAACTGGATCGTCTGGCCGGTGCGGGGCAGGGCCCCGACGGCGAGGATCCCGTTCTGCGGGTCGGCCCCGAGGAGGTTTCGCACCAAAAAATCACCCCGGTGGAACTCCTCGTGATATTCCGAGTTGGCAAAGCCGACGAAGAGGTTGCCCTGGGCGCGGGTCTGTTCCTCCTTGGGCAACGCGTTGAACGTGTCCACCAGCACGTGGTAAGCGGGACGGTTCGCGATCTGGTGAATGAAGTTCCGGTCGGACTTGGTGATCGTCCAGGGAGCGCCGATGGGCGTGCAGCCCTGTGACGTCAGGCACTCAATCTTCACGCCGCCGCCGATGCTGAGGGCCAGGGCTCCGTCTTCAAACACCTCGCCGTTGAGGTAGAGCTGGATGCGCTGCTCTTCGAAATTGCCGCTGGCCAGCCCGCCGACCGCGGACTTGGCCGGATAGGCGGCGTTCCATTCCCGCAGCCAGGATTCGCCGTCGAGATGGAAGGGATCCGCAAAGATGAGCCAGCCGTGTGTATCCTCGGGCCTCACTCCGGTGAACCGGTGCCACTCGGCGGGACCATTCGTCTTTTCCAGATCGGTGTCGGTAAAATGCAGCGCCCGCAGCTGCGCGTCGGGCAGGTGGAAGAGCTGCACCACGAGCCCGGGCTCGTCCTCCAGTTCCTCGCCGTTGACGATCAGGCTCTGGCTGGAGCAGCCGACGAGCAGGGGGATGCGGGCATGGACGCGCAGGATTTCCAAGACCTCCTTCGCGACGTCAAAAAACTGCGGCGTGAGGAAAACTAGACCGAGGGTGACGTTCGGGGCATCGAGCCGGGAGCGGAGCTGGACGGCCCAGCGTTCCAGCCGGGCTTCGTCCCATGTGCCGCTGTAATGTGCGGCCACCGCGAACGGCGCATTCATTGGGGGGAACGTAGGGCGCGGGGACTACGGAGCAAGCGATGTCGTAAATGACGAACTTCGAATTTCGAATTTAAAATTCAAACAAGACAAGGGCCGGCAATGAACCGTCATGGGGACGGTTGGCCGGTCGGTCAGGCCTTTTTCTTCCAGAACGCCTCCTGCCAGCGCTTCTGCTTTTCGCCGGCCTCCCGCAGGAAGGGAGCGAGCGTGCCCAGGTTGATGAGGCGCTCATTCAGCCAATGGAAGGGCGGGTACAGCGGGCGGGCGAAATCCACGAACAGCACCACCCGGTAGCCGTCGGTCTCGTTCCACACCTCGTGGTTGAAAGTGTCGTCAAAGACCAGCGCCTCACCTTCGCGCCATGAGTAAAAGTCATTGCCGATGCGGATGCGGCACCGCTCTCGCGGCTCCGGAACCATGAGGCCGAGATGCAGCCGCAGGATGCCGTTCCAGGCACCCCGGTGCGCCGGGATGTGCTTGCCCGGCGACAGGATGCTGAAGAACGCGGTGGTCATGCCCGGAATCTGGCCGAGCAGCCGCACCGTTTCCGGGCAGCGCTTGCGGTTTTCGGAGCAGTCCATGCCGATGCCCGCGAGGAAGAAGGTCTTCCAGTTGTTGTCCGACTGGATCATGCCGACCTCCTTGAGGATGTCCTGAAAGCTGGGCATCTGGTCACGGAAGGTCATCACGGCATCCAGTTCCTTGCGCACCAGCTGCCACTCGCTCTCGATCTCCGCCGCCCAGGGGAATAGGCGGGTGGAGTAGATGTGCGGGTCGCCATGGCGGGACACCTTGGCGATGCCGGATTCCAGAGCGGATTGAACAGCCACGCCGCAGTTCTCGAGGAACGTGCGGTCAGTCTTCAGGGTGTGGCGGCGATGACGGAGGTCAACCGCCGGGGTGGCAGCCTGCGCCGAGGCAGCCCCGGTGGCGTTCAAGGTTTGCTGCATGTCGTGGATGTCGTTGCGCCGACTGCGAGTTCAGCGTGTCTCAAAGCGTCGAAACCGTAACGAAAGAGAGCCGGCCGAACAAGCAGGACGGAGCCCGTGGCTCGGCTAAGGGAAAAACGCCTGGCTGCTTGTGATCCTGAGCGCGAACGAGTTGGAGCTACCGGGGCGGAAAATCGAACTCCACCTTGCCCTTGTCCCCCAGGACCAGATGGGCGGGAAACGGTTTGCCCGCCTTGCTTATGAACTTGTCCATCAGGTCGGTGCGGCCGTCGGCGAGGAGCTTCTGCGCCTGTTCCCGCGAGACCGGCTGCTGGAGGATTTCCTTGCCTATGCGGAAGGTGCATTTCTTTGTGTCGGCCTGGCTTCGTTCGCACAGGTAGCTTTCCGGTCCCTCGAACACCTTACCCTTGCACTTCGGGCATACGCCCAGCGGTGTTTGGCCCGTGAAGTCCAGCTTCACGGCCGGGGTCGCATCGGCCGCCTTCTTGCCAAATTTGCCGCCGGCCTTCTTCTCGCGCGGGGCGAACTCGAAGCCGACCTTGCCGCCGTCGTATTTCAGGAAGGCCTCAAACTTACGGCCGGTCTTCTTGGACACGAAGCCCTTCAGCAGGTCGGTCTTGCCCTCGGCGAGCAGCTTGCCGATCTGCACCTTGTCGATGGGCTGCTGCAGAATGATCGAGCCGGTTTTGAAGTCGCAGGTGCGCTCGGCGCTGAGTGACTTCTCGCAGACGTAGTTCATGCCGTGCTCGAAGACGCGGGCACCGCACTTCGGACACTTGCCGACCGGTTCCTTGCCGGTGAAATCCACCACGACCGCCTCGCCGTCCTCCTTCTTGTCGTCGCCAAAGTCAAACTTGGCCTCGAACTCGGGGGTGAGCTTGACCATGGCCGCGAAGGGGAAGCCCTGCTTGCTGCGGAAGCCCTGCAACGGCCCAACCTGCTTCTCTCGGATGAGCGTCTCGATCTCCGCTGGCTCGTACTGGCGCCCGGCCGCGATCTTCCACAAGGCGAAGTCGCACTTCTGGCACTGGAACTTCTTGTAGTTTTCGTGGATCTCGCCGCCGCACTTGGGGCAGGGAACCTTCAGCACGCCGAAATCGCCTGGGATTGTGTCATGCTCGAAATGCTTCGCCTTGGCGACGATGTCCTGTGTGAGGCGCCGGATCTCGTCCATGAACTGCTCGCGCTTGAGCAGTCCGCGCTCCATCTGCTTGAGCTGGTATTCCCAGTTGCCGGTCATCTCCGGCTTGGTGAGCGTCTCGACGCCCAGGCCGTTCAGCAGCGTGATGAGCGAAAACGCCTTGGCGGTCGGCTTCAGTTCCCGCTGTTCGCGCAGCATGTACTGCTCGGCGATGAGGCCTTCGATGATGGAGGCGCGGGTGGCCGGCGTGCCGAGTCCGCGCTCACTCATGGCCTCGCGCAGTTCCTCGTCATCGACGAGTTTGCCGGCGCCTTCCATCGCGGAGAGCAGGGTCGCTTCCGTGTAACGCGGCGGCGGTTTGGTGACGTTGGCCTTTACCTCGACGACGCTCGTATGCACCCGCTCGGCCTGCTCAACCGGGCAGAGGGTCGGCGTGTCGTCGGAATCGGCCTCCTTGCCGTAAACTTCCAACCACCCACTCCTGACGAGCACCTTGCCGCTGCTCTTGAACGGTTCGCCCTCGACGCGCGTGATGCGCGTGGTCTCGAGAAATTCCGCGGCCGGGAAAAACACCGCCAGGAAGCGCTTGGTGACGAGGTCGTAAAGCTTCTGCTCCGGCTCGCTGAGATTCTTCGGCACCACACCCGTCGGGATGATGGCAAAGTGATCGCTGATCTTGGCGTTGTTGAAGATGCGCTTGTTGGGCCGGACCCAACCCTGGGTCAGGATCTTTTCCGCCAGACCGGCATAGCCGGTGATGTCGCGCAGCGAATCCAACGTCTGCTTTACCGTGCTGAGATAATCCTCGGGCAAGGCACGCGCATCGGTACGGGGATAGGTCAGGACCTTGTGCTTCTCGTAGAGCGCTTGGGCGAGCCCGAGGGTGTTCTTGGCGCTGAACCCGAAACGACCGTTCGCCTCCCGTTGCAGCGTTGTGAGGTCATACAGCAGCGGCGAAAGCGAGGTCGTCGGCTTGCTTTCCTCGGTCACCACCCCTGGTTTGCCCAGACATTTGGTGCGGATGGTCTCGGCCTTGGTCCGGTCCCAAAGCCGCTCCGGCTTCAGTTCGGCATCCTTGTCGTCACCCCGGGAGAATTTCTCGTCGAACCAACGACCGGGATAGCTGCCCTTCGCGGCGTCAAACGTGCCGAGGACTTCCCAGTAATCGCGGGCGACGAACTTGCGGATCTTCGCCTCGCGCTCGACCACGATGGCCAGCGTCGGCGTCTGCACCCGGCCGACGGTGGTGAGATGGAAACCGCCCGTCTTCGAGTTGAAGGCGGTCATGGCGCGGGTGCCGTTGATGCCGACCAGCCAGTCGGATTCGGAACGGCAGACGGACGCGTCGGCCAGCGGGCGCAGCTCCTGATCTGAGCGCAGCTTGGAGAAGCCGTCGCGGATCGCGCCGGTGGTCATGGACTGGAGCCAGAGCCGCTGAATGGGCTGCTTCGCCCCGGTATAGGCGATGATGTTGCGGAAGATCAGCTCGCCTTCGCGGCCGGCGTCGCAGGCGTTGATGATGGCATCCACGTCCTTCCGCTTGATCAGCTTCTGGAGGACTTTCAGGCGGCTTTCGCTCTTCTCGATGGGCTTGAGCGCGAAACGCGGCGGCAGTTGCGGCAATTTTTCGAAGGACCATTTGCCGCGCGTGACCTCGAATTCCTCCGGCACGGCCAACTCCAGCAGATGGCCCACGGCAGAGGAGACCACGAAGCGGTCGTTCTCAAAAAATTCGCCGCCATCCTTGCGGTCAAAGCCGCCCAAGGCCTTGGCAATATCGCCGGCAACGGACGGTTTTTCTGCAATGACCAAGGTTTTTCCCATGCAAGAGTGGGCGGACGTGTAGCCGTGCCCGCCGGGGTGGGGCAAGTTTTAGTTTCTAAATCGGCGGATGGGCGGCAAAGCTTTGGTTTCCGGGGACATTCCGAATCAGAACCGGGTCGCCGGGCTTCTTTCCGCCTTGGATGGCAATGGCCCGGCCGACCGCCCCGGTCGAATCATGAGCAACTCGCCGAGCACAACCGCACCAAACCGCCGGGGCTGGACCTACCTGGTGATGTTTGTCGCGCTGGTCGGCCTCTACCTTGTCTGGTGTGGCCGCTACTACGACACCGAGGCGCTCAAACAGGCCATGTGGAATTACCCGGGGCCCTCGGTGCAGTCGGTCAGGCATGCCTGGTCACATGTCTGGTACTGGTATTGGTGGGGCGCGGTCTCGCCCTTCGCCGGGAGCGACTTCGACACCCGGATGCGCTGGATGACCCTGCTCAACGCGCTGCTCGCCTCCGGCAGCGTGGTGCTGCTCATGGACAGCCTGCGCGTGCGCGGCGTGTCGGCATCCGTGGCGGCCGGCAGCGGCCTGCTGCTCGGCGGTGCGGCCGCCTGGTTTCACCAGAGCAGCCAGCCCATGGAACCCATGATGGCCGAATTCTGGCTGCTGCTGTCCCTGCGCCTGAGCCTGGTGGAAGGCCGCCGCGAGACTGTGGCCACGGCCGGGGCGGCGATTTGCTGGGCGCTGGCGGTGGCGGCCTATCAGACCTACGTCTTCGCCGGCCCGGGCCTGCTGATCCTGGTCGGCACGCGCTGGCGACGTGCCATGCTCTGGCTGGCGCTGGCGGCCGTCGTCGGAGTGACGCTCTCGTCTCTCGCCGCCTATGGTTTCGGCATGCGCAGCCCGGGCGGAATCATTGAGTATCTCACCGCCAAGGACGATGCCGGTTACTGGGGCTTCTTCCGACTCAGTGCCGTCGCGCAGACCGGGCTTGGGGTCGTGAACGCGATCTCCCCCCCCCTGGCCGAACGCTGGCTGGCCAGGACTCCGCGAAGGCTGGAACACGCTCGGCGGCGGTGCCCGGGCCTACCTGGTCGGACACACGGCGGTCTGGGCGTTTGCCGTTCTCATCGTCGTGCTCCGCCCGCCCCGGCCCGAGAACCGGCGTTTCTACTGGGCGGCGGTCTCGATGTTCCTCGGGGGGCTGTTCTTCCCATTTTATCTGCTGCCCTACTACAGCAAACTGTGGCTGCTGCCGCTGGGCGCGCTGGCCCTGCTGGCCCTGCTGGCCGGCTTGGCCGCCAGCCGCGGTCCACTGGGACGCGGGCTGCTGTTTGCATTTCTCGGCTGGATGCTGCTCCGCAACACCGTCCAAGTTTATGCCCATTACCACCGGACGGACAATCCGTCTCACCTCGCGGCAGTCGCCCTGGAAAAGTCGGTCGGCACCAATGACCTGCTGGTCTGTGACGGCTGGGATCATTCGGATCTTTTCCTGACCCGGAATCCGGGGCAGCCCCGATTTGCCGTGATGTTCGACAGCAAAGAGCCGCAAGCGCTGACTGAGCTCATCCGTTCGGCGCGGGCGCGCCATGCCCGGGTATGGTTTTTCGGGTTGCTGGAGCTTACGCCGGAGCAATGGGCCGCCAATGATTCCGGCAAGCGCGGAACGACGATCCCTTACGCGGCGTTACAGGCGTACAAGCCTCAGGCTCGGCTGGTCTGGAGAGGGACGGAGCGGGGCTTTGCCGGCGACCTGTACGAACTGGACCGGCCGTGATGGCGCATGGAAACAGCTACACATTGAACTTGAACAGCAGCACGTCGCCGTCCTTCACCACGTATTCCTTGCCTTCCATCCGGTAGAGCCCCTTTTCCCGGGCGGCCGCCACGGAGCCGAGCTTGACGAGATCCTCATAGCCCACGGTCTCGGCCTTGATGAAGCCGCGTTCGAAATCGGAGTGGATCACGCCCGCCGCCTTCGGCGCGGTGTCGCCCGCGTGAATCGTCCACGCGCGGACCTCCTTTTCACCGGCGGTGAAATACGTCCGCAGGCCGAGCAGGTGATAGGTGGCGCGGATCAGCACGCCCACGCCGGATTCCTTCACGCCGAGCTCCTTCAGGAATTCGCCCGCCTCCTCCGGCGACAGGTCCACGAGGTCGCTCTCGATCTGAGCGGAAATGACGACGGCCTCGCAGGCGAAGTGGGTCTTGGTGTAGGCCCGCACCTGCGCGACGTAGGCGTTCGTGTCGGCGGTCGCCAGGTCCGACTCTTTCACGTTGCAGGCAAAGATCGTGGGCTTGTCCGTCATCAGCCAGAACAGCCGGGAGATCGCCTTGTCTTCGGGCGTCAGCTCCAGCGTGAGCGCGGGTTTGCCGGCATCCAGATGCGGTTCCAGCTTTTTCAGGACGGCCTCCTCGGCCTGCGCCACCTTGTCGCCCCGCTTGGCATCCTTGGCCACGCTCTGCAGCCGCTTCTTCACCGCCTCGAGATCGGACAGCACGAGTTCGGTGGTGATCGTCTCGATGTCCCGCACCGGGTCCACATTGCCGGCCACGTGATGGATGTCGGCATCCTCGAAGCAGCGCACGACCTGCACGATGGCATCCACCTCACGGATGTGGGTAAGGAACTTGTTGCCCAGGCCCTCGCCGGCGCTGGCGCCCTTCACGAGCCCCGCGATGTCAACGAACTCGATCGCGGCGGGAATGACCACGTTCGTCTTGGCGATCTTCTGGAGCACCTGCAGCCGTTCGTCCGGCACGGTCACGATGCCCACATTGGGATCGATGGTGCAGAACGGGTAGTTGGCCGCCTGCGCCTTGCGGGTGCGGGTGACGGCGTTGAAGAGGGTGGACTTGCCCACATTGGGCAGCCCGACGATTCCGGCTTTCAGCATAGTGCGGCGCGGAGAATGGCGGGGGACAGCCGGATGACAAGGGGCAAGGTCGGCCCGCAGGGAAAAAGAAAGCGGGCTTGGGGATGACACACGGTTTCATCGCCCAAGCCCGCCGTAACCGACGCCACTCGGCGCCGGAAAACTTTATAAAGGGGGTGCGCGGAAGAATGTGCCCGGTTCACCCGCCGCAGGTCAAGGCAGCACTTGTCCGCGAATCTCGCCGCCGCCGTTATTGACCGTATGGATGTTGAAGTAGGTCTGGCCGGCGGCGATTCCGTCCGCCGTGGCCTGATCCACCGTGCTCTGGCCCGCGAACTGGCCGTTGGCCGCACTGAGGCTTCCCACCGGCACCAAAGCGAACTTCACCCCAACCGCCTGATCGGCCGTGCCCAGCCCATGCAGGTGGTAGGCGACTGGGGCGGAGGTCAGATTCTGGTAGCTCACGACGTAGTTGACGGTCAGCCCGTCGAGAGCCAGGAGGCCGGTGCCGGTAGCGGGTGTCGCGATTGGTGTCGGGCGTTCGTTGGCCCCGTTCAGGGTCGCGCGGAAAAGCTTCACCGTCTTCGTGGTGCCATCCACAACGCGGAAGAAGCCGCTGAAGCCGGCCAGCGGGATCGTCGCCGTTGGCTGCGAGGTGGTGATCAGGTCAATCCACGTGTCGGTCAGGCCCAGTTTGCCCTGCACGAGGAACGGCCCCGTCCCACCGGTCCAGGCCAGCGTAATCCCCGAAGGCCCGACCGTCGGCGGGCTGAAGCTGATCCCGGTGGAGCCGGGAACGGCGAATGGCGCCGACAGCGGCCCGGTTATCGGCGTCCCGGCAAAGCCGAAGCCGTTGGTATCGGTGGAATAATTGGCGGCGATAACCAGCTTTGATCCCGGTGGGATTGAAACTGAGGACAGATTGAAGCTGAACTGGTTCTGGGCGGCATCGGTGTCGGTGGGGCCGTTGTCGCGGAACGATTTCAGATAGGTACCAGGCAGGGTGAGGTTGTTGGTGTCCGAGGCGGGATCGGTCAGATAGATATCCACTTCGGAGAGCGGATAGAGGTCGGTGCTGACGGCGGGAAGCGTGCCGCTGAGTATCCCGTTGGTGTAGCCGGTGATGGTCGGAGTCGGGGTCGTTGGGTCGAGCAGCGCGGCGGCATAATAGTCAGCGTAGTTTCGGCCATTGCTCCCATCGGCAAACGGAAAGGCGGCAAAACCGCAGTTCACGATCCGGTTGCCACGTGCGAGAATGGTGAGGGTCTTGCCGGCGTCCACCAACTGGGGGCCGGGAATCCCCACGATCAGGTTGCTTTCGAGTGCGTCAGCCACGCCGTCAAAATCCGAGCCCAGCCGCAGGCTGCCGCTGTCGGGCAGTGCGATCAGATTGGGTGTGGCCCCGATGGCGGGCGTGGGCGCTGAAATGCCATCGACGCCGACGCCAAAGTAATTTCCGGCCACCACGAGCTCGCTGGCGGTGCCGCTGTAAAATTCGAGCAGATGGTCGTAGGCGGCGGTGTTGAAAATGTTGCGCTCATTCGCGTCACTGATGCCGTCGCTGTCCGTGCCGATGACCGTGCCTTCCAGCTCCCGGCCGTTCTCCAGGTTTTCCACGCTGGCATCGCCGCCGCTGCGGCCCGCATCCGTCAGGCTTTGCTGGATGTCGTTGACGTTCACGAACGTCTTGCCGTCCGGCAGCACGTTGAAGTAGTTGCCGGAAATCTTGGCGTGCGGCAGCTCGATGGCCAGGGCGATGTGCATGCCCGTGGTGATGTTGAACTCCTTCACATCATCCACGCCGTCGCCATCGGTGCCGAACACCAGGCCGGAAGAGTAAACAAACCCGTTGTCGCCGCTGTAGCGGAAGGCGGCCACAGCGGCCGAGCTGCCGCGGATCGTATGGCCGTCGGGGTCCAGGCCGAACCGGCAACCCTGAATCCGGCAATCCTCCGAACCGTTCACCAGCGCGACGCAGTAAATGGCGGGATTGGCGGTCTCGCCGGAAGTCTGGTGCGAAAGGAAGCCCAGCCCCTTGATCTGGACATGGCTGGCCGCGACCAGACCGAGGATGGCGTTCTCCGAATCGCCGTAGCCCGAATAATCCGTCAGGCGGGTCGAATTCCCGTCGGGAAGGGCGGGATCGCCCGAGAGGGTGGCATCGGTGGAATCCAGATAAACCTGAATGTTCGCATTGTTTCCCCCGAGGATGCCGTTGCTGTTCGCGGTCGCGCCCGGCTGGCTGTAGCCATCGATGATAACATTGCTAACAGTGATCAGAGGATAGCCTTTCGTTGGCGTCTTGATCAGGTGCGGTCCGGCGCCCGGGAGGTTGAACTGGATTACGTCGCCGTCCTGCAACCCCTGGAGGGCTTCCAGCAGCGAGGTATTCGCGTTGCCGGCGGGGTCTGCATTGTCGGCGGTGTTCACGGTCACCACTCGGGCGAGGGCTTGGCTCATCCCCAAACAGCCGGCCAAGGCCACGATCATGGCAAAAGACTGACGCTGATAAGAACTCCTTGGGCTCATTTTCATGGTTCCTGTTTATTCAGAGTCTCCCGCCAACCTGCAAGCTGATTTCTCCGTGTGGGTTGCGAATTTTCCGAGGTGTGACGATACTCCGCGAAATGTCTCTCACCTCTGCCCGGAGAGTCCTGCTGATCGGCTGTGGCTATGTTGGCGTGGCGACCGGTCGCCGCCTGGTCGAAGCCGGTCATTCGGTCTTCGGCCTGCGCCGTTCGGCCGGGGCGGCGGCTGAGCTCGAGTCGGCGGGCATCCGTCCCCTGGTCGGTGACATCACCCAAGCCGAACTGCTGGCCCGTCTGCCCGGCCCCTTCGATTGGGTCGTGAATTCTGTCTCCTCCTCACGCGGTGGTGCGGCGGAGTACCGGAGCGTCTATCTCGAAGGCACCCACCACGTGCTGGCCTGGCTCAGTACGCAGCCGGTCGCCAAATACGTCTATACCAGCAGCACCAGCGTGTATTCGCAGAATGACGGAAGCGAAGTGGATGAAGCTTCGCCTGCGGAGCCCACGAGTGAAACCGGACGCCTGCTGCGCGATGCGGAAGACCTCCTGCTCGCTGCCCATCGTGAGCGGCAATTTCCCGCCATAATCCTGCGGGTCGCCGGTATCTACGGACCTGGTCGGGGCCATCTCTTCCATCAGTTGCTCGCCGGAGAAGCCCGCATCGCAGGGGATGGCTCCCGACTGATGAACATGGTTCATCGTGACGACGTCGCGACTGCCCTCATCGCAGCGCTGGAGCGCGGTCGGCCCGGCGAAATCTACAACTGCGCCGATGACCTGCCGGTGTCACAGTTCGATTTCCTCGCCTGGAACGCCGCGCAGTTGGGCCGGCCGCTGCCGCCGTTTGCCACCGAGGCCGAGAATGCGACGCGCAAACGTGGCCTTACCAACAAGCGCGTTAGCAACCGCAAGCTGCGTGCGCTGGGTTGGATTCCGGCTTTTCCGACGTATCGCGAAGGCTATGCTGCTGCCATCGCCGCCGCACAAAACCCCGCAACCGAACTTGAACATCACGCTCCAGTCGTGAGTCTTACGCCGCGCGCATGACGTCCGAAACCTTGCCCATCCCGCTGGCTCCGTTTGACCAGTCACCCCGCACCCGGCTCGTTTTCGGCAACGGCACCCTGGACCGTCTCGGTGAGCTCGCCCGCGAAACCGGCGGCTCCCGCGTGTTCCTTGTCACCGACCGTGGTATTGTGGCGGCCGGCCACGTGGAGCGCGCCTGCGCCTCGCTGAGGCGGGCGGGCCTGGAAGTCACCGTCTTTGCGGACGTTCACGAAAACCCCACCACGGCGGACGTGGCGGGCTGTCTCGCGGCGGCGCAGGCCTTCGGGGCCGATCTCCTGGTCGGCCTGGGCGGTGGCAGCTCGATGGACACCGCGAAGGGCACCAACTTCCTGCTCACCAATGGCGGGCGCATCCAGGATTACTGGGGAGTCGGCAAGGCCACAAAACCGCTGCTGCCGCTCATCGCCATCCCGACCACCGCCGGCACCGGCAGCGAATGCCAGAGCGCCGCGCTGATCGCCGACGAGACGACGCACCAGAAGATGGCCTGCCTCGATCCGAAGGCGGCCGCGCGCATCGCGGTGCTGGATCCCGAACTCACGGTTTCGCAGCCGCCGCGCGTGACAGCGATGACCGGCATCGACGCGCTCGCCCACGCCGTGGAAACCGCCGTGACGACGAAACGTAACGCCGTTTCCGCCATGTATTCGCGGAGCGCCTTCCGGCTGCTGGTGCCCGCGTTGCTGCGCGTGCTGACGAATCCGCGCGATCTTGATGCCCGGGGCCGGATGCTCCTGGGGGCGGCCTTCGCCGGCCTGGCGATCGAGAGTTCGATGCTGGGCGCGGCGCATTCCGCCGCGAACCCGCTCACGGCCGACTTTGGGGTCGTCCATGGCGCAGCCGTGGGGCTGATGCTGCCGCACGTCATCCGGGTGAACGCGTCCGGCAGCGACGCGGCCCGTCAGGCCTATGCCGAGCTGGCCAGCGTGACGGAGATCGCCAGTCTCGATGATGGGCTGGACGCCTGCGTCGCGGCGCTGGTTGCCCGGATTGAGACACTGCTGAACTTCGCCGGCATTCCCCGCTCCCTGGCCGAGGCGGGCGTGGATGCCGCCCGGATCCCGCAACTGGCCGCCGAGGCCGCCCGCCAGTGGACGGTGAATTTTAATCCCAGGCCGCTGACCGCGGACGATTTCGTCGCGCTCTACACTGCGGCAAATATCCCACGCGGAAACGGCGACGCGGTGAGGTAGGGATCAAAATCTTTAACCGCTGATCGACACTGATCTGCTCCGATCAGCGCTTCTTGGGTGCTGTCTTGTATTGGTTTCCATCAGTGTGAATCAGTGGTTGAACTTCTTCTTCGTTCCTTCGTTTCTTTTTTGTTCATGCCGGAACTGGGTTTGAATTCGTGCGGAACTCGCGGGACTGTCCGGTCGTGATCGGGACCATCCTGAACGTGGCGGGAATCGTGGTGGGCGGCCTTGCCGGGCTGACCCTGGCACGTCACCTCACACCCCAGGTTCAGCAACGGTTGCGTCTGGGCCTCGCCGGTCTCGTCATTTACGCCGGCTTTTCCATGGTCTGGCAGGGACTGCAAGGACCACTGGGCCATGCGGTCAAACAGCTGGGCATCGCGTTGCTGTCGCTCTCCTTGGGCAGCCTGACCGGCTGGTTCCTGCGCCTGCAACGGGGCATGAATCGTTTCGGGGTCTGGACCCGTGAGCGGTTTCAGCAGGATGCCGCCGCGACTCCGGGCACGGTGAGTCCGAGCGAAGGCTTCGTCACCTGCACGCTGCTCTTCTGTGTGGGGCCGATGGCCATCCTGGGTTCGATCCAGGACGGTGTGGATGGCCAATGGCGCACGCTGGCGCTCAAGGGGGTGATGGATGGCTTGGCGACCATGGGCTTCGTCGCGACCTACGGCTGGAGCCCGCTGCTGGCGGCGCTACCCGTGCTGGCCTATCAGGGGACGCTGACTCTGGGAGCGCGCGCCCTGGAGCCGCTGCTGCACGACGCTGCGCTCAAGGACAGCCTGAACGTGGCGGGCGGATTCATCGTCGCGACGATTGCCGTCGTTGTGGTCGGGGGCCGCAAGGTGCCTTTGGCAAATTACCTTCCGGCCCTGCTCTACGCGCCGCTGTTCACCCATTGGTGGGGCTGAGCCAGTGTGTCAGGAAATCAGTATTCAGCGATCACTGACCCACTGACCTACAGACCTACTGGCTCACTCGTCCCACGCGATGTTGGAAGCGTCGGTACGCTGGAGTGATGATTTTCGCCCACGGTTTTTCGCGGCCCGCAATTCCCGCTGGAAATCAGCCATCAACGCGCCACCTTTCCCGTCACAGTTTGGTAACGGTTTGTTTTCCCAACTCATACCATGAAGCTCCGTGCTCTTGTCCCGCTGGCCGCCGCCGTTCTCTCCCTTCCCCTGAATCCCCGTGCCGACGAGGGCATGTGGCTCTACAACAACCCGCCGCGCCAGCAGCTGAAGGAGAAGTATGGCTTTGACCTGACGGACGCCTGGCTGGAGCACCTGCAGAAATCGTCGGTGCGCTTCAATTCCGGCGGCTCGGGCAGCTTTGTGAGCGAGGACGGGCTCGCGATCTCGAACCACCACGTCGGCGCCGATGCACTGCAAAAGGTCGGCTCCAAGGAAAAGAACTACCTCCGCGACGGTTTCTACGCCAAGACGGCCGCCGAGGAGCTGCCCTGCGTGGACCTCGAGCTGAACGTCCTCCAGTCCATCGAGGACGTCACGGCGCGGGTGAATGCCGGCGTGCCCGCCGAGGCGACTCCCGAGGAAGCCTCCAAGGCGCGGCGTAAGGTGACTTCGGAGATTGAGAAGGAGTCGCTGGAAAAGACCGGTCTCCGCTCCAACGTGATCACTCTGTATCAGGGCGGCGCGTACCATCTCTACCGCTTCAAGCGTTATACCGACGTGCGGCTTGTCTTCGCGCCGGAGCAGCAGATCGCCTTTTACGGCGGTGATCCGGACAACTTCGAGTTCCCTCGCTTCGACCTCGATATCTGCCTGTTCCGCGTTTACGAGGACGGCAAGCCCATCAAGGTCAAAGACTACCTGAAGTGGTCGAAGGCCGGCGCGGCGGACGGGGAGCTGACCTTCGTGTCCGGCCATCCGGGCCGCACCGACCGGCTGCTGACGACGGCGGAGATGGAATACCTGCGCGACGTCCAGTTTCCCTACACGCTGTCCCGCCTGCGCCGGCTGGATTCGCTGCTGACCGCCTGGAGCGGCCGGAGCGAGGAAAACGCCCGGCGGGCCCGCGAGGACTTCTTTGGCGTCCAGAATTCGCGCAAGGCCCGCGAGGGCGGCATCGCCGGCCTGCAGGATCCCGTGTTCATGGGCAAGAAGGCCGCCGCCGAGCAGACGTTCCGCACCCGGCTCGCCGTGAATGGCGAATTTGCCGAGGCCGCCGCCGCCTATGACAAAATCGCGGCGGCGCAGGCGGTCATCAAGCAGCACGCGCTGCGGTACCGCCTGATCGAGGGCGAACATGGCTTTGGCAGCGAGAGTTTCGCCATTGCCCGCACGCTCCTGCGCGCCGGGGAGGAGCGCCCCAAGCCGAACGGCGAGCGCCTGAAGGAATTCACCGATTCCGAGAAGCTGTCGCTCGAGCTCGGCCTCTTCTCCGACAAGCCGATCTACGAGGATTACGAGACTCTGCGTCTGGCGGACTCGCTGGCTTTTCTCACCGAGCAGCTCGGCTTTGCCGACCCGGTGGTGCAGCAGGTGCTGGCCGGAAAATCCCCGCGCGAACGCGCCGCCGAGCTGATCCGCACGACCAAGGTGCGCGACGTGGCGTTCCGCAAGAAATTGTACGAAGGCGGTGCTGCGGCGGTGGAGGCGGCCAAGGATCCGCTGATCGAGCTGGCCCGCCTCGTGGACGGCGAAGCGCGCGAGCTGCGCAAGACCATGGAGGCGCAGGACGAGGTGAAACAGCAGGCGCAGGCCGCCATCGCGCGCGCGCGGTTCAAGCTCGAAGGCACGGGCAAGTATCCTGACGCCACGTTCACGCTGCGGCTGTCGTACGGCCCTGTATCCGGTTACGAGGAAGACGGCGTGAAGGTGCCCGCCCTGACCACCTTGGCCGGCCTTTACCAGCGCAGCGCCGACATGAAGAACCAGCCGCCGTTCGATCTGCCGGCCCGCTGGGTGAAGAAGAAGGACGCGCTCAACCTGAACACCCCGTTCAATTTCGTGAGCACGGCGGACATCATCGGCGGCAACTCGGGCAGTCCGGTCGTGAACCGCGCAGGCGAGTTCGTCGGCATCATCTTCGACGGCAACCTCCAGAGCCTCGTGCTCGATTTCGCCTATGACGATGTGCAGGCGCGGGCGCTGAGCGTCCACAGCAGCGCGATCATCGAGGCGTTGTCCAAGGTCTATGGCGTGAAGGACATCGTGCATGAGCTGCAGACCGGGAAGAAGAAGGGGTGAACGGGACGGGTCCGGGGTCTCGGGTCTCGGGTCTTGAGTTCCGGGCCTCGGAGCTTTAGTCAGACCTTCAAGTCATGAGCACTTCACAGCCGGATAACCAGTCTGCGGTGGCGCGACGATTGGCGGAAGCGCACTTGCGTGGGCTGGTCGCCAAGTTCTCACCTGCGCATGAACAGCTCGTTGGCGCAGTGCGAAGGTGTCTCCGAAAGCGCCTGCCCACCGCCCATGAGGTGGTGTACGAATACCGCGACTTTGTCGTCATCAGCCTCTCACCAAACGAGCACGGCTACGAGGGAGTATTTGCCATCCGTGCGGATGCGGACGGTGTCCGGCTGTGCTTCAACCAAGGCAAGGAACTGCCGGATCCGGCGAAATTGCTACGGGGGTCTGGCAAGCAGGTGCGCTGGATCCAGCTGGAGGGCGCGTCCACACTCGCTCATCCGGCGGTCGCACGCCTGATTGAGGAGGCCATCGCCCGCAATCGTGTGCCGTTTGCGCGCACCGGTCGCGGGCCGGTGACCTTCCGCTCGGCCTCGACCAAGCCGCGTCGCCGTGTCGCCCCGCCTAAACCGGGTGCGGCCGGGAACGACCGCACCGCCATCCGTTCGAATGGGAAATGAGTTCGGCTGCTTCGGCCGAACTTATCGGACTCCCAGCAGTTCGCCCGCCTTGGCGGTGATGTCACCGGTCTTCATCAGCGATTCGCCGACGAGGATAGCCCGGGCGCCGCAGGCCTTGAGCCGGGTCACATCCGCTCGGGAGTGGATGCCGCTTTCGGCCACGAGGAGGTGCGAAGCGCGTGTTTCAAGGTCTGAATTGAAGAGCTTCGTGGCCAATCGTTCGGTTGTAGCGAGGTCCACCTTGAAGGTCTTCAGGTCGCGGTTGTTCACGCCCACGAGCCGGGCACCGCACTTCAGGGCGCGCTCCAGTTCCGCCTCGTCGTGAACCTCCACCAGCGCCGTGAGCCCGGCGGCATCCGCCAGCGCATGAAAATGGGAAAGCTGATCGTCTGTGAGGATCGCAACGATGAGCAGGATGGCATCCGCGCCCCACTCGATGGCCTCGAGGATCTGGCGCTCGTCGATGATGAAATCCTTCCGCAGCAACGGCACCGACACGGCGGCACGGATGGCCTTCAGGTACTCCAGCGAACCTTGGAAAAACTGTTCGTCGGTGAGCACCGACAGGCAGCTCGCCCCGGCGGCCTCGTACTCCCGGGCGATGCGGACGGGATCGAAGTCCGGACAGATGATGCCGAGCGAAGGCGATGCCTTCTTCACCTCGGCAATCAGGCCGACATCACCGCGACGCGGGTTTGCCAGCGCCCCGAAGAAATCCCGCACGCCGTCGCCGCGCCGCTGGATGGCTTCGCGCAACTGGTAGGCGGCCACCGGGCCCGCCGGCAGCCGGGCGACTTCAACGCGTTTCTGAACGACAATGGTGTCGAGGATGGTCATCAGCTAACGCTAGGTTTGTCTCAAGTAATAAGACTGGCTGTAATTACCAATGCTATCGTGGTGGTTTTTCCTGTTTCGCTATAGGAATTAGCAGAGGTAGGCCCGAGCCATACAATTGCAATGCCGTCCGGGGTGCTTGAGCATTCAAAGGCTCCGTCCTTAAACAGATGCTCCCACCAATCTTCTGCTAATAGCTTAAGAACGGACTCATTTATGGTGTCGCAGCTTATTGAAGCAAATCCAACAGCAACATTTTTCCCGTCGGGCTTAAGCTTTTTGGCACTGTCTATGGCTTCGTCATGAAGGGATCGGATTTTATTACACCATTCGCGGTCATTCTCGCTAGGGAAGCCCACCCATTTGTGTTTGGCCTCAATCGCATAGTCTTCAGTTTCAGTTTGAGGGCATAAACGAATCCAGAGGTCGTTTCTTCCATAACCCCCAGTTTTTTCGGTTCCCCATTCTTCTAAAGCGACTCCTCCTGCAGCGAAAGCAGCAGAGGCTAAGAACCCTACTTGCGGCCTCTCCTTGTAGTAGAGTGACAGTTCACGGTCATTCGGAGTGAATGCATCTGTGTAAGCTGAGTGAATCCGAATCCAAGCCGGAAGTAGTCTTTCCCAGCCAGGAAGTTTGGCTCGATTCAGTCGCCAGTGCGCCCGAAGCGGGAAACTAACTGTTCCCTGCAGCATCTCAGAAGGTTCGGCTTGCATCGGTTAAGCAGACTGAGATTGGCGCTTTGTTGAAGACTGGATCGAGACGACGTGCAGCGGGTCGATGATGACCATGACGCCTCTGGCGTTCTCGATGACCAGGTTGTAGCGGCCGACCATCACAAACTCCGGATGCGGCACTTCGTATTCTTTGCCATCAGAAGTGCGGACGATGAAGGGGCCGACACCTTGGATCTGCTCGCGGATGAGGTCTCGATTCATGGGTTGTTTGTCGTCGCCGCCAATGGGCGAGTCAAGGCGGCTTAATCCTCCTCATCCTTCAGCCCCGGAATACGCTTCAGCGGCTGCCCCGCACGGAGCCAGCCGTTCACGAAGGGATCGAGTTCGCCATCCATCACGCCCTGTACGTTGCTGGTCTGCACGTTGGTGCGGAGATCCTTGACCATGCGATACGGTTGGAAGACGTAGCTGCGGATCTGGTTGCCCCAGCTCACGCTGCCCTTTTCACCGTAGAAGCGCTCCATCTCGCCCTTGGCCTCGTCGAGCTTCAGCGCGAAGAGTTTCGAGACGAGCATGGCCATCGCGGTGGCCTCGTTCTGCGCCTGGCTGCGCTGGGCCTGCGAGGCGGCCACGAGGCCCGTGGGCAAGTGCGTGAGGCGAACGGCAGTCTCTACCTTGTTCACATTCTGCCCGCCCTTGCCGCCGGAGCGGAAGGTGTCGCGCTGGATCTCGCTCTTCGGGATCACGATGTCGCTCTCGCTGATGTCGCTGATCTCGGCAATGACATCCACGCTGGAAAAGCTGGTGTGACGGCGCTTGTTCGAGTCGAAGGGGGAGATGCGCACCAGCCGGTGGACACCACGTTCGGCCTTGCAGAAGCCGTAGGCGTTGGTGCCCTCGACGCGGAAGGTCACGCTTTTGAGTCCGGCGGAATCGCCGGCCAGGGCGTCCGTGATCTCCCATTTCCAGCCGCGGGCGTCGAACCAGCGGCCGTACATGCGTGAGAGCATCTCCGCCCAGTCCTGCGCCTCGGTGCCGCCCGCGCCGGACTGGATGCTGAAGATCGCATTGCGATGGTCGTGCGGTCCGGTCAGCAGCACTTCCAGCTCGAAAATGTCCACGGTCTTGTTCAGGGCGACGAGCTCGGCGTCGGCCTCCTTCTGGACCGCGTCCTGTCCGGCGCTGGATTCGGCCTCGCCGAGTTCGAGCAGAACGCTCACGTCGTCAAGCCGGCGCGCGAAGCTCACCAGCGGCTCGGCCTTTTTCTTCAGCCCATTGACCTCCTCGATGACCTTCTTTGCGACCTCCTGATTGTTCCAGAAGGTGTCGGAGGCCATCTGCGACTCGCATTCGGCGATGCGCTTCTGGACGCCGGGAAGGTCCACGAACTTGCGCAACTGCCCCAGCTTGGAGGCGAGGGCATCCACATTTGCGCGCGTGACTTCGAACATAGGGGGCGGACGTTAGGAAGCGGAAAGGGACGTGACGAGGGGGAAGTTGTGACCGGCCAGCGTGACATTTTTTAACAGCGCGGCAAACAGCGCGGCACGGTCGGGCAGGGGCGTGTGCCGGCCCGAAGGTTCGACCAGCCCGAAACCCGCGCCATAGGCCGGGCCGTTTGCGACGCACAGGTCGTTGCCGGCCTCCTCAAACTGCCTGACGACGTGCGCCAGCACCTCGGTGCGGGTGCCGTCGGTTTCGAATTTCCAGCCCACGATGAAGGCTTGGGGAAACCAGTCGCGGAGCCGGGGCAGGAGTTTCGGGGTCGGATGCAGCTCGACGATCAGGTTGCCGCTGCGGGTGGAGAGCTTCCCTGCCGAAAGCGGGATCAGCCGGCCGTCCCCATTTCGATCGAAGGCCTGGCCCCCGGTGAAATCGCTGACGGCCGCCGCATGAAAAATCACGACCGCTTCCTTTGCGGCCTGCGCTTCCAAGCGCTGGGCCAAGGATTCCGTGGTCGAAAACGGTTCAACCCGGACTGCTGCCAGCGGACTGCGCCAAGTCGCGGTTTCGCTGAGCAGGAGTGTCACCGTGTGCCCGGCTTCGGCGAGATGGTTTGCGAGCTGACCGCCGAGGCTGCCCGTGGAGAAATTCGTGAGCCGGCGGACTTGGTCGAGGGGTTCCCAAGTGGGGCCGGCAGTCACGAGGCAACGCATGGCGGGAGTTAGGAGACCGGATTTTGAATCTGGAAAACAGGAAAACAGGAGCCGGAGGGGACTCTCTTTTCTGAACTTGATCGTAATCTTAATCCTAATCACCCTACTTCTTGGGATTACGATTAAGAGGAAGATTAGGATTAAGATTTGTCCGAGATCGCCAGACCAAAGCAAAGGGCGAGGCCAAAGCCTCGCCCTTGCCGGTGAAAATGCGGATTACTTGGCGGCAGCGGCGGCTTCCTGGCCGGCTTCCTTGACGAACATCGCGCCCTTGCCGACGCGCTTGCGCAGGTAGGTGAGCTTGGCGCGGCGGACCTTGCCGGCGCGCTCGACCTCGACCTTGTCCACGCGGGGGGAGTGCAGCGGGAAGATGCGCTCGACACCCTCGCCGTAGCTGATGCGGCGGACGGTGAAGGTCTCGTTCATGCCGTGACCGCGGATGCCGATCACGACGCCGGCGAAGACCTGGACGCGTTCCTTGTCGCCTTCGACGACCTTGGTGTGGACGCGGACGGAGTCGCCCACGTTAAATTTGAGCGGTTCCTTGCGGTATTGCTCCGACTCAATCTTGTCAAACAGTGCTGCTTTGTTCATGGCTCGTTCCTAAATTTTATTTTGCGGGCCTGGCCCACTTCAACTTTTCCCACAGGTCGGGCCGGCGTTCGGCGGTTCGTTTCATCGCCTGCGCCCGCCGCCATCGCTCGATGGTGGCATGGTTGCCCGACTGCAAAATCTCCGGCACGCGCCAGCCCCTGAATTCGACCGGCCGCGTGTAGTGCGGATACTCGAGCAGCCCATGGCTGAACGACTCGTCCTCGCTGCTCGCCTCGTCGCCGAGGGCGCCCGGCAGCAGCCGGGTCACGGCGTCGATGATGACCATCGCGGGCAGGGCCCCGTTGGTCAGCACGTAGTCGCCGATGCTGAGTTCGTCGTCCGCCAGGTGCTCGCGCACCCGCTCGTCAAATCCCTCGTAGCTGCCACAGACGAGCAGCACGGACGGCTCGCGGGCCAGATTGCGCGCGATCTCCTGCGTGAACATCCGGCCGGAGGGGGAGGTGAGGATCACCTTCATCTCCGGGCCACGTTCAGCCTTGAGGGCTTCGACTGCTTCAAAGAGCGGTTCCGGCTTGAGGACCATTCCTGGCCCGCCACCGTAGGGAGAGTCGTCCACCGTCTTGTGACGGTTGTGCGTCCAATCCCGCAAATTCCGTATCCTCAGATCGAGGATGCCCGCCGTTCGAGCCCGCCCGACTATGCTTTCGTCCAGCGGACCGGCGAACATGCCGGGGAACAGGGTTAAAACATCGATCTTCATCGGCATTTGCGCGCGGCCCTGTCCGTCCGCGCCGGCCGTAAGGCGGTCAGTCCTCGACCAGATCCAGCGTGCAGCGCACGCCGCGCTTCTGGGCCCCGACCTGTACCAGCGAACGGATCGCCTGAATGGTGGTGCCCCGCCGGCCGATGATCTTGCCGGCATCATCCGGCGCGACCCGCAGCTCAAAGACGGTCAACCCGTTTTTTTCCACGGGCGTGACCTCCACGGCGTCGGGCTGGTCCACCAGCCCCTTCACCACAAATTCGACGAATTCCTGCATGAAACAGAGCGCGGACCACCTTTTCAGGCGGCGACCGCAGCGGCCTTGGTGGCCTTCTTGATCATGCTGGCGACCGTCTCGCTCGGCTGGGCGCCCACGCCCACCCAGTACTTGGCGCGCTCCAGATTGAGCGTGAAATTGATCTCATCCTTTTTGACAGGATGATACGTGCCCAGTTCCTCGATGAACTTGCCATCACGCGGGCTGCGGCCATCGGCCACAACCACACGGTATACCGGATTATTCTTCGCTCCGACGCGTTTCAGACGAATCTTGACCATAAAAATCTACAACTTGGCCGCTATACGACCGGACGTTCCCTTAAAAGGAGCGCGAAAATTGCCGTCTGCGCGTCCTATCTGCAAGCCCTCTTTTTGGTTCTCTTTGGTTGACGGGGCGGATTGGTCTCTCATCGCAAGGGTTTTCCGCCTGCTTTTCAGCGAAATTACCGCCACCGGACCGTCTTCACGAAGAAGAGCAGGTCGGCCAGTTCTTGGCGGGTGAGCTGTTCGTCGAACCCCCCGGGCATGACACTCAGCGTGCCGGGACGCGTCTCGGCGATGTCGCTGCGGCGCAGGTGAACTTCGGGGCCGGGGCCGGTGACGAGGGTGAGTTCGTCCGGCGTCTCGTGCTTGATGATGCCATTGACCTGTTCGCCGTCCTTGAGCGAGACGGTCGTCGGCTCAAAGTTGCGCACAAAGCTCGCGCTGGGATAGACGACGCTCTCCAGCAGGTCGCGTTCGCTGCGGACCTCGCCGATCTTGGTCAACTCGGGGCCGACGTTGCCCCCCACGTAGCCGATGCGGTGGCACGTGGAGCAGGCAGCCTTCGGTCCGTTGAAGAGCGATTGTCCCCGCCGCACGTCGCCGGTGAGCTTGGCGATGTCGGCCAGCAGCGCGTCGAGATGGGCGGCCTGTTTGGGCGCACTGGCGTCCAACGAGGCCAGGAAGCTTTCGCCGGCCTGCCGGGTGGCTTCGGGGAACTTCGCCAGATGGGCCCGGAGCTGTCCCGAGTTGAGGGCCTTGGCCCCCTTTGCGCCGCGCAGCGCCGCCACCAGTTTCTGACCCAGCGCGTCATCGCCACCGCCGTCGAAGGCCGTGAGCAGCCGGTTCAACTCGAGCGGGCCGGCGGACTTCAGATCCTCGGTCAGTGCGGCCAACTGCATGCCGTCGAGTTTGGCCCGGGAGAGCACGTCGGCGGCGGTGGCGCGAAGGACCGGGCTGTTGGCAGCGGCCAGCTGAGGCCGGAGAAACTCAAATTCCGTGCCCGCCAGTGCCGAGCCGGCGGGCAGGGCGGCCAACGCGCTGAGCCGGAGTTCGGCGGGCTGGACCTGATCGCGCCCGGTGGCGAGCAGCGCGGCGGCGATGGCGGGATCCGCGTTCAGGCTCCGTGCGGCGTGAATGGCCGCAGCGACCTCCCGGGAAGGCGGATTGAGAGCGGTCAGTACGGCATTGCGCCAGCCAGCGGGCGCATCTTTCAGGTCGGCGTTGGCGATGACACCGAGCGCGGCGACCCGCGTGGACGGTCGGAAGGCGGGCTTGATGATGGCATCGGCGAGCAATTCCTGGCCGGCCGATTCATGCGCGAGAATCGGCAGGCGGGCATTGAGAGCCTCCAACCGCGCCGCGTCATTGGCGGCGGTCAATTGCTCACGGAACCAGCCGGCGAGCTCGCCACCCCATTCGGGATGACGGCCGAGGATCCAACTCGCCGCCGTCCGCAGCGGCTCATCGGAGGCGCTGAGAAAGGGCGTGACTTCGGTTGGCTTCAGGTCGCCGCCGTCCATCTGGTCGAGAGCGATCAGGGCGGCGCGCTGATTGGCCGGATGACTGTTTGTCAGGCCTTTCCGGGTAGCCTGCGGATCGTGAATTTCGATCAGGGCGAAGACGAGGGAGTGTACGAGAACCGGATCATCCGAGGCGCGTAGTCGGTTGAAGATCATTTTGGGAACAAGCTGTTGGCGCCGCTCAATCTTGGCTTTCGACTGGTAATTCATCAGCACCGACGCCACTGATCCCCGAAGCCCCTTCAGTTTCGCCTGGCCCCAAATCGCGTCCGCCGAACCAATCCGACCCAGGGCTTCGGCAGCCACCCGCACTTCCATCGGATCATTCTGGGTCAGCGCCTCGAACGGGATGGTCTGCTCATTGCCGTAACGAAGCAGAGAAACCACTTTGGTTGCGGTTTGCCGGACGCTGGTGTCCGCGTCCATGGAAGCGAACGTCAAAGCGACGGAAAAGGGTGTGCTTATTTTAGCGGGATTGGATTGGGCCAGCGCCCAGAGCACGCCTCTTTTCTGTTGGCTGGAGTAGGAGGCGCTCGGATCGGAAAAGAGCCATCCAGGCGTCTCCTCGCCACCGTCGCCGAGTTTGGCGAGCTCGGCGACTGCCCTTTGCACGACCGGTGTCCGCGCATCGTCCATGCGCCGAATGAGTTCGGCGGGTTTCGTGCCGTTCCAAGCCAGCTTCAGCCCCCATGGATCTTCCACCTTCTTCGCCCCGTCCTTTCTCACCCGGTACACCGCCCCGAGCACATCCGGCTTTGCCAGCTGAGAACTGGGGCAACAGAGGCGATACCAGCCGCCGGTGTCCACCACGAGCAGGCTGCCGTCGGCGTCGGGCAGCACATCGGTCGGATGGAAATCCACGTCGTCGGTCGCGAGAAAATCGCTGTCGGTGCTGGCGTAGGTCGCGCCATTGGGACGCAGGATGTGACGGGTGACCTTGTGCAGGTTGAAGGTCGTGGCGAAGAGGTTGTCGCGGTAGCCCGGCCCAAAGGTGTCGCTGTCGTAGCGGGTGAGGCCGCATTCGGCGGCGGGGCCAGCCTGATAGAACGGGTGGAACACCTCGGGGCTGGTGCGCTTGACCCGGCCATCGTCCAGCACGTCGTTCACCTTGCCGAAGACCCCGCCATAAACCGCGTGGCCGATGCCGTCACGGAAGCCCGGCTGGCTGAAGTCGATAAAAGTGCTGCTGAAGATCACCTCACCCTCCGGGGTGAAGGCGATCTCGACCGGATTGTCCATGCCGCCGGACATGATCACATCCAGATCCGAGCCGTCGGGCTTGGCGCGGTAGATGTGGGCGGCCTTGTCCTTCAGCACGCGACCGTTGCCGAGGGTGTGGGTCTGTTCGGAGAAGGCGCCCTTGGTCCAGTAGATGTAACCATCGGGTCCGAGATAGGGGCCGTGAATGTCGTTGGCGCAGCCGGTGAGCGTGCCGCCCTTGAACCATTCCTCGCGCTGGTCGGCGACGCCATCGCCATCCGTGTCGCGATAGCGCCAGATGCTCGGGGGTGAGGCGGCGTAAACCCAGCCGTCGTGCCAGAGGCAGCCCTGGGGGAACATGACCTTGTCGGCGAACACGACGGTCTTGTCGAAAATGCCGTCACCATCGGTATCTTCCAGCCGCACGATCCGGGAGCCGGGATGTTTGAGCTGTTCGGCGGGGGCGGCGCTGGAACCGTCGGAATCCGTCACGTACAGCCGGCCGTGATCGTCAAAGGCGGCACTCACGGGGCGCTGGACCAGGTTGGTCGTGGTCACGCGGGTGACGGTGAAGCCTTCGGGCACCGAAAATTTACGTCCGTCGAGCGAGAAGTCCGTGGCGAACGCTGACAGGCTGGCTAGCGCAGCGGTCAGAACGGAGGCGTGGGAAATTTTCACCCGCCCATTCTGCCGCCAAGTGGCGCGCAAGGCACCAAGGAAAAATCGGGGGCACCCCAAGAATTCCGCGGTGCTTGTGGGGCATGGAGTTCCGCAAAAGTAGGACTGGCCGAAAGCCGCCGTAACGGTACCCTCTCAACCATCCCTGCAAAGCTGCCGCTGTATCATGGGCAGCCCCATGCCGTCGTAAGCTGGCGTGTTGGTGTGAGTTGGGGTGCAGAATTTGGCAAATGGCGTGAACGATTATCCGGGCAAAACCCTGGGCGCATCCTGGCTGGCACTGTTGCTGGCCAGCGTGCTGCTCTGTGGCCGGGCTTTGGCACAGACGCCGGCTGCAGCCGCCGGCAACAACACTGCCAAACCAGGCCCTGCTGCAGCGGCGGTGCCCACCTACACGGTCCCCACGGCGCCGAATCCAAGCCTCCGAACCCTGACGCGCGTCAGCGACATCCGGGAATTGCCGGTATCAGAAGCATCCCGGGGGTATCCGGTGAAGGTGGTTGGCACCGTCACCTTTGCCGAATCGGAGGGCTACTCGCAGTTTCTGCAGGACGCCTCGGGCGGCATCTACCTCAATGTTCCGCGGACCAATGAGTTCGGCCTCAAGGCCGGTAAGAGGCTGGAAGTCACCGGTTTCAGCGGTCCGGGCGATTTTGCCCCGGTCATCCACGTGGTGTCCGTGCGAAGCTTGGGGACGGCGCCGTATCCCGAGCGACGGCCGGTCCAGCTCTCCACCCTGCTGACGGGCGAGGAAGACAGCCAGTGGGTGAGCCTGCGCGGGGTCGTCCGAAAATCGTTTGAGGAGGACGGGCGCCCGCAGCTGATGCTTGCGATCGGTGATTCGACGCTGCTGGTGCTGATGTCGAACCTGATCGATCGCACGCCCCCGACGAACTACGTGGATGCCGAGGTCGAAGTGCACGGGGTGGTCACCTCGGAGTTCAACGAGCGACGCGAGCTCCAAGGCGTACAACTGCTCGTGCCCGAATGGAAACAGATCGAGATTCTCCAGCCGGGCAGCGAAACCATCGCGGAACTGCCGCCCCGACAGATTTCGGACCTGCTGCGCTTTCGCACCGGCAGCCGGACCCTGCACCGTTATCGGGTCCAGGGAACGGTCACGTTCCGGCAGGGCAACCAGGAAATTTTCATCCAAAACGGACCCGATGCGCTGCACGTGCAGCTGAGCCGCCCGGAGACGGATTTGCAGCCCGGGGATCAGGTCGAACTGCTGGGCTTTCCCACGCTGGTGGACCGCCTGCCCGTGCTGCAGGATGCCACGCTCATCCGGTTGGCGCGCAATCAGCCGCTGACCCCCCGCAAGATTCTGGGGGAGCAGGCGATGGATGCCGCCCTGTCCGGTGTGCTGGTGGAAATGACCGGCCAGGTGGCGGGCCACTTCCTGCGGGCGCGGGAAGAAAACCTGACCATCCATTTCCCTCCCTCCGTGTTTGATGTGGTGCTGGACCGGGTCGATGAGGGCGCCGCGCGTTTGGGAAACATCGGGGTCGGGAGCGTGGTCCGGGTTCGGGGAATCTACTCCGCCACCCTGGATGAGGGGCGCAACGTGCGCTCGTTCCGGATCCTGGTGAGCTCGCCGGGGGACGTCGCCGTGATGTCCACGCCGTCGTGGTGGACGCTTTCGCGCACGCTGTTCGTGGTAGGGTCCATGGCCTGTGTCATTGCCGGTTCCATTGGCTGGGGCATGCTCATGCGGCGCAAAATTGAGCGGCAGACGAAACTGATCCAGAACCAGGTGGTGCGGGAGGCCGACCTTGAGCGCGATTTCCGCGAGCTGTTCGAGAACGCCAACGACTTCATCTACACGCACGACCTGAAGGGGCGCTTCACCTCCATCAACCCGGCCGGGCTGCATCTGCTGGGCTATGCGTCCGAGGAGGGCAGGAAGCTTACGGCCCGGCAGGTGGTCGCCCCAGAGCATCACGATCTCTACCTGACCCGTCAGGCAGACCAGGTCGCCCGGCGTGAGGAGGCCACCTTCGAAGTTGAACTGCTCACCAAGGATGGACGGCGAATCCAGGTCGAGGTGAGCAGCCGGCCGGTTTTTCGTGCCGGGGTCGCCGTCGGCGTGCAGGGCATCGCGCGGGATATTTCAGAGCGCAAGCGCACCGAGCAGGTGATCCGGGAGAAGGAGGAGTTCATCCGCTGCGTCATCGACACCGATCCCAACCGCATCTTTGTCAAAAACCGTGAGGGCCGGTTCATTCTGGTGAACAAAGCCGCCGCCGACAGTCACGGCAAGAAGGTCGAGGAAATCGTCGGCCGGCTGGAAACCGAGATCAACCCGAACACCGAGCAGGTGAAGTGCTTCCAGCGGGATGACCGGGAGGTGATGGACACCCTGCAGGACAAGTTCATCACCGGCGAGCGGCTGACCAACCGCAAGGGCCAGACCGTCTGGCTGCAGACCGTGAAGCGCCCCATCATTGGCGCGGACGGCAAGGCGAACTTCGTGCTGGGCGTGGCGACGGACATCACCGAGCGCAAACGTTCCGAGGTGTTCCTCGAATCCATTTTGGAAAACCTGCCCATCGGGATCTTTCTCAAGGACGCGACCTCGCTCCAGACGGTCATGTACAACGCCGGGGCGGAACGGCTGTTTGGAATCGAACGTTCCTTCGCCATCGGCCGCTCCGATTATGACTTCTTTCCGAAGGAGCAGGCGGACCAGTTCACCGCGAAGGACCGGGAAGTGCTGGCTTCCGGCAAACTGGCGGACATTCCGGAGGAGGAAGCGCTCACTCCCCACAAGGGCCGGCGCATCCTGCACACGCGCAAGGTCCCGATCTTTGACGAGAATGGCCGGCCGCTCTACCTGCTGGGGATTGCGGAAGACATCACCGAGCGCAAGCGCGCCGACGCCTTCCTCCAATCCATTGTCGAAAACCTGCCGATCAGCGTCTTCCTCAAGGACGCCAAGACGTTGCGCACGCTCATGCACAACGCGGGTGCGGAGGAGGTCACCGGACTCAGTCGGGCCGAGGTCATCGGCAAGTGCGATCACGATTTCCTGCCGAAGGAGGAGGCGGACCTCTTCGCCGCCAAGGACCGCGAGGCCTTGGCGACCGGCCGGCTGATTGACATACCTGAGGAGACAATCCAGACGCCGCATCGGGGAAAACGGCTTCTGCACACGCGCAAGGTGCCGATCTTCGACGAGAACAATCAGCCAATCTATCTGCTCGGGATTTCTGAGGACATTACGGAGCGCAAGGCGGCCGAGGAGGAGCTGCGTCACGCCAAGGAAGCCGCCGACGAGGCCAACCGGGCCAAGAGTTCTTTCCTGGCGACCATGAGCCACGAAATCCGCACGCCCATGAATGCGGTGATCGGCATGAGCAACCTGCTGCTCGACACTCCGCTCAACCTGGAGCAGCGCGATTTCGTGCAGACGGTCCGCAACAGCGGCGAGGCCCTGCTCGCGATCATCAATGACATTCTCGACTTCTCCAAGATCGAGGCCGGCAAGCTCAATTTGGAGATGCTGGACTTTGACCTGCGCGAGACGGTCGAGACGACGATCGATCTGCTGTCCAGCCAGGCGGGCGAGAAGCGAATCGAGCTGGTCTGCGAGTTCGCCGAGCCGGCCTGCACCCTGTTGCGTGGTGATGCCGGCCGGCTCCGGCAGGTGCTCCTCAATCTGGCGAGCAACGCGGTGAAGTTCACCCATCAGGGTGAGGTGGTGGTGAAGGTCAGCCAGGAAGCGGAAACGGCCACCCATGCGACCCTGCGGGTCGCCATCCGGGACACGGGCATCGGGATTGCCGAGGAGGCCCTGCAACGGCTCTTCCAACCCTTCATCCAGGCCGACGGCTCGACGACGCGCCGCTTTGGCGGGACCGGCCTCGGGCTGGCCATTTCCAAACGCCTGGTCGAGCTGATGGGCGGCACCATCGGGGCGCAGAGCGATGCCGGGCGGGGTTCGGTGTTCTGGTTCACCCTCTGTCTGGAGAAGCAGAAGAACGCGGTGCGCGCGCCTTTCCCGGCGGAACAGCTGGCCCGTGTCCGCACGCTCATCGTGGACGACAACGCGACCAACCGGCTGATCCTGCAGCGGCAGCTTTCACTCTGGGAAATGCCCGCCGAGTCGGTCGAGAGCGGGGCCGAGGCCCTTGACCTGCTGCGGCGCGCCTCGGCCAGCGGCCAGCCCTTCGAACTGGTGCTGCTCGACATGCAGATGCCGGAGATGGATGGCGTGATGCTCGCCGCGCTCATCCAGCGGGACAGCCTGATCCGGCTGCCGCGCCTCATCCTGCAGACTTCACTCTGCTGCCGGCCGCCCCAATCCGAGCTGGCTCGCGTCGGCATCACCGGCTGTCTCATCAAACCGGTCAAGCAGTCGGACCTCTTCAACACGCTGTTGCGGGTGCTCGCGGTGGATCCCGCCCGGCTGTCGGGCGACACCACCCGTCTGCGGCGTCCGGTCGCCGGGGCCGAAGTTCCGGTGATTCCCAAGGCCAACGTCCGCATCCTGCTGGCGGAGGACAACCCGGTGAATCAGAAGCTCGCCCTGAAGCAGCTGCAGAAGCTCGGCTATTCGGCGGATTCCGTCGCCAACGGCCTGGAAGTCCTGGAGGCGGTCAAGCGCACCCACTATGACATCATCCTGATGGACTGCCAGATGCCCGACATGGACGGCTATGAGACCACCCAGCGGCTCCGGGCGGACCCCGGCCTCTGCTGCCGGCCGGAGAATCCGCCCCGGATCATCGCGCTGACCGCCGATGCCATGGCCGGTGACCGCGAACGCTGTCTGGCCGTGGGCATGGACAACTACCTGTCGAAACCGCTCCAGATGGAGGGGCTGCGGCTGGCGTTGGAAAACGCGCTGATCTCGCGGACTCCCGAACCTGTGAGTGCCTGAGAAATTTCGAGTTGCGAGGTTCGAATCACGAACGGCTGCCCATGCGCCGCATTTACTCCGCGTTCCGCGTTCCCCGCTCCGCGTTCATTTGGCCGGCTGGGTCAGGCTATAGTGGATTTCCTCGATCCAGTTCTCGGCCTTGATGAAGCCCGTGCCGCAGTCCTGCCATTTCGCGGGCAGACCCTCGGCCTTGATCTGATCGAGCGTCTTGCCGGCGGCGACGCGGCTGCGGACGTATTCGATACCTTCCGTCAGCATCAGGTGGTAGGCCTTCAGATCCGCCAGCGTCCCGAGCGGTCCATGGCCGGGGATGATCTTGATGTCGGGCGGAAGCAGCTTGATGACCTCACCGATGTTCTTGGCCAGCTGTTGCACGTCGCCCCCGCTGCTGGCGTCCACGAAGGGGAACCGCGGCGACTTGTCGCCCATGAAGAACTCGTCGCCCAGATGGATCACTCCGGATTTGGTGAACCAGACGAAGCTGTCGCCATCGGTATGGCCATGCGGGAAGTGCAGCACGCGGATTTCCTCGCCATTAAAGTGGACCGAGAGGCTTTCGGCAAAGGTGATGACGGGCAGGGCGGCCTTGGGCGCAGCTGGCACGGTCTGCTTGAACGCGGCGATGGTCTGCTCGGCCGAGAGACGCTTGCGGACATTGTCCTGCGCGATGATCGAGCCCTCGGTGCCGAGCTCGGCATTGCCGCCGGTATGGTCCCCGAGCCAGTGCGTGTTGATGATGAACCGCAGCGGGCCGGGGTCCAGTTCCTTCAGCTTTGCCCGGATCTTGCCGGCCAGCGGGGCAAACTGGTCATCCACGATCAATACGCCATCCGGCCCCACGCTGGCGCCGATGTTGCCGCCGGAACCCTGGAGCAGGTGGATGCCCCCCGCCACCGGAGTGTCGGTGATCTGGATCTTGTCGTAGAACGCCTTGTCCTGGGCCTGGGCGGTGGCAAGGCAGAGCAGGGGAATGAAGAGGCGAAGCGGGGTCTTGTTCATAAAGTCAATGACAGGAAGGATTGTCACCAATGAGTGGCTGCCCCGCAACTCTTCCAGTCGCTCACCCTACAAGTCCCTGCTCGTGCTCATATGCTCGCTTGTCTTGTTTGCGCCAAACGACTGGGCGAGTTGGAGAGAAGCAAAAGCAAGCGTCTGAGCACGAGCAGGAACTTGGTGCCCGTCAGCCCTCTAGGATGACCATCGCCGCTGCATGGATTGCGGTGTGGGTCAGGCTGAGGTGGACCATCCGGCCGCCCCGCTCCGTGAGCAGTTTCAGCCCATTGCCGTGCAGCACGACGAACGGCTCGCCCGAGGGCTTCTTCTGCACCTCGATGTCGTGCCAGCCCAGGGCCGCCCCGATGCCGGTGCCGAACGCCTTGCTCACGGCCTCCTTGGCGGCGAAACGCGCCGCCAGAAACGGCGCGGGATTTTTGTGCGCGAGGCAGTAGGCGATCTCGTCCGGGTGCAGGATGCGTTTGACGAAGCGCTCGCCAAACTTCTGATACGACGCCTCGACGCGCTCCACCTCGATCAGATCGATGCCAGTGCCGAGGATCATACGGGAGGGGGAGAAGGCAGGAGACAGGAGTCGCGTGGCCGACGGGCGGTCAGCCGGGGTAGCCTTCCATCACCTTGAGGATCTCTTTCACGGCGGCGTCGAGGCCGATGAAAACGGCCCGGCTGACGATGCTGTGACCGATGTTCAACTCGACCAGGTGGGGCACCAGATGGATGAGCGGGATGTTCTCCGTGGTGAAGCCATGCCCCGCGTTGACCCGCAGGCCGAGGCCGTGGGCCTGTTTGGAGGCGGCGATGAGGCGCTGCAGCTCATCATTGCGTTCCCGTTTCAGGTGGAAATGGTCGGCGTAGCGTCCGGTATGGAGCTCGATGAATTGCGCGCCCGATTCGGCCGCCGCCGCGACTTGCGGCGCATCCGGGGCGATGAAGAGGCTGACCTCGATGCCGGCGTCGTTCAGGCGCTTGCGGGTTTCTGTGATGGCGGAGAGCTGGCCGGCCACGTCCAGGCCGCCTTCGGTGGTCACTTCCTGGCGCCGTTCCGGGACGAGACACACAATGTCGGGCTTCACCTTCAGCGCGATCTCCACGATCTCCGGCGCGTTGGCCATCTCAAAGTTCAGCCGGGTCCGGATCGCCTCCCGCAGCCGCCAGATGTCACGGTCGACAATATGCCGGCGATCTTCGCGCAGGTGCGCGGTGATCCCGTGGCAGCCGGCCTGTTCACAGGCCAGGGCCGCCGCGACCGGGTCGGGCTCCACCCGCCGTTCGCCGGTGGCGTCACGGTAGCGGGCCTGCCGCAGGGTGGCGACGTGGTCGATATTGACTCCCAGCTTGAGCATGGCAGGCCTTACTTGTGCGGAGCCGGACTGGCGGTTGGCGATTTGGGAAGGCCCGTCGAAGCCTTGGGGGCGGCAGTCGGCGTGGGCCGGGGCAGCCGGGACGGTTGCGGGCCATCCAGCCACCAGGCGAGTTCGGTCAGCTCCAACGCGCTCAGGCCCACGCTCGAATTCCGGGTGACGGTCAGCTCATGTTCGCCGGTAATGAGGGCCTCGGTGACGCAGTTGCCCAGTTTCGGCGTGATGGCCGTCAGCCATTGTTGGCCTGATGTCCGGTTGTTCAGCGGGAGCAGATGGACGATCTGGTTCAGCTGCCGGAAGGCGTTCCAGTGCTGGGCCACGGCCGCCGAGATTTCCCAGTCGTAGAGCATCAGGTTCTCACGCTCCACCTGGGCCACCATTTCCTTCGGAAGGTCCACCACCCGGGGCCTGGTCGCAAAGGCACCGAAAGTGACGTAAGCTGCGTCATTCGTGTGGACTGCGGTGAGCAGCGGAAAGGCGATCGGCAAGCCGGTGAGTTTGAGCAGACCGGCGTCCGGCTGATAGTCAAGCAGGCCCATGGTCCGCCCCGGATGGAACGCGTCTTTGAGCCGGTCGTGGACGCCGGTGATGAGTTTTTCCGGGTTTTCCGTGAGCGCCGCCACGTAGGTCTGCAGCGACACATCGCCGTAGGCCCACACGAACCATTGGGAGGGAGAGGCCGACTGCAGGAAGGGAGCGATGGACGGAAGCTGTGCCAGCCATGGGGTGACACCCCGTGCGGCGGTGAATTCCACGAGGGGATCCTTCACAAACGGCGGGATTTTCCAGGCGGGCAGCTTTTGCGGCAGGGAATCACCCGTGCTGACCTTCAGCTGCGAGCGGACAGCGCCGTCCCGGACCGCGACCGAGAGCGCCCCGGCGGGCCAGCCGGCCACTTTCGCCTCCAGATGCAGCACCACCTGCGGCTCGGCCGGAATCTGCGCCAGCGACTTCAGGGCTTTTTCGGGCGCGATCAAGCCGCTGTCCGAGACGGCGACGATCCAGCCGGAAAGGATGGCGACCTGCGGTTTGCCCGGGGTGCCGCCCCGGGCGGCCTGGGCGGCGGTGATGAACTTGGGCCACGCCGCCTGCCACGCCTGGGCGCGCGCGGCATCGCCTTGCACGGCGAGGGCAAATTCCCGGTAGCCGGAGGCGGAGAGCATGGTTTCGCCGATGCTGAGCCGGTCGGCCAGATCCGCGACCAACGGCTGGGCCGCCGCCAGCGCGTCGGCCGGGGCATTGGTCTTGCCGGAGGCATACTCCCAGAGCAGCTGCGCGGCATTGGTCAGCAGCGGTCCGCGCAGGGCGACGGATTCCGGCAGGGAAAGCACCGAACGCAGGGCCGGCGCGTTGGTTTGCAACGTGAGCGTGGTGCCGCCGACGAAGCGCCAACGGGTCTCGGGGACCGGTTCCGACGGTTTGCAGCCCGTCCAAAGCAGGACGGTGGCAAGGAAAAGCAGCCCCAGGGGCCGATGAATTCGCATAGTGCGGCGCTTGGTTGCCATGCAAGCGCCCGGATGGCAACCCCGCGAATTATAAAACCATTTGGCGGCGGACCCGTTCCTGACGAGCTTCGGCGCGTGACGGAGACGTGGTTACTGCTGGATTCCGGCCCAATGGCGGCGCCGCTGAACATGGCGTTCGACGAGGCGCTGCTGGAAAACTGCGCCGGCTGGGGCCGGCCCGTGCTGCGTTTTTACGGCTGGACCGGGCCGGCGGCGACCTTTGGCTATTTCCAGCATCACGCCGAAATTGCCGCCCTAACGCCGCTGCGTCCGCTGGTGCGCCGGCCCACCGGTGGCGGCCTGGTACCGCATGACCACGACTGGACCTATTCTGTCGCCGTGCCTCCGGGCCATGCCTGGTACGAGGCGCGGGCCGTGGAAAGCTATCGGCGCATGCACCTGTGGTTGCGCGATGTCTTTGCGCGTGTGGGACTGGCCACGGAGCTGGCTCCCTGTTGTGACCAGACCGGTCCGGGGCAGTGCTTTGGCGGTGGCTGGGAGCAGTACGACCTCCTGTACGAGGGCCGCAAACTGGCCGGCGCAGCGCAGCGTCGTAACAAGCTTGGCCTGCTGATCCAGGGATCGGTGCAACCCCTGCCGCGCGGCCTCGAGCGCACGGCCTGGCAGCAAGCAATGACCGAGGCGGCCACCGAACATCACCGCGTGTCGTGGACGGAACTGAACCCCGCCCCGGAACTGCTCGCCCACGCAAATCACCTGGCGGCGGCGAAGTATTCGTCGCCAGCTCACAACGAACGGCGCTGAGGGAGCGCCGGTCTCCGACCCGGCGCGGTTGGAGCAGGAGGAACTGCCACGCTTGTGATGAACACTGTCACTTTGTTGGCGTCAGATGACCCTTCAAATAGCGCCCGGTGTGGGACTCCCTGACCTTTGCCACCTGCTCCGGCGTGCCTTCCGCGACGATCTGGCCGCCGCCGGCACCACCTTCGGGACCGAGATCGATCACCCAGTCCGCCTCGGCGATAAGATCAAGGTTGTGCTCGATCACGACCACCGTGTGTCCGGCATCCACCAACCGTTGGATCACCTCGACCAGCCGCCGGACATCCTGGATGTGCAGGCCGATGGTAGGTTCCTCGAGGATGAAGAGGTCACGCTTGGGCGCGCGCAGTGCGAAGCGCGAAGGGGGAAGGGAAGCCGCCTCCTTCTCCGCCGAGACGGCCCGCAGGCCGCCGAGCAGGTGGGCCACAAGCTTGATGCGCTGGGCCTCGCCGCCGCTGAGGGTCGGGCTGGTCTGGCCGAGACGGAGATAATCGAGTCCGGTGTCATGGAGGGCCTCCAGCGGTCGCCGCAGCTTGCGGTGCGCCCCGAAAAATTCGATGGCCTCGGCCACGCTCAGGTTCAGCACGTCGGCGATGGATTTGCCGTTCCACTTCACGTCGAGCGTCTCGGGATTGAAGCGGCCGCCGCCGCACGTCTCGCATTTCACGTGCGCGGTCGGCAGGAAGTTCATCTCCAGCTTGGTGTACCCGGCACCCTCGCAGCGCGGACAGCGGCCCAGTTTGGAATTGAAGCTGAAGCGGCTGGCCGAATACCCCCGGATCTTCGCCTCGGTCGCCATGGCAAAGAGCGCCCGGATATCGTCGAAGAAACCCACGTATGTCGCCGGCGTGGAGCGCGGTGTCCGGCCAATGGGCGACTGATCTACCTCATGGACGGCGTTAAGCGACTCAAAACCGGTGACCTGGCAAGCCCCAGCGGGCAATTTGCGTTTGGAACTCTCACCCTTGCGGTCCACGGCGGCTTCGACCGCCGGGAAAAGACATTCCTTCACCAGCGTGCTCTTGCCGGATCCGCTGACACCCGTGACCGCGATGAAGCGGCCCAGTGGAAAGCGCACGGTGACATCCTTGAGGTTGTTGATCTTTGCATGTTGCAGTGTGAGCCAGCCCGATTTGGCCTTGGGGTTCACCTCGCGGCGTTCACCCCGGGCGGGATACCGGCGGGTCGCCTGCTCGCTCAAAATGCGTCCGGTCAGCGAGGCGGGATTGGCCAGCAGCTGCGCCAGAGTGCCGGCCGCCACGACCTCGCCGCCGTTGACACCCGCGCCGGGGCCGAGATCGAGAATCCAGTCCGCCCGCCGCATCGTCTCCTCGTCGTGTTCCACCACGACCAGCGAATTGCCACGCTCGCGGAGCTTGGTCAGGGCGGCGAGCAACTGGTCGTTGTCCCGCGAGTGCAGGCCGATGGTCGGCTCATCCAGCACGTAGAGCACACCGCTGAGGTTCGTGCCGAGCTGGGCGGCCAGCCGGATGCGCTGGGCTTCGCCGCCCGAAAGCGTCGTGACCGCGCGGCCCATTTGGAGATAGCCCAGCCCCACTTCGCGGAGAAAGCGCAGCCGCTCACGGATTTCCGGCAGGATATCACGGGCGATCTCGCTGGCACGGCCCTCGGCCTTCACCGCGTCAAACCATGCGAAGGCATCGTTCACCGAGGACTGCGCGATAAAATCGATCGTAGGCGATGCCTGGTCAGAAGCCGCCTTGCTGGCGCGTACCTTCTGACTCGGGGCTTTGGACACGGGACCCGGGACCTTGGCTGCAATATCCAACCGTACCGCCCTCGCCTCGGGCTTCAGTCGCGCACCGTGACATTCCGGGCAGACCTCGCGCTTGCCCTCCTGCCAGCTCCACCAGCTTTCCTCGATGGCATCCGCATTGGCCCCGCGATCCACGTCGGGCAGGTAGAAGAGCTCGCCGAACCCACGGCATTTAGGGCACCAGCCCTGGCTGGAATTGTAGCTGAAATCCTTCGGGTCGAGCGGGGCAAAGGAGCGCGCACAGCTGGGGCAGGCCCGCTCGGTCGAATGCGTGGTGAGCGTGCCCTGCTTGTCCAGCGCATACAATACGCCCTTGCCGATGGTGAGCGCCTCATCCACCAGGCGTTGCTGGACGCCGGCGGTTTCGGCGCGATTCGCCTGACTGCGGGAAGGCTTTTCCAACACGCCAATGACGGCCTCGATATCGTGCTCCTTGAAGCGGTCCAGCCGGAACGGTTGGTCAGTGGCGTACCATTTTCCATCGGCTCGGAGTTCTTCGTACCCGTGCTTCGCCGCCCAGGTGGCAATTTCGGAGTGAAAACCCTTCCGATTCTTCACCACTGGGGCGAGCAAGGTCAGGTCGCCACGGGCGGCGGCCTCTTCGAGCAGGGTCTGCCGGAGCGCGTCACGGGTCTGGGCCTGCACGGGCACGCCGCAATCAGGGCAATACTGGGTGCCCAGGCGCGCGAAGAGCAGGCGGATGAAGTGGTAGATTTCCGTGACGGTCGCGACCGTGCTCTTGCCGCCCCCGCGCGAGGTGCTCTGCTCGATGCTCACCGTAGGGGGCAGGCCGGCGATGAGATCCACATCCGGCCGCGCCAGCTGCTCCACGAACTGCCGGGCGTAGGCGTTCATCGAGTCAAGGAATCGCCGCTGCCCCTCGGCGAACAGCAGATCGAAGGCGAGCGTGCTCTTGCCGCTGCCGCTCACCCCGGTGACGACGACAAACTTCCCGCGCGGGATGTCCACCGAAAGGTTCTTGAGGTTGTGCTCCCGCGCGCCACGCACGGCGATGACCCCGGCGGGCAAGGGCAGGGAGGTGGCGAAGTCGGCGTCGTTCAGCACGGACAACAAGTAAGCAGCGGATGGGCCGGGGGCAATGGCAGACGAAATTTTGACCCATCCGTCACCGCAAAAACCTCGCGACCGCGTTCCCCCTACCGTTAAACTCTGCCCCTTCGTATGAATGGCATCTGCTCACGGCCGTTGTGGCCCAAATCGTTGCGGATTCTCCGAACCGTCTGGAAATGCGGGCTGGCCGTAGCCTGCGCCGGTTCGCTGCCGGTCCGCGCGGCGGGCAAGGCGGAGCATGTGGTCGTGGTGGTGTTTGACGGGATGCGGCCTGATTTCATCACGCCGCAGTTCGCGCCGAACCTGTACGCGTTGGCGACCAATGGCGTTTTCTTCAAGCATCACCATCCGGCTTACATCAGCACCACCATCGTCAACGGCACCGCGCTCGCCACGGGCACGCATCCTGGGCATAGCGGCATTCTCGCCAACTCCGACTACCGGGAGGAACTGAACTCGCAATCACCCGTGGCCTCCGAGGTGCTCGACACGCTTCGTCGGGGAGACATGGTGTCCAAGGGTGAATATGTCGCGGTGGACACGCTCGCCGAGCTCATCCAGGACGCCGGTTTTCACACCTACATCGCGGGCACCAAGTCGGTCACCCTGATCCATGACCGCTCTCCGCGGAAGACGGACACGGCGGCGCACAGCAACTCGGTGACCCTGGGGCGTGGCCTGACCTTGCCCCGCGCAACCGGCGAGGGCTTCAACAAGGTAAACGATGACAAGCCGTTTCCCGACACGTTCACCACGCCCAACGTGGCTTCCGATGCTTGGACGACCAAAGCCCTGACCAAGGGGCTCTGGAAAAAGGGCGTGCCCAAGTATTCGCTCCTCTGGCTGAGCGACCCGGACATCACGCAGCACGCCAAGAGCGTGGGTGCCCCGGAGGCGCTGGCCGCCATCGAGTCCAGCGACAAGCACCTCGGTGAGGTCATCAAGTCGCTCAAGGAATATGGCGTGTACGACAGCACCGACATCTTTGTCGTCTCCGACCACGGCTTTTCCTCCATCGTGCGGGGTGCGGAAATCACGGAGTCGTTGCGTAAGGCCAAGCTCAACGTCTTCACGAAGCTGGAAAACTCCGAACCGGGTGACGTGCTGGTCGTCAATCTCGGCGGATCTTCCATGATCTATGTCGTGGACCGTGACGAAGCGGTCGTGCGGCGGACGGTCGAGGTGCTGCAGCAGTGCGACTTCAGCGGCACGCTCTTCACCCGGTTGGGCATCGAAGGGACTTTCCCAATGTCCGCCATTCACTATCCGATGACCGGTCACGGGCCGGACATTGTCATCTCCATGCGCTGGTACCCCGAACGCAACGGCTTTGGGGCGCCGGGACTGATCGCGACACCGGGCGGGACCAACGGTACCGGCACCCACGGCTCGCTCAGCCCGTTTGACATGCACAATACGCTGGTCGGATCCGGACCGGACCTGAAGCGAGGCTTTGTGGATACGGTCCCCAGCGGCAACATCGACCTGGCCCCGACCATCCTGCATCTGTTGGACATCAAGCCGAAGCAGGCGATGGATGGGCGCGTGCTGCGCGAGGCGCTGGCTGCCGAAACGGGACCGTCCCCCGAAGTGAAAGAACGCCGGCAGGAGGCGACGCGTACGATTGGCCTCATGCAGTGGAGCCAATACCTGCAAACGGGCGAGGTGGATGGCGCAGTCTATTTCGACGAGGGCGGCGCTTCGGCGGTGCAGAAGTAGTGTCCCTGGCCGATCAGGCCGATTAGGCCGCACGGCGTCGGCGGCGAAGCATCAAAGCCGCCGTGCCACAAAAAGTGTCGCGAATGGCCAAAGGTGGGGGGACAGCAGAATGTCGGTGGCCTCCAGCAGAGCCAGCGAATTTCCTTTCTCTTTAACCCGCGTCACCAGCGAAACTCGCCCGAGTCCAAGGTTGGCTGCCATCGGGAAGCCAATTAGAAGAGCCTCATATGGCAAACGGCATCAGGCAAAGTCCCACTTCGTTCAGGTCACCCAGTTGCGTTGGTTTGATGTCCTTGCGCCGATTCATGGTCGCCGCCGGGTTGCTGCTCCTGCTCGCATTCGAAATACGCCTCGCAGCGGGCGAAGGCGGCACCACGTTCACCGGCGGACTGAAGATCAATGCCGATGTGGAGGCCGTCCCGGCCAGCTTCAACGCCAAAGCGGCTGTCGGCGTTCTGGGTGGAGGGATTTGGAACGAGCTTAACCCGATGAGCGGCACGGTGACGAACTGGCCGAACCTGGTCGATGCCATCAGCGGGGAGCCCACTGGCGTCAGCTTCGCCTGCACCGCCCGCGATTCCTTCAACGCCAATGGGCACTTCGGCTTGGCACTCTCAGCCGCCACCGATGGCCTGTTGGGCGATTACATCTATATCGGCCCGGGCACCATCACTTTCACGATCGCGGGCCTGGACCCGCAGTCTTCCTACAATCTCGTGGTGTACTGCGTGGGCGGTTCGCCGGGACAGGCCGCGATTGCAACGGGCGGGGTTACCGGGACAACCACAGCCAGCACTGCCAGCCACTTCGTCCTCGGGAATAACTACCTTCAAAATGAGGATGCGATCCCTGACGCGAGCGGGGTTCTGAAGTTCCGGCTGCAAAACACGCCCCGGAATAATTTCGTCTCCTTCAATGGTTTCCAACTGCAGCAGAACCCGAACCTTACAATCGAACGGGCGGACGACCAGCATGCTGTCGTCAAATGGAGGCACGGAAATCTCCTCGAAGCGGCGGCCCCGACCGGCCCGTGGACCCCGAATGTCGTGGGAGTGTCCCCCTACTACATTCCCACCTCATCATCCGTGCGCTACTTCCAAGTTCAAGATCCCTGACAGACCGTGGCCGTCAGTGTGCGGGGCGGGGCCCTACGAACCTACTGCAGGCTCCCACAGTTCGATCTTGTTGCCGTCGGGATCAGTGACCCACGCAAACTTCCCGAATTCGTACTCGGCGGTTTTCTCGATCGGCACGCCTTTGCTTTGGAGCAGCGCGAGGGTTTCCGCCAGGTTCTTCACCCGATAATTGATCTGGCCGGTTCGCGGCTTGCCGTTGAGGTCATCCTCCGTCGGCATGATCGCCCAGGTGATGCTATGGGTAATCTCCGGATTTTTAGCATCCCGGTATTCGAAGGTCCGGTAGATGGAGTTGCACTCGCTGTCCTCGCCCATGGGGACGATTCCGAGGCAGTCGCAGTACCACGCGGCCAGTCTTTTGGCATCATTCGAGAACAGAAACGCTCCACCAATTCCATCGATCACAGGGGCCTTTCCTCCGCAAGGGAGCCGGGGTGGGATTCAATCGGGTTGGGCATAGCCGGAGTCGTCCGGCAACCGGATCGGGTTAAATTGCCTTGGTGGAGCTGTCAAAGTCGATTTGACGGGGCCAGAGGCAGAGCGGTCAGGCGGATCACCGCTCGTAATTCGCAATTCGAAATTCGTAATTCTCCGGCCCGCTTGGCTAGTCTGTCGGTTGTGGATGAAACGACGGAATTTCGGACACCCGGTTTGGGCCAGTCCGAAGCCTTTAAGACGACGCACTGGAGCGTCGTGCTGTCGGCCGGTCACGATTCCGAGAGCATCGCGCAGCAGGCGCTGGAGGAGTTGTGCCAGGCCTATTGGTTTCCGCTGTATGCCTATGTGCGCCGACAGGGCCATCCGCCGGACGACGCCCAGGATCTCACGCAGGAATTCTTCGCCCGGTTCCTCGAACGTGGCGCCTTTGCCCGGGCCGACCGCGAGCGCGGGCGCTTCCGCACCTACCTGCTGACCTCGCTGAAGCACTTTTTGCAGGAGGAATGGCGGCGGGCGAACCGGCAGAAGCGCGGCGGTGGCGCGGTCTTTGTGCCCTTGGCGGCCGAGGACGCGGAGAACCGCTACGCCGCCGAGCCGCGCGATGAGCTTTCGCCTGACCTGCTGTACGACCGTCGGTGGGCCGAGGCGCTGCTGGAGCGGGTGCTGGTGCGCCTGAGGACGGATTACGAATCGACGGGCCGGGCCGCCGTGTATGCGCAGCTGCAGCAATTTCTCTGGGGCCGGCAGGTGGAGGTCTCCTACGTGGATATGGGCCATCAATTGGGCCTGAACGAGGGCGCGGTCAAGGTGGCCGTCCACCGGTTGCGGCAGCGGTTCCGGGATCTGCTGCGCGAAGAGGTGGCCCAGACGGTCGAGACGCCCGAGCAGATCGGAGAGGAACTGCGCCACCTGCTCGGGGCTTTTGGCGGGTGAGGCGGGAATTAAAAAGGAAAAAGGAAAAAGCCAGAGCGAGGCTGCGGCAGTGGCGGTGGGTAGGGGAGTGGTTGAAGCGGGGGCGAAATCCAAATTCAAAGCTCAAAGGATGTCTGCTCGGGACTTGATGGTTGTGGAGTAACTTCCACCTGGTTTCGGCATAGTGATGGTTGTAGGGACGTTTCTGAATACCATGGGTACCTGTGAGAAATGCGGCATGAAGCTGGCCTCGGCCGGGTTGGGCGGACTGTGCCCGCGCTGCCTGTTCGCCGATGGCTTGGCTGCCGATGAACCCGGGGCCGAGGCGCCGGCGGCCGCCGATTCAAGCAATTTCAGCAATCCCTTTTTCCAGCGCTCGTTTGGCGACTATGACCTACTGGAAGAGGTGGCACGAGGGGGCATGGGGGTTGTTTACCGCGCTCGTCAGCGGAGCCTCAGCCGCATTGTGGCGTTGAAGGTTCTGTCGTCCGGGGAGTTCGCGAGCCCGGAATACGTGCGGCGCTTCCAGGCGGAGGCCACGGCGGCGGCGCGGCTGCAGCATCCGAACATCGTTGCGATCCACGAGGTGGGGGAGCACGACGGCGTGCGCTTCTTCACCATGGATTTTGTCGAGGGGCCGAACCTCGGACAGCTGATGGCCGGGCGCACGCTGCCGCCGGAACGCGCGGCGGGCTACCTCAAGACCATTGCCGAGGCCATCCACCATGCGCACCACCAGGGCATCCTGCACCGTGACCTGAAGCCGTCGAACGTGCTCATCGACCCGTTTGGTGAACCGCGCGTTACGGACTTCGGCCTGGCCAAGGAGATTACCGGCAATTCCGACCTGACCGTGACCGGCCAGGTGCTGGGCACGCCCGGCTACCTGCCTCCGGAACAGGCGGACACGACGCTCGGACCGCTCACACCGGCGGCGGATGTGTATTCGCTGGGCGCGATCCTCTACTACATGCTCACCGCCCGCGCACCGTTCGTGGCGGGGTCGATGTCGGAGATGCTCCGGCAGGTGCTGGCCGACGATCCGGTTGCGCCCCGGCTGCTGAATCCGGAGGTGCCGCGCGATCTCGAGACGGTCTGCCTGAAGTGTCTCGATCGCAATCCGGCCCGTCGGTATCCGACGGCAGCGGCGCTGGCGGAGGATCTGGGACGCTTCCTGGCGCACGAACCCATCATGGCGCAGCCGGTCTCGGCGATCGGGCGGTTCTCGCGCTGGTGCCGGCGCCGGCCGGCGTTGGCGGCGGCGTGGCTGCTGGCGGTGACCCTGGCCGTGGGTTCGACGGTCTCCGCCCTCGGGATCGCGCGGGCCCTGACGAAGGTGCGGGCCGCCGAAGCGACCGGACGGGAACGGCTCCGTGGTGCGAAACTCGCCGAGGCCCGCGCCGTGCGGCATACCACTGTTCCGGGACGACGGGCGGAGGCGCTGGCGGCGCTGGCGGAGGCGGCGAAGATCCGCCCCGGCCCCGATCTGCGCGACGAGGCATTGGCGGCATTGCTGCTGCCGGATATCCGACCGGTGGATCACTGGGAACTCACCCACCCGGGGGTCGGCCGCCTGACGCTGGATCCGGCCGCCCGGCTGGTCGCCTATGAGCCGGTCAATGGTCTGGGCTACGAGAAGGGGGAAGCGCAACTGCGGCGTTGGGGGCAGCCGGAGATTATTTCGCGGCTGGCCTTTGCCGGGACGAACCGGGCCATCGGGCCATTGCGTTTCAGCGCCGATGGTTCACTGGTGATGGCGCGGTACCTGGACGAATGCCTGCGGGTCTGGCGGACCGACCGCTCCGAACCAGTCCTGGTCCTGACCAACCGTCCGCTTCCCAGCGGGACGGTGCTCACCGAGCCCCTGAATGACGACTACGACTTCAGCCCCGATGGCACGACGCTGGCCCTGGGGCTGGCTGGCGGGGGAGTGAGTGTGCACCGGGTCGCCGATGGCGCGGAGATCGCGCGGTGGACCGGGGGCGGTCTGGCGAACGTGGTGCGGTTCGCGCCCGATGGACGCCGGCTGGTCGCCTTCCGCGTGCTCCCCCGGGGCGAGCGGCGGGTGTTCGTGCTCAAGCTGCCGGAACTGGCCGAGGAACAGGCCCTGGACTTCGGGGACTCGCCCGGAGGCGTTGACTGGTCGGCCGATTCGCGTCTGCTGGCAGTGACCACCCTGGACAAACGGGTGGTCCTGTATGACGTGCCTGGCCGTCGCCAGCTGCGCAGCCTGCTCTGCCCCGGCGTGTCCGCTAGCGAGGTGGTGTTTCTCGGTAACGACCGCCTGCTCGGGTTGCGGGGCGTGGGCACCACCTTGCGCCTGTTCAGCCCCGATTTCAGCCGGGAGGAGCTGGTCGTGGATGGTTATGGCTCGCTGCAGATGGCCAGACAGCCTGGTGCCACTACTTTCGTCATCGCCTCGCTCGAGGATGTGCTGACCCGCTATGAGGTGGTGCTGCCGACAGGCTTCCGCGTGCTATCCCCGCCGCACCCGGCGGGCTACGATATGGCCTTCAACAACTGCTGCCTCGATTTCAGTCCGGACGGGCGCTGGGTCGTGTCCAGCCATGGTCGCTTCACCCTGCTCCGGGAACTGGCGGGTGGACGACTGCTCGACGAGCTGGATAGCGGGGACCCGGACATCCTCGAGTATGCGAATGTGGCCTTTTGTGATGAGGGGCGGGCGGTGCTGCGCTGTTCCTCGCGCAGCGGTCTCCAACGCCACCCCTTGGTGCGGGGTCCGGATGGCAGCGTTCGGATCGGTCCCGGGGTGATGCTCGACCCGGAACCGTGGTGCATCATGACCGACCACACTCCCGGCGGCGGCCGCCTGGCCCTGGTGCGCCCGGAAAAAAGCGAGGTCAAGGTGGTTGACGTCTTCGCGGACCATGTCGAAGTCCGTCAGCGTTGGCGGCAGACCAGTCCCTACTCAGCCGCCCTGGATCCGGCCGGCGCCACGGTACTGGTCAATGGCGACGGTTCGGAATCCACCATCGCCCAGCAGCACCTCCGGCTCTATCGCCTTGCGGACGGCTCGACCGTCATGGACCTGCCGGCGAACCCCGCCGGCGAGGCCGTCTGGAGTGCCGACGGCCGGATCGTGCTGACCTCGAACAGTCTGAAGCAAAGCACCCTCTGGGACGCCAAGACCTGGAAGGCAAAAGTCACGCTGGAAGGTTCGCTCGGCGGTAACGTCACCACGCTCGGCCTCGCACCGGACAGTTCCTATGCGATCGTGGCCCGTGATGAACTGATCCAGCTGGTCTCGACTGTGGACGGTTCATTGCTCGGCGCGGTGGAAAGCCCGGCAGCCTCGGGCCTGGCTTCCGGCATCCGCTTCCTCCCGGACCACCGCCGTTTCGCCGTCCTGTGGCGTGACGGTCGGATCGACGTGATTGATCCGGACGAGCTGAAAGCCGGTCTGGCGAAACTCGGACTGGGCTGGTGAACGCTTTGCATTCCTTGAGGTTGCTCTGCTCGGTTGATTTCTTTGGCCGAGGGAAAAATCGCCTGTGGCGGCGGTCTGTGTTCGAAAACCGGGATCAGGTCAGCCGATCCTCCGCTGCCGCCTGACGAATAGGCCGTGTTTTCCGGCCCCGCCAGCTGGCAAAGGCGAGCAATCCACTGGCGGCAAGGATGGCGTACGTACTCGGCTCGGGCACCGCCGTGATGAATGCCGAGCTGGGGCCCGTAAGCGCGTTTGCCGGAAGATTCATCTGGGTGAGATTTCCCAGGGGGTCCCTGATTTGGAAAACAGTGGAGGTGTTGGAATTATCCTCTACAAAGCCGCTGAACGAGGTGGGGCTGGGGGCAGTGGCGTCGAAGCTGGAGGAACTGGTGGTATATGTGGACCGGAGGCCGAAGTTCGCGGAGGTGTCGTACCCTACGTAATAGCCGGAAGCCGGGCCGGCGCTGGGATCGCTCAACACCACATAGAATGGCTCATTCAAGGTGGCAGTGAAGTTGCCGATGCCCGGAAACGTGAAGATAAGGGAGCTGACGGGATAGCGGCCCATTCCGGGCGCCGACAGCTCGTTCGCCGAAGGGTCGGCATCAAAGATCGCATTAAAGTAGAAATTGTTGGTTCGGTGCGCCCCGTAGCCATCCACACCGACCAGACCGGCCAGCGTCGCCGTGAAATGCAGGTCGAGCAGATTGGAGGCGTAGGTGGATTGGGCCGCGAAGGCGAGGGCCGCGAGCGCAACGGGTCGGATGGTACGACTGGCGAAAGACATGGGATTCCTTGATGGTTGGCTTGGCTCTTCGTCCGGCAACCGCAATGGTTGCTAAATAGAGCCGCTTAACAGACGGTTCAATTCGAAAAGGGTTCCAAAAGATTCTGTGACAGAATCCGACTCCCCGCTAGTTTCCCCGCACCGTAAGCACCGCCGCATGGAAACCACGGACACCCCCTTCGAACCGCCCCGGCGGGCGCCTTGGTGGCAGATCGTCGCGGTGGGACGGAATCCCAAGGTGACGGCGATCCGCCTGCTGGTGCTGGTCGCGCTGGTCGTGTTTGGGTTTCGCTACGTGGTCCTGCCCATCCGGGTCACCGGGATCAGCATGGAGCCGACGTATCCGAACGGGAAGAAGCTGTATATCAACGAGCTCTCGCTCTGGAGGCATCCGCCGCAACGGGGCGACATCCTCGCGATCCGCACTACCGGCATCCACAACCTGCTGCTCAAAAGGGTCATCGCCCTGCCGGGCGAACACGTGCGGATCGTGCGCGGCCAGGTGCTGATCGACGGCGAGCCGCTGGAGGAACCCTACCTGCACAACCCGGCGCCGTGGAACTGGCCGAAGGACAAGGCGGAAGAAGTGATGGGACCGGACGAATTCCTGATGATCGGCGACAACCGAACCATGCGGGTCGATGAGCACGAATTCGGTGCGGCCAAGCGGTCCAAGCTGGTCGGGCGCGTGCTCGGGGGTGGGGCCAGATGAGCCGTGGTTTCTTCCGGATCGTTGTGCTGCTGCTGCTGGCCGCCCTGGGCGGCGCGGCGGCGCTGTGGTGGCCGACCGAGACCCGGCGCATCAACCGCATGTTTGAGCAGCTCGCCGCGGACGCCTCCTTCAGGCCGGCCGAGGGAAACCTCTCGCGTCTGGCAAAAGTGCAGGCGATCGCCAACCGCTTCACCCCGGATGCGACGATCCGTTTTGAGACCCTTGGTGTTTCCGAACGGGAGGTCACCGGCCGGGATGAGATTCGCGGGGTGGCCATGCTTTCCCAGAACCTGGCCCAGGGACTGGAAGTGAAAATTTTCGACCAGGACGTCACGTTTGGAACCCAGCCGGGCACTGCCCGCGTGAACCTCACGGCGACCGCCATGAGCGGCAAGCAGGAGGCCTTCAACGCGCAGGAATTCCTGTTCCAGCTCGTGAAGCGCGAGGGCAAATGGTTCATCCAGTCCGCGGAGACGGTGAAAACGCTACGGCACTGAACCGGCCGCCGGACCGCTGGCTGACCGTGACTTCAGAAAGCAGGCTTGCCGTCTTGGGCGGGCATCCCGTCTCATGCGGCTGTTTTCTCGCGTGAACGTTCCATTTCTCAATCCCGCCGCGCAGTTCGCGGCACTTCGCACTGACATCCTCGCCGCCGTGGAGGGCGTTTTGGCCAAAGGCCATTACATCCTCGGCCCGAACGTCGCCGCGTTCGAACGAGAGGTCGCCGCCTTTTGCGGCGCGAAGTTCGGCATCGGCGTCAATTCCGGCTCGGATGCACTCACGCTGGCGCTGAAGGCGCTCGGCATCGGCCCCGGTGACGAGGTCATCACCACGCCGTTCACCTACATCGCGCCGTCCGAGAGCATCCATCAGCTCGGCGCCCAGATCGTCTTTGCCGACATTGATCCGCGCCGCTTTACGCTGGACCCCGCCGAGGTCGCGCGCCTCGTGACGCCCCGGACCAAGGCGATCATTCCCGTGCATCTCTTCGGTCAGGCCGCGCCGCTGGATGAACTGGCGAAGCTGGGTGTGCCGCTGGTGGAGGACTGCGCGCAAGCCATTGGCGCGACGTTCCAGGGGCGACCGGTGGCCGGGCAGGGCGTGCTGGGCTGTCTCAGCTTTTATCCGACCAAGAACCTCGGCGCCTGCGGTGACGGCGGCATGGTGGTGACGAACGATGAGGCGCTGGCCAAGCGCTTGAAGATGCTGCGGGTTCACGGCATCGAACGGCGCTACTTCCACGACATCCACGGTTACAACTCCCGCCTCGACGAGCTCCAGGCCGCCATCCTGCGCGTGAAGCTGCCGCATCTGGCGGGCTGGAACGCCCGTCGCGCCGCGCTTGCGGCGCGCTATGATGCCGGGCTGGCCGGGCTGCCGCTGGACCTGCCCACCGTTGGCGTCGGCAATTCGCACATCTACCACGTCTACGCGGTGCTCAGCGACCGCCGCGATGCGTTGCAGGCGCACCTGGCTGCGAACGGTGTGCCCACGATCATCTATTATCCGCAGCCCATGCACCTCCAGCAGTGCTATGCTGATCAAGGCTGGAAAGCGGGCGACTTCCCGGTGGCCGAAGCTGTCTCCCGGCGAATTCTCCCGCTGCCGATGTATCCCGAACTCACGGACGAGCAGGCCGACCATGTGATCGCGCAGATCCGGGCATTCTTTGCCTGAATGCAGGGCTGAAAGCGCGACTGAGGAATGCCTGGGGTGAAGCGAACACGGTGAACGAAGCCCCAGGGACAAACTCCTTCGGTTAGGTCTGAGGTCTGAGGGCTGAAGGCCTGATTCAGGGCCACCTCCACCTTGGGACGCGCTTACAGCGCTTGGGTGCTTTGGGGAACTCAACCTGGGGCTGTACGCGCGACGCTCGCTTCACACCAGGCATTATTCGGACGGGCTTTCAGCCCTAAGAATGGATGTCCTCCGCCCCTCTCCTGGGGAAAGGGAACGAATCATCGGCTGCCTGCCGGGGAAGGTCCGGCGAGGGCCACCCACAAAAAAGGCCGGGGCGAAAGCCCCGGCCTTTTGCACACCTGTAGGAACTGACAAAAAGTTACTTGATGACCTGCTGCCACTGGTTGTCGCGGGCGCCACGGGCCGCCTTGAGCGCGCCGAGGGCCACGAATTCCTTGTAGCGCTCGCCAGCGAGCCGGACACAAGGCTGCTCATAGCCTTCCTCGGCCAGCAGGCGCTGAAGCTCGGTGTCGAGGCCGCGGATGCGGCTGCCGCCACCGGTGATGATGATGTTCTGGAGCAGCTCGCCGACGCTGTCGGACGAGGTGCGGGCGATCAGATCCTTCACCGTGCCGAAGATGACATTGAGCAGTTCGGCGCAGGCGTTGCCGAGCTGTTCGGTGATATCGAGCTTGCGGACCTTGCCGTTGACCATCACGGAGACGATGACCGGCGCGTCTGCCTTCCCGACGAAGGAGTGCTGCTCCTTCAGCTCGCGCACCTTGATGGGCGAAAGCTCGCAGTCGGGATAGGTCTTGCGGACGGCGTCGTAGAACAGTGCATCGACCTTGTCGCCGGCGAAGGCGAGCGAGATCTGGTCGTCGGCCGTCGGGTAATAACCCTGGACGAGGCAGACGTCGGTCGTGCCGCCGCCAATGTCCACGAAGAGGGAATTGCGGACGGGGTCCACGTAGTCGCTACCAGACAGGCGGGTCTCATCGCGGAACCCGAGCGCGGCAAGGAACGGCTCCGGCACGAGCAGCACGCGGTCAAAGAGGCCGGACACGCCCTGGCGGACGTTCTCGCGGGCGGTGCTGTCGGCATTGGCGGGCACGCCGATCACGGCACGGATTTCGGTGCCGGCGGGCACGTCGATCAGCGAGCGGAGGTGCTTGGCGAAATCGCGGGCGGAGGCGACGTCCTTCACCACGCCATCGACCATGGGCTGGACGAGGTTCAGGTGCAGGCGGTGCTGCAGGGCCTGCTTGCCGAAGAGCACGGTGGCGTTGTCGGGCAGCAGGCCGTCCACGATGCCGTCTTTGGCGTAGCCGACGACCGTGGGCACGATCTGGTCAATGGCGGTCTCCGGCTTGCCGGCATAGGCGGCCTTGAGGCAGGACTTGTTGGTGCCCCAGTCGAAGCCCAGGAACAGCACCGACTTCTCGGTGGCCTTCTCGGCGGGCGGCAGGGTGGCAGTGTCGAAGCGCGCCCGGCCGTTGGCGGCGGGGATGCTCTCGAGCTTGGTGAACCGGTGGTTGCGGACGCTCAGAACGGAACTCATAGGGATGCGGTATTGGGGATTATTGTGAGTGTTGGTGAATGGTATGCGAAATCAGGCGGGCGAAAGGGGACGGCGTTTGCCTTTGGCCGGTTCCTCAACCATCAGCAGGTCGAGGATCGAGGGGATGTCGTCGAACGAGATCCTCGGCTCGGGCTCCGGTTCCGGGGCGGGCGTTGTGACGGCCCGATTTTCGGCCCGCGTTTCCGCGCCCAGCAGGTCGGCCACGGCCATGGCCTTGCGCACTTCCTCGCTGACCCGCGAGCAGAGCGCGGGCAGAAAATCTTCGGTGAGCCGCGTGCTGAGGACGTCCTGCATCAGCCAGGCGTCCTCGATGCGGCGCTGCTCGGCGTGGAACATGGAGTCGAGCTGGGCCTTCTTGGCGGATGCGTCGCCCGGCTGCTGGCGGGACCACTCCGCGATGCTGCGGGGAAGCTCGTTGCGCAGCATGGCCTCGGACTCCTCGCGCCGGCGTTGGCGGCGGAGGATGCACAGCCGGCGAAAGTCGCTGACGACTTTTTCCCAGTAAGAGTCTTGAAGATGCATGCTCACGTTACTTTTCGATAAGGGTTGGACATTGCTGCCTATCTCCCTTCAGCAACGGGCGTGCCGGGATGAAAATATCCTGTATTTACGGGCCTTTGGGGCGTGCCCGACGCCCGGCGGGAAAGGATTTGCCGGGTGCGCTGGATAGATTCTGCCGGATTGGGCCGGCGACAAGCGGGTGGCGGCAAAAATTGCAGCGGCCTGGAGTTCTCCGAAGCCACCGCAGTTATTCTCCGAGTGCCTGCCTCAGAACTGACGTGTCCCGAAATCCGGTTCTATCCCCCGCCCAAGCGTCATCTGGTCCGATGAATACCCCACATTTTCCCATGAAAAAAGCCCAGCCATTCATGGCTGGGACAGGCGATTACAGGAGGACAAGTCCCGTCAGGGACGAAAGGACCTGGATCTCAGGCCCTCGAATGAGCCGGTACCTGGCAACTTCCGGCTTATGGCGTCGGACGTTACCCGCCTCAGACCTCTACTGCGGCGGATGCTTTTCAAAATCACGCAGGGCAATGCGCGCCGACTGCTTGACGTAACCATCGGCATCGTTGGTGGCTCCTCGCATCAGCGAGAGAAAGACCAGGTTCGATGAACCGCCAAATCGGAGCCCCCCAGTCGCGCGGGCCCGCAGGAGGCTGGCGTTGGCCCGGTTGGTGAAAACCTGGGTGCATAGGACGACGAACTCCTGGTCCTCGACCGGGGTTCTGACCAGGAGGGCGAACATGGCCCCATCGCGGACTTTCGGGTCTTCCTGATCCGAACCGGCCAACCGGATTAGCAGGGGGCGCCAATCAGGGAAGGCTTCGGGAAATCGCCGCGCCAAGGCGTTCTTGGCGGCAAATTGCCGATAGAGCAAATTGGTATGGGTCAATGCCCGGTCGATGGCCTCACGCATTTCAGACCGCCTCTCCGGCAGCCCGGTCACCGCAGTGTCGATGACACTGTAGAACGAGAACTGCGGGCTGCCCAGATTGGTTGAAAGGCCGGCTTTCGCGTGTTCCTCGATGAGGATGGGCAGGCCGCCGCCCTGATTGGTACCCAAAGCGAGCAACACCAAACCGGCCGACAGGCTTCGTGCCTCGTCCCGGCTGGTGTGGCGCGGAGTCAGGGGCGAGTAGGGGAAGACGCTGGAATCCCAGAGCCGGTCCCAGTTCACCTGGACCCAATAGACAATCTGCCGCGACCGGGAGGGAGCCGAGGGCGGCTCATTCAGGTGCGCCCGCAAGGTCGGCACCGCCCGGGGCCCCAAAGCGAGCAATGAGCTAAGGGGGGTCAGATCCCAGTTACGCACGTCGTCATAGACCGCCATCGCATCCAGCCACTGGGTCACGGTGCGGCCGTGATAGACCGGCTCACTTGCGAACCAGCCCTGCCACCACGCGAGCGCGGTCAACGGCAGCAGCAAACCAAGGCCGAACAGCAGGTGAATCTTCCTCATTTCGTGGCGGAAATTGCGAAAGGTTTGATCACAGCGCAAACCCAGATACCAGCCTGCCACCATAACGGCGTTCAGACCGGGTATTGCGACATAGACCGCCCAGAACGCCGTTCGTCACGCTAATATGCTTACCGCTCGACCGCCCGATACAGCCGGAAAGTGTTCGTGCTGGCAGTTTGGTCCAACACAGTCTCGTAGCACTTGAAAATGCTGACATCGTGCCAGACCCCATAATTGTCTGAAGTTTGGAGCGCATAGCTCCGGTCCGCCCGGCCATGCCTCATGGTCAGATGAAAGCCCAGACCGGGTAGCAGGGCCTTGGGCGTGAGCCGGAGCAGGCTGTCCTTGCGGCAATAAAAGATCTGGCAGTTCGCTCCCACGGCGACATAGACGCCATTATTGTAAGCAATGCTGTGCAGGTTGCTGGTCGCATCTATCTGGTTGAAGACCCAATGGGCGCCATCGCTGGAATAGCCCTGCCAGCCGATCTGGCCGACGGCCACAAATCCGCCGTCGGCATAGATCACGCGGGAGAACGGGTACTCGGACGGGTACCCGGTCCAGTTTGCCCCGTTGACGGAGGTCGCGATGAAATGGTCGCCGACCATGACGTGAAGACCACGGCCGAAGGCCAGGCTGGGTGCATAATCAGGATAGTCATCACCTCTCCCGTAGGCAAGGCCCGTATCTTTCGTGGTCCAAGTCAAGCCGTCGCGGCTGAGGTCCACCAAGACACGCCAGGTGGAGTACTTGGGATGAGGGGTAAACAGAAACTGGCTGCCATCGTCGATGAGCTGAGTTCCCTGATTGAGAGGTGATTCAGACGCGGCGCGCCAGGTCAGCCCGTCGGTGGAAGTGAGAAAGGCCCCGGTGGCCACGTATCGGCCCCGCGCGTAGGTCACGCCCCGAAGGTTGAAGTTTGCCACGTTGGTGTTGGAATAGCGTTGCGTCCAAGTGCGGCCGTCGGGACTGCTCAGGATGATGCCATTGGTGCCAGTGGCGAAGATCAGGCCTCCCGCATTGTCGACCCCTCCCAGGTCTTCCTGGGTGCCGCTCTCCTCCCGCTTCCAATCCGCTCCGTTGGTGGAGCTCAGGATCATACCCCGCTGGCCCACGGCGAGAAAGCCGGAGGCGGTGGCGATCACGGCATTCAGTTCCTTGCCGCCGAAATTCGGGGAATCCCAGTGGATGCCATCGGCCGAGTAGTAGGCAGTTCCCTTGGAGTCCAGGGTGATGAAGCGGTCCCGGACATGGACGACTCCGATGAGGGAGGCTGAAGTCACCGTGGTGTCAAATGTCCAGCTTAGCCCGTCATCGGAATGGCCGATCACACCGTTGCCGACCATCACATAGCGGTTTTCGCCATAGGTCACGTCCATCAGGGTGAACACGCCGGCGGGTTTTTGGACGGCCCAGCTGGCCCCCCGTCCCGTGAAATGGCAAAAGCCGCATTGGTCGTGTTGAGCGGAGAATTGCCAAGGGCGAAGCACAGCCCGTTCAGGTAGCGCAGATTCCCCCAGTGGGTGGCTTCACCGGGCCCCGCCGGTTTGGGGTCCACCGGATAGGACTGCCAGTTGGTGCCGTCCGGCGAAAGCCAGGCGCCTTTCTCGGGGCTGAGCAGCACGAAATGATCTTGGGCGAACACCATGCCGGCGTCCAAGGGCGACGCGGGGGGAGGGAGGGAACTCCAGAACTGGGCATCCTTGGAAATGATCAGGTCGCTCCCGCCGATCATCGCGAGGAACCGTCCGTTGCCGTAGGCGGCGGCGGTCAAGCCGAAGTTTAAATTGTTGAAGTGTCCAGTCCACGACCGGCCATCGCTGGAAGTGAAGGTATGACCGTCGCTGCCGTCCAGCCCGTACAGCGTGCCATTCGCCGTGAGGAAAATGACCTTGTTAGTCACCGGTTGCAGGCTGCGGCTCCAAAACTCACCATCCAGGGAACTCAACAGCGCCAGCCGGCCCCGGCCTACGAGTACCTGGTCCTGAAAGGCATATGGTTCGTGCACCGGCTCACCCGGCCCGCTGGGAAAAGCAGAAATCCAGTTGGTCGGCATGCTGGCCGACAGGCGCAGGCTGAAGAGCGCCTCCGCCAGGAGCAGGAGAACCAGCAGCGGCGCGGAAAGGGAATGTTGAACTCGGCCAAAGCGGAGGGGCATGAGGGATGGTATTGGTGTGCAGGATTGATGGGAGCAGCAGCGCCAAAGATCCATGGCCCTTTGGCATCTTGAGGCATTCAATCTGACGGGGCGGCCCTGTGACGTGTCAACTGCGAAGCGGACATGGAGACCTGCCCTGTTGATATTCTGTCCGGTTATGACTGCCGATGCATTTCGGTTGCGGGCTCAGCCGCCGGAAGAAGCCTGTAAACAGAAGGAATCAGGCTGGCGTGAAAGCATCGCATGTCCCGTGCCATGATTTATCGCCCGGGAATGAGTTTTCTCCTGCACTGATCTTCCCGTTTGGCAGCGAAGCGCGGCTTGGCCTGGCGTATGCCTGTGGTAGGGCAGGCTGAGGAAAGTGCGGAAGGTCGAACTGGCTATATCGTACCTCGCACCTGCTTCACGCCGCCGACCAGGCTGGCGAGTTTGCGCTTCGCGGCCCAGCGCGCGGTTTGGCTCAGGCCGCAGTCGGGGGCGAACACCAGGCGGTCGGCCGGGGCGAATTCCAGGCAACGCTGCACGCGGCGGGCGATGTCTTCCGGCGTTTCCAGATAGTAGCTCTTCACGTCCACGATGCCGACGGCGGCATCCATGCGCTTGGCGATATCGCCGATCAGTTCCAGTTCGGCGAATTCGCGGCTGGCCATCTCCACATGCATCTCGTCGCACTTGAAGTCGAGGAAGGCCGGGAACATCGGCGCGATCTGGCGCGGGCCGACCGCGCGGGCCTTGTAGTTGCCAAAGCACAGGTGCGTGCAGACGCGCGTGCGGCCGGCAACGGTCTCAACCGTGCGGTTGAAGATGTCCACGAAGCGCCGGGTGTCCTCCCGGTAGGCGTAGCAGCTCATGCTCGGCTCATCGACGCTGATCTCCGTGCAGCCGGCGGCAACCAAGGCCTCCAGCTCGGCGCGCACCAGCGGCAGCAGCGCCTCCGTCAGTGCCCAGCGGTCAGGGTAGCCGAGGGCGCCATTCGGCAGCAGCCGGCCGCTGAGGGTGTAGGGGCCCGGCACGCTGGCTTTAAGAGTAATCAGTGAACCAGTATTCAGTGAGGCGGTGAGGCGTTGGAGGCGTTTGAATTCCTCGACGGCACCCAAGCCGCGCGGGGCGGCGAGCGGGGCGACCACCTGGTGCTTGCCGCGCTGATCGTGCGCGGGTGGCCCGAAGCGCCGGGGCGATGCGGATTCCAATTCGATGCCTTGGATGTAACCGTAGAACGACAGGTTGAAATCGAGCCGCGTCTGCTCGCCATCGGTCACCACATCCAAGCCGGCGGCCAGTTGATCGTGCAGCGCGCAGATCACGGCGTCGTCCTGCAATTCGGCGAAATCATCCTTCCCAAAGCGCTCCAATTGAACCGAAGCCAACTCGAGCCAACCGGGAAAGGGGTAGCTGCCAATGACGGAAGTTCTGAGAGGGGAGGACTGCATGAAAGGATGAATTAGGAATTATGAATTATGAAAACAGAAACCTTCGTTTCACGGTAGCGGTGGAAGTGACCGGCGGCCTGGGAAAGGATGAATTATCAGGCGGATGCCTTGGTGCGTTTCACGATGGTTGTGAAGATGGCTGTCAGTTCGTCGGTCTCCTGAAGCAATGAGGCCAGCTTTTTCGCCGTTACACTGCCGCTCTCAACCAGGAGTTCCAGCCAATAGGAGGTTTCCTCCAACTCACGCAAGCAATCGCCCATCTTGGCTACGAATTCCGCTTTGGATCGTGCCCGGTAGGCCTCGCGGTAGTTCGCCCCCACCGAGGTGCCAGAACGAAGCACCTGCTTCCCTACCACCCTGGCCACTTCGGATTTTGGCAGTTGGCCGAACATTTTGATGATGCGTAACGCGAACGCCTTCGTACGCACCCGAAGATCAGGAGGCTGTGTTTCATCATTCATGATTCCTCGCCTCATCCTTTCAAATTCGGCCCTGCACACCTTCGTGTACCCTCGCCCGGTCCCAATTCATCATTCATAATTCCTAATTCATCCTTTCAGTCAAAGATCACGGTCCGGTTTCCGCAGAGAAACACCCGATCTTCGAAGACCAGCTTCAACGCGCGCGCCAGCACGGCCTGTTCGACGTCGCGGCCTGAATGGACGAGATCCTCGGCCGTATGGGTGTGATCCACGCCGATGACCTGTTGGAGGATGATGGGGCCGGCATCCAGTTCGTCCGTCACGAAGTGCGCGGTTGCACCGATCACCTTTACGCCGCGCTCGAAGGCCTGGTGATAGGGCCGGGCACCAGCAAACGCCGGCAGGAACGAGTGGTGGATGTTCACGATGCGCGCCGGGAAGTGCCGCACCAGCCACGGGCTGAGCACGCGCATATACTTGGCGAGCACCAGATAGTCCGGACGGTATTTCTGCACCAATGTCAGCACCTCAGCTTCGTGGACCTCGCGGGACAGCGTGCCGTGTGGCAGGTAGTGGAACGGCAGTTCGAATTTCCGCACCAGCGGTTCCAATACCTCGTGGTTGCTGATGACCGCTTCCAACTTTGCGTTCAGTTCGTGGAAGGCGTGGCGAACCAATATGTCGGCGAGGCAATGGTGCTCCTTGGAGGCGAGCACCACAACGCGCTTGGGTTCCTGCTTGGACAGACGCACATCGGCACCGGCCGGCAGCACCCCACGCAGCTCCCCCAGCAGCGTGTGTGCATTCACAGCGCCATCAAACTCCGTGCGCATGTAGAAGCGCTGCGAAGTCCGGTCCACAAACTCGTGGTTGCCCACGACATTGACGCCGAGGCGGAAGAGCACGCCCGTGATGCCATGCACGAGGCCGGCGCGGTCGGCGCATTCGACGAGGAGGATGGAAGGCTTGGCGGAAGTCACAGGCCGATCCTCTCGTAGAGCTTCGCGAGCCTGCGCGCATGCTCGTCATAGGCGCCCTCGAAGAGCTCGGTCGCGCGCTTGGCTCCGACGCGGGCGGCGGCGGTCAATACTTTCGGCGGCTGGCCGGCGGCGGTGAGCCGGGCGGCCACCTCCGCCTTGATCGAGTTTACTAGGAGGCAGCCGCCGACCGTCGAGCCGGGGGAGACCGGGGTATCGAGTCCGGGCACTTCGACCATGGCGTCGCCCACCGGGGCACCGGTATCGAGCACGAGGTCCGCGAAGTCCTGCAGCTTTTTGCCGTCCTTGTGCCGGCTGGTGCTGGCGTCGCTGTGGGCGCGGGAAATGATGGCGACCACCTTCACGCCGCGCCGTTTGAACTCCTGCGCCATCTCGACGGGCACCACATTGCAACCGCTGGAGGAGACCACCAGCGCGCTGTCCAGCGGCGACAGGTCGTAGTTGCGGAGGATGCGTTCGGCGAGGCCCGACACGTTTTCAAGGAACATCGCCTGCCGCTGGCCGTTCGCGCCGACGACCAGGTTGTGGAAGCTCAGCGACAGCTCGACAATCGGATTGAAGCCGGGGAACGAGCCGTAACGTGGCCACATCTCCTCGACGAGGATGCGGCTGTGGCCGGAGCCGAACAAATGCACCATGCGGCCCGCCAGAATAGTCCCGGCAAAAAGGTCGGCGGCAGCCTCGATGGTGGCGGTCTGGCGCTCCACCGCGTCAATCAGGCCGCGGCACTGCTGCAAGTAAGCGGATGTCACGCCGTGTTGCTACCGGGCGGACGAGGGTGGGAGAAGGATGAAGTGGGAAGGATGAATGATGAAACGGTCAAAGGGGTGCTCCCGCTCCGCGACAAAAACCTCAGGGAAAGCTGGCGGGGCTTGACAACCCATCCGCCAGTCGGAGAGCCATGCGGGTCATGAACAGCCGGGAACTCACGGGACGGACCGCGCTCATCACGGGTGTGACCCGACGCGCCGGGATCGGGGCGGCGATTGCCCGCGAACTGGGCCGGGCCGGTGCCCGGCTCTTCGTGAGCTACTTCCGCCCCTACGACCGCCAGCAGGTCTGGGGCGTCGAACCGGACGAACCGGAATCGCTGCTCCGCGAACTTCGCTCCCTCGCCCCTGAGGTCGACGCAACCGAGATGGATCTCAGTCAGTCCGAGTCGCCGGCGGAGCTGTTCCGTCAGGCCCGGCAGCGCTTTGGGTGTGTCGACATCCTCGTGAACAACGCGGCGCACTGGGAAAAGGGCGGAATCGACGAGGTTCACGCCGACCAGTTAGACCGCCACTATGCGGTAAACGTCCGCGCCTCGGTGCTGCTTTGTGCGGAGTTCGCCCGACACAAGCAGGGGAACACGCCCGGCCGTATCATCAACATCACGTCGGGACAGAACCAAACTCCCATGCCAGGACAGATCGCCTACGTGGTCACGAAGGCGGCGTTGGATGCTCTGACGCTCACCCTCAGCGCCGAACTGGCCGGGGGCGGCATCACCGTCAATGCAGTCGATCCCGGTCCTACGGATACCGGGTGGATCTCTGACGAGCTGAGGTCAAGGCTGCTCCAAGAATCGCCGGACGGGATTTCATCGCCCGAAGCGATCGCACGCCTAGTCCGACTGCTTGCGGGCGATGACGCCGCCTCGATCACGGGGCAGGTCATCCGGGCGCAAGCTCCCGGAACGGCCGCCCTTTTCACGAAGGCCGCCGGTTCATAATTCATCCTTTGTTACTTCACCGCCGGTTCCGCGCCGGTCGTGCCGCGCAGGGTTTCGAGGTAGTCGCGGTGCTTCACCTGTTCGAGGCGCACGCGCGCGGCGCTCAGGCGGTCGCGCAGGCCGAGGCGCAGGACCTCGTCGGCATAGCTCGGGCGGTTCACGAACTTCTCCACGTAGGAGACGTGCTTCAGCCAGCGGGCCACGTCCTGGGCCTGCTTGGCCTTGAGGCGGGCCTCATACCAGTCGCTGGTGAGCAGGTGCTCGCGGGTGAACAGTTCCCGAATTTCCGGGTCGTCGAGGGTTTTCCCCTCGAAGAAGCCGTCGCGCATGATGTGCAGCAGGGCGCGCAGCGGCGGGCAGGCCCAGGCGATCGAGCCGTCATTGAAGTAGTTCTTCGCGACCCGGCGATGGGTGGCCACGATGTTGTCGAGCGCGTCGGCAAACTCGTGCGCGTCCTGCAGCTCGGGCCGCAGCATCGCGTCGGTGAGGACGGAGTGCGGGTGGTTGAAGATGCGGCCGAAGAACGCGTTCACGAACTTGCGGGTGATGCGGTAGCCGAGGCGGCTGGCGAGGATCTCGCGGCCCCCGGTCTCGAAGTCGTTCAGCTTTTCCAGCATCCCATTGGCGATCAGCCAGCGCGGATCACGCTCCTTGGTCCCGAGGCGGCACCACAGCTCGGGGACGAGCAGGGACACGTCGTGGTCCACGCGAACCTTGGGTCCGAGGCAGCCGGCGCTGGTGAGGAAGGCGTCGTAGCCGCTGACGATGTAGCCGACGAGGGCCGCATTGAGGTCATAGACGGGCGGCAGCGCGTTGAAGGGGCCTTTGGTCAGGGCACCCTCGCTGCCCGCGCCGGTGGTGCTCGGCGACTTGCCGGTCATGGAGGAGATGAACTCCATGAACAGCTCCGGCAGCTCCATGTAATGGATCGGTCCATAGCAGGCGAGCGACTGGATCTTCGGCTCGGCGGGATTGTTGCGCCGCCCGGCCAGGATCGCGGTGACCGGCTGGTACAGCGGCTGGGTCGGGGCGAGCCGACGGGCCAGGCGCGTCCCCATTTCGGCAAGATGCTTCGAGCGCGGGTCCTGCAGATCGGGACGGAGCTGAAGGTAGCGCGGGTTCTTGGAGGGCTTGCCGTCCACGATGCGCGGGTGGGCGCTGGAGACGAAATAGGCCTTGGAAGGATCCTTCACGACTCCCTCGATGAGCCCCTGCATCGGCTCGGTGAACTGGTAGAAGCCGATGGCGTCATCCGTTAGCTCGTACGCAAAGGAGCGCGGCATGGGCTCGTAGTTCGAGAAGAAGTTCCCCGGCTGCGCGAAGTCGTGCTCGGCCATGTGGTCGTAGCCGCGCACAAAGGCGTCGTCGGGACGCTGGAAGAGGCGCGTCTCGGTGTTGTGGACGAACTTGAGCGAGTGCTGCGTCGCGCTCACGTCGAGTCCCGACAGCAGGGAGCGCGGCACGGTCACGCTCGCGGTGATGTCGTCCTCGGCCTGGATCTTCTTCGCCGGATGGAAATCCTTCCGCAGGCCGAAGGTGCGCCACTGGCCCTCGGAGTCGTAACCCACCCGCAGGAACTGTGTCGCCAGCTTCTTGCGCCCGATGCGCAGCTCGTTCGACGACTCGCCGTTGATAATGTCCACGCTGAACTGGTCGCGCCAGTCGGCACCCCAGGACGGTTTCCAGAAACGCTTCACCACGAACACCAGCTCCTTGATGTGCTGTGGGATGGCGCCCACCGCGCGGTTGTACTCCTCGGTGTACTCATCCCCGGGCGTGAGCAGCTTGATGACGCTGCCGAGCGAGCGCGCGGGCGCGAGCAGCTCGCGGGTGTCTTTCCCGTTCCTGGACGCGTCGCGGAAGCGGTTGGAGTAATCGCGCTTCAGCAGCTCGTCCACGAGGTCGAAGTCCTTCTGAAAATCGGCGACGAAAACCGGGCCGTGAATGATGGCATCGGTGATGGGCTTCGAGATTTCCGACTTGCCGCCGCCGCTGACGGTGCAGGGCTTGTGGCAGAGCGTGCCTTCGGGCTTGGTGCCGATGAGCCGCCAGGCGCGGTTTCCGACCGGCTTCTCCAGGTGGATCTTGAAACCGCTGGGCAGCACATAGGTGTGGCCGAGCAGCAGCTTGAGGGTCTGGGTGCCGTCGCCCTGCGGCCAGGAGACGCGCTGCTTTTCCAGCTCGAACTTCGTCGTCTCCGGCACATAGAAGATGGTGGGGTAGGCCTTGTCGGTCGCGTAGCCCTCGGGCTTCACCTCAACCGAATCGCCATTGAGACGGATGACTTCCGCCAGCGTGTGCGGGAACTCGCGGCGGTGCAGGTTTGCGTCGTAGTCACCGGCCAGGTCATAGCAGGGGAAGACCAGCGCACCGCCGGCGTGCTCCTCCTCGGCGAGGCCGAAGAGATTCGTGGCGAAGGAGATCTGGGTCTTCACCTCCTTTTTGCAGTAGCCGTAGTAGTTGTCGCCGATGACGGTGACGATGACGCCTGAGGCGTCGCGCGCGGTGATCTTGAACGCACCGCCATCGTTGTAGATCTCGCCTTCCGACTTCCAGCACATGCCGTCCCGGCGCTGGCGTTCGGTGGCGGCTTCCCAGGTGGGCAGGCCCAGCTCCTTCTTGGTGAGCTTGCCGACGATGTGGGGGGCGAGCACGACGCAGCCGGTGTGGCCGGACCAGTGCTCGGGATCGAGCGCGGCGTCATTCTCCGGCAGATTCGGATCGCCTGCGTTGCCGAAGATGCTCTCCACGAAATCGAGGTTGCTGACGAGGTTTCCCGGCACGAAGAAACGCGTTTCCATCGCCTTCTGGGCGATGAAGCCGGGCACCTCGGGGCACACCACGGGGCGCAAATACAGGGTCACGAAACACTCCGCCTGCTCGGCCTGCGACGCCGTGAAGGGCAGCCGCATCAGCTCGGGCGGCGGCTGGAGCGCCTTGCGCAACAGGTTCGAGAACACCTCCTTGGGCACCGCCTTTTTGTCGTCGGGAATGGGCAGGCCGCCTTCGGTGACGTGGAAAATGCCCTCGGTCGTCCGGCGGTCGGACCTGGGATTGTGCAGCACGCCGTTGGCGACGCGGTAGCTGCGGATGATGTCGCTCACGAACTCATCGCGGTCCGGCGGCAGTGAGGCGACGCGCGCGAGACCGGGGCGGTCGAGCAGGAGCGTCTTGCTCGGCAGCTTCGGGGGCACGACGGAGTCGCCCAGGTAGTCGTAGAGGAAGGCCTGGATGCGCGCATCCACCGCGCACAGGTGGGAGGCGAGCAGCCGGTCCTTTTCGCGGCTGCGGGCGATGAGGGAGGCGACGAGGGCGGCGGCCTCGGGGTTGACGCCGGCGGCGTAGAGCGGCAGGCCGAGTTCGGCGAGCTTGAGGTTCAGATGCCGAATTTCTGCGTTCGCGGACAGCATGGTGGACATGGGTTTGTCTGGGTCGTGTCCGGGAGGCGGAAGCCCGAACACGGGAGGATAGGCTAGGGGGCGGGCCAGCCAATGTGCAAGCCACCATCGGCAGTGAAAATCAGGATCAGAGGAGCGGCCCACTCACTCTTTCCCTCCGCGCTCCCCAATCACAACGGGGTTTCGCGTTGCTGCCTGGGCTGAAATTCAGTTCTGCGGCAGTTTGGCCACCCACGTGCTGGCCAGAGCCTGGATCCATTGGTAGTACAGCAGTGTGCCGCCGTTCATGAACCAGATGACGTTGTTGCCGCTGGTGTCGCGCCACAGGATGTCCGCCCGCCGGTCACCGTCAAAGTCACTCACGCCGACGATGTTCCAATCATTGGCGGGCACCGACGGCAGGTTGATGTAGCTGGTTACCATGCTGCCATTCATCAGCCATAGCTGATTGTCACCGGTTGCGGTGTTTCGCCAGAGCAGGTCGGCTTTGCCGTCGCCGTCAAAGTCATTGATTCCGGCGACCACCCAGGCCGATGTGTTGGCGGTCAGGGACTGGGCGGTGGGGTAGGCACCGTAGGACTGGAACCACACCTCGTTGGCACCCGTTGAACCGTTATGCCATACTAGGTCCGGGCGTCCGTCGCCGTCCAAGTCGCCGGTACCAGCCAGGGTCCAGGGGCTGGTGCGGGTGAGAGGCAGCAGCTGCTCCTGGATCCGGATGGCGCCATCCATGTGCCAGATGCGGACGGCTCCGCTGGTGGGATTGTGCTGCAGGATGTCGGCTTTGTCATCGTTGCCGAAATCAGTGATTCCACGGATCAGGAAGCTCGGGTCGATCTGCTGGGCGATCCATTCGGAGTTGACTTTGCCGGTCGGGATGGTCGGGTCAATGTACCAGATCACGGTATTGCCGGAAGTGTCCCGCCACAGCAGGTCGCTCAACCGGTCGCGGTTGAAGTCGCCGTTGCCCTCGATCACCCAGGTGTTGCCCCCGGGAACATTGGGCAGCGTCAGCGAGGAGGTGACCGTTGGGCCATTCATGAGCCAGACCGTGTTGTCCCCGGTGGACGGGTTGCGCCAGACGATGTCACCGCACAGGTTGTAATTGAAGTCGTTCTGGGTCTTCATCGGGTGCAGCGGACGGTAAAAGCGCGTGCGCCAGTAGGGGGTGCTGAGGGGCAGGGCCTGGAGGAAGGAGAAATCTTCGGCCAGAAATCCTTCGTAACCGGTGGGATCGCCATTCCATTTTTTGAAATCGGCACCAGAACCAGTATGATACTGCGTGCCGTTTTGAAAAGCCGGGGTTGTGCTGGTTGCTTCGGCCGTGAGCATGGCCTGAAAGATGGCATTGCCGTTGCCGGAACCGCCATTGACCAGCTGGTCGGCCACAATGGGGTGGAGACTGTGACCGGCGAAAACCGTGCCATTTTGATAGGTTTGAAAAGTTCCTGCCCCGAAGATGGGGTACTCGGCTGCGGTCCAGTCATAGATATTGGATGGTAAACCCAACGGACTTGGAAACGGACTAGGAGAAGGAGGAAAATTTACCTGGCTGATCTGATACCACAGGCCAGTGTTGGGACCACTGACGCCATTGAGGATGCTGCGTGCGTTGGCGTCGGAGGTGAGGCCGTACTCGATGGCGAGGCCGTTGATGGGGGGGGAATGGAAACCATGCCGGGTGCCGGACGTATCCCGCCACCAATCAATGGTGGGACTTTTAGGAATGGTGGGAGTGTTGGGGTTGGTGTCCAGCAGCCTGGCCTCGTAGTTGTCCTTCAGCCGGTCCGCATAGGTGGTGAACTCAAGGATCTTGGCATTGCGGTTTCCCTTCTTGAATTCCAGGTCGGCCAGGCAACGAAACGCCCGGTAGGATAGCGCATTGAGGAAGGCGTCCTCATTGCCGTTGCCGAAAGCATCCCACCAGGAACATCCTCTATCATATTTTTTCCGAGTGCCGAGGCCGTCTTGTTTCGCCGCCACCAGCTTCGAGGCGTTGATCCGCCCCGCCAGATAGCCGGCCACGATTTCGAGCTGTTCGAGTCGCGTGGTGGCTCCCCAGTAGGCACCGCCGGGAGCATTGAGCCACGCGACGTCACCGGTCGAATCTACGTAGTCCCAGGCGGCGATGATCAAAGCTGCCTCAGGATCAAGAAAATCACTGTAGTACCAATAATAAAGAACCTGCCCCGCCCCATCAATGGAGGGAATGTCACGGGTAACATCATTGGGGTAATTTTGCTTGCTTAACACTGGAAAATGGGGCCCAAGATCAAAGGAGGCGGTCTTGAAAGTCCGGTTGTCGAGCCACCATTCGAGGGACCTTTTCACGGTGCTGGCGATGGAGATTCCCGGGGCCAGCTGGGGAGTGAAGTAGGCCTGATCCGCATAAAACCAGAGTGAACCGCTGCCGATGTCGCTGACCACATTGTTGCCGAGCATTCCGACCACATTGTAATTCGTGAAAGCGGCCTGCGTTTGATTTCCAGCATCAGGTGGCGCTGCCAGAATGCCGGCCCGTGGTTGGAGAAAATAGCTCTGATCCCCAATCCAGTTGGCGTTGGGTTGCCAGGTCCCGTACCAGCCCCGCCGCGCCTTGAGCCAACTCGCCCCATCCACGTCTTGTGGGGCGGTTAGATAGCTGGGATTCAGGGAAAAATTGAACGTTGTAGGACCAATGGGCGGAGGGATTTGAATGGTTATCACTACCGATCCGTCACCACCGGCGATGGGATGAATGCCGCGTAGATAGCCCTTCAGGGCGTTCGTGGTCGTCGAAGTAAAAAGCATCTGCCCGTAGTCGGGCGCGCTGATGATTGCCGGCAGACTGAAATAAGTTTCGATACCGGACGAATCGTTCCAGACCGATGGAATGACCGTGGTTGGCGTAATCAAGGGATTGAACTCGAAAGTCAGATCCATGGCCGTCAGGCTGCTGTATCCGGCACTACCGGACACGCTTACCGCGAGTGAGATGGCCCCCGACTGAGTAGTTCCGGTCAGGGTGAAATTGAGTCCATTGGCACTGAACGTGGTGCTCGAAGCGCTGTGGCTGTAAGCGGCTATGTCGCGCCCGCGTAGCGTGGTTGTTCCGAACGTCGCGTCGATGTAGGCATAACCCGCCGCTGACCCTCTTCCCAAGAGATTGTTGGCCGTCCGTCCCGGCAGGGCGGCCGCTTCGGTATCCCAAGACAATGATGTGATCGCGGCCTTTGCACTTTGTCCGGAGTCGAAGGTCAGGGTGGCCACGGCGGCGGAAAGGCTTCCGCAAAGCAGCAGCCATGCGGTTGCCAGCCAGATTCGGGGGATGGACATGGGTTTAATGACCGCTTGGGGGAAGGAAGACATCTGCAATGATGTTATTGCAGGAGCGCCCCAATGTCCATCTGTGAGATTGGGCGATTGCAGGAATGGGCGCATTATTCGATTTGGGATGATTGGCCTGGGTGTGGTCGAAAGCGGTGCGTGAAAGGGATCTGGCGTGAGGTGTGCGCGTCCTCCTTGCCTCCTGCTCACATTCTTACTTGCTCACTTGCTCCACCCTAAGAAGGGGGTTGCGAAGGGCCGCTCCGCTGCCATTTTGGAGTCGCAGTACCGTGTCCGCCACTTTCAGCCCATCCTCATCCTTCGCGGTATCCGCCGCTGACCGGCGGCTGTTGCCGTGGCTGGTCGCGATGGCGTTTTTCATGGAGTCGCTCGACACGACGATCCTGAACACCGCCGTGCCCACGATCGCCCAGGCGCTCGGCGTGGTGCCGCTCAGCATGAAATCGGTGCTGTCGAGCTACACGTTGAGCCTGGCGGTGTTCATCCCGATCAGCGGCTGGATGGCCGACCGGTTTGGCACCCGGCGCGTGTTTGCCTCGGCCATCGGCCTGTTCACGCTCGGCTCACTGCTCTGTGGCATCTCCACCAACATCCATGTGCTGGTGGCTTGCCGTATCCTTCAGGGCTGTGGCGGGGCCATGATGGTGCCGGTGGGCCGCTTGACGCTGGTACGGACCTTCGCCAAGTCGGAACTCATCCGGACAATGACCTTTGTGGCGATTCCCGGCCTGGTGGGACCGATGATCGGCCCGTTCGTCGGCGGCCTGATCGTCGCCTACTTCCACTGGCGGACCCTCTTTTTCATCAACCTCCCCATCGGCCTGTGGGGGCTCTACCTGGTCTATTGGCATCTGCCCGACTACCAGGAAACCAAGACCCGGCCGCTCGACGTCGTCGGCTTCATCCTGTTCGGCACGGGCATCGCCCTGCTGTCGTATGTGTTGGAGGTGTTTGGCGAACACACCCTGAGCGGGCGGGAAATGTTGGGGCTGCTGGGATTATCCCTGGCGTTGCTCGCGGGCTATGGCGTGCATGCCTCGAACGCCGTGTTTCCACTGTTGCGCCTGGGGCTGTTGCGCATCCGCACGTTCCGGGCGGCGGTAGTGGGCGGCTTTGTGACTCGCATTGGCATCGGCGGGATACCGTTCCTGTTTCCGCTGCTGTACCAGGTGGGGCTGGGATTTACTCCGGTGCAATCCGGCCTGCTCATGATGCCCCAGGCGCTTGCGGCCATGAGCCTCAAGGTGTTCATGCCGCGCATTCTGGCCCGCTTTGGCTATCGGCAGGTGCTGATTTTCAACACCGTGATGCTGGGGCTGCTCATCCTGCTGTTTGCGTCCATCGGCCTGCGGACGCCCGTCTGGCTCATTGTCCTGCAGGCGTTCAGCTTCGGCTTCTTCGCCTCGATGCAGTACACGAGCATGAACAGCCTGGTGTATGCCGACGTGACGGCGGGTCAGACCAGCAGCGCGAGCACGATTGCCAGCACCGGGCAGCAGATGTCGATCAGCTTCGGGGTGGCTTCGGCCTCGCTGGCCACGGCGTTTTTCATCCCGGACCGGTTTCACTCCAACGCGCCCGAGATGATCCACGGCATCCATCAGGCGTTTCTGGTGATGGGCGGGCTCACGATTGTGTCCTCCGCCGTTTTCCATCAGCTGAGGAAGGGGGATGGCGATGTTGTATCCCGGCATTCGGATGAGTCGATGCCAGTCTGACGAGGTCGCAGGGTAACGCGGCCGGAACGTATCGCCATCGCGCAGACCGGGGAAAAGCCAGTGCCGCACCGCACAGCGGCACTGGAGATTTTAGAATGATGACGACGAATGCGTGTGGGACGCGGGCATTCACCGCCGACCGAAGTTGCAAGCTGCCAAGGGAACAAATCTCAAACCGACTATCCCATCAATGACCGCGCCGAAGGCATTTGGATTCAGAAAAAAGTTACGGGCGTAAATCGCTACGGTTTTCCCGTTGTTCCTCGCGTGTTGGTGTTTTTTAAAAAATGTGTGTAACTGATTTCCGATCAGCAATTTACGTTAGATCAATTCAAATGGGCCAATCAGGTGCCTCCGGCTGCGGAAAGCATTGGATTGAAGCAGCTTGCGAAGCGGCAGAAGCGGAAAGGCCGGGGGCCGGCCGGAGACTGGCAAACTTGGATCTGGGGAAATGGTGCGCGATGCAGGGTTCGAACCTGCGACCCCTACCGTGTCAAGGTAATGCTCTACCACTGAGCTAACCGCGCACCGAGAAGAAAGCGGAGGCGGAGACTAGGGGCAGTCGCCGCTGAGACAAGGTTTTTTTCGCATCGGGAACCGCGCTGCCCCAAAGGGCTTGCAGCGGCGGATGAATAGAATACATTTACAGCCGTCAATGTTCCCGTTGTGAAAATGAGCCGGACTTGTGTCCCGGATTATCCAGGATAAGATGTTCTCAGAATCCTGAAAGGGGCGCCGGTCCGGTTTAAAAGCTCAAATACCCCATCGTTTCCCATGAAACGTTCCCTCCTGCTCTCATTGTGCGCGGTGCTGCTGGCCGGTTGTGACCCGGCGGACCGCTCGCTCGTGGCCGTGGCCGTGGACAAGGCCAGCGCCGACCCGAACACCGATACCAATGCCGTCGCCGTCGCGGCGCCGGTCATTGCGCCAACACCGCCGCCGGAACTCCCGGCGCCCGCGCAGGAGGTCGTGCGGCTGGCCCAGACTTCCCTGGGGGAAACCGTGCTGGTGAATTACATCGCCACCATCCGGCAGCCGTTCAAGCTCAACGCCGAACAGATCATCTATCTGCATGACCTGGGCATTCCCGAATCGGCCATCCAGGCGCTGATCAAGCAGGAGCAGACTTTCCCGGACACGGCGCAAGGACCGATGCTGGCGACGCAGCCGACCAATCGTCAGCCGATCACCCCGTTTGTCGCCCCCCCGCCCACGCAGAACACCGTGGCGGCCGCGATGCCGGTTGATCTGGCCGCCCCGCCTCCGGCCGACGGCGCCACCCAGGTGATCGTCGAGCAGCCCATCATCGAGGTGAACGACGCCATGTTCTATGATTCGCTGACGCCTTATGGCGTCTGGGTCGAAGTGGCGGGCTTTGGCCGGTGCTGGCAGCCCACGGTGGCGCTCATCAATCCCGGTTGGCGGCCCTATTGCGATGATGGCTACTGGGTTTGGAGCGATTGCGGCTGGTACTGGCGCTCGCACTATTCCTGGGGCTGGGCCCCGTTCCATTATGGTCGCTGGCAGCTTGCCTCGGGCCGTGGCTGGTGCTGGGTCCCGGACCATCGCTGGGGACCGGCGTGGGTGACCTGGCGTTCCGGAGGGGAGCATTGCGGCTGGGCGCCGTTGCCGCCGGGCAGCGGCTGGTCGGTCGGCGTGGGACTGACCTGGGGCGGTCGGCGGGCAGGTCCGGACTGCGACTTCGGGCTCGGCTTCAACCATTTCGTGTATCTCGGCTGGAACCGCTTCACTGATCCGCGCCCCTGGCGCTATTGCGAGCCCCGTTCCGAAGTGGCTGCTATTTATCATGGCTCACGTCCGATCAATGACATCCATGGCGGCGGCAACATTAACATCGTGGGCAATCATAACACTGTCATCATCAACAACGGGCCCGGACTGAAGCCGGTCCAGGCGCACACCCGGACGGAGATTCCCAAGGTGCGGATCGTGGATTCGCCCGATGTCGTGCATACCCTGCCTGTTCGTTCGCCGGGGCAGCCCGGCGGGGCCACACCAACGGTATTGCCGGTATATCGTCCCAATCTCACCGCCACGGCGGCCAGCGCCGTTCGCAGCACGCGGCCGGTGCCCTCCGCTCCGGTGCCTCGCCGCGAGGAACCGGGTGGCGGCAATGCGACGGTCTTTCGCCCGACCGCGCCCAGTGTGAGCCCGCTGCCCTCGGTTCGGGCCACGGTGGTCGGCTCGACGCGGGGACAGTCCCGGCCGCCGCTGGTGGAAGGGTTCCCGACCACGGCCTCCACGGTGCCAAGGCCCCTGCCGGTGACCCGGTCCGAGGCACCCGTCACGACATCTGGCGGGGGCTTCGCGGCGCATGCTCCGGTACAGAACGTGCAACCTGCGCCCGCCTATGTCGGCACGCGAACGCAAGTCAGCCCGGGGGCGGCTGCGACCTACCGGCCCAATCCGACCTACAACGTGCCTCCAGCGCCGGTTTACCGCCCCGCAATCAGCCAGCCGACGCCCGTGTATCGCAACGAGCCGGCTCGCGTGCAACCGTCGGCCCCGATGCCGACCTACAACGTTCCCTCCCGGCCCTCGTCCATCCAAGGCCCGGCCTACAATGGAAACACTGGAAATGGGGGGAACAACGGCCATCAGCAGCAACAGAACAACAACAAGCGTCCCTGATCTGAGCGGAAGCGGTGATTGGCAACCCCATGAAGACTCACTGTTTTGGCGGGGCCAGGTCCTGCGGGTGGCGATGGGTGCCCTGGGGGCTTGGTTTGGCGGTCCAGATCAGCTTGGGCGCTACGCTGTGGGCGGCTCCCCGGGTGATCTTCGAGACGGGATTCGAGCAGTTCGAAGGTTACCAGCCGGATGCGGATCTGGTGGGCCAGAATGGCTGGATCAGCTTCGGGCAGGGTGGCAACGGCATCCTGGCCGCCGGGGTGGCCGGGTTTCAGGGACAGAGTGCCTACATCGGCTATCTGGCACCGCCGGCCAATCAGACCGATCCTTTCAACGTCTGGCGACCGGTCAACCTGAAGCCGGTGGGAGCCTCCTTGCCACTGATCCAGTTCACCGTGTCCTTGCAGATCAATGATTCAACCACGGCGGCGCCGTACTTCGATGACTTCCGCTGGAGCGCCTACAATTCCGAAGACCACCGGTTCTTCACCCTCGATTTCGACAACGAGTCGCAGACGGTCAACTTCATCCTCGACGATGCCAGCGGGAACGCGCCGCCGCCGATCCGGTCCACCGGCTTCGCCTTCCATGCAGGTGAGCCCTACGACCTGGCGCTGACGATGGATTTCGCGCGCAACCTCTGGTCGGCCAAGATCAACGACGTCGTGGTGGTCAACGCCCAGCCGATCACGACCAGCGGGGCCAAGCAGACGCTCGGGGACGTCGATGCCGTGTGGGCCATCCGGACGCCGGGCAAGGCCGGTGACAACTACATGATCTTCGACGACTACAAGATCGTGGCCACGGACCTGGTGGACATCCCGCCGGAGCTGGTCGCCATCGGGCCCCTGGCGACCACGGGTGCCTTTGTGGTGCGGGTGCTGGGGGAACCGGGTGTGACCTACACGCTGGAGGCCACGAGCGACTTCACGCACTGGGACCAGGTCGCAACCGGCCTAGGGCAGAGTCCCAGCGGCTACGTGGACCTGCAAGACACGACGGCAAAGTCCAATCAGGCGCGTTTTTACCGCGCCCAAAGCCAGCCGTAAGAGCCGACCGCTGGAGGTCCTGGTTTGCCGAGGCGAGGGAGGCGTCCATGCTCTTCTCCTGCCAGTCTTTTGCTTTTGCTAGCCAACCCGCCGCAGGCGAATCCGGCGGGCCTGCCGGGAGCGCAGGCGGCGGAGTCCACGGCGCACTTCAGTGCCCAGTACCCGGGCGGAGGGAAGTTTCCTGCCGGCGACCAGGATGCGGTTTTCGAATTCCTCCAGATGGATCACAATGGCCGTGCCCAGTTCGCCAGCGAGGCGCGCCAGTTCCAAATTCCATTGGCCGCTATCCGGCCGCAGCAGGTTGAAGACGGCGATGCCCTGCGGTCTGAGCCGGCGGCGGATCAACCCGGGCAGGATGCTCCAGCAGATGGCGGGCTTGATGACATCGCCGGCGTGGGGCACCGACAGATCATCCATCAGCAGGTCGAACTTCGCCGGCCGCGCCCGCAGCCACTCCACGGCGTCGGCCTGCTGCCACGACACCTGGCTGTGCCATTCCGGGCAGTGTTGACAGAAGAGTTCGTAAGCGGGTCGGTCCAGATCCACCGTGTGGATCGTGGTGGCCACGCCCAAATGGCGCAGCGGCGCCATCATCCCGCCACCGGCAAATCCCAGGACGCCCAGACGGCCCTCGGGGGCCAGCACGGCGACCAGCACCGCCAGGACGTCGAACACGCTGTGGGTCGGCCCCGGAGTGGTGCGCAGCTCACTGATGACGACCCCGTGCTGGCTGAGTCGCAGGCCATGTTTGGTGACGTGAATATCCATCGGCGGGGCCGGAGGGTGCCGGCTGCGGGGCGGAGCATGGCCTGACCGGCTGCCCATGGCGATTTGAACCGGCGGGTTTGGCCAAAGTTAGGCGTGCTCCCCCAAGACCTTTCCCGCCATGATGCCGGCGACCGATGCAAATTTCTTCCGCCGAATTTGACCGCAGCGCCCCGGATCTGGACTCGTGCCCGGATGAGTCGCTGCCGGAGTTCGCCTTCATTGGACGGTCCAATGTCGGCAAGTCGTCCCTGATCAACCTGCTGCTGGGCCGACGGGAACTGGCGAAGGTGTCCGCCACGCCGGGCCACACCAAAATGATCAATTTCTACACGGTGAACCGGACTTGGCGGCTGGTGGATCTGCCGGGCTACGGCTTTGCGGAGGTGGCGCGGGCGAACCGGGAAAAATTCAGCGAATCCGTGGGCGAGTATCTGTCCCAAAGGCCGAATCTGGGGGGCATTTTCCTGCTGATCGACTCCCGGCATCCGCCGCAGAAGCTGGACCTGGAATTTATCCACTGGCTGGGCAGTTGCTCGGCCCCTTTCGCGCTGGTTTTCACCAAGACCGACAAGGCTTCGGAAACCCGCGTCCAGGCCAACATCAAGGCGTTCCTGGAAAGCCTTTCCGGCACCTTTGCCACCCTGCCCGAAGTGTACACCACCTCGGCGGTGGAACGCACGGGCCGGACGGAATTGCTCGCGGTGATTGAACGCGCCCTCGCTGAGGAAAGTTCAGAAAGCTGAACCCGTCGGACCGGTCATGTTGCGTTGAGCCCGCTCAACCCCGGGACAAGGCGGCGGAGGGAACTCGCCCGGGAGTGGAACTGACCATGGACGGCGACTTCGAGGCCGAAGCCTTCACCGTAAACGTGGCGAGCAAACCGTGATCCGGCGCCGCCTCCAACCGCAGCTCGCCGCCAATGGCCCGTACCAGCCGTTGCGCCAGAGGTAGGCCCAGGCCGAGGCCGGTGGAGCGGCGGTTGGTGCTGCCATCCACCTGGGCAAACGGAATCTGAATCCATTCCAGCTGCTGGGGGGTGAGGCCCATCCCCGTATCCTGCACCGAAAACTGGAGACCGAGGGGACAGGTGTCGGCCCGCAACGTGACACTGCCTTTCGGGGTGAACTTGATGGCGTTGTCGAGCAGCAGGCCCAGGACACTGCGGATGATTTCCTTGGGTCCCAGCCATGGCACGCTCGCGACGGGCGAGGCGGCCGTCCTGAGCTCCAGCCCCTTTTTGACGGCGGCGGATTCGCTGTCGCTGGCCGAGGCCAGGAGCAGGTCACGGGGGATAAATTCTCCCTGCGTCACCGTCAGCGTGCCGGCGCTGGCCCGGTTGAAGTCGAGGATCTTGAGCAAGAGGCTGTGCAGCCGTTTGCCGCCCGCCTTCGCCTCCCGCAGATAGTCATGTTGCTCGTCATCCAGCGGGGTGGTGCTCAGCAGGTCCAGAAAGCCGGAGACGGCGTTCAGCGGGGTCAGCAGCTCGTGGCTGGCATTGGCGAGAAATTCGCTTTGGACGCGATGGGCCTTTTGCAGTTCCCGGGTCCGGGCCTGCACGAGCTGTTCGAGCGATTCGAGCTTCAGCGAGGCCAGCCGGGCGAGGGTCCATTTCTCCGTGAGGGCATGGGCCAGCTGGAGCACTTCGATCGTGTCGAAAGGCTTCTTCACCACCAGCCACCGGTCACGGGTGCTGAGGGTGGTCTGAATCTCATCCCAGCTGCGGTCGGAATAGGCGGTGCAGATGACCGTCTGAATCTCGGGGTCCGCCTCCCAAACGTGGGTGATGGTGGTCAGCCCGTCCCAGCCCGGGGGCATCCGCATGTCCACAAAGGCCAGCGCATAGGGCCGCTGTTCGGCGCGGGCTTGGCGGATCATTTCGAGCGCTTCCTGCCCCTGTTGGGCCACGTCCACCGTGAAGCCGTCGTCCTTTTTGGACGGCGCGAGGTTGCCAAACAGGGCGGCGGCTTCCGCGTCCAAGTCCTGGCTGGCCGGCTTGGACCGGACCAGGATCTTGCGGAAATCCCCGTGGATGGCCGGATTGTCATCAACGACGAGCACGCGCCGGTTCACCGGCGTGTCGGGGGAGAGCGGAGGTGTCATGCGGTAAGAACGGAGGGAAGTTCCAGGGTGAAGGTGGCCCCCTGGCCGATTCCGTCACTCTTCACGGTGAGATCGCCCTTCATTTCCCGGGCGGCGAGGATGCTGCTGTGCAGGCCAAAGCCGTGGCCGTTTTCGCGGGTGGTGAAGCCGTGCTGGAAGAGGCGGCCCATGTTTTCGGGGCTGATGCCGACGCCCGTGTCCTTCACGCTGATGCAGAGGCGTCCGGGCTGCCGCTCATGGAGGGCGATGCGGATGCGCCGGTCGGCGGGGTTGGCCTCCTTGATCGACTGTTTGGCGTTGCCGAGGAGGTTCACCATGATCTGCAGGACCTTGTGCCGGTCCGCCAGGATGCTGCGGGGCGAAGAAAAATCCCGCTCCACGACGATCGCGTGCCGGTCGAAACTTTCGCCGGTCAGCTGCAGCGCCTCCTCCACGAGCGTGCGGGGCTGCAACTGCTCCAGGGAGCCGAAGACCCGCGCGTTGTGCTGCTGCATGGTGACGATCTGCTTGATGTGATCGACGTGCTTGGCCACCGACTCCATCTCGATGCCCATCGACCGGTGTTCCTCTTCCAGCACCGCCGTGAGGCGCTCCAGGAAGCTCGGCACCGCCATGCCCTTGGGATCGGTGCCCAGAAACCGGGGCAGGTCATCCCGGTGTTCGGCCAGCAGATCCACGATCTTGCGCAGGTGGCTGAGCCGGGACTGCTCGATGCGGCTGCGCACCTCGCTGGTCGCGACATTCACACTGTTCAGCACGTTACCGACGTTGTGCAGCACGCCGGTGGCGACCTCGGCCATGCCGGCGAGGCGGGAGGTGTCGATCAGTTCCTGCTGAAGTTTGGCCAGCTCCGCCTCCCGGTTCTTGCGCTCCGAGATGTCGGCCACTGTGCCCTCGTAATAGAGGACCGCCCCGTTGTCATCCCGCACGGCCCGCGCATGTTCGGAAATCCAGATGATGCTCCCGTCCTTGCAATAGACCTGCGACTCGAACTCGTGTATCTGGCCCAGCTGGTCGATCAGCCGCTGGAACTCCATCCGCCGCTGGGGATCGACATAGAGGCGGCCGGAAATGTCGGTCAGGGCCGTCTGCATTTCCGCGACCGATTCGTAGCGGTAGATGCGGGCCAGCGTGTGATTGGCCACCAGGTAGGTGCCGGTCACGGTCGTCTGGTAAATGCCCTCACTCGCATTCTCAAAGATGCTCCGGTACTTCTCCTCGGCCGTGCGCAGGGCCGTTTCCGCCCGTTGCCGTTCGCGGACCTCGGCCAGCAGGGCACCGTTTGAGTCGCGCAATTCGGCGGCCTGCCGTTGCAGGGGCCGGCTGATGCTGCGGGTGATGAAGGTGACGAAGGAGACGGCGGCCGTGAGCGCCAGGGCGGTGAGAATCAGGCTCCGCGCCCGGCGGCTGCGGTAATAGGCGATCCGGTTCTCCAGCAGCACGTCGCCTTCCTGCGCGGCGACCTTCCACAGCGTAAAACTGGCCTGCCGGGCCCGGGCGCCGGCACTCACGAAATCGGCTGCACTGATGGTCGGGTGGCCGGTCTCGCTCAGCTGGGAAACCAGGCCGATGAAATTCTCGGAGGCGGCGGAAAACTCCTGCAACACCGGCGGCACGCGGCGTTGGAGGCTCGGGCTGATCCCGTAAAAATTGACATCCTCCGTCAGGGCTGTCCGGGTGCTGCTCACGGCGCGATCCAGGTCGGATTCCTTGAGCAGGGCGGCAAACACGGCGAGCTGGCTCTGCTGGGCGCGCGTCAGGGAACGGTTTTCCAGGGCGGTCTCGCCGTAGGCCATCACGGTCGCCAGGCGGTCCTGCATCTGCGGCAGCGCCAGCAGGGTGGCATCCATCAGGTAATAGCTGTCGAGGTCGGGGTCGAGGATCAGGTTGGAGGAGTCGCCGGCGTGGGTGATCATCATGCGCACATCGGCAATCAGGTGCAGGTGCCGGCGCTCCGTTTCCTCGGGGCGCAGTTCCGCCTGATGCTGCTTCAGGTCCTGCCACTCGGCCTTGAGGTTCCGCACGCGGTAGTGTTCGCGTTTGCGCTTGGCGAGGCCCTCATCGGTGAACTGCAGCTTGTCGCCGATCTCGGCGTCGGTCCGTTCCAGGGCCGACAGCGCCGCGTCAATGCGGGCGCTGATCCGGGTCAGTTCGGCGTTCCTACGGGTGCGTTCGGCCGGCGGGCGGCGGGCGATCAGGAGGTGGTCGGGCAGGTATTGCAGCAGTTCTTCGAGCGGACGCTGGTATTCGTTGCCGTACCGCTCCCAGCGGGCGAAGTGGATGTTCTCATTGATGCTGAGCAGAAACAGGCAGAGCAGCACCGTGTCAGGAATCATGAAGAGGACGCTGATGAGCGCCAGCTTCTGGGACACCTTGAGGCGGTGGAAAAATCCAAACATGGTTCAGCGCCCCGGTTCAAGGGGGCAAGGGTTGTGCCTCATTCACCGCTAGCCAGGCAGCGTTCTGAGATGCCATCTGGTTTTTCGGTTGGACGAGGCTTGCGGGTCAGGTAATCAGAGAACGTTATCCGGATGCGTCATCCGGCAGTTGTATCAGGCCGCCGGTGTATCGGCGGGCTGGTTCATGGCTTAAGTAATTTTTTGAAATGTTGCAGGATGAACGGTTTGTCGGTGTTTTGGGCCCAGGCAGAGACCGCAAAGCAAGGTGTTTGAATGGCTCGTTTGGTACGGCGCTCAGGTGCTGAGAAAATGCCGGGGAAGATATGGACCGTCAACGGTGGCGCCTTTTTTTCGGGGCAAAACCGGGCGGACGAACTTCCGGTTTCCGATCTGCCGCCCGCTTGCCTCGGACACGGCAACTCCGCAGGCTGCCGTGGATGAAGCTGCTGTTTATCGGTGACATTGTGGGCGAGCCGGGGCGAAGGGCCGTCAAGCGGCTCCTGCCGCTGCTCCGGGAACGTCACGGCCTCCAGTTCGTCATCGCGAACGGGGAAAATTCCGCCGGCGGGGCCGGCATCACGATCGGCACCGCCAAGGACATTTTCGAGTCGGGAGTGGATGTCATGACTTCAGGGGATCACCTCTGGGACCAGCGCGAGATCACACAGCTGCTCGAACACGAACCACGCCTGCTGCGACCGGCCAATTATCCCGCCGGCGTGGTGGGGCAGGGCAGCATCGTGATCCGCAAGCCCGGGCTGCCGCCGGTGGGGGTGCTGGATCTCCAGGGCCGGACCTTCATGGCCCCGCTGGAAAACCCCTTCACCGTCGCCGAGTCCGAGGTGGAAAAGCTCAGGGCCCAGACGCCGATCATTTTCGTGGATATCCACGCCGAAGCGACCTCCGAGAAGATCGCGCTGGGCTGGTTCCTCGACGGCAAGGTGAGCGCGATCGTGGGCACGCACACGCATGTGCAGACGGCGGACGAACGCATCCTGCCCGGAGGCACGGCGTGCCTGACCGATGCGGGCTTCACCGGCGGCCATGGCGGCGTGCTGGGCCGCGAATGGGTGCCGGTCGTGGAACGCTACCGCAAGCAGACCCCGCAGCGGTTCGGCGTGTGTGAGACCGACGTGAAGCTGTGCGGCTGCGTGGTGGACATTGACGAGGACACGGGCCGGGCCCGCAGCATCGTGCGGGTGAACGAGGCCCTGCCGGCCGATTGAAACCGTCGCCTGGCCGCACAGCCGGGCCGACGATCACACGGCTGCCTTGCGGTACAGCTCCAGACGGCAGTCGAAGCCGTTCATGTCCACCACCTGCGAATACTCCAGGCGGAGCGAGCGCGGGATGTTCTCCATGCGCAGCGGATTCGCGAAGGCCAGCCGCCCACCGGGCCGCAGCACCGTGGCGGCAATGGAAAACAGATCCGTGATCAGCCCCCGCAGGTCGTTGAGCTGAATCCGCCGGCCCATCGGCGGATTGGTGATGATAAGCGTGGCCGTGTTGGGACCCAGGCCGCGCACCTGGGCGAAATCGTGAAAATCTGCCTGGGAGAACTGGGCCACGGTGGATTTCACCTTCGCGGCGGCAAAGTTGCGCTGGCTGATGCCAATCGCCTCGGCGCTGAGGTCGGTTCCGAAAACGCTCCGCACGCCACCGAGCAGGGCGCTCTCGATCAGTTCCAGGCCGGAACCGCAGAACGGGTCCCAGACAACTTCATTTTCCATCGGGCCGGCCAGCCGGGCCATGCATGCGGCCAAGGGGGGATGGGAGGCGGCCGGCACGTCCTCCAACCGGAAATACAGGCGCGGGTCGGGCGTCAGGTTCGGCATCAGCTCCACCGAATCCTCCCGGCCGGCAGGGAAGACGGAGACGCTCCATGGGGCGCTGCTCGGGTCGTTGAGGATTTCCGGGCAAAACTCGTAGGCCCGCTGGGTGACCAGCCGGACGCCACCCCGTTGGTGGCCCTTGTCCACGAATTCCAACCGGTAGCGGATCGCCCCGTCGGTAAGCGCTCGGAACAGCTGTCGCGACGGTGGGGAGGTGATGATGGAAGCCAGCGCCCCGACCGGATCCTCCTCGTTCGCCTGATCCACGGTACCGAGCACGAAACCCACCGTGCCGAAACAGCGGAGGGAATAGATATCGGCGAGGGAAAACGGTGCTACCGGAGTGAGCGCCACCAACCCGGTGCGGACCCCGAAGACCCGGAATTTCCCATGCAGCCGGATGTATTCCTCCACCTCGCGCAAGACGAGCTGTTCCAACCCGCGACGGCCCCGCAAGTGAATCCGCAATCCCGCGAAGCCGGTGAGCACGCGATCCAGCCGCACCGTGCTGGGGCTTTCGCTGCGGGCGATCCGGGCTTTGACCTTCTGTTCCGTGGCGAGCAAAAGGCCGTCGGGGTGGTCACCCATGGCTTGCAGCGTCGCGGCCCCGCCGATCTTGGCGAGCGCCTGGCCGACGGATTTTTTCTCCCGATCACCGGACGCATTTTGCAGCAGGGCGAGCAGCTCGGCCTCCTCGCCGGGGCCGACGCCCAGTTTGGTCATCGCGGCTGTGGCATACCGGCGGACCTTTTCATTCGGGTCCTGCAACAGTGGGCGGACCCAGAGCCGGGCGGCGGCCTTCTGCTGCACGGTGCCCGATTCGGAAAAAACCACGCTGACCGCCCGGATGACCGCGACCCGTTCCATCCGCTCCGGTGGCGAGGCGCGGTTGAAGCGCGGCACCTCCACCGTCCAAAGCTGGTCGCACGACAGGGCACGCAACTGCCTGTACAGCTCTTTGCCGGGCTTCTTTTCCTTACTCTTACTGTTCATGGGGGACACGGGCGCGGTTTCGGTCACGGCTTCCGGGCCGTTAAAAATTCGTCGGGCGAAAGTGCCCCAAGGAGCGGTCCGCGGCTATGGCGAACTCAGGTTCCGACAATGTGCTTTCAACACCCAATGCTGAACCACTCCCAACGACCCATGGATTGATCACCGTTTGTAGCCCACGCATTGGCCGGCGCGCTCGTAGGAGACGATGTGAAGAGGCTCTATCTTCCGTCCTGCTGGTCACCTCGACCCGGGCGATGTGGTGCCCACAAATCGTAAATCATAAATCGTAAATCCCCTCAACCTCGCTGGCGTTTTTGGGGCGACGGGGACAGCCTGTGCGCCGAAGAATATGGCGCCCAGCACGAATCCTCTCTCGCCGCCGGCGCTCCTGTTCATCTCCTATGCGCGGGATGATGGGGAGAAGGCGGCCGGCGAACTCCGTTTGCGCCTGGAGCAGGAGAACATTCCCCTCTGGCAGGACTGTGTGAGCATGGAAGGCGGCCGGGACTGGTGGCAGCAGATCGTCGAAGCCCTCGACCAGGTCACGTTCATGCTCCTGGTCATGACCCCCGCCGCGATGAAGTCGCCGGTCGTACGCAAGGAATGGCGGCTCGCCCGGCAGAAGGGTGTTTCGGTATTTCCAGTCATTGCTGTGCCCGGTCTGGAAATCGCCAGGGCAGCGCATCATTTCGGCTTCGTTTGACAAGATTCTGACGGTCTGGGTTGGGAATGGGTTGATCCGCACGCTCAAAGGGCATTCGGGTGTGGTCACCGGCTGCGCGTTCAGCGCCGAAGGACACTTCATCGTCTCGGCGTCGCAGGGCAAAACGTTGAAAGTGTGGGATGTGTGGACGGGCGGTCTGATTCGCACACTCAATGGACATTTCGACGCGATCACAGCCTGCGCGATCAGTGCCGACGGGCGGTTCATCGCCTCGGCTTCATCTGACAAATCCCTCAAGGTTTGGGAAACCGCGAGTGGCCACTGTCTGGCCACGCTGCCGGTGGATGCGCCTCTGCTTGACTGCGCGTGGTTTCCAGACGGGGAGCGACTGATCGCGGTGGGCACCGCTGGGATCTATTGGCTGAAGTGGGAAAAGTGAGGGGAATTACGAATCGCGAGGTTCGAATTTCGAATGAGGGCTCAGGCGGCCTGTTGGGCCGCTGGAAAGCTGGGCTCTTCGGGGGGCGGCGGCGCGGTCAAGGCGAGGGCTTGGGACCGGTTTTGGCCAGTTCCTGCAGGATGAATTCCCGGCGTCCCTTGAGCTGGTAGCGCAATGAGTCCATGTGGTTGCGGAATTCGACCACGCGCGCCTGCGCGTCTTCGCCTTCGGCGGTGGCACGCAGCCTGACCTCGGACTGCAGGCGGCGCTCCATGCCGTTGATGACGGGCAGGAACTTTTCCTCGGTGAAGATGGTCTCGGCAACCACCTTGAGCCGCGCCAGAAAGCGCTGCCGGAACTGCGGATTGGCCAGCAGCGGTCCGGAAAACCAGCCGGGCGGCCGCCACCACGCCACTGAACCCCAAGGGGTTGACTCACGCGGCAGGTTGGGCCCCTTCGGTTCGTGATCCCCTTTCATCCCGAAGGTCAGCGGCATCGAGACCCAGGGATAGTCATCGGGCGGCTGGTTGCCCTGGCTGTAATCGCCCCACGTCTTGTCCTCGTCCCAGGGGAAGATATACCACTTACCCTCCGCCTTCGGATCATGGTAGGCGAAATAATTGTTGAAGAAGCCGTCCCAGTTCTGGATGCACATGTTGACGGCGTAGTAATTGATGAACTCATCCACCGCGAAGTTCTGCTGGATGAGCTGCCACTGCGCCTCGGGATCTTTGGCGGTGGCCTTCAGCCCCGCCACGAGCTGCTCCAGATCGGCGTGGCCGGTGCGCAGGTTCGTCTTCTTCTCGTGCTGCCCGGCCAGGCCCTGGCCATACCAGAGCAGTTTGTAGAGGTTGCCGCCCGGGTCGAAGCCGTGCTCGCGGAGAAAGGTCTTGTTCGGCTGCTCCACCATCAGGTGATAGCCGATCAGCCGGCCATCCACCCACACACGCAAATGGCCCGACTGCGGGGCCGGCACATCACACGCGCGATAAACCTCGTAGGATAGCGCCTCCGACAACGCCCACCGCCGGCCCTCCTCGAAGATCACGTTCACCGTGGTCATCCCGTCAAATGGCTGAAACTTGTTGAAATGCACCTTCCAGCCGCCCTGGCGCGGGACCAGGTGGATGTGGTCAAACGTCATCGGCGCGCCGCCGCCGGCGGGCAGGTAAAGCAGGGCGGCATTGGGCGCGGTCGGCTCGGCGGGACTGGGGCTCCCCCGGGAGTGGAAGAAGGAGGAACCCGCGTGTTCGCGCTGTCCCAGCTGCTTCAGCTGGAAGAATCCGATCTGCGCCGTGTTGGTGTTTACCGCGACGAAGGTGGACAGCGTCGGCCGCAGCTCATGGTTTGCCGGGAAGCGCCGCGTGCTGCCCGTTGCGTCGCGGGCCTCGATCTGGAACCGGATCAGCCGGCCGGCCGGCTGCGGTGGCAGCGCGGCGGCGTAAGTGCCCGACTTGCCGTCGCCACCGGTGCGGGTCATCGCCACCGACTGTTCAGCCGCCTTGGCGCTGTTGTCGATCACGCGGTAAACCAGCGCCACCGATTCCACGCCGTCGGCATCTTCGACCGTCGCGGTCACGGGCGTCGGTTTTTCCGGCAGGGCATTCGTGAAGACCACCTCCCGCACGATCGGGGGCAGGTTCTTGGCAAAAGCGTCGTTGCGGCGTCCGGGTGTGCCGGCGGGGCTCACGGTGGCCGGCAGACGGGAGGAGGTCCAATTTTCGGGCAGCGTGCCCGGTGCGGCGGGGCAGATGCGTTCGAGCGAGGCCGATTCGCCATCCGCCGCAAGCGGCCAGGGGGCGTGGTCGCTGAACTTCAGCGCGTCCACCAGCGTGCCGCCGGCGTCGTCGAGTTCGAGCCGTTCTCCACCGTGCTTCAGGTGCCCGGAAAACTCCCCCAGCACCGGCACGTCGGCCCCGTACTGCTGCGCGAAGGCCGCCCGATCCCGGCAGAGCACGCCGTAACCTCCGGCCGGTAGCGTCGCCTCGGCGGGGAAGGTGAACTTGACCCCTTTCCGCAAGGTCCAGCCGGCCAGGCTTACGGGGGCCGGCCCGGCATTGTGCAGCTCGATGTACTGGAGCTCATCCCGCTCTTCCGGCGGGTGATACATCACTTCGTTCAGGACAACCTGGGCCAGGGCCGGGCCGGCGGTCAGGGCGAGCAAGGCCGCTCGGAGGCAGAGGCGCAGATTCATGGACCGCAGAAAGACGGGCGGGAGCAGTTCAGGGCAGCTTCGTCGGGGCATTACGCCAGACATCCACCACGGCCCAGAGGTTCACCGGGTTCAGGGACTGGCCGTACTTCAGGAACCGCGAGCTGCCATCGGCGAAGGCGAAGTTGGAGCCCCCCGACCGTATCCCGCCGCTGTAGCGGTGCTTGTTCTGGTCCACCTCCTCGACATCATTGCCGGCACCCTGGCTGAAATCCATATGGACGTGCGGTGACCCTTTTTTCTTCTCGCCGAAGACGATGGTTTCCGACGGCAGCGGGATGTCGCTCTCCTTCATGCCCACGGGCCAGGTCCATTGCTGGAACTTGTTGTAGTCGTTCGTGGACAGGTGCACCTGAAACCAGTCGTTGAACCCGTTGATGATGTAGCTGCGCTGGACCAGCAGCTTGTTGGTCAGGTCCAGGCCGGGAATCCACGGATAGGTGTCGGCCGGGCACTTCAGGATGTCCGGAACCTTGTAGTAGGGCAGCAGCATCGTCATCCAGGCCTCGGGCGATTCGCGACGGGCGGGAAACGAATCGTTGTGATCGCTGGCATACATGGTCAATGACAGGCCGAGCTGCTTGTTGTTGTTCAAGCACTTGATACTGCTGGCCTTGGCCTTGGCGTTGGCCAGGGAGGACAGCAGGAGCGCGGCGAGGATGGCGATGATCGCGATGACCACCAGCATCTCGATGAGCGTGAAGGCGCGAAGGGCTGCGGGGCGGCTGGTACCGTCGGTGCGGGACGCGGGCGAATTCATAAATCAAAGGGCTCCGTTCGGTGCTTCACGGCCTATCAGCCGTCCGGCGGCGCCACAGGTCAAGGACACAGTCACCGGCCCGGTGTTTCACAATTTTTTCGTTTTGGACCGGCTTTTGACGCCGACCGCCGGCAGATGTTCAAGGCTGGTCATCTTTCTGGGGCCAGTCAGCCCTCATAAAACCGCACCGTTTTCCGGCTCCGAGGTAACAACCACTTCCACCGCGCTCGCAGGCGAGGAGGTGACTGGGCTCTAACTGATCTGCCCCGCCACCACGCCTCTCATCATCCAATCCCCATCATCCGGCACTTCGTAACAAAAAATTTCACTTCCCTCATTCTACGCTGAACGGAACCGAAAGGTTCGCTGTCCACCACGCCATGAAATTTCCCGTACCGAGGCTGGTGACCCGGGTTTCCGCCGCGCGGGACCGCCATTTCGAGCGGCACCGGTCCACCGGGCTGGGCTTTGCCTTTGCCGAGCGCATCGGCTACCTCGATGCCGCCGCCTGGGCCGCCGCAACCACCGCCAGCAGCCTCTTCCTTTCGCGCGAATACCTGCAGCTCGCCGAGCACCACGCGCCCTCCAATCTGACCCACCGCTACGCCCTGATCTTCCGCGAGGACTTTCCGGTGGCGGCGCTCGCCGCCCAGATCGTTACCGTTGAGGGGGGCCGGATGATGCGTCCGCCGGCCCGGCCGGAGGTGGTGGCCAAACGGCGCCTTTTGGAACGCGCGGTGAAGGCCTCCGCCCGGCGGCTGGGCGAGAATGTCCGCGAACGCGTGCTCGTCTGCGGCAACCTGCTTACCTGGGGACGGCATGGGGTGGCCTTTGCGCCCGGCGAAGATCCGGCCATCTTGTGGCCGGCGGTGGCCGAGGCGCTCTACCGTATGCGGCGGGCTGAAAAACTGCTGGGCGACACCAGCCTGGTGGTGGTGAAGGACATGGGCCCCACCGACCAGCCCGGGGTGGAGTCATTGCGCGGCTTCAGCTATCGCCCGGCGGAGACCGATCCCGACATGGTGCTGGAACTGGCTCCCGCCTGGCGTTCCCTCGACGATTACCTCGCGCGGCTGGATGCGAAATATCGCAACGCTTTCAAACAGGTCTTCAAGAAGCTCGCGGAAGCCGGTGTCACCCTGGAACCCCTGACCGATCTCGCCCCTCATGCCGGGCGGCTGCACGAGCTGTATCTGGCGGTTCAGGCCAATGCCTCGCTGCGCCCGGTGACGGCCCCTGCGTCCTACCTGCCGGCCCTCGCACAGTGCGCGGGGGGTGGGTTCCGTTGCACCGTGGCGCGGCGCGAAGGGGAAATCCTGGGATTCATCACCACCGTGCGCGATGGCGACTTGGCGGTGGGTTACCACATCGGTTTCGACCGGGCCGTCGCCGAAACGGGCATCCCGCTCTATCTCGGCCTGCTGCAGACCACTGTACCGCATGCCCTTGAGCTAGGCTGCCGGCGGCTTTCGCTCGGCCGAACCGCGCTGGAGCCCAAGGCTCGCATCGGCGCCAAGCCGGTGCCGATGCATTTCTGGGCGCGCCATAAAAACCCGGCCGTGAACCTGGTCCTGCGCCGCTTCCTCGGCCTGGTGCCCCACGACGAACCACCCGAACGCAACCCCTTCAAGGCGGAGAAGTAGGGCGGGGCCAGCAGCGTTGCTGCATCGCTCACAGCAAAAGGTCACCCTGACTGCTCCAGAACTATGACGCCTGGGTCTTCAGGTGCACCCGCCTACGCGCTGAAGCCGAAGCGATAGCGCTCCTCGTCGGTGTTGATCCCGAGCGAATGGCAGATCCGCCGGGCTGCCAGCATCCGGGCGGCATCCTTCACCAGCAGGTCAAACTGGGCGGACGGCAGGTCCACGCCGTCGTGATGGATGGCGGCGATCTTCAGCCCGCGTTCCAGCAGCTCGCTCAGGAACTCCTTCAGCGCGACCGGGTCGTCCGTGCGGTGCTGGCTGTTCGGCGGGTGCTGGTGGGTGGGCAGGGCGAATTCAACGGTGTAACGGGAGAGCCTGGCAGGACAGGAATGAGTGTGAGGGATGTGAGTGCGGACGAAACGGGCTGAAATCAGGGTGTCCGGCAATCCGCCCGCCGGAGAATCCCCGACAGGGTCGGTGTGATGGTCTCCTCCCGTTCGTGGAGGTTCTCAGTCATGAAATCACACGAGTCTCCCTGCTGGATTCCGGGCGCGAAAAAATTGAGGCCCGCCCCCTCGACAATCTGCCGCACCAGCTGGAGGCGAGGCGATTGGGCACCGTCATAGTTGCCGGGACGGCCGAACAGGGCGACGACCGCACAGTTCAAGTCCGGCTGCTGGGTGAAGCAGTCCTGCAGCCAACGGGCCACGTTGCCGGGCAGGCCGGACTCGGTGTGCGTGGCGATGATCAGCAGATCCGCATTGAGCACGTCGGCGGTGGCCCAGATCCGCCAGTTCGGATACTCCAGCAGGTTGAAATGCCAGAAGACCGTCTTGGTATCGGCTTCCACCACCGCCTTGTTGAGCAGCCGGGCGGCCGTCTGCATTGCACACTGGCCGGCTTCGAGGTCATCGTAAACGATGACCGGCTTGATGGTGTTACGGAGAACCGGGCCGGGAAAGGCCCCTTGGTAGGTTGTCGGCAGCGGTGCCGAGGGAGGGGCAGCTGGGGGGAGGGCTGTTTTCATGGCAATTCGATTCGATAATCCGATCCAAGAGGTGCGGGCAGACCGGCACCGCCGGTCCACCGTGGGTCATTTCGGCGGGACGACGGTGCGCAGGTGCCGGTCAAGGCGGACCTGGCGGTGGCACTCCACAGAGCTCCTCGCAACTTTCGCATAGGCTTCGGTGGCGCGGTCGAGATTCTGGTCGATGGCGGCCGTGTACAGGCCGTCGATGCTTGCCTGGAAATTGGTGAGGTTCCGGCGGTAGTCCGGTGAACCGGCTGTGGTCCAAACGTTGCTGATGCTCAGGTTCCGCAGGCGGAGCGCGTTGCCGGTCACCAGGTTGAATTTCTCCAGCGTCAGCCCTTCCAGAATGCCCTGGGAAAGGGCCAGCTTCTGTCGCATGAACGCCTGGTTCGCAAGCCGCCGCTGATCCGGCTCGGCCGCTTCTATGAACGCCCCGACTACGACTGACCCGACGACCACTGCGAGCCAGACCCATTTTGGTGTCATTGTTTTCATCGGATAATCCTTCTTTTGAGGTGAGCCGGACGGGAATGCTCCCCGTCTGCTCACTTTGCCAACGTGCGGCGAACTGCCTCTCACCTCTGACGGCTGCACCCCCCACCCCTTCCTTGAGGCCGGCGCTTTCCTCGCCCATCCGTCATTTTCCTCCCTGCCGTTTGCTGCCCGTGCCGGTATCAGGCCGAAGAACTTGGCGAAGTGGTGTTGCAGATGTTTGGTTTCCCCAAACGGATACCATCGGGTCAGTGCATGAAGTCTGATTGGTATGCGAAGGTGGAACCGGGCCGCCGGGGCAAAGGTCAGTTCCACATGCTGATCCACGCCCCGCTAGAGCCGAGTTGCTCCAGCAATTAGAGCATCGCGCCTGGGTACGCGTTCAGGCTCCACATCGCTTGGGAAAAACTGACCCGATTTTGGCCGGCCCTGAGCGGTCCGATTTCTCCGCGGGTTGCCCCCTGACGAAGCGCAGGAGCGCAATCCCTCCAAGGCCGAAGTAGGATCGGGCGGCTCGCGAAGAAAAAGGGCATGGGATCTCCGGCGCGAGGCCCCGGCCCTCAGAGTTGGACGGCGTGTTCCACCCGTCCTCCTTCTAATTTCCATCCGGTCACTGGCGAAAAAAGAAACCGGAGGAAGGACGGGAGCTGCCCGCCGACTTCACGCATCCCGGCACCCACTGAATCAGCAGCATCGGTTGATGCCCTCGAAACGCTGCTCGGCGGCGGTCACGTAGGCCTGCTTCCGTTCGGTGCGTTCGACAGCGGTGCGGACCTCGGGCACATCAATCAGCAGCCGGGGCGCGGCCGGCGTCACGCAGGCGCAGGCCGCAGCGGCGGCCTGGGCCCGGTCCACGGCGGATTCGCCAGACCATTCCTTGAGCAGGGCAAAAGCAATGGCGGCAACGCCCAGTGCCGCTCCGGAACGGCCTTCCCGCACGGCATGGTCCGGCAGCCAGACCGCCTCGGACTCCCTCAGTTCGGCCAGCTTGGAGCCGAGCAGCAGCCGCAGCCACTCCCAGACCGACACCAGGACCATCGCACTCGCGAAGGCGAGAAAGAGCCCGGTGATGGCGAAGTCGAAACGGTTGTTGAACCGGGCGAGCTCGTTGGCTTTGAGCGCAGTTTGCGCCTTCTTGAGCACGGCTGGATCTCCCTTCGCCTGCGCTTCGGCGAACGCCGCTTCCACGGCCGGCCGCTTGTCTTCGGCGGCCTTCAAACCTGCCCGAAAACCAATGCGCGGCGATTCGTGGAACATCTTCTGCCAGCCCGCCGTGAAGGTGACCGTGAGCAGCCACAGCAACGGAATCAAAGTCACCAACGCAAGTTTCGCCGACCGCCGACCGTCGCTCGCTGTTCGAAGTTCGCCATTCGAAGTTCCCCCCAATCCTTTCTTCAGCAGGATGGTCGTCGCGAGGCAGAGCGCGATGGCGGCAAGCAGCTGGTTGGCGATGCCGAAGATCGGCCAGAGCGCCTTGGTGCCACCATCGGGATTCCGCACGGCGCTGATGAGCACAAAGCCCCAGCCGGCCACGATCAGCACGCTGGCCAGGACGCCGGAAACCATCGAGCGGGTGTCGCCGAGTGGCTTCCAAAGATGCCCGAGAAAATCCTGGAGCAGATAGCGTCCGACGCGTGTGCCGGCATCCAACGTGGTGAGGATGAACAGCGCCTCGAACATAATGGCGAAGTGGTACCAGAGATCGAGCCAGCGCCCGTGGGTCAGCTTCGAAAAGATGTTCGCCATGCCCACCGCCAGTGTCGCCGCGCCGCCGGTACGGCCATAGAGCGACTTCTCGCCGACGGCCGCGGCGAGCGAGGTCATCTGTTCGGCTGAAACACTTGCTGGGATCTCACGGTAGTTGATAGCGAATGGCTCGTTGCCGGCCGCTTTGATTCGGCTCACGGCTTCATCGATGCTGCTGCTGGCGACTACTGTGACCTGCTCAGAAGAACCTTTCGGATCCGACCAATGGATCTCGGCTTCGCCGGCCCACTTCATGCCGCTGCTTTGAACCACCTTGGCCACATCCTCGGGGCTGCCCTTGATGTTCATCGCGAGATAGACGCCCGGTTCCAGCGTGCAGGCCGCCACGAGGGCCATGATTGCCACGAGTGATTCGAGGCACATCGCGCCATAGCCGATCGGTCGCGCGTAACGTTCCCGGGTGATGATCTTGGGCGTGATGCCGCTGCCGATCAGCGCGTGAAACCCGCTGATCGCGCCGCACGCGATGGTGATAAAGCAGAACGGGAACAGCTTGCCCGGCACCACCGGCCCGGAACCGTCGGCGAACTTCGTCACCGCCGGCATGTGCAGCAGCGGCAGCACCAGCAGCACCCCGAGGGCGAGGGCAATGATCGTCCCGAGCTTCATGAACGTGCTCAGGTAATCGCGCGGCGCCAGCAGCAGCCACACCGGCAGCACGCTGGCCGCAATGCCGTACACAATGATCCCCCACGCCAGCGGTTCGGCAGCGAAGGTGAAGAGTTTCGCCGTCGTGTCATGGCTGTGGACATATTGCCCGCCCCAGACCGCCCCAAGCAGCAGCAGCACGCCGAGCACCGAGGCCTCCAGCGTCTTGCCCACGCGGAACCACCGCAGGTAGCCGCCCATCAGCATCGCGATGGGAATGGTCGCGCCCACGGTGAAGACGCCCCAGGGGCTCTCCGCGAGCGCGTTGACCACGATCACGGCGAGCACCGCCAGCAGGATGATCATGATGGCAAGGATCGCCAACAGTGCGAGGCCGCCGGCGAAGGAGTTCAGCTCCTCGCGCACCATCTGACCGAGCGACTTGCCGTTCCGCCGCATCGAGGCCACGAGGATCACGAAGTCCTGCACCGCGCCGCCGAGCACCACGCCGATGAGCAGCCACAGCGCGCTGGGCAGATAGCCAAACTGCGCCGCCAACACCGGTCCCACAAGCGGCCCAGGTCCCGAGATCGCGGCGAAGTGATGGCCGAAGACGATCCATGGATTCGTCTTCACGAAGTCCTTGCCGTCCTCATGCACCTCGCACGGTGTGGCGCGCCGGTCATTCAGCGTGAGCACCTTCGCCGCGAGCCATGCCGAGTAAAACCGGTAGCCGATCGCGTAGGTGCAGACAGCAGCGACGACGAGATAAGCGGACGAGATCGGCTCTCCCCGGCGCGTGGCGAGGACGAAATAGGCGAAGGCACCGAGGCCGGCCACCGCCAGCCAGACGAGTGTGCGCAAAAGCGGCTTCATGGGCGGGGAGCCTACTGAGGGGCCGCACGGCAGGGAAGCGCAGGCATTCGATAGCCAGAGGGAAGGATGAATCTGGAAAACAGGAACACAGGAAGAAGCACTTCCATTCTGTCTTTTCCTGCTTTCCTGTTTTCCAAATTAAATCCCGCCTTTTCCCCTTCTATGCCGTTCGGCAGCCGAGGGTGAGCAGCACATTCGCCCACAGCGCCTGGTCGCCGGTCTGCACGGTCAGCACGTGGTCGGCGGATTCCACCGCCTTGTAAAAATCCCACTTGAGGATCGGCTGCAGCTTCAGCGCCGGATTGCTCGCGGCCACGATCTCGCGGAACTCGCTCCACACGGGCGGCTCGCCGAACTTCGCATATGAATCATCCGCCGGGATGCCCATCGTGTTCACAAAGTCGATGGGCACCGCGCTCAGGATCGCCCGCAGCACCTGCGCGACGGTCACGCAGCCGGGCGCGAGGTTCAGGTGGACGATCTGCGCGTTCGGCCCCTTCTTGGTTGAGACCGGGTAATTGCCGTCGGCGATCAGGATCTTGGCATGATGGCCGGCGCGTCCGAGAATGGCGTTGATCTCCGGATGGATGAGCGCGTGGTTCAGCATGGGAGGGAGTGAAAGCCAAAGCGGTGCAGGTGGCCAGCGAGGAGACAGGAGGAGGGTGGAACAAGGATTAACCCACCGGCACGCCTCACATTGCGGATTTTCAAGGTGCTCGGCAGAGAAAAATATGCTGCGCGGGTGGAACCGCTCTCTCCCGGAGCTGCATCCACTCGCAACTCGTAACTCGTAACTTCCCTTCACCTGAACCAGCGTCGGAAGCTTGCGATCGTCTGGCGCGCGGCGGCATCGCTGTCAGGGAGAGCGAAGCATTCGGCGCTCACATAGCCGTCGTAGCCCATGTCCTTGAGCGTCGCGGCGATGGGAGCGATGTCTGTGTGGCCCCAGCCGATGGCGCGCCGGTTGGAATCGGCGAAATGGACGTGGCCGAGCTTCGGTCCGGCGAGGCGCAGGGCGGCGGCGATGTCGGTCTCCTCGATGGCCATGTGGAAGAGGTCGCAGAGGAGCTTCACGTTCTGCGTGCGGAGCGGCCGCAGGAACTCCAGCGCATCGGCGACGGTGTTGAAGAGGTTGGTCTCGTAGCGGTTCAGCGGCTCGTAGAGGAGGCAGGTGTCGAGCGCGTGGGCGCGCGGGGCCAGCTGGCCTAGTTCCTCCGCCAGCCACGCCAGTGCCTGTTCCCGGGAAACCCCGTCGCCCCAGCGGCCCTGCATGGACCCGAGGATGGCCGGCACGCCGAAGCCGCCGGCAAAATCAATCACCGCCGCCACGAAGTCGCGGGCGCACATGCGGACGTGCGGGTCGGGATCGGTGAGGCGCAGCTTGCGGCGCACCCAGCCGGCCCCGGTGCCTACCGCCGCGAGTTGCAGGTTGTGCTTCCGCAGCAGCTCACGCAGGGCGAGCCCGTCGAGATCATCGGCGTGGGTGGGAAAGATTTCGACAGCGTCAAACCCCAGCGCGGCGGCCTGCGCACAACCGGCCTCCAGGTCATCCCAGAAGACAAAAGGGCCGCCCCGGGATTCCGGAACGAGCGAGATGGTGACGGCGGATCGGATCATGGGCGGAATATCGATGTCAGTGTCCGTGCCTGCCGGCCCGGATCGGAAAAGCAAAGAGGAAGCGCAAGGACTGGGACAAGATCAAGCCGGGAGGCGGCGGGGCAGGGGCGGGATGGTGCGAGATGCAGGGTTTGAACCTGCGACCCCTCGCGTGTGAAGCGAATGCTCTACCACTGAGCTAATCTCGCGCACCGGGACGGCGTAAATAGTCGAGCGATCCGCCCGTGCAAAGAAAAACTTCGCGGGAAAGTTGCCCCCTGCATTCCCCGGCACTGGTGGATACCCCGAATGCGGGGTCGATTTTCGTTTCACCGCGGCGCGGGGTGACGCTAGCGTTTTCTGACGCATGCCGTCCGCCCCTTTGCCGATCCGCAGCTTCAACGCCGATGCGTTGAAGGTTGAGGTGTTTGCCACCTACGCCGACCTGTCCACCGCCGTGGCCCGGCGCGTGCAGGAGCTGCTGGCCGGCACCATCGCCCGGCAGGGTTCCGCCGCCGCCATCCTGGCCACGGGCAATTCCCAGATCCGCTTCCTCAAGGAGCTGGTCGCGCTCGGCGGGGTGGACTGGTCGCGGGTGACGCTCTTCCACATGGACGAGTACCTCGGGGTGCCGGCGGATCATTCCGCCTGCTTCCGCCGGTACATGAAAGAGCGCGTCGCGAGCCTCGTGAACCCGCGCGCCTTCCACTACCTCGGCGGCGATGCCGAACTGCCGCTCGACGAGTGTGCCCGCTACACTGCGCTGCTCAAGGTCCAGCCAATCGACCTGTGCTGCCTCGGCATCGGCGAAAACGGGCACCTGGCCTTTAACGATCCGCCGGTCGCCCGCTTCGACGACGCGCACTGGGTGAAGCTGGTGAAGCTCGATGACGCCTGCAAGATGCAGCAGGTCAAGGAAGGCCACTTCCCCTCGCTGGAGGCGGTGCCGCCCTACGCCTTCACGCTCACGATCCCCGCGCTCTGTTCCGCAAAGAAGATGCTGTGCCTTGCCCCCGAGCTGCGGAAGGCCGTGCCGGTGAAGAACACCCTGCAGGGGCCGGTTTCGACCGCCTGTCCGGCCTCATTCCTGCGCACGCAGGCGCAGTGCGACATGCTGCTGGATCAGGATTCGGCGTCGCTGCTCTGACAATTTCAGCCCTGTTTTCCACTCGCGCTCCGCCTTTCGCCGCCCGAATTCTCGCCCATGCGTATCCTTGCCCTCGACCATGGCACCAAGCGGATCGGTGTCGCCCTCAGCGACCAGCTGAAGATGATCGCCCAGCCGCTGGAGTTCATCCCGGCGGAACCGTTTGGAGATTTTCTGGCCCGGCTCAAGGAACTGATCAGGACCAAGGAGGTCGAGCTGATCCTCGTCGGCATGCCGCGCAACATGGACGGCAGCTACGGCGAAGCGGCGGGCAAGGTCCGTGAGTTTGTGACCGTACTGAAGGAAACCGTCGCCGTCCCCCTGCAGCTCTGGGACGAACGGCTGACCTCGGCCCAGGCGAACCGCGTGCTGATCGAGGGCAATGTCCGCCGCATGGACCGCAAGGAGAAGGTGGACAAGATGGCCGCGGCGATCCTCCTGCAGAGCTACCTGGACTCGCTGTCGATGTGACGGACGGAGGAGACAGGAGACAGAAGACGCGAGGTGGGAGGCAGGAGAGAACGAGCAGCGGCGCAGCGCCGGCTTAATCACTCGCAACTCGCAACTTGTAACTCATAACTTCCCCTGTGTCGCCCGACCTTTGGTTCACGTTTGCCGAGTTGATCCGCCTGCCGTTTCACCACGAGCAGCTCGTGTGGGGCATTGTGCCGCTCTATTTCGGCTGGGCGATGAACGAGCTGACCTCGGCCAAGGCGACTTTCAACACCGCCATCCAGACCGGCTTTGCCCTGCTCTGGTCGGGCGCGCACTGGGCCTGGCAGGCGTTCCGGAATGATCCGGCCAAGGTGGTCGGCCTGAACACGCACGGCCTGTTCGCCGTAAACTCGGCGGTCACGCTGCTGGTGATCTTCCTGGGAGCGCTCGCGCTCTGGAGCGGTTTGCGCCGGCGCTATCCGAAAGGTATGAAATTTCTCGGGCACACACGTTTCAGCGCCTACTTCATGATCGCAATCTTCCCGATCCAGTCCGGCTATGTCGAATGGTCCTGGCCACGAGTGACGGCCATCGCCGTGTTCGCGGTGCCGATCTGGCTGGTGCTCCATTTCGCGCTCATGCCGCTGCGGAAGTAGAACCGGTCGCTTGGCTGTTCCTGTTTTCCTGTTTTCCAAATTGAAAACCGGCCCCAGCCTCGGTCATGCGCGAATTCTTCACCGGTCCGGTCATCAAGACCGAACTGCTGGTCGTGTGGCTGGAGAAGCATGGCATCGCGGCGATCCAAGAGTTCACCGATCTGACCGCGCCGGATAACGAGGATCTGGACCGTGAAGCCCGCGTGCTGGTGCCCGAAGCCGATTACGACCGTGCCTGGCAGCTCTTTTTCGCCGACCGGCAGGATGAGCTGTGAATGATGAGTTATGAGTTTTGAGTTATGAATCCGAGCGACCGTGAACATCAACTCAGCGCCCGGCTGGAAAAGCTGGAGGCCAGCCACGCCCATCTGGAACGCCAGTACGATGAGCTGAACGGGGCTGTCATCGCACAGGGCAAGCTGCTGACCCGGTTGCAAAAGCGGCTGGAACAGATCGACACGACCATGCAGACGCAGGAACTGGAGCGGATGGCCGGAAACCAGCAAAAGCCCCCGCATTACGCGCCGTAGGAAGGTTAGTTACGATTTGTGAGTTATGAGTTGGGAGTAGCGAGGATGCCAGTGAACGAGTGCACCAGTGAATAGGGGAGTGCGCGAGAGGCGCCGAATATGCGGCAATTCGAAATTCGAAACCCGCAATTCCCCAGGGTCAGTGCCCCTTCAGCAGCTCCTCCGCGTGCCTCCGGGAGGCGGTGGTAAGGCCACCGAGCATCCGGGCCAGCTCGTCGATGCGGTGGGCGCGGTCCAGCAGCGCGATATGCGACTCGGTGCGACCGGCGACGAGCTCCTTGCTCACGACGTAGTGGGCATCGCCGTGGGCGGCGACCGGGGCCAGGTGGGTGATGCAGAGCACCTGATGCTGCCGGGCAATTTGCCGCATCTTCTCGCCGACAGCGGTGGCGGTTTCGCCGCCGACGTTTGCATCCACCTCGTCGAACACGAGCACGGGGACCTCGTCCTCGGCGGCGAGCACGGTCTTGAGCGCGAGCATCACGCGGGCGAGCTCGCCGCTGGAGGCGATGGCGCGCAGGGGACGCGCCGGTTCGCCGGGGTTGGGGGCGAACAGGAAATCGAGTTCATCGAAGCCGGTCAGACAAAGAGGAGCTGGGAGCTGGGAATTGGAAGACAGCGCCGCGTCGAAGCTGCTTTGCTTGAAGCCGAGAGCGGACAGCTCCTTGGCGACCGCCTTGGCCAGTTTCGGGATCAGCTTTTTGCGTTCGGCGGTCAGCGCCTTGCCGGCGGTCGCCAGTTCGGTATCGAGCCGGGCCAGTTCGGTGTTGAGGCGGGCGAGCTCGGCGTCCCGGCCTTCCAGGATCGCCAGCTTAGTCTGGGATTCTTCGCCGTAGGCGATCACCTCGGCGAGGGAGCCACCGTACTTTCGCTTCAGGGAATGGATGAGATTGAGCCGGGCTTCGACCTCACCGAGCCGGGCCGGATCCAGCTCGATGCGGTCGGCGTAGCGGGAAAGGTCGCCCTGCAGGTCGCGCAAGAGAGAAACGGCTTGCTCGTGGCCCTCCACCAACGGCGTGGCCGTGGCATCCACGCGCTGGAGGTCATGCAGCACCCGGCCCAGCGCCCCGAGCTGGGTAAGGATTGCGTCGTCATTCTCGCCGAGCGCGCCCTGGGCGGACTGCGAGAGCTCGAGCAATCGGGCGGAATTGCTCGCGCGGTTGAACTCCGCCTCGACCTCCTCCGCCTCCTCGGGCCGGAGTTTGGCCTCCGTGATTTCGCGCACCTGGAAGCGCAGCAGGTCCAGTTGCTGCGCATAGGTCCGTTCGTCCACGATCAGAGTCGCCTTTTCGGCCTCGACGGCACCACGGCGGCGGACCAGTTCGGCGAAGGCGTCTCGCTTCGGGGCAAGTCCGCCGAAGGCATCGAGGATGGCGAGCTGTTTCGCGGGCTGCAGCAGCGACTGGTGCTCATGCGGGCCATGGAGGTCCACAAGCCATTCGCCCAGCGTGGCGAGCGTTGCCAGCGTGGTGGGCGAACCGTTGACGAACTGGCGGTTCGTACCGGCGGCGGTGAAAGTGCGCTTGAGCACGAGCTGTCCCCCGTCGCAGGGTTCCAGGCCGTTCTCCTCCAGGAAGCCAGCCAGAGGGGCGCGCAGGCCGCTGACATCCAGCACGGCCTCGACCGTGCAGCCATCGGCTCCGCCGCGGATGGCCCCGCGATCCGCCCGCTGGCCGAGCACGAGGTTCAGGGCGCCGAGGATGACGGACTTGCCGGCGCCGGTCTCGCCGGTGATGACGTTGAGTCCGGGGCGCAGCTCAAGCGTGAGGTCGGCCACCAGGGCGAGATTCTTGATGCGGAGGGTCGTCAGCACGGCGGGCCTGATTTCCAAGCTTCGATTGCCGGTTGCCAATCGCAAACTGCGCCGTTCATCGTTGGCTGACGATGTCGTTTTCGTTCTGCTTCCTGGGCTCGGGCACCTCGCAAGGGGTTCCGATCATCGGCCGGGAGTATCCGCCGGAGTACTTGGCGAACCCGCGAAACCACCGCCTGAGATCCTCGATCTATGTCGAAACCCCGGCGGTGAGGCTGGTCGTGGACACGACCCCCGATTTCCGCACGCAGATGCTGCGGGCGGGGCTGGGGTACCTCGACGCGGTGCTGGTCACCCACGCGCATGCCGATCACATCATGGGTATGGACGACTGCCGACGGGTCTGTGACCTGCGGGACAGCCCGCTGCCGATCTATGCCAGCGAGGAGACCATGGCCTCCCTGGCACGTGTTTTTTCCTACGCCTTCGATGGGCGGCCGATTCCCCGGAGCTACTTCAATCCCGCCCCACAAGTGATCCAAGGGCCATTTGAGCTGGGAGACCTGACCATCACGCCCTTTGCGCTGCCGCACGGGCGCATGACGACCACCGGATTCCTCTTCGCGCAACGCGACGGGCCACGGATGGCTTATCTTACCGATTGCAAGGAGGTGCCGGACGAGGTGATCGCGGCGGTCCGGGGTGTGGACGTGGTGGTGCTGGATGCGCTGCGCCCGAACCCGCACCCGACGCACATGTGCCTCGACGAAGCGTTGACCACCGCACGGCGAATCGGGGCCGGTCGCACCTATTTCACACACCTGACCCATGACTACGACCACGACCGTGACCAGGCGGAACTGCCCGAAGGCGTGTGGTTTGCCTATGATGGGCTTAAGGTGGATGTGGAATGAACGGGCCGAGAAAATGTGCCCCCTTTCCGCTCTTCGCGCCTTCATCGTTCAATCCACCTGCGCATGACAACTGAAGCAAAGTCCATCGAAACGCCGCGCATGACGGCGATTTACCGGGCTTCCTGGAACGTCACCAGGCTGCTGTTTTCCGTGTGGTTCCGGTGGCGGGTGTTCAATCCCGAACGGGTGCCGGCCGTCGGTCCCGTGGTCTTGGCGGCCAACCATGCGTCGTTTGCCGATCCGCCGTTGATCGGCAGCGCGGTGGAGCGGCCGGTAAATTTTCTCGCCCGGGACACGCTGTTTCACACGCCGGTCTTCGGCTGGCTCATCCGGCAGTACAATGCCGTACCCGTGGATCGTGCGGGTGGTGGCGCGGGGCTCAAGGCCATCCTCGACCGGCTCCATGCGGGCGGCTGCATCCTGCTTTTTCCCGAGGGCACCCGCACGCGGGATGGCCGGCTTCAATCGGCGAAATCGGGCATCGGCCTGACGGTGATCAAGTCCGACGCGCTCGTGGTGCCGGTGCGGGTGTGTGGCAGTTTTGAGGCCTACGGCCGGCATCACTGGCTGCCGCGTCCCTACCGGGTGGCGATCCGGTTCGGGGAGGCGATGCCGTTCACCGAATTGCGGGCTGAGGCGGCGACCTGTGCCAAACCCCGGCTCAAGGCCATTTATCAGGAGGCGGCTGACCAGATCATGGCGGCGATTGCCCGGCTGGAGCCGGCCGGTGAACAGGAGGGTAGGGGAGCAGGGGAGCAAGGGTGAAAGGGAGCGGGGGAGCGGCAGTGGCCGATTCTCCCTGCGCCCCAGCACCCTTCAAACCGTCGCTATTGCCGGGCGCGATTGTGCCCACTACTTTGCGCCCTCTTTTGGGAAGTCGATTGCATCATGAGTGAAGAAAAATCCAGCAAAGCGGACACCGATCAGCCCGGTGAGGAATCGTCCTCCGAGCCATTGACCGCCGACCATATTGCCGATCTGAAGGCCAAGGCCGCGCAGGCCACGGAGTATTATGAGCGCCTGTTGCGCACGACGGCGGACTTTGACAATTTCAAGAAGCGCGCCGCCCGGGAACGGGACGAGGCGCGGCGGACGGGCACCGAGGTGACGCTCACCAAGCTGCTGCCGGTGCTCGACAACTTCGACATGGCGATGGCCGCCACCAACCAGCCCAACGCCTCGGTGGAAACGCTCAAGGTGGGCGTGAACATGATCCACAGCCAGTTGCGCAGCGCGTTCACCGACGCCGGGCTGGAGGAGGTCAGCGCCGTCGGCCAGCCGTTTGACCCGTCGCTGCACGAGGCGGTCTCGCAGCTCGAGACCACGGAAGCTCCCGAGGGCCAGGTCGTGCAGCAGCTCCGCAAGGGCTACAAGCTGCGGGACCGGCTCTTGCGCCCGGCCAGCGTGGTTGTGGCGAAGAAGCCTTCGAAAACCCCTGAAAACTGAAGTTTTCAGCGCAGACGCCCCCTGTCCCATCGCCTTATGAAGAAGACCCTGGCCCACTTCGCTCCATTTGCTTTTTGCGCATTCCTTTCGGGGATTTGGTTTGTCGGATCCGCTTTTCTGGGTGCCGGTTCGTCGGCCTGGCAGCCGGCGTTCTTCTGCTTTCTGCCAATGTGCTTCTTCTTTGTCGCCGCCAACACGATGCAGATGCGGAAGGAGCTGGAGGAGCTGCGGCAGAAAGTGACCGACATGGAGCGGGGCACGCCGGCAAATCAGTTTCAGAAACCGTAAGTTTGCTTTTTACCCCTGACCATCCTACATGGCCACTTCCACCAAACGCGACTACTACGAAGTCCTCGGAGTCGAGCGCAGCGTGTCTGCCGACGAGCTCAAGAAGGCCTACCGCAAGCTCGCGGTGAAGTATCACCCCGACAAGAACCCCGGCGACAAGGCGGCCGAGGAGAAGTTCAAGGAGCTGGGCGAGGCCTACGAGGCCCTCAGCGACCCGCAGAAGCGCGCCGCCTACGACCAATACGGCCATGCTGCCTTTGACCCGCGCGCCCGTGCCGGTGGCGGGCGCGGCGGTGGCGGTTTCCATGATCCCAACGACATCTTCCGCTCGGCCTTCGGCGGGCAGGGGGATCTCGGCTCAATCTTCGAGCAGTTTTTTGGCGGTGCCGGGGGGGGCGAAGATTCCGAGCCCGGTGGCCACACGCGGGGCGCGGACCTGCGCTACGACATGGAGATCACGCTCGAGGAAGCCGTGGCCGGCACCGAGAAACAGATCACCGTGAACAAGCCGGCCACCTGCGACCATTGCAGCGGCAGCGGCGCGGAAAAGGGCTCCAAGCGCATCAAATGCATCCAGTGCGCCGGTCGCGGCCGCGTGGTGATGTCCCGGGGCATCTTCAGCATCCAGCAGACGTGCCCGCGCTGCGAGGGGGCCGGCGAGATCGTTGAGAAGCCCTGCAAGGTATGCGGCGGCGACGGACGCGTGAACAAGCCGTCCACGATCACGCTTCGGATTCCAGGAGGTGTGGACAACGGCACGCGGCTGCGGTCCACCGGCAACGGCGAGGCGGGCCAGCGCGGCGGCACAGCCGGTGACCTCTACGTCGTGCTGCACGTGAAGGAGCACGACCTCTTCAAGCGCGACGGCGACGATCTGCTGTGCGAAGTGCCTATCGCCTTCACCCAGGCGGCGCTCGGGGCAGAAGTGGATGTGCCGACCCTCAACGGCAAGGCCCACATCCGCATTCCCGCCGGCACGCAGAGCGGCACGACCTTTCGCCTGAAGGGGCGCGGGGTGAAGAACATCCAGGGCTACGGCACCGGCGACCTGCTCGCGAAAGTGGTCGTCGAGGTGCCGCACAAGCTGGACTCTGCGCAGCGCGCGAAGCTCGAGGAATTTGCCCGGCTATGCGATCCCAGCGTGAATCCCCGCAGCAAGGGTTTCCTGGATCGCGCAAAGGATTTCTTCAGCTGAGCACGTGACGGCAACATGCACCGTTTCTTCCTGCCCCCGGAGCGGACGAAGACCGACGTGGTCATCCTGTCGGACTCCGACGCGCATCATGCCGCGCGCGTGCTGCGGGTGCAGCCGGGAGAGCCGGTCGTCGTGTTGGATGGTGCCGGGGGCGAGCTGCGCGGCCAGATCGAGTCCGTGAGCCGCAATGCCGTGACGGTGCAGGTGCGGGAGCGGCTCCAGCATCCGCCACGCGCCGGTGAAATCACCCTCATCCAGGCCATCGCCAAGACGAAGGCGATGGATGGGCTACTGCAGAAATCCGTCGAACTCGGAGCCGCCCGCGTTGTGCCACTGGTGGCCGAGCGCAGCATCAGCCAGCCGGACGACGCCGACGACAAGCGCGACAAATGGCAGACCATCGTGACTGAAGCCGCGAAGCAGTGTGGCGCAGTCTGGCTCACCAAGGTGGAGACGCCTCAGACCTCTGCGGCTTGGCTGAAGCGCCAGGAACGCTTTGACCTGCTGCTCATCGGCTCGCTGTTGGATGCCCCACAGCATCCCCGCGCCCATTTCGAGCGGTTCTTAGCGGAACAGGGGCGGCTGCCGCGTTCTGTGGGAGTGATCGTAGGTCCCGAAGGCGATTTCACCCCGGCGGAATACGCCGCCTTCAAGGCCGCCGGCGCGAAATCCATGACACTAGGTCCCCTAGTCTTGCGCGTGGAGACGGCGGCGACCTATTGCCTGGCGCTGGTGAACTACGAACTGACGGCACCTCGATCACTGGCCTGAGCGCCCCCGGCCCTCCACCGGACCGCGGGTCTGTGACCCGCAGCAACTGCGACTCGCACTCTGGCTCGATTTCATTCGCCGCCTTCCTATTGACGAGGGTTGCTGCGGGTCACAGACCCGCGGTCCGGGCCGTGGGCATATTCGGCCCGCCATTTCGGGAATGGCCCTTGGCCCGGAACTTGCCATGCTTGGGCCATGCTCTGCCGTTCCGTTGCACTGGCTGCTTCCGTCATACTCGTGGCGTCCCAATACGCCGCTCATGCCCTGGCGGCACCGTCCGGCACCTATGCCGATTGGAAGGCCCAGGTCTGGGGTGCGGATCGCGCCACTTTGCCCATGGCCGACCCGGTGGCGGACCCCGATGGCGACGGCCTGCCGAACTTTCTGGAATACGCGCTGGGCCTTGACCCGACCCGGGCCGATGCCGGCGGTTTGACGGGACTGCGTTACCAATCGGACGTCACGGGCGACCACCTCGCCTTCGGTTTCGATTCCGCCAATGCCGCCCGCGAGGCGGAGCTGCTGCTGATTTGGAGCCGAGATCCAGGCGCGGGTGGCTGGCACGTGGCGGACGGCCAGCATCTCACGGAAACGGACGCCGCGCCGGCAGCTGGCTCCACCCGGCACGAAGCCAGCCTGTCTGTGAGCCCCGGTGAGCCCCGGCTCTTTGCGCAGCTGAGCGCCGGACTGGCTCCGGCGAGGCCCGTGTCCAAGGGCTACGTCTGGTTCGAGGCCGAGCCGCCCAATGGCGAGGCCAACGCGTTGCTTTCGGGCGGCCAGATGTCATGGGTCGCTCCCGCCGGCTCGATCCAGAAGACCATCACGATTCCCGCCGACGGGACTTACACGCTCTGGGTGCGGAAGTTCTGGAACGGGCAAACCTTTCACTGGCGCGTCGGCACCACGGATGCCTGGAAAGACACCGCCAATCCGCCGTTGCAGGATCTGGTGGACCTTGGCCCGGGTCGCAAGGTGGGTTGGATTAACGCCGGCACCGTCACGCTCACAGCAGGCTCGAAGGTCTTTCGCCTCGAAGTCACCGATGCCAGCAGCACCACGGCCTACGACTGCTTTTTGCTCACGCGCGAGACCTTCACCCCGCGCGGCAAGCTGAAGCCCGACGACAAACTCGTGGCCGACGAGACGGGCTGGACCTCCTTTCAGCCGGAGGCCGATCCGTTTGACTTCAGTCCGATCGATCTGCGCCGGTTGAACGAGAAGACGGCTGGTGACGGCGGCTCCATCGCGGCGCGCGGCGAGGAGTTCATCCATTCCAAGACGGGCGAACCGGTGAAGTTCTGGGCGGTCAATACGGGCGGCGCGACCGCTGACCTGTCGAAGACCGAGGTGGACCTCTTTGCGCGCTCGCTGGCCAAGCGCGGCGTGAACCTCGTGCGCATCCACGGTCCCGTGTACGCCGGCAGCGGCGCAAACTTCGGTCAGGTGGACACGAACCATGTTGCCAAGCTGCACTACCTCATCGCGGCCCTGAAGCGCGAGGGCATCTACACCTGCCTGAGCATCTACTTCCCGCTCTGGGTGAAGCTCGACGCGGTGAACACGGATTTCCCCGGCTACACCGGCAAGAACCCCTTCGCGCTCCTCTATTTCAACCCGAAGTTTCAGGCACTCTACCGAACCTGGTGGGATTACGTGATGAACACCGTAAACCCCTACACCGGGCTTGCGCTGAAGGATGATCCAGCGGTGGCGATGGCCGAACTGGTGAACGAGGATTCGTTCCTCTTCTGGACCTTCAATCCTGACGCGGGAAATACCGGTGCAATTCCTGATCCGCAACGGGCCATCCTAGAAAAGCAGTTCGGCGATTGGCTGCTGAAGAAGTACCCCGGCAAAACGCTCGACCAGATCCGCACGGCTTGGGGCGGCACGACGTCAGCGCAGGACAACTTCGCTGCTGGCCGGGTTGGCTTTCGCGGACTTTACCAGGTCTTCACCGAACGTCAGAAGCGCGACCAGGACACCGCGCAGTTCCTTACCGAGACCCAGCAGAAATTTTACCGTGACCACTACGCCTACCTGAAAAAGACGCTCGGCTTCCGAGGACTCGTCTATGCCTCCAACTGGCAGACTGCGAGCCCGCAGTACCTCGGACCCCTCGACAAGCTCTCCAATGCCGACGCCGACTTCATGGATCGCCACGGCTATTTCGGCGGGGTGCACACCGGCGATGCCTCGGGCTATGCCATCCAGGCCGGACAGCAGTACGACGACCGGACGGCGCTTAAGTTTCTGAAGGACAACGGCGTGGGGGAGGATTTCAACAACCCGCTCTTCGACATCATCTATGACGGGCAGCCCTCGACGATCACCGAAGTGAACTGGCCGCCGCCGAACCGTTTCCGCGCCGACTATCCCGTGCTCGCCGCCGCTTACGGCTCGCTGCAAGGCAGCGACGCCATCTTCCACTTCGCCGCCGGGTCACCGGCATGGGAAAGCGTGCCCAGCAAGTTCTCGGTGCAGACGCCGGTCGTGGAGGGCCAGTTCCCCGCCGCCGCGCTCATCTACCGGCAGGGCCTCGTGAAGACGGCGCCGCGCATCGTGAACGTGCAGCTTGTGGTCTCCGATCTCTACGCGCTGAAAGGCACGCCGCTGCCCGCGCCACAGAACTTCGACCAGCTGCGCGGCAACGACATCCCGCCCGGCGCGACGCTTACCAATGTCAGCGCCATCGACTCGCTCGCCTTTCTCGTCGGCCGCGTCGGCGTGGATATCCTGACCAATGGTTCGCCGCGCTCGGAAGTCACCGATCTCTCACCCTTCATCAATCGCACGACGAAGATCGCAAAGAGCCAGACCGGTGAGCTGGAATGGAACTGGAGCAACGGCGTGGTGAAGCTCATGGCTCCCGCCGCGCAGGGCCTCACCGGCTTTCTCACCGCGGCCGGCAGTACTCACCTGCCCGATGTGACCATCGAATCGCCGGTTGAGTACGGGAGCATCCTGGTCATTTCGCTGGATGGGCAGCCCATCGCGACCTCGGCCAAGCTGCTGGTGCAGGCCATGAGCGAGGAAAAGCCCTTCGGTTGGACGACCGATGCCGCCACCGGCGTCCGCACCATCACCAGTGCCGGTAATGCGCCGATCATGGTCCGGAACCTCGCGGGCAAAGTGTCACTTACTCGGTCCGATGCCGCCTCACTACGTGTTACCGCTCTCGATGCGAACGGCTACCGCGACGCGACGCCGACCCAGACCGCCGACAACCTCACGCTCGCGGCGGGCACGTTTTATTACCTCATTGAGAAGTAGAACAAGGCTGAGGAAGCGGGGGCCGCGATGTGCCTTCAGGCGGCAATTCGTGCCTTTGGCTCATCCGACAGCACGCGCAGGATGTAGTCGGGGTTGATGCGTGACAGCGTCTCGGTGATGAAGAGGGATGGATGCGTCAGCCGGGCCTGCCGGATGGCCTCAGGCGGGAGCGTATCCTGATGATACTGGCAGATGCCCGAGAGTTCCGGGCGTTTCACCATCAGGGCATCCAGCCGATATTCGTATTGCATGAGCTTGAGAAAGTTCTTTTCGTTGCCGAACTCCCAGGTCATGTCCCCGGTGGCCCAGAGGCCCCTATATCCATCTTTCAGCGCCCGATCCACTGCCTGGCTGAGCTGGTTCAGCATCATTTCCACATCAAAATCACCATTGGCGGAAGTGACCGGTTCCGAGGACAAAACTAGGCGCCCTTCGGCCAGCTCGCTTTCCACATCGCAGCCCAGCGCGGCCAGATAGGAGCGCATTCCCGCCACCATGGGCCGGCTGTTGAGGTAGAGACAGCGGTGCCCCTCCGCCAGCTTCTGCCTGATCATGGCCGCCAATGCCGGGAGCTGCTTCGAGGGGGAACCCTCATAGATGAGGCATTGATGACGCGAATCACTTCCCGTGTGCGGTACTTTTCCGTTTGATTTGCTATACATGATCAAAGTGCGCTGGCAATCAGCCTTTTCAAAAATTTTACAAATCTGGCAAGAATCTCAACCCCCATTTCCCGCCACACGCCACCTGGCGCCTGCGGCTTTCGGCTGGAATTGGAACGGTTCCGGTCGCCCTGGCCGGTGCCGCGCCCGGTTTGCCCGGTGGCATATGCCAGGCCCAAAGGCAGGCTGGCGCTACCGGACACTCGGTGGTCTTGGCGGAAACTGGCCGGGAAATTCCAGCCGTCCCTTGAAATCAACGCACCGTTCGGCATTCCATTCGGGAGGTCGCGGCCTGCTTCTCCCGCTTCGGCAACGCTTCCCCTTGATGAACCCTGAGCACTCCGAGGAATTTTCGGTCCCGTTAGCCGGCATGACCGCCACTGCCTTAAAGACTCACGGGCGGTGGAGGCTGCGACGTTTGATTCCCGGGGTGCTTCTGCTGCCCCTGTTGCTGTTCGTGACCGGCCTGGAAAACAGGCAGCCTGACCCTGCTGCGGCGGTGGCCTTTTTCGCCGAGCTGACCGACCGCTTCAGTGTGCCTGAGGGGATCATCCCCCTCACGGCCGAAGAGGCGCGTCATCGTGAGCTGAGCTACCAGGTGGAGCGCCGCCAGAACCGGGTGATTCACATCATCACGGTCAATGCCACCGGTGATCTCGCGGACTCCCCCTATGGCTATCATGGTGCGCTCCGGGAGCTCACCTATCGGGCGGATGGCTCGCTGGCCGCCATCGACCTGCAGGATCATGCCGGCCGCCGGGTGCTCCACCAGGAGTATGGCGTGGCCCAGGATTTGCCCGAAGGCCGCGTGGTGATGGTCGAGTTTCAGCCAGGCTCCCAACGAACACCGCCGGTCCAGAGCAGTTTGGGCGGGCTCTTTGATACGCTTCCCCCGTCCCATGAACCGCATCTGCTCGGCGAGGTGAGGAGCCCGATCACGGCGCACCGGGTGGTTTACCAGCCGGACGGCCTGTGCCGGGAGCTGACCTACTTCAATGCGTACCATGTGCCGTGTGCCGGGGTGGATGGTGGGTATGGCCAGGCCTTTCGCTACGATGAGCGGGGGCGGCCTCTGGAAATTACCAATCTCGGATTCGACGGGAAGCCGGTGCCCAACCGGTGCGGCGTCGTTTCGGTCCGTCTGGAACGGGATGCCCGGGGCTTCGTCATCCGGAGCCGGTTCATCGACGCCCAAGGCGCCCCGGTCCTGGTGCCGGGAGGCTACGCCGAAACCCGCACGGTGCGCGACCGGTATGGCAACACCGTCAGTCAGGACAGCCTTGGCCTGGACGGCGGTCCGGTCTGGCAGAGGGATGGCCATGCCCGCAGCGAGATGGTGCGGGATGGCCACGGAAATCTGGTCGAGTGGGCTTTTTTTGGGCCGGACCATCAGCCGGTGGTGCTCCCGAACGGCGTGGCGCGAATCGTTTCCCGATACGATGCCCACGGGCATCAGTTGGAAGAGGCGTTCTTCGGGCTCACCCGTCGCCCCGTGCTCAATACCAACGGCTTTGCCCGTTGGACCGCCCACTATGACGTACAGGGCAACCAGACGGAGCTGGCCTACTTTGGTCTGGATGGCGGCCCCGTGTTGACCCGGGATGGCATCGCCCGCAGCGCCGCCCGCTACGATGCGCACGGCAACCAGGTGGAGCTGGCCAACTTTGGCCTGACCAACCGACCGGTGTCGAACCGGCAAGGATACGCCCGCGTTACGCGCCGCGTCGATACGCAGGGGAACCTGCTGGAGGAGGCCTTTTTCGGCCCGGACGGAAAACCAGTGCTGGTGCTGGACCGGATCGCCCGGTGCCAGTTCCGTCTGGACAGCCGGCATAACGAGGTCGGGTTGGCCTTCTTCGGCATTAACGACGAGCCTGTATTGGGCCAAGGAGGCTACGCGAGTCTCCGCAGCCGGCGCAATGAAGAGGGCAGCCTGGTCGAGTGGGCCTGTTTCGGGGTGGACGGCCTGCCCACGCGGAACCGGGAGGGCATCGCCCGCATCGTCACCGGCTACGACACGCGCGGAAACGCCAATGAGCAGTCCTATTACGGGGTGGACGGGCTGCCGACGCTGAACCGGCAGGGCTATGCGAGGGTGACCCAGCGCTTCGACGCCCAGGACAACCCGGTCGAGATTTCGTATTTTGGCGCGCGCGACGAACCCGTGTGCGCCAACACCGGCATGGCGCGGACGACGTATCGCTGGGACGCGCGCGGGAACCAGATCGAGACGGCCTGTTTCGGACCGGACCAGCAACCCGTGCTGCTCAAGACCGGGTATTCGATCCTGAGAGTCCGCTACGACGACCGGAACCGCCCGATTGAGACGGCCTACTTCGGGGTGAAGGGCGAGCCCGTGCGCACTGCTGATGGCCGGGTGCGTGGAACCATCCGCTACGACGACCGCGGGAACATCGTGGAGCTCGCCACTTTCGGCAAAGATGGCCAGCCCGTGGCCGATCCGAAGGGGTGGGCTCGCACGGCCATCCGCTATGACGCCCGTGGCAATGTGACGGAGACCGCCTATTTCGACGCGGCTGACCGGCCGGTGGCAGTGGGTCGCTGGGCCCGGGCCACCATACAATATGATCCCGCCACCGGTCAGCCGGTCCGCGCCGAATACTTCGACGCCCAGGGTGTGAACCTCGCGACGAAAGCCGGCGCCCTCGCAGGCTCGGCGGTTGTCATCATCTCCGAAATCATCCCGGGCGGTCAGGCCGCGAAGCGGGGCCTGAAAGCCGGTGACCGCATCCGCCGCTACGACGGCCAGGAAGTTACGGGAAGGGATGCGCTGCTACAGCGGATGGCAGCAGGCAAGGAGGGGGCCGTGGACCTGGAAATACAGCGCGACGAACAGACCCTGCACTTTGAGGTCCGGTCCGGTCCGCTGGGCGTGGTTTTGCAGGAGCGCTCCGGAAAATGAGGGCGAGCGGGCGCACATTTGTACGGGTGGCTGCCCCGGCATTCGACCACCGGACAGGCGTCGGAGATTCCGGCGATCCGCGGAGGTGAACCTCCTAACGAAGCCAAGGCGCAGCCTTGGTGGGGCTTTGGCCGGCCGTTTTGGGTTGTTTGAGATCGGGGAAATCCACACGTTGCCATCGATTCATGAGGCGTACCGTTTATCTGATCCTGTTCACGCTCGGTCTTTCCCTGAGATCGGTCGCCCAGCCCATACCGAACGGCGCGGCCATCGACACCAAGGTGCGCCAGATCATGACCCGTACTCACGCCAACGGCATGGCTGTGGCGGTCATCGACCAGGGCCAAGTTGGCTATGTCCAGGCCTATGGCATCCGGAACGCCAAGGGCGACCCGCTCACCACCAACACCGTCATGTACGGCGCGTCGCTGACCAAGACCGTCTTTGCCTACACCGTTTTGCAACTCGTCGATCAGGGCAGACTCAGCCTCGAAACGCCCCTCAAGGAGGATCTCGACCAGCCGTTGCCGACGTACGGTCCCGATCCCGTCTTCCCTGATAAATACGGACCCTACAAGCACCTGGCCGACGACCCGCGCTGGGAGAAGATCACGCCGCGCATGTGCCTGACCCATTCGACTGGCATGCACAACTTCTGGTTCATCGAACCCGACCAGAAGCTGCGCCTCCACTTCGATCCGGGCACCCGCTTCAGTTATTCGGGCGAAGGCTTCATCCTGCTGCAGTTCGTGATCGAACACGGACGCAAGACGCAGGGCCTGGGACTCGATGTCGGCGAGCTGACCAGGGCCAATTTCGACCGGCTGGGCATGACGCGGACCAGCCTGACTTGGCTGAATGGCACCAATGCCAACGTCGCCGACGGCTGGAACGACAAGGGCGAGCCCGAGGAACATGACCAGCGCAAAAAGGTGCGGGCGGCCGGCTCGATGAACACCACGATTGCCGACTTTGCAAAATTCGCCGCCGGCCTGGTGCGCGGCGATGGCCTGAGCACAGCCGCCCGCGCCGAGCTGGCGAAACCGCAGTTGCACCTCGGCATCGCCCATCAGTTTCCCAACTTCCAGGAGGACGTGCCGGTGGCGAAGCAGCGCAAGGATCTGTATGCCAGCCTGGGCGCGATCGCCTTCGACGGACCGCAGGGCCATGGCATCTACAAGGGCGGCCACGACGGCAAGACGGCCAATACCATGGTCTGCCTGATGGCTGGTCAGCGCTGCGTCGTCATCCTGTCAAATGACGTCCGCTCCGAGGCCGGTTTTGCCGAGCTGGTGCGATTCATCTTAGGTGACACCGGCGTACCCTACGATTGGGAGTACGGCGACCACGCCGGCAAATCCTGACTGCCTTGGCCACGGCGACGGCGGGCCGTCGCAGGCTCAGAGCAGACCGGAGGTTTCCGCCCAGCCGCAGAGAATGTTCAGGCTCTGCACGGCCTGGCCGCTCGCGCCTTTGACGATGTTGTCCTCGGCGCTGAGCACGAGCAGGCGGCCGGTGCGCACGTCGAGCCGCCAAGCGAGTTCAAGGGTGTTGGTGCCGGTGATGTTCTTGGTGTCTGGCAGCGCCTTGCCCTCGAGCACGCGCACGAAGGGTTCGTCGGCGTAGGCGGCGCGATAGCAGGCGGCAATCTGCGCGTTCAGCTCGGCGGCCTCTTCGGCGCTGGAGAAATGCTTGGCCGGGGCGAGATAGAGCGTGGTGTGGATGCCCCGATTCACCGGGATGAGATGCGGCGTGAACTGGAGCGTGACCGCTTCGCCCGCCGCGAGGCTGAGTTCCTGCTCGATCTCGGACAGGTGCCGGTGCTTCGGAAGGCCGTAGGCGCGGACGCTCTCGTTGCATTCGCAGAAAAGATAGTCCAGCTCTGCCTTCCGGCCCGCACCGCTCACGCCGCTCATCGAGTCGGCGATGATGCCCGTGGGCTTGATCAGGCCGGCGCGCAGGAGCGGCACTACGGGCAGCAGGATGCTCGTGGGATAGCAGCCGGGCGAGGCGATGAGTTGCGACTCGCGGATTTGCGCGCGATACACCTCGGGCAATCCGTACACGGCCTTGGCGAGTAGGTCCGGCGCAGGATGCTCGTGGGCGTAAAACTCCTGATAGACGGCAGCGCTCCGCAGGCGGAAATCCGCGCTCAGGTCGATCACGGTGCAGCCGGCTGCCAGCAGCGGCACGGCAAACTCCGCCGCCACACCGTGGGGCAGGGCCAAAAAGACGACATCCGCTTGGGTGGCGAGGACGCCCACGTTGGGGTCGCTGAAGCGCAGGGCGCGCGCCTTGGGATGGCTGGCGAACTTGGGGAAGATCTGGGCGACCGTCTGCCCCGCATACTGGCGCGAGGTCACGGCCACGAGCTCGGCGTGCGGATGGCCGAGCAGCAGGCGCACGAGCTCCTCGCCGGAATAGCCGGAGGCTCCGATGATGGCGACGCGGACGGGGGATGGAAAAGTTCGCATGTCAGGGTGGCAAAGTATGACGCAGTATGACGGCCCGCAATTTCAGGGAGCGGCAGCCCGCTTGTAAACATCGCGGTCGAGTTTCTCCATGTAGCCTTCGGGCCGGGCCGGCGTCACAAAGCCGAACTGCCGGTAGAGCGGATGAGCGTCCCGGGTGACGAGGTTGAAGCGCCGCAGGCCCTGCAGGTCGGAGTGCGCGCTGACGCAGGTCATCAGCCATTTCGCCAGCCCGCGTCCCCGCCAGGCCTCGAGGACGTACACGTCGCAGAGGTAGGCGAAGGTAGCCCGGTCAGTGATGAGCCGGGCGAGGCCGATCTGCTCGCCACCGTGATACACGCCGAAGCACAGCGAATGTTGCAGGGAGCGGGCGACCACCTCGTACGGGATGTCGGTGGCCCAGTAGGACGCCGCGAGGAAGCGATGGATTGCCGCGACGTCGAGCCTCGCCGGATCGGTCGAGACCGTGAATCCATCCTTTTGCCACTCCGGGTGCATGGAGGTATTTGCGTTCATTCTTTCAAGGCCGCCTCCATCAGCGTGGCCACGTCGCGATCCATCGGCTGCGCCGATGCCGACAGGGCCCGGATGACGCCCCGAACATCTTTGGCGGAGCGGTTCTGGTTGAGCTTGAATTTCCCCTCCAGCCGGGTGAGCGAAATCTCAAAGGCGACCAGCGCCTGGGTCATGCGCTGCCAGTAATCCTCGGGCAGATCATGAATCCAGGGCCGGGGAAGGCCGGCTTCGAAGTGGGCGGTGAGTTCCCGCAGCCGGGAGCGCACCTCGGCGGCATCCGTGATCAGCCGCGCGCGCCCGTAGGCATGTACGGCCACGTAGTTCCACGTCGGCACGGCGGGCTGCGTCTCGTACCAGCTCGGCGACACGTAGGCGTGTGGGCCGTGAAAGATGGCCATCACGTCACGGTCCGTTTGGAGGTGCTGCCACTGCGGATTGGCGCGGGCGACGTGGCCCACGAGGATGCCCGGAGAGTCCGGCCCGGGAAAATGGAGCAGGGGCAGGTGCGTGGCGAAGGGCTCCTGCCCATCCAACGTCACCAGCGTGGCAAAAGGATTCTGCGCGATGACCTCGTGAATCGCTGCGGGATCACCGCCGGCAAATGCCTTGGGAATGTGCATCGGAGGGAGAAGGTTCGATTGGCGGGCCCGGTGAAAGCAAAAAACCCCGCCGGTAGGACCGGGCGGGGTTTGGAAATCTTGCCTTGGCTCAGCGCTTCGAGAACTGGAAGCGTTTGCGGGCGCCCGGCTGGCCGTACTTCTTGCGTTCCTTCATGCGGGAATCGCGGGTGAGGAGGCCGTCGGCGCGCAGGAGCGGCTTGAGGGCCTCGTCGCTGGCGAGCAGCGCGCGGGCGATGCCGTGCCGGGCCGCACCGGCCTGGCCGGCGGGGCCGCCACCGTTGACGTTGATCTTGACGTCGAACTTGCCGAGCGTGGCCGTGGTCACGAAGGGCTGCTGGACGGCCATGCGCTGCGCCTCGACCGAGAAGTAATTCTCGAAGGGGCGCTTGTTCACCGTGATCTTGCCGGTGCCGGGGGAAAGACGGATGCGGGCGGTGCTCGTCTTGCGGCGACCGGTCCCGAGGAATTCAACAGCTTGAGCCATGATTTAGCAGTGGGTGTAAAATTGAGTTTCAGCCGACGTAAGCCATGGTCGCGGGGGTCTGGGCCGAATGCGTGTGCACCGGGCCGACCACGACTTTGAGCTTGGTGAGGAGCTGGTCACCGAGGCGGTTCTTCGGGAGCATGCCCTTGACGGCGTGCATCACGAGACGGTCGGGATGGCTGGCGCGGACCTGCGCGACCGAACGGTACTTCTCGCCGCCCTTCCAACCGGAGTAGCTCATGAACAGCTTGTCGGTCTCCTTCTTGCCGGTGAGGACGATCTTCTCGGCATTGATGACGACGACGAAGTCACCGGCATCGAGGTGGGGCGTAAACACGGGCTTGTCCTTGCCGCGGAGCGCGTCGGCAACCTGGACTGCAAGACGGCCGAGCACGGCACCGTTCGCGTCAATCACGCGCCACTTGCGCCGCTGGACATCCACTTTGGGCAAAAAAGTTTTCATCTATCGCTGTCTATTTCCGAAACAAAGGAGCGGGATGTGTATCAAACGGCGGCTTGGGGTCAATACCCGAGTTTCCAAAAAGTGAGTGTAGCGATTTGCCCAGCCGGCAAGGAGGGGTGGGTTGGGCGCTCACGGGAAGACCCCATATTGGCGAAGCTGCTGGTAATAAATGCGGTTCAGGGCATTCCCCTGGGGCCAAAAGCCGTTGGTATGAGCGTAATGCAGGGAATTGGTTCGTGAACCCACCACAATGGGGAAGCGGTCATCGATCGTGAACGCCCTCCCGGAAAAGACCGGCAGGAACGTCTTGATGGCCAACGGGCCGACTTTGCTGACCTTGATCGTGTACACGGAGCGTATGGCCAGCGAATCTTGCCCAATCGGGTAATAGCGCGTCAGCGCCGCAATGGACGGCAGCGTCAGGCCCTTGTAAGCCATCGTCTGGCCCACGTCATAAAGCGCATTGGTGTAGCCATCTGCCAGTCGGCCCGTATAGCGGTCCACATGACGGACCCCGTTCAGGTCGCTGTGTCGGTTGGTTCCGTCGTTTAGGAAGACGAGCTGCTGCGGCAGTCCTCCGGCCAAAAGGCTGAGCCTGACCGGCATCCGAAAACCTTCCTTTGCCAGATAGAAATCATCCAATGGCCAGAAAGGCGGGAACGTCCGGTTCGTTGAGGCAGCCAGGGCCGCCATGGGCTTGAAACTGCCGAGCGCCAGCCAGATCACATTGGCTCCGGTCCCATCATCCTGCGGCCATTCGCGCGCTTGGACGTTGCCCGCGAAGTCGTTGACAGCGCCTGGACTTGGGTGCAGCACGTGCTGGATCCGGTAAAGCGCCCCCGCCTCAAACCCAAACCGGATGTCGGGAAGATTGCTGTCCGTGGGATTCAGGCCGATGAAGTACCGGCCGTTGTCGAAGCTGAACTCGAAGCCGTATTCAGACCCGCTCTGGCGGTCGCCCGCAACAAAGGTCTCGTAGGTCACGGTTCCATGCGCCGTGAACTGCTGGGCCTGAACCGTGTGCGCGAGCAGGCCGACCAGGAGCAGGAACAGGCAGCGGAACGTCATGGCCAAAGTGCGATGTGAGGTGGGTAAAATCACCCGACGTTCATTTGACGGTCAAAAACTCCACGACCTTCTGCCGCTCCCGGGTGGGCGGCTGGCAGGCGGTGCCGGTGCAGCAGTAGGCCCGGGTATACTCCTCATTGACGGGGAGTTTGCGGGTGAATTCCTCCACCGGACCATGGTTGCCGAGCACGACTTTGTTAGGCTGAAACACGCTATGGGCGGCTTTCAGCAATGCCGCGGTGCTCCCGCAGCTCCAGTCGCCGACGAGCGCCACGCGTTTCGGCTCCTGCATTGAGAAATCGAGCGCCAGCATGAGGTGGGGCACGGCCTGCGGCATCTGGTGGATGCGCTGGGCGAAGAGGCGGATGCTCTTCTCGGCGGCCTCACGCCAATCCTTGCGGTCGCAGATGGCGGCGAGCTTGAGCAGCACCAGCGCGGCGACGGAATTGCCGCTGGGCTCCGCGCCGTCGTAATCCTCCTTGGTGCGGAGCAGCAGGTGTTCGGCGTCGGCCTCGGTCTGCCAGAAGGCGCCGTTCTGCGGGTCGTAGAACTTGGCCACCATGCTTTCTGCCAGGGTGACGGCGAATTCAAGATGGCGCGGGTCCACCGTCGCCTCGTACAGGTCCACGACGCCGGCGAGGAGGTTGGCGTAGCCGTCGAGCAACTGCACCGAATCACGTTCGCCATCGCGCCAGCGGTGATAAAGCGTACCGGTCTTGGCACCGGCGGCGGGCGGCACCCAAAGCTTCGCCTTGAGGAAGGCGAGGTTCTTTTCGGCGGCGGCCTTGAACTCCTCGTCCCCCAGTACCACCGACGCCCGGGCAACCGCACCGAGCATCATGCCGTTCCACGAGGCGAGCACCTTGTCATCCAGATGCGGCCGGACGCGCTTCGCCCGCGCGGCCAGCATCTTCTGCCGCGCTGAGGCCAGGAGTGGCTCGTCGGCCGCGCTGAGCTTCGGATGGACGATGCTCAGGACGTTCTGGTTGGGCAGGGGATGCGGATCGCTGTGATCCACGAAGTTGCCCTCCTTGGTCACGCCGAAGTAACGGCAGGCCACGTTGAACTCCTCGACCGTCAGCAGGTGGGATAGCTCGTCGTGGGTCCAGCAGTAGAACTTGCCCTCCTTGCCCTCGCTGTCCGCGTCCTCGGCGGAATAGAAGCCGCCCTCCGGGTGCGTCATGTCGCGCAGCACGTAATGGATCACCCCGCGGGCGACGTCCGCGTGCCGCTGCTCACCGCTGATGAGGTAGGCGTCGAGATAGAGCTGCACGAGCTGCGCCTGGTCGTAGAGCATCTTCTCGAAGTGCGGCACGAGCCATTTCGCATCCACGCTGTAACGGGCGAAGCCGCCGCCGAGCTGGTCGTAGATGCCGCCCGCCGCCATCGCGTCGCAGGTGTGCAGGACGGCCTTGATCGCCTCCGTATCGCCAAAGCGTTTCGCGGTGCGCAGCAGCAGCAGCGGTTGGCTGGGCCGGGGAAATTTCGGCGCGTCGCCAAAGCCGCCGTTGTGCGAATCGTACTCGTGCAGCAGTGACTGCCCCGCCCCGTGCAGCTCGCGTTCGCCGGCCGGGAAGGCGTTATGCGCGTCGTGCTCCGCCATGGACTGGAGCTTGGCGGTCAGTTCGTCGGCGGAGGCGGTGAGGTCGGAGCGCTTTGTTTTCCAGAGCTCGACGATGCGCTCGAGCAGCTGCATGAAGCTGGGCCGGCCGTATTTCGACTCGGGCGGAAAATAGGTGCCGCCGTAGAACGGCTTCAGGTCCGGCGTGAGGAAGACATTCATCGGCCAGCCGCCACCGCCGGTCGTTGCCTGCACGAAGGTCATGTAGATCTTGTCCACGTCGGGCCGTTCCTCGCGGTCGAGCTTGATGCTGACGAAATGGTCGCGCAGATAGGCTCCCACCGCCTCTTTCTCGAAGGACTCCCTCTCCATGACGTGGCACCAGTGGCAGGTGGAGTAGCCGATGCTGAGGAAGATCGGTTTATCCTCGGCCTTGGCCTTGGCGAACGCCTCGGTGCCCCAGGGGAACCAGTCCACCGGATTGTGGGCGTGCTGCAGCAGGTAGGGTGACTTCTGCTGCGCGAGGCGGTTCGTGTATTTGGGCGCGACGGCGGGCGCGTTGGTGGCGGTGCTCACGGTGTGTGGAGTCTAGGGTAAATCCGGCCGGTCCAAAAACAAAAAGCCTTTCTCAATCGCGGAATGACCAGCCGAAAATGAAGTGGGTACAGACATTTCTCGGCCAAAAGCGCATCAAGGTTGTATTACAAAAGCCTTTAGCGTGTTTGGTGGGCGTTGTAAGCTCGCCCGTTCCGACCATTTTCATCTGAGAAAGAGGGGGGGCATGGCCGCTTGTGAAAGCGGGTAGATGGGTTCCATTGGCATCCGATTTACTCAAATCACTGGAGCATTTGGTCAAACCCGGCGCACCTAATACCGCCGAAAGATAGTGATGAATCGTGGTCTCCTCGAATTGCTAATTCATCACTTGGCGCGGCAACTCAATCGACAACGGACTTTGGAAATTAAGAAATAATCACATGAAATCAGGCGGGTGAAAAACCCTTGATTGTGATTCTCCGTTATCCGAGATCAATGTGACTATTGTTGGCTTGTTGGCCTGATTGCAAACGGAATCACCAATTTCTTCAACTAAACCTGAATAAGCATCACCTTTTAGTGTAATAAAAATACGTTCATCTATAACTTCTACTTTGACGTCGTTTGGCTTTCGTTTTAGATGACGCTTGGTGAGAATCTCATCAATCCTACCATTTACGAAAATGCGCAGAATATGGAAAGAAGCCTTGGCCTTAGACGGGGAATTTACGGTGGGTGGATTCATTCTAGTTGCAATATCCTCCACCCGGGAGGCTAGAAGGCTAATTTGATCTTCGAGACCGGTGGGTGCCGCCTTGGCAAAACTTCCAGGGGTAGCCAAGCCGAAATATTGCCACATGGGGTTCTTCTTGCCGCTCCGTTGCACGGCGGCAGAGATGTGCTTGGTTAGTTTCGGTACTTCGGTTTTGAGGTGCCAAGGGTCCAGCTTCTGTTGGTAGGTCTCGTAATTGAGCACCCCCGTATCGAAGGGTACATGAGTGGTCAAGACATCCCGGACCATGCAGACGGGCTTGTTAAGTGCGGTGCGTATGCCGAGTTCGAAGAACACGTTGGGGTTACGGGTGGACATATCGCAGAGCACTAGGTCGGCACTGTCGAGTTGCTTGATGATCTCCGCATGGATCAGGTCGGCACCCTTGGCGATGGGTTCGATGGCCGTAAAGCCCGCCGCCTCCACTGCGGGGATGTGCAGAAACTCCAGCACGTGATGGAAGTGCTCCCGGTCGCCCCCGTAATCCGCGAGCCGTTCGTCGGGTACGCTGATCGGCATGATGATAAAGCAAGTTGGCTGGCTCATGACGGGATGAGAATTACCACCTCATACCCTGAGTTGGCCATCTAATCAGGCGCTGCGGCAAATGTTTTCCGGAGACGGTCTCGGGCCAGATGCCAAGTTACCCATAAACCTCCCTCTCATCTGAGGGACCCTAGCGCTGAAAGCGCGTCCGACGAATGCCTGGGGTGGAGCGAACGCAGTGAGCGGAGCCCCAGGGCAAGTCCTTCAAATCGTTCTGAGGGCTGAAGGCCCGACGCAAGGGCCATGCACACCTTCGGACGCGCTTACAGCGCTCGACCTCTTTTAATTGGCTAACCTGGGGCTGCGCTCGCACGGCTCGCTCCACCCCAGGCATTTCTCGAACGGGCTTTCAGCCCTGCAAACAGTGAAGTGCCCTGCTGCATGAATTCTTCAAAATAGCCTTATTCTCAAGAGCTTACTAAAGTGTTTGTGGGCGCGATTCGCCGCGATTTGAAGTCCTAGGTTCTCTCCCCTCAACGGGGAGAGACTCGAGGGAAGCAGTGAGCCCAAGAAGCTCATTTTGCCGGGGGAGTGTTCGTGACACTGCCGGAGATGCTGCCCGTGATGTTGCCGGAGATCGGGACCGACACCGGCGCATTGGTGGGATGCAGGGCGGGGATCACGAAGCTGCCCTCCTGCGCGTTCCACCTCGGCGCAAAATGATAGTGGTTCGCGAGGCTGTACACGAAGCAGACGGCGATGCCGAAATAGAGAAACTTCGGCCACTTGGGCGCATGCTCGGCGAACCGGTCGTCTACCTTGGCGGCCAGCGCACCGACGGGCAGTTTGGCCACGCCGGTCAGCGAGGTGCCGAACGGCACATTGACCTTCGCCTTGGCGTTCAACGCCCAGCCGTTGGCGTCCAGGATCGGGCCGAGGTTGCGCTTCCGCAGCTTCAGCCAGGCGATGAGCATGGACGGACCGGAGACGATGAACAGCAGGGCGAGGATCGCCAGGCAGATCTGCCAAAAGTCCTTTTCCAACAGGCCAGAGACGTAGCCGGCGATGGTGGCGAATGCCGCGCTCAAGGCGCCGAAGGCGACGCCCATCGCCGCCACGGCGCCGACGTCGATCTTCTTGGCCTCCTCTTTCTTCGCGTCCGCTTCCTTGGCCGCCTTGTCGGCGTTGGCGGCCGTTTCCGCCACCTTGGCGAGCTTGGCGTTGGCATCCGCATCGGCGGCGGCGGCGCGCTTGGCAACCTGGTCCTCGATCAGCCGTACGAGCTTCTTGAACGGCGACCAGAAGGCCTGCCGGACGCTGATCGGGTTGTCGATGATCTTGGTGATCGTCGCGTCGTAGTCCTTCCCCTTGCGGTCGTAGAAGAGCCCGTTGCGACCGACCATCAGGTTGTCGCTGTCGCCATCGGTGAAGGCGGCCATGATGCTGCGCTTTTCGCCGGTGCCCTTGCGGACGCAGTCCAGATAGGCGAGGTAGGTGCCTGCCAGGCCGGCCATGGTCCCGTGCCGGGCGGCGTCCTCGACGGGCAGACAGAGGGTGCAGCTCCGCTGATCGAGATAGAGTGTGCCGGCCTGGAAGATCGCGGGCTCACCGCCGTCATAGAAGTCCTTGAAGTTGACGAAATTCTCGCAGAGCAGGTGCAGGTCGCGGACGTAGTGCAGGAGGCGGTCCACGTTGGCGATGGCGGCGACCTCGGTTTCCAATGCCTTGTCCTGGGCGATCAGCGCGGCAAGTGCGGTCTTGGCCGGACCGGCGAGCAGTTCGCGGACGCGCGGGAGGCCGAGTTTTTCCACGCTGACTCCGGCTTTCGCGGCAAGCCAGGCGTCATAGGGTGCGAGCTTGGCGACCAGCGCCACCCAGTCGGCCTCGGTCAGTTCCGTCAGGTCGCCCAGCACGGGTTTGACAGCGGCGATCTGCAACGCGGCCACGGCGGCTGCCCAGGCGGGGTTGATGCCGGTCAGAAGCGGCAGCGGCTTGCCGGCGGCGATCTGCGTCAGCGGGAAACCGGCCGCTTCGGTGGCCACCAGGTTCAGCTCTTTGGCGGCCACGGCGAGGTAGTCCTTCTCGTCGCGGTTCACGGCGGCGAGGGCCCGCGGATCGAAGGCGGCCAGCCGGCAACGGCCGAAGTAGTCGTCCACCTTGGACTTCACGGCCTTCAGGGCAGCGCTGGCCGCGGCGGTGGCGTCGCCGAGCGGCAGGATGGTGGCGGCATCCGCCTCGGCCTTGGCGGCCCAGGCGTCGTAGGCCGCAGCGTCGGCAAAGAAGGCGTCCACCTTGGGCTGATCAATGCCCAACTTGCCGGAGCGGTCGAGCAGGCCCCCTTGGGTCGCGATGATGTCGGCGATCACGGACCGGAGGGCCAGGTCTTCGGCCGCCTCGGCAACGACAATGCCGTCTCCGTTGAAGGCGGTCTGGGCAAAGATCTTCACTGTGTCCGCCGTGTCTTCCAGGGTGATCTCGGTGGCACCAGCCTTGCCAAGGTTTTGGAGAATGCTGCGAGCGGACGCGAGGACCGTCTTGCCTTCCGGTGTGGCGTCGTTGATGGCATCGAGCGGCAGCGCGGAAACGCGGCGGACGATCAGGTCCGGGTTTTTCAGGAGCGATCCGGTCCAATTCACTGCCGCGATCAGTTCAGGCGCACGCACGCGTCCGTCCTTGTCGGTGTCGATGAGGGCAAGCGTGGTCTTGTCAAACTCCAGCCCGGTGGTCGGGCAGGCGAGCGCGACCCAGAGTTTCAGGTCAAGCTGGTCCAGCGCCAGGAGGTCGGCGCCGGTGCTGAGTTGGACTTGGTCAAATCCGCCCGCGCGGAAGAACTGCCAGATGTGTTTTGAGGCGGCCATGAAGTGTTGCAGATCTGATTATCGTTGAGCGGCGCGGAAGTTAGCCCCGGGCGGGAAAGCGACAATCCCGAAGTTTTTGCAGCCCTGCGCGGTCGCGCCGGCTACTGTCACCGCGTGTTGTCGCGGAAAAACTGGCGGGTCGAACTGGTCATCCTGTTCGCGCTGCCCCTGTGCGGTCTGGTCCTCCTCGGGCTGGTGTCGCAATTGGTCGGCAAGGCTGCGGCCCCCGCGGCCGCTCCCATGAAGTTCAGCGAGGTCATCCTGAACACGCTGATGTTTCAGGGAGTCATCCTGACCGGGCTCTGGTTCTTCCTGCGGGCCCACCAGATGGGGGTGCGCGAGGCGTTTGGCTTCGGCCAGGGCTCCCCCGGCCGGGCCATGTTGTGGGGCGCCGGGGTCGCGGTGGTCGTGCTGCCCGTGGGTTACGGCTTGCAGGTACTGGGCGTGCGCCTGTTGGAACGCCTCGGTTGGCCCGCCCAGGCCCAGACCTCGGTGGAGTGGCTGCTCAACGGGACGTGGTGGCAGCGGGCCTACCTGGCGCTCTTTGCGGTCGTGCTGGCACCGCTGGCGGAGGAAGGGGTGTTCCGCGGTATTTTCTTTGCATTCCTGCGTGACCTGGGCTTTCCGCGCTTGGCGTTCTGGGGCACGGGCGTGTTTTTCGGCCTGATCCACATGAATGCCGCCGCCTTCGTGCCACTCACGCTTTTCGGGCTGGCGCTGGCCTGGCTTTACCAGCGCACGGGCAATCTGCTCTCCTGCATCACTGCGCACGGGTTGTTCAATCTCGCACCGTTCGTGATGCTGGCGTTCGGAATCAACTTTGAAGGCGGCCGCTGATCCGCGTTTCCTACCGCCCGCCACATGACGGAATTTGAACTCATCGCGAAGCTGAAGCCGCTGCTGCCGACCAACGACTTTGTCGTCACCGGAGCCGGCGACGACTGCGCCGTGCTGGAACTCGGCGCGGCCGACCGGCAGACGCTCTTCAAGACCGATGCCATTGTCGAAGGGGTCCATTTCACCGCTGAGACGGAGCCCGAACGCATCGGCCATAAGGCGCTCGCACGATGCCTGAGCGACATCGCCGCCATGGGCGGAACACCCGTTGCCGCCGTGGTCACGCTGGCACTGCCGAAGGGTTATGATCCCGAGCGGGTGCTGGCCATCTATCGTGGCCTGAACGCGCTGGCGGCCCGGAATCAGGTCGCGGTCGTGGGTGGCGAGACCACCACGAGCCCCGGCGGGCTGCTGCTCAATGTCGCGCTGCTCGGCACCGTGCCCCGGGGAGGCGCGCTGCTGCGTTCCGGTGCGCAGGCGGGGGATGCGATTTTTGTGAGCGGTGAGCTGGGCGGCTCGATCGCGGGCCGGCATCTCGACTTCGAGCCGCGTCTGGCCGAAGGCCGCTGGCTCGCGGCGTCCGGGTTGGTCCATGCGCTGATGGACGTCAGCGACGGCCTGGCGGGTGATCTGCCGCATCTTTTGGCGGCCAGTTCTCAGCCAGGCACGGTGCTGGGGGCCGACTTGCTCAAAGCCGCCATTCCCATCAGCCGGATCGCCAAACTCCGGGCGCGCGAGGGCGACACGGCCAAGCCGGCCATTGTGGCCGCGCTGACGGACGGGGAGGATTTCGAGCTGCTCTTCACGGTTGCCTCACGGGACGCGGTGAAGCTGCTGGATGGCTGGAAGGCCGAGTTCCCCGGCGTTCCGCTGAGTTGCATCGGCAGGGTCACGTCGCAGGCCGGCATCTTCTTGCGGGACGAGCGGGGACTTAGGCCACTGACCACGAAAGGCTATGAACACTTCGCGTGAACTGAATCCTCCGGCAGGACGATGCTGATCTTCCATTCCAATTCGGTGGCCGAGACCGAGGCGTTTGGCGAGTCACTCGCCCGTGTCGCGCAGGCCGGCTGGGTCTATGGGCTCAGCGGTGATCTCGGCGCGGGCAAGACGGCTCTGGTGCGAGGTTTTGCCCGGGGCCTGGGCTGTGCCGGACGCGTGCACTCACCCACCTTCGCCCTGCTGAATGAATACGAGGGCGGGCGTTTGCGGCTCTTCCACCTCGACCTCTACCGGCTGAATTCGCCCGAGGAAATCCGGGCGGCAGGGTTGGAGGAATACGTCACCCAGCCCGAGGGCGTGGCGGTCGTCGAATGGATCGAGCGTTGGTGCGGCGACGCGGCCGGCACCGGCGACGGTGGTCCGGGCACGCTGCGCCGGATCCACCTTTCCACTCTCAGTGAAACCTCCCGACAGATTGCCTATGACGGTACTGGCGCTTGAATTTTCCTCCGACCGCCGGAGCGTGGCGCTCGTGCGGGATGGCCAACTGCTCGCCGAAGCGGTGCATGAGGTCACCCGCTCGACGCCCGTGTTTGCGCTCATCGCCGACGTGCTGGAGCGGAGCCGGGTCGCCCGTGAGGCCGTGGAGTGCGTCGCCGTTGGGATCGGGCCGGGCAGCTACACCGGCGTGCGGCTCGCGATCTCCGTCGCGCAGGGCTGGCAGCTGGCCACGGGCGCACGCGTCGCCAGCATTAACAGCTTTGACTCGCTCGCCCAGGCGGCAGCCACCGCCGGGCTGGGGCGAGTCCTGCTGGCCGTGGACGCCCAGCGTCAGGAGTTCGCGGTGGCGTACGCCGAGGGCGGGCAGCTGGTGCCACCCATCCGCTTGGCGCCGCTGGCGGAGCTGAAAGCACACCTCGCTGCGGGGGGCGTGGTGGCTGGGCCAGAGATTCCGCGCCTGCTTGGCGGAGGCTTGGAACTGTTCCCCTGTGCCGTCACCACGGCACAACTGGCGGAGAGTCGCGCCGAATTTGTGCCGGCGGAGACGCTCGCCCCGGTGTACCTCCGCGAAGCCGCCTTTGTGAAGGCTCCGCCACCCCGGGTGGTCTGACTCTGCGGGGTTGCTCGGCGTCGCCGATTCTTCCCCTTTGTTCCTTCGTTCCTTTGTTGTTCACCTTCCTGCCATGCCGATCTTTTACGAGTGTGACCGCTGTACCGCCTGCTGCCGCTGGCCGGGGCAGGTGAAGCTTGCCGACGGGGAAGCGGTCCGGCTCGCGGCGTTCCTCGGCCTGGCGGAGGATGACTTCATCCAACGCTTTACCCGGATCAACGCTGCCCGCAACGGGCTGGCCCTGGTGGATCAGGCAAGTGGGGCCTGCGTCTTTCTCGAAGGGGATGGCTGCCGGGTGAACCCGGTAAAGCCGCAGCAGTGCCGCGACTTCCCGAACCTGTGGAATTTCCCCGGCTTCGAGCATGTCTGCCGCGCCAAACCGCACGAGGTCTCGGCCGATGAATGGAAACTGCGCGTGAAACAGACGACCGGACGGGATCCCTTAACCGCTGATCAATACTGACCTGCGCTGATAAACCGGCCTTGTCCGCCGCGTTGTATCAGTGTCCATCCGTGCGGATGAGCGGTTCAACTTCGGCTCAGGCCGCAGCCGCTTCCAGTTCCGTGAGCTTCGTGGCGGCGGCTTCCCACTCGGCGGTCTTTGCGGCGAGTTCCTCGGCCACAGCCTTCACCTCGGCGTTCACTGTCACAGCGCGGCCGGAGGTCGTGTAGGTCTCCGGCTTTTCCAGCTCGGTGGCGAGGTCGGACTGGCGGCTTTCCAGCGCGGCCACAGCCAGTTCCAGCGCGGCGACCTGCCGCCGTTGGTTGCCCAGTTCACGCCGGGCGTCGGCGGCGTTCAGGCGCTGCTCCTTGTGCGACCGCACCGGCGCGGGCGGTGCTGCGGGAGCGACAGGCGCGACTGGTGCGGCGGGGCGGGGCGGGGCTATATCTGCCGGGCGTCCGTTGTTCAGTTTGGCGGTCAGGGCCGCACGGGCGGAATCGGACTTCGTCTTTTCGAGGAAGTAGTCGTAACCGCCGGCATACGGCGTGAGCCGGCCGGCATTGACGTGCAGCACCTTGGTCGCCAGCGCGCGGATGAAGTAAACGTCGTGGCTGATGAAAATCAGGGTGCCGCTGTACTTCTTCAGCGCCCCCACCAGCGCGTCGATGCTCGACATGTCGAGGTGGGTCGTCGGCTCGTCCATGAGCAGGAAATTCGGCGGATCGAGCAGCAGCTTCACCAGCGCGAGCCGGCTTTTCTCGCCGCCGCTCAGCACCTTCACCTTCTTGAAGACGTCGTCGCCGCGGAACAGGAAGCAGCCGAGCAGGGCGCGCACATCCGTCTCTTTCATCAGGCGCGGGGTGTCGAAGGCCTCCTCCATCACCGTGTGGCGGTCCTGCAGCATCTCGCCGCGATACTGGGAGAAGTAACCGATCTTCACCCGCAGCCCGAGATCGAGTTCGCCCACCTGGGGCTTCAGCACGCCGGCGAGCAGCTTGAGCAGCGTGGATTTGCCGGCGCCGTTGGGGCCGACGAGCACGGTGCGTTCGCCCTTCTCGACCTGGTATTCCAGGTTGCGATAGATCACGTGGTCGCCATAGGCGAAGTCCACGTTCCGCAGGGTCGCGACGCGTTGGCCGCTGGATTCGGGCTGGGGAAAGGCGAAGTCCACGGTCGCGGCCGCCGCCTCGGGCGCGTCGATCTTCTCCATGCGCTCGATCTGCTTGAGCTTCGACTGGGCCTGCGACGCCTTGCTGGCCTTGGCGCGGAAGCGGTCGGCGAACTCCTGCAGGCGGGCGATTTCCTTCTGCTGGTTCTTGTAGGCGGCGAGCTGCTGGTCCTGCTGCGCCTGACGCTGCGCGAGGAAGTCCTCGTAATCGCCCGTGTAATCCCAGAGCCGCCCGGCGCGGAGCTCGATGATGCCCGTGATGAGCTGGTTGAGAAATTCGCGGTCGTGCGAGATCAGGAGGATGCCGCCGGGGTAATCCTTCAGGTACTGCTGGAACCACAGCAGGGTCTCCAGGTCCAGGTGGTTCGTGGGCTCGTCGAGCATCAGCAGGTCGGGCTCCTGCACGAGCAGCCGCGCGAGATGCGCGCGCATGACCCAGCCGCCGGACAGTTCGCGGGCGGGCCGGTCGAAATCGGAATCACGGAAGGCGAGGCCCTTGAGGATGCGCTTGGCCTTGGGCACGTCGGCGCCGTCCGCCACGTAGTCGTGCTCATCCTGACCCTCGATGTGCTGCTGGCCGGTGGCCAGCTCGATCACCGTTTCGTTGCCGACCGGCGCGCTCTCCTGCGGTAGAAATCCGACCGTGAAGCCACGCTGCACCTGGATCTGGCCGTCGTCACAATCCTCCTGCCGGAGGATGATCTTAAAGAGCGTGGTCTTCCCGGCGCCGTTCGGCCCGACCAGGCCGAGCCGGTCACCGTAGTTCACCGTGAGGTTCAGCTCCTCGAACAGGGTCCGGCCCGCGTAGGATTTCGAAATGTTGGAAAGCGTCAGCATCGAAGCCCGCGAATATGGCCGGTTCCCGCCCCGCCGACAAGCCGCCCGATACTGAGGGAATGGCTCAGTCAGTTTCTCAGCCGCCGGAGGCGGTGCCAACCCGGGAGCGCGGGCATCCTGCCCGCAGCGGCCGCGCCCGCAGAAAGCGCCCGGGATATTCCTGACCATCCGCGGCTCCTGACTCCTGTCTCCTCTTTCCGCCGCCTCACCTCGCCGAACTCAGCTCCGCCGGGTTGCCCTCACCCCGGCGCTGCTGGAATGGCGCGCTGTGGATGACGCCGGAGAGCAAGGCACTGAACTTGAGCTGGTTGCCTTCCATCGATTTCACAATCCGCTCGACCGTGGGCTTGTCGTAGTACTCCAGGCCACGGCCCAAGGCGTAGGTCAGCATCTTTTCCGCGAGGCAGCGGAGGAAATCGGGCCGCTTGGCCGTGGCCAGGATCTGGTTGAGCTGCCGGTGATCGGTGAACTTCTCGCCGCTCGCGAGTTCGCCGGCGGGTTCGACCGGGTCCTTGCCGTCCTTGTCGCGGTAGATGCCCACGCCGTCAAAATGCTCGAAGGCAAACCCGATGGGGTCCATGCGGGAATGGCAGCTGGCGCACATCGCATTCTCCCGGTGCTGCTCCATCCGTTGGCGGAGGGTGCCCTTGAGGGCCTCACCGGCCTCGAGCGGCGGCACATTCGGCGGCGGTGGCGGTGGAGGGGTGGCGAGCAAGTTTTCCAGCACCCACTTGCCTCGCTTCACCGGGGAGGTGCGGTTGGGATTCGAGGTAATGGTGAGGATGCTGCCCTGCGTGAGGAGTCCCTGCCGCTGGGTTCCCGCGAGCGAGACCTTGCGGAATTCCTCGCCGGCGACTCCAGGCAGGCCGTAGTGCGTGGCCAGCCGCTCATTGATGAACGTGTAGTCGGCGGTGAGGAAGTCGGTGACCGGCCGGTCCTGCGCGATGATGTACTCGAAGAACTTTTCCGTCTCCGTGCGCATGTCACGGCGGAGTTCCTCGCTGAAGTCGGGGTACTTGTCGTGGTCGGGATCGACGATGCTCAGCATCCGCAGCTGCAGCCACTGGCCGGCGAAATTCTCCGTCAACCCCTGCGCCTTGGGGTCGCGGAGCATGCGCTGGACCTGGGTGTCCTGATTCCGGCGGAGCTTGCCGGCCTCGGCGAGCGCGAAGAGCTGAGCATCGGGCATGGAACTCCAGAGGAAGTAGGAGAGCCGCGAGGCGAGGGCGTATTCGTCGATGTCGCTAACGGCCGTGGCGTTGTTCGGGTCCGGCTGCAGCTCGTTGCGGAACAGGAAATGCGGCGACACCAGCGTGGCGGTCAGCGCGTGCTTGATTGCGGCCGGGAAATTGTCGCCGTTGGCCTTGGCCTCATAGAAGAGCTTCACCAGGCGGTCCGTCTCAGCCTTGGTGACCGGCCGGCGCCAGGCTTTCTTCGTGAAGTTGGCAATCAGTTCGCGGGCGACCACACCGTCATTCTGGCCGTCGGCCTGCTTGGTGAAGATCCGCCGATGCGATTCGGGCAGGGGTACCTCGGTACCGAGGGGACCGGAGATTTCGACGTAATTGCAGTAGAAGTTACGGTCCTCAATGACCTTCTCCTTGCGCGGCGCCTTGCCCTCGCGCGGGGTCTCCACGGTCTTGACGTTGTAGTAGTCGTTGAGAAAAGCGACGGCCACCTGCTTCTGGCCGGCGGCCTCGATCTTCACCTCGGCTTCGTAGGTCTTGGGCTCGCTGGCCTTCGCCTTGACGTCAAACTGCTGGATGTCCTTGCCGTCGAGCCGCACGGCCATCTTCACCGGGTCGGGGCCGGCCTGCTGGCCGTAGGCCTTCACCCGCAGGATGTATTTGCCGGGAGCCGGAAACTTGTAGGCCGTGGTAAGCTCGCCATTGGAGGCCAGGGCCCGGACCTCGCCCAGATCGGAGCCGCCCTCGAGCTGCTTGGCTTCAAAATGCCGCAGCGGCGGCGGACGCGGCCCGCTGACGATGGCCTCGTCCATGATGCGTTCGGCGGCGCGCAGGTACTTCTCGAAAAGCATGGGAGGCAGCGAGAGCACGTCACCGATGTTGTCAAAGCCGTAGCCGACGTCGTCCTGCGGAAAGTCATCGGCCGGCTTGAAGTCCACGCCCACGAGGTCGCGGACCGTGTTGTTGTATTCGACCCGGTTCAGCCGGTGCAGCGTCACGCGACCCGGGTCCGGGTGATCGGGATCAACGGGAAAGAGGGTCTTCCCGATCCAGGTCGTGATGGTTTCCCGCTCGTTCGGAGAGGGCTGGGCCTTTTTCTTTTTGGGCGGCATGTCGCCGGTCTCGACGTTGTGCAGCACATGCTCCCACGTCTTCCGATCCTTGAGCACCACGGTCACGTTGGTGAAGGAATCCAATGAAAGGTCGCCCTTGGTTGCACCATCGCCGTGGCAATCCCAGCAGTACTTGTTCAGCAGGGGCAGGACTTCCTTCTGGAAATGTGCGTCCGCCTTGGCCAGATCCACCTGTGCTGGCCGCAGCGTGGAAGTCCTTGAGCCGGAACGGGCACGGCCAAACGCCAGCCACGCCGAAGCGATGACTCCGGCGATCAGGACCGAAAGAATGACGATTTGCCGACGCATGGACACCTAATGACGCACGAGCAGCGCGAATTATTGCGAATAATTTCGATCCAAACGGAAGCGCGTCAATTTACTCGTGCGCAGCTTCGACCGGGGAGAGGTGGCGGGGAATTCAAGAAGTGGCGTCTCGCCCGCAATCAGGGCGTTTGCTGCACCCGGAAATAGCGGGCCGCGTCGCTTGCCGGCAGCCATAAGCCCGATTCCGGGAAGTGGCCAGGGACGGTTTTAAGAACGTTGGAGGCCGCGTCTGGCAGATTTCCTTGCAAGACGTCGAAAGGCGTCGCGTTCAGCCCCGGCCAGCTGAGGCGGACCTGGCCATTGGGCGAACGCATGATGTCGATGGCCAACGGCGTTTCGTTGCGGGTGGGGTCGCTGCCGCGCATTTGCTCGGCGGCGTTGTTCCAGCCGTCGTGGTCGGGATCGTCCAGCGGGCCGTAGTTCAGGGTGCCGAAGTGGGCGAGCTCCCAGGCGTCGTCCAGGCCGTCGGCGTCCGTATCCGTGATGGGGGTGCCGTGGAGAATGAGTTCGACGGAATCCACCGAGCCGGTCATGCCGGTGTCCTCATCGGTAATCGCGACCGTCCAGGTGCCAACGCTGGATTCGCCGAGGTGATGCACGGTGGAAAAGGTCCATTCACTCTGCACGGCGCTGGTGCTCGCACCTGGCCGCTGCAGGATGCTGACCGTGCCAGCCGGCGACCGCAGCGTGACCCGCAGATCGGCCATGCGGGGATGCGACCAGGTGACATGCACCTGTACGTGCTCGACGACTAAGGTGTCGGTGATGGCGAACGGGTAGTTTGCCGAGTCGAGGCCGAGGTTCACGCGGGCGGCGGAATTCGTGGCAAACAAAGAGCGCAAGGCCTCGCCGTCGTTGTGGCCGACCAGTACGGCCGGGATTTTCGCGAAGTAGGTGTCACGCATGATCAGCCGCTCGGTGGTGCCCTGGCTGTTCTCGACAATCGCGAAGGCCGCCCCGGCGGCGGCGGCATTGTTGATGGGGGCTTCGAAGGCGCTGCTCTGGGTAATCAGGGCGGCCTGGCCATTCAGATTGGCCCCGATGGGCGCGGTGGCGAGGCCGACGTAGGTCAGGGGCAGCGAGGCTGTCGGGCGGTCGGGATGCAGCCCGACCGAGCCGCTGGCCGGAATGGGGCCGAAGCCATCGGAAACGCCCGGCCCGGTCACGTGGACCTTCAGGCTGTCATCGGGAATGTCCTGCGGGGTGGCGTTGGTGTAGTGCAGTTCCACGGCGGGCGGGCGGTTGCTCCAGTCCCGCGCAAGGCGCACCGCCATGCCGGCATCCGGAATGCCGAAGCCGACGTTGTGGCTCAACATCAGGCCCGCGCCATTGGTGGCGAGGTCCGGGTCCGCCAGGTCGATATGCCGAGAAGCCAGCGCCAATGCCTGCTGCACATCGCGCCAGCCCAGATTGGGATTTTCGGCCAGCATGAGCGCCACCACACCCGAAACCAGCGGGGCCGAGGCCGACGTGCCGATGAACCCGGTGTTGTCGAAAGCGTAGTCCCAGGAATGGGGATCATTCGGATTCTGGGTCCGGTTGGCACCCAGCGAGCCGACGCGATCGGTGGTCAGGAGGCCGGGCGACGTTGCGTCCCCGATGTCGCCGCCCATCGCCGCCACGAGCACGCACGCCCCCGGGGTGCTGTAGCTGCTGACCCGTCCCGAGTTGCGGACGGCAGCCACCGTGATCTGGTGGGGATCATTGGCGTAGGCGTCCAGATTGGCGTCGCCGACGCCGCGGGCGAAATTGTAGTCCTGCGCGCGGACATTCCCGGCTGAGCGGACGTAGACAACTCCGAGACCATTGCGGCCCTCCGTCACGGCCTGGGCGATGGCGAGCTGTTCCGGCAGGCTGATAGGGAGCACATCGAAATCGGAGTTGCCCCAGGAATGGTTCTGCACGCCCACGGCGTCCGGCCCTTTCAGTTCAAAGCTGAACATGGAGGCCATCCCCGCGTCGTCTGGCGTGTCATCCAACGAGTTGAAAATAAGCCAGCTGGCCAGCCGCGCGGCGGGGGCGACACCGCTCAGTCCCAGCTTGTTGTCCCCTCTGGCCGCGATGAGGCCGGCGACGGCGGTACCGTGATAGTTGAAGCTGCCGTCGTGGTTGCCGTCATTGGCGCCGGTGAAGAAGTTGTGGTGCGGGCCGGTGGCGTTCGCGACGAGATCCGGGTGAGCCACCTCCATGCCGTCATCGACCAGGGCCACGGTCACGCCGGCACCGTGCGTGAAGGCCCATGCTCCGCGCACGTTGAGATCAGGCGCGATGGAGAGGAAAGGTGCGTTGGTGAGGGGCGCTTCGAGGTAGGGCTGGCGCGGGTAATAGGGGTCGTTCGGTGCCGCTCCGTAGGCAAAATGCTTCCGAATCTGCCGGCGGAAGATCGGCATCGCCACCTCGACCCCGGGCACCTTCGCCAGCGCGGCGGCGGCCAGCGCTGACTGGTGGGGGCTATCAGCCGACAGCAGAAAGGTCCGGCTATCGAAGGGGCGGATTATGGTCAGGGCATGAGCCGTGGCCAGGGCAGCCAGCTGATTCGTGTCCGCGAGGCGCAGGATGAGGCGCGAGGTGATCCGCACCGGCTTGCCGCCACCGACCGGGCGGGCAACCAGGTCCGTTGTGGACGGCGAAGCGGCCGAGGACTGGCTGGTTGCCGGAGATTCCAGGTCGTAGGCCACCGCGTGCGGTGCACGGAACTCCACCTGCGCGGCCTGCGCCAACCCCAGCACCAGCAACCATGGCAGGCAACGGAGCAGGAAAGACATCACGGGCCATTCTAACGAAGACCGGGCGCAGGCGCGAGCGACGTTTACGACTGCCTTCCGAAGGAGCTTATGGGTTATCCAATCCGGCTCAAATCTTGATGGCATCCCAATCCAGGTCGAAGCGGGCGAGATACTTTCGCAGGCGGTCGGCGTCGTTGGGGACTTTGCGCTGGGTGCGGGTCACGCCATAGAGCTGGCGGCCCGCCTCGGAGAGGGTGGCGGATTCCCGGCAGACCTGGACCACGAACGCGAGCTGCTGCCGGTCGAACAAATCCAGCCCGACCAGCGCCTTCGGTCCCAGCAGGGCGGTGAGGGCGGCCTCCGGATCAATCGGGTTGGTCGGCATCGCCCACGCGGTCCGGAGCCTAGCCATTTCGCCGTCGAGGATCTCGCGGGCGATCCGGCCGCCGGGAGAAAGCGTCGCCATGCGGGTGACGCAGGCATTCAGGTCGCGGAAGTTCGCGCTCCACCGGCTCGACGGAGAGCGCGCGAAGGCGAGGAACTCCTCCCGGACCTCCCGGCTCAGAGTCACGCGCCGCGAGGTATGACGGGCGAACTGTTCGAGCTCGAAGTCCAGGTTCGGCTCGATGTCTTCCGGGCGCTCGGCGAGGCCGGGCAGCTTGAAGGTCCACAGGTTCATGCGGGCCAATAGATCCTCGCGGAAGCGTCCTTCGCTCACGGCCGTGGCGAGATCGCGGTTTGTGCCGGCGATGAGCAGGAAATCGCTGGCCACCTCCCGGTCGCCGCCCAGCGGGAGGAAGCGCTTTTCTTCCAGGGCCCGCAGCAGCATCGCCTGCTCATCGGTGCCGAGTTCGCCGACCTCATCGAGAAAGAGCAGCCCCCCATTCGCGCTGCGCAGCAGGCCCGGGCGGTCCTTCATGGCCCCGGTGAAGGCGCCCTTCACATGGCCGAACAGGGTGGACATGGCGGAATCGCCGCGCAGCGTCGCGCAGTTCACTTCCACGAAACTTCCGGCGAGCTGGTGGCGGGTCTTTTTCAGCTCATAGATGCGCCGGGCGAGCTGCGACTTGCCGGCACCGGTCGGCCCCATGAGCAGCATGGGTTCCTTGGAATTGATGGCCACGTACTCGATCTGCTCGATCATCTGGTTGAACCGTGCGTTGCGTGTTTCGATACCGGACTTGAGGAACGACACGGCGTCGCGCGCCTCCCGCTGAAACCGCGCGGCGATGCGGTCATACTTCGAAAGGTCGAGGTCGATGATGCTGTGCTTGCCCTCGGCGGTGCGACGCTTCGGATCAGCCGGCGAGCTCTGCAAGAGCCGGGCAGGGAAGTGCCGCGACTCCGTCAGCAGGAACAGGCAGATCTGCTGCACATGAGTGCCGGTCGTGATGTGGACCAGGTAGTCCTCGGTCTCCGGGCGGAAGGGATACGTCCGGGCGAAATCATGCAGCGCGCCGTACACCTGCTCGAAGTCCCAGGGATTGCTGAGATCGTGGACCGTGAGCTTCACATCGGTGCCGGGGGAAACCCGCCCGAGATCGGCCGCCACACAGCGGGCGATGTGTTCATGGGTGCTCTGATGGATCAGCTCAAACCGGGCGATGGGGAGGTCCTCGTGCTGGCCCAGCGACACGGTCGGCCGCCATTTCTTCCAGCGTTCCTCGTGGAAGCCCGAATCCAGCACGCTGCCGAGCAGCCCAATGACGACGGTTTTTCGGTGGGCCATAAAAATAGCTTTTATTCGCTTAAATTAGCTTATAGGCGCTTTTCTGCTTTCGCAATGGCTATCGGATTGACGGTATTCCGGCTGATTAATTGCGTGTAAGTCATTGATTGAAAATAAATTGAAAGAATTGCCTAAAATCCCAGGAAGCGGTTGGCACGACCGTTGCTTCAAACATCATTGTGAACACTCAAGACCTTACCAAGTTAGGCGTGCCTGCGGGCGCGCCGATCCAGTGCGCTTTCGATTTCATCCGTGCCTATGTGGAAGGCGGATTTGATCCGACGAAGCTGCCCGACGAGGTCGCGGCGGTCGTCGGTGCGCCGGCGGCTTACCTGGAGGATGCGCTGCGCGGTGAGCTGGCGAAGGCGCTGAGCTACCGTGGTCCCGCCATCCGGGAGACGCCGGTTCCCTGGCGGCAGTGGGGTGACAACCTCGAGTCCGAGGCCCTCAACCAGATGCGTCGTGCCTGCCAGCTTCCCATCGCGGTCGCGGGTGCGCTCATGCCTGACGCGCACGTTGGCTATGGCCTGCCCATCGGTGGCGTCCTCGCGACGGACAACGCAGTGATTCCCTATGCGGTCGGTGTCGATATTGCCTGCCGCATGAAGCTCACCGTGCTGGATCTGCCCCTGGCTGATCTGGGTGCGCGTCGTGATGCCTTGGTCAAGGCTATCGAAACCGAGACGCGGTTCGGCATCGGCGCGAAGTTCAAGCAGCGTCGGCAGCATGAGGTCCTGGATGCCGACTGGTCGGTGAGCCCGGTGACGCTGCAGAACAAGGAGCGCGCCTGGGGACAGCTCGGGACGAGCGGCAGCGGCAATCACTTCGTCGAGTTCGGCGTGTTCACCAACGAGCAGGCGGTCGAGGGGCTGCCGGCCGGCGAATACGTGGCGCTGCTCAGCCATAGCGGGAGCCGGGGAACCGGGGCGGCCGTGTGTGACCATTACAGCAAGCTGGCGATGGCGAAGCATGCCGGACTGCCGCAGGAATACCGCCGGCTGGCGTGGCTGTCGCTGGATTCGGCCGAGGGCCAGGAATACTGGGCGGCGATGGAGCTGATGGGCCGCTATGCGGCGGCCAATCACGCGATGATCCATCAGCATATCGCCAGGCATCTGGGCCTGCAGGTCCTGCTGGACGTGGAGAACCACCACAACTTCGCGTGGAAGGAGCGTCACGTCATCGACGGGACCGAGCGCGAGGTGGTGGTGCACCGCAAGGGTGCCACGCCGGCCGGAGCCGGAGTCATGGGAATCATCCCCGGCTCCATGGCCACGCCCGGGTATCTGGTTCTCGGCAAGGGGCAGACGGAGTCGCTGCAGTCGGCCTCGCACGGGGCCGGCCGGGCGATGAGCCGCACCAAGGCGATGGCTACCTTTGGCTGGGACCAGGTGAAGCCGGTCCTGCAGGAGCGCGGTGTGGAGCTGATCTCGGCCGGGCTGGACGAGGTGCCGGGTGTGTACAAGGACATCCACCAGGTGATGGCCGCACAGGCGGATCTGGTGGAGGTGCTCGGGCGCTTCGACCCGAAGCTGGTCAAGATGGCCCCGCACGGGGAGCGTCCGGAGGATTGAAAGAAGGCAGGAGGGAACGCGGTGAGGAAGGTAGTGCCGCCGCCGCGTTCCCTTTGGAGGGAGTAAGATGATGATTAGGATTCAGATGATGAGGGGAAAATTAAGATGCTGACGATTGACGGATCACAAGGCGAAGGCGGCGGACAGATTCTGCGAACCTCACTGGCACTGGCCTTGGTGACGGGGCAGCCCTTCCTGCTGGAGAACATCCGCGCCGGCCGGCCCAAGCCGGGACTGGCGCGCCAGCATCTCACCTGTGTGGAGGCGGCGATGGCCATTGGCCAGGCCGAAGCCATCGGGGCCATGCTGGGGTCCACCACGCTTGAGTTTTGGCCCGGCACCGTCACGCCGGGCGACTACCGGTTTGCGGTCGGGTCCGCGGGCAGCGCGACCCTCGTCCTGCAAACCGTGTTGCCACCGCTGCTCACCGCCCAAGGGATCACGACGCTCACGCTAGAAGGCGGCACGCACAATCCGCTCGCGCCGCCATTTGATTTTCTCGCGCTCAGCTTCGCGCCGATGATTCGGCGCCTGGGGCCGAAGCTGGACCTGGAGCTTCGGCGGCCGGGCTTTTTCCCGGCGGGCGGTGGCCAGTTCCAGGCCCGGATCGAGCCGGTGACGCAATTGACGCCAATCGCGGTTCTGGAACGCGGCGACATCCGGCAACGGTGTGCCCGCGTGATCGCTTCACGGCTGCCGGAAAACGTGGCCCGACGGGAGCTGGTGGTCATCCGGGAACGGCTCGGCTTTCAGGACGACGAATGCGCGGTCGAAGCGGTCACGAATTCACCCGGTCCGGGGAACGCCGTGATCATCAAGGCTGATGCCGAGCACGTGACTGGCGTCTTCAGCGGCTTCGGCGATCGCGGGCGGTTGCCGGAGCAGGTGGCCCTCGAAGCGGTAGAGATGGCGTCCGCGTGGCTGGAGGCTGGAGTGCCAGTGGATGAGCATCTCGCTGATCAGCTCCTGATTCCCATGGCATTGGCGGGCGGCGGTTCCTTCCGTACGACCGAGCCGTCGCTGCACTCCACCACGAATGCCTCGATCATCCGGAAATTCCTTCCTGTGGAGATCACCTTCGAACCGGAGAGCGAGAAGGTCTGGCGAGTCGTGGTCCGGCGGGCTGGCGAAGCGAACTGATGCAAAGCGGCTTGGTTTGAGTCATTCCTGTGTCTGATCGTCATCCAGGCGCAGGAGATATTCCTCCGTTTCTACGCCGCGGCCATTGGCGAAGCACTTGTCTGTTCCGATGATTTTAAAGCCGCATTTCTGCAGCACTCGGAGTGAGCCGTGGTTGTCGGTTGCCGCCCGGGCAATGATTGGCCGGGCTGGCACCATTTGGAGCATCTGCTTGAGGGCTTCCGTCGCCAGGCCTCGGCCCCAGTACTCACTTCCCAGCCAATAGGTGACTTCCAGATGTTCCCCCTGCGGATAACACGCGATGTAACCGGCGACCTGTTCCCCGGCAACGATCGTCCGATTGCTGTTTTGTGGCGAAGTTAAGATTTTATTCCAATGGGCGTTGAAAACTGTCCTGTCCTCACGGTTGGCACCGACGAAGGCGGCCATCCGGATCGCTTCCGGGTCGAGCTGATGCCGGTAGAATGCGTCGAGATCGGAAGACTCGACCTCCCGCAGTGTGATCCTTCCAAGGCTGCTCATTTGTTCAGACTCAGCGTAAAGTTTTGGCTGGCGGCTGAACAGGCAAGCCCCTGGCTTACGATTCGGGATTCCAAAAACAGGACGGGCGACGTGGAAGTCAGGGCTTGGGCCGGGATCTGCTTCAGCAGGTAGGCGCGGCGCTGGTCGGCGAAGTTTTTCAGGCCGAGCTCAGTGGTGTCTTCCATGAGGCCTTTCAGGACCGGTTCAATTTTGCAGCTGGGGTTGCCGATGGGCTGGAACGATGGTTCGTTGCCCGGCTTCGGTTGGGGGTTGCGGTCGAAATCGTTAGAGACAAGCAGCGGTTGTTTCCCCTACACTACGTCTAACCACGAACGTATCGGGGTGTTTTCCCGTCGTGGCACGTCCGTCCCCATAGCATGAAAGCAAGCGCAGCATCCAAACGCTCCGGCATCCTGGCCGGCGGCAACTGGATTATCGATCAGGTCAAAATCGTAGATACCTTCCCCGGTCTGGAGCAGTTGGCGAACATCAAGAGCCAGCACCAAGGCACCGGCGGTTCGCCCTACAACGTGCTCCTCGACCTCGCCAAGCTCGGGGTCGAGTTCCCGTTGAGCGCGGCCGGACTGGTGGGCAAGGATGCCCTCGGTGAACAGATCCTCGCCGATGTCGAGAAGCACAAGATCGACACGAAGTTCCTGAAGGCCACCGCCGAGGCCACCACCAGCTACACCGACGTGATGACGGTGCAGGGCACGGGCAAGCGCACCTTCTTCCACTACCGGGGCGCAAACTCTCTCTGGGATGGCAAGGACCTTGACTTCACCAAGAGCAAGGCCCGCATCTTCCATCTCGGCTACCTGCTGCTGCTCGACAAGCTCGACGTGGTGAACAAGGAGGGCGTGACCCTCGCCGCCAAGCTGCTCGCCGCCGCCCAGGCTGCCGGCATCAAGACGAGCATCGACGTCGTGAGCGAGGCCAGCGACCGCTTCAAGGCGGTGGTGATCCCGGCGCTCAAGTTCTGCGACTACGCCATCATGAACGAGTATGAGGCCGGCCAGGTGACCGGCTTCCGGATCCGCAAGGAAGGCGTGCTCGATACCGTCTCGCTGCGTCATGCCGCCGGAGCCATTCTCCAGCACGGCGTGAAAGAGCTGGTGGTGATCCATTTTCCCGAGGGCTGCTTTGCGCGCACGCGTGACGGCAAGGACCACTGGCAGCCGTCGCTCAAGGTGCCGGAGAAGCACATTGCCGGCACCGCCGGTGCGGGCGACGCGTTCTGCGCGGGCGTGCTGCTAGGCCTGCACGAGGGCTGGGAACTCCAGAAATCGCTGCTCACCGGCGTCATGGCCGCCGCCGCCTCCCTCAGTGACCCGACCTGCACGGGTGGCATGAAGCCGCTGGCGGTGGTGGAGACGCTGAAAAAGAAGTATGGCGTCCGCCCGCCGCTCGAGCCGGATTCGGACTACTGAGCCAGATTTTCCGCTGATTTTACGACCGCCGCTTTCTTCTGAAGGCGGCGTTTTTTTTTGGGGGAGAACAGCGAGCTGCGAACACGGAACAGCGCGTAGCGGGAGGTAGGGGAGCTGCGAATAAGGCCGAACTGAAGGGGCAGGACGCACGACGCATCGCCCGCAGCTTTGCGGCTCGCTGTTCCCTGTTCGCAGTTCGCTGTTTCTCCGCCCTTGTGAAAACACTTCGCGTCCCGGCCCGGCGTTGTGCTATACCTTCCGACCTCGCGCATGACGCCAAAACTTTTTTCCGAACTCGGCCTGTCGCCGGAGATTCTCAAAGCCATCGACCGCCTTGGTTTTGAACAGGCCTCGCCCATCCAGGCGGAGGCCATTCCGGTCATCCAGTCGGGCCGCGACGTCGTCGGCCAGTCGCAGACCGGTTCCGGCAAGACGGCCGCCTTTGCCATTCCCGCCATCGAAAAGGTGGACGTGAAGAACCGCGCCGTGCAGGTGCTGATCCTGTGCCCCACCCGTGAGCTGGCGGTGCAGGTGAGCGAGGAGGTCCACAAGCTGGCATGCTTCAAGCCCGGCATCCGGGCGCTGCCGGTCTATGGCGGCCAGAGCTACGAGCGGCAGTTCGCCGGGCTGAAGGCCGGCGCGAACATCGTCATCGGCACGCCCGGACGCGTCATGGACCACATGAACCGCGGCACGCTGCGGCTCGACCAGATCCACACCATCATCCTCGACGAGGCCGATGAGATGCTGGACATGGGTTTCCGCGATGACATCGAGTACGTCCTGAAGGCGATGCCGGCCGAGCGGCAGACGGTGCTGTTCTCGGCCACGGTGCCGCCGGCGATCGAGTTCCTCATCCGCAACTACACGCGCGATGCCGTGCGGGTGCGCATCGAGGCCAAGGCGCTCACGGTGCCGACCGTCGAGCAGGTGTATTACGAGGTGGACCGCCGCTGGAAATTTGAGGCGCTCACGCGGCTTATCGAGCTGCACAATGTCACCCTTGGCATCGTGTTCTGCAACACGCAGCGCATGGTGGACGAACTCACCGAGCATCTGCACGCCGCCGGCTACAGCGCCGATGCGTTGCATGGCGGCCTGGCCCAGGCGGCCCGCGACCGCGTGATGAAGAAATTCCGCACCGGCAGCCTCGAATTCCTCGTGGCCACCGACGTGGCCGCCCGCGGCATCGACGTGGACGACATCCAGGTCGTCTTCAACTACGACCTGCCTTACGATGCGGAGGATTATGTCCACCGCATCGGCCGGACCGGTCGCGCGGGCCGGAGCGGCCTGGCGATCACCTTTGTCAGCGGACGTGAGTTTTTCATGATCCGCCAGATCGAGCAGTTTACGCGGCAGCGTTTGCGCCGCGGCGAGATCCCGTCCGAGGGCGAAATCGAGCGCGCCAAGGAGGACCAGTTGCTCCAGCGCATCCGGGCCACGCTTCAGGCCAAAGATTTCCCGCGCCGCGACCACTTCATCGAGGCGCTGCTCGAGGAGGGCTTTGATTCTGTGAACATCGCCAGCGCCGCGCTGCACCTGCTCACGGGCGGCGAGGACGTTGAAGCCGTCAAGTCGGAGCCCAAGATGGCCCTGGGCAAGGCTGTGCCAGCCGCCGCTGCCGTCGGAAAACCGGCGGCCGTCGCCAACGCTCCCGTGGCGGTACGGGCTCCGGTTGCGCCCAAGGCCAAGCCGCAGCCGAAATCTGAGTTGCCCAAAGCGGCGCTGCCTCAAGCGCTGGCTTCGGCCGCCACCAAGCCGGCGTTTACGGTCGATGAAGAAAGCGGATTTGCCGAAGTGGAAGGCACGCACCTTCCCAGTCCGGCGAAGGCCGCTTCGGAGGTTGCACCGTCACCGGTGACGCAGCCTGCCGTGGGGGAGAGAACCCCCTCTGAATCAGCCGAAGCCGCCCCTGTCCCAATGATTCCGCAGCCCCCGGCCAGGAAGCCTGTGGCTCCCCGGGCGCCGGTCCCGCCGAAGCCGCAGCTGCGTGCCTCCACCTGGGATCGCCCTGGATTCACCGAGCAGCGTCCGCAATTCCGCGACCGTGCCGATTCCTATCAACGCCCTCCCGATCAGGGGCGCGAATGGGACCGCCCGCCGGCGTATCCGCAGACGGACTCGCGCAATGTCCGCCCGGATAACCGTTACGACGAGCGCCCGCCGCAGCGGCGGGTGCCGACCGCGGCACCGCGAGCGGCGGTACCACCCCCGTCGCCCAAGCCAGTCTCGATGACGCAGGTGTGGCTCGGCATCGGCCAGCGCGAAAACATCACCCGGCCGGACGTGGTGACGTGCATCCAGGGCCATACGGGCCTGCCCGACAGCGTGATTGGCCAGATTGAGGTCCACGAGGATCACACGCTGGTGGATGTGAACAGCGAGTTCGCCCGCAACGTGGTGCTGAAGCTCAAGCACAGCGTCTATCACGGGAAGCCCCTGCGGGCCAAACTGGCGGGCCGCTGAGGCGGCCCAATCTTACTCATAATCGTAATCGTAATCCCGCTTCCTGCGCGGATTATGATTAAGATGAAGATGAAGATTAAGATGAAGATTAAGATGAAGACTGGGACGACGCGGCCGACGGTTTGAGGCTCGCAATTCCGGCCGAGGGGCAATCCGTCCGGATTTCGCAATGGGCGCAGTCCGGCTTGCGGGCGAAACAGCGCCGGCGCCCGTGCCAGATCAGCCAGTGGCTGAAATGCGCCCACTGCTCACGCGGCACGAGCTTCATCAGGGCCTGCTCGATCTTCACGGGATCGGTCTCGGGTGTCAGTCGCAGCCGGCCACAGAGCCGCGCCACATGGGTGTCCACCACGACGCCGTCGTTGATGTCGAAGGCGTTTCCCAGCACGACGTTGGCCGTCTTGCGTCCGACGCCGGCGAGCGCGGTCAGCTCCTCCATCGTGCAGGGCACCTCGCCGCCATGGCTTTCGAGCAGGGCGCGACACGCGGCTTGGATGTTCTTCGCCTTGTTCCGGTAAAGCCCGATGCGCCGGATCGCCAGTTCAAATTCCCCGGCCGGAGCGTCTGCGTAATCGCGGGCGGTGCGGTATTTTTCGAACAATCCCTCGGTGACGAGGTTGACCTGTTTGTCGGTACACTGCGCGGAGAGGATCGTGGCGACGAGCAGTTCCAGCGGGTTACGGAAGTTCAGCTCGCAATGCGCGCCAGGATAGGTGGCCCGCAGCCCGGCGATAATCCGGGCAGTGCGGGCAACTTTGGCGGGATGAGCTTCGCGTGGCACGGCGCTGAGGTTGCCTGAAACGGTGCGTGAGGCAACCTGGGCAGTCCCGACCGTGCAGTGCCGGTGGGGAATTCAACCCGCCCGAGATTAAGGCGAACGCGCGACCACCTCAGGCGAAGTCGTACACGAGGACCCGTTTCCAGAGCGGGCTGCAATGCTTCACGAAGTCGAGATGCATGGGGTGAACCTGATAGTCGTCCTGCGCCTGCTTGTCGGGGAAGACGAGGTTGAGGGCGACCTGATAGGTCTGGTCCACCACGGACCGATGGCTGCCCACCATTTTTCCCGCGTGAAAGTGCAGCACCCCGGGGATCGGCTTAAGGTGGCGGTCCATGCCGGCCAGCAATTCGTCGGCGGCCTTGGGGTTGGCCGGATCGGTCCAGAAAATGACAACGTGCGAAAACATGACGGCGACAGAATAAGGTTGGGCCGGCGTTGGCACCAAGCAAAGAACGCGGTCGGGAAGGGGGATCAGAGACCCGGGCGCGGGTCCACGTTGGAAAGGCCGGTGCCGCCGCTCTGGGTCAGGAATTTGGCGACCGCCTCGGCGCCGGAGCGGACCTGCATCTTGCTGTAAATTTTCCGGATGTGGGTCTGCACCGTGTGGATGCTGATGCCGAGTTCGTCGGCGATTTCCTTGGCACGGTAGCCACGGGCGAGGCAGGTGAGGATTTCCTCCTCGCGCGGCGTGAGATTGTCCTCGGGATGCGGGGACGGCCCGCGCTGGTGGAATTTCTGCACCAGCAGACGGGCGATGGGGCTGGAAATGGGCGAACCACCACCGTGCACTTCGCGGATGGCTTCCAGAATGCGTACCGGTTCGGTGTCCTTAACCAGATAGCCATCGGCTCCCGTCTCAAACGCGGAGTAAACGTGCCGGGCGTCCGTGGCGACCGTGAGCATGATGACCTTGAGGTCGGGCAGCTGCAGACGGAGCTGCCGCAGGGTCTCAATGCCGCTGATCCCATGCATATTGATGTCCATCAGCACCACCTCCGGGGCGAGCGGCGGCAGCTCCCGTACGGCCGCGTCGCCGCTGCGGCAGGCGGCCGTCAGGGTGAAGCCGGGCGACATGCGGATCAGGGCGGCAAGGCCATCACGCATGCTGGCATTGTCTTCAACGATCGCGACTTTGATGCTCATTAGACGGTTTATCGGGTTTGGATTCGACTGCGGTTACGGCCGCCAGAGGAACTTCCAACCGCACCAGCGTGCCAGCTCCGGGGGCGCTAGACACGCGGAAATTTCCCCCCAGCGATTTGAGCCGCTGGCGGATGTTTTTCAGGCCCTGGCCCCCGGTCACGGGCCGGCCGGACTGGGTGACCGAGCCGCTGGGCAGGCCGACACCATTGTCGCTGATGGTAATGCTGAGGGTGTCGTCGGCCAGCTCGAGCCGGACCATGACCTCGCTGGCCTGGGCGTATTTCAGGATGTTGTTGAGGGCCTCGCGGGCCGACATCGCGAGCTGGTGCCGGGTACCGGCACGGAGGCGGATTGCCGGCAGGTGGGGTGGAGCATCGAAGCGGTAGCGCAGCCGGGTGGCACCGAGCAGCTCGTCGGTCTGCTGGCCCAGGAAGGCCGTCAGGCTTTCCAGGGTGTCGCTTTCGGGATCAACGGCCCAGATCACCTCGCGGAGCCGCTGGGCGAGGCTGCGGGTGGTCACCGCAAAGCGCTGCAGCTCCTCGGCTCCGGGACCGGAAAGCTGCCTGCCTGCAATTTCAGCCTGCATCGCCAAGCCGGTGAGATTGGCCCCCAGATCGTCATGCAGATCGCGGGCGATGCGGCTGCGTTCCTGTTCCAGGGCCCGCCGGTCGCCGCGGAGGCGCTGCTCGTTGCTGCGGTAGTGGTGCCGCGCGAAGATCATCGCCCCGAGGAGCAGCACCGCGAAACAGGCCACCATGAACCAACGGGTTTCATAGAAACGCGGCGTCAGCGAGAAGCGGAAGACCATTCCCACACTGTTCCAAGCGCCATGGGGATTGGAGGCTTCGACTTCAAAGGTGTAATCGCCGGCTGGCAGATTGCGATAGGTGGCCGTACGTCCCTCCACCGCCTTGTTCCACGCCTGCTCATATCCCTGCAACCGATAGCGGAAGAGGATATTGCGAGGCTGGAGAAAGCTGCTGGCTGTAAAATGCAGCTGCACGAAATGTCCCAGCTCCTGAGGAACCGACAGATACTCCGGGCGGCCGGCCGGCGGACTGCCCGTCGCGGTGGCGCTGCAAAATTGCCGGACAAGGGCTTCACCGATGATCTGTTCCCCGAAACTGGCACCGCTCATGAGCACGGCTGGAGGGGGCGAATTATCCGGCAGCCGGCGGGGATCCACCTGCAGAAGCCCCTGGGTGGTGGGCAACCACAGCTGTCCCAGCTTGTCCAAGGCGCCCGTCGGCTGGCGGTAGCCGGCGAAGTCGCAATTTTCCACGCCGTCCAGGATTCCGAAATTAAGCGGCAAAACCCGGGGGGAAGCTCCGGTCGCCACGGCTTCCAGTTCGGCGCGCCCCACCCGCTGCAATCCGTGCTTGCTTACCAGCCAGAAATGTTTTACGGCGTCCTCATAGATGCCAAGGAACAGGTGATCGCCGAGTCCCTGATCAGGACCGAAGAAGTACCAACGCTGGTCCCGGCGGTAGCTGATTCCAAAACGGGTGCCGAACCACATTCCCCCGTCGCTGTCCTCCTGAATGCACAGAATCGGGCTTTCTCCGGTCAGATCGGATCCCGCGAAGCGCCGGCAATTTTCGTCCTCCGCCTGGAAAATCACCCCGGATTGGGTTCCGAACCAGAGCGCCCCGTGACGGTCCTGACGGATGGCGGTGATCTCAAACGCGTTCAACTGCTCCTGCCCGGCGAAGGGTGTCACCGCCGGAGCCTGGCCGGTGATTTTCACCGCTCCGGCTTCGGTACCGGCCCAAAGGCTGCCATCAGCCCCCTCGTACAAGGTTTTGACATGCCGTTCCCCCAGCGGAAGCAGCCGCCACGAACCGGCAGCTTGGGGCGTATCGGACCAGTAGAGTGCCCGGTCGGCCACCACGCACCAGACGCGCTGGCCGCGCGTCGGCAGCACGAGGCGTGTGGCATTGGTCGAAACGGGCACACTCAGGCTGGGATTCGCGCCGGCCTCGGTAATGACACTGATCCCGGCCTGCGTTCCCACCCAGAGCCGCCCGTCGGGACCGACACTGGCCGACCAGCAGGTCGGGCTCGGCAGGCCGTCATCCTTATTCCAGAGCGCGGCAATGCGGCGCTGAAAACGGAGGAGGCCGCCGGAACTGGCGACCCACAGGTTCTGCTCGGCGTCGCGCAGGACGGCCACCGGCCGGCGGAGCGTTTCCGAATGCAGGGGGTCGGAGTCCAGGCGCACGAAGCCGGCCTGCTCATTTTCCCAGCGGCAGGCTCCCACCTGAGCAATCCAGGCGATCACGCCGCCGAGCGGGTCCCGGTAAAGGCCGGCCGCCTTGCCGTCATATTCCTTGGGGAAAGCCTGTACCCGTTCCCATCCCTGAACCGTGCGGCGATGAATTCCTTGGGCGTCCATGGCCCAGGCGTTTCCGTGGGCGTCGTCAGGGATCAGTGCCCGCACCAAGACCGGCGGCATGAGACCGGCCGTCGGTGCCTGATAGGTCCCGGTCGCCGGATCCAGTTCGGCCCAGGCGGACGAGCTGCCGACCAGCAGATGTCCGCTGGCGAGTTCAACCAGCGAACCGATGGCGTTGGTGCCCCAGGCGGGCGGGCTGCCAAACCGCTGATCCGGCTTGTCGGAGCCAACCCGGAGCACGGCCGAAGCCGTGGCCACCCACACGCCGCCATTCGTGGAACTGGCCAGGGCGGTGATGGCCCCCGCATCCTCATCCAGCGACACCGAGGCAAATCGTCCCCGGTCCCAACGAGCCAGGCCTTTGGGTGTTCCCGCCCAGATCCGACCCTGGCGGTCCGTGGTCAGCGCCGTCACCCGGTCATCGGGCAGGGCAGGGGTGTTGCGGTGGTCATAATGGTCGAACCGGACCCCGTCGAACCGGGCGAGCCCGGTGGTCATGGCGACCCAAAGATAGCCGTCACCGGATTGCGCGAGCTGGGTGATTGCGCCGTCGGGCAGGCCCTGTTCCTTGGAAATGAATTCGCTGGCGTAGCGCTGCGCCTGGGGCGGCAAATCGGCATGGCCGGGCAGAATGGCCACCCCGGCAAGGATGCAGAGCGCCAGCCAGCCGAAAACGAACCGGCACGACGGACGGGCCCGTTCCGGACCAGAACGGTTGCCGCCGGCGCAGAAATAGTGGTTGGTCCACAAAGAGGCGATCATCGCACGCTAACGCGAGCTTTCGGCCGAGAGAGAACCCATTCGGGCCGGGTGTGACGAGGGTTTTCTGGCGATTTGGGCCGTATCTGACGCGAGATTCCGCCGGTTCCGGCCGGGCTCGCCGGCTTCATGCCTATACCGGCAGATCGGCTGCAAAACTTGAACCGGCGGGCGGCGGTCCCTACGTTGCGGCCCATGACTTTGACGGAAGACCAAAAAGCAATCGCACGCCAATGGCTGGCGGACGGCATGAAGCTGTCCGAGTTCCAGAAGCGGCTGGAAACCGACTTCGGGATGAAGCTGACCTACATGGAGGTCCGCTTTCTGGTGGATGACCTCAAGGTTTTGCCGAAGGATCCTGAGCCGCCCAAGAAGCCGGAACCCGTGGCGGCCCCGGCTCCCGCATCCGAGGCGGTTCCGGCCACCGCACCGGCCGACACCGTGCCGGGTGGCGGCGGCATCAAAGTGACGGTTGATACCGTCACGCGGCCCGGGATGATGGTCAGTGGCCGGGTTGTCTTCAGCGACGGACTGGGCGCCACCTGGTATGTGGACCAGTATGGCCGCCCGGGCCTGGCTCCCGATACCAAGGGCTATCGTCCCAGCGCGCCGGATCTTCAGGAGTTCCAAATCGCGCTCGAACGCGAGCTGATGAAATTGGGGATGTAAGCGTGGGCTTACCTTCCGGGGTTCAGCCCGAAAAGGCGCTGGTGCTCCTGGATGCAGTAGCGGTCCGTCATGCTGGCGATGTAGTCGCAGACGGCCCGGTGCCAGCCATCCTTCTTGGCACGCTTGCGCGCCTGTGCGCCGACTTCTTCGGGATGCGCAATCAGGTGGCTGAAGACCTCGGCCAGCATCTGTGTGGCCCGCGTGTTGGGGCCGGCCACCGCCGGGTTGTAGTAGAGATTCTGATAGAGGTATTTGCGCATCTCCAGGTTGAGTTTGCGCCGTTCCGGGCTGTAGCGCACCAGGGGCTTGGCCTGCGCGCGGACCTCATCCGCTGATCTGACCTTGGCCTTGCGCAGCAGCTCTTCCGTGGTTTCGACCACATCCCTGACCTGGCCATCGATGATCTGGCGGATCGTGTAGTAGCGACGGCTTTCATCCGGCAGCGCACCGAACTGCCGTTTCACCTCCCGGGCGGCGATGGCCCAGACCTTGACCTCTCGCAGCAGCCTCTTCTCGTCGAGCAGCCCTGAGTCCAGACCATCGTCAAGGTCATGGCTGTAATAGGTGACCTCGTCGGCCAGATTCGCAATTTGCGCTTCCAGCGAGGGTTGGCGATGGATGAACGAGGCGCCGCCGGGGGGCACGTCAAAGCCGGTTTTGTGCTTGGCGAGGCCCTCGCGGACTTCCCAGGAAAGGTTCAGGCCTGGAAAGCCGGGATATTTCTGCTCCAGCTCCTCGACCACGCGCAGGCTCTGGCGGTTGTGCTCAAAACCGCCGTGGTCCTTCATCAGCCGGTCAAGCACCTCCTCGCCCGTGTGGCCGAAAGGCGAATGTCCCAGGTCATGGGCCAGGGCGATCGTCTCGGCGAGGTCCTCGTTTAGCCGGAGCGCGCGGGCAATGTTTCGGGAGATGGCCGCCACTTCGATGGTGTGGGTGAGTCGTGTGCGGAGATGGTCCCCGGTGCCGTTGAGGAAGACCTGGGTCTTGTACTCCAGCCGGCGGAAGGCGCGGCTGTGAATCACCCGGTCGCGGTCGCGCTGGAACTGCGTGCGCCAGGTGGGCGGAGCTTCGGGATGAACGCGCCCGCAGCTGTCCCCGCTGAACTGGGCGTAGGGGGCGAGGAACTGGCGCTCGCGGGTTTCGAGTTCGGCTAGGGCTACGGGCATGGCGATTCCGTGGGACGGGAAGATGGTGCGCCGGACCGGCAAAGTCCATTGCGCACCATGGCTTCTCGCGGCTTGCTGCCGTGCCGGTGGCACAGTATGAGTTGGTGCGCCGTCCGTTTTACCACGTACCAGAAGTTCCATGCCTACCTCCCGTCACGTCTCGTACAGCCACAACACGCTGGCCATCATCATGGGTGGTGGCCAGGGCACCCGCCTGTTCCCATTGACGCAGGAGCGCGCCAAACCCGCTGTGCCGCTGGCGGGGAAGTACCGCCTGGTGGACATACCCATCTCGAACTGTCTCAACTCCGGCCTGAACCGCATCTACCTGCTCACGCAGTTCAACTCCGCCTCGCTGCACCGGCACGTCTCGCAGAGCTTCAAGTTCGACCATTTTGGCGCCGGTTTTGTCGAGATCCTCGCCGCCGAGCAGAGCTTCTCCAACACCTCATGGTATCAGGGCACCGCCGACGCCGTGCGCAAGAACCTGATGCACTTCCGGAACACGAATTTTGACTACGCGCTGATCCTCTCCGGCGACCAGCTCTACCGGATGGATTTCCGCAAGATCATCGAGGCGCATGAGGAATCTTCCGCCGACCTGACCATCGCGACGATCCCGGTGCCCGCCAAGGAGGCCAGCGCGCTGGGCATCATGCACATCAACCGCGAACGCCGGATCACCCGCTTCGTTGAGAAGCCCAAGGATCCCGCGCTGCTGGATTCCCTGAAGCTGGACCGGGAGAGCTACGCCGGCCTCGGGGTGAAAGGGGACGAGCAGTTCTACCTCGCCTCGATGGGCATCTATGTTTTCAACCGCGACGTGCTCTTCGAGCTGCTCGACAACAACCAGACCGACTTCGGCAAGCACATCATCCCCACGGCGATCGATACCCACCGGGTGTTCAGCTACGTTTTCCAGGGCTATTGGGAGGACATCGGCACGATTCGCAGCTTCTTCGACGCGAACATCGACCAGGCCACCGACCTGCCGAAATTCAACTTCTTCGATCCGCCGGTCTTCACCCGCCCGCGGTTCCTGCCGGCCTCGAAGATCAACGGGGCCGGAATCGATCACGCGGTGATCTCCGACGGCTGCATCATCAGTCACGCCCGGGTGCAGCAGAGCGTCATCGGCATCCGCGGCATCCTGCGTGAGGGATCTTACCTGAACCGCGTGGTGATGATGGGTGCGGACTTTTACGATTCGCCTTCGCGCCTCGCGAAGCCGGAAAACCAGGGCATTCCCATCGGCGTGGGCCAGAACACGCGGATTGAAAACGCGATCGTGGACAAGAATGCCCGCATCGGCGACGGCTGCGTGCTGTCGCCCGCCGGCAAGCCGGAGAACATGGACCACCCCCTGTACTACATCCGTGACGGGGTGCTGATGATCCCGAAAAACGGCGTGATCCCGCATGGCACGGTGCTTTGAAACGCAGCCGGCCCATCACCCAATTTCGCTTGCCCGGCACGGTTCCTTCCCGCGAACTACCCGCGCTCCGGCAGTTCTGCGTCCCTTCCGGCTCAACACCATAAGTCCATGCGAGTTCTGAATATTCCTAGTCTCTTCCGCTGCCTCCTGGTCGCCCTCGCGGGTTGCGCCCTGAGTCTTGCCCAGGCGGCAGGGACGCCGGCAGTCACGATCACGCCGGCCGCCAGCATCGTGAACGCGGGCACAAATTTCACCTTTACCGCCAATGTCACCAACGCCACGCCCACGACCTACCAGTGGCAGAAGCTGGCGGGCACAACCTATCTGGACATCGATGGCGCGACCAACAGCACGCTGAACCTCGCCAGCGTGCTTTCCACCGACCACGGGCTCTACACGGTGGTCGTCGGCACTGCCGACAATGGCTCGCTGCCCGCCGCCGCGTCGGCCAGCCTGGACGTCAACGGCCTCCCGGCGTTGGAAACCACCCCGGTGGACGAGACCATTTACACCGGGAAGAACGCGACTTTTACGGCCGAGGTTTACAGCACCACCCCGACGACCAACGGCTGGTATTTCAACAATCTCCCGATCACCAACGCGGTGTTCACCGACACGGTCATCGATGCCTATCGCTCGGAGCACACCATCCTGCTGACCAATGTGCCCAGCACCAATGCGGGCAGTTACACCTTTATCTCCACGAACGCCTCGGGAATCACCTCTTGGTCGGCCGTGCTCACCGTGCAGGACCTGCCCGACCCGGCACTGCGGTTCGGAGCGGAGACCATTGTCGATGGCCAGGTTCGTTTCCCGGTTTATTTCACTTCCCACGGCACGGAGACCAATCTCAGCTTCAGCGTCAGCTACGACCCGACGGTCTTTGCCAATGCCAATTTTGAGGCGGTCGTTTCAATGACCATTGTTGGAGGAGGCACCACCATTGGTTTCTCAGATAGCGGCGTCAGTCAGACCCCGATTCCCACCTCCACCACTCCGGTCGTTACCAATACATTTCCCACGCCACCGGGTGACCCGGGTCGCAATCGCAGTCGTCCCCTCCCGGCTGCCATTCCCGTGGAGTCACCCGTGACGATAACCAGCACGCCCGGATCTTTGGGCGTCAACATCGGTATGGCTCCCGGGTTTACGCTGGATCCAGGTGAAAGCACCGACACACTGGGCCGGGTCACGTTCACCCTCCAGCCGGGTGCGAATCCTTACGCGGGCCTCGTCACCTTTACCAATGCTCCGCTGCCGCTGGCCTTCTCACCGGTCGTCGTCAGCACCAACGCCACCAACAGTGTGATCACCACCAACGCCGTGATCACCATCAGCCAGGCCCCGCCCGTCCTGGTCAGCAGCAATTTTGTCAGTTCCGCCACGGGTCCGAAATTGAACCTGCAGACCGGAAACTTCGAGCAGGTCGTCCAGTTTGCCAATCCGGGTGCCACCAGTATCGAGAATGTCTTCCTCGTCGTCGGTCAGCTCGGCACTGACTCGAACACCAACGCGATCCGCCACCAGAACGCCCAGGGCTACCTGGTCACCGGGGAATCCTTCGTGAGCCTGCCCACGCTTGCGCCGGGCGACACGGAGTCGGCCATCCTTGAATACTTTGCACCGGACCACCTGACCGTCCATGCGCCGACGCTCACGGCTTACAGCGCCACGGCCATCACCAACACGCTGGCCAACACCACGCCGATCAACATCACCGCCACCCGGTTCGTAACCAACACCCTTTTCGTCACCAATGTTTTCCTGGTCGAGTTCCCGACGAAGACCAATTACCACTACTACGTGCAGTATGCGGATCACGCCGAGGACTTCGCCGCCACCAACCGTGTTCGCACCGCCCTGCCGGCGGTGCTGGGCACGGGCAACCAGGTGCAATGGCTGGACAATGGCCCGCCCAAAACCGATTCGCTGCCGACCAACGGCGCACGTTTCTATCACGTGCTCGAAACCCGCTGACCCTCTCCCCAGTTCGCTGACATGAATTCACTGCTCTCCCCCCGTACCGTTGCGCTCGTCCTTGGCCTGGCCGCCACCGCCGTCCCTGTCTTTGCGGCGGACAACCTGGATGATGATGACCAGAGCGGCTGGTTCGTCCGCCTTGGCGGACGCATCTCCTCGGGTGTGAAAGCCGAATTGCGCAACACCCGCCCGGCAGCCTCCGTGACCCCGGGCCTGTCGGTCTATGACGACGGATTTGTCGGCAAGGACAGCGGTGGCAGTCCGACGCTGACGCAGAACTGGGGCTACCAGTCCGCCAGCCAGGTCAACGGGGACACCCTGACGTTTCGCGACGCCAGCGCCATGCGGGTCGGTGATCGGAACGGCCTGAAGGACGATCCGCAGTTCGGCGGCGAGATTGTGGGCGGGTTTGAATTCGTCCGCTTCGACATCGGCCATCGTGAGGCCCGGTTCGGTTTTGAGCTCGGCTACAGCCTCAGCGAATTCTCCGTGTCCGACCACGCCACCGCCTCCGGGAATTCGCTGTACTATGATTACCCGTTGAACGGGGTGACTCCGCCGCTCCCGCCGTATTCGGGCACGCCGGACAAACCGGGTCCGTTGCTGACCTATAACAGCCCGGTCATCCGGTCCGTTGCCGGAACTTCCGCCCTCGACACCAAGCTTCAATCGGATTTCCAAACGCTTCGTATCGGTCCGTGGATCGAAGTTCCGCTCTCCGGGCGCGTGAACCTCGCGCTGAGCGTCGGCTACTGCACTGTCTATTCCTCCTCGGAACTGACGCTCACGGAGACAGACTCCCTGTCCGGGACTTCCACGGGCAAATATCTCCGCACCCACTGGTCACCGGGCGGCTATGCGCAGTTGCGGGCCACCTACCGGCTTACGAAGCACCTCGGCGTCTATGTCGGCGGCGACTTCCAGTACAACACCGGCGTGACGGTCGATGCCCCGGGCCGCCAGGCGAAGCTTGATTTCGGTTCCACCTACGGCGCGGTCGCCGGCGTGAGCATTGGTTTCTGAGCGCAGGGCGGTTTGGCTCACCAGAATTCCGCCTGTCCTGGTTGCCGCCGGCGGAAGTGCGCGGTGGACAGTTCCGGGCCGGCCCCGGCGATCCCGGCGCGCTGGCAGGCCACGCGAAACAGTTGCGAAATCTGTTCCGCGAAGAGGCCCTCTCCGGTCATGCGCGAACCGAAGCGCGCGTCGTTTATCTTGCCGCCACGCAGCGCCCGCACTTGGGCCAGCACCTTTTCTTTCCGATCAGGAAAATGCCGCGTGAGCCAGTCCTCGAACAACGGCGCGACCGCGTGCGGCAGCCGCAGCACCACCCGGCCGGCAAAGGTGGCGCCGGCGTCGGCCGCGGCGCGAATGAGTTCGGGAATCTCGTGATCGTTGATCGCGGGAATGATCGGGGCGGTCAGCACGCCCACCGGAATGCCGGCCGCACTCAGCTTGCGGATGGCGGCCAGCCGGGCGAGGGGTGGTGACGTGCGCGGTTCCAGGATCGTGCGCAGCTCCGGATCGAGGGTCGTAAGCGAGATCATCACCAGCACGCACTGGTGCCGGGCGAGTTCGGCGAGCACATCCACATCGCGGGCGACCAGCGCGTTCTTGGTGACGATGCCGACGGGGTTGCGGAACTCGGCGAGCACCTCGAGGCATTGCCGGGTGATGCGGAGCTTCCGCTCCACCGGCTGGTAGCAGTCAGTCACGCCGCTCATGGCGATGCACTGGGGCTTCCATTTGGCCGAACCGAGTTCGCGCCGCAGAAGTTCGGGCGCATCGGCCTTCACCATGATCTTCGACTCAAAATCGAGCCCGGCGCTGAACCCGAGATATTCGTGGAAGGGCCGGGCGTAGCAGTAGATACAACCGTGCTCGCAGCCGCGATAGGGATTCAGGCTGTAGGTGAAGCCAATGTCGGGGCTGTCGTTGGTGGTGAGGATGGACTGGGTGTGGTCCGTGATGAACTGGGTGCGAGGCAGGGGTTCCTCGGCCGGATCAAGGTCTTCCGCATCGGGATCGCGCTCGCGGTGCGTGGCCGAAAACCGGTTGGCCGGCTGCGAGATCGCACCGCGATGGGCTGCTGGTTTCGGTTCCGACATGCCCCGAAGTTAATCCTCCGCTGGGACAACGGAAGGGGCATCCGCAAGTCCGGAGTCCTGTCGCTAAATCGAAAAATCCTCCAGCGGAGTCTTGTGATCTGTGGGGAAGACCCGGACGCGCTGGAGGTCCACAAATACGCGGTCACCCACCCGGCGGTCGATGCCCTGCCATTGCTCGCGGTTCAGTTCGACCTCGAAGCGGCTGCCGGTGTCGGCGCGCTCCAGATCGATCCGCACCACCGGACCGGCCAGGTTGATGTGCCGGATCAGGGCCGCGATGCTTTCCTGGCCCACCGGCTCGGTGGAGACCTTCACATCGTGCGGACGGAAATAGACCGTCGCGTCCGACACGCTGGTGCCGAGGTTTTCGGCGACATGCAGCTCGGTGTCGCCGATCTTCATCAGGCCATCATCCATCCGGCCCTGGAACAGGTTGACGTTGCCGAGGAAGTTGAAAACGAAGGCATTGGCCGGGCGGTCGTAAACCTCGTGCGGCGGCCCGATCTGCACGATGCCACCCTCGTTCATGACCACCACCCGGTCGGCCACCTCCAGCGCCTCCTCCTGGTCGTGCGTGACGAAGATGCTGGTGATGTGGATGTCGTCGTGCAGCTTGCGCAGCCAGCGGCGGAGCTGCTTGCGGACCTTGGCGTCGAGCGCGCCGAAGGGCTCATCCAGCAGGAGCACCTTCGGCTCCACCGCGAGTGCCCGGGCGAGCGCCACGCGCTGACGCTGACCGCCGGAAAGCTGGCTGGGAAAACGGTTCGCCAGCGGATCGAGCTGGATGAGCTTCAGCAGCTCGGTGACCCGCTCGCGGATCGACTCCTCTGACGGCCGAGTGGCCCGGGGCCGGACCCGCAGGCCGAAGGCGATGTTCTCAAAGACGGTGAGGTGCCGGAACAGGGCGTAATGCTGGAAGGCGAACCCGGCACGGCGCTGGCTGGCGGGCAGGTTCGTGACATCCTCGCCGTGGAAGAGCACCTGGGCGGTGCCGGGATCGGCGAATTCGAGCCCCGCGATGATGCGCAGCAGCGTGGTCTTGCCGGAACCGGAGGGACCGAGCAGCGCGATGAGTTCGCCGGACTCGACGTTCAGGCTCACGTTGTTCAGCGCGGTGAACGACCCGAAGGTCTTGGTGATGTTACGGACTTCGACACTCATGCGGCGGGGAAAATCATTCGGCTTCGGCCGTTTGGGACTCGGCGGCGGCACGCCATTCGACCCAGGTTTTCAAGCATAGGGTAACCAGAGCCAGGAGCGTGAGCAACGTGGCCACGGCAAACGCGGCCACGACGTTCTCGCTGTAGAGGATTTCAATGTGGAGCGGGATGGTGTTGGTCTCGCCCCGGATGTGGCCGGACACGACGGAGACGGCTCCGAACTCGCCCATGGCCCGGGCATTGCAGAGGATGATGCCGTAGAGCAGGCCCCACTTGATGTTCGGCACGGTCACGCGCCAGAATGTCTGCCAGCCGCTGGCCCCGAGCGAGAGCGCCGCCTCCTCCTCGCTGCGGCCCTGTGCCTGCATGAGCGGGATCAGCTCGCGGGCGACGAAGGGGAAGGTCACGAACGTCGTCGCCAGCACGATGCCGGGCACCGCGAAGATGATCCGTATGTCGTGATCGATCAGCCACGGTCCCAGCAATCCCTGCGCGCCGAACAGCAGCACATAGATCAGGCCGGCGATCACCGGCGAGACCGAGAACGGCAGGTCGATGAGCGTGATGAGCAGGCTCTTGCCGGGGAAATTGAATTTGGAGATCGCCCAGGCCGCCGCCACCCCGAAGACGAGGTTCAGGGGCACGGCGATGCCGGCGGCAATGAGCGTGAGCTTCACCGCTGCAAAGGTGACCGGATCGTTGAACGAATCGAAATAGGCCCTGGCCCCCTTCGCGAAGGCCTGGGCAAACACGGCCGCCAGCGGTACCCAGAGGAAAATGGCGAGGAATGCCAGCGCCACGCCGATGAGCAGGCGACGCACCCAGGGCGGCTCCGTCGTGGGCCGGCGATGGCCACCCAGGCGTTCCGTCGCGATCAGTGAGTGCGGAGCGCTCATGGGTCAATGGGGCTGTTGGAAGCGGCTGCCCCACCACTGGAGCAGGTTGACCGTCAGCAGCATGACGAAGGAGAAGACGAGCATCACGACCGCGATGGCCGTGGCCTCGGCGTAGTTGTACTGGTCCAGCTTGGTGATGATGAGGAGGGCGGTGATCTCGGTCTTCATCGGCTGGTTGCCCGCGATGAACACCACCGAGCCGTATTCGCCGAGCGCCCGGGCAAAGGAGAGGGAAAAGCCCGTCAGCAGCGAGGGCAGGAGCATGGGAATGATCACATACCGGAAGGTCTGGAAGCGTGTGGCCCCGAGACTCGCGGCAGCTTCCTCCACCTCGGCATCCAGATCCTCAAGAACCGGCTGTACGGTCCGCACCACGAAAGGCAGCCCGATGAAGGTCAGCGCAATGAAGATGCCGAGTGGGGTGAAGGCCGCCTTGATCCCGAGGGCGGCCAGCGGTTTGCCCAGCCATCCGTTGGGCGCGTAGATGGCGGTCAGGGCGATTCCGGCCACTGCCGTGGGTAGCGCAAAGGGCAGGTCCACCAGGGCGTCCACTATCTTCTTGCCAAAAAAATTGTACCGTACCAGCACCCATGCCACGAGCAGGCCGAAGACGAGGTTCACCATCGCCGCAAGCAGCGAGGTTCCGAAAGTCAGGCGGTACGATGCCAGCACACGGGGGGCCGTCACCGTGGTCCAGAACTGGTCCCACGTCAGCGTGGCGGTCTTCAGGAAGGTCGCCGCCAAAGGCAGCAGGACGATGAGGCAGAGATACAGCAGGGTGTATCCCAGCGTCAGCCGGAAGCCGGGCAGGGGACTGGTCTTTCTTTGAGCCATCAGCGAAGCTTCAGCGTGCGGAAACCCGGTGCCAAAGCCAAGGCATGAACTTCGCCAGCGCGGAGCGGCGAGCGGGGAGCGCGGAGCGGGTGGTGGGCGCTGACGTGAACAAGGTGTCAGATGTTCTGGGCCACGGCCTGGAGGTAGCGGAATTCGGTGAGGATGGTCTCCAGCGCGGCCGCGTGCGCATCGGCCTGGCGATGGAGCGGGGCCTTCGCAGGCGTTTCCAAGGTCAGTTCGAACGGCGGATAGTCCAGATTGGGCACAGATTTCAGCATGCCGTGATAGCCGCTTTGGATGATGCCGGAACGGGCGTTGAAACCGTCAATGACCGGGCTGTGATTGCGCGGCAGGAAGCGGCCGGCGGCCTGCAGGGCGGGTTCCAGAAGGTTTTCGCTCAGCACCGCCCCGCCCACGAATCCGTACAGGCCGTCGCTCGTGTCATCGCTGTGCAGGGTCACGATGCCGTGGAAGGCCTGCATCCAGATTTCCGACTCGAGGAAGCGGATTTCCGGCTCGGCCGACTGCTTCCAGAACTCGCGGTTCAGATCCAGGCCGTTGCGGTTGTGGCGGGTGCCGTCCTCAAAGCCGGTCGGATTGCAGACCGGATAGATGAACAGCGCATAACCGGTGGCCAGCTCGGGATTCTTCTCCAGGGCGGAGACGAAGCGGGTCAACGCCAGCGCGCCCTCGGGCTCGTCGCCGTGGATGGTGGCGAAGATGCCGAGGCGGATCGTGTCGCCGCCGCCCTTGGGGCCGACGAAGAGGTAACGCGGCAACGCGTAGCTCTGGCCCTGGCTCTCAAAGCGTCCGCACGACTTGCTGACCAGGTGGCGCGAGTGCTCGGCAATGAAGTCGAGGTGGGCGAGCAGCCGTTCCACGGAACGGCGCGAAGCCGGCGTCGGGCTGGTGGCGGGAGCGGTCACAGGATTCAGGAGCGTGTCAGTCATGGTGGCAACAGGGCTAGTTCTTACTCTTACTCCTAATCGTAATCTTAATCACCCTGGCTCAGGTCTTCGTGATCGCGATTGGGGGCTTGGGATTAAGATTAAGAGCAAGATTACGATTAAGAAGGAATGGGAGAGACCGACGTGCGTTTCGCCGGCTACGTCTCAGGGTTTGTAAATCTGGTCGAAAATGCCGCCGTCGTTGAAGTGGTCCTTTTGCGCCTTCTGCCAGCCGCCGAAGACCTCGTCGATGGTGAAGAGCGTGACCTTCGGGAAGGTGCCGGCGTACTTGGCAGCGGCCTTTTCGCTGCGCGGCCGGTAGAAGTTCCGGCCGATGATGTCCTGGCCATCGTCGGTATAGAGGAAGTCGAGGTACGCCTGGGCGACGGCCTGGGTGCCGTGCCGCTTCACGACCTTGTCCACGAGGGTGACCGGCGGTTCCGCGAGAATGCTCATCGAGGGCGTCACGATCTCGAATTTGTCGGGACCGAATTCCTTGAGGGCCAGGAACGCCTCGTTTTCCCAGGAAATGAGCACGTCGCCGATGTCACGCTGGGCGAAGGTGGTGGTGGCGCCACGGGCGCCGGAGTCCAGCACGGGCACGTTCTTGTAGAGCGCCGTCACGAAGGCCTGCGCCGTGGCGGCATCGCCCTTGGTGCGGAGCGCGTAGCCCCACGCGGCAAGGTAGTTCCAGCGCGCACCGCCGGAGGTTTTCGGGTTGGGCGTGATCACGGAGACCCCGGGTTTGATGAGGTCATCCCAGTCCTTGATGTGCTTCGGATTTCCCTTCCGCACGAGGAAGTTGATCGTCGAGGTATAGGGCGCGCTGTTCTGCGGCAGGCGCTTTTGCCAGTCCGCCGGGAAGAGCCGGGCCTTTTCGGAAATGGCATCCAGGTCGTAGGCCAGAGCGAGCGTGACCACGTCGGCATCCAGGCCGTCGATGACCGAGCGGGCCTGCTTTCCCGAGCCGCCGTGGGACTGCCGGATCGTGACGTTGTCTCCGGTCTTCGCCTTCCATTGCGCGGCGAAGGCCTTGTTCACGTCGGCGTAAAGCTCGCGTGTCGGGTCGTAAGAGACGTTGAGCAGGGTGAGGTCCTTGGCCGATGCCCCCACGAGGGTGGCGACGGCGAAAATCAGGGAGAGGAGAGATTTCATCGGGTAAATGTCTTGCGTGCGTGGCGGTGTGTATCAGAACGCGATCTGGAACCGGGTGAGCAATGCGTTTTCGCTGTGCTTGTTTCCGGTCCCGCTCCCGCCGTCGAAATCGGTCAGCGTGTACTGTATGGAGGCCCGGAAGATCCGGTTGGGATAGTAGTTCACGCCGACGGAGTAGGAATGGGCGCGGCGCGGATTTGCCGTGGGATCCGCGAAGGTGGGAAACGCATCCCCGTCCACCCCCAGCTCGGCGTAACGGGCGACCAGTTCCAAAGCCCCCCAGGTGCCCTCGGAGAAGTTCAGGTTGTGGCGCGGGGTCACCCCCTTGTAGCTCGCGTTCTCCCCCGTGAGCACGTAGCTGCCGGCGACCTGCCAGCTCGTGTTTTCCAGGTCGCCGGAGGCGTAAGTGGCGCTGTTGGTGCCGGCGCGGAGCTGCTGGTCTGAGATCACGTATTCCGCCAGTAACCCGAACGGGCCGGCGTAATAGTAGGCCTGCGGTGAGAGCCGCCAGTGCTCGCCATTGGCAATGACGCTGCTCTTGTAGCTGAACCATTTCTGCTGGCCATCCGTGGTGAATCCCAGGCCGTTCGGCGTCAGATCTGCCCCCGTCTCGTGGCCGGCGCTGGCGCCGAGACCGAAGCCCAGGCCCCGCAGCCAGGTCTTGCTCGTGTTCACGAAGGGCTGGGCGAACAGCCGGCCGGCGAACTCCTGCTCGCCGTCCACATCGGCGTTGCCGCCGTTGCGGCCGTCGCCCACCCCGTTGAAGACGCCCGCCGCGTAGCTCAGGCGGCCATCGAACAGGTCCCCGGAGAGCTGCACCCCGAGGTCGCGGTTCGGCGTGAGCTGCGAAGGGAGGGCGCGCTCGATGAAGAAAAGTTGGGCATCGTTCTGGAGCTGTTCCAGGCCGACCGGCGACTTGAACTTGCCCGCCTTGAGCTGAAGCCAGTTGTCGTAGCGGTAGCCGACGTTCGCATCGAGGATCGTGGGCGAACTGCCGGCGAATTCCGGCACAAACTGGTAATCAAAATCGTGGAAAATGGTGCCCTCGGCGATGAGCCTCGCCCGGCGCAGCACAAACGAATCATTATGGTTCGCGGCGAGGTCGTTGATGTACCAGCGGGAGTCCAGCTGCACCTGCCCCTTGATCTTCAGGACGAAGTTCGTCTCGGCGCTGCGAAACTGGAAGCCATTGGGTCCGAAGTCCACGACCGGTGCGGTCCGGGCCTTCTCGGCGGCGGCCTCGGTGGCCAGCTCGTTCTGGCGGCCGAGCACCTTCACCTGCTGCTCCAACTGGGTGAAGCGTTCAGCGGGCACGGTGGCGACGGCGCTGTTCGTGGCGGTGCCGGCGGTACCGGGCGAATGTTCCAGCGCATCGACCTTCTTTTCGAGCGAGTCGATGCGTTGGAGCAGTTGCTTGATGAGTTCAGCCTGGTCATCGGCCGCGGCGGGCAGCATGGGCAGGGTGAGGCCAAGAATCGCGGCGGTGGCAATCCAGCGGGGCAGTTTCATGGTGCGGGTCAAAGCTACGGGTTGCCGCCTCCGGTCGTCGGAGTGAGGAGACTTAACGCGGTGTGTTTCAGTCACGGCGGGCAGAGCTTGGAATAAACATCTACTAAGTCAATAGAGTAATTATTTAATTTGCATTCATCAGCCAGAAGCGGGCGGTTTTACGGGCTGTTTAATCGCTTAAAAAGGCCGTTTATTGCATTTTTATTTAAAGATAAGTAAACAAGTAATGTATTTGCGTATTTCGTGCTTTAAAAACGGATATTTACGGAAATTCGGTGATTTAGGGCCGGGCGAAAGCCGATTCACTTCGCAGCGAAAGGCGGGAGAGTGGCTCATCGTTGATTCCTCGCCACCACGGGCGCAAAGAAGCGGATGAGGCAGGCGGCGACTTGGCCAGAGCCAAGGCATCTGGCTGAAACCGGCTGTCAATGGTTCAGGAAGCTCTGACTTCCCGAAATCGGCATACTGGGCGCACGAGACCCGGAACTCCGACTAACTCGAAATTCGAAATTCGAAATTCGAAACTCCCTTCACCGCAAGATTTCGCCCTTGGTCGTGTCGCCCGGGATGTCCAGCAGCTGAATCTGGGAGACGGCCTTGAAATTGTTGGTGACGCTCAGGGTCCAGACGATCTGCTTGTCGCGTGTCAGCTCGAAGACGCTCGGCTGCTCGCCGTTGTGACCATGGCCGAGGTAGTTCACGAAGACCGTGTTGCCGTTGGGCAGGCGCTGGCAGCCGGCCATGAGCCGCAGCGGGTGGCCGGGCAGGTCGTTTTCGTTCAGCTCCCACACAACCTTCTCGGCCGCATCGATTTCGATGACCTTGTGGCCATCTCCGCAGGTGATGAGCATGTGCCCGTCGGGCAGGGTCAGCGCCTCATGCACGTCACCGGGGGCCTTGATTTCCCGCAGCACCAGGCCGCTGCTGTTCAGCTCCACCACCTTGTGCTCGCCCTTGAAGCACACGGTATAGTGCCCGTTCTGCAGCTTGCGCGTGCCGCGGTACTGTTCATGCGTGCTGATCTTCGGCAACGTGGTCAGCCGGATCTCCTTCACGATCTTGCCGGCGCGATCCACCTCGATGATCCGGCTGGTGCCGCCCTCGACCAGCATCACGCGGCCATCCGGCAGCGGTTGGCAGGCGTGGACCTCGCTGTTGGTAGGCGCGACGTATTCCCAGACCTTGGTGTTGTCCGGCGTCACCTCGAGCGCGCCGGTCTTGAAGCAGAAAAGGTAGTTGCCGGCGGGCGTGAGCCAGATGTCCTGCGGGTGCTGGGCCGGGTGTTCCCACTCAATTTTGCCCTCGGCCGAAACCTTGCACACGCGGTTGTTGCCGGAATCGCACAGCAGCAGCGGATGCCCCGCCTGCAGGGACAGGGCGGTGGCAAGCAAAGCAAGCAGAGCCATCAGGGCGCGCGGGGATTTCATGGCCGGAGAATGAAGAAGACCGTTGAGAACGCAGCAGAAAAAGAGGAATTGCGGCAAACAACAAAGGAACCAAGGAGCAAAGGGACAAAGACAAGACGGAGGGAAGGAGCAGATTAAATTTGGAAAACAGGAAAACAGGAAAGAGTAGTTCGGTTCCTGCATTCCTGTTTTCCAAATTCATTCAGTCCCCGGTTTCCCCTGAATTTGTCGGTTTCCAACCTGTTGGCGGTCAGTATGTTTTCACCCATGCGATTTGTTTGGCTGCTCTTCGGCATGGCGGGGCTCGCGCTCGGGGCTCCGGTGGATGACTTCATCGCGGCGGCCAAGGCAAAGCACGGCGAAGCCGGAGAGAAGGCCGCGCATTTCCTCGTCGCGAACATGCCCGCCCGGGATCGGGAGACGCTTTCAGCCCAGTTTCTCACGGAAAATCTGGACCTGGCCTTCAAGGCGCGCAGCGAGTTCCCGTGGGCGAAGGCGGTGCCGGACGCCATCTTCGAAAACGACGTGCTGCCCTATGCCGTCTTTGACGAGCCGCGCGACCCGTGGCGGGCGGATTTTTACGAGCGATGCCGCGTCCTCGTGAAGGACGCGAAGACTGCGTCGGAAGCGGCCCAAATGCTGAACCGCCAGATCTTCAACCTGGTAAAGGTCCACTACAATACGGGGCGCAAGCGCCCGAACCAGAGCCCGAAGGAATCCATTGAGCTGGGCAAGGCGACCTGCACCGGGCTGTCCATCATCCTGGTGGATGCCTGCCGTGCGGTTGGCATTCCGGCCCGCTCGGTGGGCACGCCGTTGTGGACCAATGAGCGCGGCAACCACACGTGGGTCGAAATCTGGGATGGCGACTGGCACTTCACCGGGGCGGATGAGCCCGATCCGGCCGGCCTCGACCGGGGCTGGTTTGTGAACGACGCCGCCCTGGCGAAGGCCGACGTGCCGCGCTTTGCGATCTATGCGACCTCGTGGAAGCGCGACGGCCTTTCTTTCCCGATGGTCTGGGCCGAATCCAGCCGCGAAGTGGCGGCCGTGAACGTCACGGCCCGCTATGCGAAGGCGACTTCCGCCGAGCCGGAAATCGCGAAGCTGGGTGTGCGCCTGTGGGACAAGGCCGTGGGGCAGAAGGCCGGCGGCCAACGGATGTCGGCGAAGGTGTGCGTGCTCGATGGCGTGCGGAAGGAATGCGCCATCGCCAGCACCAAGGCGGGCACGGCCGACCTCAATGACATGCCACGTTTCGCGCTCAAGCCCGGCGCGACGGGCTGGCTGCGCTTCACCATCGGCCACGAAATTCGCGAGTGCCCCTTTGGCCCCTTGGCGAAGGGTGACCCCACCGTGGACGCGAAGTGGTCGGAGCTGTCCCCGGTGACCCCGGCCATGAAGGCGGTCGAATCGTGGCTGGCGCTGCCCCGCGAGGAGCGCAAGACCAACGCGCCGGCCATGCAGGCCGCGCTTACCCGGTACGAGGCAGCGCGGGTGCTGGAAATGCTCACGGCCGACCGGCTGCATCATCTCGCGCTGGAGCGGCAGGGCGAAGTCGAGGCCCAGGCGATCACGCTGGGCGACAAGACGCTCCGCTGGATGGTGAAGACCTTTGGCGAAGCGCCCACGAATGGTCGCAGCCTCTGGATTTCCATGCACGGCGGCGGCAATGCCCCGGCGGCGGTGAACAGCCAGCAATGGACCAACCAGATCCGCCTCTACGAGCCGGCCGAGGGCATTTACGTCGCGCCGCGCGCGCCGACCGACACCTGGAACATGTGGCACGAGGGCCACATCGAACCGCTTTTCCAGCGGCTGATCGACGACCAGGTGGCGTTGCACGGGGTGAACCCCGACAAGGTCTATCTCATGGGCTACTCGGCGGGTGGCGACGGAGTATGGCAGCTCGCGCCGCGCATGGCCGACCGTTTCGCCGCCGCCGCGATGATGGCGGGCCACCCGAACGAGGCCTCGCTGCTCGGCCTGCGCGATCTGCCCTTCGCGATCTTCATGGGCGGTGACGATGCCGCTTACGACCGGAACAAGATCGCCGCCGCCCGCGCCGCCGAACTCGACCGCCTGGAGGCCGCCGATCCGGGCGGCTATGTCCACATGTTCCGCATCTATCCCGGTCTCGGCCACTGGATGCAGAAAAAAGACGCCGAGGCGCTGCCGTGGATGGCCGGGTTCACGCGCAACCCCTGGCCGACCAAGGTGGTCTGGTTTCAGGACGACATCATCCACCACCGCTTCTACTGGCTGCAGGTGCCCGAAAGCGTGGAGCTGAAGGAAAAGCAGAAGATCGTCGCCACAGTGAAGGATCAAACCATCGCGATCGAAGGCGACGTGCCGACGAAGCTGACCCTGCGTCTTTCCGACCACCTGGTCGACCTCGACCGCCCGCTGACAGTGCTGGTGAATGGTCATAAGACCTTTCACGGCAAAGCCAAGCGTCGCGCGGCGGATATTCTGGCGTCGTTGGAGGAACGGGCGGACGGAGCCTCGGCGGCTATGGCGACGGTGACGTGGAAGTGACCGTGACGTGGGACGATTGTGGGCAGAGATCGGATCGAAATAGAGCGCTTCCTTAGCGTTTTGTGCCCTTTCGGCGAGAATCCATAATTGAGTCAGGTTTTGTTAAATCACAAAACTCTTGAGCTCCATATTTCATCGCGATTGCCGATACTCCTGCTGCCAGAAACGGCAAGCCAATTTTCCAGTCGTGAAATGTTTGCGTTACTGAAGTAGCAAAGTATGCAGCACTGTAAACGCCCGGAATCTTCTGAGACCAAAGTTTGTAGAGGGGGCTTTTTGCATCGCATAATGTCTTCCAACCCACCCGCTTCAGCACTGCAAAGACTAGTTTTCCAACATGCGGCGGCTGACTCGCTTGTCCCGGTGGGAGAAGGAGTTTACGATCCGGCATCGACAATTGGAGAAGTGCATCGGACCTGACTTCGCCAAGTAATTTAATCGAGCCATATGGCAGGGCCCTCACCAGTAGCTCAAAAAGTTCGCTTTCTGATTTCTGAAGAAGTTTTACCGCTTCATGGTGAATCTGCTCTGGCTTCAATAAGCCTTCTTCAGCACCAATTAGCGTAGTCAATACGACTTCTTGTTCAATTCGCTCAATTATTCTTTTTTGGAGTAAACGACGAGTCTCCGTCGATGAAACTTTATTTAAATCTGAAAAAACGATGCGGAACTGACCGGACCACACAAACTGCTCCATGGGATATGAGAGTCTCAGGAGTTGGTTGATGGTTGTGGTTCTGTGTTGGTTTGTCCATCCCCGGTGGAGGGAGGGCGGAGCCCGACCGGAACCGGGGATGGACAAAGGGTCTGT
>CAIVQH010000022.1 GCA_903907995.1 uncultured Verrucomicrobiota bacterium | reverse complement strand
CAGCCGGCCGGCAGCCGGGCGCTGCTGCTCTTCCACACCACCCTGCCCGTCCGGCCCGGCATCTATTCGATCACCATGGCCCTCACTGGTCGGCGCGGCCGCGAGGTCGAGATCAGCACCCTCGACTGGGCTGATCTCGCCGCCTCCTTCTCCGTCCACCTCGCGCCGAACCAGCCCGCGTTCGAACAGCAGGTGCTGATCCCGCATGACTTCGAGCTGCACCCGATCGAGTGAAAAAGAGTCGGATTTCCCCGCGGATTGCACGGATGTGCACCGATGAATTCCTGTTATTTTGTCCGGCTATGATCAAAGCGGTCCTTCCGAAATCATCCGTGTTATCCGTGCAATCAGTGGCTAAATTCCGGATTGAATGATCGCCCTCGCCCAAATCGGCTGCGGCTACTGGGGGCCCAACCTGCTCCGGAACTTCAGCGCGTTACCCGGGGCGTGGGTGAAATATGTGGTCGAGACCAGCGAGACGCGGCGGCGTTACGTGGAAACCCTCTATCCCGCCACCCAGGTGGTTTCATCCATCGATGCCATCTACCGCGACCCGGAGGTCACGGCCGTGGTCGTCGCCACCCCGGCGCAGACCCACTTCACACTCGCACTCCAGACGCTGCAATCCGGCCGGCACGTTTTCGTTGAAAAGCCCTTGGCCATGTCCGTTTCCGAAGTCGACACGTTGGCCGCACTGGCAGCAAAGCAGCGTCTCACACTCATGGTCGGCCACACGTTCCTCTACAACCCGGCCGTACTCTTTCTCAAGCAGCTCATCGACTCCGGGGAACTCGGCCGGATCTATTACCTCTACGCGCAGCGGTTGAACCTCGGGGTGGTCCGCTCCGATGTGAACGCCCTCTGGAATCTCGCGCCACATGACGTGAGTATTTTCAATTTCCTGCTGGGCTCCGCCCCCACCGCCGTCGTCGCTCATGGGACTGACTATCTCCAAAAGGGCATTGAGGATGTCGTCTTCGCCCACCTCGAATATCCCGGGCAGGTCCGCGCCAGCCTGCATGTGAGCTGGCTCGATCCGAACAAGGTGCGCAAGGTCACATTGGTCGGCAGCCGGAAGATGGTGGTCTACGACGATGTCGCGGACGACAAGCTGGTCGTCTACGACAAAGGCATCGACTCGCCCATTCCACCGGGGGCCGAACTCCCCTTTGACCAGACCGCAGCCGGGATGAAGCTGGTCTACCGCTCCGGCGACAGCCACGTGCCAAAGCTTCCCGCCGTCGAACCGTTGCGTGAGGAGGCCCGCGCCTTTGTCGAGGCCATCGCGACCGGACTCCCGCCCCGCAGCGGCACGGAAAGCGGCCGGAACGTCGTGGCAGCGCTACAGGCGGCGTCGCTCTCCCTCAAAGAAAACTCGCGCCGCGTGCAGCTAACCGAAATCTTCCCGAAGCCCGCCCCGTGACAAACTCAACTTTTCCAAACCCAACACCCAATCCAGTTTTGGCCACGAAAAAGCACAACATGACACAAAATAGATCACGACGGTTTGTTGCCGGAGTCCTCAATCCGTTCCGAATGGCTCCTATCGTGT
>CAIVQH010000021.1 GCA_903907995.1 uncultured Verrucomicrobiota bacterium | reverse complement strand
TCTTTTCCAGAAATACACGCGTCCAAAGTAGGTCGCGTGTAGCCAGCGCTCGAAGTGGCGCGGGCTATAGCTAGTCGTGCTCAACTCAGGAGTCCACTCCAGCAACCAGAGGACGTAGATGCCGAGCCTGGTGTATTCCTCCGTTCGATGGGTGATGGTTTCAGGCGAGAGCGTGCTGATCTGAATTTCGATTGCGACCGGCACCGGTAAAGTCCCACCCGTTCTTCCCAACTATATGGGAGAAGGGACATCGTGCCGCCCGATCGCGGAAGTACGAGGTGTATTGTATCGCTGGGCCCCCTCATTCACCGTCAAGCGGCTCCCGTAGCGATGGTTTCAGATGGAATCTTAGTAGTTTGCGGTTGACATACTTTTGTCCGCCAGTTAAATTTTCTCGCACGCCAGTGAGGAATTAATATTAGCTCTTTTCAGACGCCTATGTCCATGAATCCCACGACGAGTTCCACCGCCAAGATGGCCCTGCTGGCTGCCGTCATGATTCCGGTCGCAGCGGCCCAGGCCGGGGTGATCATTTTCACCTTTGACGGCACTGAGGGTTCCACCTCCTATTCCAAGACTGTCAGCGGGGTTACACTGACGCTCACCAACCCGGTCGAAAGCAACGGCGGCATGGACGTTTTCGATTTTGGCCAAGTGACGGGGAGCGGGGGAGGAGCTGGCGATCTCAACCTGAGCAACATCGGCGTGTATGTGTCGTCCTTCAATTTCAAGTTCGACTCCGACGTAACCGTGACCGGCTACAATATCAGCGAGATTGATGGCACGCCGGGCGGCACGTTCAGCCTGAGCGCCTCGGGTTCAACAACCAGTTCGGCCAACTCGCTCGCCACCACCGGCGACAACTCGGTGAGCGGCACCTTTTCGATTGCCGCCAACACCATCGGCACTTTTGACAGCACCATTCCTGCCGGCACCTTCCTCGCACTCAGCAGCATCACGGTGACCACGGTGCCCGAGCCCGGCGAATGGGCCACGATCACCGCCGCTGGCTGTGGTGCCGCCTCCTTGCTCCTGCGTCGCAGCCGGCAGTCCAAGTAAGGCTTCCGCTTTGTTTTCAAAGCCCGGTCATCCTGCATTGGCCGGGCTTTTTGCTTTCCGTAAGCGTTGACGCGGCATTGTTTAACCGCTCATTGCGCGCGGCAGAGGAACTCCCCGAACTTGCAGTATCCGAATTTCCCTTCGGCTCAGGGGCTCACTCAACTGTGAAACGTCGGGGTGAAGCTTCCGAAGTCGCGCGAGCCCGCAGGCCCGACTGGCGGACCAGACGGTCCGCGCTCCTATTGCATCGTTCCGGCTCAGACAGTTCTCAGCCGGCTTTTGCCCACAGGTCCGCGTGCAGCAGCCCGTGATTGAAGCGATCGCGCTGGTGCAGTTGGAAGCCGACGCGGGAAAGTTCGTCATCCGGTGCCGTCACCCGGCGTGCCGAGATGCCGGTCGCCTGCCGGAAGAAGCCGTAGGCCAGCGCCAGCACCACTTGGGCCCGGATGCGCCGCCAGCCGGCAGTCGGCACGGAAAAATCCGCCAGCAACCAGCGGCCCTTCGGCGATACGGCAGCACTGATGTTCCCGATGACCCGCGGCAGTTCCTCGGCCGTAAAGCAGTCGAGGAAGAAATTGGTGACGACCAGATCGAAATTTGCCCCATCCGCCCGCCAGTCACGCAGATCGGCCTGTTGGAAGACGACGTGTTGTCCGCCGCCGGCGCGCTCCCATCGGCGTCGGGCGTTGGCCAGCATTTTCGCGCTCTGGTCCAGCACGGTGAACCGGCAGCCGGGCAACTGGGCCAGGCAAGCCTTGAGCATCCGCCCATTCCCCTCTCCCACCAGCAGCGCGTGCCGGGACTCCCGAACCTCCCCCAGCCAGCGTGTGCGGCAGCGCTGAAGGAGGTCACCCGCGAGCACCGCCTCCATCCAGCGGTAATGCGGGGCCAGAAGGTCAAAGCTCATGCCCGATGGGGTGCGGCTTTCGCCTGCATACGCCACCAGATCCAGGCGACGAGCCCACCGGCGGCGTAGGCAACTGCGTCCCAGATGTCCCCCGTGACATTCATGATGTGCGGGCCAATGACCTCGAAGAGCACCGACCAGACCACGAGGTGGAAAATGATTTCCTGTCCCGTGGGAAAACCGTCTTCCCGGCGCAGGCCGAGGCGGCGTTGCAGCCACAGGACTGGCGGCAGGGCGCAGGGAATCAGCAGGCAGTCATTGAACTGGCCGCGCAGGAACGGCGAGTGAACGTGCGGCTTCACCGCCCAGCGGTTCAGTGCGTAAAGCGCGCAGGCCAGCAGGAAGAGCGGATCGCGACAATAGCCAAACCGCTTCATAGCAGGGCCATCATCACGAAGCCCGTCCCGAACGCCAGCAGCAGCTTGAGCAAGAACGTCATGCAGCGGAACAATAGCGTTGGATGTCCCGGAAAATCAAATGTTCACAGTACGTAGTAATCTGGCCAATCCGACCGATTAGCCGGGGCCAGATGCAAAAACGCCCGGCGATTTCTCACGCCGGGCGCCTTGCGGATTTGATCCTGTAGCAATCTGGAGGCAGCTCAGACGCAGATGCCGTAAACCTTCTCGGGATCGACACTCAGGTCTCGGATGGCCTGCGCGACCAGCGTCGCCGGCACTTCGCCGCGCTGGCTCAGCTTGTAGAGCGTGGCGATCGCGGTGCATTCGCCATCCACCTCGAAGAAGCGGCGCAGCATCGGGCGGACTTCGCTGCGACCGAAGCCGTCGCAGCCCAGTGTCATCAGGCCGCCGGGAATCCACGGCGCGATCTGATCGGCCACGAGCTTGAGGTTGTCGCTGACGGCGACCCACGCGCCTGTTTCCTTTTCGACGGTGGTTTCGAGGTAGCTCTTACGCGGCGTTTCGGTCGGATGGAGCATGTTCCAGCGCTTGGCGGCCTGCGCTTCGCTCCGCAGGCGCTTGAAGCTGGTCGCGCTCCACACGTCGGCGCTCACGCCGTAGCGTTCGAGAATCTCCTGCGCCTTGAGCGCGGAGAGCAGGATCGAGCCGGAGCCGATGATCTGCGCCTTTAGCTTCAAGCCGTCCTTGCCGGGCTTGAACTTGTAGAGGCCGTTCAGGATGCCTTCGACCACGCCGGGCGTTTCGGGCATCGGCGCGTGCTGGTAGTCCTCGTTGTGAACGGAGACGTAATAGAAGATATCCTCCCCCTCCGCGTACATGCGCTTCAGGCCGTCGCAGACGATGACCGCCAGCTCGTAGCCGTAAGCCGGTTCGTAGCTCATCAGGTTCGGCACGGTCGATGCAATCAGGTGGCTGTGGGCGTCCTGATGCTGGAGACCTTCGCCGTTCAGCGTGGTGCGGCCGGACGTGGCCCCGACCATGAAGCCGCGGCATCGGCTGTCGCCCGCGAGCCAGATCTGGTCACCGACGCGCTGAAAGCCGAACATCGAGTAGTAGATGTAGAACGGGATCATCGGCACGCCGTAGGTCACGTGCGACGTGCCGGCGGCGATGAAGTCGGCCATGGAGCCGGCCTCGTTGATGCCCTCTTCCAGCAACTGGCCGTCCTTCTTCTCGATATAGGGCGTGTTGACGTTGTCCTCGGTCTGGGCCACCGGACTGTAAAGCTGCCCCTTGGAGCTGTAGATGCCGACCTGGCTGAACAGCCCTTCCATGCCGAAGGTGCGCGCCTCGTCGGGAATGATCGGCACGATGAACTTGCCCACATGCTTGTCCCGCAGCAGGGCGCTCAGCAGGAGGTTGTACGCTTTGGTGGTCGAGGCCTTCTGGAGCACCGACGCGTTGAGCAACGAGGTGAACTGGGTGTAAGCCGGTGTCTCCAGCTTCTCGGCCCGTACCCGGCGGACCGGATTGAAGCCATTGAGCGCCGTGCGGCGTTCAAGCAGATATTTCATCTCCGCGCTGTCCTGCGGTGGCCGGTAAAACGGGAGTTCAGCAATGACCTCGTCTTCCAACGGGATGGAGAACCGTTCGCGGAAATGCCGGATGTCGCGCTCCTCGAGTTTTTTGAGTCCGTGCGTCGGGTTCTTGCCCTCGCCCGCCGCGCCGGTGCCGTAGCCCTTGACCGTCTTCGCGAGAATGACCGTCGGGTGGCCGTTGCGTGAGGTCGCCTTCTTGTAAGCCGCATAAACCTTGCGCGGATCGTGACCGCCGCGCGTTAACCGCTTGAGCTGGTCGTCACTCAGATGGTTCACCAGGTCGAGCAGTGCGGGATACTTGCCGAAGAAATTCTTCCGGATGTAGGCGCCGCTTTCGACGATGTACTTCTGGTACTCGCCGTCGATGACCTCCTCCATGCGTTTCGCCAGCAGGCCGGTCTTGTCCTTCGCCAGCAACGCGTCCCAATCGCTGCCCCAGACCACCTTGATGACATTCCAGCCCGCACCGCGGAACTGGCCTTCGAGATCCTGGATGACCTTGCCGTTGCCCCGGACCGGCCCGTCGAGCCGCTGCAGGTTGCAGTTGATGACCCAGACCAGATTGTCGAGACCCTCACGGCCGGCCATGCCGATGGCGCCATGTGTCTCGGGCTCGTCGGATTCGCCGTCCCCGATGAACGCCCAGACCATGGGATCGTGCCCCGCCGGCGTCAGCTTGCGCGCCTGCATGTAGCGGCTGAAGCGCGCCTGATAGATCGAGTGGATCGGTCCCAGACCCATCGAGACGGTCGGGAACAGCCAGAAATCCGGCATCAGGTACGGATGCGGATAGGAACTGAGGCCGGGATGATCCTGCAACTCCTGCCGGAAGTTCTTCAGGTGCTTCTCATCAAGCCGGCCTTCGAGGAAGGCGCGGGCGTAGTTGCCCGGCGAGGCGTGACCCTGAAAATAGATCATGTCCGCCGTCTTGCCGTCATTGTCGCCCCGGAAGAAGTGATTGAAACCCACTTCATAGAGCGTAGCGAGCGAAGCAAAGGTCGCGATGTGGCCGCCAACATTCGTGGTCTTGTTGGCCTTGGCCACCATGGCCATCGCGTTCCAGCGCACGTGCGCGCGGATGAGGCGCTCCATCTCCAGATCGCCCGGGTAGTCGGGCTGCTCGTCCACCGGGATGGTGTTCAGGTACGGCGTCGAGGTGACGGTCGGGATCGGGTGGCCCTTTGCGCGGAGTTCCTCGATGAAGTCGGCGATGATGAGTTTTTGCTGCTCCGGCGATTTGCCGGCGAGCACCAGCCCGGCGAAATCACCCAGCGAATCGCTGTAGCGGGTGAGGTCGGAGCCGGGGCGGGACGCCAGACGGTCGGAATGGGCGGTCCCATTTCCGTTTCCATTGCCGGCATGTCCATTAAGAGAGTCGGTCGAAGTCAACACGGGCGGTAAGGTTAGGCCAAACTCGGGTCCTGCCAAGCGCGCTTTGAGGGTTCCGAACGCCCGGTTGGCAGGCCACAAGGAAGTCGGTGGAGACGAACTGCCGCGTCTGGCTCACCGCCTCGGCCGTCACGGCGGTCGGAACCACGGTAAGACCCATTCGAAACGGACGGGGGCGGAAGCAGCGGGCGGGTGGGGCCTCCTACCCTCCCGGCTGAGGCCGGCAAGGAACTCTGCCAGGCAGGCAAAGAGCCGAAGGGCAGACAGAGCGCTTCAGCTGTTGGGGGCGAATAACTGACTCAATGCTCGTCTTCGTGGATTTCCAGAAGAGATGACCAACGACACGACAAGGCCAATGCCGTTGCCAACTGCGGGTTAAGGCGAGCCGATCATTCACTATTGGCAGTCCTGTAAGCCGTTGGAACGCAGACTCTATGATAAGCATGGCTCAGCAGTCACCAACCTGACTGAAAGCGTCGGTGCAATTCGGCTGCGAGCGATTAAGACACTCGCCCTTTTCGCCGCCAGTTTGGCCCCTCAAAACTGTTCGCAATCATCTCTCAGCACCTTGCTTCCGTTTACATATGTATTACATTTATCACTGGACCTTGATGTAGTGTTTGTGAAATAACAACAGTGCAGATTAGACGTTCAGAGATTCGAAACCCAGGCTAGCGGTGTGATCCTTGGCGCGGGCCGTTCATGGATCACCCTCCGGATAACCAACACAGATGCCATGTCCAATTCCACCAGCTCCGAGAGCAAACCCCAGTTGCAGTTGGATCCGACTCTGGTCCTGACAATCCTGACACTGATCGGCGGCCTGCTCCTGGCGGGGCACGAATTCCGCACCCCAAGACCCGCCGGAAAATCCATCCGGACGCACATGTCGGTGTCTGAACAGCGCCATGATTTGAGCATTCTGGAAGATCCCTTCGCACTGTTTTGGACTGATCCTACGGATGCGGAGCTGGAGAAATATAGGGGCGAGCTCCCCCAGGAGATACGTTCGCGACAGGAACGGAACACTGCCGGAGACGCGAATGCGAACAATGTCATCTCAGTGGTCCTGGTCACCGTGCCCGGGGGGGCGTCCTCGGAGGATCGAGAGGCAAGGATACGGGCCCGGCACGCCGTCGTCGCAGGCCTGACTGAGACCGGCTTCGCGCCGGATCATGCGGACAAGATCGGTCTGTGGGAGACCACCAACTGGACGGCGACAGTCGCCCTCAAAGAGAAATCGGCGCTGACCAACGGATGTTCCCCGACGAACAACAGCTCAAGGAGACTGTTTCTTCCTTTTGAGGGTTTCTCACGCAGCTTTCGGTCCCGATACCCGACAAATGTTGAAACGACCGATGTCGTTGTCGTTTGGCTTGACGAGGAAATGCTGTCGGGCAAGCCCATGCAGCGCCTGGAAGCGATCGCCAACCAGATTCGGTGCGCACTTCCTTCCGAGACGAAGGCACCCCCCTCCGGCACGAACATGATGTTTGTCAGTGCGCATTTCACCCCATCCAGCGCGAGCATAACGGCTTCCTTCACAAATGTGGTTCCCGTAAGCCCAAATGCAGTTCCCTCCCGCGCGAATGCCGCAGTCAGAGTAACCCTCCTTGGCCCCTATTCATCTGAGACACTGAGGGAAATCCTCGAAGACATTCATGATCCGGGCGCTCCTATTGACGGCGCCACAAATAAACTGGACTCCATCATCGTGGCGTTGCCTCGTGCCTCGACCTCGAAACTTCTCAACGAGGAAGAAAGAGGATTGACGCTGGAACTTTCCCGCGACGCCGTTCGGGAACGGCTAACCGCCAATCCCAAGCATGGTTTTAATACGGCGTTCGATCTGGCGGTGCCCGATTCGGCCCTCGCCGTACAGGCGCTGGAAGAATTGAAGGCACGGGACGTCGATCTGGAAACGGGTACCGCAGACCATGTGGTCGTCATTGCCGACGCCACCACGATGATCGGTCGATCGCTTCCGGATCTTTTCTCCAATGTGCTGCTCCAGCGCCAGCTCTCGGCACATCGGTCCGATTCCCTCACGGATGCACGCCATCCCGGAGCGAGAAACCTCCACGTTTTCACGTTCCTTGCCGGCCTGGATGGCGGCGCAATCGATGCCCAGGAAAAAGATGATGGCGGCAGAGATCACGGAAAACGGGAAAGCACCGATTACCGGAGTGCCGCAGAACGGATCAACCGACGGGCCAACCTCGCCTCAGGCCCAAACCAGATGGATTCCTTGGAGCGCTTGGCGGACAACATCGAGCGACTGGACGAGAATCTCCGGAGTCAATCTGATGGTGCGGTCCGCGCCGTGGTGATCGGCGGGGGCGACATCAACGACACGCTGCTCATTTTAAGAGCCGTCCGGTCAAGGCTGCCCTTTGCGGTCTTTGTCACTACCGAGCTGGATGCCCGGCTATGGGAACCGGAAGAGTGGGACTATACGCACAACATGGTGGTGGTGAGCGGTTACGGGCTGGAGCTGAATCCAAACTTTCAGACCCGGGTCGGTTCATTCCGTGACAGCCGGCAAACAGCGCTCTTTGCAGGAACCCTGCTTGCCTGCGGCGACACCCAGCTGAAAAATCTGGTCACGGGCGGGAATGGCCTGCAGGCACAGAGGTATGTCGTGGCCCCCAGGACATTTGAGATCGGTCGAAAGGGTCCCTTGGACGTCGCCCCCATCCCTTCCACAGAGCGGTCCCCGTCCATTCATCCCACAGTGGAGGAGGGCTTCGCCGGGAAGATTGCGTGGAAGCGCTGCCTCATAGTCATACTGCTGATGGGCTCCATCCTGGCCCTGGCCTGCTATACTTCCCAGTTTATCCGATCCATTCGTTCCGACAGATGTGAGTACCTCGCCGAACCATTGTGGTTGAGGGAGGAAGACCTTGGTGGCAATCGGGGATTATGGCATATCCGCAACCAGTATGTCTCGTCCCGGCGGAATACAGCGGCTCCGAAAGAGCCGGCTGACGCCAAATGTTTGGAAATCCTCAAGAAGGCGTTGAACAACCACCGGCTGATCAACGAGGAATGTGACGCTGGGGGGCGTGAAGGCGGACCGTGCGAGCCCGATTTCAGGGATCCACATGCAAGCAATTGCCCGCCATCCAGCGGGCCGACGGCGGCCGATCCCACATGCCAATGCCAGTTTTCCGCCTCCGATGTATTGAACGTGGTCCAGCTCAGGAAGTTTATCACGGCAACGCCGTTTCTAGAAGCATATGTAAGATTGGCAACAATTTTGCCCGAAGGCGATTGGCCGTCAGTAGAGCAGGCTAGCGACAAAACCTCCCTTGCAAACTTGCTTAACAAGCTTGTCGAAGCGATCGCAATAGGTGGCGTGGAGAACTCGGGCAGCGATGATACGTTCAGGCTGACGCAGAAGCCCTGGTTGAAGGAGTTTCTGAAGGCCCTTGAAGCTGGACGGAACTGGCAGGCGAATCGGGAAGCGGGTCCGCTTTCCGATCACGTTGGGAAGGCGGCCCCACAATGGCATTACGCACATCAACTTGTGGCGGAGATCTTTAGAAGAAATGGCATTGAATGGACACCGCCCTCCCTGCCTTCAACAGTTTGCTTTGTCCCGGCCGATGTGACAGAGGCCAAGGGAATCTTGGAGTTCTTTAAAAGCAAACGATTCTATATTTTCTATTCAACCCTCATCAAAGAATTTCAAACCCCGGCGAAGGGTGCCAATACCGACGACATATCAGAGATTATCGAAGTCAAATGCACCAATGAAAATGATGTTTCCAAGTTTTTAAATAATATATTGGTTGAGTTAGCTGAGGGGGGATTTGGAGCGGAAGACGCCTATGGAGCACGCAAGCTGAAGGCAACGGTCTGGGCATCATTCCTTAAGGCCGCCGGAAAATCTCCCGACCGAATCTACCCGGAAACCATCGTTGAACAGTCCGAAACCATGATGGCCGAGGAGAACCGATGGATTTATTCGCGTCTGCTCATCCAGGAAATTGTCGCGCCGTTCGTCGCCACCTGGAATCTCTACTTTTTATACTCAAAAATGACCCTGAATGTCGCCAATGAACTGAATCTGGAGCTGCTGCGTCTCCCCCTGTCCGGATCCCCCGATCTGCACCCGTCGGAAGGCGAGCGGACGGTCGATGACCCCCAGACCCTGGACCGGATCATCTCATGGCGTCGCAGGCTGGATGCGCTGTTGGACAGGTTGAGCTACAATTATTACCGGTCCAAGGTGGATGGCGATGTGCTCCCCAAAAAGTACGACGGCAAAGCCGAAAAAAGATGGAACCTGTCCAGCGTTCCGAAAGCGGCCGAGGAGGCCCGGGCTGCAGCATGGAGGCTGTTTTCAACCCGTCGAATCCGTCTGCGAACGCTTCAGATCCTGTTCATCACGGCCATCATCTCCCTGGCAATCGCGGCGATTTACTTTACCAGGATGATTGTCCGGGAGAATGGAGGTTTCCTGAGCGGGACTTCAATCTTCCCCACCTTGCTGGGGCTGGGCGTGACGATCTTCTGTTCGCTGGTTTTCCTCGTCGAGTCCTACCTGCAGCTCAGCGAAGTTGCGCTTACCGCCTCCCGAACCTATCGCCTTCCCCTGGATGTCATGGAGGAGCCGGAGAACCCGGAATGGAAGTTTTGGCCCAGACTCCGGCTCTGCTTCAAAAGGTGGAGCCTGCCCGCAGTCCCGGAACATCAGAGCCCGGTCGATGCGAGTGCCCTTTGGCGGCTTTACCAGCGGAAGGCTGGCATGGGGCCCAGGCTTTTCCGGATCGTCCGATTTATTCTCCTCTATTTCCTGGCCACCATGGCGTACATGTTTTTCGCGGGACATGGGGTCAATAGCCTGCCCCCGTTGCGAGCCAACGAAGGGAGAGCCGTTCACTTCTTCATGAGTTACGGCACGTTCCTTGTGTTTCTGACACTGGCCTTCTGGACCGTCGATTCCGCAATGCTGTGCGGATGGTTCATCAAATGCCTGACGCAGGGGCCGACCACCTACCCCTCATCGACGATCAAGATGCTGCGCGACCGGCATGGCCTGATTGACGAACGGCTGATTGCGGATTATGTGGATGTAAAATTGATCGACCAGATCACGCGTGGAATCGGCACCATGCTGTATTTCCCGGCAACGTCCTTCCTCTTCCTCATGCTTTCCTACAATACGATCACCTACATGTGGCCCTGGCCCTTGAGCTGGTTTATCGTGAGCGTGGCTCATTTCCTGTTGGCGGTTTACAGCATTTTGGTCCTGCAAAGGGCGGCGAAGAGCTCGCGCGACAAGAGTGTCGCGGCGCTGGACAACCTTTTGTACCACGCCCGCATCAACCGGACCCGTTCCGCGCAGGATTTGGAACACGCGGTGTATCAGGAGGCGGAAGACATGGTGAACGAGGTGCGTTCACTCAAAGGAGGGGCGTTTGTGGGCCTGGCCGGCAATCCGGTCATCGGTGCGTCCCTGCTGCCGATCGCGGGTGCGATTCTGGTCGCGCTGCTGCAACGTTGGATGTCGAATTGATGCGTTTGCGAAACCTTTGTCCGATCCCATTCTCGTCCCCGGCCGAACTTCTGGCGTGGGACGACGCATTGCTGGAAACCACGGAGGCGGGCGGGCCGGACACGCTGTGGTTTTGGGAATCTGCCAGCCCTTTCGTGGTGGTCGGCTACGGCCAGGAGATCGCCCGCGAGGTTGACGAGGCAGCGTGCATGCAGCGCGAAGTGCCCATCCTGCGGCGCTGCAGTGGCGGCGGAACCGTCGTACAGGGGCCGGGCTGCCTGAACTATGGCCTGACCTTGCGAATCGAAGAAGCAGGGCCGCTATCCACCATCACCGGGGCCAACCGCTGGATCATGGAACGCAACCGCCGGGCTTTGGCGACGCTCCTCGGGGAGGGCGTACATGTGCGCGGTCACACCGACCTCGCGTTCGCCGGGCCCAAGGGTGAGCGGAAATTCTCCGGCAATGCGCAGCGACGGAAGCGGCAGGGCCTGCTTTTTCACGGGACGATCCTGTGTCAGTTCGACCTGAGCCTGATTGCCGCGCTGTTGCGGTTTCCCTCAGCCCAGCCCGATTACCGCGAGTCCCGCAACCATCTGGATTTCGTGGCCAACACGGGTCTCGCTGCGTCCGCCGTCGTGGACGCGCTACGCAATGAGTGGCAGGCCGAGGAATGTCTTACGCACTTGCCGACCGCCGCGATGCGGCAGGCGTTGGCCGACCGTTATGGCCGGCCCGAATGGCATCGCCGTCGCTGACCGCGACCGAGAGGCACTCAGGGCTTCCAACGGAGCGCCTTCAGCTCCGGCTCCGTCAGCCACCGCACGTTTCCATTCGCGAGCAACACGGACACCCGGTCATTGGGGCTGTTGGTGCCCGGATGCCGGAGCAGCTCTTCCTTGCCTGACACGTTGCACTCCGGGGCGGCCAGCTCGAAGAGCACGACCGTCTGCGGATTCACGTCAGCGACCACCAGCCCGGCCACGTCGGCGTTGTAGCCGTAACCGCACGCGGCCGTGGAGGGGCTGCCGGGACGCCGCAACAGCTCCGTGGCCCGCGCGCCCAGATTGGGCCGCAGGGTTTCACACCAGTTTTCCGCCGGGGGCAGCTTGTTGCCATTGTCCGCCGCATAGAAATGCAGCGCCTTGTCGATCCGGCTCAGATTCTGCCGGGTCATGCCCTGTCCCACCGCCTGCATCCGCATCAGGCCCGGAAGCACCAACGCCGCCGCCAGCAGCAGCATCAGCATCAGCACGGAAAGAATGATGCCCGCCGTGGCCAGCCAGCCGCCCACCAGGCGCCCCTCGCTGCGCCGGATCCTCCGCCGGGCGATGATCCCGCAGGTAAGGCCGGCGATTCCCCCGATCCCTGTGCAGCCCAGCAGCCCGAACACCAGCGAGGACACGGCGAGCAGGCTCAGTTTGGATTCATCCGTACCGGTCGCGGGCGAAGAGGCGGGAGTCATGGAACACCTACCCTAGGGAGGCAAGAAAGACATTCTGTCAACTGCAATCCGGACCGGTGGGCGGCACGCCGGTTGACACCTCTTCCAACCGCCACCTACTTTCCCCTCACGAATTTCGATCCGGCCCGGGGGCCACTACCGAAGGAAACTTATGGCTGAAGGCTACTGCGTGAAGTGCAAGGCGAAGAAACCGATCGCCGATGCCGTGGAAGAGACGATGAAAAACGGCCGCAAGGCGGTGAAGGGCAAATGCCCCACCTGCGGCGCGGTGATGTTCAAGATTTTGGGCGGCAAGGCCGCCACCGTGGCGACGCCGCTGCCTGACGCGGCCACTCCTGCCACCCCGCCGGCTGCGGCCGTCTGACGCAAGTTGACCCGTATGGGCCCTTGCCGGGCGGATTTGGCCGCAAAAATCTTTGGCGTTTTTCGTTTACGTCGCCCAACCGCGACGGGTAGTTGCTTGTCCGCACTTCGCGGCCACCCAACCCCGCGGACTGGACACGCCAAATTGATCGCATGACCACGAATCCTCTGACGCCCGCTGAACTGACGCAGCTCACCACCGGCCTCCACCGTCTGGCCCGCAACATCTGGTGGAGCTGGGATCAGGACGCCCAGGAAGTTTTCCACGAACTTTCCCCGCGTGGCTGGCAGAACCTCTACCACAACGCCGTCGCCATCCTGCTGGAGGTCTCGGACTACGAGCTCCGCATGCGCCTGCAGGACCCGGGTTTTGCCGACCGGGTGCGCAAGGTGCTGGCCAGTTTTGCCGCCTACATGGGGGAGAAAGACACGTGGGCCGCCAAAAATGCGGCTCCGCTCGCGGCCAACCCCGTGGCCTACTTCTCCGCCGAATTCGCCTTCCATGAAACCCTGCCCATCGCCGCCGGAGGCCTGGGTGCGCTGGCGGGCGACCACGCCAAATCCGCCAGTGACCTCGGTCTTGGCTTCGTCGGCATCAGCCTGTTTTACCGGGAAGGCTACTTCCAGCAGTCCTTCAACCACGACAACTGGCAGCAGGAATCCTACACCCTGCTGCAGCCGAAAAATCTGCCGCTGGAGCCGGTGCTGGACGCATCCGGCGAACCGCTGGTGGGCAGTGTCCGCATCGCCGGTTCCACCATCCGTTTTCACGCCTGGCGCATCAACGTGGGCCGCGTCCCGGTCTATCTGCTCGACACCAACCGCCCGGAAAACGAGGGCCACTACCGCGACCTCACGAACCGCGTTTACGGCGGCGATTCCACCACGCGGATCATGCAGGAAATCCTGCTCGGCATCGGTGGCGTGCGCCTGCTCCGCCAGCTCGGCGTGCAGCCTTCCACGTTCCACATGAACGAGGGCCATGCGGCCTTCCTCACGCTGGAGCTGATCCGGGAGAAAATGGCCGCCGGCAAGTCCTTCGCCGAGGCCGAGACCCTGACCAAGCACGAGTGCCTCTTCACCACCCATACGCCGGTCGAGGCCGGGCATGACCGCTTCAGCAATGACCTCGTCGCCTATGTCGCCCCGAAGTTCGGCCAGCACCTCGGGCTCACGCAGCAGCAGCTGATGGAGCTGGGGAATGAGCATCCTGGCAAGGAGGGCTCCCCGTTCTGCATGACCGCGCTGGCGTTGCGCTACTCCCGCGCGGCCAACGGCGTGAGCGAACTTCACGGCCAGGTCAGCCGCGAGATGTGGCAGGGCTTCTTTGGTGCCAAGACGCCGGCCGAAGTTCCCATCGGCCACATCACCAACGGCATCCACCTGGTCGGCTGGATGAAGGGCACCGCCCGGAAGGTTTGGCGGCGCAAGTTTGTCGAACAGGGGCGGCCCGAGTCCGCCTTTGTTTACGAGGCCAATTACCCCGAATTCTGGCAGAAGGTGAAGGATCCCGCCTTCATTTCCGATGAGGAGCTGTGGGCGCTGCGGTATAAGCTACGCCGCGAGCTGATTGAGTTCACCCGCCGCCGGCTGCTGCTGCAGGGCCGCACTTTCAGCCAGGGTGACTTCATCACCTTCGACGCCTTCCTCAATCCCGACGCGCTCACCATCGGCTTTGCGCGCCGCTTTGCGACCTACAAGCGCGCCCCGCTCATTTTCGACCAGTTCGAGAACGTGGTGAAGCTCGTGAAGGACTCCGCCCGCCCGGTGCAGTTCGTCTTTGCGGGCAAGGCACATCCCCGCGACGACCAGGGCAAGGCCTTCATCCAGAAGGTTATCCACCTGAGCAAGTTCTCCGAGCTGAAGGGCCATCTCGTCTTCATTGAGAACTACGACATCCACGTGGCCCGGCAGATGGTGGCCGGCTGCGATATCTGGCTGAACAATCCCCGCCGACCCTTGGAGGCCAGCGGCACCAGCGGCATGAAGACCACCCCGCACGGCTGCATGAACCTCTCCATCATGGATGGCTGGTGGCGCGAGGGTTACGACGGCCAGAACGGCTTTGCCATCGGCCCTGACTCCCATCCGGCCGGTGTGAACGAGCAGGACCGAGTGGACAGCGAAAATCTCTACAAGGCCCTGACGGAAGAGGTCATTCCCAGCTTCTTCAACCGCGACGCCACCGGCGTGCCCCGCCAGTGGATCCGCAAGATCCGCCACTCGATGGCCACGTTGGCAGCGCAATACAGCACCTGGCGCATGGTTCAGGAATACACGACCAAGTACTACCTCACGAAATAGCACGGCAGCTCACTGGTTTCGTGGATCATCAAACAGGCAGACAGGCACCGAACAGGTGCCTGTTTCCTTTCAGCGATGCGCGATTGTTGACTGACCAGTAAAATGCGCCATGTTGAGATCGTTAACGAAGAGAAAGTGAGTTATGCAAACTGTAAAAGAGAATGAATCGAAGGCTGTCCTCACGACCTCCGATCTGAACTTCAATGAGGATGTGCTGAGCTCGGCTCAGCCGGTGCTGGTGGATTTTTGGGCCGAATGGTGCGGCCCCTGCCGCATGATTGCGCCTGCCTTGGAAGAACTTGGGCAGGAATTTGCCGGGCGCGCCCGGGTGGCCAAGCTCAATGTTGACCAAAACCCTGCGACGGCCTCGCAGTATGGGATTGCCAGCCTGCCGACGCTGCTGATTTTCCAGCACGGTCGGGTCGTGGATCAGATTATCGGCGCGGTGTCCAAACGGACGATTGCCGGCAAGATCAGTTCCCACCTGAACTGACAATAGCTTGACGACTGGCACCGCGTTCCACTAGCCAAACACAAACACCACCTAGGAAACCTCATGGGACGCACCAGTGACGCTCGGGAAAAGCTGTTGACCGCCGCGCTCGACCTGATTTGGACGAGCAGTTACGGCAGCGTGAGTGTGGACGACATCTGCACCCAGGCGAAGGTCAACAAGGGTAGTTTCTACCACTTTTTCCCGAGCAAATCCGACCTCGCGGTGGCGGCCTATGAGGCGCATTGGCAGGAAAAGCGGCCATTTTACGACGAGGTTTTTTCCCCGCAGCACGAACCGCTCGAACGCATTGAGGCTTGGTGCCGTGCGATTTACGCGGCCCAGCGCGAGAAGTTCGAGAAATACGGCCACGTGGTGGGGTGTCCCTACGCCAATGTCGGATCGGAACTCGCCACCCAGGATCCGAAGATTCGCGCCAAAACCCAGGAAATGATGGAGCGGGGACAGCGCTACCTCGAAACCGCCATCGCGGACGCCCAACGCCAAGGCCTGATCGGGATCAAGGATCTGAAAGCCACCTCCAAACAGATCTCCTGCAGCATCTTGGGCCTGATGATGCAGGCCAAGATTGAGAACAGCCTCACGGTCCTCGAAGAGCTTGAACCGACCGTGATGTGCCTGTTGGGCATCAAGCCGGTCTTGGCCTGATTCTCCACCTCTGCTACCACTTTGGTAGAAGGGCACTGAGAAATACTTGACCGCTCAGTTTAGTTGGCAACATTGCCACCCATGCAGATCGCATCCAAACGGCATTGGGCCGCTCCGAGGAAACAGGCCCCCGCCTTAACAAACCGGCCATCACCTCACCATTTTTCCGCCACCGAACAGTTCTGGCAGCTGGGTGCCAAACTCCGCCGCACCCTTCCCTGGCAAAGCGCCCAGAATCTCCCGCAGCCGCTCATCCATCGCGCCTTGACCGAAGCCGAGGCTTTGGCCCTGCAGACACCGTTTCCGATTTTGGTGCTGCCGGCCCTCGCCGAGGAAAGGGTACACGCGATGAGCCAGTGGCATAGCCGACAGCAGGACATTTTGGCCCGCAGCGCCATTGTGCTGACGGCGTGATCATCACCCGCCGCCAAATTTTTGACATGCGCGCGGCATGCGCAATTTTCCCGCGCCAAACGACCATCTGACCCTGCCCATGAAGTCCTACCTGATTCCGGCCAATCTGCTCGCGCTAGCCGTGGTGATTGCCGGTTGCAGCAAAACGCCCCAGGCCACCACCCCGCCGTCTCCCCCCACGGTCACCGTAGCCCCGGTGGAACAGAGGGAAGTCGTTCAGTACGACGAATTCACCGGTCGCCTTGACGCCGTTGAGTCGGTGGAAGTGCGCCCTCGTGTCTCCGGCTATCTCCAAGAAGTGCGATTCCATTCCGGCCAGCTCGTGAAGAAGGGCGACGTGCTCTTCGTGATCGACCCGCGCACGCGCAAGGCGACCCTGGACCGGGCCGAGGCGGACCTCCAGCGCGCCCAGGCCCAGGCGGAAATCGCCGAGCGGGACGCCAAGCGGGCCGACCAGCTGCTGAACTCCAAGACCATTTCACCCGGCGAGGCCGACCAGCAGATCTGGAACGACAAGCAGGCGAAGGCCTCCCTCCTGTCCGCGCAGGCGGCCCGGGAATCGGCCCGCCTCGACCTTGAGTTCTGCGAGGTCAAGTCGCCCATCGACGGCCGCGTCAGCCGCGCGCTCGTCACGGTCGGCAACAACGTCTCGGGCGTGGACGGCTTCACGACGCTCATGACCACGGTCGTTTCCGTGGATCCGATCTACTCCTACTCCGCCGTGGACGAACCCACGCTGCTGAAGTTCCAGCACCTCCTCCGCGACAAGAAGCTGGCGACCGACGAACAGGGCCGCGTGGCGGTCGAGATGCGGCTGGGCGACGAGAGCGACTTCCCCCACAAGGGCTACCTGGAATCGATCGACAACCGCCTGGACGCCGCCTCCGGCAGCATCGCGCTCCGTACGGTCTATCCCAATGCCGATGGCAAGCTGATGCCTGGCCTCTACTCCCGCGTCCGGATTCCTGGCAGCGCGCTGGAACCGGTGCTGCTCATCAGCGAGAGCGCCGTGGGCACCGACCAGAACCAGAAATTCGTGCTCACTCTCAGCCCCACCAACACGGTCGAGTACCGCCCCGTGCAACTGGGCGCCGTCGTGGACGGCAAGCGCGTGGTGCGCTCCGGCCTCAAGGCCGGTGAGCAGATCGTCGTCAACGGCCTCATGCGCGTCCGCCCCGGAATGCCGGTGACCGCGATGAAGGACGAGCCGCCGAAGCAAACCGCCCAGAAGTGAGGCCCGTCGGGCGGGGTGATGCGTCATCCCCCCGCCCCGGTCTCCTGCCCGCAGCCCCGCGTGTGTCCCTCCAGCCCCTGCCATGAATTTTTCTCACTTCTTCATCCGCCGGCCGATTTTCGCCGGCGTGCTTTCGGTGCTGATCTTCCTGATCGGCCTGATCGCGATGTTCAAGCTGCCGATCTCGGAATACCCCGAGGTCGTGCCGCCCCAGATCGTCGTGCGCGCCGTCTATCCGGGCGCAAACCCGAAGACGATCTCGGAGACAGTCTCCGTGCCGCTGGAGCAGCAGCTCAACGGCGTGGAGAACTCACTCTACATCTTCTCCCAGGCGACCAGCGACGGCGTGATGACGCTCACGGTCACCTTCAAGCTGGGTACCGACATCGACAAGGCGCAGGTGCTCGTCCAGAACCGCGTCTCCCAGGCGTTGCCCAAGCTGCCCGAGGAAGTCCGCCGTCTGGGCGTGCTCACCATCAAGTCGTCCCCCGACCTCACGATGGTGGTCCACCTCACGAGCGATGGACGCTACGATGACATCTACGTCCGCAACTACGCCACGCTCCAGGTGAAGGACGTGCTGGCGCGCATCCCCGGCGTCGGCCAGGTGCAGATCTTCGGCTCTGGCGACTACGCGATGCGCGTGTGGCTTGACCCGAACAAGGTCGCGGCGCGCGGCCTCACCGCCGGTGACATCGTCAATGCCATCCGCGAGCAGAACGTGCAGGTCGCGGCCGGCGCGGTCGGTCAGCAGCCCGTGGCCAGTCCGGTTTCCGTGGAGCTGCAGATCAACACCAAGGGCCGCCTCGTCACCGAGGAGGAGTTCGGCGACATCATCATCAAGACCGGCGCGAATGGCGAGACCACCCGGCTGCGCGATGTCGCCCGCATCGAGCTGGGCGCCGGTGAATTCGCCCTGCGCTCGCTGCTCAACAACAAGTCCGCCGCCGCCCTTCCGATCTTCCAGCAGCCCGGCTCGAACGCGCTGGAACTCTCGAAGAACGTCCGCGCCGCGATGGAGCAGCTGAAGAAAAACTTCCCGGCCGGCCTCGACTACAGCGTCGTGTACGATCCGACCCGCTTCGTGGAGAAGTCCATCGAGGCGGTCATCCACACGCTCTTCGAGGCGATCGTGCTCGTCGTGCTGGTGGTCATCCTCTTCCTCCAGACGTGGCGGGCCTCGATCATTCCGCTCGTCGCGGTGCCGGTGTCGCTCGTCGGCACGTTCGCCGTGATGATGGCGCTGGGCTTCTCGATCAACGCGCTCTCTCTCTTCGGCCTCGTGCTGGCGATCGGCATCGTCGTCGATGACGCCATCGTCGTCGTCGAAAACGTGGAGCGTAACATCGCCCTCGGGTTTGAGCCGCATGAGGCCACGCGAAGGGCCATGAACGAGGTGACCGGCCCGATCATGGCCACGGCGCTGGTGCTCTGCGCCGTGTTCATCCCGACCGCCTTCATCAGCGGTCTGACCGGCCAGTTCTACAAGCAGTTCGCGATCACCATCGCCATCTCGACGGTCATCTCGGCCTTCAACTCGCTCACCCTCTCCCCTGCCCTCTGCGCCATCCTGCTGAAGGCCCACGGGTCGAAGAAGGACCTCGTCACGCGCGGCATGGACCAGGCCCTCGGCTGGCTGTTCCGCCCGTTCAACCGCTTCTTCGAGTGGTCCTCCGCCAAGTACGCGGCCGGCGTCCGGCGCGTCATCCGCGGCAGTCTCATCGCCCTGCTGGTCTATGCCGGGTTGGTGCTGCTGACGGGCAAGGTCTTCAAGTCCGTGCCCGTTGGCTTCATCCCCGAGCAGGACAAGCAGTACCTCATCTGCGTGGCCCAGCTCCCCGACGCCGCCTCCCTCGACCGCACGGACGCCGTGATCCGGCGCATGAGCGACATCGCCCTGAAGATCCCGGGCGTGGTCTCCTCGGTCGCGTTCCCCGGCCTCTCGCCGAACGGCTTCACCGCCTCGCCGAACAGCGGCATCGCGTTCGTGACCCTCGACGAATTTGAAAACCGGAAGGCCCCCAAGCTTTCGGGCTCGGCCATCCGCGACCAGCTGATCCAGGCGTTTGGCGCCATCCAGGAGGCGCGCTGTCTCGTCATCATGGCCCCGCCCGTGAACGGCCTCAGCACCGGCGGCGGCTTCAAGATGTTCATCGAGGACCGCAACAACCTCGGCATGGAGGCGCTCTATGGTTCGACCTGGGGCATCATCGGCCAGGCGTATGCCACCAATGTGCTGCAAGGCGTCTATTCCACCTATCAGGTCAACGTGCCTCAGCTGGAGGCGGACGTGGACCGTGTGAAGGCCAAGTCGCAGAACGTGCCGCTCAGCGACCTGTTTGAAACGATGCAGGTCTATCTCGGCTCCCTCTACGTGAACGACTTCAACCGCTTCGGCCGTACCTATCAGGTGATCGTCCAGGCCGACGCGCCCTACCGCGACCGGCTCGACGACATCGTGCGCCTCAAGACCCGTAACAGCGCCGGCCAGATGGTGCAGGTCGGCGCGCTGGTGAAGGTGAAGGAAAGCTCCGGTCCCGATCGCGTGATGCGCTACAACGGCTATCCCGCCGCCGAGATCAACGGCGCCCCCGCGAACGGTTACAGCTCGGGTCAGGCTGAGGCGTACATTGAAAACCTCGCCAAACAGAGCCTGCCCAATGGCATGAGCTACGAATGGACGGAGCTGACCTTCCAGCAGCGCATCGCCGGCAACACCGCCATCTACGTCTTCCCGCTCTGTCTCTTCCTCGTGTTCCTCGTGCTCGCCGCGCAATACGAGAGCCTGAGCCTGCCATTGGCGATCATTCTGATCGTGCCCATGTGCCTGCTCTGCGCCATGGTCGGCGTGATGCTGAAGGGCAGCGACAACAACATCTTCACCCAGATCGGCCTGATCGTGCTGGTGGGCCTGGCGTGCAAGAACGCCATCCTCATCGTCGAGTTCGCCCGGGAGAAACAGCATGAAGGCATGGGTATCGTCGAGGCCGCGCTCGAAGCGTGCAAATTGCGCCTGCGCCCGATCCTGATGACCAGCATCGCCTTCATCGCCGGCGTCTATCCGCTGGTGAAATCCCACGGCGCCGGTGCCGAGATGCGCCAGGCAATGGGTGTGGCCGTGTTTACCGGCATGATCGGCGTGACGGTCTTCGGCCTGTTCCTTACGCCGGTGTTCTACACCGTCATCATGAAACTGGTGGCGAAGGTTACCGGCAAGAAGGTGGAGGCTCCAGCCCATACCCCGACACCGACAACCCCGCCTGCTGCCGCGCCGGCCCACGGCTGATCCTTGATGACCCGCCTCCCCGAACGAGCGCTGCTGCTGCTGCTGGCCTCCGTGATGTTCACGCACATCATGGACTTCATGGTCCTTATGCCGCTCGGCCCGCAGCTCATGCGCTCCTTGGGAATCAACGCTGAGCAGTTCAGTTGGATCGTGTCGGCGTACACCCTGAGCGCAGGAACCGTAGGCCTGCTGGCGGCGCCATTTGTGGACCGCTTTGACCGCCGCTTTCTGCTGCTGATCGCCTATGCCGGCTTTGCCGCCGGCTCTCTGGCCTGCGCGCTGGCGCACAGCCATATCGCCCTGCTCATCGCACGGATCATCTGCGGCGCCTTTGGCGGAATCTCGGGCACGCTGGTGATGGCCATCGTCAGTGACGTGGTCCCGGCCGAACGTCGGGCCGCCGGCATGGGAGTGATCATGGGGGCTTTCTCCTTCGCGGCCGCGCTGGGGGTGCCCTTCGGCCTTTGGCTCGCCCATCGCTACGTCTGGGAAGCGCCCTTCATACTGCTGGCGGCGCTCTCGGGAATCATATGGCTGCTCATCGCGATCTGGCTGCCGCCCATTCGTGGGCATCTGACTTCCGGACGCCAGCATGGGGCGGCCAGCTTCATCGAGCTGCTTCGCGATCCCAATGCCGGACGGGCCCTGTTGTTCATGGCCGTCATGGTGTTCGGCCACTTTGCGATCATCCCTTTTCTATCCCCTTTCCTCGTGTCCAATGTGGGCATTGCCGCGGAGAACGTCTGGCTGGTGTTCATGGTCGGCGGCGTCTGCAGCGTGCTGACCACCGCACGGGTGGGCCGGCTGGCCGACCGGCACGGACGCCACCGCATTTTTTACGTCCTGGTCGCGGTTGCCGTCGTAGTCACGCTGACCCTGACGCAACTGGGCCAGGCTCCCCTGTGGCAGGTGCTCAGCCTGGCAGGCATGTTCTTTGTTTTTGCCAGCGGACGGTTCATCCCGGCCCAGGCCATCATGTCTCTCGCCGTTCCGCCATCACGACGGGGCGCATTCATGAGCCTGAACAGCTGCGCCCGCGACCTCGCGGCCGGCTGCAGTGCGGCCGTCGGTGGCAAGGTCATCAGTGAGAGTGCGACCGGACAGCTCGTACACTACACTTGGATGGGCTGGATCGCCGTCGCGGCAGCGGTCATCAGCGTCTGGCTGGCCAGCCGCGTGCGCACGCATGAGCAGGAAACCTCCGCCCTGGCCCAGGCCGCCTGAGCGGCTGGCAATTTCTTGCTCCTGCTCCTGCTCTTGATCGAAACTGCCGGAAACAAGGGCGATTACGATTACGATTAGGATTAGGATGAAGACACTCGCAGTGGACGCCGAACGATTCGCATAGTAATAAGCATACCGAACGTCACCTCTCTCTCCATGAAAATCCTCGCCTTCCTCACCCGCATCCTCCTTGGACTCGGCTTTGTCGTCTTCGGCCTGAACGGATTCCTTAATTTCATCAAGGGTCCGATGCCCACCGGCCTGGCCGGGGAATTCACGCACGCCCTGATGGCGAGCAAATACTTCTGGGTGGTCGCCGGCCTCCAACTCGTCGGTGGTCTGCTCCTGCTGATCAATCGCGTGCCGCTCGGGCTCACGTTGCTGGGGCCGGTGGTCGTAAACATCGTCCTTTTCCACCTGTTTCTGGAACGCAGCGGCCTGCCGATCGCGCTCGTCTTTGGCGCGCTGTCACTCTTCCTGCTCTGGCGCAACAAGGAATCCTTTCCGGCGATCTTTCCGAAGTCCGCGCCCTCGAAGCCGGCCAAAAAGTAAAAGGCCGGCACCGGTCCCTATGCGACCAGTGCCGACCGTCTCCTAGCCGTGATCTCGCCGAAGCGAGAGCACGCTTCAATTTTCCGCCGTCGCGACGACCTCGTGGTGCGGGTGCAGGTGCTCGCGCCATTCGGGCCGTTCGCGGATCAGCTCCATCAGGGGCCGCAGGTCCGCTGTGGCGGAGACCACCGCCAGATTTTCCCGGTCCAGCACCAGCACGCAGGCCTTCACGTTGCGGACTGAGCTGAGCCCGGTGGGAACATACACGGCCACCAGGTCATCCCGATCCACCACGCCCACAGCCCGCTCCCAGCCGCGTCGCTGCATGGTCTGGTCCGCATCGGCCAGGATGCGGGAATGGTCCGACTGGCGGTCGTGTGCCGGGCGCTGATAGACCGCCACCTCACCGCTCTTGGCGGCGCGCAGGGCGATCCGGGCTTCCGGATCGAGCCGGGCAAACTGAAGCCCCGTCTTGGCTAGGAACACCGGCAGCCAGCCCACGCTGATCTCCACCTGCTTGTGCCAACCTTCCGCCGAGGCCGGCATCGCGCTGCGGCGCAGGGCGGCCACATCCGATCCGACGTGCAGGCTGCTGTAAACCAGCAGCGCCAGCGCCCCGACCAGCACGAACGGCGAAACTCCCAGCACGATGATCGCGCCGATCAAAAAGCGGCGCCAACGAAAGGGTGACCGCGGTGCTGCGGGGTCGGTGGGAGTAGTCATGGGGTTCGCTTTGGCGGATCCGGCCAGACATCACTTCTGCTCCGTCGATTTCTCCTTCGGTTCCGAAGACTTCTCCCCGTCCTTGTCCTCCTTCTCCTTGTGGGTGACGGCGTGCAGCTTTTTCAGCGGCTCAATGTCGAGCTTGTCGCCGAGCGCGTTGAGCTGGTCGGGACGGATGTCGCCGACGACGTTGACCAGCACCACCTCTTTGCCGCCTTCGATCACGGTGACCACCAGTCCGGCGATGGCCTCCTTGCCCCGGGTGCGGAGGTAAACCCCCACATCCTGATCCTTCTCCTTCGCGGTCACGATCCGCTCCCAGCCCTTGCTTTCCAGCTCGGTACGGATGCTCTGGACGTGCGCCTCCGTCTCCTTGCGGTTGGAATCATCCAGGCCGATGACGTTGACCCGCACGGCTTCGAGCCCCTTCAGCAAGTCGGCGACTTCGGGTTCTTCCTTGCCGGCGATGCCGGCGACCATCGAGAGGAGATTGCCCTTGAGGTTGACCTCCACAAATTCACCGCCGGAAGAGGGAGGCGTGAACTTGCCGAAGTCGATGGAACCCGAGGAGGACTTTTCAGCGCGGGCGGCGAGTCCCAGCGACACGGAAAGGGCAACGGCGGCGAGGGTGGTGCGAAGCGTTTGTTTCATGGAGGCGTGGCGTTGATGTTGATTTTGTTCACCGGGATTTTCGCGTCCAGGCCCCCTCAACACACGGCAGCCGTTCCAATAGTTGCAGAAAAAATGCGCCGGCTTGGCGCTGCGGCATTTTGACGGGATTGGCTTTGAAAATGCTCAGTGTCCGACTTGGCGAAAATCTCGCGGCTCCGGCCGGCGAATTGCACGAAGAGCTGCGTCACATTGCCAGGAGATTTCAGGCGGGGGTTTCAGTAGAATAGTGGCATGAATTGCCCGATGGCATAACCCGCGAAGATCGTCATGGCGATGTCGCCGTCACGCCTCGCCCCGCCACGAGTGGCGATTCGACCGACCAGCGCGCCCGACAACAACAGCAGCGCGCCGATCACAAAGGTGCACACGAGAGTGGCAAAAAGCCAGACTGTGGTCACCTCCGCGAAGGCAAACTGAAGCGCCAGGCAGCCGAGCGCCAATATCCCGGTGACCACAGGCAGGCCCCAGCGTGGCAGGTGCAGTCTGTTGAGGCCGGCGAGTGCCATCCAGATTGCGGGCAGCAGAACCAGCTGTTGAGGGAGGCGACGCAACTGCGGCGTCACACTCGTCCACGTGCCCAGCGTCAGGCCGAGAGCGATCAGCAGAACGGCGGGAACAATGTATCCGCGAATGCGTGCCAGGGCAGGATGCAGTTCAGGCAGGCGAAACATAAGGAGCAACGCACCTGCCATTCCCAGCACAAGCCCGACCAATCGCCATCTCCACGCGGTCGGAGCGGCGGGGACCGGTTTGCCAACGGCAGCGCATGCGGCTGTGGCCGCGGCCCTCGCGAGCACGGGATCATAGGTTTCGAGGATGTGGTCGGACCATGGAGAGATGACGACCTGGGCATTCGTTTGCGCTCGCAACCGGGCAGGTCGATAAATTTCATCAAACAAACCCGCCAACCAGAGCAGTTGCGGCCCGTGTTCGCCCAATTCGACCGGGGCGCCCATCCCAATAAAAAGCCTGGGGCGAAATCCCGCGTTGAGCACGGTCCAGGCGCCAACACCACCTCCCATCGAATGCCCGATAAAGACGTCCACCGTTCCAAGTGTGCGCTCACTCTCCTGGAAATGGAGCAGGATGTTAGTGAGGGACCAGGGTCGCGGCGATTCTCCATAACCAGCCTGATCCACGGAGTAACAATCAAAGCCAGCGGCGGCGAGCGCTTCACCGAAGCGGAAGAGCATCTCTTTTGAGCCGACGTTTCCATGAGCGAGGAGTGCAATGGGATATGGACCGGGCTCGGTGGGGAAAAGTCGAAGCGCGGGTGTGTTTGTGCCCAGCATCACTTTTTTGACGCGAACGCCCGGGTCAATCACGCGGGAAAAGATCGCCCCAAGAATCAGGGCAGCAATGGCGGCGGCAACGAACCAACAGTTACGCGATCGTTCGCGATTTTGATGTTCATGCATGACGTCTTCAACCCGACATGGACACCCGCACGGAATTTCCCTCACACATCTTCATTGAAGCTGTGGAGACGGCCTTGGACGTCACCCACCTTGCTGCCCGTCACCGCATCCGTTTCATCGCAACCGCTCACCATCAGTTAAATGGGAAATTTTTGCGACGGCTTCTTCCAGATTGATCAGAAGGAACTCACTCCTCCGGCGGCTGCGGCGAACGGTGCAGGCCGTTTTGCCACCACAGCTTCCAGACCATCCACAGTGCCTCATGGACAATGTCCTTGGATATCTTGGAGGTACCCAAAAGCCGGTCGGTGAAAATGATCGGCACCTCGGCGATTTTTCCCCCGCGCCGCCAGATGCGGTGCGTCAGCTCGATCTGGAAGCTGTAACCGTTGCTCTGCACAGAATCGAGCTGCAGGGACGCAAGCGCGCGGCGGCGGAAACACTTGAAACCACCCGTGGGATCGGTGACCTGCATTCCGGTGATCGTGCGCACATACTTGCCCGCTCCGATGCTCAGCACGAGCCGGTTGAGCGGCCAGTTGATCACCCGGATGCCCCCCTTGTAGCGGGAGCCCAGCACGAGGTCGGCATCCTCGGCCTTGGCCGCCTCGAGGAACTTGGGAATGTCGGCGGGATTGTGCGAAAAATCTGCGTCCATCTCGAAGATGAACTCGTACCCGTGCGCCAGGGCCCACTTGAAACCGGCGATATAGGCCCGCCCAAGCCCCTGCTTCAACTCCCGATGCAGGACATGGACATGGGGATTGGTCGCTGCAATCTCGTCGGCCAGCTGGCCAGTGCCGTCCGGCGAATTGTCATCCACGACGAGCACATCCAGCGTGACCGGCTGGGCCATGAGACGCTTCACCAACTGCGGGAGATTCTCCCGCTCGTTGTAGGTGGGGACTATGATCAGCGTCTCGGCCGCCATGGCTGGGGACAAGGTGTTCAGCCTCAGAGGCCGAAACAAGACGATTCAGTGACGTCGTGACAATCCGATCGTGGGATGACCGTACGGAGACAACGTAAGTAGCGAGCCACCCGGGAAAACCCATCGCCGGGTGGGGCGAGCGTCCCCGCGAGCCGAAGCTACCCACGTTTGAGGCAGCCCGGCTCGCGAGGACGCTTGTCCCACCGAGCTTTTCTCCGTTCCCAGAGTTACTTCGTCGGCGAGAAATCCAGTGGGGCGAGGAATACCGACTTCACGCCGCCTTGGATAGTCAGCGAACCGCCCGCCTTCTCTTCGCTGGCCTTCTTGGCGGCAACCCAATCGGGATCCTTGCCAAACTCGCCAAACGCGGCGGCGGCGCCTTCCTTGGACTTGTGGGTCACAATGTACTGGAGTGTCGTCTCTGCGGCCGGCTGGTCGGCCATGCGGTGGAAATAGCCGTAGTTGTTGATGCCGTGCTTCGCAAACAGCGCCACGGTGTGGTCGCGGAAGCGGGCGTCCAGATTGGGCAGCACGCCCGTCGGTGTGGTGTAGGTCCGCAGTTCAAACACGCCTCCGTGAGTGACGTCCCCTGTCCGCACGGCCGGAGAGAAATCGGTGGCCTGCAGGAAGAAGTTCTCGGGCGGCTTCGCCAGCAGCGCACCGTTCGCCTCACTCGCCTTGTAGGCATCCTGCCAGTCAGGGTCAGCCATAAAGGCTTTCCAGGAAGCCTCGCGGGCCTCACGGCTCGGATAGCGCAGGAGGAAGTGCAGGCGGTTGTCCGACGCATCCACAGGCAGCCAGTAGCCCACACTCTCCACACCGTGCTTCTTGAAGAGTCGCAGCGTGTGGTTCCGGAAGCGGTTCAGGAGGTCCTCCTTCTTGCTGGGATTGAAGGTGTAGACGCGCAGTTCGTAAACTCGGGTGTCCGGCATGGGGGCGCTTTGTTTGGTTGGTGGCGCAGCCGCCCGCAAGCAGGCAGGCGAAGGCCAAAAGGGTGGCAAAGAATGCGCGTACGTTCATGGTGTCGGCCGTGATTGCCCGTCTGAACCGCCAAGACGTCAAACAAAAACCTTGTTGGCGGTGCAAACCTTGCGCCTAGCTTTCCCCATGCTTTCGCGCACCGCGTCCCTCCGACGCGTCACCTCCGAGACTGAGATCGCCCTGACGTTGAACATCGACGGCAAGGGCAAGGCCGTGGTGAAGACCGGCCTCGGCTTTTTCGACCACATGCTGACGGCCTTTGCCAAGCACTCGGTCTGCGACCTGAAGCTCCGTTGCAAAGGCGACCTGCACATCGACGCCCATCACACGGTGGAGGACTGCGGGATTGCCCTTGGCCAGGCGTTTTTGCAGGCCTTGGGCGACAAACGGGGCATCCGGCGCTACGGCAGCGGTTTCGATCCCCGGAATCCCTTCACCGGCGAAGCCCATGTGCCCATGGATGAATGCCTGGCCCGGTGCGTCATCGATTTCAGCGGTCGCCCTTATTTGGTCTGGCGCGGGATGGACGAGTTGTCCCAACGTCGCATCCCGTTGGCCGACAAGATTCAAGATATGTCCTCCGCCTTCCGCTTCGGGCTCGCCCGGGAGTTTTTTCAGGGCTTCACCAATGAGGCCAAATGCAACCTGCACCTGGAGCTGCTCTACGGCGGGGAGCCGCATCACGTCGTGGAATGCCTGTTCAAGGCGTTCGCCAAGGCGGTGGACTTTGCGTGCCAGCGCGATCCCCGCATTGCCGACCAAATCCCCAGTTCGAAAGGTAAGTTATAAATGTTTCCGCAATGTCACCCCTGGGAGTATCCCGCGAAAAGATCGCTGAATAGTCGCTGAGCACCTGCGTCCATGCCTATGTCGTTGAAAAATGACTATCCTTCCGCAACTGATGAACAGTTGGTCGGCTGGTCGCGCGAAGGCGACACCGAAGCCTTCGAGCAACTGGTATTCCGGCACCGGGACAAGATTTTTGCCCGGGCACTGATGATGATGCGGAATGAGGAAGAGGCGTTGGATCTGTCTCAGGAAGCGTGGGTTAAGTCGTGGCAGAGGCTGCATCAGTTTCAGGGCGAATCGTCCTTTGCCACGTGGATGACGCGGATCGTCATCAACCTGTGCCTGGATCAGATTCGCCGTCAGAAGAAGATGCGGGCCGAATCCATCGAGCAGATGGAGGAGGATTTGGGTGGAGTCGAGCGGCACATGCCGATTGAGCATGCGAACCCGACCGAAGGGTTAGAGAATGACGAGTTACGGAAACGCATTGATGAGGCGATGGGAAAGCTTACCGAAGCCCATCGGACCGTCCTCGCGCTCCATGAATTTCAAGGGCTGGAATACAAGGAGATCGCCAAACGGGTTGGCATCTCCATTGGTACCGTGATGTCACGGCTGTTCTATGCCCGGCGGCGCATGGCGTCGCTGTTGCAGGGTTTGAAGCGGGAGCGCAAAGAGTGAAAGGAACGTTATGAGCAGTGAGCAAATGTTGGAAATCATGGCGCTGGTCGATGGCGAACTGGCCACCGGTCGTCGGGCCGATGTGCAGCGCCTGCTGGCGGCTGACACCGAGGCGGCGACGTTGCATCGCGAACTGAGCGCCATGCGCCAGGTCATCCGGGCTCACGAGCCGATCGGCCAGGTGGCCGACACGCGCGAGTTCTACTGGTCGCAGATTCAGCGGCGTATCGAGCAGGAGGCAAGGGCCGCCGCTCACGCCGCCAACCCCAAGCCAGGACTCTCGTCCTGGCTCCGCTGGCTCGTTCCGGCGGTCGGTGTGGCCGCCGTGGCCGTGGCCGTGACGCTGCAACAGACCGCCTTGCCCAGCGTCAAGGAAGTTGCGACCAACGTGGATTCGAGCCAGACGGAAGCCAGCTCGCTGACTTACCGGTCCGACGCGGACGGTGTGACCGTCCATTGGATTAACTGATTGCGAAATTGGTCCGGTTTCCCTAATCAGAGGCGGCGGAAATCACTTTATGCGCATATTTGTTCGGTGCTGGGGCATGCTCGCCCTCTGGCTTTCTGGTGTCTTCCTGCTGTCCGCCACCACTTTGGCCGCCGATTTGAAGCTGCAAACACGGCTCGTCTGGGGCACCGATCAGGACAAGCCACCCGGCAAGGACTGGCAGGAGATCGACGACAAGACCCGCGCCAAGCTGCACCAGTTCAAATGGAAGCACTACTGGGTGGTCAACCAGTGCTCCACCGACGCCAACGCCAAGGAGCACAAAAAAGTCTCCCTGAGCGACAAGGGTGCGGTCGAACTGAAGGACTTGGGCAACGGCAATGTGGAGATCCGCCTCCTTGACCTCAAGACGGGAGCCGAACCCAAGCGGGTCAAGGTTGTCCAGCACTCCATCGAGGCCCTGAAGAAAGGCGAGCTGTGCATCCTCGCCGGCGATGACAAGGAAACGTGGGACAATGCCTGGTTCGTGATCATCACGGCCGCCCCCTGACCACAACCTGTTTGGTTTCACGCTAAACGGCTCCCCAAGATGTTGGGGAGCCGTTCGCGTTAAAGGAGGACTTTCCTATTGTCCCCCTGCCCTTGGCTGGTAAGCTTTTCCCGTTCGATTTCCGGGCCGTTTTCGGCCTGTCTTTTTTAGCATTATGGCAGACAACTCACCGACGCCGAGCAACGTTTACGACGGCTCCAAAATCAGCACCCTCGAAGGTCTCGAGGCGGTGCGGAAAAAGCCCGGCATGTACATCGGCGGCACCGATGAACGCGCGCTGCATCACTGCGTTTCCGAGGTGCTCGACAATTCCGTCGATGAACACCTGGCGGGCCATTGCAACCGGATCGAGGTGAACATCCATGTGGATGGCTCCATCTCCATCCACGACGATGGCCGTGGCATCCCGGTGGACCCACATCCGGTTAAGAAGATTCCCACGGTCGAACTCGTCCTCACCACGCTGCATTCCGGCGGCAAGTACGGCCAGGGCGGCTACAAGTTTTCCGGCGGCACCCACGGCGTCGGCGCCAAGTGCGTGAACGCCGTCTCCGAGTGGTTCGAAGTCGAGGTCTCGCGCGACAGCAAGGTGTACCACATGGAGTTCGCGCAGGGGAAAGTGGTCAAGAAGCTGGAGGTCATCGGCAAGTCCAAGGCGACCGGCACGCTCATCACCTTCAAGCCCGACCCCGAGATCTTCCGCGACACGGTGGAGTTCAAGGCGGACATCATCTCCCAGCGGCTGCGCGAGCTGGCGTTCCTGAATTCCGGGCTGGAAATCATCTTTACCGACGAACGGCGGCCGGAAGCCCAGCCGGAACGGTTCTTCTACAAGGATGGCACCGAGGAATTCGTCAAGCAGCTCAACAAGAGCAAGACGGTCCTGCACCCGAAGCCGATCAGTGTCCGCAAGGAGATCAAGCAGACGACCAGCGAGAAGGAGATCGAAATCCACACCGAGGTCGTCCTGCAGTACAACGACTCCTACACGGACCAGGTGCTCTGCTACACCAACACCATCCACAATCCCGATGGCGGTGCCCACATGTCGGGCTTCCGCAACGCCCTCACCCGCTCCATCAACCAGTACGCCAAGACGAACAGCCTGCTGAAGGACAAGGACCCGCAGATCACGGGCGACGACGTCCGCGAAGGCCTGGCGGCGGTGATTTCCATCAAGCACAGCGACCCGAAGTTCGAATCGCAGACCAAGGTGAAACTGCTCTCGCCCGAGGTGGAGAGCATTGTCGGGTCCGCCACCTACGAGGGCCTGATGAACTATTTCGACGACAATCCGCCCGTCGCGAAACGCATTGTTGAAAAGGCGCTCAACGCCGCCCGGGCCCGTGAGGCCGCCCGCAAGGCCCGTGAAGCCGTCCGCAAGACCTCGCTGTCCGGTGGCGGCCTGCCCGGCAAGCTGGCTGACTGTTCCGACCGTGATCCCGCCAACACCGAGCTGTACATCGTCGAGGGTGATTCGGCAGGTGGCTCCGCCAAGCAGGGCCGCGACCGTAAGTTCCAGGCGATTCTCCCCATCCGCGGCAAGCTCATCAACGTGGAGAAGGCGCGCCTGGACAAGGTGCTGCAGAACAACGAAATCCGCACGATGATCACTGCCATCGGCACCGGCATCGGTGCGGGCGAAGGCGAAGGGGCGTTCAACATTGAGCGCCTCCGCTACCACAAGATCATCATCATGACCGATGCCGACGTGGACGGCTCACACATCCGGACGCTGCTGCTCACGTTCTTCTACCGGCAGATGCCGCAGCTCATCCGGGACGGCTACGTTTACATCGCCCAGCCGCCGCTCTATTCCATCACCCGGAAAAAGCGCACCGATTACGTGGATGACGACGCGCAGATGAACCGCATCCTGCTCCAGATCGGCATCGAGGATGTCAGCCTCAAGAATCTGACCGACGGCAAGGAAATTCCCGCCAAGCAGCTGGAGGAAATCTTGGGCCTGCTGGAGACGCTCGACAAGCATGCCACCTACATCCAGCGCGTCGGCGGCAATTTCTCCGACTACGTGGACAAGCGCGGTGCCGACGGCTCGTTGCCGCTGCATCTCGTGAAAACCCGCGAGGGCAACGAGGAGAAGGTCCAATACTTCGTCACCAACGAGGAGTTCGAGGCGTACAAGGCCAAGAATTTGGACCTGCTCGGCGACGCGGAGGAACGCGCCAAGGCCGAGAAGAAGGGTGTCATCCGCCGGGCCAAGCACAACGATCTGCACCTGGAAAACAAGGCGATCAGCGAACTGCTCGCGAAGCTCTCCAAGAAGGGGCTCTCCGTGGAGCATTACTCGGCGCAGGACAAGCCGCTCTTCGAGCTGATCGAGGGCGAGGGCGAGAAGGCCACCATCACCCCGCTGTTCTCCATCCCCGAAATCCTGGCCAAGGTGAAGGCCGTTGGCAAAAAGGGCATCCAGCACATCACCCGCTTCAAGGGTCTTGGTGAAATGGATGCCAAGGAGCTGTTTGAGACCACCATGGACCCCAAGGTCCGCAAGCTGTTACGGATTGACCTGACCGACGCCGTCGAAGCCGAGGAGATGTTCACGCGCCTGATGGGCGACGAGGTTGAGCCTCGCCGCCAGTTCATCGAGGACAACGCCCTGAATGTCAGGAACTTGGATGTTTAATGGTGCGCTTTGACTTTTGTAGTCACGCGTGACTACATTACCGCATGGAAAACGAATCTGTATCGGTACGCACGGCCAAGGCCAACTTGTCTTCGCTGCTCGACAAAGTGGCCGCCGGGGGTGAGATCCTTATCACCTCGGACGGTCGTCCCAAGGCGCGCTTGGTGCCTTGGGAACCTACTGCGTCCCGCAAGGTCTTCACCGGCATCCCGGAGCACTTGAAGCGCATTCCCTGGCGGGGTGGTCCCGACTCCACCCAGCTTGTCAGCGAAGGCCGCGAGGACCGCTGATAACTCCGCATGTATTGCGACTCCGCCATCCTGGTAAAACTCCTGACGCCCGAACCCGACAGCGGCGAGTTCGAGCAACGGCTGCAAAACGAACCGATCAGTTCCTCGGAACTGGCCTTCGGGGAGGTCTCTGCGGCCCTGTTTGCCAAGGAACGGCATGGCCTGATCCGGCGTGAAGAACGGGAGGCGGCGTGGACACAGTTTGAAACCTGGGTGGCCGACCAGACGATCCGACTCGACCCGCTCAATTCCAATGTGCTCCGCCGTGTCCCGCTCACACTGTCGCGCTGCCATCCCTCCGTTCCGTTGCGGACCCTGGATGCCATTCACCTGGTGACATGCGAGCTGGGTACAGATTTTCCCCTGGCCGCAACGGATCGGCGGCTTCGCGCAGCCGCCCAACATCTGAAAATCCCGCTCTTTCCCGACCATCTCCCTACCGACTCCCTTTAGTCCATGTCTGACGAACTCCCCCCAATTCCCCCAGCATCCTCCGGCGGTGCCTATTCCGCCGGCGAGAAGGTCGCCAAGATCAATGTCGCCGACGAGATCAAGAACTCGTTCCTCGACTACTCGATGTCGGTGATCATCTCGCGCGCCCTGCCCGACGTGCGCGACGGCCTCAAGCCCTCCCAGCGCCGCATCCTCTTTGCGATGCACGAGCTGTCGCTGTTCCCGGGGCGCAAGCATTACAAGTGCGCCAAGATCTGCGGTGACACCTCCGGCAACTACCACCCGCACGGCGAAGCGGTGATCTATCCCACCCTCGTCCACATGGGCCAACCATGGGCGATGCGAGAGAAGCTCGTCGATGGCAAGGGCAACTTCGGCTCGGTCGAGAACGATCCGCCCGCCGCCATGCGTTATACCGAGGCGCGGCTCACGCACCTCGGCGCGGCGCTCATGTCCGACATGGACAAGGACACGGTGGATTTCGTCCCGAACTACGACGAGCGCATGACGGAGCCGAAGGTCTTCCCGGCGGCCTTCCCGAACCTGCTCGTCAACGGCGGCACGGGCATCGCGGTCGGCATGGCCACCAACATGGCGCCGCACAATCTCGCCGAGGTCATCGACGGCATCTGCGCGCAGATTGACAAGCCCGAGATCACCAACGCGCAGCTGCAGAAGTTCATCAAGGGTCCCGATTTCCCGACCGGCGGCATCATCTGCGGCATCGAGGGGATCAAGAACTACTTCGAGACCGGCCGGGGCAGCATCAAGCTGCGCGGCAAGGTCGGCATCGAGCAGATGAAGGGCAACCGTGAGCAGCTCATCATCACCGAGATTCCGTACAATGTGAACCGCGCGGCGCTCGAGGAGCAGATCGCCGACCTGGTGAACAACAAGGTCGTCACTGACATCAGCGGTGTGCGCAACGAGTCCGACGAGAACTGCCGTCTCGTCATCGAGCTCAAGCGCGATGCGATCCCCAAGGTGGTCATCAACAACCTCTTCAAGCACACCCAGCTCGAGGTCAGTTTCAGCGTCAACGCGCTGTCCATCCATCAGGGCAAGCCGAAGACGCTCACGATCCGCGAGCTGATCGCGGCCTACATCGACCACCGCCGCGAGGTGGTGCTGCGCCGCACGCGCTTTGAGCTGCGCAAGGCCGAGGAACGCGCCGAGCTGCTCGAGGGTTACGTCTGCGCGCTGAACAACCTCGACGAGTTCATCCGCATCATCCGCAACTCGAAGAACCGCGACGAGGCCAAGGTGAAGCTGCTCGCCTTCGAGTGGACCCGGGCCCAGGTCGAGCGCTGGGGCATCCTCATCCGCAGCGCGGACCGCCTGAGCAGTGCCGGCCGCTACGCGCTCACCGAGCGGCAGGTGGATGCCATCCTCGAACTCCGCCTCTACCAGCTCACCGGGCTGGAAATCGACAAGGTCCGCGCCGAATACGCCGAGCTGGTCGAGAAGATCAAGGACCTCCTCGACATCCTCGCCAAGGAGTCGCGCGTGATGTCCATCATCAAGAAGGAGCTCAAGGACATCAAAGACAAGCACGGCAACCCGCGCCGGACCGACATCGTCCCCGACGAGGGCGAGATCGCCATCGAGGATCTCATCGCCAATGAGGGTGTCATCGTCACCCTCACGCACAACGGCCTCATCAAGCGCACCAACGTCTCCAGCTACCGCGCCCAGCGCCGGGGCGGCAAGGGCGTCATCGGCATGGCCACCCGCGAGGCGGAGAAGCCGGAGGATGCCGACTTCATCGAGCGACTCTTCACGGCCAGCACGCACGATTACCTGATGTTCTTCACCAATCTCGGCCGCGTTTACGTCGAGCGCGTCCACGAGATTCCCGACATGGGCCGCGCGGCCAAGGGCCGCAGCATCGCGAACCTGCTCGAACTGCGCGCCGAAGAGAAGGTGCAGACGCTCGTCCGCGTGAACGCCAAGTACGGCGCGAACAAGGAGGACCAGACCTGGCAGCAGACCAACGAGCTCTTCTTCGTCACCCGCCAGGGCACCGTGAAGCGCACCGCCCTCAGCGATTTCCAGAACGTCCGCAAAGGTGGCATCATCGCCGTCTCGCTTGAGGAGGGTGACGGCCTCGTGGAAGTACGCCTTACGACCGGTCAGAACGAAATAGTGCTTATCACCAAAGAGGGCATGAGCATCCGCTTCGACGAGGGCCAGGTTCGCTCCATGGGCCGCAACGCCGGGGGTGTGAAGGGCATCGAGCTGGAGAAAACCGACGCGGTCGTCGCCTGTGCACTGGTGGAAAAAGACGCCACCCTGCTCGTCGCCGGCGAGCATGGCATCGGCAAGCGGACGGATTTCGAGGAGTACCGCCTCCAGTCCCGTGGCGGCAAAGGCATCATCACGATGAAGACTGGGGACAAGACCGGCCAGGTGGTCGGCGCCCTCACCGTGCGCGACACCGATGAGGTCATGCTCATCACCAACGGCGGCCAGATGGTCCGGATCCCGGTCCAGGGCATACGCGAGGCCGGCCGAAACACGATGGGCGTGAAGCTCATCAACCTCGAGGAGAAGGACAAACTCCAGGCCATCGCCCCTGTCATCTCCGAGAAGGAAGAGGACGAGGCCATCGGCGAGACCCCGCCGCTTCCGGGGACCTGAGCCCAGATCATTCGATCAACGAAGGGAGCGCGGACGTTCACGTCCGCGCTCTTTTTCGTTTCATTGCTCTGATTGTTAGACGGGGATTGTCGGCGCCCGGAACGCTTGGCAGGCTCTCGCCATGCCAGCCCCTGCCCCAAACCCAGCGACCGCCGATATCCACTCGGAAGAATTTCTGGCGCGCCTCAAGCGCCGGCAACTGCGCCTGTCCGTCGCCTGCGCCGGCACCTTCCTCCTCGCCCTGCTGGCCCTGCCGCTCCTGAACTACTTCCAGCCCGAGGCCATGGCCACGCGCGTCGGCGGCTTCACCCTCACCTGGCTGATCCTCGGAGTGCTGTTCTTCCCCTTCGTCTGGGTGATCGCCTGGGTCTTCATCCGCCGCTCCATCGCGCTCGAAAACTCAGAAGTAAGAGAAGTTGAATCTGGAAAACAGGAAAACCGGAACAGAAACTGAACCGTCCCCCTTCTTTTTCCTGCTTTCCTGTTTTCCAAATTAAATCCCTTCAGATGCTTCACCACGACCAACTAACCAGCCGGATAATCGCAGCCGCGATCAGCGTGCATAAGGCGTTGGGGCCGGGATTTCTGGAGTCGGTCTACGAACAGGCACTGGCAGTGGAAATGACCGCTTCCGGACTACGGTTCGAACGGCAAAAGAGCGTCCCCATCGAATATCGCGGCCAGACAGTCGGCGAGCATCGCTTGGATTTGTTGGTGGAGGAAGCGGTAGTTGTAGAACTCAAGGCAGTGACTGAGTTGGAACTGATATTTTTCGCCACCGTCCGTTCCTACCTAAAAGCGGCCCGATTGGAAACTGGGCTGCTGCTCAATTTCGCCGCCATCCCACTCACCATCAAACGTGTCGGACGTGAACACGTCGAACCCGCAAAATCGGAAGCCGGAGCCATTCGCTAAATCCCCCTGCCCTGTCTTTTTCCTGCTTTCCTGTTTTCCAAATTAAATCCTTCCCATGCTTGCTCTGGTCGATCCGTACATCCTCGCGTTCAGCGCCATCACGGTCGTCGTGACGGTTTTCATGGGCTTCTGGGCGGCGCGGAAGTCCAAGTCGGCGGCGGACTTCTTCGTGGCGGGCCGCGGCGTGAGCGTGGGCTGGAACGCCTCCGCCATCTCGGGTGAGTATCTAAGTGCCGCGTCGTTCATGGGCGTCGCGGGCATGGTGATGTCGAGCGGGTACGATGCACTGTGGTATCCGGTGTGTTACGCCTGCGGCTACCTGTTCCTCCTGCTGTTCATCGCGGGGCCGCTGCGCCGCTTCGGGGCCTACACAATTCCCGACTTCGCCGAGGGCCGCTACGACTCGCCGGTCTTCCGCAAGATCGCGGTCATCTTCGTCCTGTTCATCGGCTTTTTCTATACCATGCCGCAGATGAAGGGCGCGGGCACCACGCTCGCCTACATCTTCAAGGACATCGATTTCATGGGCCACAAGGGCCTGCCCTACTGGGTCGGCGTGGTGCTGGTCGGCGCGGTCATCACGCTCAACGTCGCCCTCGGCGGCATGAAGGGCATCACGCTGGTGCAGGCCTTTCAATATTGGGCGAAGATGTTCGCGATCTCGGTGCCGGTGTTCGTGCTGATGAGCGTGTATGGCAGTTACGGGAAGCAGTTGGGCGTGAATGGCAGCGGTAGCCACGAGGCTACGAGGGCCAGCGAGGCGATGGTTGCCATCCATGTGGGACCAGTGCCCGGCCGCAATGGCCGACTCCCAGACGAGAATCTGTATGTCTATGACGGGGGAATGTCCCGAGGGAATCTTCCGGGCTGGAAAAATCTCTGGACCGACCTTCGCGGGAAAGAACGGAGGATGAGCGTATCGATGCCGGCAGGGTCGTACACTGTGGCGGACATCCTCCTGAACTACACGCAGAGCCACGTATGGCAGTGGGGCGTCAAAAGCGTCTCGGGCTATACGGCACCTGGTCTCCTCAACCATCGGATCGCCTATTCGCAGTCGGGTCCACTGACACGCGATGAGTTCGACCAGCACATCGCCCAAGTCCTGGCCGACAACGGACTGATGCTGTTCCATATCACCCCTGAGTATTACAAACTCGTGCCCACCGCCAATGCCGCGAACTACGGCATCGAGTTTCGTCCGGCTCAGGCGGAAAAAGGTCAGCCTGCGACGATGGGTGTGAAACCCGAAGAGGGTTACGGTCCCGAAACCATTCGCCAGTCGGTGACGGTCCGTCAATCGATGACCGACATCCCTCTCCCCTCGGGCGTTGGCGGAGCCATGATGGAACTTCAGAATGTTCCCGCTGCTCAGGTTCTGGGTTTATACGAGAGCTACGTCAAGCGGACGCTGTTGCCGGGGCAGGCCGAGGTTTCGGGCAAACTGGACCGGATCCTCGACGGTCAACTGAACCGGCAAGATCTTTTGGACCCGCACAAGTTTAACGGGGTTCTGATCACGGTTCACGGAGAGCGGGATTCCGCTGCGCTGTTGAAGCAGGCGATGGAAAAGGGGCTCGCCGGGAACGGCATCACCCTGGTGCCGGTCGGCGAAGATCATTTCCGCGCCATTGAAACCAAGAAACTTGATGCCTACTTCGCCGCGCTGGCTGTGGAGGAAATTGCATCCAATTCAACCGCACCCAAGGTCCCGGCCCCATCAATGACACTGGCTCCCGGAGCAAGTGTCGGGTTCGCGATGATCACCACACCTGGCGATCTCGCCAAGATCGCCGCTGGCACAAAGGGCGCCGACACCAACGGCCTGTCCCTGATGACCAACGTTTCTTACCATTCCGTCATCGTGCGCATTGGTGACCGGCATGTGAATCTACCAGATGCGGCGGGACAAATCGTCTGGAACCGGAACATCGCCAATGGGCTGGCGAACACGCCCAGCAGCCCTGGTTCCGTCTCCCGCCAGCCGCTGACGGCCAAGGCGCCCAAGGACGAGACGTGGCTGAACCCGTTCGGGCCACTGACCACCAAGGCCGCCAAGGCGGCACTGCCAAAAATTGAATTTCATGGCGAAATGGAAACCAACAAGGCGGTCCCGCTCGGCCAGGATCTCAAATCGACACTAGGGTTTTTGGCTTTCAAACTTGAACGCGCTGAAACACCCGGCTCCTGGCCCGAAGGTCAGATTTCAGCAATCGATCTGGCCAACATTTATGCGCGCAACATCCTGGTTTCCGAACCGGGGAACTTCAATAACAACTATGTGCTGACTTACGCGCCAGCATTGATGCAGCAGAATATCAAACAGCCCACCATCAGCTTTTCAAACATCACGGAACGGCTCACCAAGCTGCGCTCCCTGCTCACTACCAACGGCATCACCGTCCTCCGCGAGCCCGGCAACGTCTTCAAGGCCTTCCTGACCAAGGACGCGATCATCACGCCGATCAACGCGAAGCCATACGCCCTGCTCTACACCTACTCGCTCATCATCGCATTGGTGTGCGGGACAGCCGGACTTCCCCACATCCTGGTCCGTTTCTACACCAACCCCGACGGCGCGGCCGCCAAGCGCACGACTATGTGGGTGATGATCCTCATCGGCATCTTCTACGTCTTCCCGCCAGTGTTTGGCGCGTTGGGACGCAACCTCATGCCCTCGCTGTACGAGGGCGCCGGCGTGGGCGGTACCGACGGTCTTGTGCTCAAGCTGCCCACGATCCTGAACGAACGCTTCGGCGTGCTGGGTTCCGTGCTCAGCGGCATCACCTGTGCCGGTGCGTTCGCAGCCTTTATGTCCACCTTCTCCGGCCTGCTCGTCTCCATGACCGGTGCGCTCGCGCACGATGTGTATGGGCGGATCCTGCGGCCCAAGAGCACGGCGGCGGAGCGGATGCAGATGTTCAAGTGGTGCGCCGTGGCCATCGGCCTCGTGGCGGTGCTGCTGGGCACACTGGTCGAGAACTTCGAGATCAACTTCATGGTCGGCCAGGCCTTCGCCATCGCTGCCGCGAGCTACTTCCCCCTGCTCTTCATGAGCGTGTGGTGGCGCGGCATGACCACGCGCGGCGCGGCCACGGGCATGCTCACCGGCGGACTGTGTGCGGTCGCTGCGATCTCGGTCGCGAGCTGGACCACCTTCTTCACCGCGCAGGCGGCGAAGTTCAAATCACTGGGTGTGCCCGAGCCGGGCTGGTTCGCCACGCTGAAGCCCTATGCCCTCACCGACTTCTGGGCCGCGCATCCGCTTCTGCGCATCCTCTCCGAGCAGCCCGCCATCTGGGCCGTCCCGCTCGCCATCACACTGATGGTGATCGTCTCCAAACTCACCGCCCGCGAGGTCCCGGCGGACATCCGCATGAAGATGCTCGTCCTCCACGCCCCGGAAGCCCTCGGCCTGAAGCAGGAATACATCCGCGAGCACGACGGGGCGCATTGATGAACAACCAACGAACAAAGGAACGAAGAGCAACCGGAGCGCGGCTCTGTGAGCCGCAGCAACTTTCCTGACACGGCAGGCTGGAAAAGCGCGAATGCGTCCGGCTAGGCAGCCTGCTGCGGCTCACAGAGCCGCGCTCCGGCCACGATCCGGCCGGGTCCGCCAGCCTACCTGCCATCGAAACCGCTTTTCTTTGATCCCTTGTTTCTTCGTTGTTCAATCTCCTCCCGCCGCTCATGAACACGCATCACCTCGAACTGTTCTACTACGTCGCCCGGCACGGCGGGATCATGGAGGCGGTGCGGAACATGCCCTACGGCATCCAGCAGCCGGCGATCAGCGGGCAGATCCTGCAACTGGAGTCCGACCTCGGCGTGAAGCTCTTCAACCGGCGGCCCTTCGAGCTGACGGCGGCCGGCCAGGAGCTTTACGACTTCATCCTGCCCTTCTTCGGCAACATTGATCAGGTCGGCGAACGCATCCGGGGCGGCACGGTGCAGACGGTGCGCGTGGCGGCCCCGGTCATCGCGCTGCGCGAGCATCTGCCGGTGGTACTGCAGTCCGTGCGCAAGAAATTTCCCAACCTGCGGCTCACCCTCCGCGACGCCCACCAGCCGCAGGTCGAAAACTGGCTGGACCGGCAGGAGATCGACTTCGCCGTGACCGTGCTGGACGGCAAGCCGCCCTCGGGCCTGCACAGCGAACCCCTGCTGGAGCTGCCGCTCGTCCTGCTGCTGCCCAAGGGCCACAAGGCGAAGACCTCGACCGAGCTGCTCGACGGGCTGGCCGCCGGCTCCGAATTGGAGCCGCTGGTCACGCTGCCGCCGAATGAGATGATCCCGCGCCGCTTCCGCGAACTGCTCGCGAAACGGGGTCTGGAGTGGCCGCCCAGCATCGAGGTGACGGCGTTGGAACTGATCGACAGCTATATTGCCAGCGGCTTCGGCATCGGCCTGACGGTGGCGGTGCCGGGCCGGGAATTCTCCACCGGCCTACGCGCCCTGCCGCTGGCGGACGTGCCCCCGGTCGTGATGGGCGCGCTGTGGCGTGGCCAGCTCACGCCGGTCACCACCGCCCTGCTCGCCGCCCTCAAGGCGCGCGCCAAGGGGATGGCGTAGGAATTTCGAGATCGGGAGTTCACGCCACCATTTCGTAACCGGCGGCCCGCTGGCGGCAGCCGTTGGCTTCAAACTGCCGGTTGTTTCCCGGCTGTCGTTGGATTGAGACCCCCTTCTCACCCGACAGAAATGCGATTGGCAAAATCACGCGGCAGCGTGACCGCGTTGAACTCGTCGCCCCCTCGCAGCGTGAACCTGTGGCTTTGCCCGCCGTGAGGACGCCGGAGTCAACGCCACCCCCTAGTATCCTGTAACGTCTATAGTTTCGGATAAAGTCGAAAGAGTTTGATGCGAGCGTCTGGGGTGGTGAAGCGCCAGTTGACCGGGGCGCCACGGGTGTTGCGGCTGGTTTGCCAGGCGGCGACTTCGCGGCGCATGT
>CAIVQH010000020.1 GCA_903907995.1 uncultured Verrucomicrobiota bacterium | reverse complement strand
GCCTGAGCATGAGCATGAAGTTCGCCCGGCCCACGCTGCTGTTGGCCGGTCTGGCTGCGATCGGACTCGTCCGCGCCGTTGCTGCGGCGGAGCCGCCACCGAATCGCGCCAAGGTCGAGTTTTTTGAGACGAAGGTCCGGCCGCTGCTGGCGGAGCACTGCGAGAAATGTCACAGCGCCGCCGCTGGCAAGTCCAAGGGCGACCTGACGCTGGATTCGCGCGGTGGCTGGGAGCATGGCGGCGAGCACGGGCCGGCCATCGTACCGGCGAAGCCCGACGACAGCCTGCTGCTCAAGGCGGTGAGCTACACCGACGACGAGCTCCGGATGCCGCCGAAAAAGGAGGGCGGCAAGCTTCCGGATGCCGACATCGCCATCCTGCGCCAGTGGATCGCGGACGGCGCGGTGGACCCGCGCACCGGCGGCCCAAAGCGGCTCACCGGCATGTCGCCCGAGGCGCGCCTGCACTGGGCCTTCCAGCCGGTGAAGAAAACTGCGCCCCCGGCGGTGAAGGATGCCTCGGCGGTGAAGAACGACTTGGACCGCTTCATCCTGGCCCGGCTCGAAAAGGAGCACATGCTGCCGAACCCGCCGGCGAGCCGGGAGGCGCTGATCCGCCGTGCCACCTACGACCTCACGGGCCTGCCGCCGACGGTCGAGGAGGTAAAGGACTTTATCCTCGATGCCTCGCCCAATGCTTTTGAAAAAGTTGTGGACCGCTTGCTCTCCTCGCCCCGCTACGGCGAGCGCTGGGGCCGCCACTGGCTGGATTCGGCGCGTTACAGCGACACCACCGGGCTCTCCGGCGACGGCGCGAAAAACCGCTATCAGGACTACCGCTACGAATACGCGTGGACCTATCGGGACTACGTGATCAAGGCGATCAACGCCGACAAGCCCTGGAACGATTTCCTCACCGAGCAGCTCGCTGCCGACTTGTTGCCCGACACCAAGCCGAATGACCCGCGCCTGGCCGCGCTGGGTTTCCTCACGGTCGGGAAGCGCTTCGACAGCGGCGACGATCTCATCGACGAGCGCATCGACGCCACCGGCAAGGCCATGCTCGGACTGACGGTCGCCTGCGCCCGCTGTCACGATCACAAATTCGATCCGATCCCGACCGCCGACTATTACTCGCTGCACGGCATCTTCGCGAACATCACCGAGCCGTACGACCAGCCGGAACTCCCGGGCAGCGCCGATCCGGAGGAGCGCTCGAACTACCAGTTCAAGCTGGCTGAACTCGAGGCCCGGAACCGGACGATCTACTACGCGTTTTTGCAGAAGCACCTGCCCGAGTTTCAAAGGAAGGCCGAGGGCTACCTGATGCTGGTCACGAAGAAGGGCCGTTCACCGGAACGCCAGGCCATCGCCAAGGAGTATGGGATCTATCCCGAGGACCGTGAGATCGTCCAAGCCATCAAGCTCGACATCGCGAACCCGGTGCTGGGTCCGTTCGCCCGCCTGAGCAAACTTTCCACGAACGAATTTGCAGCAAAGGCGACCGAGCTCCTCAACCACGCGCTGCTCAGCAAGAACAACCCGGTGAACCCGCTCGTCGTTGAGGCGTTGTCCGGGCTCAAGCCGCAGTCACTGGAGGAGGTCGCCCGCGTGTACGGCCAGCTTTTCGCGCGGGCGATGGCCAACACGACGGGCCTGATCCAGACGCGCAGCAAGCTGGAGGGCACGAATGCGCCTGAAGATGCGGCGATGGCCCAGGTGGTGCAGACGCCCTACTATATTCCCACCGCGGCCGAGATTGCGACCACCGAGAAGCTGCAGGCTTTCATGTCCGGCATGCCCGGTCGCAAGGCATGGGAGGGCCCGCCGCCCTTTGAGCCCAAGACGCTCAACACATTCGTCTTTCCCGCGATCAGCCAGTTGCGTCTCACGCATCCCGGTGCGCCGGGCCGCGCGATGATCGTCGCCGACAAGTCCAAGCCGACCGACAGCTATGTCCACATCCGGGGCGACCGGAACAAACACGGTCCCGTGGTGCCGCGCCGCTTTCTCGAGATTCTGTGCGGCACCGATCGCAAGCCGTTTACCCAGGGCAGCGGCCGGCTGGAGCTGGCGAAGGCCATCACCGATCCGCGCAACCCGCTGACCGCGCGCGTCGCGGTGAACCGTGTGTGGATGCACCACTTCGGCCGGGGCTTCGTGCCCTCGCCCGATGACCTCGGCAACATGTCCGAGCCGCCGAGCCATCCGGAGCTGCTGGATTATCTGACCGCCACCTTTGTGGAGGGTGGCTGGTCCATGAAGCGCCTGCACCGGCTCATCATGCTCTCGGCGACCTATCAGCAAAGCAGCGAAGGCCAATCCGACCAGGACGCCCGCGATCCGGGCAACCGCCTCGTCTGGCGCGCGAACCTGCGCCGGCTCGATTTCGAGTCGATCCGCGATTCGCTCGTGGATCTTACCGGCAAAATGGACACCACCGTCGGCGGCAAGCCGGTGAACCTCACCGACGAGCCGTACAGCTATCGTCGCAGCATCTACGGCTACGTGGACCGCCTGCGGCTTTCGGACCTGCTCTCGCAGTTCGACTTCAGCGATCCGGAGATGGTGAACACCCGTCGCGTGAGCACGATCGTGCCGCAGCAGGCGCTGTTCTTCATGAACAGCCCGATGACCGTGGACGTGGCCCGGCATGTGATGAGCCGCCCCGAGGTCGATGAGTCCGACGATGACGATGCGCGCATCACCGCAATCTACCAGATCCTGTTTCAGCGGCGTCCGCAGCCGCGCGAACTCCAGTGGGCGCGCGAGTACATCGACCGGAATTACCAGCTGCTCTACGGCAGCGAGCGGCCCAAGGGACCGACGACAAAGAAGGCCGTCTTCAAGAAGACTGCGGTGCTCAAGGACAAGTATGCGTCCCTGCAAAACTCCGGAATGACCGTGCAGCGGGGAACGCTGAGCCCCTGGGAGAGCTATACGCAGGCGCTGCTGTGCTCGAACGAGTTTGTGTACGTCTATTGAGGCGGAGCAGGGGAGCAAGGGAGCGGGGTGAATGATTAGGCGCGGCCGGAGGGCGACTGTGTCCGGAGGACCAGTCGCAGCAACGGGATTGGCATCGGAAGCGTCCAATTTTTCGCAGCTTCAATTGGCCGTCGGAAGTTGCTGCGGGTGGGCTCCGCCACACCCGCGCTCCATCAGAAAACACCGACGCAGAATGCTCAAAACCTTGCCGTGAGCGTCACGCGGGCGGCGAGCGGTTCCACGGGATGGAAATGGATATCGTTTACCCCATCGGCCGGCTCGCCGGGCAGGCGCGACGCATAGAGGTAGTCGACGTCGCTGTCCTTCCGGTTGAGCAGGTTGAACACATCCACCGCGAGCGACCACGTCCGGTTGAAGCGGTAGCCGGCCTGAGCGTTGAGTAGGAGGGTCTGGTTGCTGCGCACCGAGTCGTCCTCCACCAGCGGACGCGGTCCGAAGTAGCGCAAGCGGAGGCTGGCGAAAAACCCGTGCTCCGGATTGGGATCATGCAGGCTAACGCCGGCGGCCAGCACCGTCTCGATGCTGCCGGGAATCTGCCGGCCGATGGGATTGCCCGTGATGGGATCGTACTCCTCCGTACGGAACCGCGCGTGCGACCAGCTGAAGTCGGCATCGAAGGTCAGCCATTTGTTCGGCGTGTAATAATTGGCGAACTCGATGCCGTAGCGCCGGCTGGGGCGGCTGGCCTCGGTGTCGCCGCCGTCCCCGGAGAAGACCAGTTCCGAATCCAGATCCAGCCACCAGAACGACAGGGTGCTTTGCAGGTCGGGAAGAACCAGCGTGCGAACTCCCACCTCCGCGCCATAGGTGCGCACCAGCGGATCGACCGGATTGATGGCCGTCGTCGGATCGTTGGGCAGGACGTGCGTGGTCGCGCCCCGGCCGTCGTTGCTGTGAAAGCCCAGACCGCCGCTCAGATAGAGTTCGGTTTTTGCCCAGGGCCCGAACACCAGGCTGCCCTTCGGGCTGACCAGCGTGCTGTCGCGCGTCCCGCTGTTGAGCGGCTGGTTGCTCGCCACGTCGAAATGATAGTAATCCGCCCGCAGGCCCAGCGTGCTGCGAAACCAGTCCGTCCACTTGGTCTTCTGCTCCGCATAGGGTGACACGCTGATCTGTCCCACGTTGTCCTCGCGGGTGGTGGACAGATAATTCCGCGCCTCGGTGTGGTTGAGCCCGTTGCTGATGTCATCGCCCCGCACCTGCACACCCACGGTGCTTTCAGTGTCCATGCCCAGCAGATCATACTGCCAGGTGTGATGCGCCTTGAGCCCGCCGAAGCCCCGCTGGTCGTGCTGCTCGAACTGGTCGCCGTGGACCGGATCGTCGAGGAAATAGGTGAAGTTCGAAAACAGGTCGAGGTCGTAGTAAACCCCATAGAGCTCGACTTCCGTGTGGCCGTTCTCGGTTTCCCGATGCCATTCGGCGCTCAGGCTGAACCGGTGGGAATCGCCACCATCCGTCGGATCAATCTCCCCGAACCGTCCACTGGCCAACGAAGACACGGCGCGTTCGGCGATCTGGTCCGTCGAGTTCCATTTCCCCGCATAGGCCATGGCGGTGACATTGAAGCCGGTATCGCCCTGCTGCTGGCTGTAACGCAGCACCCCGTTGATCTTCTGGTAATCCTCCGGCTGCTGCCAGGGACCGTCATCGTGCGACAATTCCACGGCATAGAGCAGGTTGCCCGGACCGGCATTGGACGAATTGGCGAACAGCGCGCGGGCATAGCCAAAGCTGCCGGCTTCCAGCTGGGCCAGACCGCGATCCAGGGTGTTGGCGTAGCTCAGGTCCGCCGCGCCCGCCGAGCCGAAGTCACCCACATCGGCGTAATACGGCCCCTTGCGGTAGTGCACGGTGTCCACCAGTTCGGGGATGAGGAAGTTCAGGTCCGTGTAACCCTGGCCGTGCGCGTGCGTGGGCAGGTTCACGGGAACCCCATCCACACTGGTGGCAAAGTCGGTGCCGTGATCGAGATTGAAGCCGCGCAGGAAGTACTGGTTCGCCTTCCCCGAGCCGCTGTGCTGCGTGACGATCACACCGGGGATCGTTTCCAGCACCTCGCCGGGCCGGAGGAGCGGGCGGTATTCCAGATGATCCTCCCCGACGTAGCCTTCGCTCGCGGCGTCGGCGATATTCAACAGGGAATCGGCACGGCCGGTGATCGTCGTCTTCTCCATCAGCTCCGGATCGTGAGCCTGCAACCGGGCAGGCAATAGGAGGCCGGTAAGGCCGGCGGTGAGACCGAGGAAAACGGAGTGACGCGTATACATGGCTGCCCAAACCGGTCGTTTCCACGCGGACCGGCGACGCTGGTTTTTCAACGTGCGGGCAGCAAAAAGCCGCCCGCTCGGCAGCTACGGAAGATTTCCCTCCGCCATTGCTGCCCCGGGTGGCTGAAAAACTCATGGCCGCAAAAATCCGGCCGGGCAAGCAGCATCTCCAAAGCTGCGGGAGACGCCTGTTAAACGTGTCCCACGGCCGGCCGGATGCAGGGATTGACGCCCTAAAAGACCGCCACGGAAAGGCAGGTTGCCGAAAACTCTATCCTTTCAAGGCCGCCTGGGCGAAGGCCTCGTAGGCTACGGAGCGCAGCCGGCCGCTGGAAACTCGCAGGCCCAGGGTGCCGCGCCAGAAGGGTTGCTCCCCAAGCAGGCGCGTGTGGATGGTTTCAATGGCGTCCTCGAACTGGGAGGGATTCCGGGCCTGCTCGACGAAGCGCAGCACTTCGCGGTCGGCGCGGAAGATTTCCGGCCGGCGGCGGAGGAGCAGCCAGACCAAAGGCCATTTCCAGGGACCGACCCCACGGCGGAAGAGATACCGTTGGGCGGCCTCCTCGGAAAGGCCACGCTGGGAGGCGAGACACGAAAGGAGAGTCGGTTGGTTCATGGGGTTAAGAACCGGAAACCATCTAGCTCTCCGCCCCGTAATTCCGTCAAGGGCTGCGCCAATCCCGAAAAAGATTTAGCCCAGATGGTACCTGGATGTTACCGGGAGCCGGGGAAAGCCACCCATCCTCACTTGACCAGCCGGGCTCATACCGCTGCTATCAGACGCAGAAGCCATATAGGATTCTTCCACTTCCGTCCGATCATGAATCGTTCCGCCCTACTATTGCTCGGTGCGCTGCTCGTGGCGCTGACCCTGCCCGCCCGGTCGGCGGTGACTGTCTTCGGTGAATTGCCCCAAGGCGTGGTGGATTCGGGCGGTGTGCTCGCGGGGCACGCCATTGTTTCCGCAGCGGCCGGTGCCGCTCACCTGCTGCTCCTCAGCGCCAATGGCAAGGTGTTCGCCGAAGGGGCGTCCACGCGCGGCCAATTGGGCAATGGTGTCAGTGGCGGTGACCAGGGCGTGGTGGCCTCGAAAGCGGGTCCGGAGCTGACCGGCTCACCGTTCGTTGCGGTCGCAGCCGGTATGGACAGCAGTTATGCGCTGACGGCCGATGGGCGGGTTTTTGGCTGGGGGTTGAATCATTATGGTCAGCTCGGCACCGGTGACACGAACGACCTGATCTTTTACCCGCAGGCCGTGGACACCAACGGGGTTTTGCAGGGGCGGAAGGTCACGGCCATCGCCGCCGGTGCCCTCCACTGCCTGGCGCTGACCAGTGACGGCCGGGTGTTTGCCTGGGGCCACAATGATTTCGGCCAGTTGGGCAATGGCACGACGAATGACAGCCGGGTGCCAGTGGCCGTCGATATTGGCGGGGGCCTGGCTGGCAAGGTGGTCACGGCGATTGCCGCCGGCGGTTCTTTCAGCCTGGCGTTGACGTCAGACGGGCAAATCTTCGGCTGGGGTTACAACGGGGAAGGTGCGCTGGGCGACGGTACCATCATGGATCATCTGTCGCCGGTGGCCGTGGATCTGACCGGCGTGCCACCGGGAGCTCCGGTCACTGCTCTGTCCGCCGGGGCCGATTTCAGCCTCGCCCTGACCGGCTTTGGGCGGGTGCTGGCTTGGGGCAATAATGACAAGGGGCAAATGGGTGACGGTACCCGGAACCCACGGCTCAAGCCCGCCGTCGTGGATTTCACCGCCGCCAAATCAAACGCATGGGTCATAAGACTCGCCACCGGTTCCAGGCACAGCGTGGTGCTGACGGCAGATTCGACCGCACTGGCCTGGGGTGACAACCAGTTCGTGGAACTGGCGCTTGAAGGCGTGAATGAGGACCATCTCACACCCGTCCTGGTACCGGCGGTCAGAACGCTGGCGGACGTGACCATTACCGGCGTCTTCGGCGGATCGTCCGCCTACAGCTCAATTTTCGCGACGGCAGGGCCGGTGCATACCACCCTGAAGCTGACCCCGGCCGGCGCGGAATTCAGCCTCACGGGCGAGCCGTTCACCTTTTACGGACTCGAGCGTATTTATTCATTCGACCCCCGGGTCCCGGTCGGGCTGGGGATGCCATTTCTCACCGATGGCGCCGGGTATGCCACCCAGGTTGAGGACGAACTTTCCACCCCGGCATTCTTTCGGGCGGTGCCCACTCAGTTGCCCCACATGTTCCGTTCGCTACCGCTGCCCACTCGCAACCCATAGGGAAACGGCGCGGTGCCGCCGCGAGGTTTCAGAAAAGCCGGTCGGTCAGGAAAAACGCGGCCGCATAGGCCACGAAGATGAGGCCGCCTCCCATCACGCCGGCAGCCAGGGTCGCGACCAGGCGGCCGCGCCGGACCCAAGGCGACAGCAGCGCGAAGGCGGCCGCGATCAGCAGTTCACCGACGATGATGTAAAACGGCGTGCCGGAGATCATCCGGCAGCCGGAGTACCGCCACCAGTGGATGCGCCGGGCCATTTCCTCGTAATAGGGGATGTTCAGCGCGCCGAGCAGCGCGGTCGCGAGCAACCCGGTCCCGGGACGCCAGCGCATCAGCCGCTCCCCAATCACCGCGAACTGCACCGCGACGACCTCCCACGCAAAGGGCATCCACATCGGCGACCGCCAGAGCATCGGTCCGCCACCGACGGAGTAGTCGAGCGTGCGCGTATAATCCACCAGCCACGCATCCGCAACCAGCTCGGTGAAGCCGACGACCAGCCCGAAGCCGATCAGATGCCCAAGAAAGCGATCGCGCCGGCGCAGCGCGAAGCCGAGGAGCAGCGCGTTGTCGATCAGGTTGAGCGCGACGCCCGTGCGCCAGTCGGACCAAGGCGCGAGCGTGAGCAGCGTGACCCCGACGACGTTCACCAGCACGGTGAGAAGCACGATCCGCAGCCGCGCCGCATTCAGGCCCGCCTCGGCGGCGGACGTGGTGCGTGCGATGTGGTCGGCCCGGGCAAACATGGCTGAAATAACAACGCACATTCGGACCGGACGGATGCAATAAAATCCTTGGCGAACCTCCGGACCGGCGCGACAACACTTCGCATGGAAGTCACCCCTCCAAATCACCCGCCGCGCACCTGGTGGAACTCGACCGGCCGGTTCGTGGTGTTCCTGCTCGCCGCCTCGTCCATCGCGTGCCTGCTGCTGGATTTCTACAAGGTCTGCCCGATGCGGACGTTCACCTTTTTCCTGTTCCTGCCCGCGCTGGTCGTGCTGACGGTCCTCGCGGTCGCCGACCGTTTGCGGGGCGACCGCCAGCTGTGGAATGCGGTGCTCATCGGGGTGATGGGCGGGTTCATCGCGGCGGTCGCCTATGATGTGTTCCGGCTGCCCTTCGTCTTTGCGAAGGGCTGGGGACTGACCGCCGTGGTGCCGCCGATGCCGCTCTTCAAGGTCTTCCCCCGCTTCGGCGCGATGATCCTGGGTGAGCCCCTCGAGCAGCCGTCGTACTCCCTCACCGCCCAGGTGCTCGGCTGGGCGTATCACTTCAGCAACGGCTGCACGTTTGGCGTGATGTACCTCGCCATGGTCGGCAATGGTGCGCGTCGGCATTGGGCATGGGCGGTGGTGATGGCGGTCGGGCTGGAGCTGGGCATGCTGTTCACCCCATATCCGCAGACGTTCGGCATCAACGTCACGCCGCGCTTCGTGGTCGTGACGCTGGTTGCGCACCTGATCTTCGGCGTCGGCCTTGGGCTCTCCGCCCGCTGGCTGGCCCGGCGGAAGGCTTTTGAATCATCGGCCCGACCGCAGCTGGTGCCGGCCTGACTCCGGTCTGCCATCCCGCGTGATTGGTTATGAGACAGTCCTGGTTAGCGCGTTGGGTATGTGGCCTGCTCCTGTTGGCCAGCGCGCTCCGGGCGGTGGCGGCCAGTGAAGAGGAGGCCGCCAAGCGCGCGGCCCAGACCGCCCGCGAAGCGGCGAAGCAGGCGGGCTTCAAGCTGGAGTTACGGGAATTCGCGTTCCAACTCACGCCGGAGGAGCAAGGCCGCGCGGCGGTGATCACCAACGCCGGCTTTGCCCTGAAGCCGCTCCGCTCCCTCACTGGCCTCGAATGGATGGAACCGGTAGTGGGCAGCGCGGCGCGCTGTGGCTGGCAGAGCGAACGAAACTGGGAGCAAGTGGCCACTGACCTGCAAACGGTCGCGGCCCCGCTCGATGCAGCGGCGGAGGTCCTCCGGGCCGACCGGCCACTCCGGTTTGTCCCGCAAGGGCCATCGTTGCTGCTGCCGCATCTGGCCGGCCTGAAATCGCTCGCAGATGCCTTCACGGCCCGGATGGCCTTCGCCCTGCGTGCCGGCAACCAGGCCGACGCCTGGACCAACCTCCTCGCCACGACGGCACTGGCCACCCGTTATGAGCCGGAGCCGTGCGAAATTTCCCATCTGGTGCGGCTCCGACTGATGCGGCAGGCCTTCGCCGCGACCTGGGAGGCGTTGCAGACCAACGTCTGGACCGACCGGCAGCTCGCGGAGCTGACGGCGCAGTGGTCGCAGGTGGATCTGTTTCGCGGCGTGGAGGAGGTCCCGATGCTGCACGCCACGCAGATGCTGCTTTATACCGCCGCAGTCCGTGGCGAATACCTGACCAATAGTGTGGTGACGCCCGGGTTGTCCCGGCTCTTTCGTCAGGGGCTCAGCGACCCCGGCCGGGCCTGGGGGGACGCCCGGGGGCTGATCCAGTACGCGTCGAGCCAGAAAGATTACGCCCGGAAGGGCAGCTATCTTGACGAGGCGATCATCATCGGATTTTACCGGAAACAGGCCGGGCTGTTCCACCGGGCGGCAACATTGACCAACTGGCTCGCGATCCGGGCGCTTCCCGGGGCGACTAACCAGGCCTTCCTCCAGCTTACGACCAACACTCCGTCACCCCTCCAGTCGCTGGTGAACAGCCGTGCGCTCGCGCAGGCGTTTGCGATGCGGGCCAATGGCGGCGTGCCCACCACGGTGCTGGGTTGGATCACGGAAACGGAAGCCCGGCGGCGGGTGCTGCTGACGGCCTTGGCTGTGGAACGCGTGCGTCGGCGCACCGGGCAAGGGCCGAAGTCGCTGGAGGAGGTTCCCGGAGCGCTCCGTGATTTCATCAACGGAGAGCCCTTGCGTTATCGGCTGGAGCCTGATGGCAATCCGGTGGTCCATTCACCCGGTCTGGACCTGATGGACAACGGCGGGGCGTTACCCAGATTCGCCGACCTCGTCTGGCCCCGCCGGGCAACCGACGAGGAGATCACGCGCTGGGGCCCCGGCCAGCATCTGCTCCTCTACCGGGAACCGATGATCGATCCGGGCACCGGCAACCTGGTGCCCGCGACCCAGCCGTTGCCCCCTCCTCCGGGCGATACTCTGGATGCTCCGCCGTGACGCGCGGTCCCGTGCCCCCCAATTGACTAATTTCCGCCCGATCCGGGGGGCGTGCCGGTCTTGAGCTGGACCTGATGCTGCGCCTCCCAGGCGCGATAGTCGCCGTCGTCGCTGCGGCGAACTTCGCTGTGGCCGTCGGCAAAGCCGTAGGTCCGCATCCAGCCGCCCTTGGGACCCTGCCAGGCCGCGCGTTCGCGCAGGACGATGGCGGCGGAGGGATTGGCGACGTCGAGGATCGAGCCCGAAAACAGGAGCTCGAAATCCTCCGTTTGCAGCGCCGACAACACTGCCGTCTCCTCGGCAGAAGTCCGGTTGGTTTTGACCTGGGCCAGGGCGGTCTCCAATGAATCGGGGAACTGGTCTTTGTGGTCGTTGGCAAATAGGAGGAAGCCCAGGACAAGCAGCTTGGCCTCGCTCAGTCGGCGGAGTGCAAAGGTCTTGGGAATCTCCTCTTCCTCCTCGGCGGATTGGCCCGGAGCCGCCGCCGCTTTGCCTGTCGGCGAAGCCGCCCGATTGGGGTTGCCGACTTGTTTTCGCAACTGCGCCACTTCACCCCGGAGGCGCAATACTTCCGCCTGTGGCTGGCGCAGTCGGGCCATTTCCTCGGCACTCTGCGCCGCATTCCGGCGGGCGGCCTGCGCGTCCTCGGTCAGTTGGGCGATCTGCTGGCGCAGCGCGGTGTTTTCCGCTTCCTGCCTTTGCAGTGAACGGGATTGTAGGACAACCGCGGTTCCGGTGAGGGCGAGCAACAGCGCGCCGGCGATGAGTTTGAGCTTGGTGGCGGCCATAAACGTGAAGAGTCCGACCGTGGAAGTGGTGGTGACCGCCGCAGCCAATGCGGCGGTGGTGACGATGGGGGCCAGAGTCGCGGGTGCGGCCGTCACCGCCGGGCCCGCCAGCGCCACGGCCAGTGCGGCGGCGGTCGAGGTCACGCCGCGTCTCGCCAGCTTCGTGTGGAGCTTGTCGAGCGCCCGGTCCACGCGCATACGGGCGGCATTTTCACTCAGGCCGAGACGCGTGCCGACCTCGGCGAGCGGGCGTTGCTCGAGGAAGCGCAGCACGAGCGATTCGCGGTCGCGGCCGGAAAGTTCGAGCAGCGCCTCGTCCAGCAGCGGGGCGAGGTGGGACCAGTCGGTGTGCTCCGTGAGCGATTGCAGTTGCATGGCGATTTCCTCCCGCTGGTGCCGCCGGTTCTCCGATCGCAGCAGGGTCGCGGCCACGAAGCAGGTGTGCCGGTGAAGCCAGCCGGCCACCAGCACTTCGTGCGGCAGAGTGTGCGCCTTGCGGGCCAGATCGATGAAGACCGTCTGGCAGATGTCCTCTGCCAGCCCGGTCCGGCCACCGCAGCGCCGCAGGGCCACCGAATAGACCAGGTTCAGGTGCTGGCCGACCAGGCCGGCAAAGGCGCTTTCCGAGCGGTGCTCGGCAAACTCCCGTAGCAGGACGTTGCTGTCGGCGGTGACGGTCACTTCACCCAAGGAAAGCCGCCGTCCCCGGAAACCGCACAGAAAATCGGAGGCGCTTATTGGCCCGCCGGCTTCTCCTTCATCTGGACTGAATGCTCCGCTTCAAATGCGCTAAAATCTCCGTCCAGGCTGGTGATCAGTCCGGGATGACCGTTGGCGAAGGTATAAAACCGTCTCCAGGAGCCGGAGATATCCTGGGTCGCCTTGCGCTCCCGGAAGACGACGGCGGTGGTGGGATTGGCAATGTCTTTGAACGAGCCCCGATACAGCAATTCGTACCGTTGCAACAGGCCGACGTGATCTTCCTTCTTCAGCCGCTCCAGCTCGCTGGGGGTCAACTTTTCCAGAGCCTTAAAGCGCTCGGCCACTGCTTCCACCGAGCCCAAGAAATGTCCGTCGACCTTGCCCGAGGCGTTCTGAAGTCCGGTATCGGCCATGCGCGGGCTATCGATCTGGTCGTTGATTCTCCCGTTCCAGTCGCTGACCTGTTTCCGGATCTGTTCGGCCGTCACGGGCTGGGAGTGGTCTGAAAAGGGAAATACGGGCGGTTCCGGTTGCTGGGACTGGGGCTGGCGCAGGCGGGCTACCTCGGCCCTGAGCTGCAACAGTTCAACCGGAGCCCCATCGGCACGGGCCGGCGAGGAGGCGGACCGAGGCGGCAGCAGGGGGCTGGATCGCCGCAGCGCCTCCGAGCTTTCAGACAATTGGGCGATACGGCTCTGGAGGTCGGCATTGTCCGCGCGCAAGCGCCCAACGTTCCGGCGCTGGTGGATCAGAATGGTGACCGCAGTGGCGGCCAGCAAAACTGCGGTGACGAGCTTCAGTCGCTTGGAGTTCATCGACAGGAGAGTTTTGTGGGTCATTGGCCGATGGGTCCCATGGCGTTGGTCATCCCGGTCTGGACCTGATGCTGCGCCTCCCAAGCGCTGAAATCTCCATCCTCGCTGGAGATGATGACGCCCGAGGTGCCGGCAGCAAAACCATAGGTCCTCATCCAGGGGCCGTCCTTGGTTTTCCAGGGTTCCCGCTCGCGGACGACAATGCCGGAAGCGGGGTTGACGATGTTGCTATAGGATCCTTGGAACAGGAATTCGAAGTGTTCCAGCAGATGTCGGCGCTGCACTTTCTTCAGCGTATCCCTTCTGAATTCAGGCGGCTGCCCCGCCTCGTCCAGCTCCAGCTCGTGAACCACATCAGCCAAAGAATCCGTCGGCTGTCCGTGGTTTCTGTCCGCGGTCAGGCGAAGCCCTTTGGCGAGCAGGCCGGCGGCAGCCATACGGGGATCCACAAACTGGTTCCAAGCGCCCCGGCCCCAATCGTCTTCGTCTTCCGGCGGAGTGGGAGCGGTCGCGAGTTTGGCCGATTGGTTCGCCCGCAACCGGGCCACTTCCGCCTGGAGTCGCAGCAGTTCTGCTGCCTGATCGCCGGTGCGGGTGAGGGATGCGGCTTTACGGGAAGCGGCCGACCGCAAGGCCTCGGCGTTATCCGAGAGCTGGGTGAGTCGGGCCGCGAGACCGGAATTTTCCGCGTGCAACTGTCCGAGAGTGCGCTGCTGGAGCAGGACACCCGTCAGGGTGGCGGTGATCAGGACGGCGGTGAGGGAGAGCTTGAACTGGGTCGAGGCCATAACGCTAAGGAGTCCGAACGCTGAAGTGGTCGTAGCGGCGGTCGCCAGCGCGCTGGTGGTGACGAAAGCGGTCAGCGTGGCCGGTGCCGCCGTGACGGCCTGCCCGGAGAGGGCGACCGCGAGCGCGGCGGCAGTGGAGGTCACGCCGCGTTTCGCGAGCTTCGCATGCAGCTTGTCGAGCGCACGGTCCACGCGCATGCGGGCGGCGTTCTCGCTCAGGCCGAGGCGGGCGCCGACCTCGGCGAGCGGTCGTTGTTCGAAATGACGCAGCAGCACGGCGAGACGGTCGGTCTCGCCGAGGTCGTGCATCGCGGCGTCGAGCACGGGGCGGAGCCGGGTCCAGTCGGTTGCCGGTTCGGCGGCGGGTTCCTGAAGCAGTTCCTGCATGGCGTGCGCCTCCTGTTCGCGCCGCTGGCGGCGGGTCTCGCTGCGGATGTGCCGCGTGGCCAGGTGATGGGTGATGGTGTAGAGCCAGCCGGTCAGCGCCGGATGACGCGCCAGCCGGTCCGCGTGTCGCGCCAGCTCGGTGAAGACCGCCTGCGTGACATCCGCCGCGCTGGCCGCGTTGCCGCTGAGTTGCCGGAGCGCGGCGGAGTGGACGAGATCGATGTTGCGCCGTACGAGTTCCGCGAAGGCCTCCTCCGTCCGCTGCTCCGCATACTGGCGGAGCAGGGCGGCATCATTGGGATGGTGGGCGGCCAGCGTCATGTTCATCAGGCAATGCCCGGCATGGGCCGAAAACGCACAGAAAAAATGAGGCTCAGTTCTCCGGCAGGCCGTCCGTCTGATCCAGTTCCGCGACGACGGCCGCGATCGACAGCGGGGAGCAACCCTCGAACTTGTTGCCGAAATGGGCGAACAGCGGCACGCCACGTTGTGTGGCCTCGCGGATCAGCCTTACTGCCGCCGTACGGGCCTCGGGAAACGGTTCGCGCAGTTGGTCGAAGGGCTGCAGTTGGCGTTCGCGCTCTTCGTAATCAGTCCCTGGCCGTGTGAGCAGCCGCGCACCGGAAAAACCTGTGGTCCAACAGCCGGGCAGATCCAGTTGGGAGTCCAGCGCGATGCCGTCTGACCACTGGTTGAAGAGATAGGCCACGCCGCGTTCGGCGAGCCGGCCAAAGAATTCCGGGTGCAGCAGGTTCCGGTTGCGGACCTCGACGCCATAGCGCCAGCCGGCCGGCAATTCGCCCAGGAACCGGTCGAGCGCGTCCACGAAATCCCGGCCGCGCGCGAAATCCGGCGCGTGGAAGCGGGAGAACTCGAACATCACCAGCCCGACGTGCTCACGGATCACCTCCAGAGGACGCAGAAACTCGCGGACGCACAGGTCGGCGTTGAGGAAGTTCGGATTGGGCAGGCCGCCGCGCTCGGCATGGCGGGGCAGGGGCGGGAAGCGCTTCGCGGTGATCTCGTCCGTCACCTTGAATGAAAAGCGGAAGTCCGCCGGCACATGCGCGGCCAGCTCGCGCAGGGATTTTTCCGTGGGAAAGTGGTAATAGGTGGCGTCCACGCCGACGGCCTGGAACGTCTGCGCGTATTCCGTGAGGCAATGCTGCTGAAAGCGCGTTTCGGAAAACCGGCTCCGGAACTCATAGCGCGACTGCGTGTAGAGGTAACCGAGCCAGCCCGGATATTTCCACGATGAGGTGCCGAGATAGATGCCTGCCTGCGCCAGCGCGGCCAGCCGCTGGCGGAGCGGTTGGAGCGCGTCTTCTTCGGGCGGCAGCAGGCTGGCAAACTCGTCGGACATGAAACGCGCACAGGTTCGGCCAACCTCCCCTGTCCGGCCAGACGGAACGGTGACTGGAATTGACCGTCACCTAGGCGTCGGTGATTCGGCGTCGCTCCTTTTGCGTGACGGCGGAGGAATGCTCTCGCAACGTCGCGGGCATGTTCCTCCGGTTGCTCACTTGTCTGCTGGGGTTGGGTGTACTCGCGGCCAGCGCGGAATCGTTTCCCGTCGCCCTCCGCGTGGATGCCGCCAAGCCACTCGGCGAGCTGAAGCCGATCTGGCGCTTCTTCGGGGCGGACGAGCCCAACTACGCCACGCAGCCCGACGGTCGGAAGCTGCTCGGCCAGCTCGGCCGGCTTGATCCCGGCACGCCGGTCTTCTTCCGCACGCACAACCTGCTCACTTCCGGCGACGGCACGGGGGCGCTCAAGTGGGGTTCGACCGGCGTGTATGGTGAGGATGGCCGTGGACGCGCGATCTTCGACTGGTCCACGCTGGATGTGATCTTTGACGCCTACCGGCAGCAGGGGCTGCGGCCCTACGTGCAGCTGGGGTTCATGCCCGAGGCCATGTCGGTGCATCCCTATCCGTACCGGCACCATTGGAAGCCCGGCGATAACTACGGCGACATCTACACCGGCTGGGCCTATCCGCCGAAGGACTACGTCAAATGGGAGGAACTGAACTACCAGCTGGCGCGCCGCTACCTCGGTCGTTACGGCAAGACAGAGATCGACCAGTGGTGGTGGGAAGTCTGGAACGAGCCGAACATCCCGTACTGGAAGGGCACGCCCGAGGAATATTACCGGCTCTACGATTACGCGGTGGCCGGCGTTCGCCGGGCCTTGCCGAATGCGCGGGTGGGCGGACCCGAATCGACCAGCCCGCGCAACGCCGGCGCAGCCAAGTTCCTCCGCGACTTCCTGGAGCACTGCCTGCGCGGCACGAACTACGCCACGGGCAAGGTCGGTTCCCCGATCGACTTCATCGCCTTCCACGCGAAGGGCGCGCCCACGGTGCAGGACGGCCATGTGCGCATGGGACTGTCCGCGCAGTTGCAGGATTTTGACGCCGGCTTCGGCCTCGTCGCCAGTTTTCCGGAGCTGAAGTCGCTGCCCATCGTCATCGGCGAATCCGATCCCGACGGCTGCGCGGCCTGTTCCTCCGAGGTGTACCCGCAGAACGCCTACCGCAATGGCGCGCTCTACGCGAGCTACACGGCGGCGAGTTTTGCCCGGGCGCATGACCTGGCGGCGAAGCACGGCGTCAATCTGGCCGGCGCGCTCACGTGGGCGTTTGAATTCGAGGGACAACCTTGGTTTGCCGGCTTCCGCGCGCTCGCCAGCCGGGGCGTGGAGCTGCCCGTGCTGAACACCTTCCGCATGATGGCCAAGCTGCACGGCCAGCGCCTGACGGTCGAAAGCCCCTCGGCGCTCGGGTTAACCGACGTGGTGCAAGGCGGCGTGCGCGGTACGCCCGATGTTTCGGCCCTCGCCGCCCGTGATACCAACACCGTGTCGGTGCTGGTCTGGCATTATCACGATGACGATGTGGCCGGGCCGGAGGCGGAAGTGACCGTCTCCATCGCGGGACTTACGCCCGACAGCCGGTGGAAACTCCGTCACTACCGCGTGGATGAAACGCACAGCAACGCCTTCACGGTCTGGCAGAAGCAGGGCTCGCCGCAGCAACCCACGCCCCCGCAGCTGGCCGAGCTGACCAAGGCCGCCGCTTTGGCGGAGTTGGAAAGTTCCGTCGTTACAGTTTCGGCGGATGGCACGGTCCCGGTCCACTTCCTCCTGCCGCGTCAGGGCCTTTCGCTGCTAGTGTTCCAGCCCGCACCGGAAGCGCCGGCCGGGGCGACCCCGAATCGGCCCTGACGGAGCGCCGATCTCCGATCCGGCGCGGTTTTTTACGGTCGGATTTTCAATTCGTCCCGGTGCTTCGATCCAAATCACGCCGCGCCGGGTCGGAGACCGGCGCTCCTCGCCACTCACGCCTGTTGCCCAAGCGCCCGTCCATCCGCTAGGCTCGCCGGACCGAGATGAGCGAGATTCCGAAGGCCTACGAGCCGCAGTCCGTTGAGACGAAGTGGTATGACTTCTGGCTGGAGCAGCAATGCTTCACGGCCGATCCCGCCCGCGTATCCGCCACGCGCCCGGCCTATTCCATCGTCATCCCGCCGCCGAATGTCACCGGCGTGCTCACCATGGGGCACGTTCTCAACAACACCATCCAGGACATCCTCGCCCGCAAGGCGCGCATGGAGGGCAAGGAAGTGCTCTGGCTGCCCGGCACCGACCACGCCGGCATCGCCACGCAGAATGTCGTCGAGAAGACGCTGAAGAAGGCCGGCGAGATCAAGCACCGCGACGACCTCGGCCGCGAGGCGCTCGTGGCGAAGATCTGGGAATGGAAGGAGAAGTACGGCGGCATCATCCTCAAGCAGCTCCGCGCGCTGGGCGCCTCGTGCGACTGGACCCGCACGCGCTTCACCATGGACCCGGAGTATTCCCGCTGCGTCCAGAAGGTGTTCGTCGATCTCTACAAGAAGGGCCTGATCTATCGCGGCAAGCGGATGGTCAACTGGTGCCCGGCGTCACTCACCGCGCTCTCCGACGAGGAAGTGGTGATGAAGGAGCAGAAGGGCTTCATGTATCACTTCCGCGTGGAAGTGGTGGAGCTGCCCGGCACCTTCCTAACCATTGCCACGACCCGGCCCGAGACCATTCCGGCCGACACCGCCGTGGCGGTGAACCCGAACGACCCGCGATACCAGCATCTGGTGGGCAAGCACGTCTATCGCGCGCTGCCGCTGGATGTGCCGAAGGAACAGCGGATCATCCCGATCATCGCGGACGAGCACGTCACGTTCGACTTCGGCACCGGCGTGCTGAAGGTCACGCCGGCGCACGACAAGGCGGACTACGAGATCGGCCTGCGGCACAAGCTGCCGGTCATCGATATCCTCACGCCCGATGGCAAGATGACCGCCGAAGCCGGCGTGGATCTCGCCGGGCTGGACCGCTTCGTGGCGCGGAAAAAGGCGCACGAGATTCTCGAAGCCGCCGGGGCGCTGGAGAAGGCCGAGCCTTACACGAACAACGTGGGCTTCAGCGAGCGTGCCGACGTGCCGATCGAGCCACGCCTGAGCGAGCAGTGGTTTCTGAAGTATCCGAGCGTCGAGGAATCGAAGGCATGTGTGTTACAGCCCGGAGGGCTGACGGAACTTAGCCCCGGGCATCGCCCGGGGAAAGCCGCGCAAATTGGATCGCACCCTGAAGGGGTGCCGGAAGATTCCGCCACCCCTGCCGGGGTGGAATCGCTCTCGGGCGACCAACCCCGGGTGTTACCCGGGGCTAAGCTCCGTCAGCCCTCCGGGCTGAACACCAAAGAACCCTCGGCCCAAATGCGGTTTTATCCGGATCGCTGGGCCAAGGTGTATGATCACTGGCTCAGCGGCATTCAGGACTGGTGCATCAGCCGCCAGCTCTGGTGGGGGCATCGGATTCCGGTGTGGATTAAGCGAATCGCTGACGCGGACTTCACAAAACTTGGTCTGAACCGCGCTGATGCTAACTACTTTTCTGAAGAGTTCGAGAACAACCCAAATGACGGGGGAGTTTTCCTTCCACATTCATTCTCAGGAACCAATCAGACTAGCGACTGCCATGTCCTTGTCGCAAAGGACGGTTCAATACATTCATTCTCAAGAACCAACCAAATTAGCGACTGCCATGTCTTTGTCGCAAAGGACGGTTCAATCGAAGTCCGTGCACTGACCACTTCGGACAAAGAGATGGCGGCGTTGAACCAGATGGGCTTCACCCAAGACCCCGACGTGCTCGACACCTGGTTCAGTTCCTGGCTCTGGCCCTTCGCCACGATGGGCTGGACGGATGACAAGGCCTCTGATGCGAAAAACGCAACGCTGAAGGCGTTCTACCCCACGACCGACCTCGTCACCGGGCCGGACATCATTTTCTTCTGGGTGGCCCGCATGATCATGGCGGGTTACGAGTACATGGGCGACCTGCCGTTCCGGAACGTCTATTTCACGGGCATCATCCGCGACAAGCAGGGCCGCAAGATGTCGAAGTCGCTCGGCAATTCGCCTGACCCGTTGGACCTCATTGCCAAATATGGCGCGGATGCCCTGCGCTTCGGCGTGATGCGCGCCGCGCCGCTCGGACAGGACGTGCTCTTTGATGAGCAGTCCGTCGAGCTCGGCCGCAACTTCTGCAACAAGCTCTGGAACGCCTGCCGCTTCCGCCAAATGATGGGCACGGCTGACAGCGTCATCGAAGGCGAAATCAATCCTTCGCTGCTTACCTCGGACGACCAGTGGATCCTGCTACGGCTGGACCAGGCGATTCGTGAGGTCACCCAGGCCTTCACCGAATACAAATTCAGCGACGCCACGGCCACGCTGTACCGCTGCTTCTGGGGCGAGTATTGCGACTGGTATGTGGAGGCGTCGAAAGCCGCCTTCCACGGCGACAACGAGAAGCTCAAGGTGAACAAGCTGGCGGTGATCGACTTCGTGCTCGGGAACCTGCTGCGGCTGTTCCATCCGTTCCTGCCTTTCATCACCGAGGAGCTGTGGCACGGCATGGGGTACGCCCAGGACCTGCCGGACGATCGCGGCGGCAAGACGCTCATGTTTGCCACCTGGCCCAAGGCGTTCAGCGAGGACGAAAAGGCGTACTTCGGCCTCGATGAGACCGCCGACCGGGTGGCCCAGGCCAAGTATGATCTCGTCTCCCTCGGCCGCACCCTGCGCCGCGAGCTGAAGCTCGATCCGGCGAAGAAGCTGAAGTTCATCCTCAAGCCCGCCGGTGAACTGCCCCCGGCCGAGGTCGAAGTGCTCAAACTGCTGCTCAACGCGGAAGCCGTGGAGCTGGTCGCCCCGGACTGGACCCCCGCCAAGGGCACGCCGAGCGCCGGCAACATGCTGGGCGAACTCTATCTGCCCACGACCGGCCTGATTGATTTCGGCGCCGAGCGGGCGCGCCTTACGAAGGAACTGGAAACGATCCGCGCTGAAATCGCGAAGGTGGAGACGAAGCTGGCGAACCCGGCCTTTGCGCAAAAAGTCCCCGCCAAGGTGCTCGAAGAGCACCGCCAGCGGCTCGTGGACTGGCAGGCCAAGGAAAAGCAGGTGCTGACCGGTTTGGAAAACCTGCCGGTCTGAGAGGCCTGCTCGGAGACCAGGTGACGAGCGCCATTGTTCTTCAGTGAATTAGAGTCTTCTTATGTAAATCTCCGGCCATGCAGAAGGCATTGCACGGGCTCCCATGAGGAGGCTTTATAAAACGAGCCCACGCATGGACACGTGGTTCTGGTTTCTCCGGATGCCCTTTCCGTGTGCCAAAGGCGGATGACGCGCCCCTCATTACGCTGTTCGATCCAGCCGCAATCCTCGCCGGCAGCCTGGAAGTCCGTTTACGCCCTTCCCCCTCACCCCGGCCCTCTCCCTCAGGGAGAGGGAGAATCGTCGTCCGACTGCGTGTGAAAACCGGCGCCGGACTGGCCGGAGGGATCTGGCGACGAACCCAGCTGCAGCCCGGCTTTTCCCTCTTCCCAAGGGAGCGGTTCAGGGTGAGGGGAAGGGAGCTTACGCCTTGCCGAATTCCCATTTTGCAAAGTGGTTTCCGTAAGTGCTTCCTTTCATGGCTGCATCATTTCTGAAACCGCTCCAGTTGTGCCATGACCGGGCATTCTGAGATAAAATATCTTGCCTAAACGGCTGCTTATTGCCGGCGGGTCGGTATGGGTGGACCGTGCTCAGGGTGGCATCATTATTTTTGTCCTCTTGCGACTGATATTTTCTCCGCTACATTTCGCGCGCATGAAGAACGATCCACTGAAAGCTTTTGTTAACCTCCGTGACAGTCTGTTGAAGCGCAAGGGCGAGCTGGAAGCCGAACTGGCCCAGATTGACCGGGTCCTGTCCCTGTCCCCCAAGGGTTCGGTTGCCGCGGCCCCGAAAGCGGTCACCAGCACCGGCCGGGCGAAGCGCGCCAAGAACGAGCTGTCCCTCAAGGAAGCCGTGCTCACGGTCACCAAGGGCAAGACTCTTTCCAAGCCCGACATCCTCGATGCCATCGCGAAGATCGGCTACAAGTTCACCGCCAAGAGCCCCATGAATTCGCTGAACACGCTGCTCTACAGCGACAAGGCGTTCAAGAATAGCGACGGCAAGTTCGGTCCGGCTTGACCCCTTAACCGTATCCTGAAAGTTTGTGAGCCCGCCGCCATCGGCGGGCTTTTTTGTCCCCATCGGTCAGCCATTTTTTCGCATGTTAGCGCGCCGGGTCATTCCTTGTCTGGATGTGCATGACGGTAAGGTCACGCGTGGTGTCAGCTTTGGCCGGGCCGAGGCGGGCGAACTGAAAAACGTGGGCGATCCCGTCGAGCTGGCGGTGCGCTACAACGAACAGGGCGCGGATGAGATGGTGTTTTTCGACATCACCGCCAGCGCCCACGGCCGCGCCAGCATGGTGGGGGTCATCGAGCGCGCGGCGGACCGCTGTTTCATGCCGCTGACAGTCGGCGGCGGCATCCGGGCCGTGGAGGACATGAGCACCATGCTCAAGGCGGGCGCGGACAAGGTGAGCATCAACTCCAGCGCCCTGGCCAATCCCGACCTGATCCGGGCCGGCGCGGAGAAGTTCGGCAGCCAGTGCATCGTGGTGTCGATCGACGCGAAGAAAGTCGCCCCGGATCGCTGGGAGGTGTTTGCCCAGGGCGGTCGCAAGCCGACCGGCTTGGAGGCCGTGGCCTGGGCACAGCGGGCGGTGGAGCTGGGCGCGGGCGAGATCGTGCTGAACTCGATCGATGCCGACGGCACCAAGGCGGGGTTTGACCTGGTGATCACCCGCCGCATCAGCGAGTCCGTGGGTGTCCCTGTGGTGGCCAGCGGCGGTGCGGGCACGCTGGAGCACATGGCGGAAGTGCTGCTGGAAGGCCGGGCGGATGCCGTGCTCGCCGCGAGCATCTTCCACTTCGGCACCTTCACCGTACGTCAGGTGAAGGACTACCTGGCCGCGCAGGGGCTCCCGATCCGCCGCATCTGATTTCTCCCATGGAACGAATTGCCCAAACCGTCTGGTTTCCGTTCGTCGCGCTGTTCGTGAGCAACGTCTTCATGACGTTTGCGTGGTACCGCCACCTGAAATTCAAGGAGCACCAGCCCCTCTGGATCGCCATTGCCGCGAGCTGGGGCATCGCGTTTTTCGAGTATCTGGTGATGGTGCCGGCGAACCGTTACGGTTCAGCCCGTTTCTCGCTGTTTCAGCTCAAGCTGAGCCAGGAGGTCATCACGCTCGTCGTTTTCACCGGGTTCGCGTTCTTCTACTTTGGGACGAAGCCGCAGTGGAACCACGTGGCCGCCTTTGCCTGCATCCTCGCTGCCGTGGGGTTTGCCTTCCTGCCGGGAAAGTGAATCTTGCCGCCGCAACCCGCCAAACCGAGATTCCGCAAATCATGTCGTTCTACGATCAGCTGAAATTCAACGCCGATGGCCTGATCCCGGCCATCATCCAGGAACAGAAGACCGGCCGCGTGCTCATGATGGCCTGGATGAACCGGACCTCCCTGGAGAAGACCGTGGAGACGAAACGGACTTTCTTCTGGAGCCGCTCCCGGCAGAAGTTCTGGATGAAGGGCGAATCCAGCGGCCACGTGCAGGTCGTGAAAGACATCGCCTTCGATTGCGACGGCGACACGCTGCTGATCCAGGTTGAGCAGATCGGGGCCGCCTGCCACGAAGGCTACCAGTCGTGCTTCTTCCGCAGTATCGAGGGCGACGGCGCCACGTCCAAGGTCACCGAGGCTCAGCTCGAGACTCCGGAGCAAATCTACGGGAAAAAGTGATCCCGTGGTCCGGCTCGATGATTTCGTGGCGTTTGGCAGCCGTCCCTGGCTGCTGCTGACCGGGCTGGTCATCCTGGGGCGGAGCTGCGACCTGCTCTCCACCCGGATCGCGACGCCGAACCTGGTGCTGGAGGGCAATCCGATCGCCCGGCGGCTCGGCTGGAAGTATGGTGTGCCGCTGAACCTCGCGATCGGCCTGGCGATCGGCTGCTGGCCGTTGCCGGCGGTGGCGGTCACGACCACGAGCCTGCTCGTGGCCGCGCGCAACCTGCAATCCGCCTGGCTGATGCGGACGCTGGGCGAGCACAAATACCGCGCATGGATGTCGGATCGCCTCATGGAAAGTCCGCGCGGGCTCGCCTGGGCCTGCTTTCTCGGCGAGGCCGCGCTTTTTTCCATCGTGGGCGTGGCGCTGATGTGGTTCACGCGCTGGGAACTGGTGCCTTTCGGCGTAGGGCTGGGCATGGCCGCCTACGGGTTTGCCGTGGCGGTCTTTACCAGTCTCAGCCTGTGGCGGCTGCGCCACTGAGCGCCGCCGGGTCAGTGCTCCAGCAGCGCGTACTCCATCGAGTCCACCAGCGCCTGCAGTGACGCGGTGATGATGTTCTCGCTGACGCCGACGGTGCCCCATTCGCGCTTGCCGTCGGTGGACTGGATCAGCACGCGGGTCTTGGCGGCGGTGCCGGCCACCCCATCGAGAATGCGGACCTTGTAGTCGGTCAGCGTGATCTTCTTCAGGGTGGGGAATGATTTGGCGAGGGCCGTACGCAACGCTCCATCGAGCGCATTCACCGGGCCGTCGCCTTCCGCGACCGTGTGATGCACCTGCTTGCCGACGCGAACCTTGACCGTGGCCTCGCAGACGGAGCTGGCGCCATTGCCCCGCATGGAAACGTGATAGGAATCCACCGTGAACAGCAGTTCCGGGTTCTGATCCAGCACGCTGCGGATGAGCAGCGCGAGCGAGGCCTCAGCGGCCTCGTATTCGTAGCCGGCCGATTCCAGATCCTTCACCCGCGTGGTGATGGCGCGGGCTTCCGGCGCCTCGGGCGTGAGCTTGAAGCCCAGCTCGGCGGCCTTGAGCAGGATGTTCGTCCGGCCCGACATGTCGCTGACGAGCACCCGGCGGTGGTTGCCAACCGCCTCGGGCACGATGTGCTCGTAGCTCCGGGCCACGCGCTCGATGGCGTGGACGTGGATGCCGCCCTTGTGGGCGAAGGCCGTCTGGCCGACCCACGGCTGGCGGGTGTCGTGCCGGACGTTGGCGATCTCGTCCACGAACTCCGAAAGCTCCTTCAGCTTAGGCAGCGATTTCACCGGCACCCCGAGGCGGCCCATCTTGAAGTGCACCGTGGGGATGACGCTGGTGAGGTTGCAGTTGCCGGTGCGCTCGCCATAGCCATTGATCGTTCCCTGGATGTGGTCGGCCCCGGCCTCCAGCGCCGCGATGCCATTGGCCACGCCGAAACCGCAGTCATTATGGGTGTGGATGCCGAGCCGGGCGTTCAGTTTGCCCTTGGCGAAGGTGACGATGCGGCTGACCTCGCTGGGCAGCGCGCCGCCGTTCGTTTCGCAGAGGCAGATGACGTCGGCCCCCGCCTTTTCGGCCGCCTGCCAGGTGGCGAGCGCGTATTCGGGCTCGTCCTTGAAGCCGTCAAAGCTGTGCTCCGCATCATAGACCACGATCTTCCCCTGATCCTTCAGGTAACGGATGGTGTCGCCGATCATGCCCAGGTTTTCCTCGGGTTTGACGCGCAGCACCTCGGTGACGTGCAGCAGCCACGTCTTGCCGACGATGGTCACGACCGGCGTCTTGGCGTCGAGGAGCATGCGGACCTGCGGGTCGGCCTCCACGGCCACGCCTTTTTTGCGGGTGAAGCCGAAACTGGCGATCTGGGCATGTTTCCACCGGCGTTTGGCGGCCTGCTGGAAGAATTCCATATCCTTAGGGTTCGAGCCCGGCCATCCGCCCTCGATGTAATGCACGCCAAACTGGTCGAGCCGTTCGGCGATGCGGAGCTTGTCGGCCAGGGAAAAGTTGATGCCTTCGGCCTGGGCGCCGTCGCGGAGGGTGGTGTCGTATATTTCAACTTTGCTCGGCTTCATGGGTGGATGGTGTCGGAGTGCGGTGTGGATTGGAAAAAAGAAAAACCCCGCGCTGCATCGCAGAACGGGGTTTTTGGAAAAGGGAAACTCGTTCAGCGATGCTGTGGGTGCCGAATAATCGGGCTAATGGGGCAAATCGAGATGACCGGACCGGCTTCCGAAGAACGGAAGAAGCCAGTTGACGAACTCGTTGTGCCAAGCACCATGGCCGCGAGGCTAGCGTGCAGATTTGCGGCGGCAACTCCGAAATTTTGCAAGGTCTTGAGTCTCACGGCCCGGCGGGAACCAAATGAAGGGGAAATTGGCGTTGACTTTCCGGGTCCAATATCTAATTTGTCGGCGTTCGAAAAATCAAATCTCAAAGGCTTTACCATGAACATGTTTGGCAGCTTTACTCGGTCGGTCAGTCTGTTGGCTGCATCCACGCTCGTTTCGGGCGCGTTGATGGCAGCGGCAAAAACCGGTCAGGCGGAATTCAAGAAGGTTGAAGGTTCTGTCTGGCTGGATGCTGCGGCCGCCAAGGTGGGCGATATCGCAACGCCCGGTGCCACCGTCAAGACGGAGGCCGCTTCCAAGGCATCCCTTTACCTCGGCATCAACGGGCCTTACGTCAACCTCAAGGAGTCGAGCGCGCTGACGATCACCGACCTGACGTACGATGACGGCGGGGCTGAACAGGTTTCCCATACCGCGCTGACCCTGAAGTCGGGCGGCATGGAAGGTGACGTGGTGAAGAAGTCTTCGCAGTCCACCTATGTCGTGACCACGCCGACCGCAACGGCAGCCATCCGCGGCACGAAGTTCTCGGTGACCCCCAAGGGTCAGATTGTGGTGTTCGAGGGCTGCGTGGACGTCAAGTACAAGGACAAGGACTTCAACGTTTGCAAGGGCCAGTACTTTGATCCCACCGTTGGTGATGCCGGCGGAGTGGCCGACTTCACTCCCGGCCAGTTCGAGCAGCCTGAATTCACCAACTTGGGTGATGATCTCGACTTGGACAACCATCCGACCGGTCCCGAAGTTTTCGTTTCTCCGAAGCGGGGCTGATTTCAGCCGATAATTTCAGCCCAGAGCGACTACCGTTGCTCTGGGCTTTTTCGTTTCTGTGAACCTGCTGGCCAAACTGTTCCAACGCCGGGCGACGCTCTGGGTGTCGTTATCGGCGGCGTTGGCCGGGGGGCTGATATTTGGCGCTTCGGCCTGGCTGGAAAGGGAGTTCCTGCGTTCACGCACCAGTGGTCGGGCGGAGACGCTGTGGGCCAAGACCCTGGAGTCGGCCAGCAAATACGACCTCTTTCACAGCCTTGAACTGACCCTGTTCGACTGGCGGGTTCGCCAGGCAGCCCGCACGGCGCCGCCGCTGGCTCCGCAACTAGGGCTGATTGTTGCCCAGGATTCCACGGTGGAAAGGCTGGCGCTCGGCTATCCACTGAAGGGGGAAGAAATGGGCCTGTTGTTCCCCCGAAAAGTCTATGGCCGGATTGTAAGGGAACTGACCGCCCAAGGGAGCAAGGCGATCGCGTTTGACGTGCTGCTGGGGGATTTGCGCCAGGATCATCCGGTGATGCACTTGGAAGGAACGACCAACGTGGTAAGGTCCGACACCTTTTTCGCCCGGCAAGTGGAGGAAAATGGGCGGGTCATTTTGGCAGCTCTGCCGGATCAACCCCCGGCCACCCCGTTCCGCCGGGCCGCCTACAGCCTGGGTGAGGTCGATTCACCGCGGGATGTGGATGGTTCGGCCCGCCGCATCCGGGCCTTCAATGATTGCCGCTATCTCAGCAGTGATCTCGTGGGCTTTGTCACGACACGGCTGAAACAGATCGTCGAGTTCGGCACCAACAACACCATTCGTGTGCGGGATCCCCGCAAGGGCGAATCGCGCCTGCTGCCGATTGATGCCGATGGCAATGTGGAGCTGGATGTAGGAAAGGAAAGCTACACGATGACGGCCTACGAGGATCGCCGGGTCTGGCACATGGGGATCGTGATGGCGGCGGTGGAACTGGGCCTGGATCTGGATCACGCCGAAATCAGTCCGCACCAGATTGTGCTGCACAGCACGAACGACGTGAGCCTCCGGCGGGTGCTGCCGATCGAGGCCGGTCGTATGCTGCCGGTGGACTGGAGCGTCTCCATGGACGGGCTTAACCAGCTGAAGCGCGTGCAGCTGATGGAGCACGTGCTGGAGGAGGATGTCGAACGCCAGGCGAATCCTCAGGCGGCGCACACGAATCATTTCTGGAAGGACAAGCTGGTCCTCATCGGTTCCAGCGCCAAGGGCAACAACCTCTCGGATTTGGGGCCCACGCCGCTGGCAACGCAGGACTTCCTGGTCACGACGTACATCAACGTGGCCAACGGCATCCTGCAGGACCGTTTTGTCCACCGGCTGCCATTCCCAGTGGAACTGGCCATCCAGCTGGTCCTTTCGTTGGCGGGCGGCCTGCTCACGTGGCGGCTGCGGACCAGCCTGGCCGGGATCAGCGTGGCAGCCATCGCCTTGGGTTATGGCGGGATCGCCTCGCTGGCGTACGTGGAAGGCCGGCTGTGGTTGCCCATCGTGCATCCGCTCCTTACCGGATTGCTGTTGAACCACGCGGTCATGATCACGTGGCGCGTGCTGTTCGAGCAGAAGGAGCGGCAACGGGTTCGCTCCGTTTTTTCCAAGATCGTCTCCCCAGACGTCGTGCAGGAACTGCTCAAGGCCGAAAAAGTTGGTCTCGGCGGAGCGCGGCGCAAGCTCACCGTGTTCTTCGCGGATGTGCGCGGTTTTACCGAGATGACCGACCGCTATCAGGTGGCCGCCGAGGAATACGTGCGGACGCATCAGCTTTCGGAGGCCGAAGCCGAGGTGTACTTCGAACAGCAGGCGGGCGAGGTGCTGGCGACGGTGAATCTCTACCTCGCCACCATCGCCGATGTCGTCAAGTCACACGGTGGCACCCTCGACAAATACATCGGCGACTGCGTCATGGCGTTCTGGGGTGCGCCGACCCTCGACCCCAAGCACGCGGTCAACTGCGTGCTGGCCGCCATCGACGCGCAACGTGCCATCGAGCGGCTCAACGGAGTCCGGGGCGAGGAAAACGCCCGGCGTGAGGAGGAAAACAAAGCCCGCAGCGCCGCCGGCCAGCCCTTGCTGCCCCTGCTGACCCAGCTGGCGCTCGGTACCGGCATCAACTCTGGCACCATGACCGTCGGCCTGATGGGCAGCGATGCCCACATTCTCAACTACACCGTCTTTGGCCGCGAGGTGAACCTCGCCTCCCGGCTCGAAAGCGTTTCCGGCCGCAGCCGCATCATCATTGGTCAGGAAACCTATGCGGAGCTGACTAGGCACACGCCCGATCTCGCCAAATCCTGCGTGGAGCAAGAGCCACGAACCGTGAAAGGCTTCCGCCAGGAAGTGCGGAACTACGAGGTTCCCTGGCGTCAGGCCTGAACGGCGGCGGCTTCATCGGCCGCGGTTGTCGCCATCAAGCAGGTTCCCCAGCCCGCCGAGGATGGAACCCTCTTCGCGCCCGCCTTTGCCGGTGATGCGCGACGCCTGCACGATGCGGTCGGCCATACGGCTGAACGGCAGCGATTGCAGCCAGACCCGACCGGGACCGCGCAGGGTGGCGAAGAACAGGCCTTCGCCACCGAACACCGCCGTCTTGATGCCGCCGACGAACTGGATGTCGAAATCCACGCCCGGCGTGAAGCCGATGATGCAGCCCGTATCCACCCGCAGCACCTCGCCTGGCGCAAGATCCCGGCACAGCATGGTGCCGCCCGCGTGGATGAACGCCCAGCCGTCGCCGGTGAGCCGTTCCATGATGAAGCCTTCGCCGCCGAACAGGCCGGCGCCGATGCGCTTGTTGAAGGCGATGCCCACGCTCACGCCCTTCGCCGCGCACAGGAACGCGTCCTTTTGCGCGATCAGTTCGCCGCCGATCTCGCTCAGGCGCACGGGAATGATCTTGCCCGGATACGGCGCGCCAAACGCGACCTTGGATTTTTCCATGCTCCGGTTCTGGAACACGGTCATGAACAGCGATTCGCCGATGAGCAGGCGCTTGCCAGCGCCCAGCAGCGTGCCGAGAAAGCCGCTGTTCTGCTGCGAGCCGTCGCCGAAGATCGTCTCCATGGCGATGCCGCTCTCCATGTACATCATGCCGCCCGCCTCGGCGACGACAGCCTCCTGGGGATCGAGCTCGACTTCGACAAACTGCATGTCGTCGCCGTAAATCTTGTAATCAATCTCGTGCATCGTGGGCATGGTCAGGGTCTCCGGATGGTGTGTGTTTCTGTGATAGGATATACCCGCCAGCGCGGGTTTGGTTTCAACAACCGATGACTAGAAACCACAAAATCCGTCCCCGCAGCAAGTGGACGAATGAGGTCATGGTTCCAATGGGGGCATCTTTCATCGTGGCTGGCTTGGCACTGCTCAAGCCTCGCTACGGAGTCCGCGAGGTTTTGGACTGCGGTGCTGCTGCACCGCTTTGCAGGGTGAGCAACCCGGAACAAGATTGCTCGCACGCAAGGAGGCACGCGCTGCTGCAAAGCGCCGGCGCACCGGCGCACTCCAGAACGCTACCGCGCTCACGTCGCCTTCCCTTCAGGGCAGCTTGGTGACCTTCAGGTCGTCAAAGCGGATCGGAGTACCGGCGAAAGGCATGCCCCAAGCCCCGGCCTTGCCCGCCGGGACGGCCTGTGGCTCGGTCAGCGTGATTGTGGGCTCCTTGGGCTCCTCCGTGCCCGCGTTCCAGGCCTTGCCTTCCACCTTGAACTCGTCGTCTTTCACCTTGCGGACCTGGAGGCGTAACTGGGTCCATTCACCGCTCTTCCAATCGAAGGGTGCGTTCGTTACCACCGTGTCGCCCTTGAAAAGTTCGATCGATTTTTTGGCCGGTGACACCTGCAGCCGGTAGCCGCTCGCGCCGCACAGCCCGATGCCGAAGGTAGGGAACTTACGGCCCTGCTTGGTGCTGAAAATGCGCGCCGAGGCCTGCACGTCGCTGGCGGCGCTCGGGCCGAACAGGAAGCCGTAGCTCTCCAGCGGCGCGCCGGGCAGCTCGAAGAACCGGTTGCCCTCGGCCTCCTGCACCGCGAACTGGCCATCCAGGATCAGCAGCTCGTCGGGCTGCGAACCCACGTCGGCTTTGGTGAAATCCTGCTGATAAACCACCTCGGCGTGGACGAGTGGCAGGCTGGCGAGCATGAAAACGGCGGCGAAAGACGGCAGGAATCGGTTCATGGCGACGAAGTTAAGCGGCGGATCGACGCGTCGCAATGGCGTCGCATTCGGGACGAATGTAAAGTAGGACGCGGCGTCTCGCCCGTCCTCTGGTCTGCGCCTCCTCAAGTTTGACTCCCTTCAACAAGCATGAACGACTCTGGCTTCGACGAAGAGCAGTGAGAGGACGGGCGAGACGCCGCGTCCTACTATGGGGCTGGTGCCGGCTGGTGTTTGCCGGCGGTCCCGCCATACTTCGCCCATGCGTTTTCTCGTCGCCATCACCGGCGCCAGCGGCTCGCTCTATGCGCAGCGGCTGCTTGATCGGCTGGATCCGGCGGAACACGAGGTTCACGTCATCCTCAGCCAGTACGCGGCGCAGGTCATCTCCACCGAGCTGCCCGACGGGCTGCGCCTGCGTGAGGGCGTGCTGCAGCATTCGCTGCGCTCGATGAACCTGCCGTTTGCCAGCGGCTCCAATCCGCCGGACGCCATGGTCGTCATCCCGTGCAGCATGGGCACGCTCGGCCGTATTGCGCACGGGCTCAGCTCCGATTCGCTGCTGCGCTGCGCCGATGTGATGCTGAAGGAGCGGAAGAAGCTCATCCTCGTGCCGCGCGAGACGCCCCTTTCGCTCGTCCACGTGAAGAATCTCGAGCTGCTGATCCTGGCGGGTGCGCAGATTCTGCCGGCCAATCCGTCCTATTACACGCTGCCACAGACCGTGGAGCAGGTGGCTGACACGGTGGTGGCTCGGGTGCTCGATCATCTCGGCGTGAAGCATGACCTTGTTGCCCGGTGGCAGGAGGAGCCAGAATAGACGCGATGTTTGGTACGCTCTCCAAGTGGGCCTCGTTTGTTAAGGTCAGCCACACGATTTTCGCGCTGCCGTTCGCCCTTGCCTCGATGGTGGTGGCGGCGCGGGAAACCCGGGGCTGGCCGGGCTGGCGTGTGTTCGGGCTGATCCTCCTCGCCATGGTCTGCGCACGGACCTGCGCGATGGCCTTCAACCGCATCGTGGACCGCCGGTTCGACGCGGCCAATCCGCGCACGGCCAAGCGGCACCTTGTCACCGGCGAAATCTCGCTCACAAGCGCCATCGCCCTCTGCCTGCTTAGCGGGGCCGGGCTGATCGTGGCGGCGGGACTGCTGAACCCGCTGTGCCTGTGGCTTTCGCCGGTAGCCCTGTTTTTCGTCTGCTTCTATTCGCTGACCAAGCGGTTCACCGACTTCACCCACGTCTGGCTGGGCATCGCGCTGGCGATCGCGCCGATCGGCGCGTGGCTGGCCGTCGAAGGGCGGGTCTCCTTTTTGCCGGCAGTGGCAGGGAGCGGGGGGCTGGAGGCGTTGAAATTCGGCACGACCGTACCGCTCGTGCTGGCGCTGGCGGTCGTGCTCTGGCTGGTCGGCTTCGACATCATCTACGCGACGCAGGACTACGAGTTCGACCGCAGTTTCGGGCTGCATTCGCTGGTGGTGCGCTGGGGGCTGAAGAATTCGCTCGGGGTCGCCTTCCTCGCGCACATCTTCATGTGGGGGCTGCTGGTGGTGTTTGGCGTGCTGAACGGCTTCCGGTTCGCCTACTGGATTGGGCTGGTGCTCATCCTCGGCCTGCTGGTGTTCGAGCACATCATCGCCCGCAAGCGCAGCCTGAGTTGGATCAACCTCGCATTTTTCAAGCTGAACGCGGTCATCAGCATGATTTTCGTGTCGGTCACCACGGTGGAGGTGGTGTTTCCGTGGTTCCGGATGCACTGGTACTGAGCGGGTTCGCGAGCATTGCTGAGTCCGGCCAAGGACGTTTCGCTTCTGCCATCGTGCTCTTGCTAATACTCCTGCTCTTGACCCATTCCATTTTGGACTTTCGGACTGGCGAACTGAGCAAGAGCAAGAGCACGAGCAAGATCAGGATGGGGTGGGTCAACCCGTACTTGCGTTTCCGGGGCCGGCACGGCATTCCGGCATCCCTTTTATGGAAGATCAGGAAGTTCCGATGGAGCAGGTTGACGAAGATATCCACCGCCACCGCCACAGCCATGGCGCGGGGCGGCCGGACTGGACCCTAGGCGTGGCGCTGACGACCGCGCTGTTGGCGGTTTTGGCTGCCATCGGCGCCCTTGCGTCGGGCCACTATGCCAACGAGGGCATGCTGGAGCAGATGGAAGCCGCCAACCAGTGGAGCTACTATCAGGCGAAGAGCTTGAAGGAGAACGTCCTGCGCTCGAAACTCGACCTGCTGGAGGCCTTCGGCAAACCCACGGCGGACAAGGACCGCGAAAAATTGGCGCAGTATAAGCAAGAGCAGGAGGAGATCCGGACCGAGGCCGACAAGCTCGTCAAAACCTCCGCCCATCACATGCACCTGCATACCCGCCTGGCCCGGAGCGTCACGCTGTTCCAGGTGGCCATCGGCGTCTCTGCCATCGCCGTGCTGACCAAGCGACGGCTGTTCTGGTACGCCGGAATCGCTTCCGGCATCGCGGGTCTGGTGCTGCTCGCCGTGGCCTTTATCGGGGCGTAAGCGGCCGGGGCAAATGGCTGTGCTGCAAAACCATAGGGGCGGTGCCTTGCGGCACCGCCCCGTTCAGGTTCAGCTTGGTTGGCCGCCAGCGAAGGTGCCAGCGGGAAATTGGTTTGCGGTTGGGAAATTAGAAAACCCGGCGGCCTGTGGAACAAGCCGCCGGGCCAGGTTCATGAGGTCTCACGGCCAGCCTGTTCGCCAGCCGCGTTTGGAGTGGAAGGAAGGAAGGGTGTCCCAGCCGTGATAGCCGGGACGGAGGGTAACACTCTCATTCGCATTGCGTTTGTTAGTGCTCTTTCCACGGGTTGAGGTGACTGCATTAGGGATGCCAACCCGGTATTCGCATTCATAATTGCGGTTAAGGTGACTAATTATCAACAAAGCCGGCGGAGCTGCGTGTTTTTGGCCAATTCGGTGCGCAATTCGGCACGACCTTCAAATCCCGCTCGCCGTTTCAAAGGCCTCCGTTAGCCTTGTCCCGACATGACGAACACGTCTTCCACCGCCCACGTCTCCGAAGTGCTTGGGGATGTGCGGTCCCTGGCCGAGCAGGTCGGCCGCGCTGACGAGCGGGCGGTCGTGCCCGCGACCAGCAGTTGGGCGACGTGCCGGACGGTTCTGGCCTTGCAGGCCACCCTGACCGCTCACAGCCGGGAGGTGCTGGCGGCGCAGGAATGGCCCATGATCGTGCGCGCCTTCGAACTGGCGCGGGCTGGCCAGGCCCGTGAACTGATGGCCCTCGACCGCGAATGGGGCACGACCGCCGCGCAGCGGAGTTTTTCCGAGGCCAGTTTCCGCGTCGGCCAGCGACAGTTGAACCGGCTGCGTCCGCTGCACGACCAGCGTGTGGTGCAGAAGTATATCTCCGCCGTCGACCACGCCGACGCGCGGGGGTGGCATCCGCTGGTCTATGGGGTCGTGCTGGCCGTCTTCAACCTGCCGCTCCGGCAGGGGCTGATGAACTTTGCCACGCAGACACTCGGCGGATTCGTGGACGGGGCCATCCAGGAACATGGCCTGCCGGAAGCGGAGTGCCTACGGCTGCTGGACGAAGTTTGCGCCACCCTGCCGGCGAGCCTGCCGCCCCTGCCGGACGCCGCCCTGTTTGCCGCCGCGTGAGCCCGCTACTCATCCTCGGCTGCGTCGCGCTCTACTTTGCGCTCCTGCTCAGCGTCGCCTGGATCACCGGTCGCCGCGCCGACGCGGCGGGCTACTACCTCGGCAATAAAAACTCGCCGTGGCTGGTGGTCGCCTTCGGCCTGATCGGTGATTCGCTTTCGGGAGTCACCTACATCTCCGTGCCGGGGCAGGTGGGCACCGCGAAGTTCGCCTATCTCCAGGTCGTGCTGGGCTATGTGCTGGGCTATGTCATCATCGCCGAGGTGCTGTTGCCGCTCTATTACCGGCTGAACCTCACGAGCATCTACTCCTACCTCGGCCAGCGCTTCGGTCTCGCGGCCCAACGCACCGGCTCGGCGTTCTTTCTCCTCTCCCGGCTGCTGGGGGCGGCAGCGCGGCTGTATCTCGCGGCGAATGTGTTTCAGACCTTTGTGTTCGACCGGATGGGCGTGCCGTTCGCGGTGACGGTCGCGGTCATCATCGGGCTGATCCTCGTTTACACGCTGCGCGGCGGCATCAAGACGCTGGTGTGGACCGACAGCCTGCAAAGCGGCTTCCTCGTGCTGGGCGTGCTGCTTTCCATCGCCGCCGTCGGGGCCGACCTGCACCTTGGGCTGGGCGGCCTGTGGGCGGCGGTGAAATCCAGCCCGCTGACGCAGACCTTCTTCTTCGAGGACTGGCGGGCGCCCGAATATTTCTGGAAGCAGTTCTTCTCCGGCGCGGCCATCGCCGTCGTGATGACGGGCCTCGACCAGAACGCCATGCAGAAGAACCTGAGCTGCCGTTCCCTGGGAGATGCGAAGAAAAACCTCTACGCCTTCACCGTGGTGATGGTGCTCGTGAACGCGGCCTTTCTCGCGCTGGGCGCGCTGCTCTTCCATTACGCCGAGGCCAAGGGCATCGCCATCCCGGCACAGACCGACCAGCTCTTCCCATTGCTGGCGCTGCAGCACCTCGGCGCGTTTGCCGCGCTGGTCTTCGTGATCGGCCTCACCGCCGCGACCTTCAACAGCGCCGACTCGGTGCTCACGACGCTCACGACGAGCTTCTGCATCGACTTCCTTGGCTTCGGCACGCGCCGCGACCTCGACGAAACCACGCAGACGAAATGGCGGCGCCTCATCCACCTCGGCTTCGCGGTGGTGCTGCTCGGGGCGATCCTGGCTTTCAAGGCGCGCCACAATGGCGCGGTCATCAAGCTCGTGCTGGATCTCGCGGGCTACACCTACGGGCCGCTGCTCGGCCTGTTTACCCTGGGCCTGTTCACCAAGGTGCGCGCGGGCGGATGGATGGTGCCGGTGGTCTGCCTGGTTTCACCGGTGCTCTGCGGCGTGCTCAGCCATTATTCGGTGGCGTGGTTTGGCGGCTACCAGTTCGGCTTCGAGCTGCTGCTGCTGAACGGCCTGCTCACCGCGCTGGGGGTGGTGGCATTTGCTCGCCTGACGATGGCGAAGGCGTCGGTGTAGAAGTGCGAGCACGGCAATATCCCGAAGGGATTGCATCATTCAGCCCGGCGTTGCGCGACGAAGTCAGACTACGCCGGGTTAGGCGCGGAAATCGCGACCATCTCTGAAGGAGATGAATCAAATCCCGGCGCTTACCGATGCAACCGCGTTGCGGTTGGGATCACTTTTCTAACCATGACCCAGGGTAGTCGCTCCACGCCAACCCTGGGCTGAATGATCGAATGCCTTCGGCATTCTCGTAGGCAGGGTGACTCGTCGACTCACCGACTCACAGGCTCACTGATTACCTGATTACTTCGCAGCGGCGACCGGTGCCTGGTGATGGATCAGCCGGTCGGCCCAGCGGAGGAAATGCTTCATGTTCGACCGGTCCTCGTGGCCGCCGTTGTGCTGGCGCCAGGCGAGCTCGCCGTCGAGCAGGTCCGTCTGCACGGGAGGCATCTGCGCGGTGCGATAATCTTCCTTCACGCCGAGATCGTGCGCACCCAGCAGACGAAAGACTGGGCCGGCAGCGACCGTGGCCATGTAGCTGCCCTGCTGGTCGAGCCAGTTGGCATCGCCGCGTGCCGGAATGCCGTAGCTGATGAATGTGGGCCGGGGCGCGCACAGCGCAATCAGCTCATGGGCATCCACCGGGAGGTCATTGGCGTTCTTGCTGCCGAAGGTCGCGTCGGAGGCGCCGTATTTGATGAAGTTGCCGGCCATCCAATGATACTCGCCAGAGCCAGTGAGGCTCTCCACCGCCTCGCCGAAATTGCGGCGGTGCAGCTTGGCCCCGCCTTCTCCGGAGGAACCGACCAGCGCGAAGGCGAAATGCGGCTCAAAGGCGAGGGTGACCAGCGCGGCTTTGCCGTATCGGGACACGCCCTCGATGCCGACGTGCTTGGCGTCCACAGTGCGTTCGGTTGCCAGGTAGTCGAGGCCGCGCGCGGCACCCCAGGCCCATGCACGCAGCGAACCCCAGTCGTCGGGTTTGCGCGGCTGGCCGTGGTTGACGAGGCCGATGATGCCCTTCGTTAGCCCGGCCCCATTGTCCGCCTGTACACTGCCAGGGTTGATGATGGCGTAGCCCCAGCCATCGGCGATGAGCTGCTCAGTCGAGGGCGGATCTGCATACGGCCCGCCGAACTCCGGCATTTTGTTCGTCGAAACATATCCTGCCGGCTTGGGCATTCCGTCCCCGCCGAAGAAGCCGCCGAACATCATCAGGACCGGCACGCGTCCATTGGCGTTCGCCGGAGTGACGAGTGTCATCGCGATGTCCACCTTGATCGCCGGGTACGCCGAATTGTCCACGTGGCCCACGAGCTTTTTGGCGAGGACGGGCATGTTGCCGACCACACCATCCGTCATCTGCGTGACCACCGTCCACGTCACCTTGGGCACGTGCGGCGGCACACGGCCGATCACCTCGCGTTCGAAATCCTCGACGATCTCCGGGCGGCGCTGCTTCCACCACATCCTGGCGGTGGTGACCTTCTGGCCATTCTTCAGCGTGAGCACGTCAGGCAGATTTGGGTACGGATTGGCCTTGGCCGGGTCGTAATTCGCCTCGTTGGTTGCGCCCGGCTTGCCGCTCGGGCCCGGTCGGAGCGCCCGGATGCCGAGCTGGTCCATCATGTTCTGGTGATCCTGCTGGGCGGTCCAGTTCATCGGCTCCAGAGCCGGAGCGGTCTCGCCACGAAGGGCACCCGAAGTGAGCAGCAGGCTGGCAGCGAGGGTGATCAGGCCGGATACAAGGTTCCGCCGACAATGGATGCTTGGCATAGGCTGAGAGGCGGGTACGCGAAACACCCAATGGGGTAACCGGTCCCGAGCGATGGAGTGAATGGCGCGACCTTGGCGGAATCGCCCCAGGCCGTCCAGTGCGAGTCCGCCACGGGCGCCGCCGGCCGGTCCGGTAAATTGGCTGGCGCGACGGCATGATCCGCAGTGAGGTGAGCCCATGTCCCGTTTCTCCCGCGACTGCTGCCCGATCGCCGCAGGCACCTTCCTGGCCAACGCTTGGCTGGCCTCGGCCCTGATCGCGGCCGAAATCAGCACGATGGCGATCCAGCCGGTGCCGCGTACTGACGTCAACTCGCAGGCCGCGCACGTGCAGCTGCTGGAAAAGGCCCGCAAGGGCGGCATCGATGTCTATTTCGAGGGCGATTCCATCACCCGCCGCTGGGGAACCAGTGACGCGCAATACCGCGACTTCCTCGCCAACTGGACGCAGAATTTTTACGGCTGGAATGCGGCCGATTTCGGCTGGGGTGGTGACACCGTCCAGAACATCCTGTGGCGGTTGCAGAATGGGGAGCTGGATGGCGTGAATCCCAAAGTGATCGTGCTGCTGGCCGGCACCAATAATCTCGGCGGCAAGCCCGCACCGGAGGGGCCGACGGCCAAGGTGGAGGAAGTGGTGGAAGGCATCCGCGCGATCTTGGAAATTATGCGCCATAAGTCCCCGCAGACCCGGATCATCCTTATGGGCATCACCCCGCGGATCGGCGAGGGCATGGCCCCGGTCATCCGTCAGATCAACGTTCGCCTGGCCGGCCTGGCAGATGGCAAAACCATCCGCTACCTCGACCTCAGTGATCGTCTGGCCGATCCGGACGGAAAACCTCTTGAGGGCGTGACGGTGGATGGCTTGCACCTCTCGTTGAAAGGCTACCAAATCTGGGCCGACGCGCTGAAACCGGTCCTCAGGGAAATTCTTGGCCCGCCATCAACGACGGACCACGCACCGCCGCCCACCGGCGACCCGAAAGCAGTGAAACCGGCCGCCAGCGCGGTGGGCAAATGAAACGATTCCGCCGTTGTTCGACGCAAACCGACTTCGGTCCTTCAGCCCGGAAAACCATTTCATTTATTTCGGTTGGACATGGCAGAAGGTTGGACGTGAAGTTTCGTTGGCAGTTCCTAACCGAATTCACCCTCTCGACCCTATGAAGCGCGCATCGAATCATTTCGGACTTTTTGCCGGCCTTGGCGCGGCAATTCTGTTCACGGCGGGTTGCCAGAGTTCAGGTCCCGCACCTTCGATTCCGGCGCAGGCTTCTGTTGCTGGCGGAATCGCCTCGCCCTCCACAAAAGAATCGCAGGCGGCGATGACACCCTCGCAGGCATTGGCTGAATTGCGGGCGGGCAATGCGCGTTTCGTCTCCAGTCAACCGCGAGTCCGCCAGCCGGCATCGGACGTCAAAGCGACCGCGTCGGGCCAATACCCCTTTGCGGTGGTTCTGAGCTGCCTGGATTCCCGCCAGCCCATCGAACTGGTCCTGGATCAGGGAATTGGTGACATTTTCAGCGCCCGCGTCGCCGGCAACGTGCTGAACGACGACATTCTCGGCAGCATGGAATTCGCCTGCAAAGTTTCGGGCGCAAAACTGATCGCGGTGATTGGCCATTCCAATTGCGGGGCGATCAAAGGCGCGGCGGACAAGGTTGAACTGGGCAACCTCACCGGACTCCTCACCCGGGTTAAGCCCGCCATCGACCAGGTTCCTGACGATGGTCAGCCGCGGAACGCGAAAAACTACGCCTTTGTCGCCAAAGTGGCGGAAGCAAATGTCCGGCTGGCTCTGCAACAGATTCGCGAACGCAGCCCAATTTTGCGGGAGATGCTGGATCAGGGGAAGATTGGGCTGGTGGGCGGCATGTATGACCTTGCCACCGGCGAGATTCATTTTTACGACAACCAGTTCCGGTGAAAGGGGGCCGTGAGCTCTCGCTGATTCTCGCCCGCTCCATTTCTGTGCAGGGACCGCTTTTGGCGTTAGTTTCTCCCCGTGCAGTTCATCGTGAGACATAGCGGGCTCGCCGATCTGGCCGCCAAGGTCGAAGCCGGCGAGCGCCTGACCGAGGCCGACGCGGATCGTCTGTTTGCCACCAAGGATCTCAACGCCCTCGGGGCGCTCGCAGATCTGGCCAACCAGCGTCGCAACGGCAATCGCGCCAGTTACATCGTCAACCGCTACCTCAACTACTCGAACTACTGCATCCTCAGCTGCCAGTTCTGCGCCTTCTCCAAGAAGAAGCGCGATGCGGATGGTTTCCAGCTCACCGCCGAACAGATGGTCTCCAAGGCGCGCGAGGCGCTCGCCCTCGGCATCACCGAGCTGCACATTGTCGGCGGCCTGCATCCCTCGCTGCCGTTCGACTACTACACCGGCTTCCTGCGCGAGCTGAAGGCGCTGGATTCACGGCTGCAACTGAAGTGCTTCACTGCCATCGAGATTCTCCATCTGGCGTGGCTCGCCAAGAAATCGGTCCGCGACACGCTCTTGGAGCTGAAGGCGGCCGGCCTGGAATCGCTCACCGGCGGCGGCGCGGAAATCTTCCGCAAGGAGGTCCGCAGCGCCATCGCCAAGGGCAAGGAGAGCGCCGCCGAATACCTCGATGTGCATCGCACCTGGCACCAGCTCGGCGGGCGCAGCACCTGCACGATGCTCTTCGGCCACGTCGAGAGCCTGGCCGACCGCGTGGACCATCTGCGGCAGCTCCGGGAATTGCAGGATGAGACCCACGGTTTCACCGGCTTCATCCCGCTGCCCTACCAGCCGGATAACAACGGCATCCCGGTCGAGCATCCGCCGACCGGCTTCGACCTGCTCCGTACCGTCGCGGTTGCGCGGCTCTACCTCGACAACTTCCCGCACATCACCGCGTACTGGGTGGGCATGGGGATGAAGATGGCGCAGGTCGCCTTCAGCTATGGTGCGGACGACATCCACGGCACCATCGTCGAGGAACACATCTTCCACATGGCCGGCGCGAAATCGCCGCAGCTCCAGACGGAAAAAGAGCTGGTGAAGGCCATCCGCGAGGCCGGCCGGACGCCGGTGCAGCGAAACACATTTTACGAGCCGATCAAAGTGTGGGAGGAGACACAGGCGGCGGTGGTGGCGAAGACCGAGGTGGGTGGGGATGCGAGTCCTGAACGGATGAAAGAGACCGATATGGCCGCGGTTTGATTGTTTTCGCGTTTCGTGCCGGCCCTTGACAATGGTAACACGTAAGACACTATTGCTTCGAGCAGCGGCAATAACGCCGCACCGCACCGCCGGAAGCGGGAAAAAACTGAGAAGGAGCCCATGAGAACTGACACCCTTGCCAAAGGTCCTTCATGCATAAATCATTCGAAATCCGCGAATATGCCGAAACTGGAAATTCGCCGTTCGCTGACTGGTTCGATGAACTCGATTCAGTGACGGCAGCTCGGGTTGATCGCTATATCCGCCGGCTAGAATCCGGCAATTTTGGTGCTGCTAAAGTGGTTGGCTCGGGTGGGTCCGAGCTGCGCTTGGATTTCGGTCCAGGCTACCGGGTGTACTTCGGCCGGGACGGGACGAAGCTCATCATTCTGTTGGGCGGCGGATCCAAGCGAAGGCAGTCGGCGGACATCGCCGACGCAATTGCGCGATGGCGACGATATCAATTGGCAAAGAAACCGAAAAATGGCCCTGACTCGTGAGTACAAGACGACCGTGATCGCCCGCATCCAGCGGGATAAGGAGTTTGCGCGGGCGCTCTACGCCGAGGCCTTGAACGCCTTGCTCGATGGCGAGACGGAGGAGGGACTTTCCATGCTTCGCGATCTCGTCCACGCCGAAATTTCATTCAAGGAGCTGGCCCAGCAGACTGGATTGGGCGAGAAGGCGCTTCATCGGATGCTGAGCCGTCGAGGCAACCCTACCACCCGCAATCTTTTCGCGGTCACGAAGGCGATCCGTGAGAGTCTTGCTTTCACCCCACGCATCGCAGTGGCGTGAAAATGCAAACCGCTTCCCTCTATGACCGCCTCGGTGGACGTCCCGCGCTGGACCGCTTGGTGGCCGCATTTTACGGCGACGCCCAGAACGATCCGGTGCTCGGGCCGGTGTTCGCCACTCAGGTGCACGACTGGCCGTCGCATTTGGTGACGGTGGCCGACTTCTGGAGCACGCAGGCCGGCGGGCCCCGGCTCTATCGAGGCGGTATGGGCAGGCACATCCGGCTTGGCCTGCAACCGGAGCATTTTGCCCGCTGGCTGGCGCTCTGGGAGCAGACGGCGCGGAGCCTGTTCGGCGACGATCTGGCGGCGGAGCTGATGGCCATTGCGCGCCTGGTGGCCGGGCGGCTGCAGGAGATGGCCGCCGGCTTCTCCGGGTTGCGGATCGGTTAGGTGTTCGTCCTCCGTTAGCGGAGGCAGATCTCCATCACTTCGCGGCGGGCGCGGGTGGGGCAAGTTTGGGTGCGGCGGCGGTCAGTTCCAGGCCAGCCTCCTTGCGCAGGCGCTCGGCGTAGGCCGGCAACTGCTGCTGGACGGCCTTGTCGATGAGTTCCTCGCGGATACGCGGGGCCACTTCCTCAAGCGGTGGACGCGCAGACGCCGTCTTTTCGAGCAGCTTGATCAGGTGATAGCCGTACTGCGTGGTGACGATGTCACTCATCTGCCCCGGCTTCATGCTGAAAGTGGCCGCCTCAAACTCGATCACCATCTGCCCGCGCTGGAAGAGATATTCGCCCCCGCGGCTTTTGGAGGTGGAGTCCTCGCTGTACTGCTTGATCAGCGTGACGAAATCCTCGCCCTTGAGGACGCGGTCGCGGAGCCCCTGGATGATCTTGAGCTTCTCCTTCTTCGCCTCCTCCGGCAGTTCCGCACCGCCGACCGGCTCGCGGGTGGAGATGAGCAGGTGGTTAACCCGCGCGGTTTCCGGCCGGGTCCAGCGCTCGGGATGCTCCTCATAAGCCTTTTTGACCTCCTCGTCGGAAACGGTGACCTTCGACTTCACCTCGCGGTCCACGACCACGGCGGTAAGCGCCTCCAGGAACTTGTCCTTGAGGAAGCGCTCCTCGGTGTAGCCGGCGCGGAGCAGCTGGCGCTGGTAGGCCTCATCGCTCGCGGCGCTGTCGCGCAGGCCGCGGGTGAAGGCGTCGGCCTCGAATTTGGCGCGGACGCGATCCTGGTCGGTGGCGCGGGCCTCGCACAATTTCAGGAAAATGATCTGGTTGAGCACCTGTGCCTGGATCTGCTCGCGGCGGTCCGCCGGCATCAGCTGGCCGACGTTCATCAGGCTGGTCTGAAGGCGCTGGTAGGGCTCCTCGAGGTCGCGCCGGCGGATGACGATGTTGGTGCCGCGGGCGAGGATTTCCTCGGGGTCGGCGGAGACCAGTTCAGCGGCAGTTGGCGCGGAGACGGGCTGAGCGTGCAGGGCCGGGCCCGGCAGCAGCGCCAGAATGGCTGCGCAGACCAGCTGCAGTTGGCGAAGGGTGGCTCGCATGTAGCGAAAATGTAGCGCGGGCACGGGGTACAAAGCAACGCCGCCTTGGTTTCGGACCACAGGCGCGCTACCAGTTGGGGGATGAAACCAACGGAGCAGTCCATCCTCGGCGCGCTGCGGGAGCTGGAGGCGGCTGTCGCCTCGCTGCGCACGGTGAAGCCGCCACCCGATCTGCGTCCGTATCTTGCCCGCTTGCAGGAGCTCACGCGCCAGCTTCCCCGGGATGCCGATCCCACGCTGCTGCACTACCTGCACAAGCAGAGCTGGGAAAAAGCGCGCCTGTTTTTGGAAGGGAACGACGCGGCCAACGCGGCGGGCAACTGCGGCCACGTCTGACCCATGGTGACCGACACCATCGCCGCGATCGCGACGCCGCTGGGGGAAGGCGGCCTGGCCGTCGTGCGCGTCTCCGGGCCGGATGCACTGGGGGTGGCCGACCGCGTCTTCATGCCGGCGGGCAAGGCAGCGGTGAAGCCTTCCGAGGCGGCCAGCCACACCGTCCACTATGGCCATGTCGTGCGCGAAGGCCATCGGCTTGATGAGGTGCTGCTCACCGTGCTGCGTTCCCCGCGCACATTTACCCGGGAGGATACCGCCGAGATTTCCTGCCACGGCGGCCTGCTGGTCACGCGGCTGGTGCTGGAGGCGGTGCTGGCGGCCGGGGCAAGGGCGGCGGAGCCGGGCGAGTTCACCCAGCGCGCCTTTCTGAATGGCCGGCTGGATCTGGCCCAGGCCGAGGCCGTGGCCGACCTGATTCACGCCCGCACGGAGCTGGCCCTGGGAGCGGCGGGCGAGCAGCTCGCCGGGAAGCTGTCGGCGCGCATCCATGAGCTGCGGGATGAGCTGATGCGGACGCTGGCCCACATCGAGGCGCACATTGATTTTCCGGACGAGGACATTTCGCCGGACACCCGGCAGGCGCTGTTGGCGCGCCTGCACCGGGGCATGGCCTTCATCGACGGATTGCTGCGGACCGCGCGGGAGGGGCAGATTCTGCGGCGCGGCGTCCGGGCCGCGATCGTGGGCCGGCCCAACGCGGGCAAATCCTCCCTGCTGAACCAGCTGCTCGGTCACGAGCGGGCCATCGTGTCGCCGGTGGCCGGCACCACGCGCGACACCGTGGAGGAGACTGCCAACGTGCGCGGCATCCCGGTGGTGTTCATCGACACGGCGGGCCTGCGCGACACGGAAAATGCGGTCGAAGCGGAGGGCGTGCGCCGGAGCCGCTCCGCCCTGGAGCGGGCGGAACTGCTGCTGCATGTGTTCGATGTCGCGGAAGCGCTGGGACCGGAAGACTTGCAACTGCTGGCAGAAATGGCGGGACGTCCACGCGTGCTGGTGCTGAACAAGGCCGATCTGCCGCACCGCCTGGAACTGCCGACGCCTCACGCCGGGTTGCCTGTCTGCTGCACGACGGGCGAGGGCATCGATGCGCTGAAGGACGAGATCGAGCGGGTGGTGTGGTCGGGGCGCGTGAGTGGCGAACCGCTGCAGGTCACCGTAAACGCCCGGCACGCGGAGGCCTTGCGCCGCGCACGCGAGGCCGCCGAACGGGCGGCCAATGGCCTGATCGCCAATGAATCGCTGGAGCTGACCGCACTGGAACTGCGCATCGCCGCACAGGCGGTGGGCGAAGTGGTGGGCAAGACCACCACCGATGACCTGCTGGATGCAATCTTCTCGCAGTTTTGCCTGGGCAAGTGATCCGGCGCTTTCACGCCGGGGACCGGCTCGGGCCGTCTAGACGAAAAAAGCCCGCCGTGGTTGCGGCGGGCTGGTCGGCAAAGAAGGGAGAATCAGGGACCGAAGTCGCCGATGGCTTCCACGGGGCAGCCTTCCTTGGCCTCCTTGCAGGCGGCTTCCTCCTCGGGGGAGGTCGGCTGCTTCTTCACGTAGCTGTAACCGCCGTCGTCGTAGCGGGTGAAATTCTGGGGGGCGGTTTCGCGGCAGAGGTCGCAGTCAATGCACTGATTGTCCACGAAGTACTTGCCGGCGACATTCTGTTCGTAGCGGTTTGCTAGGTCGGCCATAGTTCAGTTCTGGTTTTTCGTTAAAAAATTGCGGGCGGATATATGGTGCCCGTGGCCCGGACCCGCAAGCGGGTTTTTCCTGCCCGGTTCAATCCTGCGGGTGCAGGTCCACGATCTCGCCGGGGAAGGCCTTGAAGCCCGAGGGTAGGCTGACCACGATCGGCAGGCCGTATTCCACCGCGCCGTTGACCGTCTTGGCGGGCAGCAGTTCGGGGAGGATCACCTCCATCTGGCCGCCGACGGAAAGGATGCGGCCCTGGCCCAGGTTGCGCCGTCCGGAGCGGGAACGGATTTCCACGGGCTGGTCGAGCCGCGGCTCGACGTTGAGCGGCTGGCGCAGGTAGGCGACGATGCGTTCGGAATTCACGGCGCTCAGCACGATGATGGGCTCGCCCGCAATGACGTTTTCCCCCTCGCGGTGCGTGATGGAGGAGACAAAGGCGTCCATCGGCGCGGTGAAGACGACCGGGGCGAGCTGCATTTCGAGGAGATGCAGCTCCTGTTCCTGCACCGTGATGGCGGTCCGGATGGCATTGGGGATCTCCTCGGCGAGCTTGGCCTCGTCGGGGCTCATCTGGGTCATGGTCTGCTCGATGTCCTCGATCAGTTTGGTACGCTCGGTGATCTGCGCCATGGCCTGCGCCAGGCCTGCCTCAGCGGCCTGGAACGCGGCAAAACTGCCATAGCCGAGAGAGTTCGTGTCCGACGTCACGGTGCCGATCTGGTTCGTGCCCAGGCCCAGGTAGCTGCGACGGGTCCGGTCCAGCTCGCCCGCCAGGTAGTTGGTGCGGGCCTGGATCGCGGCCAGCTCGATCTTCTGGCTGAGCCAGTCCAGGCGGAGCTTCGCGTAGCCGATCCGGTTATTCTGCTGGCGGACCTTGTAATCGATGCCTGCACGCAGGAAGGAGATGCGCGTCCGGCTGAGGGAGAGCTGGGCATCAATCATCTTCAGGTCCGCCGGAGTCACCTGCAGGAGCACGTCACCCGCCTTCACCCGCTGGAGCAGGGTGACCTTCATCTGCGTCACCCGGCCCGGTTGGGCGCTGGCCACGATGGAACGCACGGTCTCCACCTCGCCCACAACCGTCGAGGGGCCGACATAGGTGCGCCACAGGATGATCGTCAGTATCAGGACGATCACGAAGGCGACGATGGGCACGGCGGTGACGCGGAACTCGCGCCAGACGGTGCCGGAAGGACTGGGAATGCGGGGTAATTTGTCCATCGGATCAGACTTCGGATTCGTCCTCCGCCTTGAGGCTGGTCACACGCGACACCCCGGGGAATGACTTCAGTTCGGTCACCAGTTCTTCGACCCGCCCGGAATCACGCAGCAGGAGGCGGTAGCTGATGTCGGTGCCCTCGTAGCCCACGTTGCTGCGCTGGCTGGCGACCTGGAGGCGGCGGGCATGGCGGTCCAGCAGTTCGGACAGCTCAGGCACCTCGCCCAAGGGCCGCGCCCAGTGCAGGTTCAGGATGAGGTCATAGCGGTGGCGGGCGCCAAACTGCGTCCAGCGAAGGTACAGCATCAGCGCGGCAAACATGCAGGTGGCGATGGCGGCGGTCGAAAACTTCTTGGTGCCGCAGGCCATGCCGACGGAGATCGAGGCCAGGATGTAGGTCGTGTCCAGCGTGTCGCGCAGCACGTTGCGGAAGCGCACGATCGCAAACACCGCCATCAGGCCGAAGGCGATGAGGATGTTGTTGGCCATCACAAACATCACCACCGAGACGATGATGCAGAGCACGATCAGCGCGTTGACGAAGGAGCGCGAGTAGCTCAGGCCGTTGTGGCAGGCCATGTACACCCACGCGATGACATGCCCGCACAGGAAGGCGAGCAGCAGCCCGAGGAACATCCCGCTCAAATCGTCGGGGGCGGTGCCGTAATCACCGCGAAGAAGCCAGTTAGACATTTAGGAGATGCGTATTTATGCGGCCTGGGCGAGGAGGTTGTCGAGTCTGGCGAGGCGGGCCCGGCGGTTGGCGGCCGAATCCGCGTCCGCGCCGCGCCAGGCGGTGAGGCCGTGAGGATGGAAAAAATGTTCGCCCTTCAACGCGATTCCGTCGGCGTACTTTGAGGCGGCCTCCTGCTTCAGGTTGAAGATCCGCACCAGTTCCTTGAACCAGTCGGGGAAGCGACCGGTGAACTTGAGTTCCAGAATGACCAGCGGGCCGAAAACGCAGGTGGGATCATCCATCTGCGAGGTGAAACGGGGGGTGAACTCCGGGGAGATGAGGACCTTGCGGTCCATGGTCACGCGAACCGAGTTGTCGGCCGGGCTGATCCAGGCCTCGCGTTCATAGCGCACGTGGGCCACCGGCACCGCGCAATGGCTGGTGGCCAGCTCCACAAAACGCTGCACCGCGACGAGCTGGCGTGCATCCCCGGAGACCAGGTCGGAGGCGGCCGGCATCTGCCCGCCCAGCACGCTGTCCACGGCTGCGCGTTTCACGCCGCCGCGCTGCTTCAGGATGGCGTCGTTCATCCGCCGCTTGATCTCGAAAAAGACGGGTGCGGACGGGTTGTCCTCATAGAATCGCAGGCGGAGCTTGTAGCGGTTCTTGCTGCCATTGATCGTGCCCCAGTAGATGGCCAGATCGCCGGAGTCGAGGTACAGGTTGTGGATCGTGTAGCTCAGGTCGTCCCGTTTCGCCCCGTATTCGTCCAGCTCTAGGTACGACCGTACAAACTCGCGCACTGCCAGCGCGAGCTCCTCAGGGATGATGTACTTCAGCTCCCACCGCTGGAGCTGCATCTTGTCTTCGGCCATGTATCGGGCGGCGTGGGTGTTTCCGGCGTCCAGCCGGGCAAACGTCACGCTAAGTTAACCGGATTGTCAAAAACTGACTCCCGCAAATCTGCCAGCTGCCGCAGCGATCGGGTTCAGGGCTTCCAAAGCAACCGCAATGCCGAAAATGAGCCGGAAGCCAATTATTGTTGGCCCATTCCCGCTCACGATCGGATGAATGTTTTGACCCCACTGGCGTCTTCCGACAGCTTTGCATGTCAGTTTATTTAATCGCATGAAACTCAACCACCTTATTGTGCCGTCTGTGCTGTTCGTGGCCACGGCATCCCTGCTGGCCGCCGATGTGGATGTCAGCAAGCTTCCGCCCGCCGCCAAGCAGGCGGGAGTGACTTACGACAAGAACATCAAGCCGGTGTTCGAAAAGTCCTGCTTCAAGTGCCACGGTCCCGAGAAGCAGAAGGGCAAGCTGCGGCTGGATTCGCTGGAGGCCGCCATCAAGGGCGGCGAAAACGCCCCGGACGTCGTGGTGAAGGACAGCGCCAAGAGCCCGCTCGTCTGGTCCGTGGCCCGCATCGGTGACGAGGACGATGCCATGCCGCCGAAAGGCAAGGGCGACCCTCTCACGACTGAGCAGGTGGCGCTGATCCGCGCATGGATCGACCAGGGAGCGAAGTAGTTCCGCGCACGTGCGGCTAACGTTTCTGCGACCGGCGTGTTTTCCCTCCGCTGGGGAACGCGCCTTTTTCCTGCCCGTTCAGGTGGGCTGTTCGCTCTCCGGCGGCAGGGCGACGGCGGGGGACTCTTCTGTGACCGGCGCGTCGGCCGCCGCTGTTTCGCCTAGGGCGGCAACGGGTTCTGGGCCGCCTTCCTTGGCCAGTGCGACCAGGATGCGGCGCACGGGCTGACCCTGGTAGGTGTAGCCGCAGGCGATGGTGGCGGCGATCACGGAGCCGGCCGCCGGCTCCTGCCCATCGGGAGTCTGATGCGCCCGCGGGTCGAACATTTCGCCCGGCCGGGCCTCATGCGGTACGATCCCGAGGCGGCGGACGGTATCGAGGCAGGCCGAGCGGAATTGCCCGATCTGGTGGGTCAGTTGCGGCTGTCCTGACCGGATACTGGCCTGAAACAGGGCATAAACGTGATCCAGCAGGTGGACGAGGATCTGCAAGAATTCGGCCTCATTCCGCCGCAGTTTCTCCAGCTCCAGCCGGGAGGCGGCCTTTTCCTGGGAGTCAGCTCGCTGGAAGAATTCGGTCAGGCCCTTGGCCTCGGCGGCGATGCGCCGGCCGGTTTCGTCGGCCAGGCTGGCGGTTTTGGCGGCGGTCTCCTGTACGGACTGCCAGTGGGTGGTCGCGGCGGAAATCTGGTTGGCAATGGTGACCAGCTGGTCGAGCTGCTGGGCGGCCTCGGCGAGGTTGGTCTGCTCCCACAGTTTCACTGCGGCGCTGTGCTCCCGGAGGAAGGGCAGGATGGCGACGACCGCGCCAAAGGCGACGAGCCCGCAGGTCAGCGCGGTGTCGGCGAAGGTCCAATGGCCGGTCTCTTTCCAGATCAACGTCCCCACGGACGCCAGGACCAGGGCATCGCCCAGCAGGAACGGCCATTTTGCTAATTTGGGGGCTTCCGCAATCGGCATGGCGGCAGACTGCGGAAAACCGGCGCGGGTTGGGAAGGGTTTTCCGGCTGCCCGATCCGGCCGCTTTTTCCCAATGATGAAGGCATGAACACGGCGAGGTGCGGGCTGGCACGGCAGTTGGTGGGGCGAGCGTCCTCGCGAGCCGGGGCAGCCCATGGCTGAAGTGGCCGCGGCTCGCGAGGATGTCATGTGCTCAACGCATGGGTAACCCTTTATGCTCAGCGCATGGGTGACACTTCTGAGGCGGTATGCCTTGGAAAACTGAGAGTGCGGCGCGACAGCGGTGGGAGTTTGTGCGGGAGCATCTGGCCGGCGGCGTGAGGCGAATGCGCCGGTGATCCGGGGAGCGCGCCCGCCCCGGGCGCTGTTTCCCGCGCCCTCGCGGGAAACCCTGCGGCGTGCGAAGTTACCTGCCCCTGCCGGAACGAAAGCCGCGTTTTGCCAGTTCAAAGGGAGCTGCCGTCGCTCGGAGGATGCACCCCGCGTCCGGGGTGACCGAATGGGAGGGCGGCGTTGTCCGGGCCTTTCACGGTCCGGAACCCCGGACGCGTCGGGGCCGACCGCGAGGGCGCGGTCGGCGGCGCCCGGGGCGGGCGCGGTCCCCAATTCCCGTCCCGTTCGTTTCCTGCGGCCACAGTTTTTTTGAAAATGCTCTAAAAGCCATCTTCGGCAGGGAGGTTTCAGGAACTGGCGCTCGTATAGTGGCGCAGGGAATAGCGCCAGAGAGCCTCGCTGGCGGCAAAGCAGGCGAGGCTCATGCCGCCCAGCACGGCCATTTCCCAAGGCGATCCGAGCTTGTGGGCGAGTACCTTTGTCGGGACGTTCGACACCAGCAGCATGGGCAGCCCGAAGGTGAAGAACGCCTTGAATGCCCCCCGCGGGAAGGCCGCATCGGGCAGGCGCGCTATGTTGAAGAGGTTGTAGTAGCCGAAAACGATGCCCTGCGCCCGCACGGTCCAGAAGGCGATGCTCGAAAGCAGGAACATCAGCGAGTAGTGCACGAGCAGCCCCGCCAGCACCATCAGGCCGAAGCCGGCGAACTGCGCGGCGGTCGGCGCGAGGTGCAGCCGATGTGCCGCATACCCCATCACGGCGACGGCGCAGGCCGCATTGAGGTAGGCCCCAAGGTCCACCTTGCGCAAGGAGACGAGGAAGCGAGTGTTCACCGGCAGCAGGAGCATGAAGTCGAGCTTGCCGGTGCGGATGTGTTCCGAGATCTCGGTCAGGTTGGTCAGGAAGAATGCGGTGAACAGCTGCTGGATGAAATTGGAACAGCCAACCAGCAGCACCACCTCCCATTTGCTCCAGCCGGCGATGCTGTCCGTATGCGAGTAGAGCACCGACATGAACGTGAGCTGCAGGCCGAACCACAGCAGTTCCACGATGATCCAGAGGAGGAAGTTCGCCTTGAACGACATCTCGCGCGTGACGCTGTTGCGCCACAGCGCGCCGTAGAGGGAGAGGTAGCGGCGGAAAGTGGTCACGGAAGAAAACTCGTAAGGCCAAGAATCATGACGGAATGCCTTAACCGGCAGGTGGAGCGTACTTAAGAATTATACGCCGACCAGGGTGCAAGGGTGCGATGGCATTTTTGATTTGTTCGTTAGCTTCTTGGACTTTTGCGTCGGGCGTTAAATCGAAGATCAGCTCGGTCGCGCCTTTCCGAGGTCTGAAAAATCTTGGTGGTACACCAGTTTGCAGGGTTTTCACCCGGGTTCCAAACTCAGCGTATATTTTGGAAGACTCTTTGGCATCAGCGCCGGTCGGTACCCGATACGCCACAGCGATGATCAGCGTCACGAGCACGATCACTAAAGACAGCACAATTGCCGAAAAACGCTTCGTCTTCACAAAATGGCCATGGTGCGGACGTTGGATGGCTTTGATTGCGCCAAGCTTCCGAGACTATTTAAGGATTCATTGGCCAAGACATTTATCAGGCCTGTCTTGATTCCTCTTATTGCATGCCGATCGCCCATGGAAGGGACGGTGCGCTGCACCGTCCCCGTCGCCGAGCGAAGCGTCAGGCGACGGAACGAATACCCACGGCATCCGCACGCTTCTGCCGCCACTTCAGGGCGGGGACGGCGCGGCGCACCGTCCCTACCAAGTCTTCCATCGCATGGTGTTGCCCTGGAGCTTTGAGCTGTAAATTTTGAGTTTTTCATCCCGTCATCCCCCCACCGCCGAGTACTTCTTAATTCCCCGGCTCCAGACGAGCCGCGCGAGCCCGTAGCCCAGCACGACCCACAGGATCTGCATGGCCAGCCCCTGCCAGAGTTCCGGGCCGGTCACGCGCCCCAGATAGACCGAGATGGGGAAGTAGCAGAGGTAAGGATACGGCGTGAGCTTCAAGAGCTGCGCGAGCCAGCCCGGCAGGATGTCGAGCGGGAAGAGGTGGCCGCTGGCGAGGTATTCAAAGGCGAACTGGATGAAGATGAATGTGCTCACATCCAGCACCCAGAACGCGAGCAGGGCCATCACGTAGGCGAGGAAGAACTGGAGCAGCCCCGCGAGGACCACCGAGAGCGCGAAGATCCCGGCGGTCATCGGATCGCTCGGGAGCGTGAAATCCGCCCGCAGCCAGAACGTGAACAGCGCCACGGGCACGATCGCGAAGACCGTGTAGATGGCCCGGCCCGACACGTAGAGGCACATCCGGTAGGCGAGGTAATCCAGCGGCTTGAGGAGGAACTGGCTGATGTTGCCGTCCTTGATGTCAGCAGCGATCTGCCAGTCGTCCTCGGCCACGGCGGTGAGCGCGTCCACGAAGTTGACCAGCAGATAGTAGCTCACCATCCCGCTCAGCGTGTAGTCCCCGATGTTCGCGCCGGCCGGCTTGTCTGCGTAGATGGCGCGCCACACGAAGAGCGTGCCGGCGAGCGGGATGAGGCCAAACGCAGCCCGGAAGAAGAAATTCACCCGGTAAACCAGCGTGTTCTGGATGCCGATGGCGAAAACGTGCAGGTACTTCCGCATGTGCGGGGCTCAGGCGGGAGAACGACCGTGGCCCAGCAGGCGGGCCGGGAGATAAAGCACCGCCTTGAGCAGCGCAAAGGCCGCCCCGACCACGAGACCCGCCAGCCGGAAGGGCAGGGCGATGAGCCACACCAGGGGAAACAGCACCAGTGCCAGCAGCGCGAGCGGCCAGCACACAACCAGCAGCAGGCACCAGGCGATGAGACAGAGGAACAGTTTCATGGCGGCAGGAGGGTTAGGACGGCAACGAGGTCAGGCTGTTGGCGGCGTGGCGACAGGCGGCGCCGCGGTAGCCCCCGGCTGGCCGGTCACCTGCGCCTCCATCACCTCCACAAAGGCCATGCGGGTGAAGTTCAGCGAATGGGTGAGCAGACGGGTTTCCTCGGCGGAGAGATTGCCCTTGGTCTTGGCCTCCAGCATTTCGAGCTGGTCGATGAACATTTTGGCCGCCTCGGCGTTGACCTCGTCGGGCTTGCCGGTCTGCGGATTCGGCAGCCGGCCCAGAAACGTCAGTGTCATCTGGGCGTGACCGGTCACCAGCTGTTCGAACAGGGCGGAATGGATTTCCGCCGGGCTGGCGTCTTTCAGCGCCTCTTCGTCCAGGGGAGGGGTTGAGTCGGTCATGGCTGGGAACTCTTTTCGGCCCGGGCGATTTCGCCCAGCATGAAGTGCACGAGATGTTTGAGGCGCTCCTCGATGTCCACGCTCTGCAGGATCACCTGCCGGGCGAGCCCGGCGGTGAGCAGCATGGTTGCGACGAAGTCGGCCAGGGCGCCGGGATCCTCTATGCTGCGCAAGGTCTTGAGACAGGCGGCGACATCCAGCTTGTCCTTCGTCACGCCGCCGGCGAGCTGCTGCAGCAGGGCCAGCGGCAGCCGCGTGCCGAGCTGCAGCCGGGCCTCGACCAGATCGAGCACTCGCGCCACCAGCGCATCCACCACGAGGCTGTCGGGCACTTCGGATTCCAGGGGCTCAATGAGGTGCTTGCGGTAGGGTTTGTATTGCACGGCCTTGCCCAGCCGCACACGGATCAGCCCCTGCAGCACCAGGTTCGAGGTGCCGTTCTCGTTCAGCACCGAGGCGCGCACGAGGCCGAGACCGGCGACCTGGCACGGGGTCTCCCGGGAAACGCCCGGCTTCTGCATCGCCAGACAGAACATCCGGTCCGTGTCGAGCGCCTCGGCCAGCATGGTGCGATATCGCGGTTCAAAGATGAACAGCGGGAACAGGGACTGGGGGAACAGGTTGCAGCCGCCGAGGATCATCACCCCCGTGCGGTCGGGAATTTCCATGAATGCAGGCTAGCTTTTGTGGGTCCGACCGCAAGCCGGCAGGTCATCGGAACGCTGGTGTTCAGCAAAACCATGGTCAGCAAAACCAATGGCGCCGGCCGAATTGCAAGATGTTGAAGCCGCCCTTGCCAAGGGCGGAGGACGGAAGCAGTGTTACCCTGACTTATGAATGCTAAAACATTCGGCATTGTGCTGTTGCTCGTCGCGCTCGGACTGGGCGTGGGCTGGTTCATGACGAGCAAGCAGGCCGCGGAGGACCGGGCCGTCGCCGCCAACACCATCGGTTCCATCTCGAACAAGCTGGTGAGCACGGAGTCGTTTCTCGCCGAGCAGAAGACGGTGAACGTCAAGCTCAGCACGAACATCGTCGAGCGCGAGACTGAAGTGCTCCAGTTCTCGAACAAGTGGACGTCCGTCACCGCCGACCTGGCCCGGACCGAGGCGGAGGCCAAGGCCGCCGCCGAGAAGGCCAAGGCCGACATTGAGCAGCGCAACGCCAAGATCACCGAGCTGGAAAGCCAGAAAGATGACCTGACCAAGAAGATGGACGGGCTCAACACCCAGATCACCGGTCTGGGTGACCAGATCAAGGAGACCGAGCGCAAGCTCGCCGCCAGCGAGGGCGACCGGGAGCTGCTGCAGAAGGAGCTCAAGCGGCTGCTCGCCGAGAAGGCCGACCTGGAGCGCAAGTTCAACGACCTCGCGGTGCTGCGGGAGCAGGTCCGGAAGCTCAAGGAGGAGCTGAACATCGCCAACCGCCTCGACTTCATCCGCCGCGGCCTCTATGGCTTCGACAAGAAAGGCGCGCAGGTGCTGAACGAGGGCGTGCATTCGCCCGGCCCGCGCGCGACCAATGCCGTGGGTGCCCAGATCAATGCTGAGATCGGCAACGACGGCTCGGCCAAGGTCAACGCCACGACCAACGCGCCCGCTGCGCCCCCGAAGTGAGTCCCAGGCCGGTGGCGTGCTTCGTGGCTCGCCTCCTTCCCCGGCCGCGCTACCTTGCGCGGACATGACAGCGGCTCTGTTGCAGGATTCCCACGGCCGGGTGATGCGTGACCTCCGGGTCAGCATCACCGACCGCTGCAATTTTCGCTGCCTCTACTGCCTTCCGGAAACCGAGGAGGCGGCCAATTTCTACCGCACCCGCCATGATGCCCTGCGGAATCCCCAGCCGGTCGCGCTCACGCCGATCCGCTACGAATGGAAGCCCAAGGCACACCTGCTGAGCTTCGAGGAGATTGAGCGCCTGGTACGCATCGCCGTCGGGTTGGGCGTGGAAAAGATCCGGGTCACCGGCGGCGAACCGTTGCTGCGCCGGGATGTGCCGCAACTGATCGCGAAGCTTGCGGCGATTCCGGGCGTCCGCGACCTGGCGATGACGACCAACGGCTTCCTCTTCGCCCGGCATGCCGAAGCGCTGCGGACCGCCGGCCTGCGCCGCGTGAGCTTCAGCATGGATTCGCTCGATCCAGTGAACTTCCGGAAGATGACCGGTCGCGACGGTCTCGCGGAAGTGCTCGCCGGCATCGCCCAGGCGCAGGCGCTGGGCTTTGCTCCGGTGAAGGTCAATGCCGTGGTCATCCGCGGGCTCAACGACCACGAACTGGTCCCACTGGCCGCGTTCGCGCGCGAACGTGAACTGAGCCTGCGTTTCATCGAGTTCATGCCACTGGATTCCGGCCATGCTTGGAAGCGCGACCTCGTCGTGCCCGGCCGGGAAATTTTGGCGCGGCTGCGCGAGAGCTTTGAGCTGCTGCCGGTCGATCAGTCGGGCAATCCCGCTGAGACCGCGCGGCGCTGGAAATTTGCCGGCGGTCGCGGCGAGGTGGGCATCATCGCGCCGGTCACCGAGCCCTTTTGCGGCCACTGCAACCGGCTCCGGGTCACCGCCGATGGCAAGCTCCGTACCTGCCTCTTCAGCGTCGGCGAGCACGACCTCAAGCCGCTGCTGCGGGGCGGCGCCGATGATGCGGCGATCGCACAGCGTCTGGGCGGGCTGGTCGCGGACAAGGAGGCCGGCCATCGCATCGGGCAGCCCGACTTTGTGCAGCCCGCGCGCACGATGAGCTGCATCGGAGGGTAGGAAAGGTAAGAGCAGAGGGTCCAGCTGCTCCGTAGAAATCCTCCCGATGGCGAACGAACTGACTTCTTTGTGTAGCAGCCGACGTGAGAAGGCTCCATTTCTCGTTCCAAGTCAGAGCCTCCTCACGTCGGCTGCTACGAAACCGGGAACGGTTTCCATAGAACAAGCCCAGACTGCCGGTCATTCCGCGTCCCCCGCTCCCCGTTTATTTGGCCGGGGATTTGGAGTTCACCATCACCAGCGTGGGTTCGGCGGCGTAATCGTGCTCGGCGGTGGCGCTTAGCAGCTCGGCGGTGAGAAGGTGCTCCTCCGGACGGGGCAGCGCCAGCGAGGCCAGTTCGGCAGCCAGCTCGTCGGCGCTCTGCGGGCGTTCGTCCGGATTCTTCGCCAGCAGCCAGTGGATGAGCGCGCATAGGCGGGGTGGCAACGGCACGGGGCTCACCGACTGGAGACGGCGCGGCTCCTCCTCCTGCTGCGCCTGCATCGTCTCGTGGACGTCCGTGGTCTCGAAGACATGCTGGCCCGTCAGCAGGAACCAGGCGACACAGCCCAGCGCGTAAAGGTCGGCGCGACCGTCGAGATCCTCGTCGCCGCGCGCCTGTTCCGGGGCCATGAAATGCGGCGAGCCGGTGATGGTGCCGGCGTCCGCCAGGCTGGTGGGCGACGGCCCGTGCCGGCGACGGGTGAGCGCGAGACCAAAATCGAGCAGTTTCACGACTTCCTGGTGCGCGCCCTGATGGCAGAGGAAAATGTTCGCGGGCTTCAGATCCCGGTGGACCAGCCCGAGCGAATGCGCCTCCGAGAGGGAATCGCAGAGCTGCTTCAGCCAGTGGACCACACGCTCGGGCGGCAGTGGTCCAATGGTTTTCACGACGCGTGCGAGATCGGCCCCCTGCAGCAGCTCCATCACGTAATAGAGCTGGCCGTCCTCGGCGCGCCCGTAGTCGTACACCTGCACGGTGTGGGAAGAGGTGAGCCGCGCCGTGACCTTGGCCTCCTGGAGGAAGCGGCCCAGGTAGCGTTCGACTTCCGCCTCGCTGGAGGCCTGTTCGAGGAGGAACTTCGAGCTGATGAGCTTGATGGCCGCCGGCCGCGCCAGGATGCGATGCGTGGCCTGCCACACCTCGCCCATGCCGCCCATGCCGAGGCGGCGTTCGAGCGAGTAGGCGCCCAGTTCCCTGAGCTTGCCGCGCGCGGAGTGGAGCTGCTCGGCGAGCACGTGCCAGCGGCGGCGTTCACGGTCGCGATGCAGCGCGATGGCCGCGCCGACGATGATGCAGATCCAGGTGGGCAACAGGGAGACCACCATGCGCTGGATGAGGATGGCCGGCGGGTGCGGATGCGGAAAGTCAGCGGTCTTGCCCAGCAACAGCCACACCGTGGTCGAGCACGGGGTGATCAGGGCCATGAAGGCCAGCAGTCCGAAATGGTAGATGAGCGGGCCGGGCACCAACAGCACGAACACAAGCAGCACGATGGCGCTCCAAGAGGGCCGCAGGACCACCGCCGCATCGCCGGCCAGGTAGGCGACGTGATACTGCGCGAACACAAAGCCGAGCAGCAGGTAGAGCCCGGCGGCGGCCACCAGGCTTTCGGTGGACTGCCGGCGGAACGCGGCGTGCGCGGCGACCCCGAGGCAGAGGAACACCAGCGCCTCGGTATAGAGGCCGTTGCCCGCCAGTCCGAGCTGCGCGTCGATGAGCTCGCCCAGCCAGAACCGGTGGATCGCGACGCCCAGCGCGGTCAGGCCCAGAATGCTGGCGGCGATGACCGCGAACCGGATGACCCCGCTGACCGCGTCATCCGCACGCGAGGCGTGCGTAAGCTGGCCCAGCGTGGAATCAAACACGACCTCATCCAGCGGAATGGCCACGGCCGGTTTGCCGGCGGATGGTGTGACGGGCGAACTCATGCTGAGGACGCCAGCATGGCCGACTTGGCGCGAAATGCCAAAGAGTTACCACGCGCCGAGCAAACACCATCCTTGGGAGGGTGCGGTTCCACCCGCGCCGAAACTGTTTCCTGCCGGCGTCGTGTGAATTAACCCTTGGGCCGCCTCACGTCCTGGATTTTCAAGGCGTTCGGCGGAGAAAACGATGGAGCGCGGGTGGAACCGCGCTCTCCCATGATTGCGGGGTGGACGCCTGCCGTAATGGTCATTTCGGCTGCTGGGTCCGATGGATTTCGGTGAGCGCCAGGTTCACCAACCGACGGGTATTCAGATCGGCGGTCATGATGGCCTGCAGGTCGGGCTCGGCGGCGGCGGCGGGAGGTCCAATTTCGGACAGGACATGAATGGCCAGTTCCCGGGCAGGAGGGTTCGGAATGCGCAGGACCGCTTGCAACACGGGCAGAACTTTGTCGGCCCGGTGAGCGATCCGCCAATGGCCCCACGCCGCCATAATTCGCATCAACTCGCGCTCATCATCAAAACAGGCCTCCAGAGAGGGAAGAATCGAAGCCGCCGTAGAGCCCATCTCGCCCGCGATCCAGCAGGCCATCTGGCGCGGACCGAGACTGTATGTGACAGAGTCGTGCAAGCGGGGGAAGTGGGGATCGTACTCGGCGCTGAAAGGGCGGTGTGCCTCCAATGTGCGTTGGAAACTGGGGAGGACGGCGGTGGGTTCCCCGTGAAGACTGGCGACAGTGGCTTCCGCAAGCAGTCGGGTGAGTGGATTGGTGGCGGTCAAGTAATGTCCCACCTCGGGCAAGGTCACGGCGGCTCCCGGACCGATCCGTCGCAAAGCGTCCAGGATTTGTATGTCCGTGGCCTCCGTGATGCCGAATTTACCCGCCAGTTCCGCGACTGCGGGCGCGGCCGGCGGTCCCATGGCTTGCAGAACGGAGAGGGCATCCCCTTGCCCGTTTTTTAAGATGCTCCGCAAGATGGGCAGAGCGTTGGACGCGGCCTCCCCATATTGCGCCAAGACCTGCAATTCGTTGCCGGCGACGGCAGGATTCCTCCTGATCGCCCCCAACAGGATCGGCAGAGCTTCCTGATAGGTGCAATTCGCTTCCCGAAAGAAATAGGATGCGGCGATGGATTCCGAGTTCAGCCAGGCAAGTTCGAGCGCTCGAACGTCCGGATCTTGCGGGGCAATGTTCAAGAGGGCGATCCGGGCGTGCTGCCCGGTACCCATAAAATCAACCCGGGCCAGACGCAGGAGAGCGGGCACGGCATTAGAAGCCTCGGAGCCGAGACTACCGAGCAGCAACATCGCCTTGGCCGATCGGTTTGGGTCAGCCGTGATCCAGCGGGCAGTCGCCTTTCGCAGGGGAGGGGGCAGGTGGTTTTGCCAGAGCAGGAAAAAACGAAGCTCAAACGGTGACAGGCCCTGTTCAGCCACCCGCACCAAAACGGGCACTGCGCTCCCGCCCGCGCGAGCCAGCGTCTCCTGGGCTGCCGTATCGGGCACCGAGTAGGGGTTATCCAACAGCCAGCGGCCTAGCGAAACTGAGCCGACGCGGGGCTCGCTCAGTTCGCGTCGCGCCACATGTGAACGCCATAGCCGATCGCATAACCCAGCCAGCAGGCCCAGGAGGACAACAAATGCAAACAGCAGGCCGACGAATTTGCGCATGCGGCCTTACGGCACCTTCGCGCCTTCCACGAGCGTCTTGCGGCGATAGACCTTGTCGCTGCTGCACACGTAGAGGTAGCTGCGGCCGGGCCCGGCGAAGGCGCAGCTCACGGTGCCTTTCTCCTGCGGGCGCGACACGATGCCGCCCATGCGGCCATTGGCGTCGAACATCTGGATGCCCAGGTTGCTGGTGATCCAGGCGCGGCCCTGGGCGTCGGTGGTGAGGCCGTCGCCGCCGCTGTCGGTCTTTCCGACCTGGGCGCGCAGTTCCATGTTCTTCTCACCGCCGCGCAGGGAGCCGTTGTCCGCGATTAGGAAGGTCCAAGCGTTGGTGCCACCGTACTCACTCACGACAAGCTGGCGCTGGTCGGGCGTGAGGCCGATGCCGTTGGGTTTGTTGATGCCGCCGGCGACCGGGTGCGGACGGTTCAGGTTGCGTGCGCTCGTGGGCACGCCGACGACCTGGCCTTCGCCGGTGTCGGTGAAATAAATCCAGCCGGCCTTGGACACGATCAGGTCGTTGGGCTGGACATCCGTGGCGACGGTCTCGATCTGCTTCGTGGCAGGATCGATGACGATGATGCGCTTCACGTTGTTGGTCCCCGTGCCCTGCACGCAGGCGTACATCTTGCCGTCCGGACCGAACTTGAGGCCGCTGATTTTCGGCCCGCCTTCGAGCCAGACGGTGGGCTTGGTCTCATTGGCACCCACGCGGTAGAGCAGGGATTTGCCAAGGTCACTGAAGTAGAAGTTTCCCTCGGCATCACCGCAGGCGGCATCCGTGAAGCCGTAGCCCTCGCCGATGAGTTCCCAATCGCCGGGCCTGCCGCCATCGGCGAGCACCTTGGAGAGCGCCTCGTCGCCGCCGAGGTTATCCTTCGTCAGGGGCTTGGGGAGCTCGGCGAGCGCCGGGCGCCAGAGCCAGCGGAGCGTGTCGGGCAGGATCACGCCGCCGTGCGTGCCGCTGTGGCTGCCGGTGCCGAGCACAAACTGGTAATCATAGCCCATGAAGCCCAGGGCGCTGGCCATCTCCTGGTTGGCGAGGGGCCAGTTGCCGTGGAGGTTGTTGAGGTCGTTCGAGCCATCCTGCAGGAACACGCGGATGGGCTTGCGCTCCGTCTTGCGGATCCACGAGGGATAGACATTGCCGCCCCGGATGTTGGTGAAGCTGCCGATCTGCGAGAGCACCTTGCGGAACTGGTCGGGCCGCTCCCACGCGACCGTGAAGGCGCAGATCGCGCCGCTGCTCATGCCGCACGTGGCGCGCAGTTCGGGATCATCCGTGATTTTCACGCCGTACTTCTGCGTGACGTAGGGCAGGAACTCGCTGATGAGAAACTTCGCGTAGGCCCCGCCGAGCGAGTCGTACTCGAAGCTGCGGTTGCTGCGGTTGTTCGCCCCGGCGGCGGAGGAATCGGGCGCGGTACGCACGCCGGGGTCGATGAAGACGCCGATGGTCACCGGCATGTCGCCCTTAGCGATCAGGTTGTCGAAGACGATGGGCACACGCTGGCTGCCCGTCTCGCTCACGTAGCCGCCGCCATCCTGAAAGACCATCAGCGCGGCGGGCTTGGAGCCGTCATACTGCGCGGGGATGTAGATCCAGCAACTGCGTGTCGTGTCGGGGAAGACCTTCGACTCCGTGTACTGGAACTTCTCGACGCGACCCTTGGGCACGCCGGGGGCGCGTTCGGTAGATTCGGGGCCGAGCTTGTATTCCTCGGCAAAGAGCAGGCAGCTGGCGAACAGTGCGACGGCCAAGGTCAGAATGGGGCGAAGCGGATTTTGCATGGCGTGAAGTCCAAAGCATCCGCCCGGTGTGAATAGGAGGCCAGCGAAATTCCCGCCTCAGCCCGGCGCGAAGGTCAGCCGGCCGCAGGAGCCGGAGTTCCCGGGGCAGCCGGGGCGGCGTGATCCTGAAACGAACGGACCGCCAGCACCAAGGCCACTACGGTGGCCACGGATGACAGAATGAAGGCTACACCGGGCAGATGCGCCGGCGCCTGCGGTCCGATGAACCAGCCGAAGAGGTTTGTGGACACGAGCGGGGCGATGATCTGCCCGAGGCTGGAGAGGCTGGTCAGTGCGCCCTGCACGGCACCCTGTTCGTTCGCGGGCACATTGCGGGAGATCAGTCCCTGCGTGGCGGGTCCGCCGATGCCCGCGAGGCACCCGAAGGCGAGCACGATGTAAATGACCCAGCCGTGCGGGGCGAACGCATAGCCGAGGTAGCACACCGAGGAGATGCTGAAACCGAGCAGGATCGCGCGGCGTTCGCCCAGCTTGGGAATGATCCGGCGGGTGAGCCCGCCCTGCACCAGCGCAGTCATCAGGCCGACAAAGGCGAGGGAAAGGCCGATCTGCCTGGGCGACCAGCTGTAGCGGTAGGCGGTGTAGAGCGCCCAGGTGCTGTGCAGCATGAACTGCGCGATGTTGATCAGGAACAGGGACACCGCGAGCCGCAGCACGAGCGGGTAGTGGCCAAGCGCGGTCAGCGAGCCGACCGGGTTGGCCCGCTTCCAGGAAAACGCGCGGCGGTTTTCCAGCGCGAGCGATTCGGGCAGCACGAAGTAGCCATAGAGCCAGTTGGCGAAGGTCAGCCCGGCGGCCACGAAGAATGGCAGTCGCAGGTTGTACTCACCCAGCCAGCCGCCCAGTGCCGGCCCGAGGATGAAGCCCACGCCGAACGCGGCCCCGATGATGCCAAAGTTGGCCGCCCGCTTTTCCGGCGGGCTGATGTCGGCGATATAGGCCGTCGCCGTGGTGATGTTCGCGCCGCTGATCCCGTTGATGACACGTCCGATGAAGAACCACGGCACGTTCGGAGCGAGCGCCATGAACAGGAAGTCCACCGCCGAGCCGAACAGCGACACTAGGATGACCGGCCGGCGGCCAAAGCGGTCCGACAGGCTGCCGAGCACCGACGCGAACAGGAACTGCATCAGCGCATACACGCCGGTGAGCGCGCCATACATGTGCGCCGCCGAGGAAGTGGTGCTGTGCTGCAACTGCTCGATGAGCTTCGGCAGGATCGGGATGATCAGGCCGAACCCGAGGATATCGAGCAGCAGCGTGATGAAGATGAAGCCGAGGGCGGGTTTGCGGGTCTGCATGGACAGGGAGTCAGCGCGGCAGCGGTTCGGTGCCTTCGTTCAAGGTTTTCAGATTGGGAGCACAGATGGACGGTCAGGCGGAAGTCTTCTCCACGGGTTTCCGCTTGGCCAGATTCTTCCGAAAAGGATGGCAGGCAGATATTGGGGCGGAGCGCGGCTGTGTCCGGAGGACCAGCCGCAGCACCGGGACTCGCTCCGGAGGCATCCGTTTTCCCGAAGCCTCTTCCGGCGATCGGAAGTTGCTGTGGGTGGGGTGTTGCCCACACCCGCGCTCCCTCAACGGCAACAAAAAAAGCGGCCCTCAGCGGGCCGCTTTGATTTTCTCACCGGTGGCTTACAGCCCCTTGGCGATGATGAGGCGCAGCAGGTCGCCGACGCGGTTGCTGTAGCCCCACTCGTTGTCGTACCAGCTCACGAGCTTGAAGAAGCGGCTGTTCAGGCCGACGCCAGAGCCGGCGTCGTAGATGGAGCTGTGCTTGTCGTGGATGAAATCGCTGCTGACCACCTCGTCGGTGGTGTAGTCGAGGATGCCCTTGAGGTAGGTCTCGCTGGCCTTCTTCATGGCCGCGTTGATCTCCGCGAGTGAGGTCTCCTTCACGGTGCGGACCGTGAGGTCCACCACGGAGACGGTCGGCACCGGCACGCGGAAGGCGACACCGGTGAGCTTGCCCTTCACCTCGGGGCAGACCAGCGCCGTGGCCTTGGCCGCGCCGGTGGTGCTGGGGATGACGTTCTGCGCCGCGGTGCGGCCGCCCTTCCAGTCCTTCTTGCTCGGGCCGTCCACGGTCTTCTGCGTGGCGGTGTAGGCATGGACGGTCGTCATGAGGCCTTCCTCGATGCCGAAGCCTTCCTTGAGGAGCACGTGCACGACCGGCGCGAGGCAGTTCGTGGTGCAGCTCGCGTTGGAGATGATGTGGTGGGCCTTCGCGTCGTACTTGCTGTCGTTGACGCCCATCACGATCGTGATGTCCTCATTCTTCGCGGGCGCGGAAATGATGACCTTCTTGGCGCCGGCGACGATGTGGCCGTAGGCGCTCTTGGGGTTGGTCTTGTCGGCATCGGTGAAGAGGCCGGTGGACTCGATCACGATGTCCACGCCGAACTTCGCCCAGGGCAGTTCCGCCGGGCTCTTCGCGCTGACCACGTGGATCTCGGCGCCGTTGACCACGAGCACGTCGTCCTCGGCCTTGTCGGCCGCGGACTTCTTGCTGCTCACCGTGCCGGCGAAGCGGCCCTGGGTGGAGTCGTACTTGAGGAGGTAGGCGAGATTGTCCGCCGGGACGATGTCACCGACGGCGACAACTTCGATGTCCTTGCCGACGAGGCCCTGTTCGACCAGGGCGCGGAACACCAGACGGCCGATGCGGCCGAAACCATTGATAGCTACTTTGACTGCCATAGGATTGTTTTCGTTAATCAGTTACCAAATCAATTCGCAATAAACGCGCGGAGCCTAATGGCGGCAGTCGGGGGGTCAACGGATGATTTTAACCCGGCCGGCCAGGGGGCGCCGCTTTTCACTGTGGTTGGCCACGGGTGTTGGGAGCGGGGCGGAGTTGGGTGGCCGTTCTCCCTCACCCCTGCCCTCTCCCGCTGGGAGAGGGGGAATGGTCGCCCGTCGGTCGGCGAAGGCGGGCGCGGAATTGGCCGGAGAATTTTCGATCAGCCAACGGTATTCCCCGCTGTTCCCTCTCCCAGCGGGAGAGGGTTAGGGTGGATTGACTCGCCCTCCGAAGTCACCGGCCCGCGGAATCCGGAGGTTTAGAACGACCGGGAGAACTTCAACCCGCCGGAAATGGCGAACGAAGCCGGCCGGCGCATCGAATCACGGAAGGAATCCTGCACGTTCGGATTGTAAAAATGCAGGCCGTCGGTCTTGGTAAAGAGCGGGTCCACGACTCCGGTAAGCATTGAGATCCACGGGGAGGTGATCCAGCGTGACTGGTCACAGTTACGCCAGTCGGCCAGCAGCCGGTTGCTGTGCAGGGAGGCCGGGGTGGAATCAAAGCCCGTGTTTTCCACCGTCAGCGGGGCGGGTTCAGAGACCGTGGCCGGATCGGCCTCCTGGTGGGCGGTAACCGATAAAGAAAAGGCAACCGGTTTGGGTTCGGACGAGTTGGGGGCCGACTGCGAGGCGTAATTAAGCCCCAGCCAGCTCAGGCCGACGATTCCTAGCAGCGCCACCCAGCGCCTCATGATTCGATGCGTTCCCCACATACACCGGTACAGACGACTTACCGGGGGCACTTGTTCAACATGAGGCGGGCCTAAAAGCTCCAGAGGAAGAAATTCTGATCGAACAGGCAGAACGGGTTCCGCTGCTTGATGGCGTTGATGAGGCCGCCGCCCATTTCGTGATGCCCCACCCGGAAGGTTTGCGCCTCCGGAAAGACGTAATACATGGCGCGATTTACGGGTACCTCGAGGCGGCGCACACGTTCCAGCCGGACCGCATCCTGGGCCGTCCAGTCGGCCCGGATTCGCTCCATCTGCTTCTCCATGAGCACCGAGCCGGAGTAGGAGGAAGAATGGTTGCCGTTGGAAAATTCGGTTCCGAACGTAACGGTCGCCGGCGTGAGGGACAGGCGGGGCGGGGGACGGTCCGCCGTCACTTCCGCGAGGGGCTTGGGGTTTTCCGTGTCCGCAGTCGCGATGGCGGCGGTGATTGGGTGCGCCTGGAAGATGGGAGTCCGAAAATCCTCCAGCCGACCGCGCGCCGATTCCTCGGCGACCAGTTGCACGGAGGCCAGAACCAAGAGGCAGGCCGGGCCGGTAAGTTTGCGTTTCATGGTACGTTCGCCTCCATGAACGAGCCCACTTAAGCCGGCCCGGCTCCGCCTGTCACCACCTCAGTGCGTCGCCGCCCAGCCCCGGACGAAGCCGACGCATTGTGCGATGTCGGGCACCGAGTTGTCCCAGTTGTACTCGTACTCGACGCTGATGTTGCCGACGAAGTTCTGGCGCTTCAGTTCCGCCAGCACCCCGGCCATGTCGGAGCCGCCCGCGCCAAACGGCACGTCGTGCTGTCCGGGGCCGAGCGCGGGGCGCTCCTTGCCGTGCATCGAGATGATGTGGCCCTCGAGGATCTTCAGGCAGTCCACCGGCTTCAGGCCGCTGGTCTGCCAGTGGCCGATGTCGGCGCAGGAGCCCACGCGCGGGTCGCGGTCCTTCACCAGCGCGAGGATGTAGTTCGGGTCCCAGACCTTGTAGTTCGGGTTGTCCGGCTGGCGCGGGTGGTTGTGGTAGCCGACGCGGATGTCGTACTCCTTCACCAGCTTCTCGATCACGTCGATGGACTCGGTGGACTCGGTCGTGAGGCCGTAGAGCTCCATCTTTTTGGCGAACTCAAAAATCTTCCGTGCGTCCGCCTCGTTGTTCGGGATGCCCACGACGCCGTAGTTCACGCCGCGGATGCCGTGCTTCGCGAGCTTGGCCTTCACCTGCGCGATGACCTCGTCGCTGGCGTTGTGGTCCCACTTGACGCCGCGCTGGTCGGGGCTGAGCGCCTGGCCGGGGAAGAACTCGATGACCTTGCTGCCGGTCTGCTCGGTCTTTTCGATGGCCTCGAAGAGGGTGAAGCGGTTGAAGCTGTAGGCCTGGCAGCCGATGGCGACGCCGCCGATGCGGTTCTCGGCCGGGATGGGCGCGGCATTGAGGGCCAGGGTGGCGAGGGCCGAGGCGACCATCAGGTGGCGGACAGGGATGCGGAAGGACGGGGGGAATTTCATGCGATGTCGGAAGTGCGCGGGAACCGACGCGCATCGGCAAGGCGGAATTCAGCGGCCTTGCGACGGGATCAGCGTGCGAGCTTCCGTTTCACGAGCGCCCACAGGTTTTTCCAGTTGCGCGAGGCGTAGCGGGCGGTGAGCCGGCGGAGCGCAAGCCGGTCCGCCGTCGCACCGTTGACGCCGGTTTCCGTGGTGCAGGCCGTCAGGTAGCCCGCCCCGGCCACGAGGTCGCGCACGGCCGGGTTCCAGTCGCCGTAGGGATAGCAGAAGTGTTGCACCGGAACCCCGAAGAGGTCTTCCAGCTTCCGGCGGCTGGCGGTGATCTCCTCCCGCGCCTGGGCCAGGGGACTCTGGGTGAGGTGCGGATGCGTGCAGGTGTGCGCGCCGATCTCATGGCCCGCCGCCATCCATTCGCGCACCTGGGAGGGCTCCATGAGCCGCTCGGTCGCCTCACCTTCGCGCTGTTCCCACTCGTTGGTTTTCCCCAGCAGATCGGCGACGAGAAACTGGATCGCCCGGAAGCGGTGTTCCCGCAGCGGCGCCAGTCCGTGCCGGAGCACATTCTCAAAGCCGTCATCGAACGTCAGCACGACCCGGCCCTGCGGATTGCCGTCGGCGGTGCCGGCTTCGGCCAGCGAACCGGGATTCATGCCGGCGTCGCGCCACTCGCCCAGCTGACGGCGAAACAGGGCTTCGCCCACATACAGCCCCTTGAGCCGCGTGCCGGGCGGGCGCGGACCCAGCTTGTGGTAGGTGATGATCGGCAGGCCTTCCCGAAGCAGGCCGGGACAGTCATGCAGCGACGTGTAGTAGCTTGTGGTCACCGGTCGGAATTTAGGCCGGGGCAGTTTGGGAGGGGATTTTTTTCATCGTGTGAAGGGCCGCCGCCGGTCGCCCATTTTCTAGGAACTTGTCGGCCGATGGCAAGTACCCTGTGCCAAATCGGGCAACGGCCGGGGCTCCGCGACGGAGGGAATGAAATTGAGTCCGGCGTTCCGGCAACCCCAAGCTTCCGCCCGGTGCTGTTTAACTCCTATGAGTTCATCTTCCTGTTTCTGCCCGTCATCCTGGTGCTCTGGCACCTGACGGCGCGGAAGGTGGGTGCCAATGCGGGAAAGTTCCTCCTCCTGTTGGCCTCCCTGTCATTCTATGGCCTGGGTGGCCCGCAGTTTCTGCCGCTCCTGATGGGTTCGATGGCCTTTAACTTCGGCTTTGGCCGTCTGGTTGCCCGCGAATCCACGGCCCCGGGGTTACGGAAGCTGCTGCTTGCATTCGGACTGGCCGTGAACCTGGGTGTGCTGGGGTATTTCAAGTATGCCGACTTCTTCGTGGCCAACGCCAATGCCGTGTTCGGCACGGACTGGCCTCTGCTGAGGGTGGTCCTGCCCCTTGGCATCTCGTTTTACACCTTTCAGAAGGTCGGGTTTCTGGTGGATTCCTATCGTGGCCTGACGCGCGGCTGCTCCTTCGCCGACTACTGCCTGTTCGTCAGCTTTTTCCCGCAGCTTGTCGCCGGGCCCATCGTTCACCACTCAGAGCTGATTCCCCAGTTTCAACGGCAGGAGAATCGTGGCTGCGATGCCGGAACGCTGGCCCAAGGCGTGGCGCTCTTCACACTCGGTCTGGCGAAGAAAGTGCTTGTAGCCGACAGCCTGTCCGCCCCGGTGGGTCACGTCTTCTCGGCCGTGGCGGCCGGCAAGGAGCTTTCTTGTGGGGATGCCTGGCTGGGCCTGCTCCTCTATGCTTTCCAGCTCTATTTCGACTTCTCGGGATATTCCGACATGGCCATCGGCCTCGGGCGAATGTTCGGGGTGAGGTTGCCCTTCAACTTCAACTCCCCCTACGCCGCCTCGTCACCGGCTGACTTCTGGCGGCGCTGGCACATCACGCTTTCCAACTTCATCCGCGACTACCTCTACATCCCGTTCGGCGGCAGCCGCGGCGGGATGTTCCGGACCTGTTTCAACCTCGCTCTCGTCATGACCATCGCAGGCCTCTGGCACGGGGCGAGATGGACTTTCGTGCTCTGGGGCGCGGTGCATGGTCTGGCGCTGGTCGCCAACCGCCTGTGGCGGAAGCAGGCAGGGGAAAAGGTCCGGCTGCCGGCGTGGTTCGGCTGGCTCGGCACTTTCGTCTTTGTGATGTTGGCCTGGGCGCTTTTCCGTGCGGAAAGCCTGGCCGCAGCCGGCCGGCTTTACGCCAAGCTGCTGGACTTCGGTGTCGGCCCCGGCGGGCCTTCTCTGGTGAAGCCCCGCTATTGGATCTACGCCGCGCTCTTAATCGCGGCCATGCGCTGGCTGCCGAATTCGCAGCAGATTGTCTTTCGCGAAAGGGCTGAAATCCCGTCGCCGGTCTGGTGGCTGCGGCCGGAGTGGCGGCCCGACTCCGTCTGGGCTGCCGCGCTCGCGGCGCTCTTCGCCGCCTGCGTGCTGAGCCTGTCCAAGGCCGGCGAGTTTCTCTATTGGCAGTTCTGAACCCGATGAATTCCAATCAGGAAAGCCGGAAATTTCTGCGCCGCTTCGGTGCTTTGGCGCTGGGACTGGTCGCGTCCGTCGTGCTGGTCAACCTGGCCGTGGATCCGTGGGACCGTTTTGGACTGAACCGGCTTGGTGTCTTCATTTCTGCCGCGCGCGAATTCAAGCTGACCGAGGCATCGCGCTTCCCGCACGATACGCTGCTGCTCGGCAACAGCCGGATGGCCCAGATCCCCGCAAGCTCCCTCGATGGCGGAAAGTTTTTCAACGCGGCCTTTGAGGGCGCAACCCTGGAGGAGATCCGCCAGTTCCTGGAGCGCCGGCTTCACGGGCAGCGGCGAGTCGTCCTGGATCTCGACAACTACCTGCTCGGTGCCGAGTCGAACCGGGTTCCCGGCGACGCTTTCGCTGCGCCATCCCTGCGGGTGCTGGGCGGCTATCTGGCCAGCCTCAAGGCGCTGGAGTATTCCCTCAAGACCGTCACCAGCGGCCTGGCAGGCCGGCCCCAGAGCTTCCTGGCCGACGGGACGGCCGACGCCAGCGAATGGAAGCGGCAGCGGGATGTGGACGATCCGGCGTGGCTGGACAGCCAGCTAAGGGCGCAGCGGGAACGGCTGGCGACCTTCCGGTTTGAACGGCGCCGTCTCGCGGAACTGCAGGCGATCGCGGCGCTGGTACGGCAAAGGGGCGCGGTCCTGACGGTCTTTCAAAGCCCCCTCAACGAAGACCTCCTGCCCGCCCTGTCCGAAGGCACGACCGGGACCGAATGGAACTCGGCCGTAAAGGCGGTGCGCACGCTTTTTCCCGACGTCATCGACCTGACCAGCAGTCCGTTCTCGGCCCGGACCAATTTTTATAGGACTGATCCGATCCACTTCTACCCGGAGGTGGGCGTCCGCTTCCTCAATGGCAAGGTGCTGGGCACCGGCCCGCCGCCGCGCTGAGGACGGGACCGGACGGAGCAGCCTGCCGGCCCGTCCAGGCCCGTAATCGCCGGATTGCATAACCGCCTCGCACGCTTGCGGGAGGCTTTGCCGGAGCCGTGGCCGGGGAGTCACAACGTGCGGCGCAACGGCCCGAATCATCCGGTGAAAACCCGGCCTTCGGCGGTTTGGAACGAGAGATCGTGCAGCTTCCGGTAGATGCCGTTGCGGGCCAGCAGCTCGGCGTGACGGCCGGTCTCGACAATGCGTCCCTGGTCCATCACGACGATGACGTCCGCGTGCTGGATGGTGGAGAGCCGGTGGGCGATGCACAGGGTGGTGCGCCCCTGCATGAGGCGGTCGAAGGCCTCCTGGACGGCCCGTTCCGACTCGTTGTCGAGCGCGCTGGTGGCCTCGTCCAGCACCAGGATCGGCGCGTTGCGCAGGATCGCCCGGGCGATCGCGATGCGCTGGCGCTGGCCGCCGGACAGGGTGACGCCCTTTTCACCAACCACGGTGTCGTACCCTTCCGGTTTCTCGAGGATGAACTGGTGCGCGTGCGCCTGCCGCGCGGCCTGCTCGATCTCGGCGGCCGTGGCCCCGGTCCGGCCGTAGCCGATATTCTGACGGATGGTCTCGTTGAAGAGCACCACATCCTGCGTGACGATCGCGATCTGGGACCGCAGGTCGTGCTGCCCCACTTCGCGGACATCCACCCCGCCGATGCGGATGGCCCCGCTGGCCGGATCGATGAACCGCAGCAGCAGGTTGGTGACGGTCGTCTTCCCCGAACCGCTCTGGCCCACCAGCGCCACGACCTGGCCGGCCCTGATCGTGAGGTTGAAGTCCACCAGGGCCGACTTTTCGCCGTAGCTGAAGCCGACGTGATCGAAGACGATATCCGCGCCGGCGGCCCGGAACGGCGCCGGGGAGGCGGGATCCGCGACGGAAGGGGTCAGCTCCAGCATCTGGAACACCCGATCGCTCGCGGCCTTGGCGCGCTGGAGCTCGCCGTGGAGCCGCGAGAGCTGCTTGATGGGCTGGTAGAGGAGGAAGAGCGCGCCGATGAACGAGAAGAAGTCCCCGGACTTCATCGGGCTGCCGGGACGCTGGGCGATGGTGGCGAAAATGAGGGCGACCCCGATCGCGCCGCAGAACTCGATCATGGGCCCCGGCAGCTCCAGCGAACGGATCGCCCGCATGCCATGGTCGGAGAACCGGCGGCCGGCGGCCGCGAAGCGGCCCAGCATGGTGTCCTCCAGGTTGTAGGCCTTCACCACGCGGATGGCGCTGAAGGCCTCATGAATGAGGTTGGTCAGCCCGGCGGCCTCGTTCTGCAGGCCTTCACTGGCCCGGCGGAGCTTTCGTCCGTAGATGCTGATGGGCACGACACAGAGCGGGAGGACGGTGAGGGAAACCAGGGTCAGGCGCGGCTCCTGGGCGAGCAGCCAGGCCGCCAGCGAAATGATGCTGATGGGCGCGGCGACGATCGTGCTGACCGGGCCGGTCAGGGTGGCGTGGAGCTGAAGCGTGTCGTTGTAGATCCGGGAGATGAGCTCGCCGGTGCTGTTGCGGTTGTGGAAGTCGGACGAGAGCCGTTCCAGGTGGCCGAAGAGCCGGATGCGGAGATCGTTGATCCCGCGGAGCGAGGCCCAGTGCAGGCAGTAGAGGTTCAGGTAGCCGGCCGCACCCCGTATGAACATCACCAGCGGGATCGCGCAGATGGCCAGCAGGGCCGCCGGAGACCGGGTGCCCCGCGGCACGGACGCCTCCAGCTGCGCGGCATAGTCGCGCAGCCAGGCCGGGGCCGACGCGAGCTCCCGGGCCAGGCTGGCGCCCCCCGCATCGGGAAAAAGCAGGTTGATCGCCAGCTTGACCGTCATCATCAGCAGCGGGGCGGTGAGCCCCGCGACGATGCCGAAGAAAACGCCGAGCAGCAGGCGCGTTTTGTAGGGACGGACCAGCTGCCAGAGGTTCGCGAGGAAATCAAACATGCACCGTAAACATCCCTTTCCCGGGAAACGAAACGCGAGCCGATTTTTCCAGACGTCAGGAACGGCGAAGGAACAGGGCGTCCACCTGCAGCAGTTCGCCGTTCGCGCCCCGCATGCCCTCCTCCCAGCCGTGCAGGCCGAAGCCCGCCCCGTTCATGATTTCGATGACCTCGGACAAGGCGGCCGAACCCTCGTAGAGGGGCCGGACCGAGCATTCGATCCAGGCGAGCCGGGTTTTGGCCAGGGTCCTGGCCGCCCCCCGGAGCACCATGTGTTCGGCACCCTGCACGTCGATTTTGAGGATGCCGACATCGTCCAGGCCCGACTCGAGAAACACGTCATCCAGGCGGCGGATGCGCACCGGAATCGCCACCTCCTCGCCCAGGGGAAGGGCCGCCATGTCAGCCTGCTTCCGGTCGGCGCGCAGCAGCGAAGAGGTGGATTCGAGCGCGTTGACCCGGAAGGTGGCCGTCCCGTCGGTGTCACCCAGCGCGCCGACGAAGATGTGGGCTTCCGGCATGGGGAAACGCTGCCGCAGGGCCGCCGACTTTCCCGGCAGCGGCTCGGCCAGGATGGCGGCGGTGACCGGACACCAGATGGAAAGGCGGCCGGTGAAGTCACCATCATGCGCACCGACGTCCACCACGGTGACCGGAGTGCGGCGGTCAACGTGGCGGAGGAGGCTCCAGGGCAGGCCGAACAGGCCCCTGATCGGAGCGCCCGCAAGGCGGTGCCAGGCAAGCCGGCCGGCCGCCTTGAGCCGGCGACGGAAGGGCGGGTTTTCGCGTATCATGTCGGGGCGGCGTTGGACTTCCGGCGCTGGCGCCGGCGCCGCCGGATACGGATCGGAGTGTCGAGCCGGATCTCCTTCCAGAGCGAGAGCCGCTCCCAGAGGGAGGCGCCCGTGAACTGCGCATCCCCGGGCACATACCAGCTGTTGCAGCCGGTGCGCTTCACCAGGCGATAGGCATGCGCCGTCATCCAACGGTGAACGACCAGGGACTCCAGATGGTCCTCAAGCAGGACCATCCGCGGCCGGTGGCGGGCGATGTCGAAGCCCGCGAGGACGGAGGGTTCATGGCCTTCGACATCGATGGAGAGCAGATCGATGCGCGGCGACCCTTCCGAATCCAGGATGTCGTCGAGGGTGAGGATCTCGACTTCCTCGGTGAGGATTGTTCCGGTGGGAGGGACGGCCAGACCGGAATACATGTCATCGTCCGCCGCCATGTGGAAGCGGGCCCGGCCGCGCTGGTCCGGCGCCCCGACCGCCGCCTGGATCACGCGGCTGCCCGGCCGGCCGGCCCGCAACAAGCCGCACTTGGCCGCCAGGGGCTCGACCAGGAGCCCCTTCCAGCCCTGCTGCTCAAAGAACCAGGTCTGGCTGAACTTGGTTGGATGGTTGGCGCCCACTTCGACGAAATATCCGTGAGGTGCGTGCTCAAAGTGCTCCCAAAGAAGCACATCTTCACCGAACTGGGACGAGGACGAGATCAATTCCATGCGATTTTAATGACAGGGAGACGGGGCAGGCAAGCCATCCGGCGACGATGTTTCGTCCCGCCTCCGCCGGCCGGGCGAAAGCGGATCAACGGCCGGCGATTTGCGTCAGAAACCCCGCGATCCGCGCCGCCTGGATGTTCCAGGAGTAATGTGCCATGACCTGTGAACGGATGGCCCGGCCGCGGCGGAGCAGTTCCGCCGGTGAACAGGCCCCGGCGGCGCGCAGGGCGGCGAGGAGGCTTTCCCTGAAGTTCCCGGCCTCCACGAGGAAGGCCTCGGGTCCGAGAACCGTGTCCGCGCCCGAGAGACGAGTGGAGACAACGGCACGCCCGCAGAGGGCGTAGTCAAAAAGTTTGGAGGGGAAGTTGTGCTCGTTTCCGTAGCCGGGCGGCCGGGGGCTCACCAGCACGTCGCAGCCGGAACCGAAGCGCATCGTGTCGGCCGCCGTCTCCAGCCAGCCGTCGAAACGGATTCGCGAATGCCGCCGGGCCAGTTCGCGCAGTTCGGCGGCCTGTTTCCCGTAGCCGCAAAGCACCAGCTCATGCGGCGAATCCAGGCCGGCGAAAATCCTGGCCAGTTCCACCGCGCCGGCATGGGGTCCCAGGGAGCCGAAGTAGCCGAAGCGAAGCGACCGCTTGTGATCTTCGGTCAGGACGGGTTCTTGGGCCAGGGCCGCGCGGGAGAGGGAACAGCCGCCGGGCATCCACAGGAACGGGATCCTTTTCGGCGTGAAGTGGCGCTCCATCTCCCGGCTGAGCCCGATGCAGCCCTCAAATGACGTGAGCATCTCATCCTCGGAATGGCGGTACGGCGTCAGCCGCGTCCGGACGCGTTTGGAAAGCGACTGACGCTGTCCCAGTCGCGGGCTGTCCAGCATGAGCAGGACGCGGGCTGGCCCCTGCGTGTCCCGCCTCCCCCGCACGAACGCATTGTGGATCGGCATCGTGTTGTACACCATCACCACGTCCGGCCGCCAGCCGGTCCGGATCTGCTGCTCCAGCCAACGGCGCAGCTGGCGGATGGAACGCCAGCGATTCAGCAGGTGGGGAGGCGCATCGAGCAGCACGAGGTCATGGGGCCATCCCCGGGAGGCATTCGGAGGGGAGGAAGCCGCCCTTTCTGCAAGCCTGACCGGAAGCGTGGTCACCGATCTCAGATCACACAGCCGCGACAGTTCCTCGAGCATTCCCACCTCGAAGGTGTGTCCGGCAGGGTTTATCCCCGGATGCAGGTCCACGTGACCGGGCGGGAATGAGGTGCCGAGATACAGTACGCGCAAAGGGGAACTCATGAAGGGAGGGTGGGGCCGAATGTTTGCCTGGGACCAGGCTCAAGGCGATTCGCGTGATTTCGCCTTGGCCGTGAAGCGGGCGGGCCGGTCCGCCATGTTCCGGGCCGGGATCATTCCGCCCAGGAATTCCAGGTGTGCGCGCGCGGACCTTTCGAGGGAGAACGAGCGCGCGACCCGGTCGTGGCAGAGGTGGCGTTCGGTTTCGGAAAGCGGGCCCCGTTTCGCCTCCGTCAGCATGGCCCCGGCGAGTTCCTCGACGGACTCGGGGCGGACGAGACGGCCCAGGTCGCCGGCCGCGAACGCTTCGGGGATGCCATCCAGATCCGAAGCGATCACCGGCCGGCCGCAGGCGTGCGCCTCGAGGACCACGCCGGGCAGCGCTTCGGTGCCGACCTGGCTGTGGACCATGCAGTCGATCGCGTTCATCACCGCCGGCATGTCCTGGCAATGGCCGGTCAGGCGGGCGACGTCCTGCAGGCCGAGCCGGGCGATGTCCTCACGCAGCAGTGATTCCATGTTGCCCCGCCCGATCAGAAGGAAGCGGGCCTGGGGCGCCTGCGCCGTGATCCGGGCGGCCGCCTGCAGGAATTCGCGCTGCCCCTTGCCGCGCGGAAAATCCATGCTGCCGATGATGGCGAAGGCCCGGCATCCTTCCTTCAGCCCCCACTCCTCGCGCAGCCGGGCCACCGCCATGTCCGAGCCGGGGCGGACGTTGAACCGCGCGACGTCAATGCCGCCGTAGATGACATGGATCTTGCTGAGGTCGCCACGGAGGGGCGGCCGGTGGTGCCGTTCGGGATTGGGCGAACCCGGATCCCGGTCCCCCTCGCGCAACACATGGGCCACGAACCGGGACACGGCGATCAGCGCGTCGCACTGCGACAGGAGAAAATGGCGGCTGGGCCAGGAACTCGGACTCTTGGCCATGTGCCGCGTGAGCACAATCCGGGGGCGCACCCCGGAAAGCCGGGCCGCCAGAATCGTCGGCCAGAGATCGCGTCCCTGGTGGCCATGGAGGATGTGGACCTTTTGCCGCCGCGCTTCGCGGGCCACCGCCCAGATGAAGCGCAGCTTCAACGGCCCTTCCGGCGGCGTGCCGCACAGGGGCACGCCCAAGGACCGGGCCACGCGGGAATATTCCCGGTCCGCCGGACCGGCGAGGGTGGCCTCGGCCCCGAGCTGGCGCAGGCCGTGGACCAGTTTCACGCACTGGTCGTCCGCGCCCCCGCCCTTCAGGAGCGAATTGAGCGTCAGCAACCGAAGCTTTTCAACCGGGTCTGTCATCGTGGCAACCCCATGCTGGCCGGACAGCCGCGCAGATGCCAGACCCACAGCGTCGAGCTGATGGCCAGGCGCTGCCGTACGCGCCCCGCCCGCCCGAGGGTGATGGCGGTGGCCGTGCCGTTCGCCAGCCAGTCCGCGCCCAGCCGCAACAGCAGGCCGAGCCTGAGAATGAGACCGGTGGCCGGGCCGTGGTTCTTGGCGAAGTACGCGTAACGCGAGCGCCAGTATTCGATCCGCGCGGCTGCCGAGACCTTTTTTGCGCTGCCGCCCTGCTCATGCCAGGTCTCGACGCCGGGCAGATGCATCACGCTCCAGCCCCGCCGGGCGGCCTGGAGGCACAGGTCGGTCTCCTCGAAAAAGAAGAAGAAGCGCTCGTCGAAGCCGCCCGTCAGCTCCCAGCACTCGCGCCGGATCAGCATGAATGCCCCGATGACCGTCTCGACCGCGACCGGCTCCGTGAAGCGGTTTTCCTTGCCGGGAAACTTTGCCGGGAACAGCCGCCGCAGCAGCGATTTGTTGAGCAGTTCGGTCGCCAGCGTCGGATAGTTGGCGATGGAGTTCTGCCACGAACCGTCGGGATTGAGGAGCTGAGCGCCGGCGATGCCGCAGCGGGGATGGGCGCGCATCCACGTGACGGCCCGGGCGAGCGCGCCGGGTTTGAGGCGCGCATCGGAATTGAGCAGCAGGACAAACCTCCCCGAGCCCTCCCTGACCCCGGCATTGTTGGCGCGGCCGAAGCCGAGGTTCCGCTCCGAGTAAAGGTGGCGGGCGGTCGGGAATTCACGCCCCAGCTGCTCGCCGGTGCCGTCGGTCGAGCCGTTGTCCACCACGATGACCTCCTTTTGCAGTCCATCGGGGTCCGATAGCACCGAGGACACGGCGGCGAGTGTGAGCGCGCGGGTGTTGCGCGTGACGATGACGACGGAAACATCCATGAACCCTATCCGCGCGGCTTCCGGGCCACGAAAATCATGGTGTTTCCACCCACCAGCACCTCATTCGAATTGGCCAGTTCCATCAGGTACTTCTGCCGCCGCCGGGGGCTTTGAAGCAGCCCGTAAAATTTCACCAGGAGCCATACGGGGGCGAGGAAGACCAGCTGCTTCCATTTGGTGACGTCCGAATGGGCCTGCAAGAACTCAAGGCCCGTCCAATCGATGACCTGGCGCAACTCCACGGAAGTGATGAGGTTTTGGTGGTCAAACCCGCTGCCGTTCCGGTCCATCTCCGACTTTGAGATGAAGCGGTAGTGGCTTCCGCGCAGCAGAAAATTGAGCCGGTCCTCCACGTTGCAAACGTTCGGGGTGCTTACGATGAGGATGCCTCCCGGCTTCATCAGCCGGGACAGTTCCCGGAGCAGGTTGGCGTGGTTCTCGACGTGCTCGATCCCTTCCAGGCAGGTGACCAGGTCGAACGTCGAATCGGGCAGCGGGATGCGGCCGTTCAGATCGGCCCGGATCCGCTCGAAGCTCGGCGGCAGGTGGCCGGACTGGGACAGGTCGATGTCGACGCCGGTCACGGCGAACCCTAGCTCGCTGAGTGACAGGGCCATCGCGCCAGGCCCCAGAGGGGCGTCCAGGGCTTTTCCATTCTTGAGCCCCATGCCGGCCAGAATCTGAATGACTTTGTTGTGGATCTCAGGCCTGGCCCTGGGGGCGACGGGTTTGTTCATTTCGAGTCGATTTGGGTTAACGATGGTTCTCCGGCGCGGATTTCTCGCCCTTGGCCCGGATTTTGACGTAGCGGGTCGCGGTGTAGAAGGCCGTCATCCAGGCGATATACCAGCCCTGCCAGCCGTCGAGGAAACCGCCCTTGAAGAAATATCCGCGCAAAAATCTCCAGACGGGGCGGCCATAGACATCGAGGCCGCTGGCGCTCCGGCCTGTCGTCCGGGCGTTGAGCAGGAAGTCTTCGCTGTAGCGGCCGATCTTGGCGATCTGGGCGTCGATGCGCTCGGCATTGTTGTGCAGGAGGTCGCCCTTGAGCCGGAGGACCGCGCCTTCGACCACCAGGCGGTCATGCGGATCGACGCCGCCCCAGCGTGCGCGGCCGGCCCGCCAGAGACGGGTCTGCCGGTCGGGATACCAGTCCCCGTGCCGGATCCAGCGTCCGCAGAACCAGGTCAGCCGCGGGAAGGAACAGGCGGAGGCCGCCTCCAGCCGCGCCGGCTCGGCGAACAGGCGGAGAATCTGGTCGCGCAGGCGGTCGGACACGGTCTCGTCCGCATCCAGCCCCAGGATCCACGGCTGCGTCGCCTTTTCGGCGGCGGAGTTCTTCTGCCGGACATGGCCCTTCCACGGTTCGCGGAAGACCTGCGCGCCGTGCTGCCGGCAGATTTCCTCGGTGCCGTCCGCGGTTTCCTCGTTCAGCACGACCATGATTTCCGAGGTCCAGCCCGAGACACTGGCCAAAGCGCGGCCGATCCGGTGCGCTTCGGCACCGGAAATCAGGCAGACGGAGATGGGCAGCTTTTTCATCGTATCGGACCGGCGGGAAGGCTACGAACGGCGCGGATGACCGGCGAATGGGCCAGCTTCTACAATGCGACGCGGGACGCCCGCAAAATAATTGTCGTGGATCTCGGGTTCCTCGGCGATTCGGTGCACCTCATTCCGGCGCTCTGGGAGCTGCGGCGGAACTATCCGCAGGCGGAATTGCACACCCTCTCCGCCACGCTCGGGGCCGAGGTGCTGAAGCTGGCCCCGTGCGTGACGCGTGTGTGGGCCTTTCCGCTGGGGGGTAAAAGCCCGCCCTGGTGGCGCCACTGGCGGATCATCCGCGAATTGCGCCGGCAGAAGTTCGATCTGGCGATCAACTTCAGCGGGGCCGACCGCACCGTGTTCCTGACCGCCCTGACCGGCGCGAAATGGCGGCTGGGCCATCCGGGCAGCCGGTGGCATTTCTGGAGCCGCTGGCTGATTCCCACCTGGACGGACCGGATCGGTCCCGACCTGCTGATCTTCGAGCAACGGCGGCAGGTCCTGGCCGCTATCGGCTGCACGCTGGAGCCGGCGCGGTTCGGGCTGTGCCTTCCGGCCGGGGCGACGGCGTGGGCGGAGCAGGCAGTTCCGGCCGGGGCCATCCACCTGTCCATCAATGCCAGCAGCCCGTTCAAGGAATGGCCGCTGGACCACTGGGCCGCGCTGGCGGGAAAACTGCTGGAAGATCCCCAGACCGAGCTGGTCGCCACCGGCAGCAGTTCGCCGCGTGAAGTGGAACGGCTGGGCGAACTCAGCCGCCGGGTCAACCATCCCCGGCTGCGCATTTTCAGCGGCGGGCTGGACGTGGCACAGCTGGCGGCCCTGCTTGCCCGCTGCCGCCGGCATGTCGGAACGGACTCCGGGGTCACGCACCTCGCCATGGCGCTTGGCGTTCCCACCTCGACCCTCTTTCGCGAGTATGCCGGCCGGCGGCAATGGGCGCCGCAGGGCGGCGGCCATCGGCACATCTGCCGGGCATGCCGCTGTGACGGGCCGGCGGGAATCCGGCCGGATTGCGCCGGCGCCGGCACGGCGCTCTGCCTCGCGGAGATCCAACCGGCCCAGATGCTGCACGAACTGGCGCTGGTGGCGGAGGGCGCCACGGCGCCGGCTCCGTGAGGGAGCCGCCGGGTGCCCGTCGCGCGCTACAGGCTCGCCCACCGGGCTCCGGTCCGGCAGAGTGGCCCCGCCGCATGAGTTCCGCTTCCAACCCGCCCGTTGAGACGATTGGCATCGTCGGCCTCGGCTATGTGGGGCTGCCGCTGGCGCTGCTATTCGCGCGCGGCGGCGGCCGGGTGCTCGGCTTCGACATCGACGCGGCGAAAGTGGCGAAACTTTCGGCGGGCGAGAGCTACATCCTGCACATCGGCGCGGACCGCATCGCGGCGGCGCGCAAGGACGACGGGTTCGCCGCCACCACGGATTTCCAGCGGGTGACGGAGTGCGCCGCCATCATCATCTGCGTGCCCACCCCGCTCAAGGGCCGGCGGGAGCCCGACCTCTCCTACGTGCTGAAAACCGGCGCGGACATCGCGCCGCACCTCCGGCCGGGCGTGCTCGTGGTGCTCGAATCCACCACCTATCCGGGCACCACGGACACCGAGCTGCGGGAGGTGCTGGAGCGCGGCTCGGGGCTGAAGGCCGGAACGGATTTTCACCTCGCCTTCTCGCCGGAACGCGAGGACCCGGGCAATCCGGCCAGCCAGGTGGCGGAGATTCCGAAGGTCATCGGCGGCTTCACCCCGGCCTGTCGCGACCGGGCGCTGGCGGTGTATGGGCGCGTGATCCGCCAGCTGGTGCCGGTGGCCAACTGCCGCGTGGCCGAGGCGGTGAAGCTCACGGAAAACATCTTCCGCGCCGTCAATATCGCCATGGTGAACGAGCTCAAGATGGTCTACGACGCGATGGACATCGACATCTGGGAGGTGATCGACGCGGCCAAGACGAAGCCCTTCGGATTCATGCCGTTCTATCCCGGGCCGGGCTGGGGCGGGCATTGCATTCCCATCGATCCCTTTTATCTGACCTGGAAAGCGCGCAGCTATGGGCAGGATACGCGCTTCATCGAACTGGCCGGCGAGATCAACACCGCGATGCCGCATTATGTGCTGGCGCGGCTGGAAAAGGCGCTGGCCACGCAGGGTCGGGGGCTGTCCGGGGCGCGGGTGCTGCTGCTGGGCATCGCCTACAAGGCCAATGTGGATGACGACCGGGAAAGTCCCGGCTATGTGCTGTGGGGTCTGCTGGAGCAGGCCGGGGCCCTGGTCGCATACCACGATCCCAATGTCCCGGTCATCCGCCCCTCGCGCGAACATTCGCGCTACGCAGGCCGGCGCAGCGTCGGGCTCACGGCGGAGACCCTCGCCGGATTTGACGCCGTGCTGGTCGCCACCAAACACGACGGAGTCGATTACCCGCTCATCGCCGCGACAGCGCGGCTCATCGTGGACACCCGCAACGCCTTTGCCGGGGTGCGGGTGGATCCCGTGAAATACTTCAAGGCATGAAAGCCCTCGTCACCGGCGGTGCCGGCTTCATTGGTTCCCACCTCGCGGAGGCGCTGGCGCGCCGGGATGTCGATGTGACGGTGCTCGACGACCTCAGTGGTGGAAGCGAGGCAAACCTCGCCTGGCGTTTGGCGGGTGCGCCGGTAGAACTGGTGAAGGGCTCGGTCGCCGACGCGTCTCTGCTCGCGCGGCTGCTGCCGGGCTGCGACTGGGTGTTTCACCAGGCGGCGATGCCGAGCGTGCCGCGCTCCGTGGCCGAACCCCTGCTGAGCAATGCCCGGAATCTCGACGCCACCCTGCAACTGCTCGTCGCATCCCGGGACGCCGGAGTGAAGCGGTTTGCCTTCGCTTCATCCTCCGCGATTTACGGCGACAGTGAGGTGTCGCCCAAGCACGAGGGCCTGCCGCCCAATCCGCTCTCGCCTTACGGGCTGCAAAAGTATGCGGCCGAACGTTACGGCCAGCTCTTCCACCAGCTCTACGGCCTGCCCACCGTCGCGCTCCGCTATTTTAACGTATTCGGTCCGCGTCAGGCTTTTGATTCGCCCTATTCCGGCGTGATCGCGCGCTTCTGCACTTCGTTTCTCCGGGGCGAACCGCCCGTGATCTTCGGCGATGGCACGCAGTCGCGTGATTTCACCTACGTGGACAACGTGGTCGCGGCGAACCTCGCTGCGGTCGAAGTCCCGGAATCACAGGTGGCGGGACAGGTGTTCAACGTCGCCGGCGGCAACAGCATCACCCTCCTTGACCTGGTTCAAAGTCTCTCGTCGATCAGCGGACGGGCATTGTCCCCCGTCCTGCATCCGGCGCGGGCCGGGGATGTGAAACATTCCCGGGCCGACATTTCGGCGGCGCAACGCGCCTTGGCTTATACCCCGTCGGTGGACTGGAGCGAGGGGTTGCGCCGGACCTACGAATGGTACCGGGGCAAAGGATGAATGATGAAGTATGAATTATGAAGGGCAGGTTGCGAAGGCAACCGGACGGGCGCAGATATCTTTCCCGTTTCATAATTCATAATTCCTACTTCATCCTTACACCAACGGCTGCATCTTCTCGACGCGCACCACGACCGTCCCCGCCAGCTTGTCGTGCCAGGTCTGCCGTTCCGGGTCCCAAGCGCACCAGAAGTAGCCGAGGCCCGCGACGATGAAGCTGAACAGGGCGCCCACGCCGCGCACCAGGGCGCAGGCGTAATCAATCTTACGGCCATCGAGGCGGACCACCTTCAGGCCGAGCACAAGCCCGCCCAGAGTGGTGCCCTTCCAGACATAGAAGCCGGCGAAATAGGCGAGGAACAGGAGGCCGTGAAACAGGGCCCAGTGTGGCAGCCAGCCCAGAAACGGTCCATGCACCACAAACAGGATCAAAACCCAATCCAGCAGTGTCGCGCTGAGCCGGCGGCCAAAGCCCGCCCGGGGCAGGGTGAGCGCTTCTGGCACACGGGGGATCGAGGAGGTGACCGGGGGAATGTATGGTGCATGGCTGGGGCCGGGGAGGGGCGCAGCCGATTCACTGGGGGTGGACATGCTCGGAATCATGGGTTCGGCCGCTGGGATCGGTGCGGTGGAGCTGGCCGGTGTGGTTGAGGCGGTCGGCGTGACGGGCGCAACGGGCGCCGACGCAACCGCGAGTGCGACCGGTGCCATGGCGGCGGCGCTGGCGGCGGGAGCGGGACGACTGGCGGGGATGGTGGCAGCAGGGGCGCGCTCCTTCCGAAAGGAGCCGAAGAGGGTCAGCAGGGCCGCCCCCGATCCCCACATCGTCAGCACCGCCCAGGCGAGCAGGCCGATGAAGGGGACGACATAGAAGAGCGTCACCAGCAGGAGGCCGACGGCGAAGGCGGCGAACGGCGCGGTGCCCCCCTTGAACTGGCGCAGCAGCGCACCGCCGAGGTGGCAGAGCAGGGCGGCCTTGCCGAAGAGCACCGCCAGCACGAACGCGGCGAAGAGGAACGGAACCACGATCATGCCCACGCCGGTAATCGTCAGGATCAGCGTGAGAAACAGGAGCAACGGAAGCGAGAGCAGTCCCATCAGAAACGAGGTCGCCGCGCGTTCATCAAGCGTCTGTACGGTGGCGGCCACGGGCCGGGGGAAGAGCGCGAGCAGCACCAGGTAGCCGAGCGCAAAGATGCCTGCCATCACCCACGTCCAGCCCACCGAGAAGGCCAGCGGACGCCCCTTCAAAACGAGCTGATGAAACGAGCGCTCTACCCAGTCGGGCAGTTGCAGGCCGTCCGGGCCCATGAGTTGGGAGAAACTGGGAATGCCGATAGGCACGGTCTGTCCACGGACCTTGGCTCCAGGAAAGCTGGTGATGCCGCCCACGATGCCGACGGCGTCGCCTCCGACGAGTGAGTTCGTCCCCAGGACGATGCCGCCGAGGATGCCCACAGCCTTGCCGCCCACCTGGGCGCCGGTGCCAAGCACCAATCCGGTGCCGACATTCACGGCGTCGCCGTGCACGTGTCCGTTGATCCGAAGCTTGCCGTTCACCACCACCACGTTCTCCTCGACCTCGCCGTCAATGGTTGCCGATCCCTGAGTCACCACCACACTGCTTACCTTCTCCCCTTTGCGCACATGCACATCCTGGCCGACGACGTTGATCTCGCCCGACGCGGTATCGGGAGCATCAGGAGCGACAACCTTGTTGTCGCCGTCCTCCGCCGCCGGCTTGGCGAGTTCGGCGGAATCGGCCGGGGTTGCCGGGGGCACCGGCCCCTGGCCATGGAGCGGAACCACGGAGAGCAGCAGTCCCAGCAGGGCGGCGAGCGGATGAAATGGGCGGAGGAGCTTCATAAGTGGCGAAATTCGATCAGCGTCGATCAGCGTCGATCAGCGGTTACCGGCGGAGAGCCGCCAGCAGGCGGTACCCAGGCCAAGGCAGGAGCAGTAGAGGAAGCCGAGCACTCCCAGGCCAGCGGCAATGACCCAGCCCTTCACGTTACCCAGCACGAGCACCAGCGCGTTGCCGAGGGTGGTAAGCACCCCCATCGCGACCGACACCGGACGGACGCCTTCCGATTGGGCCAGCGTCTGCTTCGCGTTGGCCAGATTGAGGGCATCCGCATGCGGCAGGAGGAACCAGCCGACCGCGCCGATGATGCCCGCAAACAGCACGAAGGAAAGCAGTTGCATGTGGCGTGGCCAGTTCAGCCACGGCCGGCGGTACCACGGTAGCGCCGGTTGCTTCGCGAGCGCGGCCAGCACTCGCGGGGCGAGCGTGGCCGGGGCGCGGCGGGCCGGCAGCTGCTTCAGCGCCTGGTCGGCCCAGGCGGCGAGCTTTTCCTCGTTGTGGCGGTTGTCGTTCATGGCGTCTTCCAAGTTAAACACCCACGGAGTCCCGGTCAGGTTGCAATTTTTTTCGCAGCGCCTCACGGGCGCGGAAAATGTCGGTCTTGACCTTGCCCAGCGACACGCCGAGCTGTTTCGCGATGTCCGCATAATCCATGTCCTCGAAGTGATAGAGCACCAGGGCCACGCGCTGGTCCTTGGGCAGTTTTGGGATGGTTTCTTCCAGCAGTTCGCGTTGGTCGGCGGTGAGCAGCGTCTGGTCGAGCGTCTCCGGGGCGGCAAAATCGAGCTCACGGGCCTCGCCCTCGTCATCTTCCCGGGCCAGTTCGCTGAACATCTTCCAGCGGGCGCGGTAGCGCTGGAGGTGGTTGAGGCAGAGGTTGCGGGCCACGGTTTTCAGCCAGCCGCCGGCGGTGTTGCTGCCCGCGAGGCTGTCCCAATGGTTCCAGGCACGCACGAACACCTCCTGCGCCACGTCCTCCGCCTCGGTGTCATTGCCGAGGAGGCGGATGGCGGTGGAGAAAACCATGTCCTGATAGGCCAGGACGAAGCTCTCGAATTGGGCCGGGTCGCTCATCAGATTCACCCCTGCCGGGCGAAGCGTGCCGGAAGCACACACCCAAAGGCAGGATAGTTTCAGGGAAGGATGAATTTTGAAGGATGAATGATGAAATCCGGAGTGCGTTGGCTGTTAGGACGGTTGGCGAAGGCGTCCGCCGGGGGGCTGCTCAGATTTGCTGATGCCCAGCGGTGATGCCGAGGACTTTGGTAGGGCGAGCGTCCCCGCGAGCCGGGCGTCCCATGGCAAAGGCGGCCTCGGCTCGCGGGGACG
>CAIVQH010000019.1 GCA_903907995.1 uncultured Verrucomicrobiota bacterium | reverse complement strand
TCCAGACCGTAAAGCGCAAAGCCCGCGGCTTCCGCTCCGTCGAGTACTTCTCCGCCATGATCTACCTCGTCGCCTCCCATCTGAAGTTCGACCTCCCTGATCCCGTTCCAGCTACCCACACAAAGTCACCTTGAGGCCAATTTTGACACTCACCTCGGAGGCAATCCCAAGGGAGGCATCACCTTCGGGGCCGACGGGAGCATTTATGGCACCACCTACTTTTTTGGCCCCGGCAGTACCGGAACCATATTCCGGATCACTCCCGACGGGGCCCTTACTGTCATTCACGCTTTCAGCCAGCTGAACTACACTTCGGGACCAATTGCTTTCAACAGTGATGGCGGCGCGCCCAAGGCAGGCCTGACGTTTGGGCCCGATGGCCTTCTCTATGGTGTCACTACCGCAGGCGGCACCAATGCCAGCGGCACGATCTTCAAAATGACGACCGAGGGCGTGCTGACCACGCTCTTCACCTTCGACCGGTATGTGGGCAATTACGAGAACGCGACCGGCGGGAGCCCGTACGGTCGGTTGGTGCTGGACTCCGCCGGCAACATCTATGGCACCACCCTCATCGGGGGTACCAATTCAGTCGGAACCCTGTTCCGCTTGGGTACCAATGGGCTGTTCACCGTTCTGGTCCATTTTAACGGTCTCAATGGCGCCGGTCCCCAAAGCGGCATGATCTTCGGCCCGGATGGCAACCTCTATGGCACCACCCAAAATGGCGGCAGCAAGGGTGCCGGAACCCTGTTCCGACTGACTCCCAATGGGCAGCTGACCACGCTGATCAATTTTGAGTATGAGACCGGAGACTCGCCCACGGGCGACCTGACGGTCGGACCTGACGGCAATCTGTACGGCACGACTTCCGCAGGTGGGATCGATGATACGGGAACGGCCTTTCGCCTGAGCCTGGGCGGGGATCTGACCGTGTTGGAAGATCTCAACCCCGGGATTGGTTCGGATGGGGGCCTGACGCTGGGCCCGGATGGCCAGTTCTACGGAACCGCGCTCAAAACTGATCTCATTAACGTCTCAGGCACTGTTTTCCGCCTGAATCCCGGCCCGGACATCCTGCCCCGACCGGCCGCCATCACTTGGAATTCCGGGGTGCCGACCCTGACCCTTGCCGGCACCACCGGCACCACCAACCTGTTGCGGGCGTCAACCGATCTGAGCCTTCCCCTGTCCCAATGGCACGTCATTTCGACCAATGTGGCCAGCGATGGCTCCTTCAGATTCACCGACCCGAACACGGCCGGTTCCCAGCGGAAATTCTACCGGTTTTCAGCTCCTTGAACCTGGCGCCCCCACGCAAGGATCTTTAATGCGTCTGTTTGAACACCGTCCGGGAGGAAAGCCGACCTAAGGCGAGTCTTCTGGTTTTGCTTCGCCAACGGGCCTGAGGTCCGGCTCTTCCCTGACGGCATGGCCGGTGGCTAATTGCTCGCGACGCTGGCCAGTTTTTGCCCACATTCCGATCCCGTGCAGGACCAAACGATCATCATCATGATGTTGGGCATATTGACCCTGGTCATCGGCCTGGTGGTTTGGAGCGCCGGCCGGGTCGCCTTGGCCATCGTCCGCGACCGCCTTCACCGGCACCGGCCGCAGCGCCAGTTCCGGCATCCGTCATGGGGCAGGTTCACTTACGAGGACGGCCTTTGGTCGGGTGAGTTGCCGCAGCCGGACCGCACGCTTCGCCTGGTGGTGGGCGGCAACGCGGACGCGCCGAGCGAAGCGCTGCTCGCCCAGGCGGAGGCCATTCGCAACCGCTTCCCGGAACTGGAATGCCAAGCCCTCGAGTTCCTCCGGCAAAGGGAGGTGGATATTCGCGAGGCCAAACTCGATTTCTACCTGCTGCGGCTGGAAGACGAAGAGCGCCCCGACACGTTCACTTTCGAGTTCCTCGAACCGCACGACGACTCACGGGTCTGGCGCGTTGAGTTTGTGAAACAGGAGCCAAGGTACACCGGCTTCGACAGCTGAGACCTGGCAACGGGCACCAAGCCGCCTGGCAAAACACCTCAGGCCCTGTTGTTGGCCCTCAGAGCGAGGGAGGTGGAATGCTCGGATGCACTCGGGAAATCCCGGCGCCGGTGCAGGTTACAAACCTGCCCTACAACCGCGTCGCCATCCCAACACCAGCCCGGGCAGCCACGGTGAAAGATGCGCCCTCTCCATTCTGTTTTGGAAAAAAGAGTCTCCAGCGTGCAGTTCACAGAAAACGACCGGCGATTATGGCTGGGCTTGTTCCTGCCCACCGTTTTGCCGTTGCCTCGCTTTGGCTCGCTCAGCCGCCTTCATCAATACCGGAATGCTGATCGCCATAAACACGATGAGAATTCCGTTGATGCAGACTCCGCTGACGGCGCGCCCCATGATCCCTTTCTTTCCGTGGCGGCGGATACCAAACAGGGCCGCGACTCCAAAAGCGAATCCCAGAACAATCAGCAGAACGCTCAGTGAACCCGTGATGATATTCACCGCCGCAGAAGCCTGATTGCCACTGCCGGCGTTCACAACGATGTTCACTCCAAAGGCGATCAACGGAGCCAGAAGGCTGGCTTGCGCTGCCTGAAAGGCGAACGGCTTCCTGGTTGTTGTCAACGGTGCCGGTTGCGACGGGATGACGGGCGGCAATGGCGGAACGGCATTCATTGGTTTCAATCGAAAGACTCGCGGGTGAACCGAGAGCCGATGCCGGTCTCTAATATGTAAACGATCCCAAAGCCATCAGAAATTTCCCTTCTCACAACTTTCAGTGTCTCTGACACTCCACCAGGTTGCATCCCGGAGGCGTTTCACCAGCATTCTTCACGACGGAATCAACCAGAACCAACTCCACTCCACTCCGCCCCGGCTGACGGCCTTCAGAGCGAAGGCAGCACCCGGTAGAAGGCCCACGGGAGGTTCCCTGCCCCGGCATCCGGCACTTCCGTGTAGCTGGCGCTGGGACCGCCCATCACCGCACCGATCGGAGCCCATTGCGGGTTGGCCGGATCAGCGGTCTTTTCGATCCGATAACCACGGCCGGCGTCACCCGTCCAACGCAGGGTGACTCCGTTGGTGACATCGTAGCCGAGCCGCACGTCATTGGGCACCAGGGGCGGAACGATGTTTGCCACCGACACAAGATAGCCGCTGTCGTTGCAGACCAGCAGCAGGCTTCCGTTGGGCGACAGGGTCACCGCGCGCGGCTGGGAAATCACATTGCCGGTGGTCAGCGGCGGATGCCGGCCGTCGGTGAGGGCGAAAACATCCCCCTTGCCGGAGCCCTGGATGTAAAGGTGCAGAACTCCCGTGGTATCGACGTACCAGACATTGCCATCCTTGTGGCCACACAGGAAAAAGGCCCCGTTCGGCAGGAAGGCAATTCCCCGCGGCTGATCGAGGAAGGTGCCCAGCAGGGATTTTCCATCGGCCGCCTTGGGCTGCGACGCGCCCCCGGTGATCCGCACGCGCTGGTCGGGCCCGTCGATGCGGAACACGCCGCAGGCCGCTTTCGATGTATCCTCCTCCGCCCGGTCGGTGACATACAGTTTTCCGTCCACCGGATTGACCGCGATATTGCCCGGATTGCGGAAGCCAACGTCCTTGCTGCAGACGGTCTCGATGCCCCGGGCCCTGGTCCACTGCTTCACCGCGGCCCCATCGGACAGGATGCTGGGAGGAATCGGGGCGAACTCGTGCGTGTAATAAATCAGGCTTTCATCCGGGCTGACCCACAGCGCGCGGCCCGAAGGATACCACTTCGGTTCCGGATCGTTCACCACGGTGGTCATCGTGCCCTGCTTATCGACGCGGCGGATGCGGTGGTTGCCCGGGTCGAGCAGATAGACGGTACCATCGGGAAAGACGTACAGGCCGTTAGGGTAGGAAATCTGCAGCGTGGTGGCCGGGGCCGGGCCGTCCCCGTTGAAACCCGACTCATGCGTCCCGGCGAAGGTGTGAATCCGGCCATCCGGGGTGAGCTTCAGAATGGCGTGGTTGGCCTTGTCGGCAATGTAGATGTTGCCGTACGCGTCGGCTTCCGCGATGTGCGGATTGGAAAGCGTCGAGGTCTTGGCGACCGCGCCTTCCTCTTCGGGAGTCCAGAAATCAATGCCCGTCCCGTCCGGGTTGGTGGTCGTGGAATGATAGACCCCCATCAGCACCGAGGTGTTGCCAAACGTCTGCGTCAGCAGGGAAAACTCTCCGGCCACGGCTCGTAAAGCGGTCAGGAGCCCCAGACCGAGCCACGGCAAGGTCCGCCATAAGGGCCTGGCATTAAGGTAGAAACGCAGACCGTGGCGCGCTGTCAGCGCATCGGTTCCGAGACCGGATTGGAACGACAGCGTTGGCCCCGAAGACTCTGAACCAGCAGTGCGGGAAAACATTCCAATTACCTAAGCAAGAGTAACGCCTTTCACCCATTAAATCTTGGTCATTTTGACAGTATTCGGCCAAAAAGTGCTCGGATCGGACACTAGGAAGCGACCTTCAGCCCCCAGCACCCTCAAGCCGGAAAGAAATCAACAGAAAGCATTGGTCCTCAATGCCTTCTTAGCATCAGCCGGTGATCCACCCGTTTGGTCTGGTGGTATTCGAGCGGCGGCAGGTCCGTCTGCGTCGGGGATTCGACCTCGTGCAGGAAGGTCTTCGCCAGCTTTTGCAGGGCGGTCCAGCGCTTCCACTCGAGCGGCGGCGCATGCGTGATCACCCGCAGGAGCGAGCGCCATTCGATGATGATGCGGTCGATGTCGCCATCGCCCAGGAAGTCGGTGGTGAACCGGTGCTTGCTGTACGGATCCTTGTGAACGGATCGCACGACCACTTCCGCGCCGCTGCCGTAGCGGGGTGGTATCCCGCTTTCCAGGTAGCCGGTCACCGACAGCGTGCCGTAGCGGGACCGGCAGACCATCGCCAACCGCCCGCCCCAGCGGTCATCCCGCGCGCAAAACCGGAAACCGGCATCGAGGTTCGTGAGATCGTAGATGAGGTCTTCCAGCGCGTAGCTTTCATCCTCCAACGCGGCAGCGATGGCGAGACCGTCCCCGCCGGAGAAGCAGCTCGTCACGCGCCCGCGCAGCGTCGGCACGCCGGCGGCATCCACCAGCGCCAGCCGGCGCCAGAGTGAGGCGGTGCCGACAGCATTGGGCAGCAGCTTGCACTTGGCCATGAACTCGCACCGGCCGCAGTCGTCCGGCACCACGTCGCGCTCGCGGGGCCGCCAGAGGGCGATCCCATGGCGGTCCACCACGGCGCGGGCGGTCTGCTCGGCCAGGCTGAGCCGGGCGACAATGCGGCCCTCCTCCTCGATGATGGCCACCACGGGCAGCCCGGCCGCCGCCTGTTCGCGCCGGATGATCGGCACCACCAGCTCGCGCCACGCGGCCAGCGAAGTCTCCCGCCCGTTCCAATTGGTGAGGCGGCGGATCCACTTGGCCAGCACCACCGTCTTGCCTTCCTCGTAAAGTTCACCCACGAGCACTTCGCGCCCGTGGATGGGACCGGCCGGCGTCTCCTCCAGTACCACGAGCTTGCCCGGCCCGATCTTCTCCAACGGGCCCGGTTCTGTAAGCAAAGGGCGCAAGGTCGGCGGCTTGATGACCTTCGCGGCAGCGGATTCAGCGACCACTTCCGCCTCGGGTGAGGGCTCCTCCTCCGCCTTGGCCTTGGCCCGTGCGGCCTTGGCTGCGGCGCGGGCCATCGCCTTCTTATCCGCGTAATCGGCCACGACAATGTCCTTCAGCGCACGGTCCTCCCACTGCGGGTAGGGCTGCCATTCGCCCTGCGAGTTCAGCATCTCCCGGGTCCGGCGGCGGACGTGGCGCGCCCGTTCCGAATCGGTGTGCAGCCCGCACGGCGCGTCGGGATGCTTCAGCGAAAATTCGACGCCAAGGAAGATGGGCTTGGTGGTGAAGAGCCGCTCCTGCACGCGCACGGCCTCGGCAAAGGGATCCTTCCCCTGCTCCGCCGCCGCCGCCATGAGGATGAGCAGCGCCGACCAATCCACCATGCCGCTGCGGGCGAGGGTGGCAGAATGGCCATCGCGGAGGCTGACCCCGTTGGCATTGACGATCACGTAGCCGCAGTCGTCGAGCCCACGGCGTCCCGCGCGGCCGAACATCTGCAGGATCTCGTCGCTGCGGATCGGAATCTCCTGCCCTTCGCGCCGGTAGCCGGCGGCGGTGATCGTCACGCTGCGCAGGGAGAAGTTGATGCCGGCGGCGAGGCCCATCGTGGCCACGACGGCGCGGAGCTGGCCGGCCTTGGCCAGCGGCTCGATCACGCCGGCGCGGGCGGCGTAGCTCAGGCCGCTGTGATGATAGGCGACGCGGGCCTTGAGCAGCCGCGCCACATGGTCGCCGACGCACCGGCGCTGTTCCTCGCTGAGGACGAGCGGATTCTGGTTGGGCAGTTCGCGGGCCAGTTCGGCGGCGATGGCCTCGGCGTTGGCCCGGCGCGGCGCGAACAACAGCACGGGGCCAAGATTGTCCGCGAGCGCCTTGGCGACCAACCGCGACCAGTAGCTGCGGATGGCCGAAGGCAGATGCGCGCTGATCTGGGCACCGTTGACCTCTTCCAGCGGCACCGGCCGGTGCTCATGCCGCACCAGCACCGCCTGCCGACCGAGGCGGTTGAACCACTGCACGATATGGTGCGGATTGGCGACCGAACCGCTGAGCAGCAGCAGTTGCGTCTTGGCCGGCGCCAGCGCCATGGCCAGCTCGTAGTTCAGCCCGCGATCCTCGGCCCCGAGCATCTGGTACTCGTCGATGACGAGCAGGTTCGGGCCGTCACCCCGGATCAGCCGGTTCTTCTGCGTCTCCAACGTGGCCACGAGCACCGGCGCGTCGAGATTCTCCGAAAGGTCGCCGGTGGCGATGCCGACGTTCCAGCCCCGGCTGCGCCACTCGGCCAGCTTGTCATTGGCCAGCGCGCGGGTGGGTACCGTGTAAATGGCCTGCCCGCGGTTCTTTCCTTGGTTCGACCAGAGCTCGAAGATCAACGTTTTGCCGCTGCCGGTGGGTGCCTGCACGACCACATCCTTGCCGTCGCGCAGGGCCTTGACCGCCTGCTGCTGCCAAAGGTCGGGCACGGTCACATTTCCGAGCGGTGAGGCCACCGGCTCGGCCTCGGCGTGTCTGTCCGGATCGAGATGCACGCGGCGACGCTAAACACGATCCGGCCGGATGGCACGGGAAGACGGTGGCAATTCGGCAGCAGATCGCAACTTCCTACCACCCCTCGAATCCTTGGGAAAAAGCCCGGCAAAGCTCGCCAAACCGGGCCGGCCATGCTCAGGTATCGCTTATGCCCCCCTGGTTGAAACGCTCGCCTAAGCTCCTGCCCTGGCTCTGGCTGATCGCCTTGCTGCCAAGTTGGCAAATTTGCGCGCAGGAGACGGTCACCGAGTACTTCCTGCTGCCCGACAGCCGGCTGACTGATACCACTTCCCAACCGATAGCCGGCCATTTCCGTCTGCTCCTGCTCCCGGATCCGGGCCCTACCAACCATTATGCCGTGGAGGATTTCAGCTTCACTGCGGGAACGGGCAATTGGGGTGAGTGGCATGCGACTGATGGCACCGGAACCTACTGGCGGGATAGCCAGGTGACGTACACGCAAAGCATGACCCTCGGTCTCTGGATGGGGTATCTCGACATGATTGACCACGTCCACTTCACCAACACGACAACCCGCCTCGTCGGGCCACCTTCCGATATGCAGCTCCGACTCACGCACCTCGATGGCTTGATCTCCCAGACGCTTTCAATCGACCTGCATGCGGCAGCCGTAACGGACATCCCGCTTCGCATCATCCAGACCGACCCGTCCAACGTGGTGCTGATCTGGCCAGCCTCCTACGGTCCAGGGAACGTGCTCCACGCGACCCGGCTCACGCCGTTGCCCGACTGGCAGGAAACGCTCTCCAACCTCAAGCAGGTGGGTGATGAATTTCAGGCGACATTTCCCGCAACCGACGCGGCTGGCTTCTTCCGGATACATACCCTCGACAATTATTAGCCCATTCAACGTGGTTCCTTCAGTGGGCGCCGCTAGCCGCCTGAGTTTCGCCAGCTTGCACACATTGAAGCTGCCATTGGGGGGTGCTGATATCAGCAATGAGTTCCAGCCCCTCCCGGCAAATGCCGCCTTTCTAAGTGCTCGCCAAACCGGAGCGGTGGTGCTCACATCGCAGCATGACCACGAAGGTCAAGTTTTCGCCTAGCCCCGTCCTCTGGCTCGGGCTGATCTGCCTGCTCCTCAATTGGCGGAGCGCCGCGCAGGGAACGGTCGTGGACTATGTGCTGCTGCCCGACAGCCGGCTGACCGATGACTGCCTGTTATGCGGACGGCCCAGCATTCCCGAACCGATGGCGGGTCACTTCCGCCTGCAGCAACTGCTCGTTCCGGGCCCATTCAGCTACTATAACGTGGAGGATTTCACCTTCGTTTCCGGTGTGGACGGGGCTGTCTGGCATTCCGGGTCCGGCACGGGCAGCTACCGGCAGGGCGGCGAGGTGGCCGTCACACAGGACATGACGCTTGATCTCGCGGTCACCAATATCACGACCGTCAGCCAGGCTCACTTCACGAACGGAACCCCCGGGGTCATCCAGACATTTCCCAACCTCCAGCTCCGGCTCATCCAGTCGGACGGCACGTTCACCCATGAGCTTTCCATCGACCTGCACGCCGAACCGGTGGTGAACGTCCCGCTCCACCTCCTCCGGGCCGATGCCGCCGGAGTGGTGCTCGCCTGGCCTGCGTCCTACGGTCCGGGCACAGTGTTCCGGGCTACCCAGCTCGGACCCGTGCCCGACTGGCAGGAGACGCAGCCCAAAGTCACCCAGGTGGGTGACGAATATCAGGCAACGCTCCCGGCAAGCGAGGCGGCGGGCTTCTTCTGGCTACACCTGATTTCAGACTGAGCAGACACGCATTGCCGGCACCACCAAGACAGTCATCCGGGCAATTGCAATGGCTACCCGGGGCTATGAGCGCAGCTTCGCGCCTTGCACCGTCTCTCCTTCGGACTGAACACCTAGGGATTCACCACGACGCGGAAGAAGGCGCCTCCAGAGCTGCCGCTGGGCAGGGAAACGGCATGGTCGGCATCGTCCCCGGCCAGCTCCGCTCCCACTCCGGCCCACGCACGCATGTCGGAGGAGGTCTGGACCTGATAGCGGAACGCCGATTTCGCATGGAAGCTCAATGATCGCCCGCCACCCGCGTTCCTGCCCAAGCTGACGCGTGGGCCTTCCCCGGGGAGCGCCAGGCCCGCCAGGTAACGGCCGGCGCTGCCCACAAGCGAGCCCAGGAGCTGGCCGCCAATTGTCCGTCCTTCGAAGCTTGCCCGCGTCACGGTGGCTGGGGTCACGCCTCCGAAGTCCACCCCCCGGATCAGGGCCCCAAGCGGGTAGATGGAACCGTCCCGCGTCCACACCACCGGGCTGCCGCCCAGATCACCGAAAATGAACTCGCCGTTCCCGGAAATGAGTGTGGCCTCACCGGAGCCGACGTCCGCACCGTTTAGGACCGTAGGCAGCATCACCAGCCCCGCCTGCTGGGTCCAGCAGGCGGGAAGTACAACCGTCTCACTGCCCTTGTTCGTGCTGATCCAACCCACCGCAACCTCCCCGGAACGGTCCATTCCGCGGACGCTGAAATTGGAGGGAAATCCGGGAACAGACTCGAGATAGGTGAACCCCGCCGCAGGAGTCCAAAGGAAAGGATGGAGCTCCTGGTAGCCCCAAAGATAGACCAGGAAAGTCCCGCACACGCGGTCGCCCGTGTCGGAGATGCCAAAGAGAATGACGATGGCAGAACCGTACGTATTGTCGGGCAATCCCTCGGTGAAGCCATCCGCCACGCGCGTCCGGACCAAATGGGTGTCGGCGGTCGGATGGGCCGGATAGTCGCTCAATCCCACGACCCAGCGACCATCGCCACTCACCCCCAAAACCTCCATCTGGGGACAGGGCAGTTCCGTCGGTCCGGGCAGGGCCAGCACCGTCGCCTGAAACAGGTCACCCACCCGTTTCTGCGTGGGCACAGATGCCCCGTCAAACGACAGGCCCACCGAGTACCAATTGGTGCCGGTGTCACTAAACGGGCTGCCGTCCCGGGGATTCAGGCTTTCGTAATGCGTCAACAGTGTCCGCAAGCGGTCGCGGATGATAAACTGGTCGGTGATGGAGCGGGTCCCTTCGGGCGATTCCAACTGGGCACTCGCGGTCAGCAGGGCCGTCTTGCCGTCCCCGGAAAGCGCCACCAAGTCGGCCGTACCGGCAAACCCCTGCTCAACCGTGGTCGGGACCTGGTAAAAAAAGCAGTCCGCCGGGTCCGGGGTTACGGGGTCTGCATGCAGCGCTCCGAAAATGGAAACCAGCAGGGCGGTCCCGGCCCAGGCCAGAAGGCGTGTGCTCATGACAGAGGAAGGCATCATTTTTCCTATCCTTTGGGGAGCGGAGATTCAGCCGCTCAAACCCGGTTAATGGTCCCACGATCGCATGAAGCCAGACTGGGCCTCTGGCCCGGTTCTTTCTGGTTCACAGTTGAAATCTCTGCACGTCCGCGTCCTTTTCAAGCAATTTCCCGCCTCAGTTTCCCGAGCCCCCGCGGCTTGAAGACGCCGTGCGGGGTGATGATGCCCGTGACGGGTTCCGGCGGAGTCACGTCGAAGCCCGGATTCCGCGCCGTGCGCGTCGGGTTCGCAATCCGCCCGTACGTCTGCTTCCCCGAGCTCGGACCTTGGACCTTGGACCCGGGACTCTGCGCAATCCCCCGTCGGCACGGGACCGGCTAAGGACCCACCACCACCCGGAAAAAGCCTGCGCTGAACGTCGCCTCAGGAAGCGACACGGCATGCTCTGTGTCGTCCCCCGCAATCTCGGTTCCGACGCTGTCCCACGCATTCAAATTGGTTGAGCTCTGGACTTGATAGTGAAATGCCGATTTGGTGTGAAAGCTTAATGACCGTCCGCCACCGGTGAGGGAGTTCAGAACCAGCCGTGGCCCTTCTCCTGGCAAGGCCAGGCCCGCAAGATAAAGTCCTCGGGGAGTACCCCCATCCACAATAGAGCCCGCGATTGTCCTGCCGTCGCGGCTTATAAGCGCCGGTGCATATGGGCTGGCACCTCCCAAATCCACGCCCCGGATGAGTTCGCTGAGCAAATAAACAGAGCCGGTTCGCGTCCAGACTACGGCGACTTGGCTGAAGGCTCCCTGCGATAAGGCACCGAAAATAAGCTGGCCATCACCCGAGATCCCAGTGATGTATCCTTGGCGGGCGTCGACCCCGCTCAGAACGGTAGTCAGGTTCACCAAGCCACCTTGCTGGGTCCAATAAGCCGGCTTACCGGGCGGGTTGGGCGCGTCGGAAAGAAACCCAGCTAAAGTCTCGCCGGCCTCATCCATTGAGGCGACTGTAAATTTCGCTGGAACTGGCGGACAACTGAAACCTCCGTCCGAGGTCCATTGGAATGGGCATTTCTTCGACTGAGGCCATTCGCCGGCTAAAAGAACACCGTATACCGTACCCGTGCTAGAGACGCCAAACACGTCAGTTACAGAGTAATTGGTGCCCTGCAAATCGGGAGGGGGCTGGTCGGTAAAGCCGTCCGCCAGCCTGATTCGGGACAGATGGAAATTGGCGTCCTTTCCCACCACCCACCGACCGTTATCGCTCAGTTTCAAGGGGTTTGGCATGGCGATGGGCGTTTCTACGAGGGAAGGAAATGACAATATTACCCCCTGATCTACGCCACCTACCCGTTTTTGAGCCAGAACGGAGGAGCCGTCAAAATTGAGATCGACGGCAAACCATTCGAGCACTTTTCCCGAGGGAGGCGAATTATAATCATTATGAGTCAACAGAGTTCGCTTTCCATCATGGAAAATATACTCATCATTGATAAAATTAACTCCGCCGCCTACTGCCACACCTCCTAAAGCGGCCTTGCCGTCTGCCGACACCGCCAGCACATAGCCAGTGCCGGAAAAGCCTTCCTCCACCGTATTGGGGATAACGTAAAAAAAGCAGTCTGCCGGGTCCGGAGGAATTTCGTCCGCATACAGCCCTCCAAAGGCAAAACCCAGCAGGGCGGCCCCGGCCAAAGCCAGCAGCGGCACTTTCGTTTTAGATACACATTTGTTCATGCAGTTATTGCTCGCAGCTTTTTCAGTTCGCGCGGCTTGAAGATGCCGTGCGGGGTGATGATGCCGGTAATGAGTTCCGGCGGCGTCACGTCGAAGCCCGGATTACGCGCCGTGCTGGTCGGATTGGCAATCCGCACGTAGGTCCGCTTCCCCGACTTTGGACCCGGAACCTTGGACCCGGGACTCTGCGCAATTCCCCACGCCCCCAGCACTTCCGCACCGCTGCGTTCCTCGATGGGAATGTCACGGCCCGCGGCCATCTGCCAGTCGATGGTCGAGAGCGGGATGGCCACGTAGAACGGGATTTTGTGCCGGTGGGCCAGCACGGCCTTGGTGTAGGTACCGATCTTGTTCGCCACTTCGCCGGTGCGGCCGAGCACGCGGTCGCTGCCGACGATCACGAGGTCGATCTCGCCGCGCTGCATCAGATGGCCGGCGGCGTTGTCGGCGATGACATTGTGGGAGATGCCCTGCTGGGCAAGTTCCCAGGCCGTCAGTGAAGCGCCCTGGCAGCGGGGGCGCGTCTCGTCGCAGAAGACGTGGAACTTCCGGCCCTGCGCCTGCGCGGCGTAGAGCGGCGCGGTGGCTGTTCCGACATCCACGAAGGCGAGCCAGCCGGCGTTGCAGTGCGTGAGCACCCGCATACCCTCGCGAATGAGCGGTGCGCCGTGCTCGCCCAGTTCGCGGCAGTGGGCCACATCCTCATCGGCGAAGCGTTCGGCGGCGGCTAGGGCCAGCTCCTGCTGCTCGCGCACGGTCTTACCGGAGGTCATGGCGGCGCGGACGTCGATCATGGCGTTCACCGGGTCCACCGCCGTGGGTCGCGCTTCCTTCAGCGTGTGCTGCACGAGGTCCACGTGCGTGAGGAACCTGGCCAGATCCGTGCCCTTGAAGGCCCGCGCGCCCTGGGCCAGTCCGTAGGCCGCCGTGGCTCCGATGGCGCCCGCACCCCGCACGACCATGTCGGTGATGGCCGTCGCCGTGGCCCGGTAGTCACGGATAGGGACGACCTTGAACTCATGCGGCAGCAGCCGCTGCTCGACGAGCAGGACGGCATTCTTTTTCGGATCAAAAGCAACAGTGCGGAAGGGGCGGGAGCGCCCTCGGACAGTAACGTTCACAGGTTCAGATTATGGAAAACAATGGCCGGCCCCAAGCACGGGATGTCTAAAAGACCGGACGTCTCCGGCGCGAGTCAGCTGGTTGCGGCTGGTCATGCCGACACAGTAGCGCTCCGGTCCCTTCGCGGGATTCCTGCTCGCCTGATCCCGTAGGAGCGAACAATCTTCCCCTGCCCGGCATGAAACGCCACGACCTCAGTCCCTGGACGATCGCGTTCCTCGCGCTCCTCGCCCTGCTCTTTGCGGCGTTTCTGTTTTACCCGGTCAGCTTCATGCTCCGGCGCGCGTTCGGCGCGGAGGGCGAGTTCACGCTGAAATATTTCGTGATCCTGCTGGAAAGCCCGCTCCAGCGGCAGGCGATCTTCAATTCCTGCGCGCTGGCCACCCTCACGGTCATCTTCTGCTCACTGCTCGTGTTTCCGCTGGCGCACCTGCTCACGCGCTGGAGCTTCACCGGCCGCAGCCTGCTCACCTCGCTCCTGCTCGTGCCGATGATCATGCCGCCCTTCGTGGGCGCGATCGGCCTGAAGCAGCTCCTCGCCCGCTACGGGTCGCTCAACCTCGGGCTCATCAAGCTCGGGCTCATGGATGCCGCGCATCCGGTGGACTGGCTTGGGGCGGGCGGCTTCTGGGGCATCGTCATCCTGCAGGTGATGAACCTGTACCCGATCCTGTTCCTGAACGTCTCGGCCGCGATGGCGAATGTGGACCCGACGCTGCGGGAATCGGCCGCGAACCTCGGTGCGTCGGGCTGGCGGCTCTTCCGCACCGTGACGCTGCCGCTGATCGCGCCGGGCTGGTTCGCCGGCGCCATCATCGTCTGGATCTGGGCCTTCACCGACTTGGGCACGCCGCTGATCACGGGCTTCAACCGGGTGGTGCCGGTGCAAATTTTCGACGCGGTCAACGACCTCAACACCAATCCGCAGGGCTACGCGCTCGTGCTGTTTGTGCTGCTGCTCACGGTCACGCTGTTCGTCACCTCGAAACGCATTCTCGCCGGGAGGAGCCACGCCACGATCGCCCGCGGACACACCGCCGGCGCGGAGCAGAAGGCCAGCCCGCGGCAGACGGTGCTGCTCTGGGCGGTCGGACTGGTGGTCATCGGCTTTGCGCTCACGCCGCATGTCTCGGTGATCATGGCGTCGTTCGCCGGGCGCTGGTTCTTCAGCGTGCTGCCCAATTCCTTCACCACCGCGAACTACGGCGAAGTCTTCGGCCACGGCCTCACCGGCTCGTCGATCCGCAACAGCCTTTTCTATTCCAGCGTGAGCGCGCTGATTGATCTCGTGTTGGGCGTGCTCATCGCGTGGCTGCTCACGCGCAAGAAACTGCCGTTTGCCGGCGTGCTGGATGCCCTGGCGATGCTGCCGCTGGCGCTGCCGGGACTGGTGCTCGCCTTCGGCTACTTCGCCGGCTTTGACGTGAACGAGAAGCTGCATCCCCTGCTCGACGGCATGCTCGACCCGCGCACGAACCCGACCTTCCTGCTGATCGTGAGCTACAGCGTGCGCCGCCTGCCCTATATCGTGCGCTCGGCCTACGCCGGTTTCCAGCAGACGAGCGTCGTGCTGGAGGAAGCCAGCGCCAACCTCGGCGCCTCACCGCTCCGCACGTTGCGCCGCATCACTCTGCCGCTCGTGGCCGCCAACCTCGTCGCGGGCTGCATCCTCACGTTCTCCTTCGCCATGCTGGAAGTGAGCGACAGTCTGATTCTGGCGCAGCGCGACCAGTTCTTTCCCATCACGAAGCAGATCTGGCAGCTCATGGGCCGCATCGACCCGAGCGCCCCGTTTATCGCCAGCGCCCTCGGCGTCGTCGGCATGGCCATCCTGACCGCCAGCCTGCTGATCGCCGGCAAGCTCATGGGCAAGAAGATGGGACAGCTGTTCCGGGCATGAGGAGAATTTGGAGTGGCGAGTTTCGAGTTTCGAATGTCAAGAGACGCGCGATCGCACGTCATTCGAAATTTGAAACTCGCCACTCGTAACTCCCTTCACTTGGGTCCGCGCGTGATCCAGCGGGTCAGATAAGGATCAAGGCGGGACAGCAGCCAGAAGGCCACCTGTTCCCGCAGCTTTTCCCACCAGGAACGGGAACTCTTCCAGGCCTCCGGATCAATCCGGCGCGAGTGGGACAGCAGCTCCGCGAAAAGATCACGGGCCCCGTCCACCACGGCAGGCGCACTCAGGCGCAGCATGATCTCATGGTTGAGGTGCAGGCTGCGGGTATCGAGGTTCGACGAGCCGGCATAGGCGACGCCGTTCGCGAGGAACAGCTTCGCGTGCAGCACCTGCGGCTGGTATTCCCAGATTTCCACCCCGGCCCGCATCAGACCGGCATAGAGGTGCCGGGCGGCGCGCTGCGAAACCGCCACGTCCGATTTTCCCGGCACGATGATCTGCACACGCGCGCCGCGCTTGGCGATGCCGCGCAGCAGCCAGCGCATGCGGTAGCCGGGCAGAAAGTAGGCGGAGACAAAGAGCACCTCCCGGGAATGCGCGACGTCGTGCCTCAGGAGTCTCTGGAAGGCGCTCGGTTTGCGACCGGGGCCGCTTTCCAATAGTTGCATGTTCGGGGCGAGCTCCTCGGGCGGCGGGCGCTCACCTTTGCGCAGGCGCGCCGCCACCAGCCGCGGCTGCCGGTCGTCACAGCGCGCCCACATGCGCTCGAAACTGCTGCCCAGCGCGTTCAGCGGCGCGCCGTTCAGGCTCAGCCCGCAATCAGCCCAGCCGGCGGCGACCCCGTCCCCGGTGTACTCGTCGGCGATGTTGAAGCCGCCCAGGATGGCGGTCTCCTCGTCCACCAGCAGCAGCTTGCGATGGTTGCGGACCATGAGCCGGCGCTGGGCCAGTGGGTTGAAGGATTTCACCACGCCACCGGCAGCGGCCAGCGGTTCCCAAAAATCACCTGGCAACTGGGCCGATCCGAGCGCATCGGTCAGCACCCGCACCGACACCCCGCGAGCAGCGGCGGCGACCAGTGCCGCCCGGACTTCCGTACCGGTGGCGTCGGCCGCAAAGATGTACATCTCGAGCCGTACGGATTGCCGTGCGCGCTTCAGGGCATCCAGCAGGCGGGCCCGGAACTCAATCCCGTGGTGCAACCAGCAAACGGTCGGGACCACGGAAGGTTTCACAGTTTCCCCAGCAGGGATTTGGCGCGGCGGATCCAGTACCGGTCGCGGCCGCGTTGGAACCTCGGCGCGTGCTGGTCGTCGGTGATGGTCTCGTTCAGCTCCGTCCGCGCGCGGTCGCGTTCGCCCCGCGCGATCAGCAGCTCGGCGAACTGCACCTTGGCCCGGGCATAGCCATGGTTGGCGAGCACGCGCTGCCAGGAGGCAAAGGCGGCGTCCTTCTCCCCCAGGGCGGTCTGCGTTTCCGCGAGCGCCATGAGGGTGTGGCCGTAATCGTGCTTCGGGTCGGTGTAGATGACGTATTCCAGCAGCGGCTTCGCCTCCCCGGCCCGGTTCAGGCGCAACAGGCACTGGCCCAGATGGGCGATCGCGTCGATGTCCTTGGGATCACGCTGGAGCGAGGCCCGATAGCTGGCCTCGGCCTTGGCGAGCTTGCCCTGGGAAAAATAGATGTCGGCGAGGTCCAGATGGTCCCGGGCCTTGTCGAGGTGGTGGATGCGTCCCTCCAGTTCCCGGATGCGCCGCCGATCGGCCGCGCCGGGCAGTTCAAAGCCCCGGGTGATCCCGCCTCCCCCTGCCGGCCCCATCTGCCGGTAGACCAGGAAGAAGTAGAGCAGCGCGCTGATGATCGAGAAGAAGACAATGAAAGCCGCCCAGATCCATTCGCCGCGACGCAGCGCATCGATGAACATCCACAGCTGGAATGCCACAATGACCCAGGAAATCGGGTTCGAGACCAGATAAGCCGGATTGAGCAATTCCCTGAACAGCGCAAACATGTCGCAGGCTGGCGGGATGGCGGGGGGATTTCAAGCGGCGGCATCGGTCGCCCGAAGGGACCGCCGAGAGCGAGGCTGAACCACTAAACTACTCTGATCGACGCTGATCGACGCTGATTCAAAAGGGGATCAAACCAGATTTATCAGCGCCGATCAGTGTAGATCAGCGGTTAATGTATTTTTGGCCACTGGCCGGCTTACAGTTTCGCCGCAAATTTTTCCAGCGCCGTGGCGAATTTCGCGGGGTCAAAATCGGGCAGGATCTGGGCCAGCCGGAAAAGCTCCTTCAGTTCGGGTTCCAGCTTCGCCTCCAGCGAGCGATCCGAGGCGGCCAGCAGGCGGTCGAGGGCCAGTACCAGCCGCTCCGCCCGGCGGGCCTGCACCGACTGACGCGGGCCGGTCGTACGGAAATCCGGGGCGGAGCCGGCGAGGCGTTTCAGCACGTCCGTGGTCTGGGCTGGCGTCCATGTCAGCTTGGCAGCGGTCTGGGCGATGGCCTCGGCCAAGGCCTGGGTCTTGGAGGGTTCGACCTGGTTTTCCAGCACGCCAAGCTCGGCCGAGCCCAGCACGGGCGCGGCCTTTTGCACCACCCAGAGCAAGCCCGCCTGCCGGTCCACCAGCCGTTCATCGGACTGGCCGGGCCGCTGAATCTGCCAGCTCGTCTCCCGCAATGCCACCGCCTGTCCCACGAGCCAGGCCTGCGCGCCGCTGAAGGTGGCCGCCTCCTTCCAATGCTTCGGCTCGCTGACGGACTGGCCGTCGAGTTCGAAGATCAGTTCGGGATGGCCCGCCTGCAAAAGGTCGTGCTCCACGTTTTCATGACAGGCCACGCAGGTGTTGGCGCGGACGTAGAGGCTTTTCAGGTCACGCATCCCGTCGGCTACCTTGTCCAGATAGGTGAACAAGTCGGGCGGCGTGCTGTTCGGGCTGTTGTGCCGGGTATGGGAACGGATCCACGGTTCGGCGGGCGCGTGGCAGCTTTCACAGGACACCCCCTCCGAACGGTCCAGCACGGCAAGGCGCTGCGGGGCGGGAACCTCGGCAAAGGGCGCGTGGCAGACGGTGCAACGGGTGTTATGGACCGGATCGGCGATGCCGGCGGCGGCCGCGATCTGCGTGGAGCGGGCCATTGTGAGCGTGGCATGGGCGCGGCGATGGACGTCCTTGGCAGTCCACTGCACCCATTGGTCGCGCTTTTCTCCGGCTCCGCCGTGACAGGAAGAAGCGGCACAGGAACTGGCGCCGACATAGCGGGCCAGCGGGGAATCGGCCATGACGGCGCCGAAGGTGAAAAGCGGCAGAAACAGGACGGAAAATACGCTGCGAAGAAGGGCCGCGAGCGGGGAACAAAAACCGCAAAGGGATTTACTTCGCACAGCGAGGTTGATACTCAGGCGATGGCTTCGATGCAAACCCTTCTACTTCTTTCTCCGGAAGGCCTCGCGAGCAATCCCGGTCTGCTTATCGGGTTTGGTTTGCTGACCGCCGTCGCGGCGCAAACCGGGCTCGCCCTCATCCGTTCGGCCAAGCGTCTGACCCAGCAGCAGCAGCGGTTCAACCTCGAGATGGAACGGCTGCAGTATGAGGTGAAACTGGCCAAAAGCCGCTGGGATCTCGCCGAGCAGGAGAAGGCCTCGTGGAACGGCTGGCGGAAATTCCGGGTGGTTCAGAAGGCCTACGAATGCGAGGAAGTTTATTCGTTCGTGCTCCAACCGCATGATGGAAAGCCGATCCCCGCCTTCCGTCCCGGCCAGTACCTGACGTTTGGGCTCGAGATTCCCGGCCGGGAAAAGCAGCTCGTACGCTGCTACTCCCTGAGTTCGGCCCCTTCGGATCGTGAGTATTACCGCGTCACGATCAAGAAGGAGAAGGCTCCGCCAGACCGCCCGGACCTCCCGCACGGCGTCGGCTCCGGTTTCTTCGTGGACAAGGTCAAGGAAGGCGACCTGCTCAATGTCAAGGCCCCGGCCGGACACTTCTTTCTGGAAACGGACCGCGAGACGCCGGTGGTTCTCATCAGCGCGGGCGTGGGCATCACGCCAGTGCTCTCCATGGCCCGCGAAATCGCGGCCAGCGGATCAAAGCGCGAAACCTGGTTCTTCTTCGTCTGCCGCAACCGCGCCGACTACATGCTCAAGGCCGAGGTGGATGCACTCGCTTCCCGCGCGGACAACATCCGCGTGCACGTCTGCTACTCGCGTCCCGGCAAGGAGGATGTGAAGGGCCGTGATTTCCACGGGGAAGGCCGCCTGAATGCGGACGTGCTTCGGGCGGTGCTGCCCTCGAACAACTACGACTACTTCATGTGCGGCAACGGCTCGTTCATGAAGTCCATGTATGAGGGCCTGATTGCCTGGGGGGTGCCCGAAGGGAAGATCCATTACGAGGCCTTCGGACCGGCCACGATCAAAAAGACCAGCGACACCGTGACGCTCAGGAAGGAAGCCGCGGTGACGGCCGGCAAGGCGGTCAGCGTCAAGTTCGGGAAGTCCGGCAAGGTCTTCCCCTGGAACCCGGCGCTGCTCAATCTCCTCGACTTCGCCCGTGCCAACGGCCTGCAGATCGATTCCGGCTGCTGCGCGGGCAGCTGCGGTTCCTGCTCCGTCGCCATCAAGGAAGGGGAAGTGGAGTATCTGGTCCCGGGGGCGAACCCGGAGGCTGGCTCCTGCCTCACCTGCGTCTGCCGACCGAAGTCCGATCTGGTCCTCGATGCTTAGTCGTCGCGCATGGACACCATCCACCTGAAGATCGAGCGCCCAGACCGCTGGGACAACGCCTTCGACCCGCAGTTCCCCGAGCGGGAAGTGGATCGCCTGCTGTCCTACGCGCCGTTCCGGGACATGCACCCGGACAATTTCCCCAAGAAGCAGCCGCTGCGGGTCATCCTCCAGAACGACACCCGGCTCCGGCACTTCAAGCGGGGCGAAATCGTGGTGCGGGCCGGCGACTACGGCTCATCGGCGTTCATGATCATCCGCGGCCAGGTCCGGGTGGTCCTCCCGCCCGGTCTGCCGGAGCGGTCGCTGGGCCGGAAATCGACCGTCAAGCGCTCCGTCTTCCACGCCATCGCGCAACTGTGGTCGAACCATCGCACGCCCGAGGTGCGCACGCCGGAGGAAATCCGCGGGGGCGACGTGGTGGGCGAAGGTGCCGAGGCCCGCGTGTTCCTGCAGGACGTGCCGCGCATCCTCGACCAGAACAAGACCGTCACGATCGGGACCGGCGAATTCTTCGGCGAAATCGCCGCCCTCAGCCGGATGCCCCGCACCGCCACGATCTTCGCGGACAGTGACGACACCGAGCTGCTGGAAATCCGCTGGCAGGGGCTGCGCGACCTGCTCCGGAGCGACCCCGCCCTGCGGGCGCACATCGACGCGATCTACCGCAAGAACACCCTGTCGAACGCCCTCCGGGCCTTCCCGCTCTTTGGCCACCTGTCGGACGAGCAGCTGGAAAAGGTGAAGGCGCAGACGCAGTTCGGCACCTTCGGCGACTACGAGTGGTCTGGCGACTACAAGAAGCTCGCCAAGGCCGGCACCCATTCCCCGGAAAAGGAGGCCCTCATCGCCCAGGAAGGCGACTATCCGGACGGCGTGTACCTCATCCGCTCCGGCTTTGCGCGGCTTTCCCGCAAGTTCGGCACCGGCCAGCGCACGCTAAACTACATCGGGGCGGGGCGCTGGTTCGGCCTGCGCGAGATCCTGCACAACGCCCGGAACCCGTCGGCCAGCATCCCCTACCAGTTCTCCCTGCGCGTCATCGGCTACACGCACACGCTGTTCATCCCGACGAAGGTCATGGAGGAAATCGTGCTGCCCGGAGCCCCGGCGGACGCGCTGCCCCGGCCCCTGACCGAGGACGAACTCGACCATGATGACGATGATCCGCTGAAGGAGGAGGGCGGCAGCGCGCTGCAAATCGGCCCCGAGCTGATGGAATTCCTCACCGCCGGGCGCTATTTCAACGGCACCGCCTCGATGGTCATCGACCTCCAGCGCTGCACCCGCTGTGACGACTGCGTCCGCGCCTGCGCCTCCACCCACGACAACAATCCCCGCTTTCTCCGCCACGGCCCCAGTTCGGATGGCATCCAAGTGGCCCAGGCCTGCATGCACTGCGTGGACCCGGTGTGCATGATCGGCTGTCCCACCGGTGCGATCCACCGCGACGCCGCCGGCGGCAACGTAGTCATCAACCAGTCCACCTGCATCGGCTGCACCTCATGCGCGACCAACTGCCCCTACGAGGCCATCCGCATGGTCGAGGCGCGTGACGACGGCGGCGCGTTCGTGACCGACCAGGAGCTCAAGCCCATTCTCAAGGCCACCAAATGTGATCTCTGCATCGAACAGTATGGCGGCCCGGCGTGTGAACGGGCCTGCCCGCACGACGCGCTCAAGCGGATCAACCTGAACCGCCTGGACGCCCTGGCCAACTGGCTCAAACGCTGATGGGATATTTCGCAAAACGACGGATCATCGGTGGGCTGCTGCTGCTCGCGGCCAGTGTCGCCGTCATCTGGGGCCAGCTCCAGCTCGCCCCTGTGATGCGACAGGTGGGCTTTCTCACCGGCTGGGCGCTGCTGGCGGCCTGCGCCTTTCTCACCCTGTACAATGTCCGCAAGCGGCTGCCCTTTCTGCCGCTGGGCAATTCCCGTACCTGGCTGCAGCTCCACGCCTACGTCGGCTACCTGTCCTTCGTGCTGTTCTTTGCGCACACCGGCTGGCGCTGGCCGGTCGGCTGGTTCGACAACCTGCTGGCCCTTCTGTTTCTTTCGGTGGCCCTGAGCGGCGTGTTCGGCCTGTTCTGGTCCCGCCTCATCCCGCTCCGGCTGACGGCCCGGGGCGGCGACGTGCCCTATGAGCGCATCCCGATCGTGCGCCGCCAGCTGGCGGACCGGGCCAAGATGCTGGCGCTGGAATCGGTGACGGCGACCAAGACCACCACGATCGTCGATTTCTACAGCCAGCACCTGGTCGGTTTCCTTGGCACGTCGGCGAACTTTTGGCGGCATCTCGTCGAATCCCGCGCCGTCCTGACCCGGCTGCAGGCGCGGATTGACGACCTGAACCGTTTCCTCAATGCCGACCAGCGCAGGGCGCTGGCCGAGCTGGCCGAAATCGCCCGCCAGAAGGACGGCCTCGACTACCAGCACGCGCTGCAGCTGAGCCTTCGGCTCTGGCTGTTCATCCACATTCCGCTCACCTACAGCCTGGTCATCTTCACCGTGCTGCACGTGGTGGTGGTGTTCAGTTTTTCGGCCGGTGTGCCCCCGTACTGATGTCCGACCAGCTGCCATCTCCTGAGTTTGACCGCTCAAAATATGAGCGGCCCGATGACGCCTGGATCTGTGGCCATGCCTGCGAGGGCAAACCCTGCCGGCTCGGCCCGTCCAAAAGCGGCGAGTGCCGCGTGACGGGTGAATGCAAACCGCAGCTCGACAAGCTCCCCGGGCAGGAGAAGGGCCGCTGGCGCTGCACCCGCCCCCCCGCCCACGGTGGTCCGTGTGCGGACGGTCCGCGTCCGGACGGCACCTGCGGCTGCCCGATCCCGCCGTGTGTGCCCCGGCGCAGCCTGCGGCGCATCCGCCAGCTGGTCTCGTTCATCGTCGTGACCCTCACGGCGGCCCTGTTGCTGCTGGGGATTGCCGGCACCTGGCGCCGCCAGTTGGTGAACCCGAACGCGGTCTCCCGCGCGCATCAGGGGGCGGCGTTCGTTGAACTGGCGCGCGTCCGGCGCGAATCGGACAACGCCTGCGGTGCCTGCCACGAATCGCCGAGGGCGGGCCTGCGCAGCTGGGTTCACAACGCGCTGCATGCCAGTCCCGGTCCGTTGAGCCGCTCCCAGTTCCAGGTCCTGAATGCGGGCGTCGTGCCGATGACTCAGCTGGACCGCAACGCCTGCGTCGCGTGCCACAACCGGCACGAGTTCCACCAGCCCAGCGTCGTCGAGGCCAACTCCTGCTCCACCTGCCACGTGGAGCATCAGGGCCTGAAGATGCCGCCGCCGAACGATGCCAATTGCGCCCGCTGCCACAACGAGCCGACCGTGATGGCCGCCGCCTCGATCAAGGGCAGCAGCATCCCGGCGGAGCATTTTGATGCGCCGGTGGTGGCCGGGGTCCGCGCCTTCCGTACGCCGCGCCCCGCCGGCGGGCGCACGAACCTCATCACGGCGTTCTGGGAGAACCATCCGAATTTCGGCGTGCTCGCCCAGGGGCTGAAAGACCCGGACACGCTCCGGTTCAACCACGCGGTTCATCTGGGCGGCACCGTCCGGCTGAACGGCCAGCCGCTCGACTGCGCCCGGTGCCACGTGCCCGACGCGACGGGTCGATACATGGCCCGCATCAGCTACGCCCAGAACTGCGCCCCGTGCCACGATCTGCAGTTTGACCCCGTGAACCCGGACCTGCGCGTGCCCCACGGGGAGGTCGCCGCCGTCCGCGCCAAGCTGCGCGGCCTGCCGCTGCTCTACGCCGAACTGAAGGCCCGTCAGCTTGCCGCGGCCGGCCAGGCACCGCTCCGGGAAAAGACCGAGGCCTTTGCCCAGGAAAACATGGTCCGCATGCGCCAGACCTTTGGCAGCGGTGAACAGCTGGAGAAACTGGTGCTCTTCACCGGCGACCCACGGGAACAGCAGCCCGGGCTCAGCGCCGAACGGCGGGCGCACTACGCCGGTTGCGCCTACTGCCACGAGGTTGTGCCCAGCCGTGAACAGCTGGCGGAAATCCGGCTGGTGTTCATCCCCGACCGGTGGCTGCTCAACGGGCGCTTCAATCACGCCAAGCACACCCAGCAGTCGTGCGAGACCTGCCATCAGGTCCGCGCCAGCCGCCTCACGGCGGACATCAATCTGCCGTCCCAGACGGTCTGCGCCGCGTGCCACCGGCCGGAGGGTAGTGGCGGGCCGAACTGCTCCGAGTGCCACACGTATCACCTGCGGACCTCGAACTGAGCGGTGTTGAAAGAAAAACAGGGCACCCTTCCCTGCACCTCTGCTCCTTCTCTCCCCCTGCTCCCCTGCTCCGCTTCGGTGCTGCTCAAAGCCAAGGTGCCAGGAGCTGCCGTTCGGCAGCGTGCAGCTTGGCCGGGTCAATCTTGCGGGCAAAACCGCGCGCCGCCTCGCGCTGGTTGTTTTCCCCGAGCGCCACGACCGCCACCGCCTGCAGGCGTGGCGACAGTTCGCTCCAGTGCGCCAGCTCCGGCTCGATTACGGCCAGCGCGTCACTGGCATGTTCCGAACGCAGCTGGACCAGGGCCTGCAGGAAACGCCACTGCCGATCCTCCGGATTCTTCGTGGCCATGTCCTTGCACACCCGCCGGCCAAAATCCAGACTCTGGCGCAGCATCAGCTCCTGCCAGGCCCGTTCGCCGGCCACAAACTCATCGCCCGGTATGAAATCATTCAGGCGGCGCAGCGTGGCGAGCACCGTGGCGGTGTCTTCCATCGGCTGTAGCAGGCGCAGAATTTGCAGGGAGGCGCTGATCGTCTCTTCCGAGTTGTCCAGCAGCCGCTGCCACGCCTGGATGGCCAGCAGGGGAAAGCCGGCGCGCTCGGTCTCATGGGCCAGATAGCGGAGCTGCGAAAGCGTGGCGGTCGGCTTCTCCATTGCGGCGCGGAAGTGCGTCTCCGCTTCCGCCTGCTTTCCGCGCGCGAGTGCCAGCCTTCCCTGCAAGGCGTCCGTAAGAAACGTTCCGAGGGGGCTGGCCGGATCATCCAACATGCCCTCCAGGTCGTTCCACTTTTCCGCATTGGCCAGGGCCAGCGCCCGCAGCGGCAGCAGCAGCGCGTTGGTCCGGACCGTGGCCATCGGCAGGAACTCCAGCAGGGTCGCGGAACCGCCGCGCAGGCCGGCCCACGAGCCCAAGGTCACGAGGTTGGTCACATCCGCCTTCTGGCCCAGCTGGCGGATGGACTCGATGACGAGGGCATTGCTGCGGGCGGGTTCCAGGCGAAGCTTCAGGTCCACCATCGCCAGCTGGTCGCGCAAACGGGCACCCGGTCGGGCCTGCAGCGACTTCAGCAGCAGCTCGCGCTCGGCGGAGGTCAGTTCGGTGTTGGGCACCAGGAGGTCGGTCGCCTGGTCGCCCAGTTTGCCATTGCCCAAGGCCAGCCCCCACAGGAGCCGGCGTCCCTCGGCCTGAAGTTTCGGCGGATTCCGCGGCTCCTGCAGGATGGAGCCGAGATCAAACTGCACCCGGTCGTCTTCGGGGTGGAGCGACAGCGCGTAACGGGAGGTACGGATCGCACGTTCCATGTCCCGGGCGCGATGCTGCTGCCGCACGAGCAGGTGCAGCGCTTCCATGTCCTTGGGATTTTGCTTCAGCAGCAGGGTCAGCTCCTCCCCGGCCTTGTCGAGGCGGTTGAGGTCCAGCGCGAGCTCGGCGTAATCCCGGCGATCCTCGGGGGTGGCGGCTCCGGTGCTGATCAGGAGTGAATAGTACTCCAGCCCCTTGGGGGACCGGCCGCTGGCGCAAAATTTCGCCGCCGCCCGCAGCACCTCGGGATCCTGCGGGGCAAACCGGAGGGCCATTTTGAGCTGGGCCGCCGCCCCCTTCAGGTCGCCGTGCCGCCACTGGCGGTTCATCTCCGCCGCGTAGTCACGTCCGCGGTGGACCTTGAAGACGGGATACACCTGCCGCCCGATGAGCGCCAGAATACCGGCAACCACGCCGGCGGCCAACAGGCGCCACATCCAGCGTGTTGCGGGAGAGCGACGGCGGGGCGGCCTCGGGCCGAAGGGGTTCGCCGGAGAATTGGCAGGGATGGTGGTCGGCGAGCTCATGGGAGTTCGGGCCGCAGTATCACTGTCCGACCGCCGGCGGCGAGTGGTAATCGAACATGCCCGGCAGCACGGTGCGGAACACGGTGACGGGCGGAGCGACGTCGCCCCGGTACGGCATGAAGAGCGAGACAAGTTCCACGCCCATCAGATGGCGGGGACTGGGCACCGGACGGTATTTTTCCGGCAGGGCGGTCAGCTTGTCCGAGTAGTCCATCTCCACCGGTTGGCCGTTGCGCCAGACACCCCAGAGCTGCATCGCCTTCAGGTCGCCACGCTCGAAGCGGAACAGCATCCACCGCAGTGGTCGGCCATCGAGCGGGATTTCCACCGTCTCCACGTCGCCGACCTGCTTCCAGCCCGAGCCGGGCATGCACACGTCGGGCCGGTGGTGCAGCGCGGTCTTGCTCATGGGCGACGGCCGCCAGAACAGGTGGTAGGCATCGACGTAGCCCGCCGGGGAAAGCGCGGTCTTGTGGCGCATCTGCTCGCCCTCGTTGGCCCCCAACCGGCCCCAGACCTGTTCGTCGAACTTCTGTTTCTCGTTGCCGCTCTCTGCCTCGAACTTCGCGGCGAAATAAGGCGTCGTCTGCGGTTTCACCTGGAGTTTGAGCACCAGGTACCAGCCGTGGACCACTGTAAACATCACGAGCCCGACGCCGAGCAGCGGCCGCAAATCAGGCACCGCCGGCCAGTTGAGGCGCGCCATCCGGGCTTTCCAGGAATCGCCGCCCTCGGGCCACGGAGCGGGTTGCTTCGGCTCCAGCAGCTTCCCGCCCACATAGATCAGCGCGTAGAGCGAATACATGGCGATATTGCCCACCCGATCGTGCCAGTGGTGCATCGCCTCGTCGCCCTGGTTGTCCATGATCCAGCAGAGCGTGAAGGTGCGGACCAGGTTGCTCAGCAGGGCGAGAAAGACGCCCAGGCCGACCAACCCCACGCGACGCAGGCGGGTGAGCATGAGCAGTTCACCAACGGCCAGGCTCACCATCAGCCCGGACTGCAATGAACGGATGCCGCTGCACGCCTCGACGATGCCGACCGTGCCTTTGGTGAGATGCAGCACCGCTCCGTCCAGTTGCACGGGCCGGCCCATCCAAAGCAGGATTTCGCTCACGATCTGCGCCACATTGGTCATCAGCCCCTGCTGCACAGGTACGGCGATTTTCGCCGGCCACGGCACGGAAGTGAGAAAAAACAGCACCGGAAACGCCACCTGGAAGAGCAGACGACGGCCGCCCAGCCACCACGCGCTCGCCAGGGTCAGCGCCACCGTGGCGAGATTGATCACCCAGAGCACGATGCCGGACTGGTGGTACTCGACGCGGTACACCTCGATCGGGAACAGCGCCAGCGCCGGCACGGCCAGCAGCCACGGACTCAGCCTCCGCGGTGCCGCTGTTGATGGCGGCGTCCAGAAGGCTTCCGGCTGGGTTCCCAGCCGCTTCCAGAGATAGAACACCAGCAGGAACGGCACGACCCAGCCGTAGGAATAGTTGGGGTCGGTTTCCCAGAAAAAGGCGTTGATCGCCACCGCCCAGGCCCAGAGCCCGCCGAGCAGGACGATCAGGGGCCAGTTCCAACGCGCCCTGCCCGGCGCCTGCGAAGGAGCGCCGGCGGAGGTCTCAGCGACAGCAACAGCCATTGCCCAGAGTGTGCGTCCCGAAGGTGGTCCGGTCAATGCGGGCAACGGATCGAGCCTACAAGACTGAACCGCTGATCCACACTGATAATCGCTGATACAGAATTGGTGCCAAACCAGATTTATCACCGCAAATCAGTGCAGATCAGCGGTTAAAAACGTTTCCACCCTTCCACTTCTGCAAGATCCAGTGCGTCGGCGTGTACACCACCAGCGCCAGCGCCGACATCCAGGCGGCGAGATACCAGCCGGCCGGCAGCCACTTTTGCGGCTGGGCGTCATCCAGGCCAAACACGTAGTTCACGTTCACTGGGATCTTCGGGTCTGCGAGCACCGCGCCCGCCGGCGGCAGCGCGAAAAAGGCGATCAGGCAGAGTGCCCATCCCAGCAGCGTCCAGATCTTCCAAGCACGCCGGTCATAGCCGATTCGGGCGACCAGATAGACCAGCAGGAAGGGCAGCCAACCGTGGAAGAGCGACAGCCCCCGCAGGAACAGGCTGCGATGGGAATCGAACATGTAGGCCGTCATGCCGGTGAGCTTGTGCCCAGTGAGCTGCACCAAGAAATCCACGCACCACAGTGTCTGCGGCAGCAGGATGCCCACCGCCGACATCGATACGAGCAGCCGGCTCTCGCGCCAGATGCCGACCAGGGTCAGCAGCAGGGCGATGTCACAGAAATAGAGGAAGTTGGTGGGCCCGTAGTTCGCCCAATAGACCGGGATCAGCACCACCATGAAGGCGGTATAGGTGAGCTTGAGCCAGAGCGGTATCCGGCTGGGAAGCCGGACGCCCGTTTCGGTTTCAGTTTTAGTTTCGGATGCAGCAGCGAGGTTTTGCATGACCCCTTGGTTGTGACGCAGAACCGACTCCGCGCATGAATAGGTAAATTTTCGCCATGCATTGAGGCATTCGATTGTCGCCCCTGCTTCAGCGGTGCGCTCAGTGCCGCGATTCCGCCGGCCCCGCCTTGGCCCGGGCCGGCAGGTCGCCCTCACCCAGCTTGCGGTGGAAGAGCTCCAGCGCGAGGCCGTAGCACTTTAGCGCCAGTTCGGGATCGTAACGGTGCCCCTCGTCACGGAGGAACGCGTGCTGGCCATTGAACTCGTGCCACGTGAAGTTCACGCCCGCGTCGGTGATCGCCTCGTAAATCTTCCGCCGACCCTCGCGCGGCACATGCGGGTCCTGCCGTCCCCAGATCAGCAGCAGTTCGCCGTGGATGTCCTTGGCCGAAGTCAGCGTGTCGTCGCCCGTCTTGCTGAGCGACCCTTTGTGGATGTCGGTCGCATAAAAGCAGACCGCGGCGCTCACATCCGGATTCTTGGCCGCCGCACGGAAGCTCAGGTGCCCGCCGATGCAGATGCCGAGCGCGCCCAGTTTGCCGGTGCAGTTCGGATGCGCCTTCAGAAAATCCAGCACGGCCCGCGAATCGCCGTCGAGCCCGCGCAGCTCCTTCTCCAGCTTCAGCGCGTTGCCCCGGTCCGCCCCGGCCTGGTCGTAGGCTAGCGCACAGCCGGGCGCCTCGAACTCATGCCAGATTTCCGGCACCGCCACGACATAACCATGCCCCGCCAGCAGCGCCGCCGTGCGCCGGATGGGCGCGGTGACCTGGAAGATTTCCGAGTACAGCAGGATGCCCGGATAACGCCCCTCCGCCTGCGGGCGGAAGAGGAAGGTGCGCATCGGCCCGGTGGGTGTGCTGAGTTCAACAACCTCGTTATCGCGGATGGTCATAGCTCCTGCACTATGGACGAAGAAATTGCGAATTACGAATTACGAATTGCGCGCGCTGGAAGGCTGCAAACTGCAAACGCAGGAGAGCAGCCAATGCTTCCGCTGTTTCGCTGATTACTGATCACTGACTCACTGGCTCACTCCCCTGTTTTCCTACACGCGTTTTCCCCTTCCCTGCACCCCTCCACGCGGCTTCCATGACAGTCGCATCACATGACCGAAGAAACTCCAGGACCCGCCTTTAAAATCTGGGCGGTGGACGACGTGGTTTACGGGCCGGTGGACCTGACCACGCTCGTGGACTGGGTGGGCGACGAACGGGTCGTGGCCGGCACGTGGGTCTTTTCGCTCGTCGGCGAAACCTGGTCGCGGGCCAGCGAGATTCCCGAACTGAAGATGTTTTTCGGGGAGGCCGCACCCGCCGCCACCGAGCCGAAGGACAAGACGCCGCTGGTGCCCGGCATCAGGCCCGGAACCCTGCGGCGCGTGAAAATCTTCGCCAGCATGAGCGACCAGCAGCTCGGCCGGTTCGCCCAGCTCATGCAGGTCGAAAGTGTGCCCGCCTTCAGGGAGATCGTGAAGCGCGGAGGCCCGGGCGATGCCATGTATGCCGTGCTCGAAGGCGAGGTCCGCGCCCGCATCCTCGTCGGCGGCAAGGAGACCACGCTCGCGACCTTTCAGGCCGGTGACGTGTTTGGGGAGGTGACGCTGTTCGACGACGGCGCCCGTTCGGCCGATGTCATCGCCAACGTGGACTCCTCGCTGCTGAAGATTCCCGCCGAGAAGTTTGACCGGCTCTGCGCCGAGCAGCCCGATCTGGCCACCCCGCTGCTGCTGGCTCTGGGCAAGACCCTCACCGCACGCATCCGCAATGACAACAAGCGGCTGGGCGAGATGATCACGGTTGCGCGTGCGAGCGAGTGAGAGCGGATTCCTGCTCTTACTCATAATCTTAATCTTAATTTTAATCGTCAGGGCTGCTGGGATTACGATTAAGATTAAGAAGGGGATTTGAATTCGCAGGTTGCGGAATTGCCCGCCCGTCACAGCTGGCTGGCCACCTCGTGCCACACCCGTTCCGCGACGGTGCCAGGATCGCCGTTCGCATCAATGATGCGAACCCGCTGCGGTTCCGCTGCGGCCAAGGCGGCGTAAGCCTCATCGACGCGCTCGAAGAACGCCTCCTTCTCGGCCTCGAAACGGTCGTCCAGAGACGGCGTGAGCGCGTTGCGCCCGGCCAATCGTTGCAAGGCAATCTCCCGGGGAACCCGCAGCCAAAGGGTCAGATCGGGATGCGTGTCGCCGACGGCAAAATCAATCACGGAACGGACCGCAGCACCATCCAGCCCACGGCCGCCGGCCTGATAGGCTGTCGTCGAATCGTAGAAACGGTCACACAGCACCATTTCCCCGGCGGCGAGGGCGGGGCGGATCGACTGCCGTACCAGTTCGGCGCGGCTGGCGTTCATGAGCAGCAGTTCCGTTTCGGCGGCCATGCCGCGACCATCGGGATCGTGCTTGAGCAGGTGACGGATCTTTTCACCCAGCGGAGTGCCTCCCGGTTCGCGCAATTCACGCACCACCATGCCGGCCGAACGCAGCCGTTCGGACAACAGCCTGATCTGGGTGCTCTTTCCGCCCGCTTCGCCGCCCTCAAACGTGATCAGTCGGCCGCGCGCCATGCGTTCAGAGCTTGGGCGCCAATGTAGGCTGCACCTGGACGGCCGGCGGGGCGGCGTGGATGCCTCCCGGCAGATTGATCTCCAGACGGAACTCGCCATCCAGGTAATCCGTGAGCGACTTGATCTGGTCCTCGGTCAGTATGCCGTGCTTGCTCAGGGCAAAGGCCGGCATCAACGAGCCCTCCCGGCCGGAGGTGATCCACTGGGTCCAGTAACTGTGATCGGTCGGTTTGTTCAGGGCGCGGAGGTCAGGCACCATGGTGGCACGGTTCTGGCCATCGTGGCAGATGCCGCAGGCCGTGTCAAAGAGCGCCTTGCCCGTCTTGCCCACCGTCGGGGCGACGTGGCAGGTGGCGCAGTCGCCACGGAACACGGCCTGCCGGTCGGCGGCCGCAACCTGGAGGTTCCGGGTGCGGTCGCCCATGCCACGGGTGGAGGGATCGGCCGGCGGAATCACGATCTTGACCATCAGGGGAATCTGGCCGGCCGTGGAACTGACGGTCGCGGTCTTGGTGATTGAACCGAACTTGCCCCGGAGATCCACCGTGACCCCGATCTCGCCGTTTTCGCCCGGAGCGACCACCCACGGCTGATGCGGCAGCTTCGCCACGGTGCAGCCGCAACTGGTATGGACGCCGGAAATGGTGACATTGGCCTTCGAAACGTTGGTCAGCGAAAACGTGAACTTCGCCTCCGTCTCACCCGGTTTCGCCTGGTAATCCTTGGTCATCGAATCCCATTTGAGGGCACCAGGATTGTCCACCGTCACCGCCGCCGCCGGAGACGGCACGGAAAAGTTCTGGATGGTCGGGCGGGAACTGTTGGTCCGGGGGGCGATCGGCCGCACCTGGTTCGTCATGACCGTTCCAAACTGGTTGGTATAGACACGGATCGGCCGCGGTGAAGGGACCGGCGGCGCCGGCGGCAGGAGGTTGGGGTTGACCTCGGGCGTGGGCGAATCAATGGCGAAAAGAGCCAGGGGCATCGCCAGGACCATCCAAGCGAGCCGGCAGAGCGCGAGCGGTTTCATGCGACCCGGGAAAGCTAGCAGCCGCCCGGAGGTTGGACGAGTGATTTTGTGACTCAGCGTCGCTCGTAGAGCCGCCGCAACCGGTCCGGGGAAACCCCCAGATGCCAGCCCAGGTTGGTCACCGCCATTCGCCAGTACGTACGGAGGACGCCGCGCTCGCGAAAGCGCCGGGCGGAGGTCGTGACCGTCGTCCCGGCCAGAACCAGCCGCCCTTCGCGACGAAGCCGGCGACACAGCTCGTGTTCCTCCATCAGTGGCACCGCCGGCACGCCGCCGACCCGGACCAGCACGTCACGCCGCACGAACAGCGCCTGGTCGCCATAGGCGAACTGCTGCGTCCGCATCCGCCACCAGCAGCGGATCCGCGACCCGCGCATGAGCCAGTGCGGCTCGCGGAAGGCCTTGTAGGATGCGCCACCCACCACACCGGAATCCTGAAGAGCGGCCACGATGGCGGCTCCCGCATCCGCCTGCAGCCAGGTGTCGGCATGCAACAGCAACACCACATCACCCTGCGCCTGCTCGGCCCCCAGCCGAAGCTGATGTCCCCGGCCACACACCCCGGTCACGACGCGGCCGCCCAATTTGGCGGCGCACTCCCGGGTGCCGTCCGTGCTGCCGCCATCGCTGACGATGACTTCGCAGACTTCCGGCAGCGCCTTGACACGCTTGAGCGTCTCCGGCAGCTCCGCCGCCTCATTCAGCGTGGGGATGACGACGGTAATGTTCACGGTAAGCGGCGCCGCAGGCCCGGCGGCCGGGCGGCCCGCTCAGAACTTCGCGAGCTTTTCCAGTTCGCGCACGCGGCCGGCAATCTCGGCCCTGGTCACCTTCGTGGTGCGATGCAGGCCGAACCCTTCACAGCAGAACGAGGCCACGACGCTGCCGTGGATGATTGCACGGCGCAGATTGGACTCCACCGAGCCGGATTTCTGAGCCGCGAGATAGCCAATGAGGCCGCCGACGAACGAATCCCCTGCCCCGGTCGGATCGACCACCTTCTTCAGCGGATACGCCGGCGCGATGAACAGCCCCTTCGGGCCGGACAGCAGGGAGCCATGCTCGCCTTTCTTGATGATGACGTAACGCGGCCCGAGCTTGTGGATCTTGGCGAGCGCGGTCGGGACGTTGTCCTCCTCGACGAGCTGGCGGGCCTCGCCGTCGTTGAGCACGAGGCAGTCCACGCGCTTGAGCAGGCGCAGCAGGTCGGCGAGCGCGATGTTCATCCACAGGTCCATCGTGTCGGCGATGACGAACTTCGGCTTGGACATCTGGTCGAGCACCGTGTGCTGCACGGCGGGCGACATGTTCGCGAGCAGCACGTAGGGGGTCGTCTCGTAGTCGCCCGGGAGCTTGGGCGACCAGTGCTCAATCACGCCAAGCACGGTGTTGAGCGTGCGGCGGTTGTTCATGTTGACCTCGTATTCGCCGGACCAGTGGAACGACTGGCCGTCCTTCACCTTCTCCAGCCCCTTCAGGTCGAGCTTGTGCTTCTTGTAGAGGGCAACGTGCTTCGCCGGAAAATCGCCGCCGATCACACCGACCAATTTGGTGGGGGCAAAGAAGCTCGAGGCGACCGCCGCGTGACTGGCGGAACCGCCCAACAGGCGGGGATTCTCAACCTTCGGGGTTTTGATCGAATCAAGGGCGGTGGTGCCAACAACGAGGACGCTCATGCAGGGTGTGATGTGTGACGGTACAGGTGAAACGGCCAACCAAGGCCGTCGCAAACGTGGGAAGCCTAGCGAAAGCGGCCCCAACAGAGGAAGGGGATTGTGCCGGGCGGGCAGTGGGTCAATGAGTGAGCCAGGGAGCCAGCAAGGCGTTCACATCACGGATGATCTTCCCCTTCGGCGACGGCAATCAGCTCGGAAACATTGTCGTACCTGAAACCTTTGCGCTGGCCGAGCGGACGCGCTTTCGTCCGGTAGGGCTTCGCCGCGGACGGTGTGGCTGTAGGCTCCGGTTTCTTGGCGACGGATTTCGGATCGAGCTTCACCGTGGTTCTCATGACAGGATCGTGATACTCGGTATAGACCCGTCAACCTTTGCAAGTTGGCACCACCCAACTTTTCGGCTTCCTCAGTCAAAGTCCGAGCAGCTCATGAAGTACTGGCAGCGCGGACAGCGCAGCTTGCACTTCTCATTGTGCAGTTCGTGACCGCAGCGCGGGCACCATCGCCAGTGCTCCCCCGGCGTGTCGGAAACGGGTGCCGGACCGGCATTCGTGCCGGCGGGTGATGGTGGCTGGGATTCGGATTCAGACACGCGCGTCGTTGTAGCGCACCCGCCGGAGACGGCAAGGCCGCCGGCGTACGGCGGCCCGAGAATCGTCTTCGCTGAAGGGGTCCGGTTTACAGCATCGCGGTACGGACCCAGGTCGCGAGGTTTTCCCAGGCGAAGAAGAATTGGCAGGTCACCAGCGCCAACCAAACGAGACTCGCCGCGCTCAACGCGGCCACTGCGGCGAATAGCGCGCGCTCAGCCAGCGTGCTGTGGCCCCTGTCCATTGTCAGTTGCCAGAGGGCGGGCTCCCCCTTTTGCGGCCAGGTAATCACGCGTCGCGCCGGAGGGCGGACGGCCTTGGTCCTCGGAGCCACAAAGGGCTGGGCAATCTGTTCGAGGAGGTTCTGGTTCGTGTTCATCGTCGTGTGCGGTGTCATATTCAGTTACGCCGGACTGAACACGGTGGTTCGGGGAAATGTTTCAGAAAATGTTTCGACCAGTTCGGTACGATCGCTTGCGCTCGGTATCCGCAACCGCGCTTTGCTCCCCTGCTCACTTTCCCCCCCCTGCTCCGCCCATTTCGTGGTCAGAAAAGTCATTTCCCACCCAGCCTGGACCCGTATGCTCGCCGTATGAAACGCTACGACCTCTTCGTCAACGGCCTCTCCGTCCCCGCCGCCGATGGCCGGACCTTCCGCACCATCAACCCCGCCGACACCCGCGAGACCGTCGCGGAATATGCGCTGGGCGGTGCAGCGGACGTGACGGCCGCCGTGGCCGCCGCGAAGGCTGCCTTCCCGAAGTGGGCCGCCCAGACCCCGGTCGCCCGCGGTCGCATACTGGCCAAGGCGTCGCAGCTCATCGAGGCGCGCAAGGGCGAGCTGGCCGAGCTGCTCACCCGCGAGGAAGGGAAGACCCTGGCGGAGGCGACCGGCGAAGTGCAGCGCGCGGCGGACATCTTCCGCTTCTATGGCGGGCTGGGATACCAGTTGGGCGGCCAGACGATCCCGCACGACCTGCCCGGCAACCTGATGTTCACGCGGCGCGAACCCCTCGGCGTAGTCGGCCTGATTACGCCGTGGAATTTCCCCATCGCGATCCCGGCTTGGAAAATGGCTCCCGCGCTCGTGTGCGGTAATGCGGTGGTGCTCAAGCCCGCCTCACAGGCGCCCGCCATGGCGCTCGAACTCGCCAAGGTCCTCACCGAGGCAGGCCTCCCCGCCGGCGTGCTGAATGTGATCACCGGCGATGGCCGGCCCTTCGCTGCCGAGCTGGCGACCAACCCGGCCGTGCAAGGTGTGAGCTTCACCGGCTCGACCGCCGTCGGGAAGAGCATCTACCAGTCGCTCGCCCCACGCATGGTGCGTGCTCAGATGGAAATGGGCGGCAAGAACCCCACCCTCGTGCTCGCGGACGCCGATCTGGATCTCGCGGCATCGCTGGTGGCCCGGGCGGGCTTCGGCCTGACCGGCCAGGCCTGCACCGCGACCAGCCGCGTGATCGTCGAACGCCCCGTGCTAGCGGCCTTCACGGAGAAGCTTGTGGCGCAGGCGAAGGGCTGGAAGGTCGGTCCAGGTCTCGCCGCCGGCGTGCAAATGGGACCGGCCGTCAGCGAGGCCGAACTCAAGGGCAATCTCGACTACATCGGCATCGCGCAGGCCGAGGGCGCGAAGCTCCTCTGGGGCGGGGCCCGGCTCACCGAAGGCGACCTCGCACATGGCTTCTTCATGCAGCCAGCCGTCATCGGCGACGTCACGCCCAGCATGCGCATCGCGCGCGAAGAGGTCTTTGGCCCGGTCGTCGCCGTGCTCGCGGTGGATTCCTTCGACGAGGCCCTCGCGGTCGCGAACAGCGTCGATGTCGGCCTGAGCGCGAGCCTCGTCACGCGCGACTTCAAGAAGGCCCTGCAGTACGCCGAGCGCATCGAGGCCGGCGTGGTGAAGGTCAACCAGATCAGTACCGGTCTGGCCCTGCAGGCGCCCTTCGGCGGCATGAAGAGCAGCAGCACCGACTCCTTCCGCGAACAGGGCGTGAACGCGCTCGATTTCTATACGCGAAGCAAGACGGTGTACCTCGACTACTCGGCGTAACTAGCTCGGAGCGGAGCGTGGAGCAATGTGCTGCCGGCATCTTGCCGGCAGTGGCCACCAAAGGCCGACTGCGCGAGGTTCGCCATAAAAGTACGTACAGCCCTTGGATTCGTCGCTGCCAGCGGGACGCTGGCAGCACATTGCGAAAAAGGGCCGGGCTTGCGCCCGGCCCTGAATGCGTCGTCGTGTCCGCCTCGTCGCCGTTCAGTACTTCATGTCGGCCACGGTGCGGCCGGCGGGGATGAACGGGAGCACGTGCTCGGCGTAGGGCGTCATCACGTTCAACACGTAGGCCGTCTTCGAGTCGAGCATGCGCTGGAGCGCGGCCCGGAGGTCGCGGCGGAAGATGACCTGCTCAGCCGGCACGTTGAAGCTGTTGCAGACGCGCACGTAGTCGGGATAGACCTGCGCACGGTGCTCGGGATCACCGAGGTAGGTGTGGCCGCGGTTGCCGGCGAAGAAGTTGTCCTCCCACTGCACCACCATGCCGAGGTGCTGGTTGTTCAGGATGATGGCCTTCGCGGCGATCTTCTCGACGTGGGCGGTGGCCAGCTCCTGCACGTTCATGAGGAACGAGCCGTCGCCGTCGATGTCCACGACCTGCTTGTCGGGCCGGGCCACCTTCGCGCCGAGCGCGGCGGGATAGCCGTAACCCATCGAGCCGAGACCGCCCGAGGTGATGAAGGTGCGGGGTTCGCCGTACTTGAACCACTGGCCCGACCACATCTGGTGCTGGCCGACGCCCGTCGTGATGATCGCGTCGCCGCCGGTCATCTCGTAGAGCATCTCGATCACCATCTGCGGCAGGATGACCTGGTCTTCCTGGCCCTTCAGGTGGTCCTTCATGTGATCGCTGTTGGCGATCTCGGGGGTGACCTCGTAGTGGAAGGAACCCTTCTTCTTCCACTCCGCGATCTGGGCGTGCCAGGCCGGATAGGCCTTCTGCGTGCCCGTGCGCTTGGCGAGCAGCGTGTTCAGGCGCGCGAGCGCGTCGCGGATGTCGCCGTGAATCGCGAGCTGCACGCGCTTGTTCTTGTTGTGCTCGGAGGCATCGAGGTCGATGTGGACGATGGTCGCGTGCTTCGCGAACTCGCTGAAGGCACCGGTGACGCGGTCATCGAAGCGCACGCCGAAGGCGAGCAGCAGGTCCGCACCGTCCTTGAGGCGCACCATCGGCTGCGTGGGGTCCTTGCGGGGCTCAAATTCGCCGCTGACGGCCCAGTTGGCCACGGCCGAGCCGTGCATGCCGAGCCAGCGCAGGGACAGCGGATGCGTCTCCGGGAAACCGCCGATGCCCATGAGCGTCGTGGTCACCGGGATCTGCGTGGCCTCGGCGAACTTCTTCAGCTCGGCCGCCGCGCCGCTGGTGATGATGCCACCGCCGCAGTAGAGCACGGGGCGCTCGGCCTTCTCGATGAGGCCGATGATCTCGTTCAGTTCGAGATCGCCCGCCAGCACGTCGGGATTGTAGCCGCGCAGCCCCTTCTTGATCTCCTCGCGCGTGGGCCAGACGGGCTGGGCCTTGGCCTGCTGGATGTTCTTCGGGAAATCGAGCACCACCGGACCGGGCCGGCCGGATTCGGCGATGTAGAACGCCTCTGCAACGATGCGGGGGATGTCCTTGATGTCCGTGATGAGATAGCTGTGCTTCACGATCGGCAGCGTGACGCCGACCATGTCCGTCTCCTGGAAGGCGCCGCGGCCGATCATCGCCTGGGTCACCTGGCCGGTGATGGCGACGAGCGGGCAGGAATCCATGTAGGCGTCGGCGATGGCGGTGACGAGGTTCGTCGCGCCGGGGCCGCTGGTGCCCATGCACACGCCGGCCTTGCCGGTCGCGCGGGCGTAGCCCTCGGCGGCGAAGCTGCCGCCCTGCTCGTGGCGGGGCAGGATCGTGCGGATCTTGGACTTCGTGAGCGACTGGTGGATCTCCATGCTCGCGCCGCCCGGGTAGGCGAAGATGACCTCGACGCCGGCGCGTTCGAGGGCCTCGACAAAGATGTCGCGCCCCAGCATCACGGGGCCGACTTCCTTGCCCGGCTGGGCGGGGGCGGCGGTTTTCTTGTCGTTCGATGTCGCGTTGCTCATGTGTCTTTTTCTAGGTGTGGGCCGGGACGGCGTCGGTCTTTTGGCGACAAAAAACCCACGGCCGTTGCCAGCCGTGGGTTTGGTTGAAAGCGCTGTTACGCACCAACGGTCCCCGCGGCGGCATCGCCACCGGCTACGAGGACTACTACAAGTTGTGCGCCAAACTGCATTTGAAAGGAGTAAACAGAGGGGATGGCCCGTGGGTCAAGTCTGCAATGCGGATGACGAGTATGACGGTGCCGAAACAGAATACGGGCGGAGGCCGACCACTGCCGGCCTCCGCCCGTTCAAATCCAGACTCGCAGCTCAGCCGCCGACTTCGGCACGGGCCTCGGCGGCCAGCGCGGTCGAGAGGTAGCGTTCGCCGGTGGAGCAGGCCACGGTCACGATGGTCTTGCCCTTGTTTTCGGGGCGCTTGGCGATCTCGATGGCCGCATACACGTTCGCCCCGGTCGAGATGCCGACCAGCAAGCCCTCTTCCTTCGCCAACCGGCGGGCCATCGCGAAGGAATCGTCATTCGACACCTGATAGGTCTCGACGATCTGCGGCTCGCCGTTCGCGCCTTTCAGGTGGAGATTCTTCGGCACGAAGCCCGCCCCCGTTCCTTGGATCTTGTGCGGGCCGGGTTTCACCGCCTCGCCCTTGAGTGTCTGTGTGATGACCGGCGAATCCTTCGGCTCCACGGCGATGGCCTGGAAGCTGGCCTTCTTCGGGTGGATGTACTCGAAAACGCCGGTGATCGTGCCGCCGGTGCCCACGGCCGCGACGAGGATGTCCACCTTGCCGTCCGTGTCGTCCCAGATCTCGGGGCCGGTCGTCGCGCTGTGAATCGCCGGGTTGGCCGGGTTCTCAAACTGCTGGGGAATCCATGAGTTCGGCGTCTCCTTGGAAATCTGTTCGGCCCGGGCAATGGCCCCGCGCATGCCCTCGCTGCCGGGGGTGAGCACCAGCTTCGCGCCGAGCAGCGCGAGCAGCGTGCGGCGCTCCAGAGACATCGTCTCCGGCATGGTGAGGATGAGCTTGTAGCCCTTGGCCGCCGCGACGAACGCGAGCGCGATGCCCGTGTTGCCCGACGTCGGCTCGATGATGGTCGTGTCCGCCTTGAGGATGCCGCGCTTCTCGGCGTCCTCGATCATCGCCGCGCCGATACGGTCCTTGACCGAGCCGAGCGGATTGAAGAATTCGCACTTTAGCACGATCGTCGTGGAAGGATCGACGCCGAGGCTGGCGGGAATGCGGTTCAGCCGAATGAGGGGGGTGTGTCCGACGGTTTCGACAACGTTGTTAAAGATGCGGCCCATAGTCTTGGAAAGTTGAATTGCTGTAAGAGCCGCCAGTTTCTTCGAGATGCCGTGCGGGGCAAGCTGGTTTTCGAGGGCCGGAAAAGAATTCGAGCATGTAGTCCGATGCCGGTATCCTGCCGCCGTGCTGTCCGCCGAACGCGCCCGCCTCACCTTCCGACTCGATTCCGGGCGCATGTTTGCAGCCGGCATCATCGAGTCGGCGGCGAACACGTTCCTGCTGCTGATCGCCGTGAAGCACTTCACCGCCGGGGCCGGGGCCAAGGCGCTCATTGCCGGGGCGGGCAGTTTCGGCCTGCTGCTGTCGCCGGTGGCGGTCAGTTTCGTCCAGCGCCGCCGCTGGTCGGCCACCGTCGCGGTGTCCCGCTTCCTCATGATCGGCTGCGGCTGCTGCGCGCTGATGGCGGCGGTTCCACGGCTCTGGCTGTACGTCCCCGCCTGCCTCGTCGCCATGGCGATGCAGTCGGCGATCATCCCGCTGATGACGGAGACGTATCATCACAACTACCCGCCCTCGTCGCGCGGAAAGCTTTACGCCCGATCCTTCGTGCTGCGAATCATCGGCGCCCTGCTCTTCGCCTGGGCCGGCGGCAGGTTTCTGGATTGGCAGCCCGACCTCTTCCCGGTCCTGCTCCTCTGCTTTGCCCTCGCCTTCGCCGGCGCCGCCTGGTGTGCCCGCCGCATCCCGTCGGTGCCGTTGCAGGACAACGGGGCGGCGCACCCGCTCCATGCCCTGCGTTTCGTGCGCGAGGACCGCGTGTTCCGCCAGACGCTGATCGTGTGGATGTTCATGGGGTTCGCGAACCTGATGATGCTCCCCATGCGCGTCGAGTATCTGGGGAATCCCGCGCACGGCCTCGCCCGGTCGGCGGCCGAAATTGCCTTTCTAACCGGCGTGGTGCCCAACCTCGCCCGGCTGGTGATGAACCCGGTGTGGGGCTGGCTGTTCGACCGGATGAACTTCTTCGCCCTCCGCATCGTGCTGAATTGCGGCTTCGCGCTGGGCATCCTCGCCTTCTTCACCAGCGACACCACCGCCGGCCTCATCGCCGGTGCGATCATCTACGGCATCTCCAATGCCGGCGGCGACGTGGCGTGGGGTCTGTGGGTGACCAAGTTCGCCCCACCCGGCCGCGTGGCCGATTACATGGGCGTCCACACGTTCCTCACGGGCATCCGGGGCATAGCGGCACCAATTGTGGCGTTCCAGATGGTGCAGCATTTCGCATTGAGTTCGCTGGGCTGGTTCAGCGCGATCCTGATTGTGATCGCCACCCTGCTGCTCCTGCCCGAGGTCAATCGCGACAAGGCCCGCCGCAAGGGCGAAGTGCTCACGGAAGAGGTGACCGACTAAGAGTGGGGGAAAATTGGAACAACAAAGGAACGAAGGAACAAAGTAAGGCAGTCCTGACAAAGGGCTTTTTGCGTTCTTTGTTCCTTCGTTCCTTTGTTGTTTCCACCTTCTTTCGAACCTCCATGGTGAAATGATGTGCCCTTGCCGCATCAGTGCGGATCAGCGTGGATCAGCTGTTAAAGAACGCCCTTAAAACACGATCACGCCCTTCGCATTCCGCCCGGTCATCATGTCGTCCATGGCGTCGGTCAAATTCGCCAGCGGGTAGGTGCGGGTAACCAGTTCGTCGAGGAATAGTTCCCGTTTCGCGTAGTGCTGGAAAATACGGGGAAAATCGCGCGCCGGCACGCAACTGCCATAGAGGGGAGTCAGGTACGTCTTGTTCCACATGAACCACGGCATCTCTACCGAAACCGCGTCGTTGATGCCGCTGACCTGTAGCGCCATGCCCCCATCGCGGATCAGCAGCAACGGCGTGAACGCCAGATGCGAAACGCTGGTCGCCTCGAAGGCGTAATCCGCCCCCCGCCCTTCGGTCAGCCGTTTCACTTCCGCTGCCACCACCCGCAGTTCACGGTCGTCCCGCTGGGCCAGGACGGTGTCGGTCGCCCCGAAGCGGCGCGCATTGGCGAGGCTGCTTTCACGCAGGTCCACCGCGATAATGCGTCCCGCCCCGGCGAGGCGCGCGCCTTGGATCACATTCAGACCGACGCCACCGCAACCAATGACCACCACCGAGGAGCCCGGCTCGACCTTGGCCACGTTCACCGCCGAACCAAACCCGGTCATCACCCCACAGCCGACAATGCACGCGCTGGTGAAGGGGACTTCCTCCGGAATGGGCGTGACCGCCTCGGCCCGGACCAGGGCGAGCCCGGAGAGCGTGCCGATGTTGAACGAGCGGTCGATGGGCTGCCCGTGCCAAGTGGTGCCAGCGGCGTGCGCGTGGCCCGCTGATGGGTGCATCACATGGGCGGGGCGGCTCGCTTCGCAGAGCACGGCCTGCCCGCGCCGGCATTGGAAACAGCTCCCGCACGGTATGGCCCAGTTCAGCACAACGCGGTCGCCCGGTTTCACGGACGTGACGCCCGCACCCACCTCACGCACGACGCCTGCACCCTCATGCCCCATCACCAAGGGACGTCTCCACGAGAGCGAGGCGTGGTCGGTATGGCAGATGCCGGCGGCTCGGATCTCTACGAGGACCTCCTCGGCCAGCGGCGAGGCCACTTCAATCTCGTCGAGGGTGAAATGGCCGTGTCCGTCTGCGATGGCGGCGGGAGCGAGCATGATGGGGCGTGCGGATTACCAAGGACTGAGGAAATTTACGATTTTTGATTGGAAAACATTCCTCAAGGTCAGGGGCGAAAACCCAGGGAAATGCGATCAAGCCGGCTCAGAGCGCGTGACAGATCGTGCATCATTGGCTTCGATTCGCGCGGCCCGGGCGCTAAACTTGCCCGCGTGAACGTCAATCTCGCCTATGGCAAAGGCCACGTGTCCGTCGAATTTCCCGACGACCGCACGACGGTGATCGAGCCCTCCTATCGGGCCGGCTTGCCCGACGAACGGGCGGCGCTGATCGCCGCGCTGGAGCAGCCCATCGGGGCCGCCCCGCTACGGCAGTGGCTCAAGCCGGAGGCCAAGATTGTCATCCTCTTCACCGACATCACCCGCGCCACGCCCAACCACCGGCTGATCCCCTGGCTGCTGGCCTATCTGGAGCAGCTCGGCGTACGGCGCGAGCAGGTCACGCTGCTCAACCAGCTCGGCACGCACCGCCCCAACACCCGGGCCGAACTCGAGCAGATGCTGACGCCCGAGGTGGTGGCCAACTGGCGCGTCCTCAACCACGAGCCGGAGAACCATGCCGCCTGCGTCCAGCTCGGCACCACCCGTACCGGCACGCCGGTGTGGATCAACCGGCTGGCCGTGGAGGCCGATGTGCGGATTCTCACTGGTTTCATCGAGCCGCATTTCTTCGCCGGTTTCAGCGGTGGCCCCAAGGCGCTCATGCCCGGCGTGGCGCACGTTGAGACCGTGATGAGCAACCACGGGGCGCACCATCTCGAGTCACCGGGTGCGACCTTCGGCGTGTGCGAAGGCAATCCGCTCTGGGAGGAGCTGCGGGACATCGCGCTGCGCGTCGGGCCGAACTTCCTGCTGAACGTCACCCTCAACGAACAGCGGGACATCACCGGCATTTTCGCCGGCGACCTCGTGGCGGCGCACCGAGCCGGTCGCGAATTCGTCCGCACCTCCGCGATGCAGCCGGTGGACCGGCCTTTTGAAGTCGTGGTGACCACGAATTCGGGCTACCCGCTCGACCTGAACCTGTATCAGGGCATCAAGGGCGTGAGCGCCGCCGCGCGTATCGCCGTGACCGGTGGCACCATCATCCTCGCCGCCGAGTGCCGCGAAGGTGTCCCCGCCGGCAGTCCCTACGACCGGCTGTTGCGCGAAGGCGGCTCGCCCGAGGAGATCTTGGCCCTGCTGGCGACCCCTGGTTTTGTGCGGCCCGAGCAGTGGCAGGCGCAGATCCAAGCGCTGCTGCAACGGCGTGCCCGCATCCTCGTCCATTCGGCCATGCCCGAAGCGACGCTGCGCGCGGCGCATCTGGAGCCCTGCCCCGACATTGCCACCACCGTGCGCGCCGAACTGGCGCGGCGGGGACCGGACGCTCGGGTGGCCGTGCTTCCCCAGGGACCGTTGACCATCCCGTATCTGAAATGATTGGGCGTTGGACCGGTGGCGGGACTTCGCTAAGGTACGGACATCTCGTGAGCATACTGCGATTCCTTTTGGTGCGTGGCGTGGCCCTATTGCTGACGGTGGTTTGCGCCACCGCGGCCGGCGGCACGGTGGTGCGCACCGCCCTCGGCCCGCAGCGGACCAATTCCTTTCCGAACATCATCCTCATCCTGGCCGATGACCTCGGCTATGGTGAACTGGGCAGCTACGGGCAGCGGAAGATACAGACGCCCAATCTCGACCGGCTCGCCGCCGAAGGCATGCGCTTCACCGACGCCTACGCCGGCAACACGGTCTGCGCCCCCAGCCGCTCCGCCCTGATGACCGGCATGCATAGCGGGCATGGCCGCGTGCGGAGCAACGTGCAGGTGCCGCTCGCCTCCGAAGATATCACGCTTGCCGAGGTGCTGAAGTCGGTCGGCTACCACACCGGGGCTTTCGGCAAATGGGCGCTCGGCTGGGAAGGTACGACGGGCACCCCGAACCGGCAGGGCTTTGACGAGTGGTTCGGGTATCTCGACCAGGTTCACGCCCACAACTATTACCCTCAGTTCCTCTGGCGGAACGACCAGCAGTACTTCCTCCCGGGCAACGAAAATGGCCGGCTGGGTGCTTACGCGCCGGACTGGTTCAGCCGGGTGGCCACCAACTTCGTCCGCGTCAACGAATACGACGCCTTCTTCCTCTATTTCCCCACGATCATTCCCCACGCGAACAATGAGCTCGGCACGAATGGCATGCAGGTTCCGTCCCTGGGATCATATGCCCGGATGGACTGGCCCGCCCCGGAGAAGGCCAAGGCGGCAATGATCACCCGGCTCGACGACTTTGTCGGCTCGCTCATGGAGCAGTTGAAGGCCTACAAGATCGACCAGGATACGCTGATCCTGTTCGCCAGCGACAACGGGCCGCACCGCGAAGGCGGCGTGGACCCGGACTTTTTCCGGAGCGCCGGCCCGCTGCGTGGACTCAAGCGCGACCTGTACGAAGGCGGCATCCGCGTCCCGCTCCTGGCCCGCTGGCCGGGCAAGATCCGGCCGGGCACGACCAACACCCTGCCGGTGGCCTTCTGGGACATTCTGCCCACGGTTGCCGAACTGGTCGGGGTCAACCCGCCCAAGGGAATCGATGGCATTTCCTTCGCGCCCACCCTGTTCGGCAAGGAACCCCGCCAAACCCATCCCTACCTCTATTGGGAGTTCCACGAAAAAGGCTATCAGCAGGCGGTGCGCGCCGGGAACTGGAAGGGCGTAAAGCTCGACGCGGACAAGCCTCTCGAACTTTACGACCTGGCCACCGATATCGGCGAAAAGCACAACGTCGCCGAGGCCAATTCCGAGGTCGTAAAGCAGCTCGAAGGCTACCTCAAGAAAGCCGCCAATCCGTGGGTCCAGCCCGAGGACAAGTCGCCGTTTGCTACGAAGAAGTAGGTGGGACGGTCATCGGTTGTAGCGCAGGCACGCAACTTGTGGTTCGCCGAAGCGCTTCGATGCGAAAGCCGGGCCTTGGGCCCTTCCAAAGTAGGACGGGCGGCCCGCCCGTCTTCCATATTTGTCTTTTCCGGCCGCCCGGTTGCTGGCGCAGAAGAATGATCAGAAGACGGGCGGGCCGCCCGTCCTACTTTGGGGCAAAACGGCCGGCTGCCGATCCTTGGATCTGTTCGACTCCGAAACCATTCGAGACAAGATTCGGAAAAACAAAAAGGCGGCCATTGAGGCCGCCTTTACATTTGAGGGATTGAACCAGTTCAGTTCGCCTTCTCGATGGAGAGCAGTTCCACATCGAAGATGAGCACACTGTTCGGCCCGATTTTGGCGCCCGCGCCCTGTTCGCCATAGGCGATCTTGGACGGGAGGGTGATCTGCCACTTGTCGCCTTCCTTCATCAGCTGCAGCGCCTCGGTCCAGCCGGGGATGACGCCGTTCACGGGAAAGCTCACCGGCTCGCCGCGTTCCACGGAGCTGTCGAAGACGGTGCCGTCAATGAGCGTGCCGTGGTAGTGGACCTTGACGGTGTCCGTGCTCTTGGGCGTGCGGCCGGTGCCCGACTTGAGCACCTTGTATTGCAGACCGCTGGCGGTGGACTTCACGCCGTCCTTCTTGAGGTTGGCGGCGAGGAATTCCTCGCCCTTCTTGATGTTCTCGGCGCCAGCCACCTTTTGCTTGGCCTCCATCTTGGCCTGCATCTGCGTGCCGAACTCCGTGAGACACTGCTTGATCTCGTCCTCGGTCAGGGCCGGCTTGCCCGCGAAGGCGTCGGCGAGACCGGCGGCCACGGTCTTGGGATCAATGTCCAGCTCCTGGCGCTTCATGCCGGTGCCGATGTTGATGCCGATGGCGTAGCTGACGCGTTGCTTGGAATCCTTGAGGTCCGGCTTGTCGTCCGCGAGGGCGGCGCCGGCTAAAATGACAGACATGGCGAGTGTATGGATGCGGAATGAGATCATGCGATGTACGGCGCCAGCGCGATGGCTGTGAACGCCGATGGCAGCCTCGGTGACCCCGCCCTTTGGGTCAAGCCCCCTCCCATTTACGATTTACGATGTACGAGGAGACAGGAGGCAACGTCGTTGCGGAGGTGCTTCGCACGGAGTCAGGAGAAAGCGAGCCGAGCACGGAGAGGGGCGGTGAGTGAGCCAGTGAGTAGGCAAGGGAGAGATAACGCGATTGTAAGTCTCCTTACCTCACCCGCTCCGCGCTTCAGAACCTCCTGCCTCCGGGTTCACCCCCTCCTGTCTCCTGTCTCCTCGGGTCACATCACCAGCATGGCCTCGTCGGGCAGTTCTTCCGAGGTGCCGCCAAAGAAGCACTTCCGTTCCTTGCGGATGGGATCCACCACGAGCCCGAGGGCGTAGGGATGGTTGAAAAAGGCCGATTGGGTGGCCCGGTCGGTGCCGCTGAAGAAGACGCCCAGATTGGGATGGCTATGGTACCAACCCACGACCATCAGTCCGTTTTGCAGGCGCTCGCCCGCGCGTGACCAAACCTCGGTGCCCATGCGGAGGGATACGGAGGAATTGCAGTACTCGGTGCTGGCCACCGCCTGCTCCACGACGGTGATCCAGGGGTAATTCGTCGCCGTGGCAAAGCGCGTCTCGTACACGCGGCCCAGCAGCAGGCCGCCCAGTTCGGCGTCCTCGCTTTCCAAATGGGCCGCGATCGCCTGTTCCGCGTGCCGGGTGATATAGACCTTCTGCCCCGCATTGGCGTTGCGGATGAACGCGGTCGAATCGGCCCAATGTGACTGGCGCGCGAGCTGGTCGAATTCACGGACACGCACTTCGGGCTCGGCTTCACGCCAACGGATGCAACGGGGGATCATTTGAGGGTCTTCCACTGGATGGTGGGTTTGGTGGCGACGCGCAGGGAGTCGAGCCGCACCGTGGGAAAGAGGGCGAGATCACGCCGACGGGTGGCGGCATACCACTGCGCGGCCTCGCTGTTGGCGGGGCTGGCGAGATTGATGATCGACGGCTCGAGCGTCAGGATCTGCAGCACCCGCTGGACGAGCATCGCGAGGTTGTGCGTGGGAATCCACTTCTCGCCCATGCAGATCAGTCCGCTGGGGTAGATGTTGGGATTCCACACGGGCGTGGTGACGCTGAATTTGGGCGGATCGAAGGGATACCGCGCCGGCAGGTCGATCCGGACGTCGCTGACGGACGACCTTTCATCAGGATAGCGCTCGCTCCGGACGGTCGGCAGGTTGATCGCCAGCTCGATCACGCCCACCGGGTTGCCCGTCGTGCGCGTGACGGTAACGACGCCCCGAAACTCGGCCGCTAGATCCAGCAGCTTGGTGACATCCTCCTGGCGCCGTTTGGCAATGGCATCCATGGGGTCAACCCGCCACCAGCACCGGCTGGATCTCCAGCGTGTCGCCCGAGGCGACTCCCGCCTTTTCCAGGGTGTCGGCGGGGTTGACGGTCTTCTTCTGGGAATCGTTGACGAGGGAATAGTCGGTGTCGCGGGGCAGGCTCCATTTGTCCACGGCCGCCTGGATCACATCGCCGCCGGTCATCTGCTGCGGCAGCTCGATCTCGGCCTTCCGGGCGCGGTCGGCCGTGCGCACGATCAGTTTCAGTTCGCTCATTCAGTCCTCCATTTCGAGCAGGAATTGTTGTTCACGGTCATGGAAGTGGATGTATTTCACCGGCAAAGGCCGGTCGGCAAAGGCGGCCAGCAGCTCCCGGTAGGAAAGCGCGTCCACGATCCGCAGCACGTTGGACGGCTGCTGGCAGGTCGGGCATTCGGCGAGGCGTTCGTCATGCCGCGCGGCGAGGTCAAAGATGTCGGACTTCCGCTCACACAGGGTACATCGGCTGTCCAAGACGATTGGTTCACTCAAAAAAACGGTAAAGTCCTGGTCAGCCAGCCGATGCGCGAGTTCCAAGCCAAGGGAATGGCGCTTTACCCGGAAGCAATGGCAGTCCGCCTGGAACCGCGTGCAGGCCGGGCAGAGGTCGTAGGTGCTGATGGCGTTCACCGTGCTGGCCAGGCTCACGGAATCGAGGGTGAACTTCTGCGAACCGGTTAGCCGACCAGGATGGCCGCAGCGCCGTTGCAGAAAGAGCGAAGCCATCGTCGCCCCTGCGAGGCTGGAGGTGATGGCCGTCGTGGGCACCTTGCGCTCCTCAAAGGCCACGCGCTGGAGCCAGCCGCACGAATAGCGCCGGCGCATCGTCGCGTAGGCTCCCGGCGGCAGCCAGCATTCGTAGCAGGCGCAGTCCGCCTCGGTGCCAAACGCATACTGCTCGACCGAAACGTTGCGGCTGTCGATGCCGGCATTGAAGAAATCCACCCGCGCCAGCCGGCAGAGCTGATTGAGCCGGATGCGCGCGCTGAAGTTGTCCACGCAGCAGAAGACCGCCTGAAAGCCGCGCAAGTCATCCAGCGATAACGACTCCCAGAAGTCGGAATTGCTCAAGGTGACGCGGGCATTGGGGTCCAGCTCCCGGCACGCCGCAGCGGCGGCTTCCGCCTTAAACCGGCCCACATCGGATGGCTTGAACAGCACCGTGCGCGTGAGGTTGTGCTCCTCGATGCGGTCAAAATCCACGATGTGGACGTGCCCCACCCCGAGCAGACAGAGGTTTTTGAGCACCTCGTTGCCGATGGCCCCGGCCCCGATCACGGCCACCGAGCTGTCCGCCAGCTTCTCCTGGTCGAACCAGTCCACGAGGGAATGACGTTGGTAGCGCGCGCGCTTCATGACTCGGAACCCGGTGGTGCGGGAGCCGCACGTTTGACCAGCACCTCGTAGGCCTCGTTGATGATCTTCAGCACCTCCGCATTGCTGCCCTGCAAGAATTCGTGCGAGCGGTCAGGATGGTAGATTTTCACCAACCGGCGATAGGCGGCTTTCACCTCTTCCAGCGGCGCATTCTCCACCACCTGAAGCACCTCGTGCGGCGACAGGGTGCGGAAAACCTCCGGCCGGCTGGCATAGCCCTTGGGAAGATCGCGCCACTTCATCGGATGTCCTCGATCATGCCGCGTTCCGACAGGACGATCTGGTGCCCGAACTCCTCGTGCTGCTGCACCAGGCCGCGGATGCGGATCGTCCGGCCTTCCAGGTTGCGGACAAAGGGCTCGCCACCCACAGCCGCCAGATCCGTCCGCAAGACCACCGCCTTGAACCCCTGCGACCATTTGCGGTTCTGAAACATGATCGCGAAATGGCGACCCTTGGGACTGGCCAGCACCCGGGGCACAAAGCCCTCGAAGCTGACGACCCGGCCGACATGCTCGCGAAAGTTGATCAGCGTCACCGGCCCCCCGGGTTCCTCCGCCGGCAAGGTTGCGCGGACCGGCGGTTCGGCGGTGGCGGAGCGAAACCCGCGATGCGGCGAAGTCAGCGTTACCGGCCGGATGGAAATGCTCAGGCAGGCCACGCATTGGCCGCCATTTTCCGCCTTCAGCGTCTCGACGCTCGCCCGGTGGTAATAGACTTCGCACTGGAAGCACTGGAAGAGCCCCAACGCCGGCTTCAGCCCCTCGCCGGTAAAGGCATCGACCACGTCCGCCACGTCATCCGCCGTGACCGAACGCTGTTCGGGCTGAAGATCGCGGAAAACGATGGGTCTTTTGGGTGCGCCGGTGAGGCCGGAAGGCCGGAACCACACCTCCGGCTGCGCCCGAGTCGGCGGCGGTGCGGGTGGCGGGGCAAACGGATTCGGCAACGACTGCTGGCACGCGCCACAGCGATACCGGGTAGGATCAGTCCTGGGGCGCAGGCGGTTACTTTGGCCGCAATGGGCGCAATCCACGATCCGGGCATCCACCGACCCCGAGGTGGCCGCATTGGCCAAAGCCATGCGCGAGCGGGCGAGCCAACGGAAGTTGGAAAATCTCAACACCCACCAGATCACCAGCACAAACCCGGCAATGGCCCAAACAAACACCACAGGATGAAACAGTCTCCTAGGTTAGCGGATTTCTGGGCTGTTTCCTTGATGACGAATAATGACAAGACGCGACGCCGAACAGATGGCGGCACGAAGTTGTCGCCTTCGTATGCTAGGCCCCATATTTTAAGGGCTATTCGCAATTGCAGTGAAACTGAAAGCACACTGGAGTATGATCCACTCGTCGATTCCCCTCAGTCGCACCGGTGATAAAGCGGCGTTCTTCCCCCGCCTCTTGCGGCACCCACTAGCCTGTATTCTCTTGACTGTCACCTGGCTGGCGCTCTCGGATGAGCTTCAGGGCCAGGCACCCCAAACCCTAGTCTGGAAAGAAACAACTAACGCCATATTGAGCCTGAATACACCGTATCCACTGAGCGTTTCCGCCAGCAGCGGCTTGCCCACCATCCTGCAGGTAGAAGCCGGCCCGGCCGTGATTGCCAATGATATTATCACGGTAACTGCCCTAGGGCAGGTGGTCGTCTCCGCTACCCAAGCGGGCAACGAACATTACCTGCCGGCACGAGCGGTGCACACCTTCAATCTGCCGCAGGTAATTCTGACGGACGCGGGAAGATACGCGACCAACAATGCTTACCAAGTGCAGGTGGTGGGTCAGTTCGCCTACATGGCCACCGGAGGCGGCTTGCAAATCGTCGATCTCAAAAACCCCGCCAAACCCACGAGTCGCGGCTTTCTCAAGACCACCGGCCAGTTGTATGACGTGAAGGTGGTGGGCAACTTGGCCTATGTGGCCAACGCATACGCCGGTTTGCAGATTATTGATGTGAGCAATCCAGATCACCCGGCACGCCTCGGTGGCTTCGACACCGGTGACGTCTGCACCAGTGTCTGCGTGATCGGCACCACGGCATATGTGGCAGATGTCTTGGACGACCTGCTGATCCTCGATGTCAGCAAACCCGCTCAACCGGTGCTCCTCGGTTCCGCCGACATCCTTGGCGTGGCCGTTGGCATCCAAGTGGTGGGAAACCTGGCTTACGTGGCGGCGGCAGGCGCCGGCCTGCAGATCATCGACGTGAGCAACCCCGCCAACCCGGTATTCCTTGGCGGGTGTGACACCGACGGGACTGCCAGCGACGTGCAGGTGGTAGGAACCACCGCCTACGTGGCCGACGGCGCATATACTTTGCAGGTGATTGACGTAAGCAAGCCCACCCAACCAGTCAGGCTGGGCCGGTTTTTCCGCGGAGAGGGCGAGGGTGCGGCCAATCGGCTGCAGGTCGTCGGTAGCATCGCCTACGTGGCGGACGGATTCGCCGGAGTGCAGGCCATTGACGTGAGCAATCCCGCCAACCTAGTTCGCATCGGGGGCTTCGCAACCCAGCACGCCCTGGGGCTGCATCTGGTGGGAGACTTCATGGCAGTGGCGGATGCAGGCTACGGTTTGCGATTTTTCAAGGTGAGAGCGGGCCAGCCGCAAGCACTGGAATGGCAGCTTCCCTTGACGTTTCCCTACACAGGCCAGCCATTGGTCCCGTCCGTCACCACCTCGAGCAGACTGCCGCTCACCTTTTCCGTTCTGAACGGTCCCGCCTACATTGAGAACAACCGGGTCAGACTGACCGACCTCGGACTGGTCACCCTCCGGGCCGAACAGTACGGCGACAATTCCTATCTGCCAGCCAATGCCGAATGGACCTTCGAGGTCACTCCACCACGCCTGAATGGCCGCTTTGCGGGCGGACCATTGGAACTGACTTGGGCCGCCGGGCTCACGGGATTAAAACTGCAAGCCCTCGAAACCACCTTGCCCAATAGGTCGTGGCAAGAGGTGGCGACGCCACCCACTGAGGCGGATGGACAAGTCCGCGTGCGCCTAGAATCGGTAAAAACGGACAGCTTTTTCCGGCTCATCCACCCGTGAACTGCAAAGCCCGATTCGGGCATCTCGCCATTACCGCCATCGGCCGCCAGGCTAGGCTCACCTCCGCTGCGGGAAGACCTGGTAGAGCAGCAGATAGATGAGCACGCCGGTGAAGGAGACGTAGAGCCAGATCGGCAGGGTCACCCGCGCGATCGTTTTGTGCTGCTCGAACTGTCCGCGGATCGCCCGGTAAAAGGTCGTGAAGATCAGCGGCAGGATGACGAAGGCTCCCAGCAGGTGCGTGAACAGGATGGTGAGGTAGATGGGACGGAACCAGGCCGGATCGGTGAAGCTGGTGTGCGCCCGGCCGAACTGCTGCTGCATCTGGTAGTGGTAGTAGAGGTAGCACCCCAGAAACAGCGACGACGAGATGAACGCCGCGATCATGCAGTTGCGGTGGGCGAGCTTGTGGCCGGCGCGGATGTGGTAGAAGCCATAGAGCAGCAGCACGGCGCTGAGGCCGTTGAGGCTGGCGTTCACGGCGGGAATGTCGGCGAGGGTCATAGGGAGGTTTCGCGCTGCAACTGCTTCACGAGGGCAACGATCTGGGCGGGGGCATCCGGTTCCTCACCGTGGACGACCGTCCGCAGGCGTCCGGCCCGGTCCACGATCGCAAAGTCGGTGGTGTGGATGAACAGATCCTCCAGCTTGGCCTCGGCGGGGTTGGCGGATTCGAGCACCGAGAACTTCAGGTCGCTGACCGCCAGCCGGTAGATCTCCGCCTTGCTGCCCGTGAGGAACCACCATTTCGCCGGGTCCGCGCCATTGCGCTGGGCATAGCGCTTCAGCACCTCCGGCGTGTCATAGCCAGGATCGGCGGTGAGGGTGAGCAGGCGCACTCCGGGGCCGACCGCCGCCTGCACCCGCGCCATCTGCTGGGTGAGCTTAGGGCACTGCGTGGGGCAGCGGGAGAAGATGACGTTCACCACCGAGACATGTCCGCGCAGCGCATCGGCACCGACCGCTTCACCAAGCTGGTTGGTCGCGGCAAACGGGTGCACCTGGCTGATCACGGGCAGAGGTGAGCGGCGCGTGGCCGACAGGAAATAAATCACACCAATCGCCACCAGCGCGGCGACGAGGCCTCCCCACACGATCTTTTGAAAACGGTCCATCAGTCAGTTATCCCGCGAAAATAAAAGGCCGCCGGAGAAACTCCGGCGGCCTCCCATGATAAATTCAACCGGTCACTCGAAGCTGGCGCCCGCCGCGCCGGACTTGGCCTTGTCGGCGAACCATTTGTCGAACGCGGCCTGGTCCACGACCTTGAAATTGCCACGCATCTTCGAGTGGCCGTTGCCGCAGAGCTGCGCGCAGGTGATGGTGTAGTCACCGATCTTGGTCGGCTTGAAGTGGACCGGGATGCTCATGCCCGGGATGGCGTCCTGCGTGACGCGCATCACGGGGAGCTTGAAGCTGTGGATGACGTCCATGCTCGAGATCTTGCAGATGACCTCCTTGTTCACTGGCAGCAGGAAGGGCTCGTTGGAGAGCGTGGTCACGTCGTCCTTGGTCGCCGGGTCGGCGGCATCCAGGCCGAACGGGTTGGTGGTGCTGGCGAACTTGATGTCCTGGTGGCCCCACTTGCCGTCCGGTCCGGCATAATGGGCGTTCCACGCGAACTGCTGGCCGATGACCTGGATCACCAGCGCGTCCTTTTCCTCGGGGAATTTCTCCACGGCCTTGGCCCAGAGCGGGACGGCAAAACCGAGCAGCAGCAGGCCCTCGATGGCCGCCACACCGACCTCGGCGTAGGTCGAGAAGTGCGAGCGGGCGCCCACGTAGTCGGCCTTGGGGTTGCTCGCCCGGCGGTGCTTGAGGAGGGCGAAGACAAAGAACGCGAGCCAGCCGACAAACAGCGCCGCCATCAGCAGGTGGACGTAGACGATCAGGTCGTCAATGCGGTCGCCATGGGCGGATGCGACCTCCGGGAGTCTCAGGATGTTATACTTGAAAAAATCCATAGGAAGGGACGGGGAAAATTAAAGGGATTGCGTCGGTTCGGTCGGCTGGGCGGCCTCTTCGGCGACAAACCGGGCCTCCCGGCGCGCCACAAAGACAAAGAAGCTCGCGACGAAGCACAGCACCATCGTGATGACGGCCAGCAGTGCCAGGATGCCGTAGTTCATGCCGAGGGCGAGCGGCGAGTCGGACTTGCCGAAGCAGGCGGCACAGGCATGCGCGTGCTGCGGGATGAACGCCGCCAGCGCGGCCAAGACGGGTAAAAGACGACGTTTCACAGGAAGCTGATGTGTTTGAGCCGCTTCAAAAAGCGCTGGCCATAGACCGCCAGCGCCACCGCTGTCGCGAGCGCCAGCGAACCCCAGACCGCGTCCAAGGTCCCGCCACCCTGGCGGCTGTTGCTGAAGGCCCATCCGCTGAGGAAGAGCAGCAGCAGCACGCACACGGTGATGAAGACGATGTGGAAAGTCTTAAGGGACATAGTGGGTGGCGTGGTGATAGCCCTTGGGCCGGTTGCCGTCGCTCCACAGCGGCAGCGCGATCATCGCGATGAAGAACGGGATCGTCAGCGCCATGGACATGTAGACCGCCTTGCGCTCCAGCATGTGCATGAGGTAGCAGGCGACCAGGCTGGCGCTGATGCAGGGCAGCAGCAGCGCAAACGCGATGGTCAGCGCGGTGCTGTCGAGCTGCCAGTAACGGGCCAGCACGGTCAGCACGGCGCAGACGATCTGGGTCACGGCGACCGTGAAGTAAACCTTGCGCTCTTCGCCCGGGGTACGGTGATGGCCGGAAACCGCGACCGTCTCGGAAGTATGGGTATGGGTGGCGTCACTCATGGGTAGCTTGGCTTGTCAGAGGAGGTACATGACCGGGAAGAGGAAGATCCAGACCAGATCGACGAAATGCCAGAACAGGCCGACCGACTCGATGCGGTTCGTATAGCGTTCGGGTTCCGTCTTCCACATGCCGCCCCCGACGAAGGTCATGTAGCCCATCACCAGCACGCCGCCGATGATGTGCAGGGCGTGGAGGAAGGTCATGGTGAAATAGACCGCGAAGAACGTCCCCGTGGCCGGCACGAACGGGCGCAGGCTCTGGATGTCCGCCGTCTTGATCTCCCGCTTGATGTGGTGCTCACCGGGCTCATGGGCCACTTCCTCGTGCTTGAAGCCCGAGGGATAGCGCAGCACGGTCGGGATGTCCTGCAGCACCTCGACGGACTCCAGCTTCTTCGCCGCCAGGGTGTCCTCGGTCCAGAAACGCGGGCTGGAACCGTTAATCTCCAAATGACCGGTCAGCGCCGAGCCATCCTTCAGGCGGATGACGTAGTGGGTGAACTTGTCGTTGTATTCGTAGCCCTTGATGCAGAGGAACAGGACGGCGCAAAGGAGCGTCACGGTCATGAACTTCCGGAACTTGGCGAAATTGTTCTCCTTGAGCGCGGTCCACGCCATCATCACGGTCATTGAGGAGGTGATGAGCACCGCTGTGTTGAACGTGCCCAGCGGGACGTTCAGCAGGCCGTGCGGCCAGGCGGTCGGGACATCCGGCCAGAAGCCGTCGGGCGCGCCGACGCGGAGCAGGATGTAGGCGGAAAAGAGCGCGCCGAAGAGCATCACTTCCGAGGCGAGGAACAGCCAGATGCCGATCTTCGCATTGTAGAGCCCCGTGTCGGGCCGGGGTTTTACCGTATATGGGATTTCCATGAACTGATGGTCAAAAGGTTAAGGTAGGGGCGGCGGCTTCAGTCCTTCTGGTCCTGCGGGATGAAATCACGCGCGGCACCGGGAACGCTGTACTCGTAGGGTCCGCGATAAACGGTCGGCGCGGTCTCGAAATTGCCGTGCGGCACGGGAGTCGGCGTGGCCCAGTCCAGCGTCGTGGCATTCCACGGGTTCGAGGACTCGGCCTTTTTGCCGCCGTAGAGGCTCCAGAAGAAGTTGATGATGAAGAACAGCTGGAAGAAGGCCAGCGCCAGGGCGGCGTGCAAAATGCCCTCGTTCAGCTTCAGCACGCCGGGATCGACGCCGTTGCCGAAGTAGGTCGAACCGCCGTCATACATGCGCCGGCTCATGCCGCGGAGACCCTGGATGAACATCGGGAAGAAGATCAGGTTCATGCACACGAACGACCCGAAGAAATGAATCTTGCCGAGGATCTCGCTCATGAAGCGGCCGGTGATCTTCGGGTACCAGAAGTACACGCCCGCAAAGAGCGCGAAGATCGTGCCCGGCGCGACCACGTAGTGGAAGTGGCCGATCACGTAGTAGGAATCGTGCAGGTAGATGTCCGAGGCGTTGAAGCCCAGCGGCAGACCGGTGAGACCGCCGATGCCGAACATCGGCAGGAACGCGAGCGCGAAGAGCATCGGCGTGTTGAAGCGGATGGAACCGCCCCACAGCGAGATGAACAGCGACGTCAGAATGATGACCGACGGGATCGAGATGATCATCGTGGTCGTCTGGAAGAAGGTCGAGATCGTCGTGCCCATGCCCGTCAGGTACATGTGATGGGCCCACACGATGAAGGACACGAAGCCAAGGCCCATCGACGCGTACACCATCGACTTGTAGCCCCAGAGCGGCTTGCGGGTGTTGTTCGCGATGACCTCGGAGACGATGCCCATCGCCGGCAGGATCAGCACGTACACCTCGGGGTGCGCGAGGAACCAGAACAGGTGCTGCCAGAGCAAGGGGTTGCCACCACCGCTCACCGGCACGATGCCACCGCTGGTCACGAGACCGGTGGGCATAAAGAACGAGGATTTGAGCAGGTTGTCCGCGAGCTGCATCAGGCCGGCGGCCTCCAGCGGCGGGAAGGCGAGCAGCAGCAGGAAGCTGGTCACAAACTGCGCCCACGTGAAGAACGGGAGGCGCATCCAGGTCAGGCCCTTCACCCGGAGCTGGATGATGGTGGTGATGAGGTTCACCGAGCCGAGCAGCGAGGAGGTGATGAGCATCACCATGCCGAGCAGCCACATGGTCTGGCCGTTGATGACGTTGCTGGTGTCGGCCAGCGTCGCCAGCGGCGAATAGCTCGTCCAGCCGGACTTCGCCGCACCGCCGGGAGTGAAGAAGCTCGCGAGCATGATCACGCCACCCCAGAAATACATGTGGTAGCTGGCCATGTTCAGCCGGGGGAACGCCATGTCGGGTGCGCCGACCTGCAGCGGCGTCACGTAGTTGCCGAAGGCGCCGAAGGCCAGCGGCACAATCGCGAGGAACACCATGATGGTGCCGTGCATCGCGCCAAAGGAGTTGTAAAGGTCGGCCGACATCACGCCGCCCGAGGCCATTTCATCGCCGAGGACCTTCCGGAGCAGCTCGCCCACCACCGGAATCGCCTTGCCCGGGTACGCCAGCTGCCAGCGCATCGCCATCATCAGCGAAAAGCCGAAGAAGAGGAACAGCAGCGAGGTGATGCCGTACTGGATGCCAATGACCTTGTGGTCGGTGGAAAAGATGTACTTCGAGAAGAAGCCCGGCTCGTGGTGCTCATGCGCGTGCGCATGATCGTGGCCATGCGCGGGTGCGTGGGTCGTGGCGGTTTGCATATTTTTCTCTGCGATCAGTTCAAAAGGGTGGCCGGGGCGGCAACAGGATTGGCCCCCTGCTCCGCGCGCGGGAGGGATTGTGTGGAAACTGCACCCTCGGGTGTCAATTTTTTGGTGGCCTTATCGGCAACCAATAAGCCCAGCAACAGCGGGAGATAAATGATGCTGGCAAAAAACAGCTGCCGGGCGGCCCGTGGTGTCAGCTTCCGGGCAAAGACAATCGCGCAGGCCAGAAAGACGGCACCCAGCACGAAAGCACCGGCCAGATAGTAGCGCCCGGCGAGATGCAGCACATAGGGGAACAGGCTGATGAGCAGGAGCGCGATGGTGTTGCGGACGGCCGAGGCCGCCGTGCGCCGTCCTTCGGGATCAACACCCGACAGCATGCGGTAGCCGGCGCGCGCGTAATCTTCCCGGTACAGCCAGGAAATGGCCATGAAGTGCGGCAGCTGCCAGAAAAACAGGATGGCAAACAGCGCCCAACCGCCAGCCGAAACGCTGTTCGTGGCCGCCGCCCAGCCCATCAGGGGCGGCAGCGCGCCGGGGACCGCGCCGACGGCGGTGTTCAGGACGGTCAGCCGCTTGAGCGGCGTGTAAACGAACAGGTAGCTCGCCAGCGTCACCGCCCCGAGAAAGGCCGTGAGGGGGTTGACGGCAAACAGCAGCCAGGCCAGCCCGGCCACGCTCAGCAGCGCGCCCAGCAGCAGGACGGAATTGGGCGTGATCCGCTGCGCCGGCAGGGGCCGGTTCTCCGTGCGCTTCATGCGGGCGTCGTGCTCCCGCTCGATCAGCTGGTTCAGCGCCGATGCGCCGGCCGCCACGAGGGCCGTACCAAACACGGTGTGGAACATCAGCGCGTAATCCACCGGGACGCCAATGGCGGAGCCGAGGTAGAAGCCCACCAGGGTCGTCAGCACCACCAGCAGCGTCAGCCGGGCCTTGAAGAGCTCGCTGAAAAGCGCCACCCGCCCCTTGTCGGTGGCGAGGTTTTCAGCGGTCAGGACTGGAACGGCGGCTTTCAAATCAAATGTTAACGCACGAAAGGTTTGGCAAACACGGCTGCGGGTTCGGAACCACCCAGCTGCCCCTGCCGGATCGGCAGCGCAATCCGCCGGGCGGCCAGGGTGAGCAGGGCTCCCGTGGCCAGCGACAGCGCGCCAATCGCGACATGCGCGGTGGCAATGTCGGCCGCTTTGTCCGTCCAGATGGTGGCCGCGCCAAGAAAAAACTGCGCAATGATCAGTCCCAGCCAGAGATTTCCTCCCCACATCAGCGGGGTGCCGACAGCATTTTTCCGTACGGAAACAAAGCTGGATACCACCAAAATGACAATCGTCACCGCCCCGATCCGATGAAACATCTGCAGAAAAATCTGAAAGACCGTCACGGAAGTCTCGTCCGTCCGCTGGTGGTTGTATCGCAGCAGGGATTCCGGGTCGGTCGCCGGCCACACTGTACCATAGGCGAGCGGAAAATCATGGATGGCCAGGCCGGCGTGCTGATGGCGCATCAGCGCTCCCAGGACGAGCTGCAGGAAAATGATTCCGGTGGTCGCCGGCAGCAGCCAGTTCAAAGCATTCGAACGAATGCCATTCATCCCCTTCCCCAGCCGCTGCCAAAACGACGACAGCAGCAGGGCGATGGCGCAGAGCAGAACGAAGAATCCCTGACCGAGACAGGCATGCACCAGGCCAAACACCGTCCCCAGAGTCGTGTCCGCGACGATCTGCCGGTCCAGCACCACGCGCAGGCCACCCAACAACCCCTGCACTTGGACAGCCGTGAAGGCCAGCCAGCCCAGGGTTGGCAATGGACGCGCCAGCGGCGCATTACGGATGGGGACCAGACCGGCCAGCAGCACCACTCCGCCAATGCCGGAGAGAAAATATCCGGCACCTTTCCAGTCGGGCCCCACGCGCAGGAGCAAAAATCCGGCAACCAGTTCGGCCAGCCCGATGATCAGCAAAGGACGGCAGGCCGGCCGCCCGCCCAGCCAGCGCGTCAAGCCCACCACCAGAATACCCACCCAAGTCGCCACCAGACGGTGCGTGTGCTCGTGAAAAATCCCGTCCGTGAACCAGGTCGCGATGGGCAGCGCGAACATGTTGTAGCCGTAGCTGGTCGGCCAGTCCGGCACCGCCATGCCCACGCCCTTGCTCGTCACCAGCCCGCCCAGGCACACCAGCACCAGGGTGCAGAGAGGCGTCAGGACCGCGTAGCGAAAAAGCCAGCGGCCGGACTGCGGTTGGGCGGGGACGTTCAAGAAATCAGCAAAAAACGCCGGGGGTGCCATTGGGCACCCCCGGCGGCTTTAAAAAGACAGCTTACTTGAGCTCAAGCGTGAACGCAGCGGTCGCTTTGCCGCCCTTCACTTCGATTTCCTGGCTGACGGCACCGGCCGCCCCCAGCTTCTGGTGGAACGCTTCCACGGTGTATTTGCCATCCGGCAGTTCGCCCTTGATGACAAACTTGCCGTCCTTGTCGGTCACGGCGAAAAACGGATTCTCCAGCACGCTGACATAGGCAACCATCCACGGATGAACGCTGCAGGCCAGCTTCACGCCGAGTTCGGGCTTGTCGAACACCTTGTCATTGACCTGGCCAGGGGTGGCCTGGGCGAAATTGAATCCCTTGTTCAGCTTCGGCGTGGCCATGATGTTGTGCATGACCGGATCCGAGTTCTGCAACTGGAAGGTCTGCCCGGCCATCACCGCGCTCACGTAGGGTTCGTACATGCAACCCTTCTGGTCGATCAGCGGCTTTTCCACGGGCGCCGGGAAGGCTTTCCCCTCCAGACCGCCCTTGATGTAAACCACCACGTTGGCGAGGCCGCTATCGGCGCCGACCACGAAGGTGCGGGACATCACGTCGGTATCGTGGAACTTGCCGCAGTTTGCATCCGCCTTCACGGCCGCGATCGCCTGGGCCGGGGGCGGTGTGCCCTTCAGGGTGACTTTGCCGGAAATCTCCCCGGCGTTGGCCACAAGCGCCGTGGCGGCCAGGGTGGAGACGAATGCGAGAGTAGTGTTCATAAGCGTTACGTGTATTCTGCCTGTAAAAACCGTGAAAAAATTATCACCCGGGCGCCTTGAAGCAAGCGCCTTCGTGAAATTTTTCACAAGCGTTGATTCGACGCCGTAATGCCCGCCACATTCAATGCTGAAGCAGACCTTCCCGACACCGGCCATCACGGCACAGGCGAATCTGCGTTAGTGCCTGCGCCACTGGCAGGTGCGTTGAAGGCAGCGGATGGGCGGGCAGGTGAGGCATTTGTGACGTCGGCCGCACCCAGCTCTTCCGGCAGCACCACCACGGCGATGCGGCGGTTCTTGGCCCGGCCTTCCAAGGTGGCGTTGTCGGCGATGGGCTTGAACTCGCCGCAACCCGCAGCGCTGAGCCGTTTGGGATCGGCCCCGGTCCGCTCCACCAGGAAACGTACCGCCGCCACCGCGCGTCCGGCGGAAAGGGCCCAGTTGTCGGTAAATCCGTCGGTGGTGCGATCGTGAATCGGCACGTTGTCCGTGTGCCCGATGACCTGCACGGGGCGCTTGGGAAATTTGGCCAGCACCTTCGCCACCTTGACCAGCACGGCCTGACCTTCGGGTTTGAGGTCGGCCCGGCCTGAATCAAAAAGCACCCGGTCGAGGATGTTCACGGTCAGCTTGCCCTGGAGCTGGGAAATGGTGATGTCCTTCGAATCCAGCTCCGTCCGCATCTGCTGTTCCAGGGAATCGCGCGCCTGTTGTGCCTGCTGCACCTGCTGCTCCAGCTCGGTGGCGTGCCCGCGCAATGATTCCAGCTCGGTGGCGAGCGTGGCGTTGGTGGCGGCAGCCTGTTCGGCAACCTTCCGGGCCTCGGCTGCCGCCGTCTCGGCCGCCGATTGCGCCTGGCTTTGGTGACGGATTTGCAGGAAACCGAGCACCAGCAGCAAAAGCAGGGAAAGAATCGCCGCGAAAATCAGTGCACCCTTTGGCATGGAGCTATCGAAACGCACCCTTCTGCCGCCGCGCAACGCTGAAAACGGTCAAATGTTCCCCGTGGATTTCCGAGACTTTGCTGGCTGTGAAGGAAAACGTCGTCACAGTGAAGCGTGCATTGGCTTGAACAACTTCGCACCCGGCTCCTCAACACCACGGCGGTCACGCCGGTGGACAGCCTGCTGGCCAACGCCGATTCCCAGGCCCCTCTGGCTGAGCGGATCGAATGGCTGGAGGACCTGCTCGCCTGGGTCCGTCGCGCGTCGTCGGGGGCAAGGCTGAAATTCCTGCTCCAGCAGCTGGATCGGCAGCCAGAGGCGCGGCTGCGCGTGGCCCGGCTGCTCCGGTCCATCGTGCGGGATACGCAGGCGCTGGATCTTTTTTGTGAGACAGGCCTGCCCCGCGAGGCGGGTTTCATCCGCGAGGCGATGTCGCGACTCGGCTCGGAGCTGCTGCCCACCGCCCCGGGGAACCGCGACCTCGGCGAGGTGCTCGCCCGGCTGTTCCCCTCCGCCCAGGATGTGGACCGGCTGGAGTCGCTCCCGCCCGAGCTGGTCCACGGCCTGGCCGACCTCTGGCAATATGGCGAAACCCCGGACGAGGCTGGCTGGAACACCCTGCATGACGACGTGGAAGATGCGCTGGGCCAGCTGGCCACCCGCATTCGCGCGATCGGCTGCATGCCCGACATCCGGATCCGGCTCGGCCAGCGGTCGTTCCGCGACCTGCCCTTCCTGAAGCTGGCGACGGCCATCGAGCACATGATGGCCGGGGCCGCCGGAAAGAGCGGCGAGGCCGCGCCGGCCGCCGACCTCAACTACGTGCGCGCCCTGGCCGACGCCTGCGACCTGGCGGTGGACCAGGTGTTCGCGCGGCTGGAGGAAACCGGCGTGAGCATCGATCTGGTTTACGATCTGGAACGCCTGCGCGCCCATCTGCGGCGGCTCGACCTGCTGCTGCCGGTCTGGGGCGACCCGCAGTTCAGCCCGGAGCGCACGCTCGCCTTCCTGACCGATGTGGTGCGGGAGAACCACGCCCGCCACAGCCTGCGAGGCCTGACCACGCAAAACCTGCGGCTCTTCACCGAGCGCCTCGTCGAGCACAACGCCGAGACCGGCAAGCATTACATCGCCCGTACTCCGCGCGAATACGTGGATATGCTGGCCAGCGCCGCCGGCGGCGGCGCGGTGACGGCCGTGACCACGGCGGTGAAGCTCAAACTCGTCGGACTGGCTCTCGCCGGCTTTTTCGAGGGCCTGCTCGCGGCCGCCAATTATTCCGCCAGTTTCGTGCTGATGCAGTGCCTCGGCTTCACGCTGGCCACCAAGCAGCCCGCCAGCACCGCACCCGCCCTGGCCAACCAGATGCACGAGCTGCGCGACCCGACCCGGCTGGAGGCGTTGGTGGACGAGGTGGTGTACCTCATCCGATCGCAGGTCGCCGCCGTGGCAGGCAATCTGGGGCTGGTCATCCCCGCGGTGCTGATCCTTAACGCGCTGTTCCACACCTACGCCGGCCATGACCTGATCACGACCGCGAAGGCAACGAAGGTGATGCATTCGTTCAGCCCCTTCGGTGGTTGCTGGCTGTTTGCCGCGTTTACCGGGGTGCTGCTCTGGCTGTCCAGCCTGGCCGCCGGCTGGGCCGGGAACTGGTTTGCGCTGCACCAGTTCCGCGCCGCCCTGGCGGAGCATCGCCGCCTGCGCCGCCTCTTGGGGCCGGTCTGGAGTTCCCGCCTCGCCCGGGCCGCCGAACGCAACGTGGTCGGCTTTGTCGGCAACGTCGCCATCGGCATCCTGCTGGGCATGACGCCGGCCGTCGCGGAGTTCTTCAGCCTGCCGCTGGAGGTGCGGCACGTCACGCTGTCCACCGGACAATTGACCGCCGCCGTGGCGGCGCTGGGAACGGACGCCTTGTTTACACGACCGTTCGTGCTCGCCGTGGTAGGCATTGCCGGGATTGCCGTGCTGAACGTCGGGGTGAGCTTTGCCTTGGCGCTCACGGTGGCCATTCGCGCCCGCTCCGTGCGCGCTCCCGAGCGCAGCGGGTTCTATCGCGCCCTGCGGCAGCGCATCTATCGGGAACCCCTCACGTTTTTGCTGCCGCTGCGAGGGACGGAACGGGAAAAAGAGACGGAACGTCCAACATCCAACGTCCAACTTTGAACGTTCAACGAGCCGTGTCGCAGTTCGAAACCGTCCTTGCGGAAGCACCCAGGTCATAAGCCGCCGGCGGTCTCCGGCTGTGAACGTTGGACGTTCCGCGTTGGACGTTGAACGTTCATAGCTGTTTGCCAACGGGCCTTCTTCAGCCAACCATCGTGCCATGCTTCGTGCCCAACGCGCCTCGGCGCCGAAAGTTCTTCCCGGTGGCCGGTTCGCCATTGTCGCCTCGCGTTACAACGCCCGCTACGTGGATGGCATGCTTCGCGCCGCCAAGGCCGAGCTCGCCGCCGCGAAGGTCGAGACGGTCGAAGTCGTCCGGGTGCCGGGTTCGTTCGAGATTCCCGTGGCAACGGCGACGCTGGCCTGGCGTGAGGAGGACCGGCCCGAAGCCATCCTCTGTCTGGGGTTGATCTGGCAGGGGGAAACCACGCACGCCCAGCACATTGGCGAATCCGTCACCACCGCCCTGATGCAAATTTCGGTGGATACCGGCGTCCCGATCATCCACCAGGTGCTCACGATTGTCAAACCGGAGCAGGCCAAGGCCCGCTGTCTCGACCCCGAGACCAACCGGGGCACCGAAGGCGCCCGCACCGCGCTGGAGATGGCCCGCCTGTTCCGTCAGCTGCCCCAATGACTCCCACCCTCCAGCCCGCCACCTGGCAGTCGCTGCGGCGCTTCACGCCGGCCCGCGTCGCCTTGGGCCGGGCCGGAGGCAGCCTGCCCACGCAGGCCCTGCTGGACTTCCGCCTGGCGCATGCCCGCGCCCGCGACGCCCTGCTCCATCCATTGGACGAAGCGCGCCTCGCGGACGAACTTGGTGCCGCCTCAGGCTTGAATGTTCTGCGGCTGGCCAGCGCCGCCCGTGATCTGGATGAGTTCCTGTTGCGGCCCGATCTGGGTCGCCGACTCGACGCTGCTTCCATCCGACTGCTGGCGGAGAAAAATCATGGCTCGGCATACGACCTCGTCCTTTGCGTCAGCGAAGGCCTCTCCGCCCTGGCGACCGAAGCCCACGCCGCCGCCGTGCTGGCCACGCTAGTGTCCCTGCTCCGCGCTGATGGCTGGCGACTGGCTCCGCTGTGCCTCGTGCGACGGGGACGCGTGGCGATTCAGGACGACATCGGCGAGCGCTTAGGCGTGCCGTTTGCCCTGATGCTACTAGGCGAACGCCCCGGCCTGATCTCCCCGGACAGCCTTGGCGCCTACCTCGTGCACCGGCCACGCGTCGGCAACACCGACGCACACCGCAACTGCGTGTCGAACATCAGCTCGCTCGGCCTCGCACCAGAAGCCGCCGCGGCCAAGCTGCACTGGCTGCTCACTGAGGCCCGCCGCCGCCGCGTCAGCGGGGTGGAGCTGAAGGACGAATATTCCGGCGCGCTGCCTGCCGTGGCCGCAACCCCGCAGGTCCAAGGCTGAACTTAAGAGGAATTAATCTGGAAAACAGGAAAACAGGAAAAGACAGTACCCATTCCTGTTTTCCTGCTTTCCAGATTTGATCCCTTCCCCGCCCGCTTGCCAATCCGCTGCTCCACCGCTACATCGCCGCCCCAATGAAACGGTTTCTGAATCCGGAAAACTTCCTGCGCGCCGCCTTGCTTGGCCTCGCAGGGCTGCTGCTGTGGTCGGCCTGGCCGGCCGTTGCCGCCGACGCGCCGGCAGCGAGCACGAATGCCCCGGCCGTCGCGATCACCAATTCGCCCAGCAAGCTGACCGTTCCGCTCGACGCCTTCACCCGTGAACACGCCGACACGCTGTCCTTCGGGCTCAAGCACGTGGAGGCCTTGCAGCCGCTCGTCTTCGGCCACCCCCTTTGGCAATACCTGGCCACGCTGCTCTACATCTTCCTCGCGTTCTATGTGTCCAAGTTCGTGGACTGGTTCATCAACGCCCGGCTGAAACAATGGGCGGCCAAGACGGAGACCGAATGGGACGACATCGTGATCAACTTGCTGGACGGCCCGGTCAAGGTCGTGGTCTTCGTCATCCTCGTGCATATGGGGCTGGCGATCTTCGACTGGACCGGGCGCAGCGAGATCTGGGTCTCCAAGATCACCACGATCATCGTCGCCTTTGCGATCGTCACCGTGGTGCTGCGGGCCGTGGATGCGCTGGTGGAAATCTGGCAGAAGGGAAAGGCCGCCAGCGCCGGGGAACAGGCTTTCAACGAGCACTTCCTCTTCCTTATGGGCCGGCTCTTCAAGGGCTTCATCCTGGTCGTGGCGGCGCTGACCACGCTCGACCACCTCGGTTTCGACATCAAGACGGCGCTCGCCTCCGTCTCGGTCGTCGGCCTCGCGCTCGGCCTCGCCGCGCAGGACACGGTATCCAATCTCTTCGGCGCGGTGTCCGTGTTCGTGGACAAGCCGTTCCAGATTGGCGACCGCATCCGGGTGGGCGACGTGGATGGCAACGTGGAGGAGATGGGCCTGCGCTCGACCCGCGTGCGCAGCCTTGACGGTTTCCTCATCACGGTGCCCAACAAAACCATCGGCAACACCACGATCGTCAACATCAGCCGCCGCCCCACGATCAAGACCGAGCTGAACTTTGGCATCACCTACGACAACTCGGCCGACCGGGTGAAGCGGGCCGCCGACCTGCTGCTCGAAATATTCAAGTCCCACCCGAAAACCCAGGACGTGATCGTCTCGTTCAACAAGTACCTCGACTCCGCGCTCAACCTGCAGGTCATCTACTGGGGCAAAGGCACCGACTCACGGGCCAACCTGGCCGACATCCAGGAGCTGAACCTGGAGGTGAAACGCCGCTTCGACGCGGAGGGCCTCGAATTCGCCTTCCCGACCCAGACGGTCTATCATCGCCCCCTGCCCGACGGCAAAGCGGTCACCACCGAGGCCGCCCCTCCAACCGGTCTGCCGTAACAACGCGTTGACAAACGGTTTCGCGTCGATACCGTCCCGCCTCCATTTTGAAGTAAGAAGCTATGCCGAATACGAAGTCCGCAGAAAAGCGCGTCCGCAGCAATGCGCGCAAGGCCGCCCACAACAAGTCGATCAAGTCGCGCCTCAAGACGCTCGAGAAGAAGTATCTCGTGCTGATCGACGCCGGCAAGGTCGATGAGGCCAAGGCGGCCTATAACGATGTCGCCTCCGCCTTTGACAAGGCCGCCAAGGTGGGCGTCGTCAAGAAGGAGAAGGCCAGCCGCAAGCGCAGCCGCCTTCAGCTTCGCCTGAACAAGACCAAGGCGACGCCCGCTCCGGCCGCCAAGTAAGCGGCAGTCCCTGCCCGACGCGAAAGCGCGGCGCTTCCTCCCTGAGGAACGCCGCGCTTTCCGCTTTGGTCTGGAGAGAGAGGAGACAGGAGCGGCCTTTCGGCCGGAAGTCAGGAGTCAGGAGAACGACGGGCCCGAATAATCCGTGCGTCGTTGCCGAAGGAGGTTGCGAAAGAAATAATCTGGGTGGGGCGAGCGTCCGCGCGAGCCGGGCCACCCTAGGCCTAGGCCGCCTCGGCTCCCGAGGACGATCACGAAGGCCAACGTGCTGCCCGTCGGTGCGGACCGATGCGTGAATGCTCTCCCATCGCGGGCTTCGTCAAGCCCCTGCCGGCAAGATGCCGGCAGCACGTTGCGCGTCGGGACCGACACGGCCCTTCCCATGCAGGCCGCAGCAGCTCGCGAGGACACACCCGATGGGCCGCGTTCCTTCGTTCACCCCCGCTCCGTTTCCGCCTCCTGACTCCTGACTCCCGGCCGAAAGGCCGCTCCTGTCTCCTGCCTCATGCCGCCGTCGTCACTTTCGTGAGCGTCACCGGGCCGGTGACGAGCATGGCGAGCTTGTCCGCCATGACCTCGATCCGTTTGCCCTCCAGCTCCAGCTCGTCGAGGCTGTCGATCGCCGAGGTCAGATCCGTGCCGCACAGGCGGTCGTATAGGGTCTGGATCGCCGCCGTCAGCACCGGGTCCTGCAGGATGCTGGAGGTGCCCTTGAGCGTGCTGACTTTCATGGTCGCGGCGTGCTTGCGTCCCGCCGAAAGGTGGCTGCGGACCGAGGTGACCGTTTCCCGGGTCTGTGCGGCCAGCTGCCGCACCAGTTCGACACAGACCTCGGCACTGAGTCCGAGGCGCTCCTGCAATTCGTGCCACTGCTTTCGGCGGCGGGCAATGATCTGGCCCAGCAGCTCGCGCACCTGCTCCCGTACGATCGCGGGCTGGAACGGCTTCACCAGATAGCGGGTCACGTTCAGCTCGGCCGCCTTGCGGACCGTGTCGCGCTCGGTCGTCGAGGTGCACAGGATGACATTCAGCTGGGCCAGCCCGGGCATGACCCGGATACGCTGGAGCAGCTGCAACCCGTCCATCTCCGGCATGGTGATGTCGGACAGGCACAGATCCGGCACCAGGCCGCCTTTGAAGAGCTCAATCGCTTCCTGTCCGCCTGTGGCCTCAATGATGAGGCATTCGGGCAGCTGCTCCAGGATTCGGCGCAGCAGGAGGCGGTAAAGCGGATCATCATCCACGATCAGAACCTGCGCCGTCAGCAAAGGCTTTGGCACCGGTGCCTTCACCGGAGCAGGGGTGGAGACGGGCGCTGGCGCGGACAGCGTCACAGGCGCTGGCACTGGGATGGGCACCGGCACAGGGGCGGGAACCGCGATGGGCGCAGGCACCGGTGGCCGGGCGGCGGGAATCGCATGGTAAATCGCCAGCGACTGCAGCACCGGCTCGGTCGCGGCCAGGGTTTCTTCGTCCAGCTTCAGGATCAGACGCAGGCTCCCATCCTCCAGCCGCGTTGCGACCGTCCGACCGGGCAGGAGCAGCAGCAGTTGCCGGATGGACTCGGCCACGACGGTGGAAGCCGGGACGACCATTTTCTCGGCCGCCGACGTAGGTTGCCGCCCAAAATCCTCCGGCAAGCCCGGAGCCTCCTCTGGTGCGATCGGCAGCACCTCACCATTGGAGGCGATGGCAATATCGGCCCGCACGTAGCCGGTCTTGGTTTCACATTGGAGCTGCATCGGACAGAGACACCACGGGGTGTCATTAACTTTGCGGATGAAGTCAGGAAAACCTTTAGGAGGAAAACACGTCAACCGCGTCTTTGCCCCATTCCGGGGATCCACTCCAAGTTTCTACGGCTAATGGAGTTCCAACGGAAGATCAGCCTCGGCCGTCCGCCGGAAAAGGGTCACGGCATAAACGTAGGCCACCAACTCATCAATGGTCGCGCGGAACCCTTGGCTGGAAGCCCACCAGTGCCGCTCATCGTAGCGCTCGTCAGGCACGGCGATGATGCCGATCTCGGCCTCATCCTCGAAGGCTTTCCGGAACATCATCCGGGTCCGGCGGGCGTGCGGGCCGATGGTCAGCACGTTGAACCGCACCGTGTTCAGCCCTTGCTGATGAAACCAGCGCTTCAGCACCAGGGCGGAGGTGTAGGTCCGGTCCTTCGGGACTTCGGGCGCGGGCAGTGCCAGCACGTTGGTCGTCAGGCCCAGCGCCCGGATGGTCTCCGCCCCCAGGTCGGCCGTCGTCCGGTACTGCATCAGGGGCGAACCTTTTTCCAGCGGCCCACCCGTGACAATCATCTGGCGGTAGCCACCCCGGTGAAATTCGTCGATGGAGGCTTTCATCACGAAATCCGGTCCCCAGCCCTCGACGATGAGGAAATCCGCGGGGATGGGCTGATTGACCGTGAGCAGCGGATGCAGAACCCGAACGAAGGCGACTACCACCAACGTCAGCATGCCCATCAGCACCAGCCAACCGCGCCACGTCGGTATCACGCACGTGCGTCGCCGTAGCAGGCCCCAGCATTTTTGGCCGTCCGGATCGCTCATGTGCGGAGGGTAGGCGGAGGTGTTTGAATTTCGAATTTCGAATTTCGAGTTTCGAGTGCCGAAGTTTCGAGTGCCGCAGTTCGAATTGGGAATGCTGAACGCCGTGGCCGCCGGATGTTCCGCATTCCTCCATTCGAAACTCGAAATTCGGCATTCGAAATTCCCTTGGCTCTTGCCCGCCGCCCGGCAACCGGTCAAACCACGCGCTTGGGAATGCACTGGGCCGTTGCCAGCCTTGTCTCCGCCGTCTTTCTCGGTGGGTACGAGGTCTTCACCAAACACGCCGTCCGCGGCAATGCCGTGCTGCCCGTGCTCTTTCTGAGCACCCTCAGCAGCGCCGCCGTCTGGCTGCTGCTCATGGCGATTGAGGCGCTCCTTCCGGGCACATGGCCAACTGCTCTGACCGTCAGCGCGCTGACCTGGCATCAACATGGCCTGCTGCTGCTCAAGTCGCTGATCGTCGGTTCCTCATGGGCCTGTGTTTACTTCGCGGTGAAGCATCTGCCCGTCTCCATTTCCTCGCCCATCCGCGCCACCAGCCCGGTCTGGACGCTCTTCGGGGCGTTGCTGTTTCTCCACGAACGGCCGACCGGACTGGAAATCCTGGGCGTGGCCACCACGCTCGCCTCTTTCATTGGGCTTTCCGTCGCCGGGCGTCAGGAAGGCATTCACTTCCACCGCAATCCGTGGATCGGCTGGGTGTTCCTCGGGACCTTGCTGGCCGCCGTCAGCGCGCTCTACGACAAATTCCTGATGGCCCGGGCCGGCTTCACCGCAGCCACCGTGCAGGCCTGGTTCTGTATCTACCTGGTAGGCCTGCTGATCCCGTTTGTGGCTGGTTGGAAGTTCCGTTGGTGGCCGCGCGGGGAATTCCAATGGCGCTGGAGCATCCTCCTGCTCGCGCTGTCGCTGCTGGTGGCCGATTTCCTCTATTTCAGCGCGCTACGAGACCCGGCCGCGCTGATCTCGCTGGTCTCCAGCCTCCGGCGCGGCAGCACGCTGGTGGCGTTTGCCGGCGGCGTGCTCTGGTTTGGCGAACACCACGGACGACAGAAGCTCTTCGCGATCTTCGGCGTCCTGCTGGGCATCCTGCTCACGGTGCTGGGCTGAACCGGGTGCTGGCGAAGGTGGCGGCGGTTCAAAAATCCGTGTCCGCGCCCTTCAGGTTCAGCTCCTTGATCCAGGCATTGCGGTAGCGCACATCGTGCCCCTCGCATTGCAGCTTCAGGCCCTGCGGCGTGTCAGTGATGCCCCGGCCCTCGTCATTGCCGCCATCCACGCCGGAATTGGGACCGCCCCAGACCTGGCTGATGTGGACGTTGGAATGCACTTTCTTCCCGTTGAAATACATCGTGACCATCGCCTTCTCGGTCAGCTTGCCGTCGGTGAACCGCGCCGCGCGAAACTCGATGTCGTAGGCGTTCCACTTGCCGAGGCCGTTGAACGCGTCGTAGGGCGAATCGGTCTCGTTGATCACTGCGCCCATCCCATGCTTCGTGCGGTCGCCCTCGCAGATCTGGATCTCGTAGCGGTTCTGAAGATAGACGCCGCTGTTGCCGTGCTCCTTGGCGACGTTGAACTCGATGTGCAGCCGGAAGTCGCGATAGGCTTTTTTCGTCACGATGTCGGCCGCGCCGTATTTGCCGCCATCCGCCGCGCGGTCATCGGTCATGACCACCGTGCCCGGATCGACCGGGTCATTCACGATGGGCCACTTGATCGGCAGCGACGAGGCGAAGCGCGGCCCCTGCCAGTAGGTCCACTTGTCATCAAGCAGCTTGCGGCTGCCATCGATGATGACCTCCGCGCCGCGAATGGGCTTCGCCCCAACGCCCACGTCGGCCGCCATGACGGCAGCGGTGTGGCAAACGATTCCCGCCACGATCAGCAGGGCGAAACGACGGGCCAGTGAAGTCGGCATAATTCTTCGGGGACAGGTGAGATGCGCCGACAGTGTGAATCGGAACGAAGACGGACCGCAAAGAAAGAATCGACCGGGCGATTGTCGGAACAGATCCGAATTTTGAATTTGGAAAACAGGAAAGGAACGGCTGAGGTTTGCCAAACCCATGGGCCTGATTGCTTCGCTCCCTTTCCTGCTTTCCTGTTTTCCAAATTAAATCACTTCCCCTCCGCAACCTTGCGCGAGACCTGCCAACCGTGGTTCAACCCAGCCCAGCAATTGAAACCCATCCGCATCATCCGTTGGCAGGATGGCCGTTCTGTCACCGCCACCGACCAACTCGCGGCGGAAGAGCCGCTGGAAATCCGCGTCGATTCCCGGTCGGTCAGCGTGACCATGCGCACCCCGGGGCATGATCCGGAACTGGCCATCGGATTCCTGGTCACCGAGGGAATCATCCGCCAGCGCGACGAGGTGCGGGACATCCGGACCTCGCCGCGCAACCGCGCCGGAAATGTCGTGGATGTGCTCCTCGCCCCGGAGGTGCAGGTCGATTTCACCCGGCTCACCCGGCACGTCTTCGCGTCCTCAAGCTGCGGCCTGTGCGGCAAGGCGAGCATCGCCGCCGTGCGGGGCCAGTTCCCTCGCGTGACCTCGGAGTTCACGGTCGCGCCCGAAACCCTGCTTGCTCTCCCCGACAGGATGCGCGCCGCGCAGACCACCTTTGCCTCCACCGGCGGACTCCACGCCGCCGCCCTGTTTACCGCCACCGGTGAGTTGCTCGTTCTCCGGGAAGATGTGGGCCGGCATAACGCGGTGGACAAGGTGCTCGGCCGCGCGTTCCTCGACGGACTGACGCCGCTCCGCGACCACCTGCTGCTGGTCAGCGGGCGCACCTCGTTCGAGCTGATGCAGAAGGCGCTCGCCGCCGGGATCGCCCTGGTCGCGGCGGTTTCCGCGCCGTCATCCCTCGCGGTCGAATTTGCCCGGGCCAATGGCCAGACGCTGGTGGGTTTTCTGCGGGATGGCCGCTTCAATCTCTACGCCGGTCGCAAACGGGTGAAACTGAGGTGACCAGGGCCGCTGCCAATGCCCGATTGAAAATGGGGAACGCAGAGCGCGGCGCGGGGAAACTCAAAGATTGAGACCATCAAAGACGTCCTCCCAATAGGTCGGATGCACGTCGAACAGCTCCTTTGATTCAAGGACAATGCGGGCGTGGCGTTCGAGCAAGGCTCGCTCCCGTCCAAGATTCTCCGGATACTGATGGAACTCCCCCCAACAGGTCGCCTCATGGGCATATTCCAGAAACCAGGCGGATTGCAGGGGATCGTTTTCCGATTCTGCCAACCGGGCGATGAAGGACTCGCCCCAAGCGCGGTTGGTTTCCCACTGCACCAACGCTTCAATCGTTTCGCATAGAACCTGGCTGTCCTCGACGATGTTGAACCGTTTCAGCCTCCAGCCTTTGGCCTCGCAGGCGGCCTGATCGAAGTGAATGACGACGAACTGACGGGTCCAGTGTGCGAAACACCGATCCACTTCGCCCTGGCAGGCCGCCAACAGGCCGTCCGCCTTCAGCCGGTCGGCATGATGGGATATGAACCAAATCACGCCGGAATCGATCTGAATGCCGTCGCCATCTGTGTTTTGCCGAAGGCAGTCAAATGCATCGGGCAGAAAGAACAGACCCTCCTCGTAGGTCACCGGGGCCACCCCGACCGCGAAGATCCAGAAGTAGTCACGCCATCCCATCTCACCCGGCTTTTTTCCCAGGAGCTCTTTTTGGATTTCATTCGGGCATTCTCCGTATGGGTCCGAGAATTTCTTCGGTTTCCCGTAGAGCGATTTGAATCGTGGATCGTGATCCGGCACCGGGCTAACCCTGCGATTCGTCACTCCGAACTTCAAGGCAGCTCCACCGCTGCCGCTGGCTTTCGGTCAAGGTCACACTGAGGTGGGAAAACCGTTGGTCGCCAAGCGTGTGCTCTGATTCACTCAGCCCGCTTTTCCGATGAACCTCACCCGCCCTGCCCCACGCCTGCGTGATCTCTCCACGCAGCAATGGAAGTCAGGCCTCGCCGCGTGGCTGGGCTGGCTCTTCGACGGGCTGGACATGCACCTCTACACGCTCGTCGCCACGCCGTTTGTGGCCGAGCTGTTGTTGGCGAAATCTCCGGCGGACCCGCTCGTGGGTAAACGCGGCGCCCTGATCCAGGCGGCCTTTCTCATCGGCTGGGCGCTCGGCGGCGCGTTCTTCGGCCGGCTCGGCGACCTACTGGGGCGTTCCCGTGCCCTGTCGCTCACGATTCTGACCTACGCCGGCTGCACCGGCCTGAGCTACTTCGCCCACGAATGGTGGCACCTCCTGATCTTCCGCTTCCTGGCCGCACTCGGCATCGGCGGGGAATGGGCCGTCGGCGCTTCCCTGCTTTCGGAAACTTGGCCAAAGCAGTGGCGTCCCTGGATCGCGGCCACCTTGCAGACCGCTGTAAATCTCGGCGTCGTACTGGCCTGCTTTTTCGGCTGGCTGCTCGAGAAGCAGCCGCCCCGGACCATCTTTCTCGTGGGCATACTGCCCGCGCTGCTGGTCCTCTGGATTCGCCGGCATGTACCCGAGCCTGATGAATGGCATGCGGCCCGCGGCAAATCCAAGGTCGCCATGCCCGGCATCATGGACCTGTTCCGGGGCGAGGTGGCCAAGGTCACCTGGCCGGTGCTCGCCATTTGTGCAATCTCGCTCACCGCCCACTGGACCTTCATGTTCTGGCAGCAATCCCACGTGCGGAAGCTGCCCGAAGTGCTCATGCTCTCCGCGCCCGAGCAGAACCGTTACGCCACCGTCGCGCTCTTCCTCCTGATGGTCGGCTCGGTCGTCGGCAACTATCTCGCCGGCTGGCTTGCCTCACTGTTCGGCTACAAGCGCACCATGGTCGGAATGCTCGCCGCGTATGGAGTCTTCATGATCGCGGCCTACGCGGAGCAGCCCACCTGGGCGGCGCTGCGCATCTGGCTGGTGTTGATCGGTGCGTGTCAGGGCGTGTTCGGCCTGTTCACCATGTGCCTGCCCCCGCTCTTCCCCGTTTTACTACGCACAACCGGCGCGGGCTTCTGCTATAATTTCGGCCGCATCGTGTCCGCCGCCGGCGTGGTGTTTTTCGGGATCTTCACAACGAGTGTCGACGTCCGGTCAGCGCTCTTCTATGCGGGTTTTCTGTTCGTTCCCGCCGCTTTCCTGGCGTTGCTTCTTCCCCAGGAAAAACTTTCCGATGCCTGAACTGGCAGGCCTCCCGTCAGAGGGAGGACGACCTCCCATTGCCCATTGGATTCAGAACTGATCCCCAGCTCTCCGGACTCGGAGTTGCGGCTTGTATTCATCCTCCCTCCCCTCTAGTCAGTGCGCTCATTCAGACGCCATGTCCCTCTTCTCTATACGCAGTAGCGCTCACATCAGGCATATATCTGAAGCCGGTGGAGGAAGCGCAAATGCGACAGCTTCCGATTCTCTTCCGCCACGTCAGGCCGTAGCCCGGTTCCTGCTCCTGCTGGCCTTGCTTTGCCTTGCCTGGAATGCCGGGGCTCAGACATCGCAGACCCTCACGTGGATTTCCCCAACGAACGGAATGTTGGCCCTGGGCAAGGCATTCCCATTGACGGCCACAGCGAGCAGCGGATTACCCGTGACATTTCGGGTGAAGAGCGGACCTGCGCTCATTTCAACGGACAGTGTGATCGCCACCAACGTGGGTCAGGTGGTGATCTTGGCCGAGCAGGCCGGGGATGCACACAACGCCCCCGCATCCGCCTTGCGCACTTTCAACGAACGGACCGTGTCGGTTCGGCAGATCGGTGCCTGTGACATCGGAGGATCTGCCTATGACATCCAAGCGGTGGGAAACCGCGCCTATGTAACGGTCTATTCGGATGGCTCGGATGGCCTGGTGATTCTGGATGTCACCGATCCCGCCCAGCCGGTGTTACTGGGAAAATACGCCGCCTTCGGGGCCAGAAATGTGCGGGTGGTGGGTAACCTTGCCTACCTCACCGCCCAGGAGGATCTGCAAATATTGGACACCACCGATCCCGGCAACATCCGTCGCCTGGGCGGTTACGACCAAGGGGGGTATGGCATCAACGTGGAAGTGGCGGGAAAATTCGCCTATCTGACCGATGCGCCGGCTGGCCTGCAGGTTCTGGATATCAGTGATCCCGCCAACATCCGGACGGCGGGCAATTATCAGGCACTCACTCCGGTAACCGGAGGGAAAATCGCCGGAAACATTGCCTATGCCACAGATTTGCAGTTCGGTTTTCTCGCCCTGGATGTGGAAAATCCGGCCAACATCATCCACCTGGGCGACTTTGCTGCGACGGGAGTGACGGGAATTCCGGAAGTCAAGGCGAACACGGCCTATCTGGCCTGTGGCTACTACGGCTTGGAAGTGCTCGATGTAACTGATCCAAAAGTCATCAAAAGCCTGAGTCAAAATTTCTATGATCCGAGCCGGGCTGTTCTGGCCGTACGCGTGGTGGACAGCACCGCTTACGTGGGAGAACTGACCACCGGACTCCAAGTCTTGGACGTCCTCAATCCGTCCGACATCCAATATCTGGGCGGCTATCAAACACCGGGACAGATCATATCCATCGCAGCAGTGGGGAATGTGGCCTACGTGGGTACCGAGAAAGGCGGCCTGCTGGTGCTGGAGATCCGGCCTGAGGTGAAGGCCAAGATCTCGGCATCCTCGCCGATTCCCCCGGGCACCGAGCTTTTCCTGACTTCGGAGGTCACGGGTGAGGGACCGGCAACATTCCAATGGTTCCTTAACGGCGATCCGCTGGCGGGTGAAACCAACGTCTCCCTGCACCTGCCGGAGGTTTCGGCGGCGACTGCGGGGGACTACACGCTGCAGGTGACCTCGGCCAGCCAGCAGGTCCGCAGCGACCCCGTCACCATCCATCTGCCGTTCCCGGAGATTGTGCAGCAGCTCACCAACCTCGGGGTGGCTTTTGGGGTGAGCAATTCATTGTCGATCGTGGCGGTCGGCCTGCCGGATCCAGGCTACCAATGGCGACAGGACGGAAAACTACTGGAATTTCAGACCAACAGCGTATTGCCCCTGATGATCACGAACCTAGCCGACTTGGGCAGCTATGACGTGGTCGTCAGCAATCCCTACGGCACGCTGACCAGCTCGGTCGCCCGGGTGACCCTGCTGACAAACCTGGTGGAATTCACCACCAACGCACTGTCCGTGAACTGGCTGCAGGGAGCGCTGTTGCTGCCGATCCGCCGCACCGGTTCCTACGACGGGCTGGAATTGCCGGTAGAATTTGGGGGCGACGCCAGCCTCGGAGTTGATTTCTCCGCATTGACGGAGGCAACCGTGGAGACGGGTGCCGATCTGGGATCCCTGTCGCTGCAGATCATCGACGTCCCGGATGCTCATGGCAGCAAAACCCTGACAGTGACCCTAAAAACCGATGGCCTTCCCGATGTGCTGCTGGGTGCCAACCGGACGCTCAACCTCACCTTCACGAACTACGACCAGATCGGGCTCGATGGGGCTCCTTACGCCATCCTACCCCTTCCAGATGGCAGGATTCTGGTCGGGGGCGCTTTCACCAACGCCGGCGGAATCAGCCGTCCTTCGCTCGTCCGGCTGCAGCCGGATCTCTCGGTGGACCCGACTTTCTCTCCTCCCAGCCTCACCAGCTCGAATCCCGTCTCGCATCTGGCGGTGCAGCCCGACGGCGGCATCCTGGTGCATGGGGCATTTCCCAACAAGGTCGCGAAGTCGCGTATCTTGCGCCGCCTGTTTCCAGACGGGTCGGAGGATGACGGGTTCACCGCCCTCGAAGGGGATGCGTTTTTTTATGTGGCCTCGATCACCAACATGGTCAGCGACGGCTCAGGTCGCCTGCTCCTTTGGGGCAACTTTTCCACCGGCATTCCTTCCCTGATGAGGTCCGTGATCCGGCTCCTTCCTGACGGATCACGCGATCCGGCGTTCGCCGCCAACTTCGCGGACAGCTGGGTGGCCGGCGGCGGCAGTGACGTGGCGCGCTTGCGCGACGGAAGGATGATAGTGGTCGGAAGTTTTGGAAATCCCTTCGGGGCCACCAATCGAAGCCGCATTGCGGGGCTGACTTCCGATGGAAGTTTCAACGACTCTTTCTTTACCGGAGCCGGCTTCAACAGCCCGGCCTACGCCGCCGCCGCCGACAATCAGGACCGGATTCTCGTTTCCGGAAGTTTCTTCAGTTTCGGAGGCACCCCGGCTTCCAGTTGGGTGCGTCTGAACCAGGACGGTTCCCGGGATTCCACCTTCCAGCCCACCTACCCCGCCGGCGAAATCGTGCAGATGCAGGTGCTGCCGGGCGGCGAGATCATCACCCGATTCCGGAACGGCCAGATCCTTCTGTTTGCGGATGACGGAACCCTGCTCCGCGAACTGGCCCACGGTTGCACCGTGTTTTCGGTCGAGCCGTCCGGCAACCTGCTGGTGGGCATGAGCAATCCCCCGCGGGTGGTTCGCCTGGATGCGCCCAAGGCGCCGGTTTCCCGGGTCGAGCTCATCTGGGGCTCCATCACGGTCGGTGAAGGAGCCAGCGGGATACAGGTGCCCCTCCGGCGAACCGGGCCGGTCCAGACCGCCGCGCAGGTGACCTATCAGATCCAAGCCGGTTCGGCCGTGGCGGGCGTGGATTTCCAAGCCACCAACGGCCAGATACAGTTCGGGCCGGGAATCAGCGAGGTCCGGCTGACAATTCCCCTGACCGCCCAGAATCTAACGCCGAATGATGACCGGACCATCCTCGTCACCTTGGATTCCGCGAACGGCACCACCCTCGACATCGGCCGCACCAACTGCGTGGTCACGCTTGAGGATGACGACACGGGACTGACGGCGGAGATTTTCGCCAGCCAGACACCTAACGAGCAGAGCTACAAACCGCTCGTGTCGGGCAAAAACTACTTCCTCCACAAGCTCGATCAGCACCGAGATGCCGAGGTTTATTTTGAGTGGGACGGAACTGCGCCGCGGGGCAGCAGCAACGATTACTTTGCCATCATCTGGACGGGTTGGCTGGTGCCAGAAGTCACCGGCCAGTACACTCTCTCCACGTATTCTGACGACGGCGTCCGCCTTTGGCTAGACGGCAAGCTGATCGTTTCCAATTGGAGGTCCAGCTCCGCTACCATCGCCAGCTCACCCTCCCTTCAGTTGGAAGCTGGCAAACCCTACCGGCTGGTGCTGGATTACTTCGAAGACTACGGCAACGCCTCCTCCCGTCTGCTATGGCTGCCACCCGGCGGCCGGGGAGCAGTCCCGATTCCCCGACGGGTGCTTCGTCCGGGCGGGCCTGCCTTCACCCCGCCCAGCATCAGCGGCACCAGCACCAACGGGTTCCAGATCACCTATGCCAGCGAGGCGGGCCGGCCGCTCACCCTTCAGACGAGTACCAACGGAACCGACTGGAAATTCCTGCGGGAGGCCGTGTCGGCCGTTGAAGGCGTGACCAATTTCTTTTCCGCCAATTCTGTGGAAATGCTCGACGTGGTGCTGCTTCGGGCCATTTCGTTGGATGGCCTGCTCGTCACGAACGCCCTGCCGCCGTTGGTCCGTGTGAATGGCTCGACCCGCGAGTACCCCGTACGCCTCCTCGCCCACGAGACCAATGGGGTGAGCCTGTCGGTCCCCACACCCGCAGATTTCGGGCAAAGCATTGCCTGGCTGCACGATGGCGAAAGGGTGGCCAGCGGCTCACCCCTAATCATCAGTGGCTCGGATCCCGGGGCGGCGGGTAACTACCAGGCGGTGGTGACCTATCCGTTTGGCCAGGTCACCAGCAACCTCAAGCAGATCAGCCTCGTCGAGCCGGACCTTCCGGTCATTTCGACCCAGATGTCCCCTGTGGACGGCTCCCTCCTGATCCATGTCCAGACCGACAACTCGGTACTGGATCAGACAGTGCGTCTGGATGTCTCCACCGATCTCCAGCATTGGGAAACTTTGGCCTCGGGTTTGATCAGTCTCGACTTTGCCCTGCCCGCCTCGGCCGGGCCGGCGCAGTTCTTCCGGGCGGTGGTGGAGTGAGGTTCCCTGATCAGCCCAGCACACCCACGACTTCTGATACCGCAACCACCTTCTCCTCGCGTATTTTCAGATTCTTCACCTTGGCCATCACCACCCCATCGGCACCGCGTTCGAGGCGGATGGTGTGGGTGGCACCCAGTTCCAGGGCGCGCTTGAACTGCTTGTCGCCCTTCGCGGGCGTGAGGCTGTAATCCACGGCGCGCCCGGCTTCGCGGAGCTGCTGGACGATCCGGAGCGAGTCGGCGCGCAGGGTTTCGTCCTCGATGAGCACCACGACGTCCACCGTGCCGGCGAAGGAGGGGACGAGCTTGCGGACCTTGAGCAGTTCGGCGAGGACGACGTCGCCCATGCCGAAGCCGAGCGCCGGCAGGTCGACCTTGCCCTCGCTGACCTGCTTCACAAGTTGGTCGTAACGTCCGCCGCCGGCCAGCGCGCGGAACTCTCCCTTGCGGTCGAACGCCTCGAACACGATGCCCGTGTAGTAGGCCAGTCCGCGAATGACGCCATAGTCCACCTTCACGAAGTCGCTCAGCCCCCGGGCGGCCAGGCTGTCGAGCACGGCCTGCAGCTCGGGTTCGGGTACGCTCGCGGTGATGAAGGCCTGCACTTCCTCCAACTTCACGCGTAGCGGGGCCAGCTTCTCGGCGCTGACTTCGGGACGTTCACGCTCCAGCTTGTCCACGACCTGATAGAATTCGTAGGCCTTCGTCGGATCTCCCCCGCGCGCTGCGAAGAAGCGTTGCCACGCCTGCCGGCTGCTGAGGCGGATGACAAAGTCCTCGCTGGTCAGCCCGAGCGTCCGGAGCACGTCGATGAGCAGGGCGACAATCTCGGCGTCGGCGCTCACGTCGGCTTCGCCGAAGATGTCGCAGTTGAGCTGGAAGTGCTCGCGGAGGCGGCCCTTCTGCTGCTTCTCGTAGCGGAAGAGCTGCGGCAGCGAAAACCACTTGATGGGCTTCTTGTAAGCGCGCTCTGCGGTCGCCACCATGCGGGCGACCGTCGGGGTCATCTCCGGCCGCATCGAGACCGCCCGCCCACCCTTGTCGTCAAAGTTGAACAGCTGCGCGACAATCTCCGCCCCGGACTTGTTGGTGTACAGCTCCAGCGGCTCCAAAGGCGGTCCGTCGTACTCACGAAAGCCATAGCGGCGAGCGGTCTCACGCCAGCAACGGAAGATGTGCTGTCGCAAATCGCAACTCCACGGCTCGTTGGCCGGGAGCGGCTCGGGGTAGAAATCACGGAAACCGGGCAGACGTTCACTCATGCGTCCGCGCAGCCTAGCGACAACCACCGTCCCGGGAAAATGACGAAGTCAAAAGGACCGGCGTCCCTAAGGACGACCGGCCCAACTCGTTCAGGCCTTCAGGCCTTCGCCTCGCCCTCCGGGGTCAGTTTGATCACCGAATCGCGCATTTCCTTGCCGGGCTTGAACTTCACCACGGCGCGGGGCGGGATCGGGACATCCTTGGCCGGCGAGTTGGGATTGCGACCGATGCGGGCCTTGCGGATTTTCACCTCGAACACCCCGAAGTTACGGAGTTCGACGGTCTTGCCCTGGGCGACCGCTTCGGAGATGTAGTCGAGGGTCTTTTGGACCACATCCAGGACTTGTTCCTGGATCAGGCCGGTTTCGCTGGAGATGCGGACAACAAGGTCTCGCTTCGTCATAGGTGGTTAGTGGGTATGGGGTTGTACTGACTGAAATGGGGTATCGTTTTTTCTGGTGATAGGAGCGCCGGGGCACGCGGTCAAGGCCGGATTGGTGTGCGGCAAGACCCGTACAGCGCGCTTACAAATATCAACGAAAAAGCCCGCCGAAGCGGGCCGTCGGCAGATTTTGGGAAGGTATCAAGGCCATCAGGACTCGACAGTGCCGAGCTCGACCGGCTCGACGTTCACTCCAAGCTTCCGGAGCCATTTGATTCCGGCCTCGACCTCGGCCGGTGCTCCTTCGAGTTCGAGGCACACGATGCCGATCTCGTCGGTGACACTCGCCTGCCGCACGTTGGTAACCAGGTCAAACTTGTGGGTGAGCTCCCAGATGACCGGCTGCTTGATGAGCTTCGGCGGGTACATAAGCCACAGCCGCGCGCTGCTGGGAGTGGCGAACTTCGAGGACTTGGATTTCTTGGCGGCCATGGGAAACCTTGGATTGGGGCGCAGACGTTTACGACGATCAACCCCCGGCGATCGCGGGGATGATGCTCACCTCGTCACCGCTCTTCAGCGGCGTGTCGCTGTTCTGCAGGAAACGGATGTCCTCCTCGTTCACGTAGATATTCACGAAGCGGCGGACCTGCCCGGCGTCATCCACCAGGCGTTCCTGAATGCCCGGGAACCGCTGCTGCAATTCAAGGATGGCGGCACCTATGGTGCCGGGCGCGACTTCGACGAGCTCCTGCTCATTGGTGAGCTTGCGGAGCGGAGTGGGGATGCGGACTTTGACGGACATAGCGATACGAGGACGGGACTGTCGGAGATGGATGGGGCGCGGGCAAGCGGTGAAAATCAGCCGCCGGCAAATGCCGGGATGATGCTGACCACGTCGCCTGGGCTCAGCGGGGTCTGCTGGTTCTGCAGGAAGCGGATATCCTCCTGGTTCACAAAGACCAGCACGCTGCCCCGCACGTTTCCCTGCGGGTCCAGCAGCCGGTCACGAATGCCGTTGAAGCGGTCATGGAGCTGCTCGATCGCGCTGGCCACGGTGCCGGGCGCGACGGCCACGTTCTCCTGGTCGCCGCAGAAGCGGCGCAGGGTGGGCGGAATCGAAATCTGGATCATGTCGTTCAAGGGGATATCGGCGGTGGCCCGCCGGTGCTTGATGCTGTCCGGCCTGCTCAGCCCTTCACCAGTTGCGGTTTGTCCTGGGCCAGCAGCGCCTCGAACTCGCGCAGGCTCGGCCGGATGTCGCGGGTCTGCCCCACGTGGCCGGTCATCGCCTCGATGGTCTTCAGCCCGTTGCCGGTGATGCACAGCACCGCGCTGGAGTCGGCAGCGATCCGTCCCGAGGCGATGAGCTTCTTCGCCACGCCCACGGTCACACCGCCGGCGGTCTCGGCAAAGATGCCCTCGTCCTCGGCCAGGATGCGGATGCCCTCGCGGATCTCGTCGTCGGTCACATCATCGCTGTGGCCACCGGTCTCCTTCATCACCTTGAGCGCATAGAAGCCGTCGGCGGGAGTGCCGATGGCGAGCGACTTCGCGATGGTGTTCGGCTTGACCGGCTTGAAGAAATCCAGACCCGCCTTCTGCGCGGCGCTGATGGGCGAGCAACCGGTCGCCTGCGCGCCGTGCATCTTCCATTTGGCCTCGTCCATGACGCCGATCTTGATGAATTCCTGGTAAGCCTTGTGAACCTTGGTCAGCAGGGAGCCCGACGCCATCGGGATGATGGTGTGTTCCGGGATCCGCCAGCCGAGCTGCTCGACGATCTCGAAGCCCATGCTCTTGCTGCCCTCGGCGTAGTAGGGGCGCATATTGACGTTCACAAACGCCCAGCCGTACTTGCCGGCGATCTCGGCGCAGAGGCGGTTCACCTCGTCGTAGTGGCCCTTGATGCCGATGACATTCGCGCCATAGACCAGCGAGTTGACGATCTTGCCCTGCTCCAGGTCGGACGGGATGAACACGTAGGCATCGAGCCCGGCGGCGGCGGCGTTGGCGGCGACGGAATTGGCCAGGTTGCCGGTCGAGGCACAGGCCACGGTCTTGAAGCCCAGCTCCACCGAGCGGCTCAGCGCGACGGAGACCACGCGGTCCTTGAAGGACAGCGTGGGGTAGTTCACCGCGTCGTTCTTCACCCACAGCTCACGGACGCCCAGGCGCTTGGCGAGGCGGTCGGCCTTCACCAACGGCGTGTAGCCCACCTGGCGGCCCACGGTGGGCTCGCCGGCGACCGGCAGCAGCTCGTGGTAGCGCCACATGGTCTGGGGGCGGGAGCAGATGGCCTCGCGGCTGAGCGATTTCCTGATACGCTCATAGTCGTAGGCGACCTCGAGCGGGCCGAAATCGAACTCGCAGACGTGGGTGGCGGTGAGCGGGTATTCCCGGCCGCACTCGCGGCACTTCAGCGCCTTCATGTAACCTTGCTTGTCACTCATGGCTTTGCGTCGTGCTTTCGCCGTGGCGACGTGATCCGGGCAAACAAAAGCCCGCTTCACGTACGGACGAGAAGAGGGCAAAAGCATGACCGGCTCTTCTCATCTTTGCCGCCTTCCCGTTGTCGGAACTGCGGACCGGATTTGGCACCTGGTCGTCGGACTGCCAGTCCGACCGGTTGCCGTGACGTCATCGGGCCGTACCCTCGGTCACTCTGGATGAGTACCCCGGTTTCCCGGAGCGGCGAATGAATGAGCCAAAGGCCGGGAAAGTGTCAAAGGGATTTTCCGCCAAGTTTCGGCGGCTGGCCTGCGGGCCACCGCCGAAAAGCGAGTGGTGGTAGGTGCTGGAGTCGAACCAGCGAAGGCGTGAGCCGACAGATTTACAGTCTGCACCCTTTGGCCACTTGGATAACCTACCACGACCTCGTTTGAGCCGCCCGGACCGGGCGGGCGGAAATGAATGCAAACGCGAGGGGGTTCGCTCAAGTGGTTTTTTCCTGAATGATGCGATTGTTCCGCCTAGCCTCCCTCCGTGGACGAGCCCGTTTCCCCTGCCCCGACGCCCGATTTGTGGCGGGAACGCTTCCATCAGCACCTCGCTTCCGAGCGGGGCGCGTCGGTTTACACCGTCCGCAACTATGACCACGCGCTAGCGGAATTCGGCGCCTGGTGGCAGGCGGAGGCCGGCTCGGCTCCCCGCTGGCCGGAGCTGGAGCGCGATGATTTCCGCCGCTTTCTCCGCAAGCTGGGCCGGCAGCAGCTGAGCCGGGCCGCCATCCAGCTCCGCTTCAGCGCGCTGCGCACCTTCTACAAATTTCTGCTGCGCGAAGGCGCCATCAGCCGGCTGCCGATCCGCGACCTCGCCCTGCCCAAGTCGGAAAAGCGCCTGCCCCAGTTTCTCACCGAGGACCAGATCAACGCCCTGCTCGAAGCACCGCTCCGCGAGCTGGCGAAGGAGCAGGCACGCAGCGATGGTCCGGTGGACGCGATCCCATTTCTGCGCGATGCCGCCCTGCTGGAAACGATCTATTCCTCGGGGCTCCGCATCAGCGAAGTCTGCGGGTTGAGAACCGAGGAGTATGACCGCGCGGGTCGCACCCTGCTTATCCGCGGCAAGGGCAAGAAAGAGCGGCACGTTCCGTTGGGCCGGCCGGCCGCCGCTGCCATCGAGCGTTATTGGGGCGCGGTGAAGCATCCGCTCGCGCCCGGACTGCCGGTGTTCGTCGCCGCCGAAAATTCGTTTGAGCCCGTCCAACCCCAGACCGTTCAGCGCGGCCTGAAGCGGTATCTGGCCGCCGCAGGGCTTGATCCCGCGCTCACGCCCCACAAGCTCCGTCACAGCTTCGCCACCCACCTGCTGGATCGCGGGGCCGACCTGCGCGGCGTGCAGGAACTGCTCGGCCACACCCGGCTCTCCAGCACCGAGGTGTACACCCACCTGACGTTGGACCGGCTGAAGAAAGTTTACGACCAGGCCCACCCGCGGGCCCGCGAGCAGAAGTAATTGGGGTCGGTTAAAGCGGCTCAACACAGACGGGCAAGAGCATGAGCATGAGCGGGAGCAGGAAGATGACCCCAAGCCAACTCCTGACTCCTGACTCCGGACGCCGTCCCTCCTGCCTCCTACCCTCGCAACTTTTCCGGCTTGTTCCCACGCGACGCGAGTTGTGAAGTTGCGGCGATGCGCATCCTGCACGCCGCGAGCGAACTGCACCCGTTCAGCAAAACGGGCGGCCTCGCGGACATGGTGGGCGCGCTCACCCGCGCGCTGGCGCAAGCGGGACACTCCGTGGATGTCGTCACCCCGCTCTACCGCGGCATCCGGAAACGGCATCCGGAAATCCGGCCGGCCGGCTGGCGATTCGATGTGCCCATGGGCGACCAGCTGGTGCCAGGGGAATTCTGGCGGCTCGATCCGGAGCCGAATCTCACCCTCTGGTTTGTGGACCAGCCCGGCTTCTTCGACCGGCCCGGCATCTACAACGAGCACAACGTCGATTACCCCGACAACGCCGCGCGCTTCATCTTCTTCAGCAAGGCGGCCGTGCTGCTGGCCCGGCATCTGCCCGCCCCGCCCCAGCTGCTGCAAAGCCACGACTGGCAAACGGGCCTCGTGCCGCTCTTGACGCGGCACGCCCAAGTGACCAGCGGCTGGCAGCGCGCACCCAAGCTGCTCTTCACCATCCACAACCTCGCCTACCAGGGCTGGTTTCCGGTGACCGAGTTTGCGCGAACGAATGTGCCATCGGACTGGCTGCACATGAACAGCGGCGAAGCCCACGGGCAACTCAACTGCCTGAAGGCAGGCCTCAACCTCGCCGACGCGCTCACGACCGTGAGTCCCCGTTACGCGCGGGAAATCTGCACCCCGGAGTTTGGCTGCGGCCTCGACCGGCTGCTGCTGCGCCGTGAGTACGAGCTCACCGGCATCCTCAACGGGGTGGACTATGCCGAGTGGAACACGACGCGGAACGCCGATCTGAAGCACGCCTTCGACGTGGACCACCTTGCCGGCAAGCTGGCCAACAAGCTCGAACTGCAAAAAGAGCTGGGCCTGCCGGTGCGGTCGGACGTGCCGCTCTTCACCAATATCACGCGGCTCGCCGACCAGAAAGGTGCCGATTACCTGCTGGTGGCCCTGGAGCAGATCCTGGCCGAGGGTGGGCAGATGCAGTTCGCCCTGCTCGGCAGCGGCGATCCCAAACTGGAAACCGCCTACCGTGCCCTCGCCGCGCGGCATCCGCAGCAGATCGCCGCCAAGATCGGCTTCCAGCCCGCGCTCGCCCAGCGGCTCGAGGCCGGCGCCGATTTCTACCTGATGCCGTCACGCTTCGAGCCGTGCGGACTCAACCAGCTTTACTCGCTGCGCTACGGCACCGTGCCAGTGGTGCGCGCCACGGGCGGGTTGGACGACTCGGTCACGGACATCCGCGAGAGCGCCGAGCGCGCCACGGGCATCAAGTTCAGCGAGGCGTCCGCGCCCGCGCTCGCCCACGCCATCCGCAAGGCCCTCGCGCTGTTCGCCGAGCCGGAACTGCTGGCGCACTACCGCCGCAACGGCATGACCACGGACTACTCGTGGGAAAAGCAGGCCCGGGAGTACGTGGAGCTGTACGAGCAGGTGTTGCACGGGGTCTGAGGGCCAGTGAACCAGTAATCAGTAAAACAGTAATCAGTGACCCGAAGACGGCCGAAGCATCGTCTCACTGATTACTGTTTTACTGATTACTGATTACTATCAGCCGCCTCACCACGCGCGCTCGATGCTCCGGCGCTGCCAGAGGAACTCGAACATGTTGCCCTCGTGCGGCTGGTCCCAGGAGATCGCCATGGTCGAGACCGGGCCGATGTTCAGCCGCTCGATGTGCGGGAAGGCCTCGATCTGCTCGATGAAGGCCTGGTCCTTGGTGATGGCCGAGCACGCGAGGGTGTAGCCGATCTTGCTCAGCATTTCGGACTGCGGGCAGGTGACGACACTCGCGTAGGGGCAGAGGAATTCCTTGTTCGCCAGCGGATGCGCGAAGCTGTCGCAGCGCACGATGGTCGGGCGCATGTAGGTGCCGCCTTCGAAGACCGTCTTGCGCGGGCCGCCGCGATACTTCGCGGTCACGTCCTCGGCGCCGGGCGTCTTCAGTCCCTCCTCGATCTGGCTGTCGATGAAGTCGGCCATCTTGATGTTCGCGAAGCCGGAGAGCTTGGCCTTCTCGTCATCCGGGCGGGTCGGCGCGAAGGGCCCGAGCTTCTGCGCGAGCGCATCGGCGATTTCGGCGGCGTACTTCGGCACGACCACCGCGCTGGCATTGATGCAGGAGCGTCCGCCGTTGTCGCTGATCGCACCGGCAATCACGTCGATGTACTCGCGCCAGTTCTCGATCTGGTCATCGCCGATGAGGAACTTGCTCCAGCCGGGACCGTGAACCTCGATGGCCGGATTGTGCGCGTACTGGTCGGTGGTGCTCTTGTCGCCGAAGATCAGCGCGCGACCGCAGGTGTTCAGGATCGTCGCCGCGCCGTCGTGGTCGGTCGGATAGAAACCGAAAGCCTCGGCCGGCACACCGGCGGCGATGAAGGCCTGGATCAGCCGGTAGGGCGTCCACGGCTCTTCCTTGCCGGGCTTGATGACCACGGGGGTCTTGAGCGCCACGGCCGGGAGCCAGAGCGAATTCACCGCCGGGGAATTGCTCGGCATCACGAGGCCGAGCGCCGAGCAGGTGGGAAAGAAGCTGAGCTTCGTGCCGAACTGTTCGCCGTAGCCACGGTCAATGATCGTAAAATCAAGTCCGCGCGAGAGGCCGTTGAGCACTTCGCCGAGGTGCGTGAGGGCGTAGTGCAGTTTGCTCATGTTGCGCTTCACCATCACATGCGGCAGGCCGGAGGTGCCGCTGAGGGTCGCGATGTATTCGGCCGGCGACTGCGTGTGACCGCGATCGCCGAACGGCAGCGTTCCATTGAGGAAGAGTTCGCCGGCCTTGGCCGACAGGGCGACGAGTTCCGCGACGGTGAACTTCTTCAGCGAGGCGCGGGCGGCGGCCAGCTTGGTGAAGTCCCGTTTCAGGATGCCGCCATTGACCTGGGAGACGAGCGCCCGGACCTCGCCGGTGCGGTGGTCCTTGACCTCGATCTTGTCGAGGGACTCGTAGGGGCGGCCGAGACGCAGGGCGGGCAGATGCGGGATGTCGCTCATGTGCTGATTAGGACGGACGACAAAGTGATACGTCTGCGTAGAATTGGCAAACGGGAGTTTTTGTCACCCAAACTCTCCGGACCATTCCCAAAGCAGCCCCCGAAAAGGATCACGCCGGATGGCGGTCAAACCATCCGGCGTGTGTTCGCGGAAACCCGCGCGAATTCTCCGGCTCAGGCCTTGCCGCCGAAGCTCACGTAGTCATCCACGTCCAGCAGGTCGAACCAGTTGACGATATCCTCGCGCTTCTCGCCGTACTTCTTATGCAGGCCGTTGAAGTACTCGCGGGTTTCGACATCGCTGACGGTACGGGCGCTGTACCAGCGGCTCCATTGCTCGATCTGCCAGTCGGCGGGCTTGTTGGCCGCGTTGGCGGAGAACCATTCCAGCAGCTCGCCGTCGCCCTTGCCGGATGCCACCTGAGCCTTGAAGGCCTCGGCATCGACGCCGGCGAAGGCCAGCAGGCGCTGGTCCAGCGGGCAGTTGTAGTGATACTCGCCGTTTTTGCTGGCGAGCGTGGCCCGGCACTTGTCGATCATGCGCGGGAGCGTGACGTAGCCACCGAGCTGGACGCGCGGACTGCGGGGTGCGTGGAGGGTGAGATCAGGCTGGCTGAAGTTCATAGGTGGCCAGAAGTAGTACCGCCTCGGAACACCGCAACTTTTTTTCGGTAACGGTCCCGTGAAAAGCAAAAGGCCCCGGCTTGCGCCAGGGCCTTTTTAAATTTCGAATTTCGAGGTTCGAATGCCGATTTTAGCGCCGAATCCGGCGGACAAATCAGCGGCGCATCCGGCGCCAGGCGGTGCCACCGATGGCGAGCGCCACGAAGCCCACCGCCGCCCAGGTGGATGTCTCGGGGACCGGGGAGGCGAAATTGGGGTTGTTCGAGACCGCGATCAGGTCCTGGTAGTCGGGGCTGGCGAGGCCGATCAGCGGCGTGGTGCCGTGGTAGCTGTCGCCATAGGTGTTGTAGAGCGCCAGCACGCTGCTGATGTAGCCGCTGGCGGTCGCGATGATCGCCGCGTCACCGGACGAAGGCGTGGTGACGTAACCGAAGGTGTCCGACGTGGCGCTGCCGGAGGTGTAGTTCAGGCTCCAGTTGGAAGCGGCGACCGTGCCGTTCAGCTGCTGGTGGGTGAACTTCCACAGGGCGATCTGAAAGGCGGAGCGGTTGTTCTGAACCGTCGTCGAGGCGCTGCCGTTCGGCACGAGCGGCGCGTAATACTGATCGAAGAGAAGCTGGATGAGCACCGCCTTGCTCGTCCCGATGCCGCCGGAAGCGACACCCGACGACTGCGCAGCGCCGGTGCCGGAGCCCGGAGCCGTCGAATAGTCGAGGCGGCTGAGCGGCACGAAGTCGTAGGTGACCGTGGAAGGCACGTTGACGTTCTGCCCCAGTTCCACGCAGAAACCGCCGGTGATCCCCGCCGTGCTGCCGAAGCCGGCCGGCACCGTGCTGGTGCCGCCGTTCAGCGTCACCGAATCCAGGGTGAAGCCGATCTCCGTCACCCACTCGGTCGAGTTGGCGACCGTACCGATCTTCCAGCCGACGCCGACGGCGGTCGAGGTGACCGTCGAGCCGATGTACACATCGGTGGTGATCGAGCCCAGCGAGCCCGGGGTCGTCGCCTGCGTCGTCATCGGAACGAGGGCGGCGGTGGCGGCTGCCAGAATTGCGGCCCGGAACCAAGCTGAGTTGCGTGTGGTCATGATTTGATCTTCCGACCGGCTTCCGGTTTCCAACTGAAACCCGGATAACTCGGTCAAGTACGAGCCCAATCATGGGAATATCACGCGACGTTACAATCGGGTGCCCGCCTGTTCGTGGGTAAGCCCTCTCCTCCTCGTGAAAGCCGCATCTGACTGCCTCCCTAGGGTTCCACCTCAGTGCTCGGCAGCAGCCCTCAATAAGGCTTTTCCGCCCGAATTCGCCGATAAACGCGGCCTCCCCTCAATGGGGCGAGGCAGTCGCTGCTGCGGTAGCGATTGGCGTGGAAGGCTTTAGCAACTGGCGGGCCTCGACGTTGCCCGACGCCGCCAGCTGTCGCAGGGCGGCTTGCACGTCGGGGCGCTCCAAGCCGGGCGAATTGGCCGCCACCACGGGTGCGGCCGGAGCTGCGACTGGCACAGGAACATTTGCGATTGGCCCCACATTGACTCCGCCGGCGGCAAAAAAGCCATTCGCCGCCTGCCCCGGCGCGCTCATCACCGTGCGGCGCGTCACGGCGGTGATGCCCCGCCCCTGCCCGGTCACTCCGGTCATATTGGCCGCCACGGCGGTCGCCGTCTGGTTGTTCTGGATGGACTGCGCCTGAACCGTACCTGCCGCCAAAGCCGCCAAGCACACGCAACACCCGAGATTTCCCAGCCGAGTCATGCTCCCGCTCTACGCCGCTCGGCAACTTGTGGCAAGTGCGACTTCATACGGTGGGGCCCGTGCTTTGGCCTCGCTGAAACCGATTTAACGTAACCAAACCCGGTCGGCCCTCTCATTTTTTGAGATCATGCACTCCCCTTATCGCTTCCGTCCGCTCCTGGCCACGTTCCTCGCCTCTTTGTCCATCGCCCTGAATGTCGCCGCCCAGCGTCCCACCCCGCCGCCTCCGGTGGTGTCGCCCGAGGTGGCGGCGGACCGGCAGGTGACCTTCCGCATTCAGGCGCCCAAGGCGGAGTCCGTGAAACTGTCCGCCGGTGACTTGCCCGGCCTCGGTCAGGGCAAGGATCTGGTCAAGGGCACCAACGGCGTCTGGGAAGTGACCCTCGGCCCCATCAATCCCGGCAGCTATCGCTACAATTTCAACGTGGACGGCGTCTCGGTGATCGACCCGCGCAATCCAAAGACCAGTGAGTCGAACGAGAACACCTGGAGCCTCGTCCATGTGCCGGGCGCGGACTGGATGGACACCATGGCCGTGCCGCACGGCGCGGTGAGCGAGATCACCTACTGGTCCTCGACGCTGAAGAAATTCCGCCGGCTGCATGTGTACACCCCACCGGGATATTCGACGGGCAAGGGCAAGTTCCCGATCTTCTACCTGCTGCACGGCGCGTTCGATTCGGACGACTCGTGGAGCACCGTGGGCCGCGCCGGCTTCATCATGGACAACCTCATCGCCGCCAAGAAGGCCAAGCCCATGGTCGTCGTGATGCCGCACGGCCACACGGGGCCGTTCCGCATGGGTGGATCCCTCGGCGGTGACTTCGAGACGGAGTTCACCACGGACATCATGCCGCAGATGGAGCAGCGCTACCGCGTTTACACCGACCGCTCGCACCGCGCCATGGCCGGCCTCTCGATGGGCGGAGCGCAGACGCTGAACATCGGCATCCCGAACCTCGACAAGTTCGGCTACCTTGGGGTCTATAGCTCCGGAATCTTCGGCATCGTGACCCGCCCCGGCGCACCCGCTCCACAGGGCCCGAGCTTTGAGCAGACCCACAAGGCCATGCTAGACGACGCCAAACTGAAAAAGGGGCTGAAGCTCTTCTGGTTCGCCACCGGCAAGGAGGACTTCCTGATCGAGACTTCCCGCAAGACGGTCGAGATGTTCAAGCAGCACCAGTTCAACGTGGTCTTTAAGGAGACCGAGGGCGCCCACACCTGGATCAACTGGCGTGAGTACCTGAATGAGTTCGCCCCGCAGCTGTTCCAGTGAAATTTCAAACCGGGAAAACCATGCGTACCTTTCTGCTGCCCCTGCTCGCCATTGGCTGCCTGAGCCTCAGCGCCGAGGACAAAGTGATCCGCCTTTACGACGGCCCAGCCCCCGGCTCCGAGAAATGGACCCACACTGAAAAGGAAGTTCCCAAAACCGCGTGGGGTGGTCCCGTCGTGTTCAACGTGGTAAATCCCACGATCACCGTTGTCCACCCCGATCCCACCGTCGCCAATGGCACTGCGGTCGTCATCGCGCCCGGTGGCGGCTTCTTCCTGCTGTCCATCAACAGCGAGGGTTTTGACGTAGCCCATGCGCTCGCGAAGAAGGGGGTGACCAGCTTCGTGCTCCGTTACCGGCTGGTGGAGTGCAAGACGGATGACCCGGCCAAGGAACTCATGGCCAGCGGCGACATCGGCCCCATCGTCGCACCCATCATCCCGTTGGCGATGGCCGACGGGCTGGCCGCGATCGGGTACGTCCGTACGCACGCGGCGGAATACGGCGTGAATCCGCAGCGGGTGGGCATCATCGGATTTTCCGCCGGCGGCACCGTGGCGTGCTCGGTGGCGTACAACTACACCGCCGCGACCCGGCCTGACTTTGTCGCGCCCATCTATCCCGCGTTCAGTTGGACGCCGAAGCCCAAGGGGGTGCCCGCCGATGCGCCGCCCCTGTTCATCCTCACCGCCACCGATGACCCGCTCGGGCTCGCGCCGCAGAGCGTGGACCTCTACCGCGAATGGACGGCCGCCAAGAAGTCCGCCGAACTGCACCTGGTGGCGCAGGGCGGTCACGGCTTCGGCATGAACGTTCAAAACAAACCCACGGACGGCTGGATCGAACGCTTCACCGACTGGCTGGGCTGGCAGGGGCTGCTGAAGAAGTGAGCCAATGAGCAGTAATCAGTAGGTCAGTGGACCATGCATCACGGATGCTTCACTGATTACTGATCACTGACCTACTGATTACTGCATACTCGTCACGTCCCCGCGGCGCACTTCGGGCAAAGCCCGAAAAATTCCAGACGATGGGTAATCTGGGTGAAGCCGTGCGTGCGCGCGAGGCGGGCTTCCACCTCGGTGCTGAAGCAGCCGTCCACCTCGACGACCGTGGAGCACCGCGTGCAGACAAGATGGTGGTGGTGGCCATCGTCCCCTTCGGCGAGCAGTTCGAAACGCGCCGTACCGTCGCCGAAGTCGAAGCGGCGCACCATGCCCATCTGCTCCAGAGTGTTCAGGTTGCGGTACACGGTCGCGAGATCGCATTCGCTCTCCCCGAGCGCGGCATGGATTTCCCGGTTGGTCAGCGGATGCTGGTGGCGGCGGAGAACTTCGAGAATCGCCTGGCGCGGGGCCGTGATCTTGCGGTCCCGGCGGCGCAACTGCTCCGTAAGCTCGTTCAGCGGCGGTTGGATAAGCCGGTGGGCGTGCGAATGCGGATGTGGATGCAATGCGCAGGGCTGCTTCATATGGGTGAAAGGTTTCTGCGGCGGGATTTCCGGAGGGCGCTGCCGACCAAGGTGATCAGGAACAGGCCCAGGCACGTCAGCACGATGGATGGCCCGCACGGCAGGTCGAACTGGAAGCTGAGCGCCACCCCGCCCGCACCACCCAAGGCGCCCACAATAATCGCGAGAATCAGCTGCTGGCGGAGATTGTTGGCCAGGTTCCGGGCCGTGGCCGGCGGGATCACCAGCAGCGAGGTGACGAGGATGATTCCCAGCAGCCGGATGCTGAGTGCCACGACCACGGTGAGCACGAGCACAAAGGCGTAGTTCAACCCGCGCACGGAAATGCCGGAAACGTGGGCGAGATCCTCGTGGGCGGTCAACAGGGCAAGCGCGTTGAGGCGGGCGAAAACCACCGTGCCGACAATGGCCGTGACGACCACGGCGATCGCCACCTCCTGCGGTCCCACGCTGAGGATGTCGCCGAAGAGATAGCGGTGGAGCTCGCCACGGTAGCCCTTGAGCAGGCTCAGCACGACGATGCCGAAGGCGACCGAGCCGCTCAGCAACAGGGCCATGATGGTGTCGTTGAGCAGGTCGGTCTTCTCCCGTAGCCAGAGCATGAACATCGCCACGCCCAGGCTGACGGCGATCATCGGCAGCGTCGGGTCAGTGAAGCCGAGCCAGAAGCCAACCGCGATGCCGGCCAGCGCCGCGTGCGAAATGGTGTCGCTGAAGAAGGCCATCCGCCGCGCCGTGACAAAGACGCCGAGCAGTCCGCACAGCGGCGCCAGCAGCAGGGCGGTGAGCAGCGCGCGCTGCATGTAGGCTTCAGTGAACATGGTGGTGGCCGGGGCCGTGTTCGTGGTGATAGGGCGTCACGTGAATGCCGTAGGCCTGCTTGAGCGAATCGGCGTTCATCACCTCTTCCGGCGTCCCTTCGCAACAGATGATCCCATTGAGCGCGTACACGCGGGCAGCGTGCCGGTACACCATCGAGAGATCGTGGGAGACCAGTACGACGGTGAGTTTGTGCCGGCGATGAACCTCCGTGATCAGCCCGTAAAAATCCTGTTCGCCCGGGGTGTCCACGCCGGCGGTGGGCTCGTCGAGCAGGAGCAGCTCCGGCTTGCCCAGCAGGCTGAAGGCGATGAGCACGCGCTGCAACTGGCCGCCGCTCAGGCCGGCGATGGGCCGGTCAAAGAGATGATCCACCCCGACCTCGGCGAGAGCGGCCCGGAGATGGGCATCGGTACTCCGGTGGCGCTGCCAGAACCAGCCGCGCGTCTCCCGCAGCCGGAGCGACAGGAACTCCCGGACGCTCAGGATGAAACTGCGGTCGAAAGGCAGCCGCTGCGGCACGTAGCCGATGCGCTTCAACACCGCCGGGCCGACTTCCTCCCCCAGCAGCCTTACCTGCCCCGCATCGGGCCGTTGCAGCCCCAGCAGGCAGCGTAGCAGCGTGGTCTTGCCGGAGCCATTGGGACCGATCAGCGCGACGATCTGGCCCTTGGGCACATGGAAATCCACCCCGCGCAGCACCGCGGTGTCGCCGAGGGTGACGCGCAGGCCACGCACCTCGATGGCCAGCCCACGGGGATGGAAATGGATTTCGGCCATGTCACTTCAGGTATTGTTGCAGCACGCGGAGATTGCGCCGGAGGCCATCCTCGTAGCTGTCCGGCGAAAGCGCGCCGGTCTCCAGCACGTCGAGTTCGGCAACCGCAATGCCGAGATCGTCCGCCAGACGCTTCGCCAGACGCGGGTTGAACTGCGGCTCGGTGAAGATGACCTTCACCTTCCGCGCGCGGATGACTTTCAGCAGCTCCGCCAGATAACGCGGTGAAGGATCGGAGCCGGGCACCTGCTCAATGACTCCGGCCAGGTCGATTCCGTAGCGGCGGCAGAAATAGGGAAAGGCGTCGTGATACGTCACCACGGTGCGGGATGAAAAGCCGGCAACGGCCTGCCGGATCTCGGTGTCCAGGGCGGCCAACCGGCTCAGGTAGGCCGTGGCGTTGCGCTGGTAACCGGCGGCGAGGGCAGGGTCGATCCGCTGCAGGGCCAGCAGGATGTTGGTGACCCCGTGCATGGCCAGTTGCGGGTCCTGCCAGAGATGAGGGTTGGCCAGGTCATGATCGGTCCCGGGTCCCGAGTCCCGGGTCCGAGGTCCGTGATCGTGCTCATGCCCTTGCTCTTTTCCTGGCTTACCCGGGTCCAGTTCCAGGGTGGGCAGGTGGAAAATCAGGTTCGTCTCCAACAAGCCATCGGCGATGTGGATGACCTTGCGTTCGGCGTCCATCGCATTGGCTTGGATGGCCCTCGTGAACCACTCCTCCAGGCCAAGCCCGTTCAGCACGATCAGATCGGCGGCCTGGAGGCGTTTCAAGTCCTTGGGCTTGAACTGATAATCATGGGGGCCGACATCGGCCGGCAGCAGATTCTCCACCGTGGCCAGATCGCCTGCCACGTTCACCGCCCAGCAATAGAGGGGCGGGATGGAGGTAAGCACCCTGATTTTGCCATCCTCTCCAAATGCCTTTCCAGCAAGTCCTAACAACAGGACGAGCAGGGCCAGGAAGCTTCGTAAGCCGGAGGGCATAGGAAGGAAATAGCAGCCCGACGCCTTGTTGCAAATGAATTGCAAACTGTGTGCACGAAAAACCCGCTGGCTTACCCAGCGGGTTTTCGACGGGCGCCGATTACTTCATCAGCAGCATCTGGCGGGCGCGTTTGATCGCGTCGGACAGATTGCGCTGATAATGGGCCGGCAGGCCGGTGTACTTGCGCGGCAGGATGCGACCATTTTCCGTCACGAACTGCTTGAGCAGGGTGACGTTCTTGTAGTCGATCGCGTCGATGGTGAAATCGACCTTCGGCTTGGGCCGAGGGGTGCGCGAGGATGCGCTGCGGCGTTTCTTCTTTTCCTCGAGACTGGTCTTGCGGGGCATGGCTTACTTGATTTCTTTGTGCAGGGTGTGACGGCGGAGGAAGGGATTAAACTTCATCTTCTCCACCTTCTCGGTCTGCAGCTTCTTGTTACGGCTGGTCTGGTAGCGGCTGGGGGGCTTTCCTTCCTTGCGCGCTTCCGAGCACTCAATGGTTACAACTTCGCGGGGCATAAAAAATCAGTCCTTTTCTTTCGCGGCCGGCTTCTCATCCGGTTCGTCATCACCGTCATCCACGTCGGGTCCGCCGGCGGCATCCACGGTGCCGAGCGCACCGAGACGGCGCTGTTTCAGCGCGCCTTCCTTCTCCAGCTGGGCCTGGGCCTCAACGGTAAAACGGGCCCAAGGGATGGCTTCCAGCCGGGCCTTGGGAATGGGTTTGCTGGTGAGCTCGCAGATGCCGTAGGTGCCCTTTTCAATGCGCTTCAGGGCCTCCTCGATCTCGTAAATGGCATCCTGGTCGGACGACAGCAGGCTCAGGGCGAAATCACGGTCGAAATTGTCGGTGCCGGAATCGCCCATGTGGAGGCTGTAGCTCTCCATCTCGGCCTGGGATTCCTTGGCGAGACCGGACATCTGGTCGCGCAGGCGGGCGTGCAGCTCCAGCAGGTTCTGGTAGAACTTCTGCAGGTCCGGCTTCACCTTGCTGTTCGGCGTCCACGTGGGGGCCGAGGTCTTGGCGTTCTTAGCCAACGGGCGTCCAAGGATGGACGCCGCGCTCGCCGAACCGACGGTCTTGCCGCGGACGACGGGAGCCGGTTTCTTTACCGAAGCTTTGTTGGCACTCACAGCTGGTTACGCGAATTTGAACGCTTTTCCCCGTTTCGCCGGGACGCCTGCACAAGCGACTGGTCGGAACGAAGGCCGCGCAAAGTAACAAAGGAGGTTTCCAATGCCACAAAAATCTTCCGCAAACCGTCGGATAGTGCCGAACGGCGCCGTTCGTGGGGGCTTCGACCTCTCTTCCCCATAAGTCAGCGGCAAGCATGGTTGGCAATCTGCCTTCCCGCGCGCTAGCTTTCGGACACCTGATGGACAAACTGCTGCTGATCGATGACGAGGCCGACGTGCAATACTCGTTCCGCCGCATCTTCGACTCCCCTGAACTCGAGCTGCACACCGCCTCCAGCGGCGAGGAAGGCCTGCGCCTCATCCCCAAGATCAAGCCCGACCTCATTCTCAGCGACATCCGGATGGCCGGCCTCAATGGCCTCGAAACGCTCCGCCGCATCCGCCAGCTGGACCCCAAGCTGCCGGTCATCCTGATGACCGCCTACGGCACCACGCAGACCGCCATCGAGGCGATGAAGCTCGGAGCCTACGACTACCTGCTGAAGCCCTTCGACGTGCCCAAGCTGAAAGCCCTGGTCGCGGCGGCGCTCAAGGCCGCCCGCGACATGCGCCAGGCGGTCGCCCTCCAGCCGATGCTCGAGTCGGAGGACTACGAGGCCGGGGTCATCGGCCGCAGCGAGTCCATGCAGGCGATCTTCAAGCTCATTGGCCAGGTCGCCGCCACGGATGCCACCGCGCTCATCACCGGCGAAAGCGGCACCGGCAAGGAGCTCGTGGCGCGGGCCATCTACCATTACAGCCGCCGGAGTGAGCGTCCGTTTCTGGCGATCAACTGCGCGGCCATCCCCGAGAACCTGCTGGAAAGCGAGCTGTTCGGCCACGAGAAGGGCTCCTTCACCGGGGCCACCCAGCTGCGCATCGGCAAGTTCGAACAGTGCGACAAGGGCACCATCTTCCTGGACGAAATCGGCGACATGACGTCCACCACGCAGACAAAGATCCTCCGCGTGCTGCAGAACGGCACGTTTGAGCGCGTGGGCGGTGGCGAGTCCATCAAGGTGGACGTCCGCGTGATCGCGGCGACCAACAAGCCCCTGGAAGAGGCCGTCAAGGCGAAGCAGTTCCGCGAGGACCTGTTCTACCGGCTGAATGTCGTGCGCATCCAGCTCCCGCCGTTGCGGGAACGCCGGGATGACATCCGGCTGCTGGTGGATTACTTCCTGCGGAAGCTGGCTGGTCCCGGCGGCAAGCCAAAGTCGCTGGGGCAGGTCACGCTCGCGGCCCTGGAAGCCTATCACTGGCCCGGCAACGTCCGCGAGCTGGAGAACGTGCTGCGCCGCGCCACGGTCGTGGCCAAGGGCTCCGCCATTCTGCCCTCGGACCTGCCGGCCGAGGTGCTTTCGGCGATCCAGACAGAAACGCCGGCGGGCACCGCAGCCAACGGCCCCACCGGCCCGGCCACCGTGGCCGTTGCCCCCTCCGCATCGGCCGCCCAGCCCATGGATATTCCGGGCATTGCCCGCCAGCTGTTTCGCTTCGCCCGGGGCGACAGCAAGCTGCGCGTGCTGCCGGCCGTGGAGCGCGAACTCATCATCGAGGCCCTCAAGGAAACGAAGGGCAACCAGGTGCAGGCGGCCAAGCTGCTCGGCATCACCCGCGCCACCCTGCGCAAGCGGGTGGAAAAGTTCGGCATCCGACAGGAACTCGCTGTTCACTGAAATTTCACCCGTGCAAATCCGGTGAATCCGGATGCTGAGCGGCGACGTAGCTTAAAGTGGCTGCGTCAGCCCTGAGACCGACATGGCCCTGCCCGTCCTAACCCTTGAACAGATGCGCGCCTGGGAAGACGCCACCTGGGCCGCCGGCGTCCGTGAAGCCGATGTGATCGCCCGGGTGGGCGAGCGTCTGGCCGCGCGCCTGCGCGAACTTACCCAGCCGGGCGACCGCATCGTTTTGCTCGCCGGCCGTGGCCACAATGGCGACGACACCCGGGCCGCGCTAGCCCATCTGGGCGAACGGGATGCGAAGATTGTGAACGCCTTCATCCCGCGCCAGGTAGTGACCGATCTCCGGCTGTTGCTGGCGCGCGACTCCAAGCCCGGGTGGATCGTGGATGGGATGTTCGGCGTCGGCCTGAACCGGGAGATTGATCCTGCCTGGCAGGAGCTCTTTGCGGCGGTCAATGAATGCGGCCTGCCGATTCTGGCCGTGGACACCCCTTCCGGGCTGGATGCTGACACCGGGCTGCCGCGCGGTGCCGCCATCCGTGCCACCATCACCCTCACGATTGGCGCGCCCAAGCGCGGACTGCTGGCGGAATCCGCCATGGAATACGTCGGGCGGTTGGAAGTCGCGACCGGCGTCGGGCTGCTGCCCTACCCGGAGACGGTCATTGGTGAAAAACAGCGCCGACAGACCGGCACCGCGGTTGATTTCCCATTGTGGTGGACGGAAACGTCCGATTTCTCCGCCCTTCCCCCGGCCCGCCCAGTCGTTGCCCACAAGGGCAGCTTTGGCCACGTGACCATCATCGCGGGCAGCCTGGGATACCATGGTGCGGCTGTGCTGGCCGCCCGGGCCGCTGGCCGCGCCCGGCCGGGGCTGATCACGGTCATTACTTCGCCGGAAACCTACGGGCCGGTCGCCTCGCAACTGGCCGCCCCGATGGTGCGCCCCTGGCGGCAACCCCTGGAGCTCCCGGCCAAGACCACCGTTCTGCTGGTTGGCCCCGGCCTGGCCGGCCCGGAAGTGCCGGACTGGCTGCGCGCGCAGGTTGTGGCGTGGTGGCGGGAATTGTCCCTGCCCATGGTGGCCGATGCCAGCGCGCTGGACTGGTTGGCCACCGAGACGCCGTGTGCGCAGGCATTGCGCATCATCACCCCCCATCCGGGCGAAGCGGCCCGCTGGCTCGCCAAACGCGGACTGCCCACGGACCTGAAGCGACCCGAGATGCTCGCCGCTTTCACGGGCCAGGGCATCTGGACGGTCCTGAAAGGTCACCAGACATTGGTCGGTGGCCCCACGGGGCCGGCCCATGTGAATCCGACCGGCAACCCGGGCCTGGCCCAAGGTGGCAGCGGAGATGCTCTCGGGGGCTACCTGGCGGGTCTGCTGGCGCAACCGGCGTGGACGGGCGATCCAGGGCGAACGGCTCGATTCGCCGTCTGGGAACATGGCCGCACGGCGGACCGACTGGAGACCGCCCGTCAAAACTGGAGCGCGGAAGATTTGGCCGCCGGCCTGGGTGGTCCGGATGAATGATTTGGGTCCGTCCGTTTTTTCTCTCGCTGCAATTCGATTGGCTTGGCTATGACTGATTTCTATTGAGATGAAGGCATTGAGACATTTGCTCGCGGGGTTGGTGTGCATGACCGCGCTGCGTGCGGCCGATCCCGTGGCGCCCCCGCCGGCGGTGACCGAGTTCAAAAATCCCGCCCCGCGCCCGAACGCCCCGACGCCGGCCGGCACCGGCGTCCAGTACTCCATCGGCGATCCCACGGATGACGAGCAGTACTACCTGGAGCTGCTCAACCGCGCCCGGGCCAACCCGGCCGCGGAAGGCGTCCGCCTCGCCACGACGGCCAACCTGGATTCCGTCACGCTGGCCGCCTACCAGTTTTTCAACGTGGACCTGGCGAAGCTGCAGACGGACCTGGCGGCCTTTCCGCCCCTGCCCCCGCTGGCGCTGGAACCGCATCTGACCACGGCCGCGCGGGGCCATACGCAGTGGATGCTGGCCAACGGCATCCAGGCCCACGAGGAAACCAGCCCGGCCGGATCGGCGAATGTGGTCAATACGACCGGCGACCGTATCACGGCGGCGGGCTACACATTCAGCACCGCCGGCGAGAGCGTCTTTGCCTTTGCCGACTCGGTCCCCAACGGCCACGCGGGCTTCGAGGTGGACTGGGGGAACGGTCCCGGCGGCGTGCAGGATCCGCCCGGCCACCGGCTCAACAACCATTCGGCCAGCTTCCACGAAATCGGCATCGGGGTGCTGAATGCCAGCAACACGGTCACCAACATCAACAATGGCATCACCAACATCGGCAAAGTCGGACCGCAGCTGGTGACCTTTGATTTCGGCGCGCGCCCGGGCCAGCAGCCGCTGGTGACCGGCGTCGCCTACTATGATCTGAATGGCAACCAGGCCTACGACCCCGGCGAGGGCATCGGCGGCCTGACCGTCACGATCGGCGGCAACGACAATTTCGCGGTCACGGCCAATTCGGGCGGCTATGCCGTGCCCACGGCAGACGGCCCGCAGGTGGTGAGCTTCAACGGACCAAACTTCACCGGGTTCTCGAAGTCCGTCACGGTCGCCGGCGGCAGCAATCTCAAGGTGGACCTCGCGCTGACCTATGTGCCGCCCATCATCGGCGGCACCAAGCTGGCCAACGTGTCCGGCTCCACGCCGTATGTCGCCCAGCCCGTTCCCGGTGCCACCGCCTACCGCTGGGAATATGCCAAACGCACGCTCTTCTCCGGCGTGATCGGGGCCGAGACCGGCGCCGGCGATTTCACCGCCAGTGTCGCGCCGGGCTACTCGGTGATCTCCACGGATTCGCACGCGACCGGCACGGCCAGCTACCATCTGGCGCACACCAACTCCACGGATCAGGTGCTGACCCTCAACGCGCGGTTGCGGACCACCGCCACGGCCCAGATGACCTTTGCGACCCGCCTCGCTGCCGCCACCACCAACGAGTTTGCCCGGGCGCAGATTTCCACGAACAGCGGCGCTTCCTGGATCACCCTTTGGGAACAGCACGGCCGCACGAACAACAGCGGTAGCACCATCGAAAACGGATTTACGCCGCGGGTCATTCCGCTGACCGCCTTCGCCGACCAGGAAATCTCGGTGCGCTTCACCTACGTGGTCGTGAGGGGCGCACAGACCGTCTTTTTCAACCAGACCGGATCGCTCTACGGTTTCTTCTTCGACGATCTCAGCTTCACGGGTGTCGAACAGCTGACCCAGATCACAACCACTGCGGAGACTCAGCCCAGCTTTGGCTTCGTGCCGCCGGCGGCCGGTGACTATGCGCTGCACGCCAGCCCGCAGATTGGCGGGCGCTTCCTGAATTTCGGGCCCTGGTTCTTCCTGAGCACGACCACCGGCACCCCGCCATCGGTCACGCTCACGCTGGCCACCAACGGCCCCGGCAGCGTCTTGGCCCTCCCTCCAGGCGGGATCTACTCGCCCGGCACTCCGGTCACGCTGATCGCCAACCCCATGTTCAGCATGGCTTTCATGGGCTGGTCAGGCGGGGCCACCGGCAGTGCCAATCCGCTCTTGCTGACGCTCAACGCGAACACCACCGTCACCGCCAATTTCAGCAACAATCATACTTTGGCCACGGCGGTCAGCGGTCAGGGTACGGTAACGGCCAATCCGCTGAAGGCCACCTACGCCAACGGGGAGGTAGTGTCGTTGAGCGCCACCGCAGCACCGGGCTGGGCTTTCGTGAACTGGACCGGCGATCTGGGTGGCTCGCTGAGCCCGACCAACCTGGTGATGGACGGGAACAAGTCGATCACCGCTATCTTCGTTCCTACCTTCACCCTCACCACCGCCGTCAATGGACAGGGCTCCGTGTCCGCGCTGCCCACCAAGGGAGTTTATCTCTCAAATGACGTTGTGTCGGTCACCGCGACACCGGCTCCCGGCTGGGTGTTCACCGGCTGGTCGGGCGATCTGAGCGGGTCCATCAGTCCCACCAACCTGGTGATGAACGCCAACAGGTCGGTTACCGCGATCTTCGCTCCCACTTTCACGCTCGCCACCGCCACCAATGGACTGGGGACCGTGACTGCGCTGCCACTCAAAGGCGCTTACCTCTCCAACGACGTCGTGTCGGTCACCGCCACGCCGGCACCCGGCTGGGTGTTCACCGGCTGGTCGGGCGACCTGAGCGGCTCCATCAGTCCCACCAACCTGGTGATGAGCGCCAACAGGTCGGTCACCGCCGTCTTTGCTCCCACCTTCACCCTGACCACCGGAGTCAACGGATTGGGGACCGTCACCGCGCTACCACTCAAAGGCGCTTACCTCTCCAACGATGTCGTGTCGCTCACTGCCACGCCGCTTCCTGGCTGGGTGTTCACCGGTTGGTCGGGCGATCTGAACGGCACCGTCAGTCCCACCAACCTGGTGATGAACGCCAACAAGTCAGTCACCGCGACCTTCACTCTCCCCACCGCCCAGGCGCTCGACGTCAGTGCGATCGTGCTCGGGCCCAATGGCAATCTGCGGGTGGATTTCACCCTGACGGGCGCGAACGCGACCCTGCTTACGCTGCTCAAGGCGTCCGATCCCGCCGGCCCCTACCTGCCACTGGTGGCGACCCTTGCCACCAACTCGCCGGGACATTTCAGTTTCAAGCAGATCGCCCCCTCCGGCGGTGCCGGCTTCCTGCGCGTGCAGGCGCAATGAGCCGGCCGTTCGCAGCCGGGGTACGGGCGGTGACGTTCGATGTGGGTGGCACCCTGATCGAGCCCTGGCCGTCGGTGGGGCACCTCTATGCCGAGGGCGCGCAAGCCGTCCTCGGCGAACGGCTGGAGCCCGGACTGCTGAACGAACGCTTCGCCGCAGCCTGGCGGGCGGCGCACCGGGTGCCCGGCACTTTCAATTACACCACGGCCGATTGGGCCGCGATCGTCCGGAGCACGTTCGAGGGACTCACCCCCAAGGCCGCCGCCCCGGAGCTTTTCCAAGCGCTGTGGGAACGGTTCACCGAACCGGACGCCTGGCACGTGTTCCCCGACGTTCGGCCCTGTCTGGAATCCCTGGCCGCTGCCGGCATCCGGCTGGCCGCCCTCTCCAACTGGGATGAACGCCTCGGCCCTCTGCTACAGCGGCTGGATCTCGCCCGGCATTTCGAAGTCATTGTCGTTTCGGCGGAGGCGGGCGCGCACAAGCCTTCGCCGGAGATTTTCGCTCATGCGGCCCACCGCCTGCGGCTCGCTCCGGCGGACTTGCTGCATGTGGGTGACTCCGCCCGGGAAGACGCCGAGGCCGCCCGCGCCTGCGGCTGGTCATCCCTGCTGCTGCGTCGCGGAAGGTGTACCGGCCAGCCGCTTGACCAGCTCTCCTCATTGGCGGAGCTGCCCGGCCGGCTGGGCATAAGCTAACGTCAGTGGCAAGCATCCCTTATATCCCGCGCTGATTCATTGACGTTGTCGCGCTTGGAACATTAGATAAGTTCAACCCAGAGGACGGCGGCGTATCCTCCGGCACGTAAGTTCATGAACCTGTTGCAACAGATCTGGCGATCTTCCCTCGGGAAGAAGTACATCATGGCGCTCTCCGGAGCGGGCATGTTCCTTTTCGTGGTCGGGCACCTGCTGGGCAACCTGCAGTTCTTCCTGCCGCCGGAGGCCATCAACCGCTACGGCCATTTCCTCAAGAGCACGCCCGAGATTCTCTGGCCGGCCCGGCTCGGTCTGCTGGCGCTGGTCGGCCTGCACATCGCCTCGGCGATCACGCTGAGCGGCCAGAACAAGGCCGCCCGCCCGCAGGGCTATGCCAGCAAGGCCAAGCCGCTGGACGCCACGCTCGCCTCGCGCACGATGCTGTTCTCCGGGCTGATCATTCTCGCCTTCATCGTCTATCACCTCCTGCATTTCACGGTCCTGGTCGAGCAGGTGAACTTCACGGGCCTGAGCTTCGAGGAGCTTTACCAGCCCAACAACGGCGAGATGGACATCTACGCCATGATGGTCTGCGGCTTCAGCGTCTGGTACGTTTCGCTGTTCTACATCGTGGCGATCGGGCTGCTCTGCTTCCACCTTGGCCACGGTCTGGCCTCGATGTTCCAGTCCCTCGGCCTGCGAAATCACGTCTGGGCGCCGCGCATCGCCGCCTTCGCGCGCCTGGCCAGCCTGCTGGTCTTTCTCGGCTACATCTCCATGCCGGTGTCGGTGCTGGTCTTCCACCACGGCCAGGAGTACGCAAACCGGCTCAAGGCCGACATCGGGGGCGGCGGCCGCACTCCGGCCGTGAAGGTTCTGAAAGGAGGCGCGAAGTAACATGGCGACGCTCAATTCCAACATCCCCCCCGGCCCGCTCGCCTCGAAGTGGGAGAATCACAAGTTCAGCTCCAAGCTGATCAACCCGGCCAACAAGCGGAAGTACAAGGTCATCGTGGTCGGCGCCGGCCTCGCTGGTGCCAGCGCCTCGGCCACGCTAGCCGAGCTGGGCTACGAGGTGCACAACTTCGTCTTCCATGATTCCCCGCGCCGCGCCCACTCGGTTGCGGCCCAGGGTGGCATCAACGCCGCGAAGAACTACCAGAACGACGGTGACTCCGTTCACCGGCTCTTCTACGACACGATCAAGGGCGGCGACTACCGCGCCCGGGAGTCCAACGTCCACCGGCTGGCGGAGGTCTCGGTCAACATCATCGACCAGTGCGCCGCGCAGGGCGTGCCTTTCGCCCGCGAATACGGCGGCCTGCTCGACAACCGCTCCTTCGGCGGCGCGCAGGTCTCGCGCACGTTCTACGCGCGCGGCCAGACCGGCCAGCAGCTCCTGCTCGGCGCGTATTCCGCGCTGAACAAGATGATCGGCGCCGGGGCCGTGAAATCCTACACGCACTCCGAGATGCTCGATCTCGTGGTCGTGGGCGGCCACGCCAAGGGCATCATTGTCCGCAACCTGCAGACCGGCGAAATCACCCGGCACAGCGCCGACGCCGTGGTACTCGCCACGGGCGGTTACGGCAACGTTTACAACCTCTCGACCTACGCTCGCGGCTCCAACGTCACCGCGAGCTGGCGGGCCTACAAGCGCGGGGCGACCTTCGGCAATCCCTGCTACACGCAGATCCATCCGACCTGCATCCCCGTCTCCGGCGACTACCAGTCGAAGCTGACCCTGATGTCGGAATCGCTCCGCAACGACGGCCGCATCTGGGTGCCGAAGAAGAAGGAAGATTGCGGCAAGAACCCGGCGGACATCGGCGAGGGTGACCGTGATTACTACCTGGAGCGGATGTACTCCGCGTTCGGCAACCTTGCCCCGCGCGATATCGCCAGCCGCGCCGCCAAGTACGTCTGCGACGAGGGGCGAGGCGTGGGTCCGACCGGCTTGGGTGTCTATCTCGATTTCAGCGAATCGATCAGACGCCTGGGCGAGGACAAGGTTCGCGAACGCTACGGCAACCTCTTCGCGATGTATCACGAGATCACGAACGAGGACGCCTACAAGACGCCGATGCGCATCTATCCCGCCGTGCATTACACGATGGGCGGCCTGTGGGTGGACTACAACCTGATGAGCAACCTCCCCGGCCTCTTTGTGCTGGGCGAGGCGAACTTCTCCGACCATGGCGCGAACCGCCTCGGCGCGAGCGCACTCATGCAGGGCCTGAGCGACGGCTATTTCGTGCTCCCGAGCACCATCGCCACCTATCTCGCCACGGTGAAGGCCGGCAGCCGGCCCGCGACCGACAAGGGCGAGTTCAAGGAGGCCGAGGACAATGTCCGGGGCTTCATCCAGCGCGTCACCACCAGCAGCGGCAAGCGCACACCGGACAGCTTCCACAAGCAGCTCGGCAAGCTCATGTGGGAATACTGCGGCATGGCTCGCACCGCGGCTGGATTGCAGAAGGGCATCCAGCTCATCGGCGACCTGCGCGAGGAATACCGCACAAACGTGAAGGTTCTCGGCGAAGCCGGCGGCTGGAACCAGGGCTTGGAAAAGGCGGCCCGCGTGGCCGACTTCATCGAGCTGGGCGAGCTGATGTGCCGCGACGCGCTCATGCGCGAGGAAAGCTGCGGCGGACACTTCCGCGAGGAATACCAGTACACCGCCGCCGATCCTGAAGTGCAGCAGGGCATCGTCAATGCGGGCGACGTGAAACGCCGCGACGACCAGTTCGCCTTCGTGGCCGCCTGGGAATACGCCGGCGCCCCCGACAAGGCCCCGATCCTCAATAAGGAACCGCTCGTATACGAGGAAGTGAAGATGAGCACTCGGAGCTACAAGTGAGGCGCTGTTCACGATAGATCACTGTCATGGCGTCTCCTCGCTACAAAACGTTTAAGAAGCATGTAGGGAAGAACCTCTTCCAGGTGGAACGGCGCCCACGAAGCCTGGGGCGTGTGGCGGGCTTCGTGGCGGGCTTATCTGAATCTCTGATGCTGTTTCATCAGTTGGATTGGGACACTTTTTCTCTGAACGGCTACAGCGTGATCCCCATTGCCGATGCAAGCGACTACCGGGTGTTCGACCAGAAAAAATACTGGCAGCAACGGGCAGCACATCTACGAGAGCTGCGTCCGATCATGCCAGATTCAGTATCTGTTTCCGATTGGCGAAGAATGCTGGAGTCCGTGGCGGTTCTGTTCCCCTTGGTCGTGATCCATATCGAACGAAAACGTCCTGACGTCTGCTACGTAGGCGAGGTGCTCAAGGTTTCCGATTCTACGGTGACGCTCCACGACTTGGACTGCAACTGCGAGTGGCAGAAGCCAAGGCGTTTCAGGTTTGAGGACATCACGATGGTTGAGTTCGGAGATGGCTACTCTACGGCTCTCGCGGCAACCGCACCCAAGCGAAAAGCTCCTCAAGGCAGGCCATGAGCACCGAATCCAATCTGATTCCTGCCGAACGCATCGAGCGCCGCATCCTGCTCGTGCGGGGGCAGAAGGTGCTGCTGGATTTCCAATTGGCGGAGCTTTACGAGGTTGAAACCAAGGCACTCAACCAGGCGGTGAAACGTAACCTCGAAAGGTTTCCGGAAGACTTCATGTTTCAGCTTTCCGAGGAGGAGAGTACGCAGATCTTGAGGTCACAATTTGTGACCTCAAGTGCTGCCCCCCCCTCGAAACACCAAGAAAATGGCGTAAACTTGAAGTCACAAATTGTGACTTCAAGCTACGGGAACCGGTCACAATCTGTGACCGGTTCATCCGGAGATGCCACAAAATCAACGGAACCACCTGCAGATAGGTGGTCACAATCGGTGACCACCTCGACCCAGTTTCGTCGGGCAACCTATCACCCTTACGCCTTCAAAGGCATGCGATCACAAACTGTGATCGCATCCGGGTCGTCACCCATTGTGACCAGCTCTGCCTCGAAGCACCGCGAAGCCCGCTGCCGGCGCGCCCGCAAATCGTAATTCAAAAATCGTAAATCGAATGAAAGTTACCTTGAAAGTGTGGCGTCAGAAGAACGCGACGTCCGCCGGCGAACTGAAGACGTACACCTCGCCCGAGCTGAACGAGAACATGTCGTTCCTGGAGATGCTCGACGTGGTGAACGAGGAACTCGCGAACAAGGGCGAGGAGCCGATCGCCTTCGACCACGATTGCCGCGAGGGCATCTGCGGCACCTGCTCCCTGGTCATCGATGGCAAGCCGCATGGCCCGCACCACGGCGTGGCCACCTGCCAGACCTACATGCGCAGCTTCAAGGACGGTGACGAAATCATCGTCGAGCCATGGCGTGCGAAGCCCTTCCCGATCATCAAGGATCTCGTCTGCGACCGGAAGGCCTTTGACCGCATCCAGCACGCCGGCGGCTTCATCAGCGTCCGTACCGGAGCCGCGCCCGACGCGAACAGCATCCCGGTGCCCAAGGAAGACGCCGACCTCGCCATGGACGCCGCGCAATGCATCGGCTGCGGCGCGTGCGTGGCGGCGTGCAAGAACGCCAGCGCCATGCTCTTCGTCGCCGCGAAGGTCTCGCACCTCGGACTCATGCCGCAGGGGCAGCCCGAACGCTACCGGCGCGTGCGCGCGATGGTGAACCAGATGGATGAGGAAGGCTTCGGCAACTGCACCGTGACCGGCTCCTGCGAGGCCGCTTGTCCAAAGTCCATCAGCATCGACTTCATCGCCCGCATGAACCGCGACTACGGGGTCGCCCTGCTCAAGGGCGAGCCGAAGAAAGTCGCCGGCGGCGGCGCGGGCTGACCCCAAAAAAGTAGGACGGTGCGTCTCGCCCGTCTTCCATCTTTGCCTCTCCATCCGCGTGCGGATTGACGAAGAAGAAGAAAATTTGAAGACGGGCGAGACGCACCGTCCTACTTCGCAAGCCGGCCCCGCGGGCCGGAAGAATCACGCCCCAGGCTCAGAAACCAAGGAGTCGGCCCAATCCCACCCCACCCGGCAGGATTGTGGTTCGCCACAAAGATGCGCCGGAGCGTCGCATCGTGCGGCACCAGCGCGGTCCACAGCACACCCGGTGAACCTTTCCAGCGTGGATCGGGTTGTTCGCCATCAATGCGCTGAAATTTCGTCCCCTCCACCTGCTGGTTCCACATGTAGTCGCGATTGGTCGCCACGAGCCGGGCGATGTCGTCCTTGTTAAAAACAAGACCGTGCTCGAAGGCATCCACGATGCCTTCGACATCGATCTCGTAATATCCGCCATTGGGGTGGACGCCGACCCAGTGGCGCGGCGAGCCGTCAGGCTTGTAGTCCCACGGGCCAGCCGGGTCCCAGTAGTTCCAGACGAGATATTTCCCGCCCTCGCGTGTCCGCTGACGCGACTTCATCAGGCGAAACCAGGATTCCGCGCGGGCGCGGTAAACCGGCTTCCCCGTGGCGTCGTGCAGGGCCAGCAACCAGCGGGCGATGTGGTTCTGCTTATTGTCGGGGTTGGAAAAGCCGGTCGTCTGACGCTGCGCATAGCCCGCCGACCATTGACCGGTCTGGGCATCGATGCCAAAGGCCGGCACAACCCACAGACCGCCCTCCTTAACCTCCCGCCAGCAGCCACGCGCATCCCATTTCTGAAACACATCCTCCGCGAGCTTCAGATATTCGGCGGATTTGCCACCCCACTTCGCCAAGAGTGCGGGGGTCTTTTTGATGTGGTCGGCCATCAGCACCATCGAACGAAGCATCATCGCCTCGCCCAGCAGGCTGTCGGCAGCGTACTCCTTCGAATCCCCACCCCCGCCGTCACCCTTGGGCCAGCCAAGGAAGCCGTCCGGCTCCCGCACGGCCCGACGGAGGCAGGAGTCCGACCAGTCCACGAAAAGCTCAACCCACTTCAGCTCACCCGTCGCGAGATGGCCGTAATAGAAGCCGTTGAGAAACGGACTCACGAGCCAACCGAGTTCCTCGCCCATCTCCTTGTCACACGCCCGGTCGCGCGCGTCGCCTTGGATTCGCCGCTCCCACCGCGCCAGCCAGTCTTTGGCCGTGGCCGGGTCAATCCAAGCCGTTCCGGCGACTTCGGCGGCGGCGGCGAGGATCGGCCGAAATGATGTGGCGCAAGACGCCGAAGCGACGAGACAGCCCTGCAGGAATCGGCGGCGCTTCATGGACATGGAGGTGAAGTTCCCTCATCGCTGGAAAACCACAATCCCAACCTCAAGCCAGCAGTTCCCCGCGCCAGACGGTCACCGCCTGACCGCCGAGCGCCACGCGGTCGCCTTCCACCCGTACGTGAACCTCGCCACCCCGGGCACTGGCCTGCCAGGCGCGCATGGACGATTTCCCGAGCCGCTCGGCCCAGAATGGGGCGAGCGTGCAATGCGCCGAGCCCGTCACCGGATCTTCCGCCACGCCCACGCCGGGCGCGAAGAAGCGGGACACGAAGTCATGCTCCCCACTACCACGGGCGGTGACGATGACACCCCGCACGGGCAGATTCGCGAGCGCTGCGTGATCGGGCTGCAAAGTGCGGACCGCGTCTTCGTCCGCCAGTTCGCAGAGGTAGTCGTAGGTGCTGCGACCCGTCCAAACCGGTGACGCACCGAGAGCTTCAGCCAGTCCCGCCGGCAACGCAGCGGCGGTGGCGGCGCGCGTGGGAAAATCCATCTCGATCCGCCCGTTACGCCGGACACAGGTCAGCATGCCGCTTTGCAGCGTGTGGAAGATCGCCCGGGCTTCCGGCGACAGCCGCCCCGACTCCCATAGCGCATGGGCGCTGGCGAGTGTGGCATGGCCGCACAGGGCAACCTCCGCCTTCGGGGTGAACCAGCGCAACTCCCACCCATCGCCCTGTGGCACGAGGAAGGCTGTCTCGGAGAGGTTCATTTCGGCGGCGACCTGTTGCATCCAAGACTCATCCGCACCCGTGGACAGCAGGCAGACGGCAGCGGGGTTACCACGAAACTTCTCGGTCGTGAAAGCATCGACGACGCAAATTGGCAAGCTCATCGGCGGGCGAATCTTTGGCCTCCAAGGCTGGGAGCCAAGCCCGAAGTCAGGCCCGATTCCGATCTGCTGTGGTAGCAGCCGAGGTGACGAGCTCCATTTGATCGGAGTGCCAATGCCGGCGAAGAAAAATTGAGCCTCCTAACATCGGCTGCTACCAAATGGAGAATCCCGTCGCGCCAACCTCTTGCTCCGCGCTCTACGTTCCCCGCCCACACTTAAATCGGCCCACCGTCACACCGCCACGGCGTTGACTTGTAGAAACCGGTTCCTAACGTCCCGCCCATGCGTTTCCCCGGTATCCATGTTGTTCTGGCCTGGTTCGGCCTGGCACTCGCGGCCCAAGCGGAGAATGCGGCCGGACTGCCGCCCGAAGTGACCGCCTCGGTGAACCGGGGCCGGATGCTTTACGCGGCCAATTGTTCCATCTGCCACCAGATCACCGGGCGCGGCACCAAGGGCACCTATCCCCCGCTCGCCGGTTCCGACTGGCTGGCGGCCAATCCGCACGAGGCCATCCGCGCGGTCGTGGGCGGGTTGAACCAGCCGATCACGGTCAAGGGTGAGGCCTATCAGGGGGCGATGCCCGCCCAGGTGCTGACCGACGTGCAGGTGGCGGATGTGCTGACGTTCGTGATGAATTCCTGGGGCAATCCAGGCGGAAAGTTCGCCGCCACCGAAGTGGGTGAAGTGCGGGCAACGACGGATTTCAAAACCTTCGAGGCACTGAAACAGGCGAGCGACTTCCGCCCCCTGCCGCCGGCCCCGGCGGGCTTTGACCTGGCCGAAGTGGCGCGCCTCCCGGAGTTCGCCACCCGCCTCGCCAGCGATGGCAAGGGCTCCAAGCTCTTCGTGCTGGGCCAGAACGGCTCGGCGTGGCGGCTGGATCTGGGCACAAAGAAGCTCAAGCAGATCCTCTGGCCCACCAATTATCCCGGATTGAAAGGTGCCGACTTCGGAACGCTGGGAATGACCCTCGACGCCCAGCGCCGGCTGTGGATCACCTTCAACCACCGCGTGGAAAGCCGTCCGCTCGTGACCAACGAGGTCGGCATCTTCCGCACCAGCGCCTTCGATGCGGAGGGCGATCCCATAGCGCCACAACTGTGGTTCCGCACGAACTACCCCTATGGCATCGGGCCTTACAACCACGGTATCTCCGACATCCGTTTCGGCCCCGATGGGCTGCTGTATGTGAGCAGCGGTTCCCGCACCGATGGCGGCGGAACCGGCGACGTGCCGAACCTGGGCAAGATGGGCGAAGTGGGCATCACTGCCGGCGTCTGGCGCTTCGATCCGCAGGCGACGGAACCGAAACTGGAAGTCGTCGCCCGGGGCATCCGCAATCCCTACAGCCTCGGCTGGAACGGCTCCGGCCAGCTGTTCACCGTGGCCAACGGCCCTGATGCCCATGCGCCGGAAGAGATGGACGCCATCACCCCCCCGAAGCCGGGCGAAGCGCCTGAGCACCATGGCTTTCCCTATCAGTTTACCGACGCGCCAGCAGATAAGAAATGGTACCCCTACACCCCGCTGGCTCCGGCGGGGCTGCACTTCGTGCTGCCCGTGATCAACACCGGTCCCGCCGCCCTGCTGGAAGGCAAACCGACCGGCACGTTCACGCCTCACAGTTCACCCGCCGGTTTGGTCTGGCTGGATGACACATGGCCGGAATCCGTCCGCAACAGTTTCCTGATGGGGCGCTTTGGCAACCTGATCCCCGGCGTGAACAACGACGATACTGGCTTCGACGTGCTGAACCTGAAAATGGCGCAGGACGCGCAGGGACATTGGACCACGACCGCGACCACCTTTCTCGCGCCCCTGGCCCGCCCCATTGACGTCCATCTCGCCGGCCACCAGATCTACGTGCTCGAATACACCCGTCCAACGGATTTCAAAGGCAAGCTCGGCTGGCTGCCGGGACGAATTCTGGCCTTAACTCCCAAGCCAGCCAGCCGATGAGAGGTTAAATGCTGCAAAGGGTCCAAGGCTGTGCTAGTGTCGCCTCCGTGAACGTGGAACCGAATACCACCAAGCCCGCCCCCTCCGCGACGTTCACCGACACCCAACTCACCGCGATGCTCACGCTGCTCGCGGATGACGACGACGCTGTTCGCCTCAATATCCGGGGCCGCCTGCTCGCTGGCGGCGAACCGGTGTTCAAGTTTCTGGAGACCCATCGCCTGCACCGGGTGCCGGCCATCCGTCGCCGCGTGCTCGAACTGCTCGAACAACGCGCCGCCGACCGTTACGACGGCGCGTTCATGGGGTTCATCCTCAGCCAGGGCGAACAGTTCGACCTCGAGGACGGTGTCTGGCGCTTCACCCTGACGCGATATCCGGGCATCAACGTGGACGCCTTCCGGGCCCAGCTCGACGAGTGGGCGGACCGCGTGCGGTTAAGCCTGCCGGAAGGCGCGACCGGCGAAACTGCCCTGCAGGCGATCAACCGCCTGCTCTTTGACGAACTCGGCTTTGTCGGCAACCAGGCGGACTACTACGATCCCGCCAACAGCTACCTCAACCGCGTCATGGACCGCCGCCGGGGCGTGCCGACGTCGCTCAGCGTGGTGTATCTGTGCGTTGCCCGGCGACTGCAACTGCCGGTTGTGGGCGTGGGCATGCCAGGACATTTCCTCTGCCGCTACCAGACGCCGCGCGAGGAGTTCTACATCGACCCCTTCCACGGCGGGAAACTGCTCAGCCGCATCGACTGCAAGCGGCGCATCGCCAACCTCGCGGTCGATTACGACGACAGCCATCTCGCCCCCGTGAGCAGCCGCCGGATGCTCCAGCGCATGATCGCCAACCTGCACCTCATCCATAAGGAACGGAAGCAGCGCGAGGAAGCCGAGCGGCTGCAGCGCTACCTGATCGCGCTGTCTCGGTGAGATCGTGGCAGCGCGGACACCCCAAGTAGGACGGGCGTCCCGCCCGTCTTCTATCATTTCCCCTTGCGGCATTCGGATGACCCACCAACACAAATATGGAAGACGGGCGGGACGCGCGTCCTACTTTGGTGCTCACGGATGCAGCGAGCGCGCAAAGAACTCCATCACGCGCTGCTGCTGGTGGAGCTTCACCGCCGGATCGCTGCTGCCCGCCAGGTGCGTGCCCAGCATGGGCATGAATTCATAGGGCTTGCCGGCCATGAACAGCGCATCCGCCAGTTGCAGTGAGTGCTGGGCATAGACGTTGTCATCGGTCAGCCCGTGGATGAGCAGCAGCGGACGGGCGAGCTGCGGCGCGTACGTGAGCACGCTGCTGACGTGATAGGCGGCGGGATCGCTCTGCGGCAGCCCCAGATAGCGCTCGGTGTAAAACGTGTCGTAATTCTCCCACGTCACCACCGGTGCCCCGGCGATACCGCACGCGAAAACATCCGGCCGCCGCATCGTGGCCATCGCCGAAAAATAGCCCCCGAATGACCACCCGCTCACACCCACGCGAGCCAGGTCCAGCTCGGGATACTTTTCACCCAGCGCCCGCAGGCCGGCGATCTGATCGGCCAGCGCGACGTCGATGAGATTGCCGCGCACGGCGCGTTCCCAGTCGCGGCCGCGCAACGGTGTTCCTCGCCCGTCCAGCCGTACAACGACGTAACCGTGATCGGCCATCCACTGATCCGTAAGATAGGCCCGCGCATTCGCCTGGACGACCGTGACGGTCGGACCGGCATAGACGCTGAGGATGACGGGGTATTTCTTGCCCGGCTGAAAGGAGCGTGGCCGCACCAGCGCGGCGTAGAACGAGGGGACACCTGCGGTACGGGTCAGCTCCACCAATGGAAGTGTCGGGATCAGTTCGGCCTGGGAAGGCATCACCGCCAAACGGTGACCATCGGCAGCGAGCACTTCGTTGCCGGAAGTTCCATCCAGCAGGTCAAAGGAGTGGATGAAGGCGTTCGCGTTCTCCGAAAAACTCGCGGAATGCTGACCCGCACCGGTGGTCAGGGCCAAACCGCCACCGCCCGAAAGCGGAAAGCGCCAGAGCTGCGTCTCCCTTGGATCGGGGCCGCCGCTGATAAAGAGCGCGTCGTGCGCGGCGTCCACTTTCACCACGCCCTTGTACACAAAATCAGGCGGCGTCAGCACCCGGACCAGTTTGCCCTCGGCGGAGCGCAGTTCGACCTCCCAGGCACCCCGGCTCTCGGTGGTCCAGAGGAATCCCTTACCGTCCGGCAGCCAGCGGGGCAAAACTGCCGCGTCATCCAGATTGAGCCACGCGTCATCGTGTTCCCGCAGGAGCTCGGTGGTCGCGCCGCTGGCCGGATCGGCCCGGAGCAATCGCGAGTTTTGCTGCATCCGGTCCATGACCAGAAGGCAGAGCGGTGCATCCTGGCCGCGCCAGACGACGCGGGTCAGATAGGGAAAATTCGTCCGGTCCCAGTTCACCCAGCGCGTGCGGCCACCGGCGCGAGCGATGACGCCGAGCCGCACCGTCGCATTGGTCGAACCCGCATGGGGGTAAAAGAATTTCGCGGGGGCCGCCTCGGGATGGAGCGGGTCGGCGATGTAGCGCACCTCGACGGCCGATTCGTCGGTCTCCTGATAGGCGAGGAAGCGGGAGTCGGGCGACCACCAGTAACCTTCGCTGCGGTTCATCTCCTCCTGCGCGACGAATTCCGCCGTGGCATGGGAAAGCGTCGCTGTGGCACCCCGCGTCAGCACGTGATCCACCGGCGCTTTGCCCGTCAGGTCAATGACATGCAGCTCCCCGCCGGAGACAGCGGAGACGGCGGTGCCATCAGGAGAGAAACGCGGATCAATCCAGTTGCTGCCGGGCAACGCCGTGACCTTTTGGTCGGCCCGATTTACGACATAGAGCCGTCCCGCCAGCGTGACCAGCAGCCGCGAGCCATCCGCCGACAGGTCGAAGCGGGTGAAACCCCGCAAGGTGACCCGGGCCCGCTCGCGGCGGGCCTTTTCCTCGGCGGTGAGTTTTTCCTCCGTGCCTCCCAAAAGCTGCGCCGGAGTCAGCAGCTCGCGCTCCGGCCCGGACGGCAGGGCAAATTCGTAAAGCCGCAACACCGGATCGCGCGGGCCGCCCCGCAGATAGATGACGGTCTGGCCATCCGGCGTGAGCCGGGGCGCGACAGGACGGCCCAGCGTGTAATTGCGGGTCTCCGCCAGGTCGCGGAAGAATTTTAGCTGGCTCTCTTCGGCATCTTGCCCAAAGGCCACGGTGCCGAGCGCGAACAGAAGCAGGCCAAGGCGGTGAAATTGCATGGAAAGTCAGGTCGTTAACCAGGGCCGAAATCAGCCGAACAGCGCTCCCGATCAGGGGTCACTCACACAGCCGATCCGCCTACGCCCAGCATGCCAGATCGGGTGCCCAAACGAAGCCGAAAGACATCTCCGGAAAGAGTCGTCCAATAGGGGGAGAGCCAACTGCATCTCGCCGCTACCGCTCCCCCCTGCTCCCTTTCCCCCTTTCTCCCCTGCCCTTCGCGGGGACCCTCCTGACTCCGGATGCAATCCCTCCTGTCTCCCGTATCCTGCCCCAAACTCAGGCCGGCGAAGGAGCCGTATGCGGCAGCGCATCGCCGCGGACCAGCTTGCCCCACGCCAGCAGCCCGGTCACCAAAGCTAGGCCGGCACAGGAAATGTACGGCCAGCTCGGGTGGCGGTCATACATCCAGCCTGCGAACAGCGGCCCGATGATCCGGGCCAGGCTCGCGCCTGATTGCGCCACGCCGAAGGTGAGCCCGCGCTCGTTGTCCGGGGCCAGTTTCTGGAGCAGCGCAAACAGCGGCGGGCGGGTCAAACCCGATCCGATGGCAATCAACGCGACGAACAACAGCAACAGCCACCATGCCCCTCCATGAGAGGAGAAGAGTGTTGCCCAGGCCAGCGGTTCCGAGCCATGCACCCAGGGCATGGGCAGCAGTCCAACCGCAAAAATCATCAGGCTGGCCGCCACCAGCTTGGGTTCGCCAAAGCCCTTGATCAGCTTGCCAATCGGGCCGCCCTGCACGAAGGCCCCGATGATGCCCGCAAACGAGAACAGGACCGCACCGACTTTCTGTGTACCGTGCTCATCCAGCCGGAAATTGTCCGTCACCAAAATGGCCAGGTTGCTCTCGAAACACGTGAAGCCAAAGGTCGCGAGAAAGAATACCACGACGAGAAAACCGAGCACCGGCTTGCCCATGACATGGCCGACCGCCCCGAGCCGGGTCCGCTCCGTGGGGGGCTTGAGCCCCGGCTTCCAGCTTTCCGGCAGGCTGGTGAAGGCAAAGATGAAATTGGCCGCGCAAATGCCGGCGGCAAGCCAGCCCGGCCCGCTCTTGCCCAGCCAATGCAGGCCGGCGATGGCGACCAGCGGACCAATGATGAATCCCAGCCCAAATGCCATGCCGATGAGCCCCATCCGCTTGCCGCTCTCCTCCGGTGGTGTGATGTCCGCGATGTAGGCCTGTGCCACCGTGATGTTGGCCCCGCAGATGCCCGCGAAAATCCGCGAGACGAAGATCACCCAGAGGGCGGTTGTCCCCGCCAGAGTCGAGCCATAGGCAAAGATCAGGTAGCTCAGCGATGCGCCCGCAGTGCTGATCAGCAGGGCCGGACGCCGGCCCACCCGGTCACTCCACGCCCCCCAAGCCGGGGCGAAGAGAAACTGCATCGCCGAGTACGCGGCCATGATCGTGCCGACGATGAGACCGGTGGCATGAAAGCTGTGGGCGTACGTCGGCAGCAGCGGCAGGACGATGCCGAACCCGATCAGATCAATGAAGACCGTCAGGAAAATGATCAGCAGCGGGGACTTCGACGATTTGCTCATGGGCGTTCGGAAACTGCCGCCGGAAGGCTTTCAGCGCAAGCGGCATGGCCCGACCGCATCGGACCACGCTCACACCCTCCCAACGGCCGTCAGTTCAGCTGAATCTTCGTGCCCTCGCCCGTCGCGCGGTCGAGGCGGGCGCGGGCGACCGTGTAGTCGCGCAGCGCCTGGCTGTAGGTGGTGCGCGAGTCCGTCAGAGCGGTCTGGGCGCTGAGCACATCGAGCTGGGTGCCGCTGCCGGCTTCGGCCCGGGCATTGGCGAGGCGGAGGGCTTCCTCCCCTTCTTCGATGACCTTGGCCTGCGATTCAAGGACTTCCTTAGCCTCGAGGAAATTGGAGTGGGCGGTGCGGACCTCCTGCTCGATCCGGCAGAAAGTGTCGTCGGTGTCGATGCGGGCCGATTCCTGCCGGGCCTTGGCCACGGCGACTTTGCCCTGCGTCACGCCGAAATCCCAGATGTCCCAGTTCAGCTGCACGCCGGCGCTCCAGCCGTGAACCTCATCGGCGAGGCTCGGGCTGAAGTTGCGGCTCACCCAGCCGTAGCCGGCGACCGCGTTCACGGCGGGCAGATAGCCGGACTTCGCCTGCGTAACGTCTTCCTTGCGGAGCTTTTCATTGAGGCGACGAGCGGTGATCTCGGGACGGTGCTGGAGCGCCTTGGCAATGGCGCTCGCCAGGTCTGTCTCGTAGGGCTCGGAAGCCAGTTTGCCGGCCAGCGTCAGCGGAATGTCCACGCCGGTATTGGTCGGGATATTCCAGCCGAGCAGAGTCGCGAGATTGTTCTTGGCAATCCGGTGGGCGCTGCGGGCGCGGAAGAGTTTGGGCTTGGCGTTGGCCAGCTCGACCTCGGCGCGGAGCACGTTGAAGCGCGGCACCGTGCCGGCATCGTAGCGGCGCTTGGTGTCCGCCAGCTCCTTGCCCAACAGCTCGGTCGAGGCCTCCTGCGTCACGATCTGCTCGGCGGCCAGCAGCACATCCTGATAGGCGGTGCGAACTTCCAGCAGCGTGTCGGCGACCAGCGCCTCATAATTGGCGAGCGCGGCCTCCTTCGTGAGCCGGGCGCTGCGGAGCGAGGAGCTCAACTTGCCGCCGGCATAGAGCGGCTGGCTGACATTGATGCCCGCGTTCCAGTTCTGGTCCTTCTGGAAGGCGATCGCGGGACCGCCCACACCGCCAAAGGGCACCTTCTCGATCTTGCCCTCGTCAATGATGTTGTAGGCACCGGATGCGTTGAGCTTCGGCGTGACGACGCCGCGCAACTGGATGGCGAGCCCGTAGGCTTCCTCGATGTCCTGCTTGCCCTTCAGGATGGTGGGATTCCGCGTCAGCGTGAGCTCAAGGGCATCCTTGAGCGCCAGCGGAGCGGTCGGCCAACCGGCGGGGGCGTCGGCCGCAAGGACAGCGGTGACGAGGGCAAACGCGGTGGTCAGGGTTAGAAACGGACGGAGCAATTTCATTTGCGCGGGCAGGTTAAGTTGCGTTTGCGGTTCGTCAAACCGGTCTCAGTTGGTCGCGGTGCCCACCGAGCCGGCCGTGCGTTTGATGAACACATCGACCTGCTGGCCGACGTACACGGGGAACTTGGGCCGGTCGAATTCGAAGATGATCTGCAGGACGCGGGTGTCCACGCGTTCCAGGCTGTCGCCGGTCAGGCTGCGCTTGGGCACCACATAGGGCTCGATCCGCAGGAAGCGCAGCGGCATCACCATGTCGGCATGCCCCTTGAGCGAGGCTTCGGCCGGCTGCTTGGCGTCCACGAGCACGGCATTCTGTTCATCCACCTCGGCCCGCACCTGCAGCTTGTCCACGTCGCCGAGCAGCAGCAGCGGGTCACCCGAGATGGCGGCGGCAGGGGCGAACTCCCCTTCCCGGATGTTCACCTGCAACAGCTGGCCGTCGCGGGGAGCGCGGACCGTGAGCACGCCGAGCTCGACCTTGGACTGGTCCAGCTGCCGGGCCGTTGCGGCAATGCCGGCCTTGGTGGCCGCAACTCTCGCCTTGGCCGTTTCCAGGCTGAACTGGCGGCGCATCAGTTCGTCATCCGTCGCCACATTGTCGCGCCGGAGCCGGCTGGTGCGTTCGAACTGGTCGGTCCAATCCGCGACCTGGACCTCCTCGGCGGCCAGCGTGGCGGTCATGGACGTCAATTGAGCCTCCATCGACACGGTGCGGGCGGCGGCCTCGCGGTCGTCGAGCTGGAAGAGCGGATCGCCGGATTTCACCTGGTCGCCCACCTTCACGAACACCTTCGTGATCAGCGCGGCCTTCGGTGAGGCGATTTTCACGTTCTCCCGTACCGCCTCGACAATGCCGGTGGCCGCGACGGTGTCATCATAGGGCGACCGGGCCGGGGCCGAAACCGGACCGGGATCCTTGGGCTTCTGCTGCATGCGTTTTACCAGCAGCAAGGCGGCGACAACGCCGATGATGGCGAAATAGAAAGAGGCTTTGCGGAAGAGCATAACGGGATTTAGCGGTGGGATTGGACGAATTGTTTGAGCGGATCTCCGGCGAGGACGTGTTTGAGCCGGCCATCCTCCATCGCGGTGATGCGGTCGGCGTAGCCGTAGATGCGCGGGTCGTGGGTGACGATGATGACGCAGCGGCCCGGAGAACGCGCGGCGGTCGAGAGCAGGTCCATGATCTGGTGGCCGGTCTCGGAATCGAGCGCGCTGGTCGGCTCATCGCAGATGAGGAGGCGCGGTTCATGGCTCAGGGCGCGGGCGATGGCGACCCGCTGCTGCTGGCCGCCGGAAAGCTCGGTAGGACGTTTGCGACCCTTGTCACCCAGGCCGACCAACTCGAGCAGCTCGGCCGCCTTACGCTCAGCGGCGGCGCGCTTCGTCCCGTTGAGCAGCAGGGGAACGCTCACGTTCTCCACGCAGGACAGCGTGGGGATGAGGTTGAACTGCTGGAAGATGAAGCCGATGTGTTCCCCCCGGAAGGCGGTGATCTCCGACGGGCTGAGGCCGTTGAGCTTCGTGCCCAGCACCTGGATATCACCCGCGTCCCATTTCAGGGTACCGGCGACGACGCTCAACAGGGTGGTCTTGCCGCAGCCGCTCGGCCCGACGACGAGATGCAGCTCGCCTTCGGCCGCGTGGAAGTCGGTGCCTTTCAGCGCCACGGTGCGGCTGTCACCGACGCCGAAGGACTTGGTGACACCGCTCGCGGTGACGGCCGATTTGCTTTCAGGTTTCAAAGGTGGACTTTCAGAAAAGCGGTTCAGCCACGGAAGACGACGGCCGGTTCGAGCTTGGCAACCTTGCGAATGCCCAGCAGCGCGGCGAAGAAGCAGATGACCACGATCGCGACGGCCGTCCGGATCAGCGAGGAGGCTTCGAGCACGAAAGGGGGCTGGCCTCCGGGCAATACCGCGTAGCCAAACGCGGCGGTAATCCCGACGCCCATGCCGTAGCCGATGAAGCCGGCGGTGAACGCCTGCAGCAGCAGCATCCGGGCGAGCGTCCAGGTGCTTGCTCCCATCGCCTTGAGGGCGCCCAGGTGGCGGAGGTTTTCCAGCACGAACGAGTAAAAGGTCTGCCCGGACACCGCGACGCCGACGATGAAACCGAGGATGATCGTGGTCATGAAGGACATCGGAATGCCCGTGTTCTTCCAGATGTAGGCCACGGTGACCTTGGCGAACTCGTCGGAAGTATAGGCCTTCAGACCGGTCTCGGCCGAGATGCGCCGCGCGGCTTCCGCCGGGGTGACCCCCGGCTTGGGCGACGCCAGGATCAGCGACAGCATCTTGCGCTGGCGCGGCGCGTATTGCAGCGCCTGGTCGTAGCTGGTGAAGACGTAGGGATAGCCAAAGAAATGGCGTTCGGTCCGGCAGATGCCCACAACCCGGGCCTCGCGGTCATTGATCTCGAAGGTGTCTCCGAGGCCGATCGGTTTTTTGCGGCCGGCGCTCAATCGCTGGACGCCCAGTTCGTCGATCACGACGGTATTGGGCAGCCGCAGGGTTTCCAGATTGCCCGCCAGCATCTGGGGGGGGCGGCCAAAGAGGGTCGCGCCGTGCAGGCCGATGATCATCACCTGCTTGTCGGAACCGTCAAAAGCCCGGGCCTTGAGGATGCCCTGATACATCGGCACCGCAAAGTCCACGCCCTTCACGCTGCGGACGCGGTTCACATCGGTGTCGCGCAACGGCTTGGTCTCGTTGGCGTAGTCCACATGCGCCTCCACGACCCACAGCGGGGCCCGCATGTTGCGAAGGTGGCTGGTCGTCCACGAGAGCAGCCCCTGAAACACGGCCGTCTGCTGGGTCATCAGCAGCGCGGAGAAGGTCAGGCCGCCGACCAGCATGATGTACTTGGCGCGGTCGCCCATCAGCATTTTGAGCGCGAGGTGGAACATGGGAAAATCAGTGGGAGCGGGGTCGTCGGCGCTGCGGAGCCGTTGGTGGCAGGGTGGTCGGGGCGTGGTCGGCCGGCTGCCGCTGGCCGGCCAGGCCGTGGATTGCCGCCAGGCTGAAGGCCGTGATATGGGCCGTCAGGCGGTCGAGTTCGCCGTCGTCAAACCTCGCGCCCGGGAACAGCCGGGTGAGCACCGGCTGGCAGTGGCAGTAGAAGAGAATCTGCCCGACCACGCTCATGCCACAGAGACGCGTCGTCTCCGCATCGGCGCGGCCCTTCAGCAGGTCGGTGATGATGCCCCGCAGCAGTTCGGCCTGCGGCCGGATGGCCTCGGCCACCAGCCGGTCGAGCGCGGCTGTGGGTTCGACCATTTCACGGGCCATGATGCGGCCGTGCCGCGCATGCAGCTCGGCGGACAGAACCCGTTGGAGAAAGGAGCGCACAAACGCCTGGAACCGCTGCTCCGGCGTCAGGCCCGGAACCGGCACCGGGTTCGGATATTTCACGTAGGCGAGCCGGCTCTGCTCCGTGAGCACTTCGGTGTAAAGCGCACCCTTGTCGCCGAAGTGGTAGTTGACCGCCGCGACGTTCGCGCCGGCCCGCCGGCAGATGTCGCGCACCGTGGCATTGCGGAAGCCGACCTCGGCGAACACGTCCGCCGCCGCGTCCAGCAGGGCGCGCCGGGTGGCGGCCTGGTGGGCGGGATCAGTCTGGGAGACAGCGTGTCGCACGGCGGCCCAGATATTTCAAACGCGTGTTTGAAATGTCAAACACGCGTTTGAAATAATTGCGGACTGAACCGCTAATCCGCATTCAAAGGCACTGATAAAAACGGCAACAAAAGCCCATTCACCAGTGCAAATAATTGCAGGTCAGCGGTTTAAATATTTTTACCGATGGTTGATATGCCTCCCCGCTGACCCATCTTTTCCAAACACAGGCTTGCAACCGGCTGGGATTCCGGTATTTCAACCGACCCGGCCTTGGTGACAAGGCCGGTTTTTCATCCGGCCCGTCCTCAAGGATGGCGTCGGACGCGGAGTCCGCCGTGCGGAACCGTGCCTGAGGAAGGACGTGAACGTGATTTGAGCGAAGTCAAACTGAAGAAGGGCGAACCTATCGATCGTGCCCTGCGCCGCCTTAAAAAGAAGGTGGACCGCGAGAACATCATCAAGGATGTCCGTGCCAAGCGGCATTTCGAGAAACCCAGCGAACGGCGGCGCCGTAAGCTGAAGGTGGCGAAGTTTTCCGCCATGCTGTCAGCCCGCTATGCGGACGTCTGATTCTTACAATTCCGCGCTGCGGGATTGAACCCGATTGTGCCGGATGCTGTCCTTACGGGCGCATCCGGTTTTTTTCATGTATTCGCTATCATCCTGTTGGAATTCGGGCCGCCACACCGATGGCCGGCAAATGCTCCGCGAGATTCGCAGCCTGGGCTTCGAGTATGCCGAGCTCAGCCACGGCATCCGCATCAGCCTGGTGCCCGGCATAATCGAGGCGGTGGAGGCGGGCGAGATCAAGATCTCGACGCTGCACAACTTCTGCCCGCTGCCGATCGGCATCAACTACCCCGCGCCGAACATCTTCAAGTTCACGGCCACCGACCGGCGCGAGCGCGAATATGCCTGGAAGCACTCCCTCAAGACCCTTGAGACCGCCCAGCGCCTGGGCGCGAAGCTGGTTGTGCTGCATTCCGGCCAGGTGGACATCAAGGACTACCAGGACAAGCTGGAGGAGATGGTCATAAACGGCCAGAAAGACACGCCGAAGTACCGCAAGCTGGTCGAGGAAGTCGAATCCAAGCGCGAGAAGAAGAAGGACGAGGCCCTCCGGCTCTCCTTGGAGATAATCGGCGGCCTTGCCCAGCACGCGGCCGAACGCGGCCTTCTGCTCGGTGTGGAAAACCGCGAGTCCGTCGCGGAAATCCCGTTTGACCATGACCTGGCGTTCTTTATCGCCTCCCTGCCGGACAACGTCCGCTACTGGCACGATTGCGGGCACGCGCAGATCAAACAGGACCTGGGATTCCTCAATCACCGCGAGCATCTGGAAAGCCTCGCGCCGCGCCTGGCCGGTTTCCACATCCATGATGTGGTCTCCAATGCCGAGGGCATCCATGACCACTGTCCGCCGGGCTCCGGCGAGATCGATTACGCCGCCCTGCAGCCGCTGGTGAAGCCCGAGCACATCAAGGTCATCGAACTCAGTCCCGGCGTGCCGCCCGAGGACGTGCAGCGCGGCTTTGCGCACATCAAGTCCGTCTGGGGCGAGGAGTGAGCGCCGTGTGAACCGCGCCCGACTCATCAGCCTAGCGCGCTTCGCCGTGTGTGCCCTGCTGCTGGCGATCATCTTTCACGTCATCTTCTGCAACGAGGTGCAGCTGCAGCTCGCCGCAGAGGGACATGACTGGAACACCTTCACCAAATGGGAAAAGCGCCACCTGGCGTGGACCCGCGGGCCGGCAGCGCTCTGGGAGACGGTGCATCGGCTCGACGCTGCCAGCCTGGGCCTCGCCTTTGCGGCGGTAGGCTCGCTCATTGTGCTGGGCGGGCTTCGCTGGCGGCAGGTGCTGCGTGCCCAGGGTTTTGAACTGCCGGCCACCCAGGTGATGCGCATCTCTTTGGTCGCGCATTTCTTCAACGCTTTCCTGCTCGGAACCGCCGGCGGCGATGTCGTAAAGGCCTGGTATGCCGCCCGCACGACCCCAGATAAAAAGGCCGAGGCGGCCTTGACCGTTTTCGCAGACCGGCTGCTGGGAACCCTAGCCCTGCTGCTCTTCACCGCGGTGCTGATGTTGTTCTGCCTCCCGCTACTCACCGACTATCGCCGACACCTCGCCTTGGCGCTCGCGGTGCTCGCCATGCTCATCGTGGCGGGTGGACTGGTCTTCGTCGGTTTTTACACCAACGCGCTGCAGCATGAGGGCTGGCTGGCGCATTGGGTGCGACGCCTGCCCCGGGGCGAATCGTTCGCGCGCGGATTGGCGGTCTGCCGACGGTTCGGTCACGAGCCGGGCTTCATGATTCGGGTCGGCTTCTGGTCGCTGTTGCAGAATCTCGCCATGGCGCTGGCCTACTGCGTCCTCGCCCGGGGCATCGGCATCAATCTCCCTTACGTGACACTGGCCTATGTGACCTCGGCGGTCGTGTGCGTGGCCGCCCTGCCGGTGACGCCCAGCGGACTCGGTGTGCGCGAGAACCTGTTTGTCTGGCTGCTGGCCGTCCCTGCCCTCGGGGTGAAACCCGGGGCGGCCCTTTCGCTCTCGCTTCTCGGCTACACGCTCAACCTCGTCTGGAGCGCGTTCGGCGGATTGGTCTACCTCTTCATGCCCGACCGGGCCGACGCCAACGCAGTACGTAACGCCGCCGACTAAACCGGTCGGTGCTCACTTCACCTGCGCTGCCTTGGTGATGGCCGTCGCCAGTTCATCCACCGTCCACTCGTTGCCGATGAAAATATCCTGAACGTGGCCAGAGGCATCCACGACCACGGTACGCAGGTTGTGGTTCTGATCGCCCACGCCGACATCGCGCGCAAAATAGAGTCCGAAATGTCCGCTCAGTCGCTCGATCTGGTCGAAGGACCCGTTGGCCAGATTCCAGTGCGTGGCATCCTGGCCGAACCGCCGCCCGTACTGCGCGAGCCGTTCCGTCGTGTCGTATTCCGGATCAAACGAGATCGAGAGCAGCCGCCAGTTGGCCGGCGCTCCCGGCGTGTTCATCAGCCGGCGCTGCGCCGTGGCGAAATTGTCGCTGATGCGCGGGCAGAAATTGGGCAGCGGACAGCGTGTGAAAATGAAGGTGAAGGCGAGGGCGCTGCCGCGGTAATCGGCCAGATGTACCACCCGTCCGACCTCGTTGGTGAAGGCGTAATCCGGCAGCAGGTCACCCGCCTTCAGTTCGAGCACATTGGGCAGGATACGGATCATGGAGGCGGCATTGGTCGGCGGCGGCGTGTTGGTGGCCGCCGCCACGATCTTGAGCTGGTCGATCCAACTGTCCTTCTCCGTCACACAGAGGCGGAATTCAATCTGCTCGCCAGGCTTCAATCCCTTCAGCTCATTGGTGTCCCGGGCAACGAAGGGCATCGTCATCGCGACCATGTAATTGGTAATGTCCTCGTGCTTGATCACGACGGTGCGCCCATCCGGCCGCAACGCCTGCACGATGCCACGCGCAGGGTAGTTCGTGACGGCCTCGGCAGACGATGCTCCGGAGTTTTCCGGCTCGCTGGCCGGCGAACAGCCTCCGGACCAGACCGCCAAGGCCAGCAATCCGGCCCACAGGATCAATTTCATGATGCTTCGGAAGTTACCGGCCAAGCCACTGGGCGCAAATACCATAGGGGTGAAAAGTAATGTTCGCTTCCGGCTCCAGATTCGCCACACAACGCCGTCCGAATTGACCGCCGAATGCCCCCATGCTGAAACTCGCGGATGGAAAGCGAAGACCTGAAGATCGAGAAACTCGTCACCGGTACCGGCCCCGAGGCGAAACGCGGGAAGACCGTCACCGTCCACTACACCGGTCGGTTCACCGATGGGAAGAAGTTCGACAGCTCGGTAGATCGCAAGGAGCCCTTCCAGTTTGCGCTGGGGATGGGTCAGGTGATCGCCGGCTGGGACATCGGCGTCGCCACCATGCGCGTGGGCGACAAGGTGAAGCTGACCATCGGGCCCGATCTTGCCTATGGACGCGCCGGTTATCCGGGTGCCATCCCGCCCAATGCCACGCTCATCTTCGAAGTCGAGCTGCTGGCGGTGAGCTGACCAGATCGTTACGGCGGAAACCCGATGGCCAGTTTCACCGCCGAGTATTCCCGGTGAATCTTGCCGTCGCGCGCCCGGATGATCAGCTCCGGCTCCACCCAGGTGCCGCCCCGGAACCATTCCGGCAGATCGGTCGCCCGCATCAGACCGAACAGCCCGATCAGCGGCCGGTCGCCCTCGCGGAACACCACGGGGCGCTGCCGGACGATGACGAGCCCGGCCTCCCGTGCCCCCGCCTGCACCCTGGCCAGTTGGGGCGGCTCATACGGGAACACGCAGGCGAAGAAGCCGCCGGAAGCAAGATGTCGGGCGGCTGTGGCGCAGTAATCGGCCACCGTACCCCGCAGTTCAAAGCGGCACGCCAATTTCTGCGGATGCTCGCTCTCCACCCCGGTGCCGGGCGGAAAATAGGGCGGGCTGCCGGTCACCAGGTCAAAACGCTCGTCCTCACGCAGCACACCGGGATCACGGAAATCGCCCTGACGGATCTCGTAGCGGTCGGTAACGCCGTTAACCCGGGCCGACTTCCGGGCCAATCCCACGCTCACCTCCTGGGCCTCGACCGTCACCAGCCTCACGCCCGGCAGCCGCCACGCCACGACCATGCCCACTGTGCCGATGCCACTGCCGAGATCGAGGGCGGTGCGGGCCGAGGGACACCAGCTCGTGCCGTACCAGGCCGTCAGCACGTCGTCCGTGGAAAACCGGTGCCCGTCGCGCAACTGGAACAGGCGAAAATGGCCGCCCACGGAATCCAGCGTCTCGTTCGGTTCGACCACCACACCGGACGCCAGACCGGGCGGCACGGGACCAGGTTTGGCCCAGCCCTTGAAGTGCGTTTCTATCGTGGGTTCGCTCATGCCGGGCGGCCTTCAGTTCGGTCGTCCGCACAATCGCCCCCTTGGCAGCAGGCGCCGCAAAGCTGGTAGCACGACTCGCACAGGTGGCGCTCGGCAATTGCGTACGCGCCTTCCGCCCCGCACTCCTCGCAGGTGAGCGCATCGTTGCGCCGGAGCGGTCCAGGTTGCGGCGTTTCCGTGGTGCCGGCTGTAGGATTCATTTCTTGGCGAGCGCCTCGAGGTAATCCAGCAGCGAGGCGAATTCCTTCACGGTCAGGTTCGCGACGATCCCCTCGGGCATGATCGAGCGGTCGAGCTTCTCCCGCTTGGCGATGTCGGCGACGACGATCACGACTTCCTGCGCGGCGGCGTTGCGGATCGTGACCTTATCGGCCGCCTCCTGCGTCACGAAGCCTTCCAGTTCGGTGCCATCCTTCAGCTCGAAGTGATGCGTGACGAAGCCCTGCGCGATGGTCTTGTTCGGCAGCAGGATCGCCTCCGCCAGCGCGGGGCGCGGATAGGTTGTCGCGATGTTGCCGAGGAACGGGCCCTTCAGCGGCTGGTCGGATTTCACCGTGTGGCAGGTCACGCAGGCCTGACGGGTGAACAGCTGCTCGCCCAGAGCAACATCACCGTGCTGCTGCACCACAGCGGCGATCACCTGCTCGGTTTTCAGCGCACCGATCAGCGGCCCTGTAGCCGCGGCCTTCTTCGTAGCCTCCAGCAGCCGGAGCGCCACCGCCGCGTCGTGCGCGGCAGCCAGTACGCTGGCGTCGTGGTCGTCGAGCGCGGCGATCACCAAGTCGCGATAAGCCCGGTGATTCGCCAGCGCGACGGCGCGGAGAATCTGGGTGCGCCGGACGGGCTCAGCCCATCCGTCATTCAGCGCCTTGGTCACCAACGCCTTGGTTTCCGGCGCGGCGTTCTTGCGGTCGGAAATGCGGAGGAGCACCGCGTCGGCCCACAGCGAGCCATCACCGGAATGCTGCGCGGCGATCTGTTCGAGCTGCGTGTGCTGCGCTTCCAGCCTGGGCGAGTTGAGGAAGGCCTCACGTGCCTGACCAACTTCGCGCGCCGCATCCTTTTGCGCCTGCAAACGCGGCAGCGCCAGCAGCAGCGCCGGCAGCGCCTCGGCACTGTCGGACTTCGCCAGAGCGATCACCGCCTGCGCACGCGTGACCGCCTCGGTATCCGCCGCGGTCGCAACCGGGATCAGGATCGGCACTGCCGCCGGAGGAATCCGTTCCGCCCGCGAAAGCTGGGCCACGGCGGCAGTGGCCAGCGTGGAATCCTTCGCCGCCAGCGCGACCACGCTGTCAAGCGCGTCTCCCACCGGAATCTTGTGCCGGTTGAATTCGCCCAGCAGGAAGCTGGCGTCCGCCGGCGTGGCCTTGGCCAGTTCCGCTTTCAGGGCTGCATCGATGCGCGTCGTCTCTGACCAGCTGGCGGTCTGGTAATACGGCCCGGACGTGTCGGGACGCGTGCCCCAGCTCTCGCCCTTCCATTCACCCTCCGTAAAGTAGAGGCGGCAAAGCGCGGTCAGCAGGTCCCGGCGGCGCAAGGCCGAGGTCTCGCGCCCCAATCGGCTGATTAAGCCGTCAATCACCGCCGGTTCATGCAGTAGGTAGAGCGCATAGAACGCATGCGTGCGCGCTGTGGCGGTGGCGTTGTCACCGTTGGCATCCACCACGGAGAAGAGCACGTCGGCCGCCTTGAGCTGCGCCAGACCGTGGACGGTCATGTGGCTCAGGCGCGGATCGGCATCATCCAGCAGCGGCACCAGCGCGGCGGCATTCTCCAATTTGCCAAGGCGGGCGACGCTGTTGATCGCCTCCCGACGAACGCGCGGATTGGCATCCTTGAGCCCGGCCAGGATCGGTTCAGCCGGCACGCCGGCCAGTTCCTCCAGCCGGTCGGTCAGCGCCCGCAGCGCAAACTCGCGGATCGAATCGTTCTTCACGAACGACAGGAGCAGTGGGACGGCCGCCGCGTGCAGACCCTGCTTCAACGCGAAGATCGCGGCCACGCGCGAGGCGATCGGATTGCCGGGATTCATCGTCACGGCGGAGAGCCCTTTCACCGAGGCGTCATTCAGGCCGCGCGCGATCAGCGTGCGCTGGGCTTCGAGCCGGCGACGGTGGCTGGGCGACAGCAGCAGCTTCACCAGCTCAGCATCCGAGGCCTTTGCAAAGTTCGGGATTGGCTCGGCGACGTAGCCCTTCGGCGTGACACGGGCAAGGAAGCCGGCCTTCTCGCCAGCGTAGGTGAAGACCGCGTCTTTCCAGCTGGAAATGTAGAGATGGCTCGAACCATCCACATCCAGGTCCGTCGCGCGGGGCACATGCACGAACTCGTTCTGGTCGATCGTGAAGGAGGCGCCCTTGGGGGTGAGCCGGTGGCGGTAAATCCATTCGCGGCCCCAGTCCGCGGTGTAGAGCGCGTAACCGTAGCCCTCGGGAAAACCAGGTTCATCGAGGAAAAGACCGCCGCAGCCGGAACCGCCACCGTAATCCGCCAGCGGGGCCATAAGCTCGTCGCTGAAGTGCTGGTAGAGCGACGGATAGCCGTGGTTCACCAGCGCGGTGCTGTGATGCAGCCGCACGTCCCAACCGTCTCCATCGTTCGTGTTGTCGCGCGCGAAGACGTCCAGCGTGGGTGTGACTTCGGCTTCGAGGATATTGCGGGTGCCGCGCGAATAGAATTCCAGTCCGGTACCGTCAGTCCGCACGCGCAGGATCGCGCCGCCGCGCAGTTGCATCTTCCGGCCATCGGTGCCTTCGGCCTCCATGAAACCGAAGTCGCCCATCGCGCAGTAGATCCAGCCGTCCACGCCGAGTTCGAGGCCGTTCGAGGTGTGATCGGCGGGGCGGTCCTTGAAAGTGAAGCCCATGTTCTTCACGAGGATCTTTTCCTCGTCGGCGATGCCGTCGCCGTCCTTGTCGATGTACACGCTCAGGTGCGGTGGATGCAGCACGTAGAGCCGGTCGCGATCCCAGACCAGGCCGCGGGGCGAGTCCACGTCCGCCACGAAGAGCTTCGATTCGTCGGCACGACCATCGCCATCGAGATCACGCAGGCGGATGATCGAGCCGCGATGCGGCGCGCGGTCGAGCGAGCCATTCTTGTCGGAGGAGACATAGACCGTGCCATCCGGCGAAGCCGAGACGAACACCGGATAATTCACGGCGGGCGGCGCGGCGAAGATGGTCTTTTCAAACCCCTCGGGAACCTTCACGTCGCCGAGCAAAGCGTCCTGTTCCGCCTGGCTCGCCTTGGCCGGATTGATCTCCTGCATCTGCTCGCCGAAGACCTTCACCTCCTTGAGGCTGCCCCATACGCCCGTCGCCGCACCCAGGAAGTGGACGCGCACCTGCCGGACCTCGCTCGCGGCCCAGCGATGCTCATTGGCACTGGGCTTGGTATTGTTGCTCCCATCAACCAACACATGCCACGTCTGGCCGTCCGTGGCGCCCTCCACGCGGTAGCGATAGACCGCCCCGCCCTGCTCCCAGTCGAGCAGGATGCCCGTGGTCTTCTGCGCTGAACCGAGATCGACCTGCCACCATTGGTTCGGTGAGCCATCCGAGGCGCACCAGCGGCTGCTGCTGTCGCCATCCACCGCGTGGCCGGCGGGATGGCCTTCCTGGGTGGTCGAAGCGGTCGCCGGCTTGCCTTGCGCCAGGTTCACCGGCACGAGCTTGGGTTTGATGGGCTTGAGATACGCCGGCTCCAGATGGCCCGCGGCCCAGAGTGTGCCACGCGTTACGAAATCGAGATAGGTGGGCGAGGAAACCGTCTCGTTGTGGTGGCCCAACGTCGTGCCAAACACCCGCGTGCCCTGATAATCGTTTACCCAGATGCACGGCTCGTCGTGACCGTTCTCCTGGTTCTTCGCCGAGCCGAGCACGTGCGCCGTGGGCCAGACCTTTTCGATCCAGTAGAGTTCGCCGGCCGGATTCGCCCACGCTGCGCCAAAGCCCTGCATGATCGGATTCGCCCCGTCGCGGTTGAAGACGCTGTGAGGATATTGCGCCCCGTGCTGCCGCGAGGTGACGCCGCAGAACTTGAACCACTCGTCCGAACCCGTGCGGTAGCAGTGCATCGCGCAATGCAGCACCACCGCCGGCACGCCGGCACGATGCGGCTTAAGAATGCCGTCGAGCCACGCGGGATCTTTCACGTCAGCAAAGCACTCGTCGTGGATCACCACGTCGTAGCCCTTGGCCCAGTCGGGATTCTCGTAGAGCGCGATCCGCGAATCGGTGCGGTCCCCGCCCTGCAACACGACGGTGACCTCGACGTTGGCCCGCTCGCGCAGCCCCTCGGCGAGAATGTCTTTCTGCGCCGGATAATCATGGCAACAGCCGCCGGTGATGAGCAGTACCCGGAGCGGTTTGACCGGCGCGGCCTCGGCGGCCAACGCGGTGGCCCCCCAGCAAAACAGGGCGGCGACGAAAATGGAGACGCGGTTCACGGAAAGGAGTCTGCCGTGGGTCCGCGCCGGGAGCGAGCGGGTTTCGAGGCCGCTTGCTGAGTGGCTGTCGGTCACCCCAAAACTCAGTTTGAACGTCGCCGGACGGCAACGGTCAGTGGCAAAGGTTAGGAGTGCGGCGCTTTTCCCCGACCTTACCAATGATTCCTCGTCTGTTGAACATGAAGAGATGCCCCCGCTGTATCCGAGAATACCCCGAGGGGTGGACTCATTGTGAATCGGACTCAACGCCATTGGTTCAGGTTGAAACGTCGGCAAAGGTTCTTCGCCTGGGCCTCTTCAAAGGGCTGAATGATCTGGTGTTCATCTGGAAGTGGTTACGGAACCAGAGCGTGACGACACGATGCGTCCTGATTTTCTTTTTCGTTCCTTTTCTGTGGAGCCTCCTCTGGGGATTTGCCGGCGTAATTGAGGGCACCAACAAGGTCAATTCCCCCGGAATGTCCTTTATCGATCTCGCGCTGATCATTCATTTTCCGGCTATTTTTGCCGTTGTCGCACTGTTCCCGGCCTTACCCATGCCTGCAGGTGATGACGGTGCCTTTGAAGTCTCGATGCTAACGATCATCACGCTGCCTTCGTGCCTGTTTTACGGCATGATCGGTTGGCTCATGGGCAAAGCGATGAGGTCCAAACCTATCCATCTGCCAGATGCGGACAGAATGGTCGGTTCTGAAGACAAGCCGTGATTGTTCTCAGCTCTGGCTGAGCCGCTTCACTGGCGCGTCATGGTACAGCTCATGTGCCTCCTCCAGGATGGCCGGGATGCGGTCCGCAAAGGGGCTCTTGGCCACGGCAGCACGAACGCGGCTCCAGTCGAGCTTCGCGACGTGCTCACCGGGGAACCAGTGGTCGGCGTTGCCCAGCATGTTGTAGCGGAATTTCGCCCATTCCGTCAGCTCCAGCGGCTTGGCGTAAGTGTAGAGACGGAGAATCTCCAGGATGTTGACCTCGCCCGGCACGTCGTAGAACTCAGGGAGATTCGTGAACCAGCGGCGCATCCATTCGCCACCGTGCGTGCTCTCGAGCTCATCACGCAGCAGCCGCTCGATGGGCGCGACCACCTCCGCCGCGCGGTCGTAGTGCGCCAGCCCGACGATGTGTTCATCAAAGTCGGAAGGCTTCGCCGCACCGAGGGAGAGCGTGTGGATTTCAGGCCGCGCGAGGCAGTAGAGATCGTTGAACTGCATGGGCGTCAGTGGCGCGGTGAGCGCGCGCAGCTTCGGCAGGCCGAGGTAGAGCTTACCGCCCTTGTCGTTCGGACTGATGATGAACATGCCCATGTCGCGTTGGGCGGCCTCGGCGATGCACGCGCGGTTGAGGTCGTTCACGAAGTACCAGTGCAGGTTCACGTAATCGAACTCGTCGCTGCGGATGGCCGCCGAAATCACATCCGGCGTGGCGTGCGTGCTGAAGCCGACGAAGCGGGCTCGTCCCTCGCGCTGAATCTTGCGGGCCTCGTCCAGGCAGCCCCCTTTCCGCAGCGTCTGGTCGAGATGCTCACGGTTGTTGATGCCGTGGATGGAGAGCAGATCGACGTGCCCGAGCTTCAGATAGGCCATCGAGGTCTCGAAGGTCTCCCGGAACTCCTTCGCGGTCGGCTTCGGCATCACCTTGGTCTGCACGATCAGTTTTTCGCGCGGGAACTGCGCCAGTACCGGTCCGAGCTGCATCTCCGACGAGCCGTAGCCGCGCGCGGTCTCGATGTGGTTGATGCCCACCTCGACGCTGCGATGGATGGTCGCCTCCAGATTCGCCTGCCCGGCCTTGTCCACCTGGTCCCAGGTCACATCTGACCAAGCCTGCTGATAACGCATCCCGCCGCAGGAGAAGACGGGCATCTGGAGGTTGGTGCGACCGAAGCGGCGATAACGCATGGCCATAGGATTTGCACGGAGAGCCGCCGAGGGCAAACGGGATCAGGAGGGACGGAGAAAGAACGTCCAACGTCCAACGCTGAACATCCAACGTTCGAAGGAAGACGTATCAGACCGGACCCGTCTGTGCGGAAGATGCTGTTCGTCGGGGCGGAATCACGGACAAAGCGGCAGTTCTGCTTTGCCAGCGCATCGGCACGATTCGGATGTTGCGAATGACGGAAGGACGACCAGGCGAAGGCCAGCCGGAAGGGTTCCGGCTTTGGACGTTGGACGTTCAGCGTTGGACGTTGAACGTTTATAACTCGGTTTGCAGTTACCGCACCATCGGCTTGCCCGTGCGCTCCAGCTCCAGCAGCAATTGTTTGCGCCAGAGCCCGCCGCCATAGCCACCCAGCTCGCCACTCTTGTTCACGACGCGGTGGCAGGGGATGACGATGGCGATGCGGTTCATCCCATTGGCCGTGCCCACGGCGCGCTGGGCTCCGGCCCGGCCCGACCGGTTGGCCAATTCCTCGTATGAAATCGTGATCCCATACGGGATACGGCATAGCTCCGCCCAGACGCGCTCCTGAAATTCCGTGCCCGGCGCCACCAACGGCAGGGTGAACTCACGCCGTTTGCCCTCAAAATACTCCGCCAACTCCCGGCGCAGCGTGTCGAGCAACGGGTGGTCTCCCGGCACCAGGGCCAAGCCGAGCCTCCGGGTGACCGCCTCCATCTGCTTCTCGATGCGCCGGCGGTCGGTGAATTCCAGCAGGCAGATCCCCTTCCCAACCGCGCCGCACAGGAGTGGCCCGACCGGCGACTCGATGAGCGCCGTGGTCACACAGTCCCCCTCGCGCGCCTGGCCGGGCGGCGCGCCAAATTGCTTGGCGAAGGCTTCGCGAAAGCCGCTATGCGAATCAAAGCCGTGCCCCAGCGCCGCATCGTCGAGACTGCCGCCGGCCCGCAATTCTCCCAGCGCGCGTCCCAGCCGTCGGGCCCGGCAAAAGGCGGCGAACGTCATCCCATGATGCTGCTGAAACCACCGCCGCGCCCGGGCCGGCTCGACTCCCAGCGCCAGCAGGTCGGCCGCCTGCAGGCGGGCCTCGGGATTTGCGTCCAGCTGGGCGATCAGCTTTGCCACCCATTCCGGCGGACGGCCATTGGCCCCCAGCGGATCGCATCGCCTGCACGCCCGGTAGCCGGCGAACATCGCCTCCTTCACCGTCCCGAAGTATTCGCAGTTCTCCGGCTTGGGTTTCCGCGCCGGGCAGCTCGGGCGGCAGAAAATTCCGGTGGTACGCACACCCGTGAAGAACAGCCCGTCAAAACTCACATCGCCCTCAAGAAAGGCGCGTTCCATGGCCGGGCGTGATGGCAGCAAATTCATGTTCGCAGCTTAGGAAACCAGTCCAGACCTTCTCCACCGAAAATGCGACATGGAATCCGGAAGTTTCGAATTCCGAATTCCGAATTACGAGTTTCCAGTGCCAAGCCCCGGGTTTGAGGGATCGCGTCATGCTCATGCTCATGCTCGTGCTCGTGCTTACCACTACCACTTCTGACTCCAGCGTTGACGTTCGTTCCGCCCGCCCGCAACGTCCGTAGGTCTTGTTTGGAAACCGTCATGCCGTCCTTCCTGTAGCCGCGCCGAAATGCGCGGCCATGGTCGTGGCCGCATGGCCGGTCATGAAATCGAAGTGGGCTAATCACGCCCCGATCGGCGGCAGTTTCCGAGGATGACCCATTAACGAACCCAACCTCGTCACGGAACCCGCCGCAAATCGCACCGGCGGGTTTTCTGTTTCCCGACCGGTTCGTAGCAGCGGGTTCCCGCGCGAATGAAATGAAACGCGGAAGAACCAAGCGCAATGAAGCCTGAGACAAGTCCCGACCATCCCCCATCCCGCACGCTGGTGCTGGTCGCCTTTGCGATCGTGTATGTCGTGTGGGGCTCGACCTACCTGGCCATCCGGGTCGGCGTCGAAACGCTGCCGCCCTTCCTCATGGCCGGCGTGCGTTTCCTGATCGCCGGCGGGCTGCTATATGCCGGGCTGCGCTTTCGCGGGGTTGCCGCCCCGAAACCCATCCACTGGCGCAACTCTGCCATCGTGGGAACATTATTGCTCCTCGGCGGCAACGGGCTGGTCGTCTGGGCGGAACAGACGGTCGCTTCCGGCATAGCCGCCCTTGTCATCTGCCTCTCGCCCGTGTGGTTCGCGCTGTTTGACTGGTGGCGGCCCGGCGGCCGGCGGCCGGTCGCGGCCACCTGGCTGGGCATCTTCATCGGATTCTGCGGCGTCGCCCTGCTCGTCGGCGGACGCCGGGGCAACTTCGCCGGTTCCAGCGTCACTGTTTCGGGACTGGTCGCGCTCATCATCGCCTGCGCCTCGTGGGCGGCCGGCTCGGTCTTCAGCAAATACAACGCGAAGCCCGAATCGCCGTTCATTGGCGCGGCGATGCAGATGCTCTGCGGCGGGGTTTCGCTCTGCCTGGTCGCGAGCACGCAGGGGGAATTCGCCCGCTTTCACTGGTCGCAGGTCTCCACGGCGTCGCTGTTCGCGTTCTGCTACCTCATCGTTTTCGGCTCGTGGATCGGCTTCAGCGCCTACATTTACCTGCTCAAGGTCAGCAGCCCCGCCAAGGTCTCGACGTATGCCTACGTCAACCCCGTGATCGCGGTGCTGCTGGGATGGCAGATGCTGGGTGAGCCGGTCACCAGCCGTGTGCTGTGGGCCTCCCTCATCATCATCGCGGGCGTGGCCATCATCACGCTCCCGAAACCCGCGCGAGCGAAGGCTTGAATGGCGGCGGGCGCGGCCCCATAGCTGCGTCCGCCTCGCCATGAACTTCGTCAAAAAGCTGCGCGCGCAGGGGAAACATTTCCGCCTCGATGACCACGACCCGAAATACCACGGCGACCTGAGCCGCGAGACCGCCGAAGAACTGCGCCCCCGGCAGCTGCTCGACCTGCAGGAGCTGCAGGACCGCCTGTATGCCGCCAACAGCGAGTCGGTGCTCATGATCCTGCAGGGCATGGATGCCTCCGGCAAAGATGGCGTCATCAAGCACGTCATGAGCGGGGTCAATCCCGCCGGCTGCGATATCCATTCTTTCAAGGCCCCGAGCACCCTGGAGCTGGGCCATGACTACCTGTGGCGCTGCCACCAGCGGGCGCCGGAACGCGGGCGCATCGGCATTTTCAACCGTTCGCATTACGAGGAGGTGCTGGTCGTGCGTGTGCATCCGGAAATCCTCCAGAAGCAGCACCTGCCGCCCCAATCGCTGAAGCAGCCCGAAATCTGGAAACGCCGCTACCAGGAGATCCGCGACTTCGAGCGCCAGCTCCACGACAACGGCACCCGCATCGTGAAGTGCTTCCTCCACATGTCTCCTGAGGAGCAGCTCGACCGCTTCCTGCAGCGCATCGACGACCCGGCGAAGAACTGGAAGTTCGAAACCGGTGATGTGGTGGAGCGCGAGTTCTGGCCCCGGTATCAGGAAGCTTTTGAGGAGATGATCCGCCACACGAGCACCGATGAGGCGCCGTGGTACATCATCCCGGCGGACCGGAAGTGGTTCACCCGCGTGGCCGTGGGCGCCGTCCTGCTGGAGACGCTGAAGGACATCGACCCGCAGTATCCCGAGGCAACCGACGACCACCGGAAGGAGCTGAAGAAAATCCGGAAACGCCTGCTGGCCGGTGGCAAGTGCCCGAAGCAATAGCCCCGCCCCAGCTAGCTCACAAATTCCAGCGGGGGCGCATGTGGAATCACCCCCATCGCCTGACCACGCGCGAGGAAGCGGCGGATGCTTTCGCGGCCGCGCTCCCCGTAGTCGAGTGTCCAGTGGTTCACGTACATCCCCACGAAGCGGTCCGCCAAGTCGTGCCCCATGTCGCGGGCCCATTGCAGTGCGTGCGCCACCGCCTCGGGCCGGTGGTCGAGGCTGAACTGGATGCTGGCCGTCAGGATGTCGCTCACCTGCTTGCGGAGCGCGGGGGCATGGCGCTTGTGGATCACATTCCCCCCCAACGGCAGCGGCAGGCCGTCATTCTCCTGACCCCACCACACGCCGAGATCCTCGCAGAGCACCAGCCCCTCGTTGGCGTAGGTGAGCTGGCCTTCGTGGATGATCAGACCCACGTCAGCCTGCCCCGACTTCACCGCCGCGAAAATCTCATCGAAGGGCACAACCACGTAGTCAAACTCCGCCGCACGCCGGCCCAGCCAGAGCTGCAGCGCCAGGAAGGCGCTCGTCATCTTGCCCGGCACGGCAATGCGTTTTTTTGCCACCTGTTCGCACGTGAATTTTTCCCGGGCGACCAGCATCGGGCCATAACCGTCGCCCATGCTCGCGCCGCTCGGCAGCAGGGCATACGTCTCGCTGACGTGCGCGTAGGCGTGGATGCTGATGGCCGAGATGTCGAGCTCGCCCCGCGTCGCCCGCTCGTTGAGCGTCTGGATATCCTGCAAGATATGCTCAAAACGGAACCCCGGCGTGGGGATCAGCTCCTTGGCCAGCCCGTAGAACATGAAGGCATCGTCCGGATCGGGCGAATGGCCAAGCGTCAGCGTCAATGGTTGCGACATGCGCCGACGGTAACGGGCGGGGTTGGAATTTCGAATTACGATTTTCGAATTACGGGTTGCGAGTGATCAGGGAGGAAAAATGGCAGCCGGAACTTCCGGCGTCCAAATCCCAGCGCAACCAGACGGGAGCACCGGTGTTTGACTGGCATTAAGGGATTGCCAGTACGGCCCCGAACCGCTGCCATCGCCGCCCATCGTGACCGGGAGAATTCTCAATGCCTTTGCCCGCCGGTGCCGGTTGTGCACCGGCCTGTGGGCGCTGTGGCTCGCCCTGCTCGGGGGCGGCCCCCTGGCCCTCGCCCAAACGACCAACATCGTCATCACGAACACCATGACCCTGGGTGTCACGGCGGCTCCCAGTCCGGTGACGCTGCTGCAAACGCTTACCTACACGCTGAGCGTCACCAATTTCTACCCGAACCTGCTCACCGGGACGACGGTCACCAACACCCTGCCCACGAACGTCACGTTGGTTTCTGCCACCAACAGCCTCGGCAATGTCGAAACCAACGGCAATGACGTCATTTTTCTGCTCGCTTCGCTGACCAACCAGCAGGTTGTGACCCTCGCGGTGATCGTCCAACCCACGTCGATCGGGCCGATCACGAACATCACCGCGGTGGGTCAGACCCTCGTCTTCTTCGGCACGAACCCGCCGCCGCTCACGAACATCACCGCCGCCTACGCCGGTCACATCGACCTCAAAACCTCGGTCTCCGGTCCGACCGGCGGCCTGCTGCCCAATGACCGGGCGCAGTACCAGCTCGCGGTCACCAATGCCGGTCCCGACCCTGTCAGCGGCGCGGTGCTGACCATTACTCTGCCCACCGGCACGATCCTGCAAGGCATCACACCCGCCACCACCCAGGCGACCACGAATGGGCAGACCGTTTCCGTGCAGCTCGGCCCGCTGGTCGCCGGGGCTTTCCAGCAGCTGGCACTGGACCTGCAGCCCACCAATTCCGGAGCGCTGTCGCTGACCGCCGTGGCGAACGCCGACGGCTACATCGAGGATCTCTTCAACGACAACACGTTCACGCTCGTGATCGTGGTGGGCACTTCCCTGCCCACCCAACTGACGGCCACCATCCTCACCCCGCAGCGGTTCAATCCCCAGACGGGCCTGATGGAACAGGTCGTGCGGGTGACGAACACCGGGACCAACGACGCCCCGGACGCCCGCCTGGTGATAAGCGGCCTGACCAACCGGCTCGCCAACGCGGTCGGCACCAATGACACCAGCCCTTTTGTAACGCTCGGCACGGCCCTCGACGCCGGGGACAGCGTCGATGTGGTGCTCGAACTGTACGTGCCCCAGCGGCAGCCGGTGGCCGATCCCGGCCTGAGCGCCCAGGGCACCACCGCCAACGTCCTGCCCCTGCCGACCGGCACGCCGCTCGGCACGAACCGCATCATCCAGCTCCTCGCCTCCGGACGCATGCTGGTGGAATTCCCTTCGGTCGCCGGTCACACCTATGCGGTGCTCTACAGCGACAACGCCGGCTTCACCAATGCCGTGGCCGTCCGTCCTTCCATCGTTGCCCCGGCCGATCTCACGCAATGGCTCGACTACGGCCCGCCCAAGACCGTCGCCGCTCCCAGCAACGCTCCGGTTCGTTATTATCGGGTGCTGGAGCTCCCCTGATTGCCGCCCGCCATGAACCGCCGTTCTCCATCGATCCCCTTCGCGCTCGCGAGCCTGGCCCTGGCCATCGCGCCGAAAGCCGCGCTCGGCGACACTGACTGGACGCGGAACTTCCGTTTGGGGGCACTGATGGCCTATGGCATCGACGCCCGTTTTTCCCAGACCGGAACCTTCGGGGTTTCCGGTTCCCCGACCGGAGCCACGGGAGTCCACGGCGTCGATCACATCTATGACGATGGGTATGTGCGCGTGGACGACACCGGCAATGCCCAGGGCGTCACGTCGTATTGGGGTTACCAGAACAGCAGCCAGTACGACCCGACCACCCACAAGCTGACCTTTCACAGTGCCCAGAGCTACTCGCTGGAAGACCAGACGACCCAGTCCGACACGTTCTATGCCGGGCTCGACCTGGCCTACGGCGGGCACATTACGGATTGGATGAGCACCCGCATTGGCTGGGAACTCGGCTTCGGCTGGCTGCCCATCAGCATCCGGGATCAGCGACCGTTGACGGCGTCGTTCGTCCGTCAGGCGCACCAGTTCGCCACCGGTTCGATCGCCCTGCCGCAGGCTCCTTACAACGGCACCTCCGGGGGAATCGGGCCGGTGATCCCTGACCTCGCCGGGGCGCTGCCCGACACCATCACTTCTGGCACCATCACCGGCGACCGTCGCCTCGAGGTGACGCTCTATAACATCCGGCTCGGCCCGACGTTTTACTGGCCCATCGCCGAGCGCTGGGCGTGGAGCGCCAGCGGCGGGTTTTCCCTGGGCATCCTGGATGGCGAGTACCGGTTCGACGAGGCGGTCCATTTCGCCGATGGCAGCACCGCCTACTCCTCCGGACGCGTCGGGCACTCCGACCTGCTCTACGGCGGCTATGTGAACGCGATGCTCTACTTCCACACCGACGAAAATGCCGACGTGTACCTGGGGGTGCAGTATTCCCCGCTGGGCAACAGCCGCTTCGGCACCCGCGGCCGGGAGGCCGAACTGCGGCTGGATGGCACGCTGTATTTCATGGCCGGCTTCAACTGGCCGTTTTGAGCGCGGAGCGGGGCGACCGCCGACCATCTGTCGGTGGCCAAGTGTGCGGGTACGGAAAAAAGCCGGAAAAATGATCTGCCACCAAGTTTCACTCAGGGGAGCGTCAAAAAGAAGCTGCTTTGAAGCGGACCGGTTCAGCTTTTCGTTTGCGGAGTCGAACTGGCTTAAAATCGGATCACCGGTGGACTGGTCGGAGCCCACCTGGTGTCAGGCCAGTTCCACAGCGCAAGAAGGCGAACTTTACGACCTGCTATGGACCAGCAATGCCACTCTTCTGATCTCCCATAAGGCCCGCGGCATATTCGATGGGGTGATCAACCCGGAACACGTGCAATATCTGCCAATTTCCGTGCTGGACTCCTCCGGCAGGAGCGTTGCCACCTATGATCTTGTCAATCTGCTGGCCAAGCTGGATGCGGTCGATTTTGCAGCCTCAGATGCCAAACTCATGTCCATTCTCAATGATGAGACTGGGATGCCCTGCGCCGCCTCCTTTAAAAAGCTGGTGCTAAAAAAGTCAGCGGTTACCGGATTCGACGCCTTCAGGTGCAAACGCTATTATACCCCATGGTTCCTGTCTGACCGGCTGGCAATGGCCCTTGCCGCCGCCAACTGTACCGGCTTTGCAACGCAGCCGGTTGAAGCCAGATAAAAGCCGTGAGGGTACAGCATGGGAGTGTGGAACACAGAGCCGGAGAGATCCGAGCGCCTGTGGACTGATTACGGGCCCAAGCGCATCTCTCACTTCCCGCCCGCCTTCAGCGCCTCCTCGCGTCCCTTCGGCAGTTTTTGGCAGTGCCAGATGATGAAACGGTGCAGGAAATGGCGCAGTGCCCGCACGTCTTCCGGTGCGGGATTCAACTGTGCGAGCTCTGTCCACGTTGCCGCCAGCAACTCGCCCAAGAGGGCATGCACAGCGGGCTTCAGGGTGGACTCCTCCGCCTCGGGTTCGAGCCCAAGCGTCGAAAGCAGTTTCAGCTCGAAAGCAAACACACTGCGGGCCTGTGCCGGCTGTTGCGGCAGATGATCGAGGAAGCCGGCCATGAGTTCGTGAACTTCCGGTAGGGGGGTCTCGGTCTCCGTCGCCTGCTCGATGAACGCCACCGCGTAGGCGGCCTGCGCCAGATAGCCGTAGTCCGTCCGCAGCCCGCTGCGAGGATTGCTGACACTGACCTCGCGCAGGGCATGCAGCTCGGACCGTCGGCTGCGCTGGAAGCTGAAGCCCGCCTCATATCCGAAGTCCAGCTTGCCCGCGAAGGCCGACTTGGACTGCCGCGCACCGCGCGCCACCGTGGCCAGCCGGCCGAGATCGGGAGTCAGCCAGTGGACGATCAGGCTCGTGTCGGTGAGCGGACGCGTGCGGAGGATCAGGCCGGACGTCGTCTCGGTCATGTCAGTGGGTCGTGAGCAACGGCAGCACGACCTTGTCGAGTTCCGCCGGCGTCAGCGCGCCAATGTAGTGCGCGACAAATTGGCCGTCGCGCCCGATGACATAAGTCGTCGGCAGCGGCATGCTCGCCGTGGGATCAATCACCGCGCCGCCATACTGCAGCAGCACTTCGGGTGAGACGAGCAGCACGGGATAGTTGAGCTTGTGGGCCTGTACGAACGGTTTCACCGCCTCCACCCCGTTCTCATCCATCGCTACACCCACCACCGTGAACCCGTTGGTGGCGTTTGCAGCCTGAAAGGCGACCAGGTCAGGAATCTCCTCCAGGCAGGGAGGGCAAAAGGTCGCCCAGAAATTCAGCAGCACGACTTTTCCGGCAAAGTTCGTCGAGGACACCATGCGGCCTTCCAGATCCTTCAGGGACCAGGCCGGAGCCGGCCCCGTGGCGCCCGGCACCCGCATGAACGGCGGACCACCCCTTCCACGCGATCCCAGAGCCACCAGCACGACGGCAAGCAGAAGGGGGATGAGCCAGCGGGCCCGGAATTTTTTCATTTCCACCACGGCCTGAACCTACTTCATCGGATGCACCACGAAAAACTTTTCCACAACCCCGCGCCAGACCGCATAGCCGCTCGCATTCAGATGGAGGCCATCCTCGCGCAGCAGGTCGGCGCGCGGCTGTCCCGCCGCATCAAGAATCGGGGTGAAGGTGTCCACGAACGAAAGCCGGGGATGCCCCGCCACATAGGCCTTCAGGCTGGCATTGAACTGGCGCTGCGCGGTCATCAGGGCCAGGCGCGCCCGGCTGGGTTTCACCGCGAGAAAGACGATCGGTGTGCCAGGCAGCTGTGTTTCTACGAGACGCACGAATTCCTCGTAGTCCTTCAGCACCGCTTCCGGGGTCTTGCCGGCCGCGAGATCGTTGTCGCCCTCGTACACCACGATGCGCTGGGGCTGGTAGGGCACCACGACCCGGTCGAAGTAGTGCAGCAGGTCGCTCATGTGCGAACCACCAAAGCCCCGGTTCAGCACCACCCGATTCGGAAAATCGGCGGTGAGGTTGGTCCAAAGGCGGATGCTGGAGCTGCCCGTGAACAGGATCGCATTGGTCGGCGGCGGCGTGCGCCGGTCCACCACCTCGAACTTGCGGATTTCCGGCTCGAACACCGTCGGTTCGTGCGGCTGATCGGCATGGGCATCGGACATCCAGACGAGCATGGTAAGGAAAAGGACGGGCCAACGGAACGACATGGGCGCATTGTGCGGCAGCTGGGCGGCAGCGCAAGCCGCACGGCGTTCCGACCGGGATTCCAATCTCAATCTACCACCATGAACACGCCTCCCCCCAACCACGGCCCGGCCGAAAAAACGACCGCGGGCCATCACTTTCGCTTTCACCAACCCCACCAGCATCTGGCATCGGCCTTCGGGCAGGACTGGTTCGCGCTGAAGGCCGAGGCCTTCGCACGTTTCTTCGGCACGCCCGTGTTTCTGGTCGGCCAATCGGCCATCGTGGCGATCTGGATCGGACTGAACGTGACAGGGGTCACGAAATTCGACCTGTACCCCTTCATCCTGCTCAATCTGGCCTTCAGCCTCCAGGCCGCCTATGCCGCGCCGCTCATCCTGCTGGCGCAGACCCGGCAGGCCGACCGCGACAAGGCGCACGCCGAGGCCGACGCCCTGCATCGCGAAGACCTCGCCAAGGCCAACGAACAACGGCAGACAGACGCGGCTCGACAGACCGCGCTGCTGGTTGAACTGATGCAGCAAAACACGCAGCTGACCACCGCCACCAAGGAACTCACCGAGCGGGTAGAATCCCTTACCGCCCAGATGCATGCCCGGTTCCTCAAAGGCGGGGTACCAGCCGCATCTTGACGACGAACGGCCCTCCCGCCCGCAGGCTGAAACCGTTCGCCTCCGAACCTCCTCGCGTTATTGTCAGCCGGCATGACCGCTTTCGCCTCACCCATCCCGAAGCCACCCGCGTTCGCCGCGCGGCTGCCGTTCTATTACGGCTGGGTGAATCTCGTCGTGGCCGCGCTGGCCATGGTCGGCACCTTGCCGGGCCGGACGCAGGGACTCGGCCTCATCACCGAATCCCTTCTGGGCGACCTGAAGCTCGACCGCGTCGCCTTCGCCCAGATCAATCTCGTCGCCACGCTGCTGGGCGCCTTGGCCTGCCTGGGTTTTGGCCGCCTGATTGACCGTTTTGGCTCGCGCGCGGTGCTCACCGCCCTTGCGCTGGGATTGGGTGGCGTGGTGCTGGGCATGGCCCGCGTCAGCACGGTCGCCTGGCTTATTGTGGCGATCACCCTGACCCGCGCCCTGGGACAAAGCGCCCTGTCGGTCGCCAGCCTGAGCGTGGTACCGCAGTGGTTCAGTCGCCGCCTGCCGCTGGCCATGGCACTCTACACTGTCGTGCTCAGCATGGGTTTCATGGCGGCCTTTCCGTGGTTGGGCTACGTCGTGGAACAGCAGGGTTGGCGAGTGGCCTGGAATGGCATCGGTTGGGCGCTTCTGCTGGGTCTGGCGCCGCTGGCCTGGATCTTCGTCCGGCGCAGCCCCGAATCCTGCGGCCTGGAGGTGGATGGGCCCGCGTCGTCCACGGCGACAGAAGCGGCAAACGTCTCGTTCACGCTGGGTGAAACTTTGCGCACTCCGGCATTTTGGGCGTTTGGCCTCGGCTCGGCGTTGTACGGCCTGGTGGCTTCGGGTGTCGGGCTGTTCAACGAATCCATCCTCGCCGAACGTGGCTTCGCCGCCTCCGCCTACCATACCACGCTGGCCGTCACTGCCCTGACCGCCCTGCTGGGAAACTTCCTCGGCGGCTGGCTGTCGGACCGCTGGCCGCTCAACCGACTCATGGCGCTCGCACTTGCGCTCTTGGCGGGCGGCCTCATCGCCCTGCCCCACCTGAGCTCGATGGCCGGTCTTCTGGCGCAAGCCGTCGTGATGGGGCTCGCCGGCGGATTTGTGACCGTCCTCTTTTTCGCCGTCTGGGTCCGGCTCTATGGGCGCGCCCATCTCGGCCTGATCCAGGGCGCGGCCCAGACGCTGACCGTGGTCGCCTCCGCCGTCGGCCCCCTGCTCCTTGCGGAAGTGGTCAAGGCCACCGGCTCCTACGCCATGGCCTTCCGCACCCTCGCACTCATCGTGGCCGCCGTCGCCATCTGGGCAACTTTCGTCAAAAAACCCGTGATTGGCCCAGCCGCTTCGGCTGACCAATCACTGACTCACTGACCTGCTGGCTCACTGGCCCACTGCCCCCCTACTCCATCCCCGGCTTCCAATTCCCATCCGCCGTGCCATCCGGGCTGGCGAGCACGACCTTGTAACCCTCCGGATCACGTAGCCAGATTTCCCAGTGGTTCGGGCCGCCGTTGCGATCCGGCGGGTTGCAGTGGCGCGGCATGACGACCTCGGCCTTCAGTTCGACGCTTCGTGCCACCGCCGCGTCGAAGTCCTCAACCTCAAACCAGAGGAGCACGCCATTGCCGTAAGGCTTGCGGGCAGGATCGCCAATTGGCCCGTGGTCATGCGAAACCTCCCACCGGTGCAGTTGCAGGATCAGCCGACCGGCCAGTTCCAGCCGCTCATAATCGCCCCCGCCATGCGCGCTTTTCAGCCCCAGCAACTGTTGATACCAACGGCTGCAGGCTTCGACGTCGTGAACACAGATCAGGGGTTGGGAGTGCATGCAGACTTCCTGTCTTAGCCCGGCCAAAAGTGCAACCGGTTTGCTGCTCGCCTCATTCCTCAATCCAGCCGGTCGTCGCCTCGAAAGGGACGGGCGGCTTGGCAAAATACTCAGGAATTAAGTGCCTAATCCACGACCCGGGCGGAACAGAGTCGCGCTGCCATTCATAGAGCCGGGTCCCCAACCCAGCACGCGCATAGCAAAAGGTGATCTGCCAAGGAGGCGCTTCGACGGCCGGCGGCGCCACCACTTCGATCACATCACCCTGACCAGGCAAAAGACGGTGTGCCCCGATACGAATTCCACCGCTTATCGCGGTCTTTGTATTCCTCCAATATAGGTTGTAGTAGGATAAACGGACTACAGTGACACTTCCCACATTGGTCACCCCGATCCGGACAATCTGCTGCCCTAGAACATTGGTACGCCCAAGATAACTGGCCACCAGCCTGGGATAGCGCGAATGGTTCCTGTCCAAGGAGATCTGCTGCAACAACGGCGGCAACAGGAGCAGCAATGCGAGGAACAGGAGCAGACTCAGCCATGGCTGACGCTTCTCTTTGAGCATAAGTCCCCGGCAATCGGTAATTCAGGCCGTTCTGATCAATACAGCTTCCCCGGATCGCAATCCGGGCCTTCCTTCTCCGTGATGATGAGACGCGGCCGCTCGGTCCCCAGGAAGACAATGGCGAGCAAAATAAAAATCGGATGCAGGGCAAGCAGCAACGCGCCCACCCATTCCAAATATCCGAACGACTTGGGCCAGCCATCTCAAAAAGGAAAAGACCCGATAAAGCTCGCCAAAATCCACACGACTGAAAGGAAGCGCGAAGGAACGCGCCTTCGGGCGGCCCATGGTCTTCCGCTCGCCCCATCCTCCGCCGTGAACAATCTGCATGCTCGTGTTAATCCCGATCTCCAGCGATTCGGACCTCAAGAATGCCAATATGCAACCGAAGTTCTGCGCTTGCGGCATCGCCTGTGGATGCGGAGAAACAGACAAAAGACGCGTTCCGGGGAAACCCCGGTCAAATTGTCGGCAACAGGCAGACAAATGCCGTCCAAATGCTGACTGCAAGACCGACAAGCGTCACACGGCCAAGCCGCCGGCGTAGGACAAGCGAAGCGATGAGCAGCACGCCGCTGCAACCAAGTCCCGCAATGACAGGCAAACCGTGCATAACGTCCTGAACGCTCTGCCGACGGGTCTCGCCCCAGAGAATCGCCACCGACAACGCCAGGCAGGCCGCCGTCAACGAGCGGAAGCAAGCCCGCGCCAATCCTCCGGATTGCTGTTGAATCTTCGGCATGATGCCAGGTGCTTCAGTAACAGTCAGACAGGTTGAAGCCTTATCCGAGCTGTTTCGAAATCCGCCGATGAGCGCTGGTGAATGCCAGGTGTTCCAAGTCGGCAAGGTCGCTCCAGATCGCGCCGGATTCCACCGGCAAGGGCTTCTTCCCTGCGGCCGCGCGAAAAGTATCCAGCGTGATCCGGTAACGGGTGATGGTGTGCTTCACCGGCTTGAGCGGCTTCAGCGTGGCGGCGGGTAGGCCAAGCCATCTCGCAGCGGCAGCACGCGCGTCGGCTCCGAGACCGGTCAGTTCCTCATTGGGAAACTCCCAGAGACCGCCGTTGACGACCTTCGCCGGGCGCTGGCGGACGAGCACCTTGCCGCCTCGCTCCAACACGGCGACCACGAAACGGCGCTCTGTCGCGGCGGCGCGCGCGGCCAACTGTGGGAACTCCGCGGCGCGGCCGGTGCGGCAGGCGACGCAATGGACCGCCAGCGGACAGACAAGACAGGTCGGCGCGCGTGGCGTGCAGACAGTCGCCCCGAGTTCCATGAGCGACTGGTTCAGCGTGGAGCAAGGACCGGAGTAATTTACGATTTGCGATTTACGATTTACGAGTTTCGTGGCGGATGCAGCTGCCACCAATTCTTCAGCCAATTGCCAGAGACGGGTATTGAGCGGCTTCTCCTTCGGGTCGCCCGGCAGGGCAAAGACGCGTGTGAGCACGCGGATGAGGTTGCCGTCGAGAATCGGGGCCGGTTGGTTGAAGGCGATGCTGGCGATGGCGCCGGCGGTATAGCGGCCGATGCCGGGCAACGCCAGGAGCGCGGTATGGTCGTTCGGGAATTTCCCACCGTGTTCCGCGAGCACGACGCGGGCAGCACGCTGGAGATTGCGGGCTCGCGTGTAGTAGCCCAGTCCTTCCCAGAGCTTGAGCACGCGGTCCTCCGGAGCCTCCGCGAGAGCGCGCACGTCGGGCAGCGCCCGCAGCCAGCGCTCCCAGTATGGGATGACGGTCTTCACCTGCGTCTGCTGGAGCATGATCTCCGAGATCCAGATCGCGTAGGGATCACGCGTCCGCCGCCACGGCAGGTCGCGCGCGTTCGTGGCAAACCACGCGAGCAGCAACGGCACCAGCTCCTCGGGAACGGGATCCGGAACAGTTGGCACGGCTTTGACGCGGGTCACGCGACCAACGTAAACGCTGTGAAGCCAGGGGGTGAACAACAAAGGCGCAAAGACACAAAGCGGGAAGGAAAACGGCTCATTCCTGCTTTCCTGTTTTCCAAATTCAAACTCCGACCCCATTGACGGATTTTGAACTTTGAACTTTGAGCTTTGCGCCCCGATTCTCCCCTTCTTGACCAGTTATACCGCCAAACTAACGCCGGAACAGGCCGTCACGCTCGAAGCCATCGTGCGCGACCGCGGCTACGCGCTACGGGAAGTCCCCTACGCGCGTTTCAGCGGCGTGAAGCCGGATCACAACGTGACGTTCTATGAGTCCGGCAAGCTGGTGGTTCAGGGCAAGGGCACCCAGGAGTTCGTGGGGTTCACGCTGGAGCCGGAAGTCGTCGGGATCGCCAAGCTGGGCTACGAGGCCGTGCTGAATCCCGAGCTGCTGCATCCCCGCCTCGGCGTCGACGAATCGGGCAAGGGCGACTTTTTCGGCCCGCTCTGCGTCGCGGGCGTCTATGTGAATGCGGCGGTAATCCGGGCCTGGCAGGACAGCGGCATCCGCGACTCGAAAAGCATCGGCAGCGACGCGCAGATCGCCAAGTTTGCGGAGCTGATCCGCGGCACGCCGGGCTGCGTGACCTCGGTCGTGCCCATCGGCTGCGAGGCCTATAACCGGATGCACAAGACCACCGGCTCGGTGAACCGCGTGCTCGCGTGGGGCCACGCCCGTGTGATCGAGAACCTGATGCTCCAGCGCGACCGGATGAACCCGCCGCCAATCCGCGCGATCAGCGACCAGTTCGCGCAGGACAAGGCGACGGTCGCCAAGGCGCTGATGAGCCTCGGGCGCGAAATCGAGCTGGTGCAGCGCCACAAGGCCGAAGAGGACATCGCGGTCGCCGCGGCCTCGATCCTGGCCCGGCACGAGTTTGTCACCCGGCTGAAGGCGCTGGAGAAGCAGTTCGGCGTGAAGCTGCCGAAAGGGGCCTCAGCCGCGGTGGAGACGGCGGCCAAGGAATTTGTGGCCAAGCACGGGGCGGAAGCGCTGCCCAAGGTCGCCAAGATGCACTTTCGCACTAGCTACCGCGTGCTCGGGCTGGAAGAACCGCCCAAGACGGAGTGGCGAAAGGGCAAGCCCACTGGAGGGTGAGGCAGTTCCAATCGGGAATCAGCGCAGCGCTTCACGCCGGCCGCAGCATGCAATCCGAGGGGAAACCGGCCTCCTGTTGTGCCACGGCCTCGCGAAATCGTTCCGCCACGATGTAGCCGCAGCAGCCCGGCGCCCCGCAGCGGCAGGGATGCCCCTGATACTCCTCCAAGCTGTAGCCGTAATCGAAACTCAGCTCCTCCCCTGGCCGGATGTCGCGCAGTGCGACGATCCAAATTTCGCCATCCTCCAGCTGCGCCTCGCAATTGGGCTGGCAGGAGTGGTTGAAAAAGCGGGCGGGGTTGTCGGGGCGGTTGCCATCGAGGTCCCAGCGGTCGTCGAGGGCGAAAATATAAGGGTTGCCAGCCTCGCAACGCCGCAGGGATTCCGCCTTGGAGATACGTTCGCCGCCGTAGTTGACGATCCGTTCGCCCGCTTCAAAGGATTGCATGGCGAAAGCTCCATGGCCCTGGATGGAAGAATCCAGAACGGCGAAACGTGCGACATGCGACGTCGGCTCGGCTGACGGACTGAGGTCCGGCATGGGGTTGGTGTAACACGAAAGCCACAGGCCGCCAAGCGCGCAGGCAGGGCATGTCCGCCTCGTTTCATCGTGGCTGGTGGCGGCGGATTTCAGAACGGCGCCGCGCCGCCAGGTAGCGCAGATTTGTAATCTGCTGTATCGCAGGTTTCTAACCTGCACCGGCGTCAGCCACTCCAACGTGCGTCCGGAAATCCGACCCTCAGCCGGTTGCAAATCGGCGATACGGCAGAACGCAATTCTGCGCTACTCCCGGAGGCCGTCAACCACGGGCGGCCCGCCCGGCCGCCCTCAACGGGTCAACACGTGGCGGAGGTAGAGGTACATCAGCGGTGCGTTGAACAGCAGGCTGTCGAGCAGGTCCAGAATACCGCCGATGCCGGGGAAGAATTTGCCGGAATCCTTCACGCCCGCCTCCCGCTTGAAGAGCGATTCGATCAGGTCGCCGATCACCGCCGAGATGCTCAGCACGACCCCGAGGATCACCGCATCCACCACCGAAACCTCCTTGAGGTGCCCGTGACAGAAGTGCGCAAAGGCCACGCTGGCGGCCGTCGAGACTGCGATCGCCCCCCCGAAACCCTCCCACGTTTTGCCCGGGCTGATGCGCGGGATCATCTTGTGGCGCCCGATGAGCGAGCCCACGCAGTATGCGCCCACGTCGCTGAACTTGGTGACGAGGATGAAATAGAGCACGTAATAGCGGCCATCCACGCCGGGGAAGAAATTGATCTTCTGGATGAAATTCAGCAGCCACGGGACGTACATCAGGCCGAAGAGCGTCGTCGAAATCGCGAGGATGCCGGCCGTGTTGGTCTTCGACACGAACTGCCGCACACACAGGCCCAGCACAAACAGGATCAGCACGACCGACTCGAAGTCACCGGTCTTCGACGGCAGGGCGGACTTGCCCACGGTCGGCAGATACGAGGTGATGTAAAAGAAGGTGCTCGTCATCAGCAGCAGCCCGCCAAAGACGCCCCACGCCTTGAAACACACGAGGCTGCGCTTCTCGACCAGCCCGTAAAACTCCAACAGTCCCGTGCCCGCCAGCAGCAGCATGAGCAGCAGAAAGACGTAGTTCGCGACCAGGACGTTCGTCGAGAAAATGGCTGTCAGCACGATCGTCCACAGCACGACCGTGCTGCCGAGGCGACGCAGGAAAATCTGTCCCTTGGTCAGCGCCGGAGTGACGGGCGCAGGTGCGGCTGGAGTGGTCGGACTGGCTGACATTGTCTCGGAGAGTGCGAAAGAAGCATCGGGAAGGACGAATGAAAAGTGGGGGGATACCCGACTCAGGCCACCGCCGCGTTCTTCACCTCGCCGCTTTCCAGGCCGGCATAGAGCGCCGCCCCGAGCAGCGCGCACTGGTCATTCAGGATCACACGCACGGGAATCTTCTCCAGCAGCGGCCGCATCCGGCCCTTGTCGAGGAAGGCCTCTAGGAAACGCGGCTCACGCAGCTTCGCGATAATTTTCGGAGCAATGCCGCCGCCGATGAGCACGTCGCGCGTGGCCTTCATTTTCAGGGCGAGGTTGCCCGCCTCCGCCCCGTAGAGGCTGGTGAAAATGTCCAGCGCCTGCGCCGCCCGCGACGAGGTGCCCGCCAGCCCCGCCTGGGAAATAACCGAGGCGGAAACGCCCGATGACACTTCGGCGGCGAAGGCCGCCGGCTCTTCGCCCCGCCCCGTGGCCCGCAGAAAATCAAAGATGTTCACAAGGCCCGGTCCCGAGAGCACGCGCTCATAGCTGACGTGCCCGAACTTCCCCCGCAGGAACACGAGCAACTCGATCTCCAGATCGCTCTGCGGTGCAAAATCCACGTGCCCGCCCTCGCTCGCAAAGGGACGCAGCCGGGCGCCGTCGTAATAGAAGCCGGCCTGCCCCAGCCCCGTTCCGGCGGAAATGATGCCGGCATTGCCCTTGTCATCGGACACTCCTTTTTGCAGCGCCTCGAAATCCGATTCCGGCAGCGCCGCCGCGCCGTAGGCATTGGCCTCCAGGTCGTTGATCAGTGAGACGTGGGGAAGGCCAAGCAGCTGCGCCAACGAGGTAGCCCGGATATGCCACGGCAGGTTGGGCGTGATGACCTCGCCGCCGAGAACCGGGCCCGCAATCCCAAAGCACGCGGCGGTCACCTGCCCCGGATGCTCCTGCAGAAATTGGGCGACGATATCCTCCAGCTGCGGATGCGACCGGCTGGAATACTTCGCGATGGCCACCGCAAATGGCCGGTCGTCCCGGATGTCGAACAGTCCGAGACGGGAACCCGTGCCACCAATGTCGCCAGCAAGAATCATGCGGCGCGAGTGAAACACGGGCGGCGCGGACGGTCAAAAGCTGCGGCCGGAAATGAGTGTCCTGAGCAGTGAGCAGTAATCAGTTAACAGTGAAACAGTGATCAGTCACCAGAGAGAAGCAGCGCCCTGTCCGACTCGGGACTTGAGACCTTGGGCCCGGGACCATGAACGACTACTTTGCTGGCGGCAACGCCACCTGCCCTTGGTGCATGAGGTACCCGATCAGGTCCCGCGCCTCGCCGGGCTTGAGCGATTCCAGCAGGCCTTCCGGCATCATGGATTGTTCGGATGTCTCCAGCGTCGTGATCTCGCTGCGCTCCACCACCACGCGCTCCGTCTGGGTCTGGACCGTAATCGTACGCGCATTCGGCTCGCGCAGGACGCCGTTGAGCACCCGGCCATCCTTCAGGGTGACGATGGCCATGCGGAAATCCGCGGGCACCACCGCGCTGGGATCGATCACGTTGTCGAGCAGGTAGTCGAGATTCGCCCTCCCTGAACCGGTCAGGTCGGGACCAACCTGACCGCCCTCGCCGTAGAGCCGGTGACACGGGGCGCAGAGCTGGGTGAAGGTCTGGCGACCGTGCGACAGATCGGCCGTCTGGAGGTTGGCCGGCGTTAATTGCCCGCGAAAACGCTCAATGGCCGTCCGCTTGTCCGCCGCCGTGGGGCGCACCACGCCCCACACCTCAGTGAGCCGTTTCGTCAGGGCCGCGTCGTTCAGGCTGGCAATCTGCCGGCCCAGGAACGGGGTCAGCTCAGGGCGCGGGATTTTTCCATCGGCCACGGCCTCCAGCAACGCCCGGGCGGAAGCCGCCCGCGCCACCAGCGCCGCCAGCAACGCCGGCCGGCTCTCTGTCGGAACCGTGGAATAACGGCCGGTGGCCAGGGATGGCCCCTCCGGATCGCCCAACTGCACCAGACCGATGAGTGCGGCGTCACGCAGGACCGTGTCATTGACGATCTGCTTCAGGAGCGGCGCAAGATTATCGGCGCGGCTATCGAGCAGGCTCTTCAACGCCGTCAGGCGCACGGTTGCGACGGCGTTGGCATTGGTGACCACCCCACGCAGTTCCTCCAGCGCCCGCCCGTCGCCAAAGAGGATGCCGAGGTCGCGTACGCGGTCCGTGGTGGCGGGATCAGGGTTCCCCGAAGCTTTGGCGGCAAAAGCCGCCCAGATCTTGGGTGACTTCGCCTTGTGCCAGCCGCGCACCGCATCGGTCATCCCGCGCACGAGGTCCGCCTGAAAACTGGCGTCGGCGCCGAGCGACAGCGCCAGCAGGCCGTCCAGTGGTGCGGGATTCTTTTCCAAATCCTCGGCATAACGGCGCGCGATGTACTCCCGCAGCACCGGGTAACGGCTGGCCAGCGCCAAAGCCACGCCCGCATCCGGCTTCGCAGCCACGAGTGGCTCGATGCCATACCAGATCATCAGGCCGAGATTGTGGTCGTTCACGTCCTCGGTATGGCGGACCAGCGCGTCCGCGAGTCCGCGACGTGAGTCCAGCGGCAGGCGCTGCAATGCGGAAGCGAGGTAGAGGCGCACCAGAGCGGAAGGATCATTGCGCCCCAGTTCGATCAGGCGTGAAACCGTCAGAGGCGCGATGTCGTCGGGGTCTTCCACCAGCAGGCGGATCGCCCAGCTCCGGATGTGTTCATCGGGATTTTCCGTGAGAGTGAACAGCCGGTCCGCGTTCAGGGCGCCCAGCACATGCAGGGCCCAGAGCGCGTGCAACTGGCCGTCCACGGTTTTCTCACTGTCGAAGCGCTCGCGGAGTGCCTTCACCAGCTCAGCAACCTCCGACCCAGCCAGACCGGCCACCCGTCGGTCCGCAAGCGTCTGGCGCGCGTGCCGGGCCAACCATTCGTTACGGTCGAACAGCAGCGGCAGCAGTTGCTCGAGCGGAAGTTTCTGCAGGTCGCCAAACACCGGCTTCTTGGTGTCGCCGTAGGTCACCTTGTAAATGCGTCCGGAGGTGCGATGGACGCCGTCCTGGTCATGGCATTCGCCGGTGTCGGACCAGTCGGAAATGAAGACGCCGCCATCCGGCCCCTGAATGATGTCGATGCCCCGGAACCACGTGTCGCCCACGCTCATGAGATCTGGTTCGTGCCGGCCGACGTAGCCCGAGCCGCTTCGCTCCAGCCGCTCCTCGTTGATCCGCCGCCCATGCAGGTTCAGCGTGAACAGCCGGCCCCGGTACTGCGCCGGCCAGTTGTCGGCCTGGTAGATCATCAGGCCCGCATGTGCGTGACCCCCGCCCAGGTTGTCACTACCTGCCGCGAACGAGCTGCCGTCGAAGGCGGCGCGCGATTTGGTCCAGCCCGCGCCGGTGTCGAAGTGAAAATGGTCGGCGTGCTGCTCGATCAGGCCGTAGCTGTGCGGGTCCGGATCATCGCCATACATGCGGCGAAAGTGCGCCCCGGGAATCGCGTGCCAGAGATGGCCTATGACGGTGTTGATGAAGAACGGTTCACCGACCTCGTTCCAGTCCATGCCCCAGGGGTTGGTCGTGCCCTGGGCCACCACCTCCACGATTTTACGTTCCGGGTGATAGCGCCAGATGCCGCCGGCCATGAGCAGGCGCTGATTGGCCGGGGTGCCCGGCACACCGATGTGCGCCGTGCTGGAAATGCCCACCCGGCCCCAAAGCCAGCCATCCGGGCCCCAGCGCAGGCCATTGGCAAAGGTGTGGCGGCTGCCCGTGGTCGTGTCGAAGCCGTCGAGCAGCACCTGCGGTTCCCCGTCGGGCACGCCGTCGCCATCGCGGTCGGGGATGAAGAGCAGCTTCGGCGCGCACAGCGCAAACACGCCGCCGCGCCCAATCTCGATGCTGGTGAGTATCTTGCCCTGATCCCAGAAGACCGTGCGCTTGTCGAAGTGACCGTCGTTGTCCGCATCCTCGAACATCACGATGCGGTCGTTTAGGTTCGTGGCGAAGCCCTCCTTGGCGTCGGCGTAGGTGTAATCCTCGGCCACCCAGAGCCGGCCGCGCGCATCGAAGGTCATTGCGATCGGCTGCTGGACATCGGGCTCGGCGGCAAACAGGAACACCTTAAAACCCGGCGGCATCTTGAAGGTCCCCACCGCCTGCGTTGCCGGCATGGGGATGTGGTCCGGCGGGTCCGTGTTGTAAATCTCGGGAAACGTGCCGGCGAGGCTTGGGCCGACCAGCCCTATCGTCAGGCAGGTCAGCACGAACGGCATCCGCAGGTGAATCATGGGTCGATTTCAGCGGCCGGAAGGGGCGAAAGCCAGCGCGGAAATCAGCGGTTGGGCGGCGATGCAAGGGAGAAAGGGAGTGGGGGCGCGGAGGCTTCCGCTGCAGCGCTGAAAGCGCGTCTGAATATAGCCTGGGGTGGAGCGAACATCGTGAGCGCAGCCCCAGGGGCAGGTCCGTTCGAAGGCTCTGAGGGCTGAAGGCCCGACCCAAGGCTGCCAACCTTTTCGGACGCGTTTACAGCGCTCGACTTCCTTCGCGCCAGCAACCTGGGGCTGCGCTCACCTGGCTCGCTTCACCCCAGGCATTATTATGGCGGGCTTTCAGCCCTACCACGAAGCTCTTCCGCAACCGGTTAGCGTTCGGCGAGCACCTTCGTCCAACCATCGTAAGGCCAATTGCTCCCGCTATGACGTTCACACAGCTGACCACCAATTCAGCACCCAAACAAAAACCGCCCTCTACCCGTGAAAGGTAGAGGGCGGCTTCGAAAAAATGGACGTCAGTTGACCGCGCCGGGGGTGTGCTCGAGGCGGAGAATTTTGGTGTCCTTGTTGTTGCCCCACTCCTTGCCGTACTCGATCACGTAGAGGCAGCCGTCGGGGCCGAGTTCCATGTCCATGGGGCGCTTGATGAGCGTGTTGGGCATGAAGCGCGCCATCATCAGCTTGCCGTTGGCGTCCTTGGCGATGTTGTCCTTCTCGTCGAGCTTCACGGCGATGATCCAGTTGCGGCTCCACTCGTAGATGAAGAGCGTGTGGTCAAACTCCTTGGGCAGCTTGCGGTCGGACTTCAGGTTCGGGTCGAAGTAATAGACCGGGCCGGCCATCGCGGTGCGGCCACCACTGCCAAGCACCGGGAACTTCGCGGAGGGCGACGGCGGATACCAGATGAACGCGGGCATGGCCGGCGGCAGGTCACGGATGCCGGTGTTGTTCGGCGAGTCGTTCACCGGATGCGCGGGATCGTAGAACTCGGGCGTGAAATCAGCCGCGGGCCACGGCGCGGGCGCGGGGGGCAGCTCCGCCTCAGGCTTCCCTTCCTTCTTCGCCTGCGCGTTTTCCTTCTTCACTTTCTCGCGGGCGGCCACGGCATCCTGATGCACCTGGCGGGCGACGAAGTCGGTCTTCGCATAGGGCTTGTTGTCACCCACGAAATAGGGCCAGCCGAAGAAGCCGGCGGCGCGTGCCTGGTTGATCTCGTCGTGTCCGGCCGGTCCGCGCTTGGGATCGGTGTTCCCGGCGTCGGGGCCGACCTCGCCCCAGTAGAGGTAGCCGGTCTTCTGATCCACGGCGATGCGGAAGCAGTTGCGGTTGCCCATCACGTAGATCTCGGGACGTGTTTTCGGGGTGCCGGGCTTGAAGAGGTTGCCCGCCGGGATGTCGTAGCCGCCCTCCGCCCGGGGCTTTATGCGGAGGATTTTTCCCGCCAGCGCGTCGGAGTTGGCGGCGGAACGCTGCGCGTCCCACGGGTAATGGCCAGGGCGCGGATCACTGGGCGAATAGCCGTCGGAATCGAAGGGGTTGGAGTTGTCGCCGATGGACATGTACAGGTTGCCCTTGGCGTCAAACGTCAGCGAGCCGCCGACGTGGCAGCACTGTTCGCGCTGCACCGGAACCTCGATGATGGTCTTTTCGCTGGCGATATCGAGGGTGTCGCCCGTGAGCGTGTAGCGGGAAACGCGGATCTTGCCGGTCTTGCCCTTGGTGCCCTTTGCGTAGTGCGGCTCGGGCCCTTCGTTGGTGGTCTCCACCAGCGAGTGGTTGAGGTAGATCCAGCCGTTCTTGAGGAAGTTCGGGTCCAGTGTGATGCCGAGCATGCCCTCTTCGAGGCCGTCGAACACGGGGATATTGGCGATCACGGACGTGGTCTTGGTGGCAGGCAACCACATCTTCACGACGCCCTTGCGTTCGGCCCAGAAGACGCGGCCATCCTTGGCGACGGCGATTTCCATCGGGTCGATGATGGTGTCGGTGGGCTGGCCGTTCACGACCTGGTCCTCATCGAGGACCACTTCGCGGAAATCGGATTCGGGAGGCATCCAGGAAGGGGCGCCAGAACCAGGGGCGCCCGAGCCGGTGGTGGGGGTCTGGGTGGCCTGCCCGTGGGCGGCCAGCGACAACAGTCCCAAGGAAACTAGGATTGCGGGGAACTTCATGCGGGCACATGGACTACGCGACGGCCCAGTTTAATCAACCCAAGTTTCCGGCAAAGTTACGTTGACACCAATCCTGCCGTTTGATTACTTCGCAGCTCTTTTTACGAGGCGACAACTATGTATGCAGTGATTCAAACAGGCGGTAAGCAGTATCGGGTAGCCGCTGGCGACACTTTGGAAATCGAAAAGCTGGAGCTGGCTCCCGGCGTGACCCACACCTTTGAACAGGTGCTGCTGGTCAACAAGGACGGAGTCATCACCGTGGGCAACCCCACGGTTCCCGGCGCGAAGGTAACGGCCGACATCGTCGAACAGACGAAGGCCGACAAGGTGATCATCTTCAAGATGAAGCGCCGCAAGGGCTACCACAAGAAGCAGGGCCACCGCCAGAAGCTCACCAAGATCACGATCAAGGAGATCGCCGCCTAACAATTTCAACTGAACGGAGGAAGCTATGGCACATAAGAAAGGTCAAGGAAGTGTCCGCAACGGACGTGACAGCCACGGAAAACGTCTCGGCGTGAAGCGCTTCGGCGGTGAGCTGATCAACGCCGGCACCATCATCATCCGCCAGCGTGGCTCCAAGTTCCACGCCGGCGAGAACGTCGGCATCGGCCGCGACTGGACCCTGTTCGCCCTCGCGAGCGGCCACGTGAAGTTCGACAAGCACCGCCGCCGCGTCCATATCGTGCCCGTGCCGGAAACGGCCGCCGCTGCGGAAGTGGCGACGAACTGACGCCAGCCGCATTTATTTTTCAGGGCGGGGCCGCAAGCCTCGCCCTTTTTGTTTTAACGGTTATCTTCCCGCCATGTTCATCGACGAGATCAAGGTCCTGGCCCGTGCCGGCCACGGCGGCAAAGGCTGCGTTGCGTTCCACCGGGAGGCCTATGTCACCAAGGGCGGCCCCAGCGGCGGCAATGGCGGCCGGGGTGGCGACGTCATCCTGATCGCCGATCACGACCTCAACAACCTGATCAACCAGTTCTATGTCCCGCGCCTGATTGCCGATGATGGTCATCCTGGCATGGGCAAGGGCATGGATGGCCCCGCCGGCAAAGATCTCATCATCCGGGTTCCCTGCGGCACCCTCGTGTGGCGCATTGGCCAGGCCATCGACCGGAACGCCGAAGTGGAAGAGACCGAGGAAACGGGCGACGGGAAAAAAATCACCGTCAGCTCCGCGAAACGGCCGGTCATCCGCACCGCGAACCGGGCGAAGGCGCTGGAGATCAATCTGGAAACCGAGCCCGTCGAAGACCCGGTCGCCCGCATCCGCGAAAAAGGTGAACTGGTCTGCGATCTCACCGAGAACGGCCAGCAGTTCATCCTCTGCAAGGGTGGGCGGGGCGGACTCGGCAACCGGAACTTTGCGACCAGCGTCCGGCAGGCGCCGCGGTTCGCCCAGCCGGGCGAGTACGGCACCGAGGGCGAATTCCTGTTCGAGCTGCGGATGGTCGCCGAGGTCGGCCTGGTGGGCTATCCCAACGCGGGCAAGTCCACGCTGCTGGCCGCGATTTCGCATGCCCGGCCGAAGATTGCGGCCTACCCCTTCACCACGCTGACGCCACAGGTCGGCATCCTGGAGTATCCCGATTTCTTCCGCCTGACCGTCTGCGACGTTCCTGGCCTGATCGCCGGGGCGCACAACAACGTGGGTCTGGGGCACGCCTTCCTGCGCCATATCGCACGCTGCAAGTATCTGGTCATCCTGCTCGACATGGCCGGCACGGACAACCGCGCCCCGTGGGACGATTACCGCAGCCTGCTGCAGGAATTGGAGCTCTATGATCCCGCGCTGCTGGAGAAGCCGCGCCTGGTCGTGGCGAACAAGATCGACGAACCCGCCGCCGAGGCGAACCTGAAGCAGTTCAAGCGCAAGGTGCGCAAAGTCCCGGTGCTGCCGATCTCCGCCGCCTTTGGCGAGGGCATCGCCGAATTCAGGCGGCAGATTCGGGAGGCGGTGGAGGCTCCTTAGCCTCCCGCGCCTGGAGCTTGGCATCGCGGACCGCAATCCGCAGCACCGTGCGTTCCAGCACGGCCTTCAACTGCGGTGTGCGCACCGGTTTGGCGATGTAATCGTCCATGCCCGCCTGCATGCAGCGGTCCCGATCGCCCTGCATGGCGTTGGCCGTCACCGCGATGATGAACGGGCATGTGAACCCGCTGTCCGATTTCGCCGCCAGTTCCCGCAAGCGACGGGTCGCGCCGAAGCCGTCCAGTTCGGGCATCTGGCAGTCCATCAGGATCAGATCATAATTGCCGGCAATGGCGGCATCCACCACCGCCAGCCCGTTGGCCACGATACGGGCCTCACAGCCCATCCGCTCCAGCTGGTGCTCGATGACCTTCTGGTTCACGGCATTGTCCTCGGCCACCAGGATGCTCAGGGGACGGCCGCTGGGATGCCGCACCGTCTCATGGGGTGCCGGCGACGTGGCAGCCGTCTCACCATCCGCCGGCTGGGAGGAGGCGGCGGCCAGCTCGAGTTGGCGCAACAGATCCTGCCGACGAACCGGCTGCACCAGCAGGTCATCGCATTCCAGCGAACGGTCCTCCGACATCAGGTTGGCCGCCAGCACCACGATCCGTGGTTTGGGAGCGGGCACCAGCGAACGCCAGACGACGAGTCGGCGGAAGGTGTCGGCCGAAAGCCGCCGCGCGGCGATGAGCACCACGCCCGGAGCCGGCTGCTGGGTCACCAGGTCGAATTCTTCCGGGTTTTCCGGGGCGACACAGGGCACTTCCCAGCCCGCCAGCAATGCCTTCAGGGATTCGCGCGCCGTTTCGTGGGACTCCAGCACCAGGACCGGGCCCGGCAAGGCCAGATGGGACAGACGCCGGTTAATGTCCGTGCTCGCCGGGCTGGCGCTGCGTCCCAGCCAGGCGGTGAACCAGAAGACCGCCCCGTGCCCCGGTTCGCTCTCAAAACCGATCTCGCCGTTCATCAGCGTGACGAGCTGCCGGCTGATCACCAGCCCGAGGCCGGTGCCGCCGAATTTCCGCGTGAAGGAGTCGTCCGCCTGGCTGAAAGGCTGGAACAGGCGGGGCTGGTCCTCCGGGCTGACGCCGATGCCGGTATCCCGCACCGTAAAGCGCAGCAGCGCCTCGCGTTCGTTCTCCTCCAGCAGCTCCACGCGCATGGACACCTCACCCCGCTCAGTGAACTTGATCGCGTTGCCCAGCAGGTTCACCAGCACCTGGCGCAACCGGCCGGCGTCGCCCCGCAAGGCGGCGGGCACGGTGGGCTCCACGACCGCGTTGAAGTCGATGCCCTTGTCCTGCGCCCGCCGGGCCAGCAGGCTGAAAGCCTCGTCCACGGTGTCGGCGAGGTCGAAATCGGCCATCTCAAACACCAGCTTGCCCGCCTCGATCTTGGAGAAGTCGAGCACGTCGTTGACGATGCCCAGCAGGGATTCGGCGCTGGCCCGGGCAATCTCGGCAAAGTCGCGCTGCTCCCGCGTGAGTCCGGTGTCCAGCAGCAGGTTCGTCATGCCGATGACGCCGTTCATCGGGGTGCGGATCTCGTGGCTCATGTTGGCCAGAAAGGCCCCCTTCGCCTTGTTGGCCGATTCCGCCGCCACCACCAGCCGCTGAGTGCGCTCGTTGGCGGACCGCAGCTCGGCGTTGGCCAGTTCCAGGCTCCGGTTGGCGGCGGCCACCACGGTGCTGGCCTGCCGGTGTTTGTCCTCGGCCTCCCGCCGGTGCTGGATTTCCCCCTCCAGCGCCCGGTTGACCGCCACGATCTCCGCCGTCTTGGCCTCCACGCGACGGCGCAGGACAGACACCCACAGACTCGCCGCACAGCCCAATACGGCCAGGATTGCCAGCACCCCTAGCATCCTTTGGATCGTCCAAGTCGCCGGCCTTTCGGTGACTTCCAGATCGGTACCGGAAGCCAGATAGAGGGCCAGCGTTTCCGCTCCGCTCCACTCGTCCTGCCGGTATCCCAGCGTGCCGATGACCTTGACCAGACTGTCGTGGGGGATGTCCGTCAGGAGATTGGTGTCACCCCAGAGAATGACGTTTAACGGCTGCTGCTGAACCTCCAGCGCGTAGCCGATCTCGCCACCCCGCGGACTGCGCGTGAAGTTCAGGACCCTTCCCTCCACAATGATCCGTTCGCCGTCATGATTGCTGAGCGCGACATTGTGGGAATTCGGCATCACCGGATAAGGCAGGGGAGCGGTGCCATTCATCCGGATATAATCCGCCTCCAACAGGCGGGTGCCATCCGCCAGCGTGCCGTAGCCGACCACATCCACCTGGGTTCCCGGATGGATGTCATCCGCCAAGGGCGCATGCACCAGCACGCCTTCGGTGGCGTCATGGAGGAAAAAGGTGTTCCGCCCGACCCGGGCGGTGACCACGCCGGAAACGTGGACCGGCTTTTCGGCATCACGGTTCGGATCAAACCGGAACAAATCGCGGATCGTCCGCCCCGGAAGGCCGAAAGGATCGGGCAGCGGGGGGCGGATGATCTCCACCAGCCCGGGTCCTGGCACGAGCATACGCAGAGCGATCAGCTGCCGCCGCGAATTGTAGCGCCCGGTGACCACGCCCCGCACCCTGACTTCCGCCTGCAACCAGGGCTCCAGGCGTGCAAAGTTGGTGATACCGGGAATATCCACCGTCAGGTTGTTGTTGCCCGAGCGAAGACTCAGTGAGCCAAAACCGTTGCGGATGGCAAAGGCACGTACCCGACCGGTGAGCTGGACCCACTGGCTGTCTTCCGCCCCCGTACGGAGCTGGTCAAACGTCGGAAGCAGTGGCGACGGCAGCACCCCGGCTCCCTGCCGGACCACATTGCGACCGAGCACCATCGGTGAGTAGTCGCCGGCCGAGGTCATCCCCTCCATCACCACCGAATCTCCCAGCGCCAGGCCCGGAACCGGTTTCGCCAGCTCCGCATAAAGGCCACCCGCGTCATCCTGCAGGAAAATATCAGGAACCGCCGGATTGTAGTAGGTGATGACGCCTTGTAACCGTACCGGCAGGTTGCGAGCCGCCTCGGCAGCAGAGAGCGCACGGATCTGTCCGGTCCGGGTGAGCGTGCCCGCCGGAGACTGGGCCGCCGGCTGCGCCAGCAGGTGCTCGCGGGTGCCGCACCAGAGCAGCATCAGGACGACGACCGCCCGTGCGATCCGTCCGCCATCCGGGAATTTTGGCAAATTTCGCATCAGCTCGACAGGACTACCATTCGACCGAAATGCGGCGAGCCGCCTTCAACCCCATCTGCAACCGCATCATAGCCGAAGGGTCGCCAAACGAGCCGCCTCCACATGAAGGAAACGGCAGCAAACGCCCTGACGAAGCGATGAACGGAACAGTGGAATTCGGAAGCTCCATGATCTGAATGTGTCGCCAGAAAAGTCGCGCAAACAGGCGAACGCCATGCAGCCGAAACGCCTGTCCTTGAATCGGCAGAATCTGGCCGAAATTTAGGCCAAACTCACCATGCCTCCCCGATTCCATATCTCCGTGATGCATCCCCATCGACTTTCTTCAAACTTGGTGCCCCCGTCAGGAATTGAACCTGAATCTGGCGTTTAGGAAACGCTCGCTCTATCCATTTGAGCTACGGGGGCAGACGATGGCTGGCCCGCCGCCAGCCGAACCACAAGGCAAGGCGAGCGAACTTTACGGATTTCGTGAGCCCAGCCGCAAACAATTCCGACTTCCCTCCCTAAATTGCCTGAGTCGAGGATTTTTCCCCGCCCGCGCGCCGTTGGTGAGGTCCAGCCCCCGCTTAAGGGAGCGCCTTAAGCTGCCGATGATTTGCCGGAGCCTCAGCGGAGCCACGGAAGGCGAAGGAGGATGCCGTGTCGCATCTGCCTGCCGTCCGGGTTTCTTCAAGGCCCGAATGTGTCCAAAAAAACCAACATTGGGCTAGGGTTCGTGTCCGCGCTGCTCGTGGCGGTGGCCTTTGGCCTGAACCTGCTGCCCACCTCGCTGCTCTCCGGCCTCCACCTGTGGCTGGGCGGCATTGCGGTGGCGCTGGCGGCCATCCTTTTCGGCCCGCTGGCCGGCGCGTTGACCGGATTGCTGGCCGGCCTTGGTGTCACGCTGAGCACCGGAGCGTATCCCCCCATTTTGCTGCTCGCCCTGCAGGGCGCGGTGCTCGGTTGGCAATCCCGCCGTAATCGCTCACCGATTCTGGCGGACCTGGGGTACTGGACACTCGCCGGTCTGCCGCTGGCGTTGGCCGCCTATCGCTGGCTCCAGCCCATGCCGGGTGCCGGTCTTTGGCTTGCCGCCCTTGAACTTCCCTTTAACGGCATCCTCGGGACCGCCATCGCGGACGCCCTGATCCTGTCGCCGACTGTCCTGCGCTGGCTGGCCCCCGAGCGGGCGAAAGTGGCGCTGCCGTTGCGCAACATGCTGCTCCGCACGCTAACGCTGGTGGCGGCGGTGCCGTTGCTGCTGCTGTGCTTCCTCTTCGGCCGTATCCTCGCGGAACGCCAGACCGACCAGGCGGGACAGCATCTCCTCAAGGCGGCCGGCACCGTGCAGCAGATGGTCGAGGACTATGTCCGGCAGCATTCGCTGGCGCTGAACACCCTCGCCCGGCAGCTCGACAGCCAGCGCACGGCCGGCGACTCGGTCGTGCAGTCGGCGCTGAACATCAGCCATGGGCAGTACCGCAGTTTTGTCAGCCTGCTGGCCGCCGATCGTGCCGGCCAGGTCATTGCCACCAGCCCCGTCGGCGGCCCGGTTTCGGAGGATTCCCCACGTCCCGGCCAGAGCGTCGCCGGCCAGGAGTATTTTCGCCGGGCGCTGGCGGAGGATGCCCCGTTTCTTTCGGGGGTTTTCGCCCGCACGGGTGCGGAGGAAGGCCCGGCCATGTCCATCAGCGTCCGGCAACGCCGTGCGGATGGTTCGGCCGCCGGGGTGATCGAAGGAACCCTGAGCCTGACCGGATTGACCGCCCTGCGACGGGCCTTTCAGGGCATGGAAAACGTCTCCCTGCTCGTGACCGATCCGGAGCAGCGGGTGATTTACGCGAGCGATCCCGACGGTCCAAAACCGTTGATGAACGCCGCCTCGCTCCGCCCCGTGGCCGCTGCGGCCGCCCTCAGCGGAACCCGCACCTACAAGTTTCCCGCGGAGCAGGACCACACGTCAACCCCGATGCTGGCCGTCCACACCCGGACCGTGCTGCCGGACATCGAGCATGGCTGGCACATCTACCTGTGGGAGCCGATGGCCGTCGTCCAACGGGATGCCCAGGCCTATGTCGTGTGCAGCCTGGCCATGACGCTGGTCATTGCCGCCCTGTGCATCCTCATTTCACGGGCCACCGCCGGCCAGCTCACCGGGCCGCTGGAGGAGCTCGTCCGCGAAGTGCGCGCGCTGGATCTGGACCTGCCGCACGCCGAAGCCGGCCAGCGTGCCGCCGGCGTTCCCGCCGAGGTGGCGGAGCTGCAGGAGAGTTTCTCGGCCATGGCCGAACGCATCCGCAAATCTTACACCGACGTGAAAACTGCGCTGACGGAACGGAAACGGGCCAACGCGGAGCTGCAGGAACTGGTCAAGACCATGGATGAGAAGGTCGCCGCCCGCACCCGGCAGCTGGCCGAGGCCAGCCAGCGGGCGGAGGCCTCCACCCGGGCCAAGAGCGAGTTTCTCGCCAACATGAGCCATGAAATCCGCACGCCCATGAACGGCGTGATCGGCATGTTGCAGGTCCTCGAAAGCACCCCGCTGAATCCCGAACAGCGCGAAATGACCGACACCATCGGGGCCAGCGCGGAAGCGCTGCTCGCGGTGCTGAATGGCATCCTCGACTTTTCCAAGATCGAGGCGGGCCGGCTGGAACTGGAGACGGTGGCCTTTGACCTGCCAAAACTCATCGAAAGCGTCACCCGCCTGTTTGAAAGCCAGACGCGCAAAAAGGGTTTGGAGCTGATCTGCGCACCCGACAAAAAGCTGCCCACCAATGTCCTGGGTGATCCGGGGCGGCTCCGCCAGGTGCTCAGCAACCTGATCAGCAACGCGGTGAAATTCACCGAGCACGGCAGCATCGAAATCCGGGCCAGCGCGCCCAGCCGCACCGCCGGCGGAATCCGGCTCCGTTTCGAGGTCGAGGACACCGGCATCGGGATGGACAACGCCACGCGGACCCGCCTGTTCCAACCGTTCTCGCAGGGCGAAAGCTCCACGACCCGGCGCTTCGGCGGCACCGGGCTCGGCCTGGCCATCAGCCGGCAACTGGTCGAGCTGATGGGCGGCACCATCACCGTCCAGAGCGAGTCGGGGCGCGGGTCCTGTTTCTGGTTTGAAATCACCCTTCGACTGGCGGATGCGCCCGCGGTTCGGCTCACCCCAAAGCCGCGTTCGAATGGCACACCGCTGAATCTGCTGGTGGCCGAGGATGACCGCGTCAACCAGCTCTTCATCCAGCGCCTGCTGGAAAAGCTGGGGCACAAGGTCCAGGTCGTCGGTTCGGGTGATGACGTGCTTTCCGGATGGCTGAACGGGGATCGCTATCACGCCATCTTCATGGACTGCCAGTTGCCGGTCCTGGATGGTCTGGAAGCCACCCGCCAGCTCCGAGAACTGGAAGCCCAGGGCGGCAACCTGGGCCGGCGCGCCCATATCATCGCGCTCACCGCCATGACCCGGCCCGAAGACCGGCTGCGCTGCAGCGAAGCGGGCATGAACGACTACCTTTCCAAACCCCTGATGGTCTCCGAGCTGGAGGCGGTGCTCGATCGCATTCCCCTGCCCTCGCGCCCCGCCGCCCGCGAACTCGCCACGGCTTGAACTGCTGAATCCCGTCGGGATTGTAGCAGACGAGGTGACGAGGCTCTATCTGGGCCGGGGTGAAGTACGCTGCGCCTGGGACGGAGACTGAAAGAAAGAGCCTCCTCACGTCGTCTGCTACAAGGGGCGTGGGGAAGGATGAAGTGGAAATTGGCCAAAGCCGGCGATCGGCACGTGATCAGCCACCGATGCCCCGGCTCAGGACCGGCCATCCCGCCGGTGTTCCCGGCGCAGCTGGCGGAGGTGGCGGTAGCCGACCAGCCGCTTCTGCCGTTCATCCCATAGCCGGAGCGGGAGGCAGCGCAGGCTGGTCACCAGCGTGATGGGTTTCACGTCGCGGAACAGCGGATGCGAGCGGTGGCACCGCTCGAGATTGTAGTTCGGAATCCGCGCACTCAGGTGGTGGATGTGGTGGAACCCGATGTTGCCGGTGAACCATTGGAGGATTTTCGGCAGCCGGTAGAAGGAGCTGCCCTGCAGCGCCGCCGCGGCGGAATCCCACTGCTCGCCGCGTTCCCAATACACGTCCTCGAACTGGTGTTGCACGTAGAACATCCAGACCCCGGCAGCCCCGGCCACGGCAGTGACCGTCAGCTGGATGAGCAGGTACGCCTTGAGGCCGTACGTCCAGGCGAGCAGGACCACCATCGCGGCGATCGCGAGGTTCATCGCCTGGACCGACCGGCGCTCGCGTGCGTTCGCCCCGGGGGAGGGCAAGCGTTGCCAGACGAGGAACAGGAAGAGCGGTCCAATGACGAACAGGACGAACGGATTGCGCGCCAGCCGGTATGCGAAACGCTTCCAGCGGGAGGACTCCAGATACTCCTGCACCGTCATGGTCCAGATGTCCCCGGTGCCACGCCGGTCGAGATCGCCCGAGCTCGAGTGGTGGACCGCGTGCTGCCAGCGCCAGTGGGAGTACGGGGTGAAGGTCAGCAGGCCGGTGAGGAAGCCCACGGCATCGTTGGCCCGGCGGGATTTGAAGAACGAGCCGTGCCCGCAGTCATGGAAGATGATGAACACCCGCACGAGAAACGCACCCGCGAGCACCGCCAGCGGCAGGGTGAGCCACCAAGATACACCCCGGCTGAGGTACATCAGGTACCAGAGGAGCACGTAGGGCCCAAGTGTGTTGAGCAGCTGCCAGACAGCCCGCGCCGTGGAGGGCTTCTGGAATTCGTTGACGAGCTGCTTCAGTTCCGCGCGGCCCTTCGGCGACAGGGCGGGATCCGGTCGTGTTTCGTCGGTCATAGGGGGCTCCAGTGCTTTTGCCGGCGCCCGAAGGTTTATATCGGCATGAAGCGGCTCTGGATAGTTCGGAGACGGGGCAACCAGGGTCGGGCTCAGCGGGACACCTCAAGCAGCTGGCGACGGGTATGCTGGAGGCGCTGGATCACCACCTGCGCCATCCGCTTCATCAGTTCGTAGCCGAGCTCGTGGTCCAGCTCACACTGCACGCGCAGACGGCTGCCGTAGAAGAAGATCACTGTCGTCGGTTCCAGCACGCGGGCGTCGAAATTCCAATGGCAGGGCGGGAACAGCCAGGACCAGCCCAGCGCCTCGCCCGGCCCGATCACCTGCACCTCGACCGGCGGCCCGTCACGCAGATGCGATTCCAATGCTACGCGACCGCTTTCGATCAGATAGAAGCGGTTGGCCGGCTCACCCTCATGAAAGATGAACTTACCGGCCGGATACTCCATCCGGATGGCGCTTTCCACCAGCAGGTGCTGATGCCCGGGCTTGAGGCCATGCAAAAACGGATGGCTCGCGACGCTGTGTTCAAGGATGGCAGTGGTGGCCGTCAAGGCGGCCGGTGGAACAGTTTCGGCATTCATAAGGTTAAAAGACTTCCGCTTTCAGGCCGCTGACGGCGCGCACGCGCCGGGCGATCTCCGAGAGCACCCGCAGCGGCAGGTGGCCGCATTCGCCGTGCGTTGGCGGTCGCGTCGCGGAATAAATCTGGACCAGCGGGATCTGCGCCCCGGCCTCCCGCAGGTCCCGCAGCCGCCGGGCGAAGGCCTCGATCTCGGAGGCGGGCGGCCCCGCGCCCTCCAACGAGGGGAAGAGGCTCTGGATGACCACCGGCCGCTGGCGCGCCACCGTGAGGATGTCGGAAAGGATGGTCTCCAGCGGGCGGTCGGCGCGGTTGACCCGGTTCACGTAAGCCTGCGTGCCGGCCTCCAGCTTGGCCCAGATTTCATCCCGCGAGTTGAACTGCGCCAGGGCCTGGACGACATCGGGCCGCGGCAGGCCGCTGGCATTGGTGAGGAGCACGAGCTTGAAGAACGGGAAGCGTCCGCCCGCCCGCAGGTGGACCGCCGCCGCCACGGCTGCGGCAAAATCTGGACTGAGCGTGGGCTCACCATCGCCGCTCAGGGCGACATGGCGCAGCTCCAGCATCTCCGGCGGCAGCCGCCGGTAGCAGGGGTGCAGCCCAATTTCACCGGACCGGATCAGGGACAGCGTGCGCCCGAGCTCCTCCTGCATCACCGGCACATCGAGCCGCGATTCGCCGGGCGGTGCGGTGCGGTCCACCTCGCAATAGACGCAGTCAAAGTTGCACCGGCGGTCCGGATTCATGTTCACGCCGACGGACAGGCCGCGGGCGCGTGAGGAGATCACGGTGTAGACGAACCGGTTGCCGTGGAACTCGCGCGGACAGCCGCCCGCCGTGCCGGAATCCGGCCTCGGGCTGGCCGTGTCATCAGCACCGGACAGTTCTGCGGGAAGCGGATTCATAAGGGCGAGCGGACGACCCGAGGGCGATCAGGGGGTGAGAATTTCATGCCCGCGCGCACGCACCACCAACACCGGACAGGCCTCAGGGCGCTGACCACCAGTTGCCTGGCCGGTGTTATTGCTGACATTTCTGGCTGCCTTTCACTGACCCAACTTGGGACACCGTCGCGCTGCTGCCTACGCGTCACTTGGGCAAGGCTGGCCGTTTCTTGCTCCCACTGGAGGCGACGTCACCGGGCCGAGCTCTCGGCCGGGCGGTGCCCCGGCCCGTCAGGAGGAAATTCTTGGGCAAAGCCGCCGGCAGTTTCCAAATTTGGACTGGTGATTGCCAATTGCGGTGGAGCAGGCCGTTTGGGCGCGATGCAGTTTACATCCGGCGGCGCGATGGATTCGGGCCGCAAAGCACACCACCAACACAAGGGAACTGAACATGAGCGCCACCGAACTCAACACGGACAAACTGATCACCGACCTCAAACGCCTCGTGAGTGACTCCGAGGAGCTGCTGCACGCGACGAAGGATGCCGCCGGCGACAAGGCCCACGAGGTGCGGGAGCGCCTGGCCGACGCCTTGGAATCGGCCAAACGGAGCTGCCGCCGGCTCGAGGACAAGGCCATCGAGGGTGCCAAGACCGCCGACCGCACCATCCGGGACCATCCCTACCAGTCGATCGGCATCGCGTTGGGCGTGGGCCTCGTCATCGGCGTGCTCGTGGCAAAAAAGTGAGGGCATATGGCCGAAGCCGCTGAGACCACACCGGGCGTCTGGGCCTCGCTCAGGCGCATCCTCGACACGCTGCTGGCCACGGCGCAGAACCGCGTCGAGCTCTTCGCCGTGGAACTGCAGGAGGAGAAATGCCGGCTGGTCGAGGCCATCCTCTGCACCGCCGCCGTGGCCGCCTGCGGCATGATGACCCTTTCGCTGGCGACGTTCACCATCGTCGTCCTCTTCTGGGAAAAGGGCCGCCTGGCCGTGCTGGGCGGCCTCTGCGGCCTGTATCTCGTAGGCACCGCGCTGGCCTGGCGCGCCCTGCAGAAGCGCCTAAAGGCCCGCCAGCCCTTCGCCGACACCCTCGGGGAACTCAACAAGGACCGCGCATGCTTGAAAACGGAGAACTGATCCGCTGCCGGCAGCGCAAGGCGGCGTTGCTGCGGCAGAGCGCCGCCCATCGCAGCGCCCTGGTGGCCGAGGCACAGAACCTAGGCCCGGTCGTCGCCTGGGTGGATCTGGGCATTGCCGCCTCGCAGAAAGTGCGCGCCGGCTGGCAGGCACTGGCGCCCTTGCTGTCACTGTGGCAGGCCCGGAGGCAGGAATCCGACGGCCTGATCGGGAAGCTCACCAAGGGCATCGCCCTCGCCCGCTCGCTCTCGGCGCTCTGGAAGCAGTGGTTCTGAGGGCGGCCGACGCGGAGAGATGCCCGGGAATGCGTCCGCCAAGTCAGGGCAATGACGCGTCAACAGGTACGCCCTAAAAACGGCGAAACCCAGACACCAACCGCAGCCAAACATGAAGAATCCTACGACTCGGAAAAACCACCCGACGGTCAAACCCGTCGCCAGTGACAGTGCTCACGCCACCCTTGCCACCGACATTCTGGGGCGGAAATCCGTCCCGACAACCCTCTCCGGCCGGGTGCCCGCAAAATGGCGGTGGCATTATGAGGTGCTTCTGGGGCTGGAAGACCGGCTGAGCCAAGCAAGCGGAGATCTCCGGAAAGCCGCCGGGGAACCGTTGGCACCCCACAGTCCCGGTGCGGGCGACTCCGCCACGGATGAATTCGACCACACCCTCGCCCTGAACCTGCTGTCGGCGGAGGCGAATGCCCTCGATGAAATCAGGGAGGCCTTTGGCCGGATTCGGGATGGCACGTATGGGGTGTGCCAAGAGACCGGGATGCGCATCTCCGCCGCCCGACTGAAAGCGGTGCCTTGGACGCGCTTCACCCGCGAAGTAAAGGAGCGCCACGAACAGTCACCGCAGGGGCACTGAGGCAAGCAGACCGGGAGGAATCGTGGTCAGGCGGTGACGTTGAGCAGGGCGCCCGGCGTGCCCGGTGGCGGTGGCGGCGGGGTGGTAGAAACGGTTCCATTCGCCTCACTTCGGGCGGCCCGGCCGGCGGCCCGCATATCCTGCCGGAAGGCCGCCAAGGCCTGTTTGGCCCCCGCGAGGTCACCTGACTTCAGGGCTTCGCCCACGGCCTGAAAATCTTTCCCGACCGGGCTCGTGGAGTCGAACGGGCTCACACCGCCCGCCGCTTGGGAGGCGCTTTGGATGTCCGTCTGCACCTTGGCGAAGGCCTGGCTTGCGGCGGCCGGATCGTTCGAATTCAAGGCCGCCTTCAGCGCCCGGAAATCCTGCGAGTTCTGCCGTATCGTGTTGCGCAGCCCGGCCAGCACCGATGAGAGGTCACTGGTACCGCCCGCAGCGGCACCCGCACCTGCACCAGCATTGGCACCGTCGGTCGGTGCCCACGGGCTGGCTCCGCTCATGGCGTGCATCGGCCCCAGATCCACCCGGGCACTGGCTGCACTGATGTTGTAGGCGGCATTCACGGCAGCAGACGAATTCGATACCTTGGTCCCGGACCAGTTTGCCGACCATCGGCAATCCGCAGAGACCCATGACCTTGTATCGGTGCCGTCGGGCGGGACTTGAATGGGTGCACTCGTTGGCACCGGATCGCCGACCGCCTCAAGTATGTCTCCCGCACCGTCGATACCCCGGTGGGCGTCGGTCGCCAAAATCACCCGCAACAATCGCAGCCGCAGTACTAAGGAAAAAACATGACCATCTCCAGCGCCAGTTCCGCCGCCCCCTCCTATGCCACCGCCCCGCAGGCGCCCGTCCGCAAGCCGGACCATGATGGCGATGCGGATGACAGCGGCGTGAAGGCGGCCACCGCCACCCCTCCTGTCAGCGAGGCGTCGGAAACGGCCGGCACCCTGCTCAACGCGCTCGCCTGAGCCGCGCGCTTCATTTCTTCAAATCGACGGTGGCCGGCGCGCCTCACAGCGCGCTCGGCCGGACGATGCGCCAGAGCTTGCCGTCGCTCCGGATGAACAGCGAGTTCGCCGCGATGGCCGGCGAGCCGATCACAGTCTGACCCAGGTCCAGTTCGCTGACGACTTCGCCTTCGGGCTTGGCCGGATCGACGACCTGGACGAGCCCTTTCTCGTTCACGCAGTAGAGCAATCCATCCGCCACGACCGGGGTCGCGCTAAAAGGGCCCTTGAGCCGGAGCTGCCAGAGCCGCTTGCCGTCAGCAATGTCACCACAGCTCAGGATGCCGCTGTCATTCAGGGCGTAAACGCGCTCGCCCAGGACCAGCGGACTGGCCGTGCCGGGACGCAACTGCGCCGAGTGCCAGACCTGTTTCGGCGGACCACCGGTCACAGGCTCGAGCACGGTAAGTCCTTGGGAGGGAACGTAGAGGCGGCCGTGGCTGGGGGTCGTCGAAGGAACTTCGGAACTCCGCCCGTCGTACTGCCAGAGGATCTTTCCGGTGGCCGGTTCCACCGCCACCATCCCTTTGCCGGACTGCAGCAGGACGACGGGCTGCCCGTCCGGGCCCTGAGTGAGGACCGGCGAGGACCAGTTCGACCTTTTCGGTCGCTCGATTTTCCAGCGGTTGCCCCCGGTGGCGGGATCAAGTCCCGCCGTGAATGATTCGCTCTCGCTTTCCACCTGCACCACCAGCGCGCCCGCCGTCACCACCGGCGACGAGGACATGCCCAGCGAGTTGTTGGCGTTGGGATAATCCCGGCCCAGCCCGCGGTACCAGACCAGGTTTCCGTCGAGATCCAGCGCGACGCAGTCATTCGAGGAGAAGAGCGCATAGACGTTGCGCCCGTCGCTGGCCGGGGTCGGGGTGGCGGTGCTGATTTTGGGGTGCGTCATCGTCCGGCCCGTGGCCCAGAAGCGCCGTTCCCAGCGCAACGTGCCGTCACTGAGCCGGAAGCAGAGCACCCGTAGCCGCTCGTTCTTCGGCCCGCTCGCGCTCGTCACAAACACGCGGTCGCCCACGACGATGGGGGACGACACGCCGCGGCCAGGCAGGTCGGCCGCCCAGGCGACGGATTGCGCGTCCAGCTTCGCGGGGAGCTTGGCCCCGGGCGCGATGCCGTCGCCGTGCGGGCCCCGGAACTGTGGCCAGTCCTCGGCGTGAAGGCTGACGGCGGCGAACAGGGCGGAGGCGAGCAGCAGGGGTTTCATCGCAGCGGAAGCCGGGGTCGGTTTGAAAAGGTTCATTGGGCGGAGCGGATGGGTGTTCCCAGGGCATCGGTGATGCGGAGCGCGAATTCCCATTCCTTGGTCCAGTCCTCCTTCTGTTCGTTCTGGGTGCATTTCACCAGGATGAGGTTCCGCCCGGCCTGAAGTTCCACTGGCAGGCGAAACTGGTCGATCTCCGTCCCGGTGTGGTACTCGTCACGCCCGAAGAGGTATTTTCCATTGACCCAGACCTTCCAGCCGTTCCCGCAAACCAATCGAACCTCCGCCGGCCGCTCCGTGGCGGACCAGAACTCGGCCATCGCGTAGCCGGCAACCTCCTTGAGCGACTCGAAAGGCTTGTTGAAATCCACGATGCCATAGTCGTCTTTGCTCTCGAAACCGACCCACTTCACGCGGCCGTTCTTGCCGTCGTACTCTGCGGCCGGGTCTATCTGCTGCTCCGGCGGAAACGCCTTTCCAAAGCCGACGTTCCCGGTGTTGTCGAAAGGGCCGATGAGCTTCCATTTCGTCACCCAGCCAAAGGTCTGCGCCAGGTCCACCTTTTCACCCAGGTCGCCCAGGGTCTTGGCGATGGCTTCAATCTGGTCGGCCTCGCGGGCCGCCAGCAGGGCCTGCCGGTAGCTGGCGACGGCCGCCGGCTTGTCACTGGCCACGTGGTTGGCGGCCGCGTCCATCAGCAGCTGCACGGCGTCACGGCGCAGCTCATTGGCGGGATCGTTCACGAAACCGGGCACCAATTTCCGCGCCCGTTCCGGCTCCGCCTGCACGATCAGTTCGTAAGCCGCCCGACGCGCCCGTGGATGATGCCCGGTGTCGCGGATAAACGCTTCGAGCTCCGACACCGGCAACTTTCGGCCCGCCGCCGATTCGCGCTGCACCACGGTCTCTACTGCCGCTTGGAGCCAGTTCAGCGCGTAATCATTGGCACCATCCATCGCGCCTAGAATCGTTGTGAGTTCTGAGCCGCCCGCCGCCGCCACGGTCGGCCATGCCTGGCTCGCGGCCGCGTTGCCCTGCCCTTCTGGGCCGACGGATTTCAGGACCTTGAGGGGGCCGTCGAGGCTGGCACCGTTCGCCGGCGTGACCAGCGCCGCGCAAACAGCGGCCAGAAAGTGGAAGGAAGGTATGGTGATCCGCATAAAACGAGGAGACGGCATTGGCTGCCGAGGCAGCCTATACAAGGGAACGTTCGAATTCAGCATTTTGGTCGGACTTTTGGCCGGAAATGACAATTTTAAGGAGCCGGATGTTCCGGTTTCGCGCCTGAGCACGGCTTTCGCGCACTCCGGTTAGGCCGGATCAGGCGGGCAGATCGTCAGACGGACGCAAGCTCGCCAGTCCGAATGAATGCGGACCCGTGCTGCCTCAATCCGGTTCCATCATTCCAGCGCTTTGGGCTTTGAAGTTGGGGCGCGGTGTTTCCTACGCTGGCCCTCCCGTGCCTGAAGTTCTGCTCAACGATGCCTTTTTCCAGAAGACGGCCGGCTGGGAAGCCGTGCAGCACGCCCGTGCCCTCCTCGCGGCCGGCAAGGTGCTGTCGTCGAACTGGACGCCACCCCTGCTCAAGGGCGTCGTGCAGGCGGGCGAGACGAGCTATCGCGCCGGGCTGGTCATCAACAGCAGCTTTGATGTCGAGAACATCTGCACCTGCCGGGCCGCGCGCGAGGATGGCACGATCTGCGCCCATTCGGTGGCGGTGGGTCTTCATCATCTGAACCGCGGCAAGGTGGAGGCGGACACCAAGACTGGCCGCCCCACGGGGTTGGCAACCGGACGCCCGGTAGCACCGGCGCCGGCCGCGTCCCGTGATCCGGTGAAGCTGGGACGCTCGGTCTCGGGTGAGCGGTTGGAGATCAGCGTCATTTTTCCTCCGAATCTCGCGGAATCGATGGCGCGGGGACGGGCAATGCTGGTTTTCGAAGGCACGACCCGGCGGGGACGCGGGCCGCTGAATTCACTGGTGAAGGCCGGCCCGTTCGCGCTCGCCCCCGAGGACGAGCGGCTGCTCGATGCTGCGGAACTCGCCGCCGGCGGTGACACGCCGGGCATGATGCAGCTGCCCGCCAAGGATTTCCTCGCGCTGCTGCCACATCTCGCGGGACATCCGCGCCTGACGATCGGACGCGACCAGCCGCTCAATGTCTCGCGCGATCCCTCTCCCCTGCCCCTCCGCGCGGCCTTGGAGGATACTGGCGAGATCACGCTCTGGCTCAAGCCAGGCATCAAGGTGCCGCAGGTTTTTAGCGACGGGACGAACGCGTGGGCGCTGACGGAAGCCGGAAACAAAGTAGGACGGGCGTCCCGCCCGTCTTCTAATCTCTCTTCTGCGCCAGCGGGCACGCGGCCTGAAAAGACAAGCATGGAAGACCGGCAGGACACCCGTCCTACGCTGGCGCCGTTGGCGTTGGCGCCGCAGTTCCGCGAGGTGTTGCAGCGGGAGATCCGGCTGCCGCGCACGCAGGTGCCGCAGTTTCTGTCGCAGGACTGGCCGCGACTCGCCGCCGTGAGTCCGGTGGAGTGCAACTTCCGCCTCGAGGATTTCGAGCTCTCGCCGCAGGCACCGAAGTTCATCCTCAATCTCGCCGGCGGGCTGGCCCAGCTTTCCGGCACGCTCCAGTGCGCGTATGGGCCACGCATCATGACGGTGGGCGTCACCGCGAAAGAGGAGTCGGCGTGGCTGCCCGACCCCATAAATCCGCGCCGCTACTCGACGCGCGACCTGGGTTCGGAGCACAAGGCGTACATGCGGCTGCGGGCGGCGGGGTTCACCGGGCCAAATTCGCAGGGCCAGTGGCAGCTCACGGGGCAGGATCAGGTGATCGCATTTTTTGCGCGTGAGTTTCCCCGGCTGGAGCGTGAGTGGCAGGTGGCGCTCGAGGAACGGCTGGAGCGCAGCACGGAAAAGAATTTCGAGCGGATCACGCCGGAGTTCCGGGTGCTGCCGAGCGGGGAGCAATGGTTTGACCTGGAGGTCGGCTTCAAGTCGGGCGAAGGCGAGCGATTCAGCGCGGCGGACATCCAGCAATTGCTGCGCGGCGGCGGGCGCAAGCTGCGCAACGGCAAATTCGCGCTGATCGATTCCGGCGCAGTCGAGGAGTTGCAGGAGGTGCTGCTCGACTGTGCGCCGCAGCAGCGCACCGGCGCGGCCGACCTCGGTGTCACGCGCTACCGCATGGGCACGGAGCAGGCGGGCTTTCTCGACGCGACCTTGCAGGAGCAGGGCTTCACCGTCGGCGCGCCGCCGCAATGGCGCGAACAGGTCCGGCAGCAGACGGGCGAGGCGAAGCTGGTGTGCCCGCCCCTCGGCAGCCTCGACGCGGTGCTGCGGCCCTACCAGAAGCATGGTGTCGCGTGGCTGCGCTTTCTCCGCGACAACCATTTCGGCGGGGTGCTCGCGGATGAGATGGGCCTCGGCAAGACGCTGCAGGTGCTGACGCATCTGTCCACCCTAGTAGGACGGGTGTCCCGCCCGTCTTCCAATTTCTCCGCCCCTGCGCCAGAGGGCATGCCATCAGAGAAAACACATCGAGACGCCGGGCCCGCCGCCCGTAACGTGTCCGGAAGAGGAGATAATAATGAAGACGGGCGGGACGCCCGTCCTGCGTTGGCGATGTTCAAGGCGTTTGACCCCAGTCGTCCGGCCAGCGTTTCCCTGCGCCATCTGCCGCATTGGCGGCAGGATGGCACCACCTATTTCGTCACCTATCGTCTCGCCGACTCTTTGCCAGCGGAGAAGATTGGACGCTGGCAGGCGGAGCGGGACGCTTGGATTACCGCGCATCCGCGCCCTTGGACAGCCGAACTGGCCGAGGAGTTCCATGACCGTTTTGGTGAGCGGTTGAACCGGTGGCTGGACGCTGGCGAGGGAAGCTGTCTGCTGAAGCGGCCTGACCTCGCAGAAATCGTTGAGGGATCGCTGCGGCATTTCGACAGTGAGCGTTACGTGCTGGACTGGTTCGTTGTGATGCCCAATCACGTTCACGCCTTGGTGACACCGCTTGCCAGCTTTGAACTCGGCCAGATTCTTCAAGGATGGCGCAGCTTCACCGCCCATCAGATCAACAAGCTGATCGGTCGCACCGGCCCACTTTGGCAGGACGAAGTCTTCGATCACATTGTTCGCAACAGCGCGGCTTGGGAGAAATTTGCGGACTATATCCGGAAAAATCCCGCGAACGCTCGACTCACCGCTGGCCAGTATCGTGTGGGACACGGATCGGGTGTCCGAGTGGAGGACCGCACGGCTCCAGCACTCTCCGCCCCTGGATCAGCATCCGTTCGGCCCGAAAAGACAAATAATGAAGACGGGCGGGACGCCCGTCCTACTTTGGTCATCTGCCCAACCTCGCTCGTCTTCAATTGGGCCGCCGAGGCCGCCAAGTTCACGCCGGAGCTGCGGGTGCTTGCCCTGAGCGGTCCAGACCGGCATGCGGACTTCGCGCGTGTCCCTCAGAGTGACCTGGTCATCACCAGCTATGCGCTGATCCGGCGCGATGCGGAGCGGTATCGCGGGCTGGAATTTGACACGGTCGTGCTGGACGAGGCCCAGCACATCAAGAACCGCCAGACGCAGAACGCGGTCGCCGTGAAGTCGATCCGCTCGGCTCACCGCCTCGTGCTCACGGGCACGCCGTTGGAGAATTCCGTGCTCGATCTCTGGAGCCTCTACGACTTCCTCATGCCCGGCTATCTGGGCTCCGCGCAGGATTTTCGCGAGCGCTACGAGCTGCCCATCACCAAGGAGAAGGATACCGCCAGCATCGCCCGGCTGGCAAAGCGCGTGAAACCGTTCCTGCTGCGCCGTCTCAAGCGCGACGTGGCCAAGGATCTGCCCGCCAAACTGGAACAGATCGCCTGGTGTGAGCTCACCGACGAACAGGCGGCGGTGTACAAACAGCTGCTCTCGCACACGCGCAAGGAGGTGCTGGAGGCGGTCGGCGAACAGGGGCTGGCCAAAAGCCGGATGCTCGTGCTCACAGCGCTGCTGCGGCTGCGGCAGGTGTGCTGCGATCTGCGCCTGCTCAAGCCCGCAGACCAACGCGGTGCGGATGAGTCTGCGGCGTCGGCCACCGAAACGAGCGGCAAGCTCCAGTTCTTCGGCGAACTGCTGGATGAGATCGTCGATGGCGGCCATCGCGTGCTCGTGTTCAGCCAGTTCACCTCGATGCTCGCCCTGCTCCGTGAGGAACTCGCCGCGCGGGAGCTGGACCATTGCTATCTCGATGGCTCCACCAAGGACCGTGGCGCCGTGGTCGAGCGCTTCCAGGGCGACGAGAAAGTGCCGGTGTTCCTCATCTCGCTGAAGGCCGGTGGTGTCGGCCTCAATCTCACCGGGGCGGACACGGTCATCCACTTCGACCCGTGGTGGAATCCGGCGGTGGAGGATCAGGCGACGGATCGCGCGCACCGTATCGGGCAGACGCGTGTGGTGACGAACTACAAGCTCATCACGCGCGGGACGGTCGAGGAGAAGATCCTCAACCTGCAACGCAAGAAACGGGAGATCATCGCCGCGACGCTGACGGGTGAGGAAGCGTTCACGGAGTCACTGAGCTGGGACGAGATCCAGGAACTGCTCAGCTGAGTGGAGGAGACAGGAGACAGGAGGGCCGAGACGGCAAACTACTCGATCCTTTCTCTGCATAGGCGACCCCGGAGACACGGCACCATCCGGACTCTCCCAAATTTATGGAGCCTTCGCGTCCGACGGCGCTATTACGACCGACTCGATCTCTCCTTGCGCCAGCCGGGTGCGCAGATGCTGACCGGGTGAAACGGCCTTGGTCGAACGCACCACGGCTCCGGTCCTGGCATCCAGCGTGATCGAGTAGCCCCTTTCCAGCACATTGAGCGGGGACAGCAGGCGCAACGCCTCAGACAATCTGGAAACCTCGGTGCGCGGCGCGATCAGCCCGTTCTTCGCCGCATTCAGCAGGCGACGGCGCAGATCTTCCACACCGGCCCGACGACGATGGATGGCATTCGCAGGCTTGAGCGCCACGATGCGCCGGGACCACACGGTCAGTCGTTGTTGCTCGGCCCGGATGGCCCCACGGGCGAGACGCAGCAGTGTTCCTGTGTAGTCATCCAGCCTCTGCGCCTGGTTCTCGAGCCGGCGGCGGGGATGGCAGCGCAGGAAACGGCGGCCCAGGCCGCGCCATTCGTCGCGCGACCATTCCAGGCGCTGCCGCATCAGCTGCCGCAGCCGCTGGCCGGCGGCGGCCACGAAGCCGGCACAACCCACGTAGCCCTGCGTAAGAATCTCCGCCGCCGCACTCGGCGTCGCGGCGCGCAGGTCGGCCACGAAGTCGGCAATCGTGAAATCAATCTCGTGACCGACGGCGGAGACCACCGACACCGCCGAGGCGGCAATGGCCCGTGCGACCACTTCCTCGTTGAAACACCACAGATCCTCGAGGGAGCCGCCGCCGCGCGTGAGGAGGATCGCATCAAGGCGAGGGGCTACGAGTGAGCCAGTAAGGGGGTGAGTCAGTGGGCCAGAGGGACCAGTCTCCCTTGCTCCCATGCCCCCTTTGCCCCCTGCTCCGCTCTCCGCCGCAGACCACCGGTTGAGCAAGGCAATCGCCTCCGCGATTTCCGTTTCCGCCCCCTTCCCTTGCACCCGCACGGGTACGAGCACGATTTCCAGTCCGGCAAACCGCCGGCCGATCACGTGCAGCACATCCTGAATCGCCGCGCCGGTCGGGGACGTCACGAGGCCGATACGCCGGGGAAAGGCCGGGATCGCGCGTTTGCGCGCCGGATCAAACAGGCCTTCCGCATTCAGCTTCGCCTTGAGGCGCTCAAAGGCCGCCTGCAGGGCACCCACGCCCTGCACTTCGGCCGATGTGACCCGCAACTGGTAGGCCCCCCGGGGCTCGTACACGGTCAGTTCGCCGCCAAGCGTGACGCGCGCGCCATCGCGCAGAAACGCGCGGTCCACCCCATCTTCGCCGCGGAAGAGCACGCAGTTGAGCTGCGCGTTGGCATCCTTGAGCACGAAATAGGCGTGGCCGGAGGATTGCAGCCGCCAGTTGGAGATCTCGCCGCTGACGAGGACCTTTGCGAACTCCTTCTCAATCAGCTTCTTCAGCCGCAACGTGAGGTCCGTGACCGAGAATACCTGACGCGTCTCTGCCACTGGGAAGAGTTCCCCGAAGTCCCATTGCGTTGACGGTTTGCGCCCCATCCTCCGGGCTAAGGTGCGGGGTTTCGTGGAGGGGAACAACCTGCGTTAATTGGGGATATACGGAGAATTTCGAATTTCGAATCCCGAGTGAAGGCGGACGGCGTCACTCGTCGCCTTGGCTTTCACGGCTTTACCACGCGCCGCATCTCCTCAATCCGGCGGGCCAGGTCAGGCTGGGTCGGCCAAACTTTCTGGAGCGATTCGAGGACTTGCAGCTGGACGGCGGCATTGGTGTCCTGCAAGCCCTTCAGCGCCGGTTCCACAATGGTATCGGGCACCCAGGTTCCCACGTCGTGAAAGAGTGCCAGGGCCGCTGCCCGGTTGCCGCTGTGGGGATTCGTCAGCGCCGCCGCCAGAACCGGCAGCGCCTCGGCCTGATTTTCGTGGTCCATGAGGTACATCCGCACCAGCACCCCCCGGGTACGCTCGTCCATTGGACGCGGGCAATGGCGCTTGAGCCATGTAGGGAGATTGTCCCATGTCTTTCGATAAAGCCGGGTGAACGCCGAGTCCGGCCGGACCATGATGCGGACCAGGGCTGACACCGGCACCGGAGCGGTCGCCTTCGCGTCGGAGGGGCTGGTTCCCCGGGAACGCTGCCGGCTCATGGTCGAAAGGAAATCCTCGGCCACGCGGTCTTCTGCGGGCACGCGGTAGCGCAACGAATACGTGAGCGCCCCGGCCAGCAGCAGCAGAGCCACCACGGCAAATCCGCCGATCAGAAGTTGGAGGGGCCGGCGTTTCATCGGATAGGTTGGACAAACGTGCCAGCCGCACCTTGAACCCTTGAGCCGGCCTACTTCGCAAACTCCACGCAGCGCGTCTCGCGGATGACCGTGATGCGGATCTGCCCCGGGTAGAGCAGTTCGTCCTCGATCTTGCGGGCGAGCTGGCGGGCCAGCAGCAGCGAGGCGCTGTCGTCCACCACCTCCGGGCGCACCACGACCCGCAGCTCGCGACCGGCCTGGACGGCGAAGGCCTTTTCCACGCCGGGAAAGCTGAGGGCGATCTGCTCCAGATTCTCCAGCCGCTTGATGTAAGTCGTCATGCTCTCGCTGCGGGAGCCGGGGCGGGAGGCGCTGATCGCATCGGCGGCAGCAACGAGGATGCCGTAAAGATTCTCGTGGGCGACCTCCTGATGGTGGCTGGCCACGCCATTGACAATGTCGAGCGGCTCACCGTGGCGCTTGAGGAAATCCGCGCCGACGAGGGCGTGCGGCCCCTCGATCTCGTGGGTCATCGCCTTGCCAATGTCGTGGAGCAGCCCGGCCCGCTTGGCGGCCTGGATGTTCTCGCCCATTTCCGCCGCCATGAGGCCGCACAGGTGCGCCACCTCGACGCAGTGCTCCAGCACGTTCTGCGAATAGCTGTGCCGGAAGTGCAGCTTGCCCAGGACCTTCGCCACTTCGGGATTCAGCGGCGGCAGGCCAGAGCGGAACACGGCGTCCTCGCCCGTCCGCTGGATGAAGCCGTCCATCTCCGTCGTCACCGCATTGACGACCTCCTCGATGCGGGTCGGGTGGATGCGTCCATCGAGAATAAGCCGCTCCATGGATTGGCGCGCGACCTCGCGGCGTACCGGGTCAAAGCCCGAAAGCACCACGGCGTTGGGCGTGTCATCTACGAGCACGGTCACGCCGGTCACGGCCTCGAAAGCGCGGATGTTGCGCCCCTCACGGCCGATGATGCGGCCCTTCATGTCGTCACCGGTCAGTGCAACCGTGGCGGTGGTCGTCTCAAAGGTGTGCGTGGCGGCGTAACGTTGCAGCGCGGTGGCCAGAATGCGCCGGGCCTGCTCCTCGGAACGGTGCCGCGCGTCATCCAGAATGTGACGGGAAAGGTCGGCGGCGTCCTTCGACGACTCGCGCTCGATCTCCTTGAGCAGCAACGTGCGGGCGGAGGCGCTGTCGAGCCCGGACACCTGCTCCATGCGCGCCTTGCAGTCGGCGGCCAGGCGGCGCAGGTCGATGCGTTCCTTTTCCAGGTCGGTACGGGAGGTGTCGATCTGCTCGGCACGCTGGCGCAGGTCCGTTTCCTGCAGCGCAAAACGATCCATCTGCCGGTTGACCAGCGACTCGCGCTCGGCGATGCGGCGTTCGTCAGTGGTGATGGCCTCGCGCTGGGAGGCAAGGGATTTTTCCAGTTCGGCGCGATCCCGCACGAGCTGTTCCTGGGCGGCGACCTTGGCGGAAAGTTGGGCGGCCTCGGAACTGCGACGGAGCTTTTCCTCCTGTTCCCGTTCCTTGGCGCTGAGCTCGGCCCGCAAGGCGCGTTCCTTGAGCCGGGATATGACGAAGCCGACGCCGTAACCGGCGCCCGCGCACAGGAGTGCCACAATGAGCACAGTCTCCGTCTGCATGGTTTCAGCACTCCGCCGCGCGACAGATCAGGACTCGCGACGGTGTCAGCAAGTAATGAAGTTGAATGTCGTGCGGCCCCACCGGCACCCGGGTAACGATCTGCTCGTCAAACCCGATTCCGCAGAAGTCCGCACAAGTAGCCTCTGCGAGTAACCGGTCGTAGAAGCCTCTGCCTCTCCCGAGCCGATTTCCCGCGGCGTCGAACGCTACGCCGGGAACGATAACCAAGTCCAGTTCGGTAAGAGAAACCTTAAGAAGGCCCGGGTGCGGTTCGCGGATGCCGAACTTGCCGGCGACCAGGTCATCCTCGTGATGATTGACCTCGTAGGCGGTATATTGGCCGGTGGCGGGATCAAAACCGGGCAGCGTCACCCGCTTGCCCGCCGCCAGTGCTGCCGCGATCAGACCGGTAGCCGAAAGCTCGTCAGGCAATGACCACGTTAACAATAGCGTGCGAGCCTCGCGCCAGACGGACCACGCCATCATGCGCTGAAGAAAAGCACTGGCCGCTAAGACGCGCTGCTCCGGAGTCAGCAGTGCGACGCGGGTACGGACTTCGCGGCGCAGCGTCGTCTTGGCGGCCGCCAACTCGCTGGCTTCGGCCAAGTCGCTCATGCGGGTTGGTCGGTGGTGGCGGAGCCGGCGGCTTCCTTCCGGGCCGCATCCGCCAGCATCCGCCAGCGTTCCACCCGTTCCTTGATCTTCTTTTCCACGCCCTGGTCGCTGGGCTCGTAATAGCGGCGAGGCTGGCCCAGGTAATCCTGCGGCACGAAATGCCCCTCGTAGTCGTGCGCGTAGCGGTAGCCCTCGCCATGGCCGAGCCGCTTCGCGCCCTGATAGTGCGCATCGCGCAGGTGTGACGGCACTTCCAGCGTGCGGCCCGTCTTCACATCGGCGAGGGCGGCGTCGATGGCCGTGATCACCGAGTTGCTCTTGTTGGCCGTGGCAATGTAGAGCGCGGCCTCGGCGATCGGAATGCGCGCCTCGGGCCAGCCGATGAACTCCGCCGCTTCGGCCGCCGCCCGCGCGAGCACCAGAGCCATCGGGTCGGCCAGGCCGACATCTTCCGCCGCATGCACGACGATGCGCCGGGCGATGAAACGCGGGTCTTCGCCGGCATGAATCATCTTCGCCAGCCAGTAGAGCGTGGCATCCGGATCGGAGCCGCGCATGGACTTGATGAAGGCGCTGATCGTGTCGTAGTGCGCGTCGCCATCGCCGTCATACACGATCGCCTTCTGCTGGATGCATTGCTCGGCCACGGCGAGGTCGAAGTGGATCACCCCGTCAGGTCCCGGGGGTGTGGTCAGAGCGCCAATCTCCAACGAATTCAGTGCCTTGCGCGCGTCGCCATCGGAGACGCGAGCGATGTGCGCAAGGGCGTTGTCCTCGGCGGCGATCTTCAGATGGCCCAGGCCGCGCTCGGCATCGGCCAGTGCCCGGCGCAACAGACCGAGGATTTCTTCCTCCGTGAGCGGGCGCAGCTCGAAGATCTGTGAGCGGGAGACCAGCGGGGAATTGACGAAGAAAAATGGATTGTGGGTCGTCGCGCCGATGAGCTTCACCACGCCACTCTCGACATCTGGCAGCAGCACGTCCTGCTGCGATTTGCTGAACCGGTGAATCTCGTCGATGAAGAGGATGGTCGGCTGGCCGGAATTGAGCAGGCGGTTCGAAGCGGCGGCGAGCACTCGCCGCATGTCGGCCACGTTGGACTCCACGCCGCTGAGCCGCTCGAACTTCGCCTTGGTCTGGGTGGCGATGATCTGGGCAAGGGAGGTCTTCCCGGTACCCGGCGGGCCGAAAAAGATGAGCGACTGAACCCGGTCCGCCTCGATGGCGCGCCGCAGGAGCTGGCCGTGGGCGAGGATGTGGGATTGCCCGGCGTATTCACTGAGGTTGCGCGGGCGCATCCGTGCGGCGAGCGGGGCGGAGGTGGCAAAGGCAGCAGTCGGAGGCTCCGCCGTCGCCGGAGCCAGCGGCGTTGATGCGTTAAAGAGGTCAGCCTGAGCCACGCTGAGGAAGATTCGCCAAGACCCGGCCATCGTCGAGCCGCAATCTGCCACCATCCTGCTGGTCAACGGCTGCGAAAAGACGCTATCCTTGGGCAATGTCCGTCGTTGTCGTCGTCAAGAAAGCAGGCCGGGCCGTCATCGCGTCCGACAGTCAGACTTCGTTTGGCAGCACAAAGCTCCGCCCTCCGTATGACTTGTCGGCAACCAAGCTCCACCGGGTCGGCACGGCCCACGTGGGCTTGGTCGGCGACGCGGCCCATCACGATGTCTTTGGGAGCCTGATTGATAAATGCCCCGGTGATTTTTCCTTCCAGTCGAAGCAGCACATTTTTGAAACGGCGTTGAAAATGCACCGGAATTTGAAGGAGAAATTCTTCCTCGAAACGAGGGAGGACAAGGACGGACAATCCTACGAGTCCAGCCAGCTTGACTGCCTCATCGCGGCACCGAGCGGTATCTTCGGGCTGTACTCCTACCGCGAGGTACACGAGTTCGGGAAATTCTGGGCAATGGGTTCGGGAATGCGGCTGGCTCTCGGGGCGATGTTCGCCAGCTATGACCGGCTGGAGTCGCCGGAGGAAATCGCTCAGATGGGCATCGCGGCAGCGACCGAGTTCGACACCTCTTGCGGCGGTCCCATTTGGTTGGAAACCGTAAAACTTACCGAAAGAAAGGCTCCGGCACCGCCGGATGCTGGAAAATGAAAAATCCCCACCCTGGCCGTGGGAAGCAGTTCCTTCTACCTGAGGACTAGGTGGGAGCAACGGGCAACCTTCGCCTTCCAGTTAAGGCCTGGCGGTAGTTATATGCACCGTCTTGCGCTCCCGTGTTTTGTTACAAGGTCGAAGGACATGAGCCTCGATACACGCACCGGGCAGGGAAATTTCAAAAGAGCCGCAACTTGCGTTGCGCGACTAACTTCGCTGACAAACCGCCAAACTCAAGCGGTGAATTTGGGGAGCGGCGAATTACGAGTTGCGAGTTGCGAATTCCGAATGTGAAGGCAGGAGGAGGAGGCCAAAAGTAGGACGGTGCGTCCAGCCCGTCCTCTGATCTCTTCCCCCCATCAATCCAATCGCGTGCGCCATCCCGACGCTCTGGATGAGCGCGCCAGCGTCATGGAGTGCGGTGCTGCTGCACCGCTTTGCGAGGCAGGCAACGGTAACCAGAGCGCGATCAGGCGTGGAGGAAGCCGCCCGTGCAAAGCGCCGGAGCACCGGCGCATTCCAAAACCTCACGGAACCCGAGGCCCCACCCTTGAGCGCGCCCGAGTTTCTCTCGCCGAAGGGACACGCTCAGTTGGGGCGTGGGCCGCCGCCCGGAGGACCACCGGCACCCGGCGGGCCACCAAAGCCCATGCCGGGCCCCATCCAGTCCTTGTTGATGCCTTCGCGGAGCTTGTCCTCGTTGAGGAAGCCTTTCTGATCCTTGTCCCAAGTCTTCGCCCAGCGGTCGAAGGCACCAAGGAACTCGGCCTGCGTCACGGTCTTGTCCTTGTTTTCATCCATCGCGACGAGCAATGCGGGGCCGATGAAATTGCCGGGGCCAAAGCCGCCACCGCCGGGACCGCCAGGTCCGCCGCCGGGTCCGCCGGGGCCACCATCCATGCCGGGGGGCGGCGAGAAAGCCACGTTCAGCCCCTTGGTGATCTGCGCCTGCTGGACTTCGCCTTTCTTGTCGGCATCCCAGGCGGTGAACCACTTCACACCCAGCGCGTGAAATTCCGCCGGGGACAGCTTGCCATCCTTGTCGCTGTCCGCCAGCGACAGCAGCGGTTCGGCGAGGAAATTGCCCGGGCCAAATCCCTCCCCTCCTTCTCGCCCTCCGGGGCCGCCCGGACCACCCCGACCACCGGGGCCACCACCAAACATACGGTCCTGGACTTCCCGGCCCTTGGACTTGCCCGCGAGTTGGTCGGTGACCGACGCGCTACGGGCGACCACGAATGCCTTGATCGGCTTGGAGGAGGGAAAACCAAAGCCGCCACCGCCGCCGGGACCGCGCCGCATCTGCGGGCCCCCTGCCTGGGGGCCATTGCCCGGCGTGGGAGCACGACCATTACCGCGATCCCCCCCGTCGCCCGGGCCGCGGAAGTTGCCACCGGGGCCGCCGGGTGCCGGAGTCTGTCCCGCGACGGACTGCTCGAAGCGCTGGCGCTTGTCCGCGCCTTCCTCGGCGACCGCGTCGTGGATGGCGGCACCCACCTCGTCCACCTGGGCCTGCAGGCGCTCCGGCTTGCCGAGCGTGGTGTTGATGCGCTCCAGTTCCGCGCGGTAGCGCTGGCTGAAGGCCGCGACGGCAAAGGTGCGCTCCAGGAAGCGGTTCGAGCCGGTCCACGGATGCGTGATGCTGAGCTGCTCGCGCTCCTCCTGGGAGCCCTTCATGCCGAAGGTGCCGAATGAGTGATCCAGATCCCAGGGGATGAAGGTGAACTTGTTCGAGCGCGGGTCGAGGTACAGGTAGAAGTTCTGCCCCATGTCGAGAATGCTGTCGAAGTTGGCCAGCCAGACGTTGACGGCGAGGTACCGGGCGAAGGCATCCAGATCAATGAAGTCCGAAAGACGCTTCGCGTAGTCCGCGTCCTCCGCGTGGGAGACGAATTTCGCAAATTCGATGAGGCGCTTTTTCTGCAGCTCAACCGGCTTGGTCTTGGGGTCGTAGGGCGTCTCGTACTTCGACCAGTCATCGCCCAGATCGGAAAACAGCTTCGACGTGACGGGCTTGAGGATCATGCCGCCCTTCACCCCGAACCGGTCCTTGGCAAACGCGGCATCGACATTCTCCGGCACCGTGTAGAGGCCGAAGTAGGTGTTGGTATGGGCGCCCGGGGCATCCACATAGACCTTGGCGTAGGTCGTGCGCGGGGCGGGCACGCCGGCGTCGCGGAAGAGCCGGTACGCCAGCGTGTCATTCATCATGCCCGCGTCGGTGGTGTTGTTCTGGAAATCCAGCGTGCTGTGGCCGGCGAGCTTCTGCCCCTTCACGAACTTGTTCAGGTCGGCCTTCAGGGGCCGCTTGTTGCCGCCCTGCGAGTCCATGTAGGTGCCGTTGCCCTTGTAGCGTACACCCACGTTGGTGAAAGTGACGCCGCCCAGCTCCAGGTCGGCGTGAACGTACTCGAACTCGAGTCCCATCATGGACGAGGACAGGCCGTTACGCTTGCCGGGCAAGCCCTGAAGCATCGAATCACGGCCGCCCAGATCGGCCATCGGGCCAAAACCACCGCCCCCTTCCCCCCGCTTCGGCTCCAGCGCCTTCCATTGGTCGGCGGTGAAGCGCAGATGCACAGTCCAGACGTTGGTTGGATTGTACAGTTCGGAGGCGATCAGCGGTAGGCCCGCCGCGCTCGCCCCAAGGGTCGCGCCGATGAATGTTGCCAGAGCCAGGGTGTGTCTCATTGCCGGAATGACCGGCGTGTTACGGGACGGTTACGATACTTCAAGACCGAATTAGACTCTGAGTTCGATTTCAGTCATTGAGAAGTGGCAGTACTGGTGGGCGGCGTGGCCTCGATCCGACGCAAAACGATGCAGGCCCGGACGAAGACGAAGATGCTGACGCTGCCAGGCAGGTAGGTAACAGCCCGGGCCACATTCAGCGAGAAATGCGCCGGCGGAGACGGATGGAAAACGAGTGCGAGCAACTCGGCCAGCAGCGCCATGCCGACGTACCAAGCCATGACAAAGACGAGGCAATGCCGCATCGGGCGTGGACCGAAGAGCGGTTGCTTGCAAAAGGTGACGGTATAGACCGTGAACCAGGGCACGAGCGTCAACACTGCCAACAGCCACGGTGAAATCCGAGGAAACAGGCTCCCGTAGAACAACATCTGCCCGACAGCCCCGAAGAAGAAGCCACCACTCGCCAGACTGAGTGTCCCCATCACTCCAATGAGACAGTCTGGCCGGAAAACCGTTTCGCCACTTACAGCTTCTTCAGTTCCAACAGCCAGCGCTTCCAGGCGTCCTCGCGGGCCTTTTTGTTGGCGGCGTTGGCGTCGGGCGCTTCGCCGGCGCGCATGAAGCCGTGACCGGCACCGTCGTAGATCACGGGCTCGTAGGTCTTGCCCGCTTTCTTGGTCAGGTCCGTCGAGGTGGGGATCGTCGCGTTCACCCGGGCGTCGTTGCCGCCGTAGAAGCCATAGACGGGGCAGCTGATTCGCGCGACGTCCTCCAACTGGTCGGGCCCCGTGCCGTAGAAGGCAAAGGCGGCCTTGACGTCCTTGGTGTTGGTCGCGAAGCGGAAGGTCTGGCCGCCGCCCCAGCAGAACCCACCGACCGCCACCTTGCCGTTACAGGCCGGCAGGTTCTTGACGTAGTCCGTGACGGCCTGGAGGTCCGCCGTGATCTGCGCGGCCGGCAACGCCTGGATGGCCTTGCCGACATTGCCCCCGCTCTTCACGAGTTCCTCGGTGCCGCCGTTGGGGACGCTGCCGGACAGCAAGTCGGGGGCGATCGCAATGTAACCGGCCTCGGCAAGTTCATCCGTGACGCTGCGGGCCCAGTCCGACAGGCCGAATATTTCGTGGATGACAACCACAGCGGTGGCCTTGTCTTTCACCTCGGGATAGGTGATGAAGCAGTTCACCTCGCGGTCACCGTGTTTGACTTTGACCCACTCGCCGTGGCGCGGGGATTTATCGAGGCGGGTCTTGGCCCAGTCCTGGGCGTTTAGAGTGATTGCCGTCAGCAGCGCGACGGCGCAGAGCAGGATTCGTTTCATGGGAGGACAGGCGTTCAGATAGCGTTTGGGGTTACGAAAAATCAATTCAGCCTTCGGGCGTGACGCCGAGGACGATGTCGAATTTCGCCGTCAGTTCGCCGGCGCGTGCCTTCGGCAAGGGTTTGAAATCGACCATGACCAGGGCGCGCTGTTTGGCGTCCTTGATGTCCTTCACCACGCCGTCGCTGTCGTTCATCGGGTGGCCCTTGATATAGCACTGGGTCGTGAGCAGCTCCTGCCCGCCGCGCTTCACCTTGAAGTGGATGTGAGGCGTGCGCGGCGCGTAGGGCACCGGCTTGATCGTGCGGAAGAGGTACTCGCCGCTCGAACCGGTGAGGAAGCGGCCAAAGCCCTGGAAGTGCTGGTCGCGGTGCGCGCCCTTTTCGGACTGCGTGTGCAGGTACACACCATTGCTGTCGGCCTGCCAGATCTCGACGAGCGCATTGCGCACGGGAGCGCCATGGGCGTCGAGGATGCGGCCGCTCAGATAGGTCACCACGCCCACGCCGGGCGTCAGATCGTTGTTCACCATGATCAGGTCGTTGTCCGTGTCGAGTGGGAGGTGGTCGGGGTAGAACGGCCCCTCGGTCTGGGCCGGCGTCGGCATCAGCGCCTCGGCAAACAGGCCCGGAGTGGCGAAGGCGGCGGCACCAAGACCAAGCCCGCGCAGGAAGCGGCGGCGATTGGGGGAAGGAAGGTAGATGTTCATGGGAGTGGTGACGGCTGGTGGTGAATCTGACCAGGAATCTGAACACATGACCGGGAAAAGGCCAGCCGGTTTCAGACAGTCCCCCGAGGAACGGAATGAACAAGGCGCACGTGGAACCGTGCCTTTCCCGGTCGATTTTGTCCCGCGCCCGCCGCGCGTCAGACGTCCGCCGTCGTCACGGCGGCGTGAACCGCCAGAATGCCTGCTTCTCAGGCACTTCATCCTGATAGTTCAAGCTGCCATCGACATCGGTGGTCAGGTTGGTGATCGGCAGCCACAAAACGGGTGGTGAAAGGGTGGCTGCCCGCTGAAACTGGTAGGTCGTTGAGGGCGAGCCGGTGATTTTGAAACGAATGCTGTTTGGGGAATAGGAGATTTCGGTCTTCGGAGGCCGGCCGACGGTTAGAACCAAGGAATGAAACGCCTGCGAGCCCGCAGCCAGGGCCGTGATGATCTGATCCCCAAGGACTCCGCTCATGTCCACCGCCACCGGAAGGTTGCGCTGCGACACGGACCCATCGCCCAGCCTGCCAAAAACGTTGGCTCCCCAGGAGTAAAGCTGGCCGTCGTCCGCCAGAGCCAGGCTGTGGCCGGCACCGGCGGCGATGGCGGTCACGCGCTTCCCGGCAAAAACGCCATTGGTTGCCACCGGCACAGGAGTGTCCCGCTCCTGCGTGGTGCCATCACCCAGCTGGCCCACACTGTTGTCACCCCAAGCATAAACGACACCATCCTCGGTGAGGGCCAGGCTATGCCCCAGACCGGCGGCAATCGCGATGACCGCCTTGCCAGCGAACAGGTTCGTCCGGTTCAAAGCCACCGGCAAACTGCTGTCGAGGCCGCTTCCATCCCCCAGCTGGCCGTCGAAATTCAATCCCCAGGAGAAGACCGTGCCGGAGGCGGACAGGGCGAGGCTGTGGTATTCACCGGCGACCACGGCAACAATCCGCTGTCCGCCCAGCGCGCCATTGGTCGTCACCGCGACGGGCGAGGTGCGGTTCGCGGTGGTGCCGTCGCCCAAGGCACCGGTCCGGTTGTATCCCCAGGCCACCACCTGTCCGTCGGTCGTGACCGCCAGGCTGTGATAGCTGCCGGCCGCCACCAGCGCGACCGACTTGTTCGTCAGAATTCCATCGGCGGTCACCGGCACCGGCAGCGGCTGGTCCGTGGTGTTGCCGTTGCCCAGCTCTCCCTGGGCATTGTTGCCCCAGGCATAGGCTTTTCCATCGCTGGCGACGGCCAAGCTGAAATCCTGACCGGCGGCTATGGCACTCAGGGACTTGCCGGCCAGCGCTCCCGCAGCGGCTATCGGTGTCGGCAGGTAGCGGTCTTCCTGGGTGCCATCCCCCAAGTCGCCCGAGGTGTTGCGCCCCCAGGCCAGCACCCGACCATCTGTGGTCAGGGCGAGACTGTGCGCTTGGCCGGTCGCCAGCGCGCTCACCTTCAGTCCGCCGAGACTGTTGGCCGGATCCACCAGGACCGGGACGTTACGGTCGGCCGTGGTGCCATCCCCCAACTGGCCCCAGGTATTCCTTCCCCATGCGACCACCATGCCATGCAGATTGCCTGCCAGGCCCGACGACATGAGCATTGCCAACAGGCCGAGACCAGCCTGAGCCAGCGCGGAGCGTCTGCCCGACATGGCGTTCTGGGAACGCTTCGTCAGGCGCAGAAGATTCATGGGTTTACCACACTTTGGCCGGCCCGTTCCGTCGAGTAATAAAGCGCGCCGTTACCCGACTGTAACAATCCTGTCTGCCGCAACCGACGGGACTCGCTCCACCATGCGTTAATCCGCTCATGAATGACTGCGTTGCCATGCGGAAACCCTTGCTTGCACGGCCCATAGGAAGTTACGACGTGGGGTACTCCACCTCTTTACTGATGACTGATCACTGACCACTGATTACTCGTCACTGGATGTTGCCTAGCCCACAGACTCCCCACATCCTCCCGCCATGAAACTTGTCGCCGCTGCGTCGTTGCTCCTTGTTTCCGCCGCCCTCGCCGAGGAGGGATTCAAGCCGCTCTTCAACGGCCACGACCTCACCGGCTGGGTGAACATCAACTGCGCGCCCAACACGTTCACGGTCACCAACGGGCTTATCCACTGCACCGGCGTGCCCACCGGCATCCTGCGCACGGAAAAGATGTACCAGAATTTCGTGTTGGAGGCGGATTGGCGGCATCTCAAGCCCAAGGGCAACTCCGGCATCTACGTCTGGGCCGATCCGATTCCGGCGGTCGGGCAGCCCTTTGTGCGTGCGGTCGAGGTGCAGGTGCTCGATGGCCAGGAAGGCGACTGGTTCACCTCGGATGGCGACGTCTTCCCCATCCACGGCGCGAAGATGGTGCCGGAGAATGGCCGCAAGGGCGGTGTCCGCGCGTTTCCCACGGAGAAGCGCATGAAGCCCTCGCCGGAGTGGAATCACTACCGCGTCGAGTGCATCGACGGCGACATCTCCCTGGCCGTGAATGGCAAGATCGTTACGCGCGGACATCAGGCGACCCCGCGCAAGGGCTACATTGGGCTAGAATCGGAAGGTTCTCCGGCCGAATTCCGCAACCTGCAGGTGAAGGAAATCCCGACCAAGGTGGGGCTGCTTTCGCAGGACATCGCGGTGCCGCCCGAACCGTTTTACCCGATCTACACCGGCGTGGATCTGAGCGGCTGGAAGGTCACGCCGGAAATCAGCCAGCACTGGTTGGTACACGACTGGACGCTGGCTCACGACGGTGCCGGGCCGGCCCTGATCTCCCAGGAGGAGATCGGCAACTTCATCCTTTCCGCCGATTTCCGCTGGAGCGACCCGGCCAATCCGGGCGACTGGCGACAGTTGGTGGGCACGCGTCTCGGCGACGCGCTGGCAAAAGCCCTGCCTTCCCCTGCTCCGGCCGAGAAAAAGGCGGGCGAATGGAACCGGCTCCGGCTCTCGGTGCTCGGCAAGACGGTGTACGTCACCCTGAACGGCCAACCGATCCTGACCAACGTGACCATTTCGGGAAAACCGGCACACGGTCCGCTGTCCCTTCAGAGCACCGGCAAAAAAGTCGAATGGGCCAACCTGCTCCTGCGCGAGGCCAACTGAGGGGAAGGAATTTCGAATTTCGAATTTCGAAGGACGAGTGGCAGGGAGCAGTCGTTTTGAAACTCGTAACTCGTAACTCCTCTTCACGCCACTTCCACCACGGCCTTGATGACCCCGCTCTCCGGCTTCAGCCAAGTGGGAAAAACTTCCGGCACGGCATCAAACGCGGCACGGTGCGTCAGCCACGGCACGGTATTGATCTGGCCCGCTTCGATAAGGCCGATGATGCGGGTGAAATCCGGTGCCAGCGCGTTGCGCGAGGCCATGATGGTCAGTTCCCGGCGGTGCAGCAGCGGAGCGTGTGGGAAGGTGATCTCTGCCTGCGTGATGCCCACGTACACCAGCCGTCCACCGAAAGCGCAGTAGGCCAGGGCGGCTGCCATGCTCTTGTTGCTGCCGGTGGCGTCGATCACCACGTCCGCCATCTGGCCGTTCGTAATCGTGCCGAGCTGGACGAGAGCCGCCGCCTCCTCGCCGGGCATGAGCTGGATGGTGTCGGCGACGCCGAGATTCTGCCGCACGAAGGCGAGCCGGGCGGCATTCACGTCCATCACAATGGTCCTGGCACCGCTGATGCGCGCGAACTCGATCGCCGACAGCCCGATCGGGCCGGCCCCGATCACGAGGATGTGCTCGCCCGCACTCGGATTGCCGCGGTTTACCGCATGGCAGCCGATAGCCAGCGTCTCCACCAAGGCGAGCTGGTCATAAGAGAGCTTGCGCGAAACGTGCAGCTTACGGGCGGGCAGCAGATAGCGCTCCGCGAGGCCGCCATCGCACATCACACCTAAGGTCTGGTTGTGCTCGCAGCAGTTGGTGTGACCACACCGGCAGGAATAGCATTTCTGACAATTGAGATAGGGCTCCACCGAGCAGCGGTCACCCGGCGCGACCGACGTCACGCCCTCGCCGACCGCGATGACTTCCACGCCCAGCTCATGTCCCGGAATGCGCGGGTAGCTGAAGAACGGCATCTTGCCGAGATAGCCGCCGTAATCGGTGCCGCAGATGCCCACACGATGCACGCGCACGAGCGCCTCGCCCGGACCGGGCGCGGCCGGCTCCGCAATCTGGATGACCTGAAGTGAGCCCGGTTGGGCGAGCTGGATGGCTTTCATCGGAAGGCGAAAGTGAAACCAGTTGCGGCTGGGAAAGCCAGCCCCTGATCAAGCTATGCCATCGGACAACGCAGGGGCTCCTCCGTATCCCGCCCCCTTCATAATTCATACTTCATCCTTCATCCTTTTTTTGCCGAGTATCGCGTCGTGCAATCACCGCCACCCCTTCCGAAGCCGGGCCGACAGTTTCCCTACCTCCGGGTGATGGCCATCATCTTTGGCACGCTGGTCGTGGGGTATTGCTCGTGGCGCTGGCGGCTTCATCGGGAGATTCAAGGCCACTTGGCCACCTTCAAAGCCGCCGGCTGTCCCACCACGCCGGCCGAGCTGGACGCCTATTACACCGCGGTGCCGGCGGGCGAAAACGCCGCGACACTGCTCACCAATGCCTTTGCCAGGCTGGTCGTGTCAGACACCAACAACCCTAACCTGCCTTTGATCGGGAAGGGAAAGCTGCCAAACCGGACGAACGGGCTTACGTCGGCGCAGGCCGCAGCCGTCCGAGCCTGCCTGGCCGAGAACACCGAGGCGCTCCGGCTCCTGCGGGAGGCGTTACAGCGGCCCCAATGCCGCTATCCGATCAATCTGACCAACGGCTGGCAGACGCAACTGCCGCATCTGGCCCGCCTCGTCAGTTTGGGCCGCCTGCTGGAGTTGGAGGCCATGGTGGCCACGGATACTCCTGAGGCAATCCAGTCGATCACCGACCTGCTGCGTCTGGAAGCGACCCTGAAAAATGAGCCGGCGGGCGTTTCGCTGACGGTGCGATTTCACCTGCGCGCCATCGCCCTGCGGGCGACGGAGCACCTGCTGACCGCCCGTCCCTTGGCTAACGCCCAACTGGCGGATCTCGAAGGACGGCTCTCCCACATCTGGCAGCCCGATGAGTTTTCCTGCGCCATCGTCGGCGACGTGAGCAATGCGCGCGAGTATTATGAGGTGAAGCCCTGGCAGATCTTTCGTTACATCGATCATCTGGGTGGCGATGCCACCTGGGATCCTGACGCCCCGGAAAAGCCTCTGGATCTGCTGGGCGGCTTGCTGGTCGAACCGCTCGCCTTTCAAAGCGCGAATTACCGCACACTGGTCGAAACACAGGCGGCCCTTTACCACGCCTCACAGTCACCCACGACCGATCGCCGGTCCCTAATGGGGGCGGCAATGGCCCCGTTTGCCGGCGTGCAAAAACCCCGCCCTTCTCGACGGAGTGTCTTTTGGAACCGGAACAAAATTCTCGCCGGAATGCTCCTGCCCTCGCTCGCCGAAATCGCTCCCAAGGACATCTCCAGCCTGGCCCACCTGCGCGGGGCCGCACTGGCCCTGGCGATAGAACGCTACCGGAACGCGCATGACGGCGAGCTGCCGCGACCCTTGGACAGCCTTGTGCCGGATTATCTGGCCCAGCTTCCAAGCGATCCATTCACCGGCGAGCCGCTGCGTTTCAAACGGCTAAAAGCCGGGTACGCGATCTTTCGCCTGGAAAGCATCGTTCCGGAAGGCGAAGAGCAGCGGAAGGTCGATTACGAGTACCTCTTCGTGGTCGAACGCTGAGGCGGGCCAGCGGTCCTTTCACAATAGGATGGCGGTCAAAGCAAATCGCCGTGCCGGGCGGCATAGGCGTAGTTGCGTAAGGGGGCCCGGATCTGCCGGTGGCTCCAGATGAAGTGATGGATGATGCGTTCCACCTCCTGGGGATAGTGACGTTGCCAGTGGCCCAGACCATGCAATGCGCTTTCGCGCCAGGCCTCTGAATCGAGTTGCAACGTGCGCTCCAAGATTTGGAGAACGGCCGCGTCGGTCCGCTTTCTGGCGGGGTCTTCCGGCTGGCCGCAGATGGGTAGCACATCCCACCACATATAACAGATGTCGTTGAGGGAATTGGCACCGGGCTCGTCAAGATGCGACAGATGATCCGAGCAGCGACGCGCGAAGCAGTGCTCAAAGAGGTCACCGATGCTTTCGATGGCTTCGAGGCGCGCCACTTCGGGAGCGCTCCTATCATCCAGACTGCAGGCGATGTTGGAACAGCCAGCATCCGCGAGATACCAGAAGCCCTGCTTGAGCTGGGCGTCGCTGTATTTCGCCAACGCCGTGCCGGATTCACGAAAGGTCCGGGTCAGATGCGACAGGGTTTCGGCGGGGCTGCCGTTCCATTCGTCCACCTCTGTGGACCAGTGCCAGGCCGGTTCGGTCACGGAATGGTCGAACAGAAAATCCAGCCACTCCGCAAAATCAACCTGCTGGATTGACCGGCCCATGTTCTCAATTGTTTTCCGCTAAGCCCTCGGTATGCCCAAGATTCTTCACCGGGGCGAAGATAGCCTGCACCTCGGCGAGCAGTGACTGGTCGATCGGTTCGGCCACCCACTTGGCCCAGTTGCGGATGTTATCGGGATTCGCGCTGCCGGCGATGGTCGTGGTGATGTCGGGGTTGGCGATGCTGAACTGGAGCGCCAGCTTGGCGATGTCGGAGCCGCGTTTCGCACAGGCCAAGGCGGCGGCGCGGGCGGCGGCCTTCACGGCTTCCGGCTCCTTGAGCCAGGCCGGCAGCGGCGCGTTCGTGAGCAGGCGGGCGCTGAACGGACCGGCATTGATCGCGCCCACGCCCCGGGCTTTGAGGTAGGGCACGGTCTCGTCGGCGAAGCGGGTGTTCTGGAGGGTGTACTGGTTGTAGCTCAGCGCGCAGTCCACGTCGGTCTGGTCGCAGATGTAGCGGAAGATCTTCTGCGGATAGCCGCTGAAGCCGATGAAGCGCACCTTCCCGGCCTGCTGCGCCTTGCGCAGGGCAGGCAGCGTCTCGTCCACGATCTGCTGCATCGGCACAAACTCGATGTCGTGGCACAGCACGATGTCGAGATGACCGCAGCGCAGCCGGTGCAGCGAGACATCAATGCTCTCGGCCACGCGTCTGGCGGAGAAGTCGAAGTGCGCGAGATCATAGCGACCGAGCTTCGTGCAGATCGTGTAACGGTCGCGCGGAACATCCTGTAGGGCGACGCCCAAGAGCACCTCGCTCATGCCGCGACCGTAAAACGGCGACGTGTCGATGAAGTTCAGCCCGCAGTTCAGGGCGATCTGCACCGAACGCACGACCTCATCCAGGGTCACATTGCGAAACTCGGCCCCGAGGGAGCTTGCACCAAAACCCAGGACGGGCAGCTGAAGCCCGGTCTTGCCGAGCGGACGTGTCTTCATGGGCGGAGTCTGCGGCGGGATCGCTCACGCGGGCAAGCGCGACGCAGCAGCAGGAAGGATGAACAACCAAGACGCGAAGAAACAAAGGAGGGACAGAAATACCATTGCCGCCTTGACCGGACAGTGGGCCAATCCGTAGTAGGACGGGTGGCTCGCCCGTCTTCCATATTTGTGTTGGTGGGTCAACCGAATGCCGCACGGGGAAAAAAGATAGAAGACGGGCGGGCCACCCGTCCTACTTGGGAATCGGCCTCTTCCCATTCATCATCCCTTCTTCAGGGGGTCTCTCTCTTCATTCGTAATTCGCAATTCGCACCTCGCAATTTCCCTAGTCGCCCCGATACACGCACTTCGAGGAACACGTCTCGGCGATCACGATTTCCTTTAGCAAAGGCAGCAGCGGCTTCAGGCGGGTCCAGATCCAGCGGGCGACGTTTTCGCTCGTGGGATTTTCCAGGCCGGGCAGCTCGTTGAGATAGTTGTGGTCAAGCTGCTCGTAGAGTGGCCGGAAGATCTTCTTGATGTCGGCGTAGTCCATCACCCAGCCGAAGTGCGGGTCGAGCGGGCCTTCCAGCACCAGCTCGATGATGAAGCTGTGGCCATGCAGGCGGGCGCATTTGTGACCCGGTGGCACCTGCGGCAGGCGGTGGGCGGCTTCAAACTGAAAGCTTTTGCGTAATTCCATGTTTTAAAAAGTCCCGGGTTCCGGGTCCAAGGTCCCGGGTCCGGTATCGGTTCAGGTTTCGAAGTCGGTCCAGGTGACGAGTTCGCCGAGGGCGGGGCGGCCGTCGTGACGCCAGCCGACGGGCGGTTCCTGCATCTTGCCAAGCGGACAGACGCGGGGGACGCCCCAGTGCGCGAGTTGCAGGGCGAGACCGGCCGCCCGGCCTTCGGTGACGCCGAGGCCCACCGTGCTCACGCGGCCGTGCTGCGTGTCGGCATGGTGCAGCGCCTCGGCGAGGGTGCGGCAGGGCTTCACGTACACGAAGCGGTTCAGGCACGAAAGATGGAAGCGCGGGTCGGCTTCAAACACGACCGTCCATGCCGTTGAGCCGTCGCTGGCCCAGACCTTCGTGCCCGGATTGGGCGTCTCGAAGAAGGCCCCGCGCGGCGTCGTGACCGCCTCCTCCTGGGCCGCCGCATGGCGCGCAGAGCGCAGCTCGTGGAGTGAACGCCGGCTGGCGATCAGCGCGGCCTCCTCCGGAGAAAGCTCGCCGCGCGGTTCGGCCTGCTCACGCTCGGCGAGCGCCGTCGCCAGCAACTCCGAAAAACCCTCGGCCGAAGTCGCGCCCGTGTCCTCGACGTAGAAGATGTGCGGCGACAGGCAACCGAGCTGGTTCCACGCCGTCACATCCGCCGCGGCGCGCTCGGCGACCTTGCGGGCCATGTAGCTCGAGAGCATTTCCGCGCCGACAAAGCCGAAGCTGAGCCGGTGCCCGTAGCCGACGAAGCGCGACCGTCCGGGCACCCGCTGGCGCAGTTCCGTCAGAGTCTCGTCGCTGCCCTGCGCCGTCACGCAGTCGGCCTCGGCGAAGAGCGCGGCCTCCAGCTCCAGCGTGCCGCCAGGCCAGTTGGCCAGTTCAAGGCAGCCCCCCAGCTTGGGTTCCAGATCGGCGAGCGAATGCGCAAAGAGCCAAGGGATGAACTTCGCCCCGTGCCCGCATTTCACGAACTGCGCGGATTTCAGCAGCAGCCCCAGCACCATCGACATGAGGGTGGAATTCGGAAGGTTGCCGGCGGCGATGTGCGCCAGCAGTTCCGGCCCGCGCACCAGGGCGAGCCGGCCGGCGCGCAGCTCCGGCAGCGGCGCGGTGAATTCATCGAGCCGACGGACCTCGCCAAGGTCCTGCACGAGCAGTGCCTGCAGATTCTCAACCGTCAGGCCGCGGAAAAAGCCATCCAGGCCCCGGGCTAGTGTGGCCGCGCCGAAGCCCGTCTCGGCCGGTCCGCGCGCCAGGGCCAGCTTGCGAAAGTGATTGGCCGGATCGAGCCAGCGTTCAGCCGTGTAGGCGACCATCTCCACGAGCTCCTGCGTGGTCCGCTGCGCGAGCCAGCGCGCGCGGTTGCGCTTGATCGCGATGGCCGCGTCGCGCACGAGCGCCGGGGTGAGCACCGCTTCGGGCGGCAGATCGGCGAGGAAGAGTCCGGGCAGGTTCATTCGGGACAAGGGTAGTTCACGCCGCCATCAGGGAACAGCCACGGGCTTCGGCCGCCGCCGCGCGACCCAGCAGTTCAAAGCCATCGCCGCGCCGGATGGCCAGATCGGCGGTCTGCACGACGAGGACCGACCACGCATTCGCTAGGTCGATGATCCGGAGCAACCCAGTGCCGCCCTCGGCCACTTCGCGCCCGGTCTCCGGCGAAATCACCAGCGTCCGCGCCCAGGGCGGGAACCGAAAACTCCGCACACTTTCTTCTCCGCTCCGCGCTTCGTAGGCCTGCGAACTCAGCTCACTCATCCCGTACTCGGTCACGATCCGTTCGGGCGGGATGCCGAGGTGTTTCGTGATCAGCCCGTGCAGCTCGCGCTTGGGCATTTCTCGGGAGCGCCCTTTGTAGCCGCCGGTCTCCATCACGCGCGAACCGGCGGCGAGCCGGTAGCGGATGTTGTTCGCGGCGAAGTGATCCATCAGGTGGACGAAGTTGAAGGCCGTGCCCATCAGCACCAGCGGACGGTTTGCGCACATCGACTTGCGGACAGCGAAGAGCAGCCGGTCGAGATCAAGTGCCCAGGTGACGTCCGCGTCGAGGCATCCGGCAAACAGCGAATCACTCGCGCCGAACTCGCGTATCACGACGTCCAGCATGTGAACGAGCGAGGAGTGCGGCGCAACCATTGGCGGTGGCGTAAGCGCGAGGAAAGCCGGCTTTTCCCACGGGCGGAGCTGCTCGTCCTCGATCAGTTCCTCAAGGTCGCCGAGCAGGTGCTGCTGGAACCAGGGCTTCAGCGACGCCTCGTAGAGCGCGAGCGATTCCGCGCTGTGATGATGCCGGCTGCGGGCCTGCTGGGTGGTGCCGCTGGAGTGAAACACCGCCACCCGCTCAGCGAGCGACAGGCAGGAGATGTCGGCCTCCTTGAAGGCCTCGGTGGGCAGGGCCGGCAGCTCGCGCCAGTCGCCCTGGGAGTCAGGCGTCAACCCGCGCAGCAGGCAGAGCGCGCGAAAGGGCGCGTTGGCATGGAACTGGAGCCGGAAAAGCTCATGGGCGAACGCGGCAAATTGGGCATCCGACTCTGCCGGTGTGAGCCGGTCAGCCGGTGCGGCTTCCGGCGAATGGCGCCGGATGAACTCGCGCAGACGCGCGGCGTAAGCTGTGAAATCGTGGTGCATCGCGGTTTTGGCATTTCCGGCCCGGAGGCCGAAGGCCGACTGGTTTTCCGCTACAGTCGGCGCGCTTTAAGTAGTTGCCCCAGGCGCGGGATGCAACCGCCAAGAGGGGAAGTAAGCCAGTAAGTCAGTAACCAGTGAGCCAGTAGTTCAGCAGAGCAAACCTGGCAGGGCGATCCGCAGGACAGAATGCCTACCGCTTCCCCACGCGTTCCCGGGCGTCTTCGAGGATTTTCTTTTCGCGCGACGTGAGGCTTTGGATGCCGTGGGCGGCGATCTTTTCGAGGATGGGATCCACTTCGCGGGCGATGTAGTCGGCATCGCTCATCACGGGCTTGGCCGGTTTGACCGATGCAATCGGATCAATGCCCGTGAAACGCGGCGTGAGCACCGGTGCGGGTTGGCGGCGGCGGAAGAGGTAGCGCACACGCGCCGCCAGGCCCTCCCAAGGCAGCGGGATGTAATCGTGATGCCAGCCGAGCTTCACAAAGCCCAGACCCGCCAGCATTCCACCGAGATGGGCGGCGTGCGCCACGCCCGGATCCACGGGCACGAGCGTGAAAAACAGCGATATGATCCCCAAAGCCACCAGCAGGGTCCACGCCTTGATCGGCAGGATGCCGTAGAGACGCAGGACGCTGTCCGATTCCAGCCGGGCAAAGACCGCCAGCAGACCGCACACACCGGCGGAAGCACCGAACATCAGCGGCCCGAACTGTGCGGGAAACAGCAGCATCAGTGCCCCCTGCAACAACCCTCCCACCACGCCGCTGCCGAAGAAGATGAAGAGCATCCGGCGCGTCCCCAGAGCGGTCTGGACGTAACGGCCGAGCCACCACAGGGAGAGGAGGTTGAATACGAGGTGCAATATCCCCGAGTGAAGGAACTGGAAGGTCAGCAGCTGCCACGCCCAGAAGTGTCGCAGCCCGACGCGGGTGAGCGCCAACCAGCCTTCGACCGGGCTTTGCACGTAGGCCGAATTGATGCACTGCAGTGCAAACACGACCGCCAGCACGAGGCACAGCTTCGCCGTGACCGACAGCGGGTCACGATAACCGGGCTCCCTCATGTAATCACGGTCGGAAAGCATGGTGGCAAGCTAGTGCGCGGTGGCAGGATTTCAACGGGGTTTCATTCCGGCATCGGGTCGAGCTCCAGCGGCTTGACCGACATGAGGTTCAGGATCAGCAGCCCACCCACAAGACCGCCGAGGTGCGCCAGGTGGGCGACCTTCCCGAAGGGGAAGATGGTGCCGGCGACGCTGAACAGCGCGATGAAGAGCAGCAGGAACTTCGCGCGCATCGTCAGCGGGATGATGAAAAACAGGCGCACGTCCATCCGCATTTCCGAATAGATCGCGCAGAGCGCCGACAGCAGCCCGCACAGCCCCGCCGAGGCCCCCACGACCGGCGCGCCGAAGTATTCCGGCGCGAGACGTGCCCCCAGCAGATGCACCGCGCCGCCAAAGGCGCCGCTGCCCAGAAACAGGAGCAGGTAGCGCCGGGGGCCAAGCGTGTCCTCCAGCACCGGGCCGATGGAGCGCAGCAGCAGCAGGTTGCAGCCGATGTGAATCCAGCCGCCGTGCAGGAACTGGTAGGTGAGGAACTGCCACCATTTGCCGCTCTGGATGCCCGTCAGGCTCAGCGCGTACTGATGGTCGAACTGGTTCTGCCAATAGATGCTGTGCCGCGACTGCCAGACAAAGATTACCAGGTTCACGGCGATCAGCACGTTCGTGACCGTGAGCCAGGACGGTCTGCGCGAGGCCGCCACAGGCGGCGGCGGTGGTGGTGGCGAAAACTGGGACATCAGACAGGAAGCGGCAGTTCAGGCGAGTTGGGCCAGTTCCGCCCGGACGAGTTCGGTCAGCGGCCTCAAGGTTGCGCTGCTGAAGTCGAAACGGCAGCCGGCCGCCGCGAAGAGTTCCGGCAACGGCCGTGAACCGCCGAGGGCCAGGCCGGCCTTGTAGGCGGCGAGCGCCTGGGGCTGGTCACGCCGGGAATTCGCCCACACCTGCAACGCTCCGAGCTGCGCGATGCCATATTCCACGTAGTAGAACGGATAGAGAAAGATGTGCAGCTGCCTGTGCCAGAGGTTGGCCCGGATGGACTCGAAGCCGGTCCAGTCCACCGTCCCGCCGAAGCGGTCCATCAACGCCAGCCAGGCGGCGCGGCGTTCCAGGCGGGTGTGCTCAGGGTGGGTGTAAAGCCAGTGCTGGAAGGCATCCACCGTGGCGATCCAGGGGAACACTCCGACGATGCCCTCGAGGTGCACGCGGCGGGCGCGCTTCGCCTCCGCCTCGGGATAAAAGACGTCCAAGTGCGGGGCGGCGAGCAGCTCCATCGCCATCGAGGCGACCTCGCAGAACTCGATCGGCGCGCCCCGATAGGCGTACAGGTCCTCATTCCGCGTGGCCAGCGCGTGGAAGGCGTGGCCGGCTTCATGGAGAATGGTTTCCACGTCGCGCTGAAGGCCGACGGCGTTCATGAAGATGAACGGCAGGCGCGACTCGGTGAGCGTGCTCTGGTAGCCGCCGGGGGCCTTGCCTTTGCGGTTGGCGAGGTCGAGCAGGCGCAGGTCGCGCATGGTGGCAAAGCCGCGCGCCAGCTCCGGATCGAGACGGTCGAAAATCACCTGCGAGCCGCGCTCCATCTCGGCGGTATCGGTGAAGGGCTTGAGCGGCGGACGGTTCAGGGCGTCCACACCCAGATCCCATGGGCGGAGAGAGTCCACGCCCAGTTGCTCACGACGACGGGCCTGCAAATCACGCAGTACCGGCATCACCTCGGTCGCGATGGAGTCGTGAAAGCGCTCGCAATCGGCCGGTGTGTAGTCGAAACGGCCGCGCAGCTTGAAGGCGAAGTCGCGGTAGTTCGCAAAGCCGGCGTTCAGGGCCATCTGGTGGCGCAGCTTGACGAGGCCGTCCATCAGGTCGTCGAACTTGTCGGCCTCGGTGAGGCGCCGTTCGGCGACGAGCTTCCACGTTTCCTCGCGCAGCGCGCGATCCGGCTCCTCCTGATAGCGGCCCATGGCCGGCAGCGTTTTCTCCTCGTCGCGGAACTTCACCGTGAGCGAGCCGACGAGCTTGTTGTACTCGTTGCCCAGCTTGGAGTCCTCGGTTTCGAGGGCGACGTTTTCCGGGCGGAAGGTCTTCACGGTCAGGGCCGTGTCGCGGTCGAGCACGCCGTAGCGGTCCTTGGGCAGTTGCGCGCGGAACGGATGGGCCAGAAAGAGCTGGGCGAGCGCGAAGCGGCGGGGCTTCAGCTCCGGCTCGATCTTCTCGACGAAGTGCAGGTAGGCGGCCTCGGCCTCCGGGCTGTCGGTGTGGCACGTCATCGCGATGTAGCGCTTGGCGCCCTCCTCATCCAGGGCGGCGGCCAGTTCGCCGCCATCAAGGATCCACTGTTCGAACGCCGCGAGGGTCGTCGCCTGCGGGGCGCGGGCGGCGAGGGCATCGTACAGGGGCGCGATCTGGCTCCACTCGCCCAGATCAATCTGGGCGGGAACGAAACGACGGGGCGTATGGACGGGCAATCCCGCAAACGGCAGCAAACTCATGCCCGCGAAAGGTGGGGGATGGGTGGCGGTCGGGCAAGAGGGTGAGAATTTCGAATTTCGAGCTGCGAATTACGAGTGGGCGAAACGCATCGCGGATTTCCGACAGGTTTGGCAGAGAAGACATATGGGCGCGGGCAACACCGCGCCCTTCTGCGACCCGCCGCCTCGGCTCCTACAGCTGATTGGCTTTGGGATCAGTCAGTTTGGGCAGGATCATCGGCAGGCTGACTTTTTGGGCCGCCCCGCCCCGCATGGAGCGGTGGCAGCTCACGCAGCTGAACGTCAGCTGGGTGTAGGCGAGCGTGGCCGCGTCGATGTTCTGGGCTTTGGCCGCCTTCACCAGATCCTCGGCATGGCGGCGGAATTCGACCGTGAACAGCTCATATTCCGGGGTCTGGCGCGCATACCAGCCGCTGAAGCGGCTGAGCTTCACAAGCTGTTCGGCGTTGGTCTGGATCAGCCCGAAATCCTGCAGCGCGATGCCGCGCAGCACGGACTGCGAACGCAGCAGCTTCTGCTGCATGATCTCGCTCGTATCCGGATCGGTACCGGCACGGGCGACACCGGTCAATAGGACCAGCAGGACGACACCGAGGGGGCGAAGAATCGCCTGAGTAAGGATATGTTTCATAAGGGTTATGTTTCGCATGTCGGCGCGAGGGACGGTTTCCTGGCAAAACCGCCCAAACTCTGGCTGACAATGAAACCTAGAGCCTTCCGGCCCTGGTCCGCACTATATCGTTTGGGAATTCTCGGGCGTTTTTTGGCCACCCGCCGATCAGGGCCGGGTGAGGGTCACGCCGATGTGCCGCCAGCGATCATTGAACTCGGCATAAGTCAGCCGGTTCAGACCGTTCATCGGATCGCCGACCACCACCTCCTGGTCGGTGACTTCCAGCACGCAAAGCCAGTGGTCGAGCAGCAGGCTGAAGCGGACGATGACAAGTGTGGGGCCGAGGCCGCGCAGGTCGGAAACTTCCCGGAAGCGGTCCAGCTTCGCCCGCAGACCCTGCGAGCCATAGCGTTTGTTCAGCACGTCGGTGAGGACGTCAGGCGCGGTACCGCTGGCGGTGCTGGTATGGGCGAGCACGGCCAATTCGCCTTCCTCGGCCGGCAATCCAAGCCGGCGGAGTCCGGTAACGGCCGCCGCCGGGCCGCAGGTGTAATCCGTGCCCTGGCGGCAGACGCCGTCGGTTCCCATCTGGGTCTTTAAGCTTGCCAGGTACGGCTGGCTGACGGCCGCCGATGCGCTCGGCCAGATGCCGACGTAGCCGGTCGCCATTACGGTCAGGGCCAGCAGAGCCAGCCGGTCCCGCCGAAGGGCGAGCCTGGGAATCAGCGTGGCCAGCAGCAGGGCCACCACGGAGCCCATGAGGCAGGTCTTCCAGCGTCCGACGAAGATCCAGGCGAGCCAGGGCTGCATGGCCAGGTCCGGCCGCCGGATGGCCACCGCAAAGGCCACCACCAACAACAACGGCGGAACGTAACCCACCAGCCACCAATGCCGGGGCAGCCGCGAGGCGTAAAATCCGGCTACGAAGCTCAGCAGGATGGCCAGCAGCGCAAGGACGGTCTCCAGCCAGGGGTTCATGAGATTGGTCCAAGGTTCGGGAGTAACGGCGCTTTGGCAATATGGCTCGGCGCGAAATCGTGAACCGCTCGGAAATCGGAGCAGCCAATTCGGCTGTTTTTTGAACCGGCGCAGAAAGCGGAACAAAGTTCGCGGGGTTTCGGCGGCGGCGGGGTAAGCGGTGGTGAAGGGCGGCAAGTTTCGTCGCCCAAACGACACAAAACAAAACACTCCGCAGCTCCCTTATGAAAACACTCAAAAGCTCCCTCGCTCTCCTGTCCGTCGGTATCGGCGTGATCTTCGCCGTCAGTGCCGCCGAGGCGCTGAATTCACCGCGGGCCGCCGCCAACACCCCGCCCGTGGCCACCACGCCAGCCCCTGCCGGTCCGCATGCGATGGGCTGCATGGCCATGGGCATGGGAATGGCGGGTCATTCCGCTCCCGCCACGACCGGCGGCACGAATGCTTCCGCGCATTGCCAATCCCCGAAAATGGCGCACGCTCACATGGCATGTTGCAACTGAGCACCTCTCATGGGCGGCGGGCGCTCCCCGCCGCCTTTTTCCCATGAACCCTCCCTACTCCAACCCGGATGACCCGGAGCTTAGCGCCCTGCTGCGCGAGGCGCATCCGGCACCGGTCCTGCCGCCGCGTTTCCAGGAAGGCGTCTGGCAACGGCTGCAACGCGCCGAACGTGCGGCGGAGTCGGCATCCCCGCGGGGCTGGCTGGATAACTTCGTCCGCCGCGTCCTGCGCCCCGCCTACGCCACCGCCGGCCTCGCCGCCGTGATGCTGGCGGGTACCTGGTTCGGCATCCGGGCGGGTGACGGCCAGGCCTATCGCACCGAACGGACCCGCTACGTCGCCGCCGTCAGCCCATTCGAACGGACAGCCCCTTGAAGAAACTGCAGGCCATCGGCCGGTTGCTCGGCGCGCTGCTGGTGGGCGGCGCGGTCTTCGCGGTCTGCTACTGGGGCGCCGCGCGGGTCCGCCTCGCCACCGAGAGCCATGCGTCGGACGAACTCGCCTGGCTGGCCCACGAATTCAAACTCACAGAGGCTGAGGTTGCGCGCATCCGGCCGCTGCATGAGGCCTACCAGCCCAAGTGCGAGGCGATGTGCGCCCGCCTCGCCGTGAAGAACCGCGAACTCGCGGAGGTGCTCCGTGGCGCAACCAACGTCCCGCCCGAAGCGGAGCTCAAGCTCGCCGAAGCGGCCGCCCTCCGCGCCGAGTGCCAGGCGCAGATGCTCCGCCATTTCCAGGAAGTGGCCCGGATGATGCCGCCCGGCGCAGGCACCCGCTACCTCGCCGAGATGCAGCGCCTCACGCTCGGCCTGCCCGGCCGCTTGGAGGACGCGATGGGGCTTCCGCACACCGCCCATGAGCACCCCTGAGGCCGACGCCCTCGACCGGGCTGACATGGCGCGGCTCGCGGCGGGGCACGAAGCGGCCCTCAGCGCCCTCATGGAGCGGCACGCCGGGGCGTTGTTCGGCTTTCTGTGCCGCTTCGTCCGCGACGAGGATGCCGCCAACGACCTCGCGCAGGAGACCTTTGTCCGCGTCTATCAGCACCGGGCAGATTTCCGGCCGGAACAGAAGTTCTCCGCCTGGCTCTACACCATCGGCGGCAACCTGGCGCGCAACCATCTCCGCGCCGTGGGCCGGCGGCCGGAAGTGCCGCTGGACTGCTCCGGCGATGCCGATCGTCCCGGCGTGGGTGATACGCTGCCGGCACCCGGAAACCCGCCCGACGAAGCAGCCCAGTGCGCGGAAAAACAGGCGGCCGTACGGGATGCAGTTGCGCACCTGCCCGACGACCTTCGCGAGGCCATCGTGCTCTGCGAATTGGAGGACCGCTCCCTGGCCGAGGCAGCCGGTATCCTCGCCACGACCGTCAAGGCTGTGGAATCACGCCTCTACCGTGCCCGGCAACAGCTCCGCACCCGCCTTTCCCGCTGGTTGGCCCGCTCCTGAAAATTTGCGCCCCCGCCGTTTCCCCAACATCTTACCCATCATCACAAGTCTATGAAAATTCTGTCCCACCTCTTCGCCGCCGCCCTGCTCACAGGCCTCGCCACCATCGTCACCGTCGGCGACACCCAAGCCCAGCCGTCGGCCGCGACCAGCGCTCCGGGCAAGGAAGCGAAGGCCAAGCCTTACCCGCTCGCGTTCTGCCTCGTATCCGGGGAGAAATTCGCGGGCAGCGAAATGACGCCCTTCGAAATGGTGCACGAAGGCCAGACCATCAAGTTCTGCTGCAAGAACTGCGTGAAGGACTTCAAGGCCGACCCCAAGAAATACCTGACCAAGCTCGCCGACGAGGTAAAGAAGCAGGACGCGGCCGCCAAGGCGAAGTTGGAAAAGAAGTAGGCGGGGTCCGGCCGCACACCCCTGCGGCTCCGTGGCAGAAGTACTTCGGCTGGTAGGCGAAGGATCATGATTCGCAGCCCCAAACTGACCGGCATCGCCTATGCGCTCACTGCCGCCGCGCTGTTTGGCGCCAGCACGCCGCTGGCGAAACGGCTGCTGCCCGTGGTGGAACCGATGTTGCTGGCGGGACTGCTCTATCTGGGGTCCGGTCTGGGGTTGGCGCTGTGGCGGCAGCTCAGCCGACGCGCGTCCGACCATCCAGATGAGGCCCAGCTCAGCCGACGCGACGCGCCCTGGCTGGCCGGTGCGATCCTCTGCGGCGGTGTGGCCGGTCCGGTGCTCCTCATGATTGGGCTGGCGCACACTCCAGCCGCTTCCGCCTCATTGCTGCTGAACCTGGAAGGCGTGTTCACCGCGTTGCTGGCTTGGTTCGTGTTCAAGGAGAACTTCGACCGCCGCATCGCCTGGGGAATGGCCTGCATCACCCTGGGCGCCATAGCGCTCTCGTGGCTGGGACGCCCGGATGCCGGCCTGCCGTGGGGTGCGCTGGCCATCGTCGGCGCGTGTCTGGCGTGGGCGGCGGACAACAATCTCACACGCAATGTCGCCGGGGCCGATCCGGTGCAGATCGCGATGCTGAAAGGGCTCTGCGCCGGAGCGGTCAACACCGGCATCGCACTCGCCTTGGGGGCGAAGCTGCAGGCCGCCGGCACGCTGGCCACCATCGGGTTGATCGGACTGCTCGGCTACGGGGTGAGCCTCGTCCTCTTTGTGCTCGCGCTGCGGCATCTCGGCTCCGCCCGCACCGGAGCCTACTTTGCGCTCGCCCCGTTCGTGGGCGCGGTAATTTCAGTGTTTTTCCTCAGGGAACCGATGACGACCGGGCTCGTCATTGCCGGGTTCCTGATGGCCGCCGGCGTATGGCTGCACCTCACGGAACACCACGAGCACGAGCACCATCACGAGCCCATGGAGCATGACCACCTGCACACGCACGACGAACACCACCAGCATGTGCATGCTTACGGCGATCCTCCCGGCGAACCGCACGCACACCCGCACCGCCACGAGGAGCTGACTCACAGTCACCCCCATTTTCCCGACCTCCACCACCGGCACGGGCATTGAAGGCAATCAGCCCGTTCTCTGTGTGCAGCTCACTTTTGTGGCTGCAAGCCGCCGGCATCCGCCTTCTCTGTTCCTCGCTGAGGCACGGGAATCTCCGTGGCGTCGCCAATGGCGCGCCTCAATTCAAACTGCGCCCGGTTGAACTCGGCAACAACGTTGAGGTAGTCGAGCCGGGCACGGGTGAGGTCCTGCTCCGCCTGGACGTGCTCCAACACGACCCCGACGGCGAACTCCTTCCGCTGCGAAGTCAGCCGGAGTGATTCATCGGCGGCCCGGACGGCGTGGCCGGCGGTGTTGAGCTGGTCGGATAACGACCGCAGACGGGCGTGGCCCGCGACGACTTCACGGGTGATCTCATCGGCAAGTTTTTCATCCGTGAACTGCGCGACCCGCAACCGCGCCTCGCCAGCCCGGATGCGTCCTCGGTCGAACAGGCCGCCGGGCCCCAGGCGCCAGCCGAGAGTGAACTGATAGTCCTCGGATTCACCGAAGCGGCCGGGACCTCCGTCAATGCCGCCACCGAGACCACCCGCGAAGAGCTGCGCGCCCAGGCTTGGGATCAGCGGGCCATACTTCGCGCCATTCCTGACCTGGTACGCGGCCGCGACTTGTGCCCGACTCTGCTTCACTTCCGGCCGGGCAGCCCGCGCCTGGGCGAGGAGGGTCTCCAGGGCGGCATTGGTGGCGACCAGCGTCAGCGGCACCAGGTCGTCGGCGGGGGCGACGAGGTCGACCTTCGCGTCGAGATGGAGCGTGCGCACGAGCCGGGCGGCGCTCACAGTGACCAGTTCCTGCGCCTGTCGCAGCGCGAGATGGTCCCGGTCCGCCTGTACCTCCGCGCGCAGCGCGTCGCCCTTGAACGCGATGCCCGCGCCGACCGCCTGACGCACCTGTCCTGCGAAGTCTTCCGCGATGCGGACGGACTCCGCAGCCACGCCCACCGAGGCCTGGGCCTGGGCGAGGCCGAAGTATTCGCGCACCGCCGTCAGCGCGCTTTCCTGCCGCTGGCTCTCCAGGGCGAACGCCGCCGCCGTGACGAACTGGCGGGCGGCCAGTTTCTTATAGATGGCGTCGCCGAGGTCGAGCTGCGCCGCAATCGTGGGGCCGACGGTGTAGGCGTCCTTGTGGACGTCGATGACGTTGCCCGCGACGTCCTGGATCAGGTTGTCGTGCCGCCGGTAGCCGACCCCGGGGACTATGGCCGGGAAGAACTGCCAGACAGCGCTCTCGTTGTTCGCCTTCGCCTCGGCCAGTTTCTCACGGGTGATCTGCACGTCCAGATTGCGTGCACCGGCGAGCTGCAACGTCGTGGGCAGATCGATGGCAAACACATTCGTGCCGTCCGCCCCGGTTAGCGGCAGCGTTACGACGAGCAACGCGAACGAAAGCGCAAGCGTGAGGAGCTTCATCATTTGCCCTCCGCACGGTTGACCGGCTGCCCCTCCACCAGGGGCAGCTTGCCGGTTACAATCACCATCGTTTCGGCGGTGACACCTTCCAGCACCTCGAAGGATTTGCCGTCCTCGAAGCCGACTTTGACCGGCACTTTCTTCGCCTTGCCGTCCACGAGGATGAACACCGAGGTCTTCGCCTTCTCAACAACCAGCGCATCGGCGGGCAGCAGGAGCGCATCCGGTTTCTGGCTGACCACAATCTTCGCGGTGGCGAACATGCCGGGGCGCAGCGTGCCGTCCGGGTTTGCCAGCTCGATCTCGACCGGCATCGTCTTGGTCGTTTCGTCGAGCGACCACGCGATGCGTGTCACCTGGCCGGTGAAGGCTTTGCCGGGCAGCTCGTCCACCTTCACCTCGGCAGCGAGTCCCGGCCTGAGCAGCGGCGCCTCCGGTTCCGGCACGAACACCTCCACCCGCACCCGGCTGAAATCCGCCAGCGTCACCACGGCGGCGCTCTGGGGCGAACTGTTGCCGGTGGCCCCCGGTATCAGCGCGCCAACATCGGCCCAGCGCTTTGTCACGACGCCGGAGAACGGCGCGACAATCTTCGTGAAGCCGAGCAGCGTCTCGTTGCGCTTCGCGCCCGCCAGCGCCACCTCGAACTTGCCTTTGGCCGCGTCCACCGTGAGCGGGACCACGAGATCGGGCGCTTTCTTCAGCGCCTCGGTGAGGCGTTGATGGTCGGCCTGCGTGACCGCGACCTCCGCCTGATACTTCGCCGCGTCGGCGAGGAGTTCGGGCGCTTCAATCTCGGCGAGCAGATCGCCGGCCTTCACCGTGTCGCCCCGGTCCACGCTGATGGTCTTGAGGAAGCCCGCGACCTTCGCGTAGAGCGTTGTCTGCTGGAGCGCACGGACGTTGGCCGGGAGACTGACGCTGCGCGTGATTGGCCCGCGCTTCGCCTGCGTCACCGGCACGCGGAGCGGCGCGGCCGGAGCGGCCTTGGCGGAATCGGTGGCCGCCGGATTGCAGCCGGTCGACAACCAGCCGAGGGCCAGCGCGGCGAGCACACAACCGGAGCGGGAACGGGACATATTCATCGGTAAGCGGGTTCTGAGTTTGCGGGTCAGGAGTGGGTCGGGTTCGCCGGGGTGGCCCGCCCGGAGAGAGGAAGATAGCGGCCGCTCTCCGCATCGTTCGGGTCGAGCGAAGCGGACTGACGGCTGGCACGGGACTGGACGAGGGCGAAGACTGCCGGCAGCACAAGAAGTGTGGCCAGCGTCGCGCCGACGAGGCCACCGACCACGGCGCGACCCAGCGGCGCGGATTGCTCGCCACCTTCCCCCAGGCCCAGCGCCATTGGCAGCATGCCCGCAATCATGGCGAGGCTTGTCATCAGGATCGGCCGGAGCCGGCTGCGGGCACCTTCGACGGCGGCGGCAGGCGACGTCGCGCCAGCGCGGCGCGACCGTTCGGCGAAGGTCACGAGCAGGATGGCGTTCGCGACGGCGACGCCCACCGCCATGATGGCCCCCATGAAGGATTGGAGGTTAAGCGTCGTGCCTGTGAGCCAGAGTGCCAGCGCGACGCCAGCGACCACTGCGGGAACCGTCGAGACGACGACCAACGAAAGCCGGAGCGACTGGAAGTTCGCCGCCAGCAGCAGGAAGATGACGACCACCGCGAGCAGCAGCCCCGAGCGCAGGCTCGCAAGCATCTGTGTCAGTGGTGCGATCTGGCCACGCACATTGAGCGCCACCCGCGCGGGCGGTGAGCCCACTTTGGCCAGGGCTTCGGAAATCCGGCGCGAGACGGTGCCCAGATCCTCGCCGGCCACATTCGCCGTGAGCGTGACCTGCCGCTGCATGTTGTAGCGGTCGTATTCGCCGACCGCCATGCCCTTCTGGACCCCGGCCACGCTGCGCAACAGCAGCGAATCGTTTCCCCTCGCATTCACCGGAATGTTCCTCAGCTCCTCCAGCGAGTTCATCCGCGCCTGCGGCAGCTCGACCTGGATCTGATAGGCGACGCCGCTGGCCGGGTCGGCCCAATAGACCGGCGCGGTGAAACGGCTGGAGGAAGTCGCCGCGACCAGCGACCGCGCGACGTCGCCGACCGTCACGCCCAGCAGGCCCGCGCGCTCGCGGTTCACATTCACCTCGACGGTCGGCACGTCGAGCGCCTGCTGGAACTGCAGGTCGCGCAACGACGGGATGGTCGCGAGCGCGTCCCGCACCTTGTCGGCGTAATCGCGGTCGGCGGCGAGGTTCGGCCCGCTGACCGTGACCTCGACGGGCGTCGGCGAACCGAAGCTCATCACGCGGCTCACGATGTCGGCCGGCTCGAACGAGCATTTCACCTCCGGCATTGTGACCGCGAACTTCTGCCGGAGCCGTTCCTTCAAGGCCGCGATGCGCACGCCTGAGTCGGGCCGGAGCTGCACCTGCAGCACCGCCTCCTCCGGCCCGCTGGTCCAAAGATGGATGGTGTTGACGGGGAAGCTCGGCGGCTGGACCCCCACGAAGCCAAGCGTGATCGCGACGTTCGTCGCCCCGACCTCGGCCTTGATGGCGGCGAGGACGTTCGTGGCGATGGCCTCGGTACGTTCGATGCGCGTGCCGGCCGGAGCACGGAGGCGCAACTGGAACTGGCCGGTGTCCACCGTCGGGAAAATCTCCGTGCCCAGCCGGCCGCCGATCACCCAGACCATGCCGCCGGAGACCAGGAGCGCAATCAGGACGACCAGCCAGCGAAGCCGAACCAGGCCCTGGGCGAGGTTTGCGTAAGCCGCCTGCATCCGGGCGAAGAAGCCGCGGCCATCGTCCGGGCCGTGGGCGGGCGCCTTCAGCAACCACGCCGAGAGCACGGGCACGAGCGTCGTGGAGAGCAGGTAGGACGCGGCCATCGCGAAGCCGACCGCAAGCGCCAGCGGCAAAAACAGCGCCCGCCCTGCGCCGACCATGAAGAACGCCGGGATGAACACGGCCACCACGCTGAGCATCGCGAGCAGCCGCGGCCCGGCCGTCTCGTTCGTCGCGGAGAAGGCGGCCCAGGCCACCGGCTGGCCGTTCGCCAGCCGCGTATGGATGTTCTCAACGGTGACGCTCGCCTCGTCCACCAAAACGCCCACGGCGAGCGCGAGGCCGCCGAGGGTCATCAGGTTCACGGTCTGTCCGGTAAGCCAGAGGCCGATGACGGCGGCTAGCAGTGCGAGCGGGATGTTGAGCACGACCACCAGCGCAGTCCGCCAGTCGCGGAGGAACAGCAGCACCATCAGCCCGGTAAGCACCGCGCCCAGAGCGCCTTCCTGCGCGAGGCCGTGGATGGCCCGCGTGACGTAGGGTGACTGGTCGAACTCGTAGCTGACCCTCATGCCATCCGGCAGCACCGCCTGGAACTTCGCCAGGTTCTCCCGCACGAGCTTCACGACGCTGAGGGTCGAGGCATCGGCCCGCTTCGTGACCGGGATGTACACGGTGCGCCGTCCGTTCACGAGCGCGTAGCCGGTCGCGATGTCGGCGGCGTCCTCCACCGTGCCGATGTCACGGATGAACACCGCCGGATCGGTCCCGGTGCGGAGTGGCACGTTGCCCAGCTCCTTGATGTCCCGCACGACCGAGTTCAGCGGCACCATCGGGATCTGGTCGCCAATGCGGATGTTGCCCGAGGGCGTGATGGTGTTGGCGGCCGCGAGCGCCTTTACCACGTCATCGGGCGACAGATTGAAGGCGCGGAGGCGGTCGGGGTTGGCGCGGATGACGATCGCGCGGGCGCTGCCACCGAAGGGCGGTGGAGCTGAGACTCCCGGTAGGGTGGCGAACAGCGGCCGGACACGGTTCAGGGCCGCATCCTGCAGCTCCGCCACCGTGTGCGTGTCGCTGGCAAAGACAAGGTTGCCCACAGGCACGCTGCCGGCGTCGAAGCGCATCACGAACGGCGGCACCGTGCCCGGCGGCATGAAGGCGCGGGCCCGGTTCACATAGCCGATGGTCTCGGCAAGCGCCTGGGCCATGTCCGTGCCCGGATGGAACTGGAGCTTGAGCAGCGCGGTGCCCTGGATGGACTTCGACTCCACGTGCTCGATGCCGGTGATGTAGAGGAAGTGGTACTCGTAGTAATAGGTGAGGTAGCCCTCCATCTGCGCGGGGTCCATGCCGCCGTAGGGCTGCGCCACATAGAGCACCGGCACGCCCAGGCTGGGGAAGATGTCGCGTGGCATCTTCTGCAGCGCGAAGAGCGCCGTGAGCACCACCGCGACGACCGCGACCATGACGGAGAACGGCCGGCGCAGGGCGGCGGTGACGAGGTTCATGTTTGTTGGGACGCCAAGAAAGAGATGGGCACGATGATGGCCGGCGACAGCACGGGGTCAACTGTGGCGGAGGCCGCGATGAATTCCCGGCTCGCCTTCCCAACCGTGATCCGAGGTGAATCGCCTCCCTTCTGGACGCGTCTGCCCCTGACCGTCTTATGCGCTGTTTCACCTTCGCCGCCCTTTGCCTCCTCTCGGCGTATGCCGAGGCGGCCACGTTCTACGTCGCACCCGGTGGCAATGACGGGTGGTCGGGACACCGGGCGAAAGCGAATTTCATCAAAACCGATGGGCCGTTCGCCACGCTGCCGGCGGCGTTGAAAGCGGCCCACACCACGCGCAAGGGCGGTTCCGGCGAAACCGTGACCATCGAGCTGGCGAATGGCCGGTTCGCATTGACGGAGACCGTCGTCTTCACCCCGGAGGATTCCGGTCTGACGATCCAGGCCGCCGCCGGGGCGAGGCCGATTCTCTCGGGCGGCACCCGGATCACCGGCTGGCAGCGTTCTCCCACCAACGCCGCGCTCTGGCAGGTTGCCCTGCCAGCGGTGCGCGAGGGGAAGTGGTATTTCCGCCAGCTCTTCGTGAATGGCGAGCGAGCGCAACGGGCGCGGACGCCGAACACGGGATTCTTTCGCGCCCGGGCGCGGCTGGGGGACAAGTCACCCATCGAGGTACCCTTCAAGGCCGGTGACATCAGGCCCGCTTGGACGAATGGGGCGGAGTTCATCATGCTGATGAAGTGGACCTCGTTGCAGGTGCCCATCCGCTCGGTGGATGCCGCGGCCAACGTCGCTACCCTGCCCGGCGGTCCGCGCGCGGCGTGGATGGATGAGCCGGACGCCCGCTACTGGATCGAGAACACGCCCGACGCGCTCGACCAGACCGGTGAGTGGTATCTCGACCGGACCAGTGGCGTGCTCAGCTATCTGGCGGACTCCCGCTTTGACCCGAACCGGGCCGTGATCGTGGCGCCACGGCTGAAGGAACTGATCCGGTGGGAGGGCGATGAAAAAGCGCAGCGAGCCGTCACCAACTTGACGCTGCGCGGGCTGACCTTCAGTGATGCCGACTATGATCTGCCGCCCGAGGGACGCATCGACTCCCAGGCGGCGAGCCAGACCCGGGGAAATCTGCGGGCCGAGTTTGCCACCGGCTGCACCCTGGAGGATTGCACGTTGGAAAACCTGGGCGGCTACGGGCTGGAGCTGGGTCGCGGCTGCCAGCACTGGCGCGTTTCGGGCAGCGAATTCCGCTCGCTCGGTGCGGGCGGTGTGCGGATCGGCGAACAGGGGGAGCTGAGCCCCTCGGCCTTCGCCGCCTGCCATTCCCACCTGATTGCCGATAATGACCTACACGCCCTCGGCCGCCTCATGCCACCGGCCTGCGGCATCATCATTTTCCAAAGCGGCACCAACCGGATCGCCCACAACCACATCCACGACCTGTACTACACCGGCATTTCTGTCGGCTGGAACTGGGGCTACCGCGATACGCCGTGCCGGGCGAACCTGATCGAGTTCAACGATGTCCACGACGTCGGCCAAAACCGGCTCAGTGACATGGGCGGCATCTACACGCTCGGACCGCAGCCGGGGACGGTGATCCGGAACAACATTTTCCGCGACGTGGTCAGCTACGACTATGGCGGCTGGGGTCTGTACACCGACGAAGGCAGCACGGGCATCCTGTTGGAGAACAACGTCGTGTACCGCTGCAAGAGCGCCGGCTTTCACCAGCACTATGGTCGCGACAACGTGGTCCGGAACAACCTGCTCGCCTTCAACGTCGAGCACTCGGTCATGCGTACCCGGGCCGAGCCGCATCGCTCATTCTGGTTCACCAACAACGTCGTCATCGCCAATTCCGGCACCCTGCTTGGCAGCGACTGGAGCGGCACGACCGACAATTTCTTCAGCGACAGCAACCTGTGGTTCGATACCCGCAATGGAACCGATGCGGCGAAATACTCCTTCGCCGGCAAGCCGTGGAGCGAATGGCAGGCGCGTGGGGAGGACCCGGCCTCACACCTGGCCAATCCCGAGCTGGTGGACCCGCAGCACCCGGAGTTGGGGCTGCGACCGGATTCGCCGGCCTACGCGTTGGGTTTCAAGGCGATCGACATGAGGACGGTCGGCGTGCGCCCAAAAGGGCAACGGGAATGATCGCCCGTTAAAGTCAGCCGCCCCGTGACCAGGGCACGAAAGGTGGAAAAGGGGGGACTGCCTGTCCTCCTTTGGATAATCGACAACGTTGCCAGCGAACGCCTTAGCGCGATTCGCGCATCCAGGCGTTAAGCGATGGCTGCAAACGTTCGATGACTCCCGTGTGTGGCTCGCTTTAACACGTTGTACAGTTGCCTGGTCTGACTCCTGGCCCCAACGGGTGCGCCGACTCGGGCCCAGCCCACCTTTCGCACCCTCTCCAGTATGAAATCCCTGACTTTCGGCAAGAAGATCTCGCTCGGCTTTGCCGCGCTCATCGCCATTTCGGTGGCAGTGGGCGGACTCGCCGCCTTCAATATGCACCGCGCTGCCAACAGCGCCGACATGCTTGCCAGTGAGTACGCTCCGGAAGTCAAAATTTCCAGCGACCTCGATAACGCGGTGACGGAAACCGCGCTTCAGATCCGCAGCTACGGCTTCACCACGGAGCCGGCCTACTTGGAAAAGGCCAAGAAATCCTTGGAAACCGCAGACCGGCAGGCCCAGATCGCCAAAACGTTCGCCGAGCAGCACCCGCGCCTCATTTTGCTCCGCAAACAGCTCGAAACGCTCCTGCCCAATCTCCAGGAATGGCACACCCTGATCAGGAAGACCGAGGAGGAGACCGGGCAGCTGATCAGCACGCGGGAAGAACTCGCCGGACTGGATGGACAGGCCGACAGTTCCATGAATCTCGTGTACCAGCATCTGGTCCAGTCGTTCGCCAGCGGATCCGGTTCCGCAGCCACCGAAAAACCTGAGGAACGGCTCCGCAAACTGGCGCTGGTGGAAGAACTCCGCTCGGCCATCCATGCCGCGCAGGAAGGCGAGCTCAAGGGGTTGGCGTTCCGTGATCCGCGATTCATCGAGGGCGGCCTGCAGAAACTGGAGGCGACGGACAAGCCGTTTGCCGCCCTCCAGCCGCTGCTCACCCAGGCGGACAATCTGAAGGAGTTCCAGCAGGCACGCGCGGCCTGCCAAGGCTATCTGGCCGGGTTGAAAAAGCTGCTGACCCTCACGACGGCGCAGGCGGAAACCGCGCGGCTGCGGATGGCCATGAGCGAGCAGCTCATGCAGGCCACCGTGACCGTGACCCAGGCGGGCATCAACAACACCGTCAACTATTCGGGCGCCTCCAGCCGCACCCTGCAGGGTTCGGTGCTGCTGGTTTACTCCGGCCTCACGGCCGCCGTGGTGGCGGGCATTCTCATCGCCTTCCTCATCATCCGGGGCACCAGCCGCACCCTTGCTTCGATCACCGAGACCCTGCGTACCGGGGCTGACCAGACCGCCTCGGCCGCCAGCCAGGTCGCCGCCGCGAGCCAGTCATTGGCTGAAGGAGCCAGCGAACAGGCGGCCTCCCTCGAGGAGACGGGCGCCTCGCTCGAGGAAATGGCGAGCATGACCAAGCGCAACTCGGAAAGCGCCCAGAACGCCAAGGCCGTGGCGGTGCAGGCGCGTGCTTCCGCCGACGCCGGAGCCCACCAGATGACCACCCTCCTGACCACGATGGACGCCATCAAAGTGGCCAGCGAGGAGATCACCAAGATCCTGAAGAACATCGACGAGATCGCCTTCCAGACGAACATCCTGGCCCTCAACGCGGCCGTGGAAGCGGCCCGCGCCGGCGAGGCCGGGGCCGGATTCGCCGTGGTGGCCGACGAGGTCCGGAGCCTGGCCCAACGCTGCGCCGCGGCCGCAAAGGAAACAGCATCGAAGATTGAGGCCAGCGTGACGAAGAGCCATGAAGGTGCCGAAGTGAGCGCCGAGGTGGCCCGAAGTTTCAGCGAGATCCAGGCGAAGGTTCAGCAGCTGGACCAGCTGGTGGCCGAAATCGCCACCGCCTCCCTCGAACAGAATCAGGGCATCAGCCAGGTCAACACCGCAGTCGTGCAGATGGACAAGGTGACGCAGAGCAATGCCGCCAGCGCCGAAGAAAGCGCCAGCGCCAGCGAAGAACTCAACTCCCAGGCCGAGTCACTCAAAGACGCCGTCGCCCAGCTGCAGGCCATGGTTTCAGGCGGTTCCGGACCGGATGCCCAGGCAGCTGTCACCCCACGGGCGCTGCGGGCCACGCCGGCCAAATCCGCGCCATCCCGAAAGGCTGCCGCTTCGGCTGGGTCCCACCGGAATGGGGCGCACCATGGTCACGGCAGCAACGGCTCCGCCACGGTTGCTTCGGTGAAGAAGTCGCGCCCGGAGGCTGAGATCCCCATGGATGACGACTTCAAGGATTTCTGAGCCCGCCCAGTATCCGCTGTTTTGGTAGTGTCGCTCATCAGGGCGATTGGTTCAGACACGACAAGCCGGCATTTTTCTGCCTTATTCAGGCCGGCACCGCCGGATCGGATCGGTCCGGTGGCCGTGTCTTATGGCTGATTTCAAACGCTGGTTCCTTCGGGCAGGTCTGGGGATGCTGCTATTGGCACCACTGCTCTCCCACGGGCAGACGGTGCAGTCGGTTTATGCCGACGCCCTGCAAAACGGCTGGCAGAACTACGGTTGGGCGCAGCTGGACTACGCCGCCACCACGACCGTGCATGGCGGCACCAAAGCCATCTCGGTCACGGCCGGGGCCAATCAGGCGCTCTATCTCCATCACGACGCCCAGCCGGCGGCCACGTTCACCAACCTGAGCTTCTGGATTCACGGCGGCACGGCCGGCGGACAGCTCTTGCAGGTGCAGGCGACGGTGAATGGCGTCGCGCAGGCGGCCAAGGTGCTGCCGGCACTGACGAAGCAATGGCAGCAGATCAATCTGACGCTCACCTCCCTGGGGCTGTCGGGCCAGAGCGCGTTCGACGGCTTCTGGATTCAGGACCGTTCCGGCAAGGCGCAGCCGGTCTTCTACGTGGACGACATCAGCTTCACCGGCCCGCCACCGACACCACCCGCACCGATCGTGGTGACGGTGGATACCCAGCGGGGACGCCATCCGATCCACCCCGAGGTGTACGGGGTTGCGTTCGCCTCTGCTGCCGCCGTTCGTGACCTCAACCTGCCGATCACCCGTTCGGGCGGGAATTCGGAGACGCGCTACAACTGGCAGCTCAACGCGCACAATCACGCGGCCGATTTTTACTTCGAGAGCATTGCCGACACCGGCAGCACGCCGGGAGCGGCGACCGACAGCTTCATCACCGACAGCCGGAACGGTGGCGCCCAGCCGATGGTGACGGTGCCGATGATCGGCTGGGCCGCGAAGCTCGGGCCGAACCGGGGCAAGCTCGCGAGCTTTTCGATCAAGAAATACGGTGCCCAGACCGGAAATGATGCCGCCTATTTCGCCGACGCCGGCAACGGCATCAAGAGCGACGGACCGCCGAAAGTGTATGTGACCGGCAACGATCCGAACGACGCTAATGTGCCGGCGGACACGGTGTTTCAGGATGGCTGGGTGCAGCATCTTCTCGCCAAGTGGGGCAATGCAGCCGGTGGCGGCGTGCGCTACTATCTGCTCGATAACGAGCCGAGCATCTGGCACTCGACGCACCGCGACATTCATCCCGTCGGTGCCAACCTGGACGAGATGCGCGACAAGACGCTCAGCTATGCGGCCATGATCAAGGCGCGCGACGCCGGCGCCATTATCTTCGGCCCGGAGGAATGGGGCTGGTCCGGCTACTTCTACAGCGGCTACGACCAGCAGTACGGCGCGGCCCACAATTATTCCTCGTACCCTGATCGCGCGGCGCACGGCAACACGGACTACATCCCCTGGCTGCTGGACCAGTGGCGCATGACGAACGTGGCCACCGGCCAGCGGCTGATCGACGTGCTCAGCGTGCATTTCTATCCGCAGGGCGGCGAATTCAGCGATGACGTTTCGGCGGCAATGCAGCTCCGACGCAACCGCTCGACGCGTTCGCTGTGGGACACCAACTATATCGACGAAACTTGGATCAATGCCGTCGTGAAGCTAGTCCCCCGGCTCAAGGACTGGGTGACGGGCCACTATCCGGGTACCCGGACCGCGCTCACGGAATACAGTTGGGGCGCGGACGGCCACATCAACGGGGCCACGGCGCAGGCCGACGTGCTGGGCATTCTCGGGCGGGAAAACCTCGACTTCGCCACGCGCTGGACCTGCCCCGCCACCGGCAAGCCGGCCTACAACGCGATCAAGCTCTACCGTAACTACGACGGCAACGGCTCGACCTTTGGCGACATGAGCGTGGCGGCCGCAGTGCCGAATCCGGATGAACTGGCCGTCTTCGCCGCCGAACGCTCCGCCGACGGAGGCCTGACGCTGATGGTCATCAACAAGGCCCCAGACGGCCCGCGCACCGTAACACTGAACGTGACCAACTTCCTGGCCGCCGCCGCGCAGGTTTGGCGCCTGGACAGCACGAACGTCATCCAACGCCTCCCCGACCTCACCTTCACCAACAGCTCCTACACCGGGGCCATCCCCGCGCAGTCGATGACCCTCCTCGTGCTGCCACCGACCAAACGCGATCTGAAGCTGCGCGCTCGCTCCGCGACCGACGGCATTTTCACAGTGGAAGTCAGTGGCACAGCCGGCAGCCGCTACCGCCTGGACTCCTCCGGCAATTTCATCACCTGGCAACCGGCCCTCACCAACCAGCTCACGGCCGACACAGACGTGGTGTCCTTACCGGTCCCGAACGGGCCGGAGTTTTTCCGGGGCGAGCCCCTGCCCTGATCTCGGGATTTACGATTTAAGAAACGCGTGTGTCGGACCACGGATGCCAGTTGGAATTGATTGGGGAGGGCGCGGTTCCACCCGCGCCGTGAAATCCTTCGCGCCGAGCACCCTCGAAATATCCCATTGGCACACGGCGCACCTCTGCGCTCCGTCGTCTTCGACGATGAAGAATGGGGCGCGGGTGGAACCGCGCCCTCCCAAGCCGATATCGTTCCCACGAGTCCCCAGTGCCCGATGGCCTCTGACTTGCAAATCGTAATTCGTAAATCGTAATTGTCTTCGGGGCATTTCGTTCCCATTTTCTCTCCCATGAAATTCCCGCTGTTTGCCTTCCTCGCCGCTGTGCTTACCGCAACCGCCGCGCTGGCCGCCCCCAAGCCATTGTTCGACGGCAAGACCCTCACCGGCTGGGATGGCGACACGACCAACACCTTCCGCGTCAAAAACGGCATGATCATGGGTGGCACCTTGGCGCGCACGCAGCCGCGCAACGAGTTCCTTGCCACGAAGGCGAGCTACACCAACTTCGTGCTGCGCCTGAAGTTCAAGCTCACGGGGACGAACGGTTTCGTGAATTCCGGCGTGCAGTTCCGCAGCCAGCGCATCCCCAATGACAGCGAGATGAGCGGCTACCAGGCCGACATCGGCGAGGGGTGGTACGGCTCCCTCTACGACGAGTCGCGCCGCAACAAGCTCATGGCCAAGGCCGACGAGGCCGTGGTGAAACAGGCGGTGAAGAAGGGCGACTGGAACGACTACGAGCTGCACTGCGTCGGTCGTCACATCATTATCAAGCTCAACGGTGCGACGACCGTGGATTACACCGAGGCGGACGAGAAAATTCCGCAGTTTGGCCGTCTCGGCCTCCAGGTCCACGGCGGCGGCGTGACCGAGGTTTTCTTTAAGGACCTCTTCATCGAGGAACTGCCGTAAGGTTGCTCACGCACCCGTCCCGGCATCGTGCAACTGTCGGGTGAGAATCACAAACGGCTCCAGGCCCACCGCCTCCGCCCGCAGATCGCGGGTGAGGCCCGCCACCGCGAAGGCGGCCAGCAGTCGGTCTTCGGGCCAGCGGGATTTCAGCAGCTTCAGCATCATTTTCCGACGCTGCGAGAAGGCGAGCTTCACCAGAGAGGTGAAGGTCTTCGCTTCCGCCGCAGAAAGCAGCGGCTGAGGCCGGCGCTCCAGGGTGATGCAGGCGGAATCGACGTCGGGCGCGGGGAAGAAACAGGCCGCCGGAATCTTGAACCAACCGCACGGCTCGTAGCGCAGCTGCAGCAGTAACGAGAGCAGGCCGTAGTCGTCGGTATCAGGCGCGGCGGCGATCCGCTGGGCGACTTCCAGTTGCAGCGTGACGGCGATGCGGCTCGGCGGTCCTTCCGCTTCCGCCAGTTCCACGAGAATGGGGGAGCCGACCGAGTACGGCAGGTTGGCCACCAGTTTCCATTCCGACCAGTCGCGCGGGTTGTCCTGCAGCCAGTCCAGCGCATCCGCCGCCAGCAGCTGGAGCTTCGGCTGATTTTCAAAGCGCTGCTGCAACACCCCGACCAGCCGCGTGTCCTTCTCGATGGCCAGGACCTCGCCGGCTTCGGCGAGCAGGATTTCCGTGAGCGGGCCCAGTCCGGGGCCGATTTCCAGCACACGATCCGTCGGACCGACTTCGCCCGCCGCGACGATCCGGCGGAGCTGGTTGCCGTCGTGGAGAAAGTTCTGGCCCAACGATTTGGTGAGCTGGATGCCGCCCATTTCCAGGATGCGCCGCATGGTGCTGATGGTCATACCTGCATCTCCTTCAGGATTTGCGCGAGGGTCCGGACCGACCGCCGCAATTGCGCCTCGGTGATGATCAGCGGCGGAGTGAAGGCGATCACATTGGCATGTTCGCCCTCCGGCAGCAGGATGTAGCCACGCTGCAGCATCTCCTTGATGGCCGCGAGCGCCTCCGTCGTGGCCGGGCGGCCATCGGCATGAAGCAGTTCCACTCCGACCATCAGGCCGGAAGCGCGCATCTGGATGTTCAACGTTGAACGTTGAACGTTGAACGTTGAACTCAGTTCCGCCGCAAGCCACGCGCCCAATTTCGCGGCTCTCTTGACCAGCTTTTCCGCCTTCAACTCCGCCACCTGCGCCAGCGCCATCGCACAACCGACAGGATGGCCGAGAAACGTGCTCGTATGAATCGCCTCGCCGTTGGACGGGGGCCACGCTGCATCCATCACGTCGGCGCGGCCCACGCAGGCACTGAGAGGGAAACCGCCGGTAAGCGCCTTGCCGAGGCAGATCAGGTCAGGTCGGACGCCGGAGTGCTCACAGGCAAACCACGCACCGGTGCGGCCAAAGCCGGTGTAAATTTCGTCCAGAATCAGCAGCGCGCCGCGCTCATTCGCCAGCCGGCGCAGCAGCGGCAGGAATCCGGCCGGTGGCACGTTGATGCCCCCGCGCGCCTGGATCGGCTCCACGAGAATCGCCCCAACGGAGCCCGTCGCGAAGGCCGCCCGAAGGCGCGCTTCAACCATGGCCAGGGTGGGATGGGACGTCTTCCCGGTAGCTTGGGGAAACGGTACAAACTGCGCGAACTCCCGAAGCTGGTCACGAAAGCCGCCCCGAAAATGTTCCCGGTGGGTCGCATTGAGCGCCCCATAACCGAGCCCGTGATATCCGCCCTCAAATGCTATGATTCCCGGCCGTCCGGTGGCCAGCCGCGCCGTCTTCAGCGCCGCCTCGACCGCCTCAAAACCCGAATTGCAAAAGATGACCTTCCCCTCCGCCTGCCCCTTTCCTTTTTCCTTTTTCCATTTTCCTTTGCCCGCACCCACCGCCCAGCGACCGAACGTCAGCTCGCTCAGCTCCCGGGCCAGTTGAGCTTTCAGTGCGTGCGGATGCACATCCCCCATCGCGTGCAGCAGGGTCGCCATCTGGCGCTGCCCGGCCCGGACGACACGGGGATTCGCATGGCCGGCAGCGGCGACCCCGAAGGCGGCCGTGAGATCGAGATACTTTCGGCCTTCGGCATCCCAGACATCGCACCCCTGCGCGCGGGCCCAGACAATGGGCCAGCCACCGGCCGGATCGACATAGGTCACGTTCCGTGACTCGTAGCGGCGCAGCAGGTCGAGGGTCTGGGAGGAGTTCATGCGCCGCTCAATCTGGAAATTCCCCGCCGCGAAGCAGGGAGGCTTCAGCGCCGGGCGGCCGCCTTCGCCAGCGCGAGCTTCGTATCCGCCTGCAGTTCCTCGATCTCGGGCCGCAGATCACTGCGCGTTTCCGTGTCCATACGGTCGATGAAGAGGATGCCGTTGAGGTGATCCAGCTCGTGCTGCACGGCCCGGGCGAGCAGGCCGCCGGCCTTGAAGGAATAGCTCTCGCCGCGCTCATTCTGGGCGGTGACCTCGACCACGGCGGGGCGTTCCACCTCGCCGAAGATGTCGGGAAAACTGAGGCAGCCCTCCGGCCCCTTCACCCGCGGCCCAACCGGATGCGCCACCGGGTTGATGAGCACCAGCGGCATGAAGGACTCCACGTCAGCCTCCTGCCCCGACAACCAGAGCTGGCTGGGACGGTCTTTGGTTCCGCGCACGTCGATGACGGTGAGCTGGACGGCCTGGCCCACCTGCTGGGCGGCCAGACCGATCCCCCGCGTCGCCTTCATGGTCTCAAACATGTCGGCGATGAGCTGGGTGACTTCGGGAGAGATGGCTTCGATCTTTGCGCCCTTCTTGCGAAGGACAGGATCACCGTATTTGACGACGGGAAGAACCATGGCTGAAAGGATCAGTTCGCGGGCCACTGTTTCATGAACGCCGCCAGGTCGGCCACGCTCGGGCTCTCGGCGGTGCGGACGTAGTGGCCGCTCGTACTCACGCCGCAAAGCAGGCTGGCCGCGTTGTCGAGGCCGAGCAGCTTGCCGAGGCAGAAGCCGCTGTTGAAATGGTCACCCGCGCCCGTGGTGATCTTGGGCCGGGCGCAGACCGAGCCGGCCACCACGTCGGCCTTGCCACCGGAGACGGTGAGGGCATAGGCAGTCGGGTGGATCACCAGTGTTTCCACCGGGACGCGTTTCTGGATTTCGAGGCCGAGATCGGCCAGGCCATCCCACTGGCGCGGGGCGCAGGAGAGGCCAAGCACTTTGGCCACCTCGTACGCCTCCTTCTCGTTCAGCCCGAGGATGCAGTCGAACTTCGTCTGGAACTTCACTATGAGGTCCAGCGCCCGGGCGATGTCGCCGGGCAGACGCTTCTCGGGATCGGCGAGGTCGAAGAAAATCTTCCGGCGCGGACCGGTGAGGCCCGGCATCAGTTCGGCCTGGATGCTCGCCCAGATGTCGCTCATGTAGGGCAGCATCGTCCAGTTTACGAAGCCGATGAGGTCAGATGACGAGAGCTTGCCGGCGAACTTCTCCTTGCCGTAGCGCTCCGCGATGTTCGCCCAGGTGACCTCCTTGAGCGTGTAATGCTTGCCGACCATCACCTTGCCATCTTCGAACTCCAGCGCGTCGGTGAGCCCGGGGCCGCAGACGGTGTGAACCTCGGCGCGAGTGGCGAACTCGTTGAAGACGGGGTGCAACGCCGGCCAGCCGAGCGAGCCGAGATAGGTCACGCCGATGCCGAAGCGTGCGAGCGCATTGGCCATGATAGGGCCGTTGCCGCCCAGCTTGGTCATGACGTTCACCAGTTCGACGTTGGTGCTGTGACCGGCGGCGGCGGCGAGGCGGGCGGCGTAGGCGGCGATGGTCGGCACGCGGTCAAAGCGCTCGGCATCGTAGCGCTTGTCCACCACGTGGAGAATCTCGTCCACGAAGCCGTCGAGGCCGACGAACGCGGTGAGCGACGGCACGCGCGGCGCGGCGACGGAAAGCTGCGCGGCAATGGAGTCGCGGAAATCTTGGGAGCTAATCATGCGGAAAAATGGAAATGGTGGCTAGAGCTTCACCAAGGGCACGTGCGGATAACTCAAGATCAGACCATCGAGAGTCAACAGCTCAGCCCCTTGAAGACGCGCTGTGGCGACCAAAAGCTGATCGGCCGGATCGCGATGGAACGGCTGGGGCAGTTGAGTCGCTTCCACGGCGATTTCAGGAGTCAAATCGATCAATCGGACGCCGGGATAGCCCAATGCTTCCTTGATCCAAAGCCCGATCGGCCTGGGCAGCTCAACCCGGCCACGCTCCACGAGCTTGGCTGCTTCCCAACACGAAATCACACTGACACCCAGTCCGTTCACGAGGTTCGCTTCGATGAATTTCGCATGGCGCTGGGGTAGCCTGTCGTCCGCATGGACCCACCAGATCCAGATATGGGTATCGAGCAGGATCACCGGTTCGCTTCCCACTCTTCTGGTTCGATCGCCGGATCAAAGGGGCGGTCGTAACGCAACGGCAGTCCCGCCAAAGGGCGGTCTGATTTGGCCATCGAAGATTGCGCCTGGGGCAGGACAATCACCTCAACCGCCACGCCTGCACCCCACGGCAGGCCGCTCAGGAGAATCGTCCCGTTCTCATCCACCGTGGTTTCCAGACGCATTGCTTGCATGGCAGAATATGGTCGTTACGGCCAGTAAACGGCAAGGATGTCTATTCTCAGTCGGAAGAGTGAAAATCTCGCATCCATCGCAAAGTTCACGTCAGTCCAAAGTCACACCCATCACCTCGAGCACGCGATTGAGTTCATCGTCATTGGCAAAGCGCACTTCGACGCTGCCTTTGCCGGCCTTGTACTTCAAGGCGACCTTGGCGGCGAAACGCTCGCGCAACTTGTTCTCCAGGTCCATCACATGCACGTCCCGGATGGCAGTCGTCGGAACGGTCTTTGCCCCCTGCCCTTCGGGCTTCGGGGCCTGCAGGGCGGCGACCAGTTCCTCGGTCTGGCGGACGGTCAGGCCACCCTTGAGCACGCGATCAAAGGCCGTCTGCTGCAACAGAGGATCGGCGAGGCCGAGGATGACCTTGGCGTGGCCGACACTCAGGCGTCCGTCGCGCAGGGCGGCTTGGACCGGCTCGGCGAGCCGGAGCAACCGGAGCGCATTGGCAACGACGGTGCGGGGCTTGCCGACCTTCTTCGCGATCTCCTCCTGCGTGAGCCGGAACAGCTCGCCGAGCTGCGCGTAACCGAGCGCCTCCTCGACCGGGTTCAGGTTTTCACGCTGAAGGTTCTCGATCAGAGCGAGCTCGAGGACTTCGCGGTCTGTGGCAATGCGCTCGACCACGGGGGCCTCGGTCAGGCCGGCGAGCTGGGCGGCGCGCCAGCGCCGTTCACCGGCGATCAGCTCAAAGCTCGATCCCACGACGCGGACAATGAGCGGCTGCACGATCCCCTGCTCGCGGATCGAGTCGGCGAGCTCCGCCAGCGATTCAGCGGAGAAGTCTTTCCGGGGTTGCAGCGGGCTGGGCTGGATCTGCGTGAGCGGAATGCGCCGCACGGCCGGACCGATCGCGGCGACCGGGGCCGGCGGGGGCGTGGCCGGAGGGGAACCGGCCGGCTTGGCGCTGCCGCCCGAAAGCAGCGCGCCAAGGCCTCGTCCAAGCGCAGGTTTTGACATCGGGACGACAGTAGGAAACCCGGCGGCCCCGCAAAAGGTTTTTGGTAAGCGAAGGCAAACGAGGTCGGAGTCTGACCGCTTTGGTGAAGTACCATCGGTTGCAATCTGCAAACCGAACGGCGCAATTCCATCGGGAAGCAGGAGGAAAAACGGTGATTTTCAGCAAAAACAGGCGGTTTTTTGGCCTTACGAGGGGCGGCACCCCCTCTGCTGAAAGGTTCCCGATGAAAACATTCAATTCCTTCTGCGTTGGGTCCCTGATCGGCGTCGCCCTGCTGTTCACCACCGCCACCGTATCCGTGACGACCGTACGGGCCGACCACAGCGATGGAACTCCCGGGCAGTTCTCCAAATCGGACTTTAAGTTCGTGAAGGAGGCCGCATTGGGCGGGATGCTGGAAGTCAGCCTTGGCCAGCTCGCCGCCACCAAGGCCACGGCTTCGGGAGTGAAACAATTTGGCCAGCAGATGGTCACCGACCACGGCAAGGCGGGCGACCGGCTCAAACAGATCGCGACCGCCCACGGTGCGACCCTGCCCATGGAGCTGACCACCAAGCAGCAGAAGGAAGTGGGCCGCCTGAACGGCCTGAGCGGCGCGGATTTTGACAAGGCATACGTCTCGCTGATGGTCAAGGATCACAAAAAGGATCTGAAGGAATTCGAGCACGAGGCCAAGAAGGCGGATGACTCGGACCTCCGGACGTTTGCCGCCGACACCTCCAGCGTGGTCGCGCAGCATTACGAGCTGATCAAGAACTTGGACGTCCAGCTGCACCACTGACGGTCCGCCGCCCCATCAGGATGGGGGCGGAATCGTCAAACGTGGCTGCGCGACAATAACATCCAGCCGAAAAAGAAACCGTTGTTCAAACAGTGAAGCACCATAGGCAGACCAAGTGAGCCGGATTTCCACCGAGCCCAGCACAGCACCATTCCAACCAGGAATACGGGAACGAAGCCCACCACCTGCAGGTGTACCACGGCAAACACCAGCGACGTGACTATTACCGCCGCGCGGGTTCCAGAACGTGGTTGGAGTGCCTCCCAAAGCAGGCCCCGGAACAGGATCTCCTCGACGATGGGCCCGATGAGGACGATGGCCAGGAACGCGACCGCCGGCCCCGTGGAGACTGCATATTTAAGAATGGGGATGGACTCCTGGTCCATTGGTTTTCCCGCCCACTGGCTGATAATCCAGCCGTAGGCGGTGTCCAAGAGACCCATGCCGATCATCAGTCCAAAGGCCTGGGTCATCACACGGTCGAATTTCAACTTCAGGGGCCAGCGGAAAACTGTCCCCCAAGGCTGCCGGGCAAACCCGTAACCCGCCGCCAGCAGGATCGGAATGCCGCCCAGCAGGATAATGGTGACGGGAGTGACGGTCAGACCCAGCTTGGAAAGCACGGAAGCGGGAAGCAGCAACCCAATCTGGCTTTCGATGAAGAGAACGATCCACGCGAGGGAAAAGACAATCCCGGGTGTGGGATCGGTCTGAACCTTGGCGGTCCGCCCCAGCAACAGCCACAGCCCGGTGACGTAGGCCAGAAACGAAGCGATGCCGCCCATGACAAAAAGCCGAGGAAACAGAGGTTGGATCCGCTCATATTTCCCCGTGACCAGATAGCAGCCGACCAGGGGCAAGGAGGTTCTCAGAGATCCTCGTTTTAAGGCCTTGGCCGCTTCCAGAAATCCGATGGCTTCCGCATACGATCCCGCCCGAAACAGGCTCAGGCCGCACCAGTAATGCGCCTCCACATCCTTCGGGTTCAGCCGGGCGGACTCCCGCAGGGAAGCCGCCGCCTCTGCAAAATGCCCCATCTGATAATGAGTGATGCCCAGCCAATAATGGCTCCGCTCATCATCGGGTTTGTAGCGCAGGCAGTTTTCGAACGCGATGGCCGCTTCACGGTAGGATTTTTGCCGGTACTTGCACATGCCCAGTTGCTGGCTCGCATATGAATCCTCCGGGTCGATGGCTAGTGCCTGCTGAAAGCAGGTGACCGCGTCGTCGTAACGATGAAGATGCTCCAGGGAAAAACCCAGCATGTTGAAATAATAGCCATTGGTCGGGACGAGGGAAACGGCAGCCCGAAATCGCTCTTCCACTGTCTTCCAATCATGGGCCATAGCGGCCACCTGCCCTTGCTGCACCAGCTCGGCCAGCCGGGTGGCATCCGGGGATAGGGCCTCTCCCATGGCCGCTAGATGAAACACCACCAGCAAGACCGCGTATTGGACAAAGGTGGCGAAGTGTCTCATCGGCTGGCGTTTTGACTAAAGACGCCCAGACCAGATGCGTTGGCCATAAAAAAGTCTTCAAATGTCCGGGCCACATTCCCGGCAAAATCGAAGAAACCGCTATGAATGCCAAGGCCGGCTGACTGCCTGGCCTTACCAGCCAAAGGCTTCGGAGACGGTGCGGACCGACGGCCCGTGGTCGGCGTGAAGAATCGTCCGCCAGCCGCGTTCGGCACCGTGGGCGATGTTCTCGGCGCGGTCGTCAAGGTAGAGGAGGTCGGAACCTTGAAGGCCGGTCAGCTTCTCCAGCGACACGTAGATGCCCGGGTCAGGCTTCATGCTGCGGGCTTCGTAGCTGTAGATGTAGCCGGTGAAGCCGCTGAAGAACGGGAACTGCCGCCGGATGTGCGTCACCGCCAGCTCGTTGGTATTGGAGAAGACGTAAGTGGGCACACCCTGCCCGGCGAGCCGGCGTTGCAGCGCGACCATCTCGGGAATCTCGGCGAAGATGTCGCCGAAAGTGCCATGGAAGAGATCGTCCGGGCCGCGAAAACCGGTCAGGCGCCGGACCTCGGCGACAAACTCCGCGGTGGTCATCCGGCCGGACTCGTAACGGTGCAGCAGCGGGGACTGGTCCACGACGCGCTTGAACTCGGCGGGGGACAGGTCGCTGTGCGGCGCGAGGGTGCTCGCGGCCCGCATGTAGTCGAAATCGAGGAGCACCTTGCCGAGGTCGAAAATCACGGCCCGGGGCGGCGCGACGGAAGCGGTGCGAGAGACAGAGTTCATGGCATTTCCCGGCGACCTTCGAGGGCGCGGCTCAGGGTGAGTTCATCGGCAAATTCCAGGCCGCTGCCCGCTGGCAGGCCCTGCGCAAGCCGGCTGATGCGCACCCCCGCAGCAGCCAGGCGTTTCGCGAGGTAGCTGGAGGTGGCGTCGCCTTCCACGTCGCTGCCCAGGGCGAGGATCACCTCCTGCACGCCTTCGGGACCCAGACGCGTTTCCAGCTCGGCAATGCGGAGGTCTTCGGGGCCAACCCCGTTGAGCGGGCTGAGCTTGCCGCCGAGCACATGGTAGCGGCCCTTGAACGTGCCCGACTTCTCCAAACTGATGACATCAAGCGCCCGCTCGACAACGCACAGGAGCGAAGCGTCGCGCCGGCTGTCGGCGCAAATGGGGCAAGGCTGCGACTCGGTCAGCGCGCCGCAGCGTTCGCAGTTGGTGACCCGTTCGCGGGCCTCGACGAGCGCGGCGGCCAGTTGCCGGACGCCATCGGCGTCGCTCTGGACGAGGTGCAGCGCCAGACGCTCGGCGGAGCGCGGGCCGATACCGGGCAGGCGGCCGAGGGCGGCCACCAACTTCGTGACGGGATCGGGGAGGGAAGTCATTCGGTGAGGTCAGCCGAAGCGTGCGAATATGGTGGGCGTTCGTTCCGTCGCCTGACGCTTCGCTCGGCGACGGGGACGGCGCAGCGCGCCATCCCTACCCCGAGTGCCACGGTCGCTTCCTTCACATCAGGCCCGGGATGCTGAAGCCCTGCGACACCGCGTTCATTTCCTTCGTGGCAGTGTCCTTGGCCTTGCCCATGGCGTCATTCACCGCCGTGACGATCAAGTCCTCGAGAAAGGGCACATCCTGCGGATTCACCGCGTCGGGGCTGATCTTGATGGACACGAGGGTCTGGTCGCACTTGGCGACGACCTTCACGGTGCCACCGCCGGCGATGCCTTCGACCGTCTTGTTTGCGAGTTCCGCCTGCACGCGCTCCATCTGCTGCTGCATGCGCGTCGCCTGCTTCATGAGTTTGCCAATGCCGGACATAGGGAATTGCGAATTACGAATTTCGAGTGACGAGTTGAATAACGAAGAAAATCACGCCTCCGCGCCGGGGGCGCGCACTTCGAGGAGCTGGGCTTTGAAGATTTCGACGGCTGCCTGGATCAAGGGATCGTTCTTGAAAGCTTCCTTGTCGAGTTGGACGGGGGCGACCTTGGCCGGCTTCGGTTCCGGCGGCTTGACCGCCGTGGCCGGGCGAGGCGCGGCGGCAGTGGGTTTCGGCGCGGCTTCGGCGGCAGTGGCGGCGAGCGGGACAAGCTTCACCGTCACATCGCCCACACCCAGCTCACTGAGCTTGGCGGTGAGGAGCGGCTCGTCGCGCTTGGGGTCCAGGAAGCTGAAATGCTCCGCATCGACACCGATGGTGAAGAGCCGGTCGGTGAGCGCGATCGCGTGGCCGCCCGAAAGCATCGTGCGCTGGGCGAAGGCGAGTTTCGTCAGCAGGGCGGCGAACAGGCCGTCCTTGTCGCCCGGGGCGATGATCGGAACTAAAGCAGGCGGGGGAGCAGGGGTCGGAGCAAGAGCAGGTTTGGACGGTTCGGCAGCAGCGGTAGATGGGGTGGCGGGCGGAGCCGGCAACGGTTTGGGGACCAATGGCAGCGCTGAGTAGGGTGCCGGCTCGGCTTCGGCCGGCGGGGCGATGGCAGGCCGTTGTGGCGCCGCCTCACGGAGCGATTTCAGCTGCTTCAGGACGGCATCAAGGCTCGTGGCTTCGCGGGCCTGAATCGCCTTGAGCAGCGTGACTTCGAGGAAGATGCGCTTGGAGGTGGCGTCGCGCTGGCGGCCTTCGGCCACGGTCAGCACTTCCATGACCCGGGTGAGCGGGTCGGTCTCGATCAGCTTGGCCTGCGCGCCGAGGGTCGTGAGTTCGGCCTCGCTCACCTCGATCAGGGACTTGTCGCCGCGCGACACCTGGAAGAGGAGCAGGTTGCGGAAATGGTTCAGCAGGTCGCTCAGCAGGCGGCCGAGGTCCTTGCCGCTCTTGGCCAGCGAATCCAGCAGCCGCAGCGTGGTCTCCGCCTGCCCGGCAAGGATCGCGCTGCTCAGCTCAAGCAGCTGGGCACGGGCGGCGAGGCCGAACATCGAGAGCACGTCGCTCTCGACGATGGTCGTGCCGCAGAAGCTGATGAGCTGGTCGAGCGTGGATTCGGCATCGCGCATCCCGCCGTCCGCGCCACGGGCGATGGCGTGCAGGGCCGCGTCGTCGATGGTCACGCCTTCCTGCCCGGCGATCCAGGCGAGGTGCTTCACAATGAGCGCCGCCGGAATCCGCCGCAGGTCAAAGCGCTGGCAGCGGCTCAGGATGGTGATCAGCACCTTTTCCGGGTCGGTGGTGGCGAAGAGGAATTTTACATGGGCCGGCGGCTCCTCGAGCGTCTTGAGCAGCGCGTTGAACGCGGCCGTCGAGAGCATGTGGACCTCGTCGATGATGTAGATCTTGTACTTCGACGCGGCCGGGGCGAAGCGGGCCGTCTCCCGCAGTTCGCGGACCTGATCGACGCCGTTGTTCGACGCGCCGTCGATTTCCAGCACGTCGAGCGAGCGTCCCTGCGTGATTTCCTGGACGCGTGGGTCACTCTCGTCGAAGTCCGCCTTGGGTCCGCCGGTGCAGTTCAGTGCTTTGGCAAAGATGCGCGCGAGGGTGGTCTTGCCGGTGCCGCGCGGGCCACAGAAGAGGTAGGCATGGGCGATGCGCCCGGCCCTGATGGCGTTGGCCAGCGTCTGCGTGACGTGTTCCTGACCAACGACATCCTCAAACCGCTGCGGGCGGTATTTGCGCGCTATGACCTGATAAGACATCTGGACGCGGACAGAAAAAGGAAACCAGGGTGACCACGGCAGACGGGAGCAAACTACCGTTGCTGCCTTCCGGCCCTGGCGGGGTTCGTAAGTCCGCGTTCCATGGGCCCTGGCGCGGCGGATTAAGGAGAACGGAAACGCATGCGGCAAGCGGGGAATTCAAGTTACGATGCGCTTTCGGCTTGGTGTCCGTCGCGCTTCCCCGAATATGCGCGGCCCAGCGATGGTTTCGCCCGATTTTCAACTCGTACAGCTCAAGAACGGCAGCTGGAGCGTCCGCTCCGTGGCCGAGGCGGAAACGTTTCATCCCGTGGTCGGCCCCGTGGCCGAGGCCGAGGCCCTGTATGTTCGGCAGCTTCAGCTCGCGGAGCGCTTTGCCCGGCATTCGGAGGGCGAATTCGTGATTTGGGACGTCGGCCTGGGGGCGGCGGCCAACGTGCTGACCGCCCTCAGGGCCTTGCGCGAACTGCCGGGCCAGCTTCGGGTGGTGAGCTTTGACCACACCCTGAAGCCGCTGCGCTTCGCCTTGGAGCACGCGGCCGAGCTGGGTTATTACGATGGCTACGAACCGGCCTGCGAAACCCTGCTCGCGAACGGGGCTGTAACCTTCCAGAACGGCGCAAACCAGGTCCGCTGGCAGGTCCATACCGGTGACTTCCCGGCCCTGCTCGGTTCGCCTGCTGCCCGCTCGTGGCCCAGTCCGAACGCAATTTTCTTCGACGCCTATTCTCCCGCCAAGAACATGGCCATGTGGACCCTGCCGCTGTTCCGACAGCTGCATGAGCGGCTGGGCCCGGCGGTGCCCTGCACGCTGGCGACCTATTCGAGGGCAACTTTGCTGCGGGTCACCCTGCTGCTGGCCGGCTGGTTTGTCGGAACCGGCTCGGCCACAGGCGAAAAGGAGGAGACGACCATCGCGGCCAATTCACCCGATTTATTGGCCCAGGCATTGGGACTGGACTGGCTGGCGCGCGCCCGCCGCTCGACCAGCGCTGAACCGATGGTGGAGGCGGTGTACCGGCAGATGCCACTTTCGCCGGCCAGTGCCGCCGCTCTCGCGGCGCACCCGCAATTTCGCTGAAGGGCAGATCTGCCCGCCGCCCGTCGCTTCACACGGCGCAGTTGGGCACAAAAAAACGGCGCGGGCAAAAACCCGCGCCGTCTGTAGATTGAATGGAGATTCCTCCGGCTTACTTCTTGCCCTTCTTGGCAGGGGCAGGCAGCGGCACCGTCGCGATCGTCTGCAGGATGCGGCTCGCAATCTTGTAGGGATCGCCCTGGGAGTTCGGACGACGGTCTTCCAGGTAGCCCTTGTAGCCGTTGTTGACGAAGCTGTGGGGGACGCGGATCGAGGCGCCACGGTTGGCGATGCCGTAGTTGAACTTGTCGATGGACTGCGTCTCGTGCAGACCGGTCAGGCGCAGGTGGTTGTCCGGACCATAGACGGCGATGTGCTCGTTCTTGTACTTGTCGAAGGCCGCCATGAGCGCCTCGAAGTAATCCTTGCCGCCGACTTCGCGCATGTGCTTGGTCGAGAAGTTGGAGTGCATGCCGGAGCCGTTCCAGTCCACATCCTTGCCGAGGGGCTTGCAGTGGAAGTTGACGTCCACGCTGTACTTCTCGCACAGGCGGAGGAGGAGGTAACGGGCCATCCAGACCTGGTCGGCCGCGCTCTTGGAGCCCTTGCCGAAGATCTGGAATTCCCATTGGCCCTTCGCCACTTCGGAATTGATGCCTTCGTGGTTGATGCCGGCGTCAAGGCAGAGGTCGAGGTGGGTATCGACAATTTCGCGGGCGATGTTGCCGACGTTCTTGTAGCCCACGCCGGTGTAGTACTCGCCCTGGGGCGGCGGGAAGCCGCCACCCGGCGGGAAGCCGAGGGGAGCGCCATCCTTGTACAGGAAGTATTCCTGCTCGAACCCGAACCAGGCGCCGGGGTCGTCGAGGATGGTTGCCCGGGAGTTGCTCGGGTGCGGGGTGACGCCATCGGGCATCATGACTTCGCACATGACGAGCACGCCGTTCTTCTTGGTGCTGTCGGGAAAGACCGCAACCGGCTTCAGCATGCAGTCGGAGCTGCGGCCTTCAGCCTGACGGGTCGAGCTGCCGTCGAAACCCCACATCGGGAGTTCTTCCAGCTTGGGAAAGCTCGAAAACTCCTTGAGCTGAGTCTTGCCACGGAGGTTCGGCACGGGGTCGTAACCATCGAGCCAGATATATTCTAGTTTGTATTTAGCCATGGATGTAATTGTGGGACTTATTGATTTGGTCCCGCAGAGCGGGACAATTCAAGCACGTGGGATGCCGCGTACGCAAAAACATGCGCAGTCTCGGGGCGAAGAATCAAGAACACGGTATGGGTGAAGACTTTTCATGGAAATCCGGCCGGAAACGCCGATTTGCGGAGGAAAAAGGGCGAAATGCCCATGCAGCCGTTTGACCACCCTGCCCCTGATTGCCCACCAACGGCGTATGAAGTGGGCAAATCCGCGCAGAAAAGCACCCCGGATAATGCCGAAGCCGACTCTTACGCTAAAGCAGGTCTTATGCTGCGCGGGTGGAACACCCGGTTAGCCCATCGGTTCCACGCGAAAAAAACTGAACCAAAATCGCATTCGGCACTTACGGAGCGGTCGGATTGGGAACATACTACGCCATAGGCCGGAGGCAGTTGGCACCGGCGACCCACGATCATGCTGAAAGTCAAAGACACGCTCCGGGCGACCGTCTATCTGGGGTTCGATGGCCGGGTGTCCAAGACCTACCACGGCCCGGACGCCGCAACGCGCTTTGCCAATGAGGTGCGGATCCTGAAGCATCTGGAAGCGCAGGGGTGCGGCTTCACCCCTCGCCTGCTCGAGGCGGATGCCAGCAAGCTGCGCATCATCACTACCAATTGCGGCTCCCGCGTGGAACACCTGGACGAGGCGCGGATGCGGGAGCTGTTTGCGGAGCTTGAGCAGTTCGGCGTCCGCCATGATGATCCGGACATGCGTAACGTGACCTACCGTCAGTCCGACGGCCGCTTCTGTGTGATCGATTTCGAGTTTGCCACCCTCCTTCCGGGGTTCGAATGAAATCCGGCCTGGATAATCCCCCCCGAAAAAGTGCGGCCGGGCAGCTGAAGTGGTTCGGCTGCACGGACGTGGGCAAGGTGCGGAAAAACAACGAGGACGCCTTTCTGGGCCTCCGGTTCGATGCCCGCGAGGCGCAGCGACTGGGCAAATTTGGCGAGGCTTCCGTCCGCAGCACCGACTTTGCGTTTGCGGTGAGCGACGGCATGGGCGGGGCGAAATCCGGGGAGTTTGCGAGCCGGATCGCCGTGGAAAAAATCACCACCCTGCTCCCGCGCTCGTTTCAACAGTCCGCCACCGGGCTGGCGGCCGGTTTTTCCGACGTTCTGACGGAGCTTTACGCGCAAATCCACCGGGCGCTGGTGTATGTCGGTGGCAGCTACGAGGAATGCTCGGGAATGGAGACCACCCTGAGTCTCTGCTGGTTTGCGCCGGACTGGATGTATTTCGCGCATATCGGCGACAGCCGGATCTACTATCTGCCGGCCCGGGAGGGCGGAATCCGTCAGCTCAGCCAGGACGACACGCACGTTGGCTGGCTGGTGCGCCAGGGGCAGCTCAACGAGCGGGAAGCCCGCACGCATCCGCGCCGGAACGTCCTCCAGAAGGCCCTGGGCGGTGGCAACCAGTTCGTGGACCCGCAGGTCGGAGCCGTCGCCTATGAGCCGGGAGACATTTTTCTAATCTGCTCAGACGGCCTGACCGAGGGGCTCTACACCCACGATCTGGTTGATCTGCTACGGCCGGCCAAGCCACCCAAGAAGCCGGGCAATCCCGCCCAAGATCTGGTCGCCTCCGCCGTCGCCAAGGATGGCCGCGACAACACCACGGCCCTGGTGATCCAGATCGGTTGAGCCGGCCCCGGACGAGCACCCGAAAACAGACGGCTTTGGCGTTAGAGCGGTTCCATAAATGATGTAGCCGCAAGAAAAAGCGCATTGGGGAAACCGCTGCGCGAGTTGGGATCCCGGAGCGATGCAAGCTCCCTTCCCCCTCACCCTAATCCTCTCCCTTGAGGAGAGGAGACAGCCGGGCGGCTTCACGGTTGGTCGGCCGGTGCTTCCGGCCAGTCCAACGCCGGGTTTTGCCCGGAAACGGGCGACGATTCTCCCTACCCATGAACCGCCCTGTACGGACAGACGGCTCCGTCTTTGTGGCCTCAGCGCTGAAAGCGCGTTTGAGTGATGCCTGGGGTGGAGCGAACGCAGAGAGCGCAGCCCCAGGGGCACGCGCTCCCGATCGGTCCGAGGGCTGAAGGCCTGATCAAGCGGGAGACCGACCTTTCGGACGCGCTTACAGCGCTCGACCTCGATTGCCGGGGCAACCTGGGGCTGCGCTCGCCTGGCTCGCTTCACCCCAGGCATTATTCGGACGGGCTTTCAGCCCGGCCAATATGCCTGCAACTCACGAACGGATGTCTCGGCGTTGAGCCAACGAGGTTAGGGGCACAATTCGCGCCTTTTGGGACGTGGAATCTCTCCCCGAGGGCGAGGGCCGGAGTGAAGGGGAAGGGCGCAAGCGGACGGCAATGCCGCTGGAAACGATTGCAGCTGGTGCCAACGGTTCAACCACCAATCGACGCTGGCCCTGGCCGACTGCAAGTACCCGGTTGGTACAGCCACGAGATTTCTGAAAACGCTCTAACCAATTCGGCAACAGTCCGTTCAGAATCTTTTTAAGCCCCGGGCATCAGCGGCCTCTCAGCAAAGAAAAACGCCGGCAACTTGCGTTGCCGGCGTCTGAGATTGCCAAGTGCTTCATGGGCCAACCACGGCTCGCGGGCCGCGTTTATTGGCGCACAAAGCTGAAATCAGCTGTGGTAGCCCTCTTCGCCGTGGTCGCTGAGGTCGAGACCGGTGTCTTCCTGTTCCACAGTGGGACGCAGGCCGACAACCGCCTTGACGATGTAGGCGATGACCACGGTGCCCACGACGGCGAGCACGATGGTGAAGCCCATGGCCTTGAGCTGTTCCATCCAGAGGCCGTGGCCGACCAGCTTGTCCAGGCCGTTGGCCTTGGCCGGATCACCGGCAAGGTTCGCATTGACATCGGCCGTCGCGAGGAAGCCGGTCACGAGGGCACCGAGCGTGCCACCGACAGCGTGGACGCCGAAGGTGTCGAGCGCGTCGTCATACTTGAGCAGCGGCTTGAGGTAGGCGCAGGCGAGGAACGGCACCACACCGGCGAGCACGCCGATGATCACCGCACCCGTGGTGTTCACGAAACCGCAGGCAGGCGTGATGACCACCAGACCGGCCACGGCACCCGAGCAGAAGCCGAGGATGCTGGGCTTGCCGCGGATGACCCATTCGAGCATGGGCCAGACGAAGGAGGCCACGGCGGTCGCCATGGTCGTGGTCATGAAGGCGTTCGCCGCGACACCGTCGGCGGCCACCGCCGAACCGGCGTTGAAGCCGTACCAGCCGACCCAGAGCATGCCCGTGCCGATGGCGCAGAGCGTCATGCTGTGCGGGGCCATGTTGGCCTTCCCGAAGCCCGTGCGCGGCCCGAGGATGAGGCAGAGGATCAGCGCGCTCCAACCGGAGCTCATATGCACCACGGTACCACCGGCGAAGTCGATCGCACGGATGGAGGCCTTGGGGTTCCAGACACCGTTCATGGCACCGTCAATGCCCCACACCGCGTGGGCGAGCGGGAAGTAAACGACGACCATCCAGAGGCCGACGAAGAGCATGATGGCCGAGAACTTCATGCGTTCCGCAATGGCACCGACGATGAGCGCCGGGGTGATGATCGCGAACATGAGCTGGTACATGGAGAACACGTTTTGCGAAACCCAGTAGCTGTAGTTCCCGTTGGGATTGGAGTCGACTCCCTTGAGGAAGGCGAACTTGCTGAAGCTGCCCCACCAGGGCGTGGAGCCGTCACCGAAGACGAAGCTGTAGCCGAAGGCCCACCAGAGGATCGTCACCAGGCCGGCAATGCCGAAGCACTGGGCGACCACGGAGAGGATGTTCTTCTTGCGGACGAGGCCGCCGTAGAACAGGAACAGGCCGGGCAGCGTCATGAACAGCACGAGGGCCGCGCAGACCATCTGGAAGCTGTTATGGCCGGGGCCGGAGCCGCTGATCTTCGAGCTTACCTTGGCGTCGGCGGCATCGGCCAGACGGGCCGCGTTGTTCACGTAGGCCTCGAGGTCGGTAATACGCTGTTCGAGAGTTGGATCTGCCTTGGCGGCAGCGGGAGCATTGGTTGCTGAGGCGGCGGCGGCGGCCGGGGCGTCCTCAGCCCGCAGGGAGACCGCGCCGGTCAGGCCCACCACGGCGACTAGAAGGGAAAGAAATAGTTTTTTCATTGGTTTGGTTTATGGATTTTAAAATTTGTCAGCCCAACGCTCAGACCGCCTGTTCGCCTTTCTCCTCAGTACGGATGCGGATGGCCTCCTCGATGGTGGAAACAAAGATTTTGCCATCACCGATCTTGCCGGTTTTCGCCGCTTTGATGATGGCCCCGACAGCCTCCTGAACCTTGGCGTCCGCCAGGATCAGCTCGAGCTTGATCTTGGGCAGGAAATCCACGGTGTATTCGCTACCCCGGTAGATTTCCGTGTGCCCTTTCTGCCGGCCGAAGCCTTTGACTTCGGACACGGTCATGCCTTCGACCCCCACGTCATGCAGGGCGTCCTTAACCTCTTCTAGTTTGAAGGGTTTAATGATGGCTTCGATTTTCTTCATTACGGTTATGTATGATGTTGCGGTGAGATCCGGCTGCGGGCTCCACCACCCGGCCGAAAGTGAAAATCCGACCGTGGAGCCGCCCCCCATTGGGTGGCAGGCGGCGAAACGGGCCGGAAAAGTGTCCGCCGGGATTTCCCGGGCGGCAGAAAGGCAGGTGCCGGTGCTGGGCGGGACCGCCGGATTGCCAAATGCGGCTGGCAATACCGCGACCCCGACCAGCCCGGACAGGCAAACGGACAGCAAAAACGGAGGGTTGGGGCGTCTCATGGGCATATTTCTTCAGAACAGGTCCAAACCAGCCGGCTCAGACGGCTGCCTCCCCCTTCTCCTCGGTGCGGATTCGGATGACCTCCGCCACCGCTGAAACGAAAATCTTGCCGTCCCCGATCTTGCCCGTCTTGGCGGATTTCAGGATCACCCCGACCGCTTCGGCCACGCGGCCATCGGCCACGACCAGCTCCAGCTTGATCTTGGGCAGAAAATCCACCGTGTACTCACTGCCTCGGTAGATTTCGGTATGGCCCTTCTGCCGGCCAAAGCCCTTGACCTCGCTGACCGTCATGCCCTCGATGCCGATGTCACCCAAGGCGTCCTTGACCTCCTCCAACTTGAACGGCTTGATGATTGCCTCGATTTTTTTCATGACGGATTGTGTTCGATTCGTAGCCGCCCGGAACAGTTCCCAGCAGCATCCAGCCACGGTAAATTTCAATCACTCGCGGGCCGGCAAACCCAATCAGCAGCGGGAATGCCATGAGGTTGCAGGAAGGTCCCGAAATATGTTCTCAATGCATTTAACAACAACAGTTTACGAAATATAAAAAAGAGATTCCACGGGCGCTTAACCAGAAGATTTTGGCTCTTTTTGACCAACCCTGTTCAATTCTCGCAGGCGCGCTTGTCCGGCTTTGAGGGAGACTGAAAACGCCGTTCGGGTGACCGGGTCCGGGTCCGGTTTCGTGTACCGGGTTCCTCCTTGTCCCAGGTGCTTCCGGAGCGCCGGCGTCGTTCACAAGTGTCCTTGGCTCGCGCACCGGACGCGTGAAAATCACTCATCCATCGACGCGCCACCCCCGAGGAGGCGCGGAAATGGGCCAAATCAGGAAAATCCAATATTTGAGCGGGCTGGCATCGGCACTGCTTAACTGACAAGAGAAAGGCGTTGACTGTCGAAGTGGGGGTCACTAGATAGTCAGCCACCGCAACTCCGTTACATAAACAAAACCTATGAATCGTCTCCAAAAACAGCGTTTCAGCGCCTTCACGCTGATCGAACTCCTCGTCGTGATCGCGATCATCGCGATCCTCGCCGGCATGCTCCTGCCCGCCCTCGCCAAGGCGAAGGCCAAGGCCAACCGCATCTCCTGCGTGAACAACCTGAAGAACGTCGGCCTCGCCTTCCGTATTTTCTCGACCGACAACAGCGGCCAGTTCCCCTGGGGCATCAGCACCAACCAGGGCGGTTCCTCTGAAATCGCCCAGGATCACGACCATACCTGGGCCCAGTTCGTCGCCATCTCCAACGAGCTGAGCAGCCCGAAGATCCTCGTCTGCCCGAGCGATTCCGCCAAGCCGGCCCCGACCGGCACCGTTACGGACAAGAAGGTCGCGCCGAACTTCACCGCCATCCTCAAGACCAATGACTTCCTGTACAACAAGTCCATCAGCTACTTCATCGGCCTGTCGGCGGATGAAACCCAGCCGCAGTCGATTCTGAGCGGTGACCGCAACATGACGGCCGACACCACCACGACTCCGGTCAAGTATATCGGTGAGAACAACAACACTCCTGCCGCGAAGTGGTCGCTGACGACCACCCAGGTCAGCCCGACTGGCGCCAACAACCACATCGGCTTCAGCGCCACCACCCACACCTCCGCCGGCAACATCCTGCTGGGTGATGGCTCCGTCCAGCAGGTCACCAGCGGCCGCGTGCAGGATTCCCTGCGCGACGCCTACAATGCGACCCAGGCCCAGATCGACTTCATCTTCCCGAACACCAACGGCAAGCCGTAAGCCCTCGGGACGATACTTTCCCCTCCATTCAAAGGCATCCCCAACCGGGGATGCCTTTTTTGTCTCCGCCCCCCGCCCAAAAATCAGGCCGAAGCCTGAATGATCTGAAGGAGGGACCGACCCGGGCGGAAGCCGATCAGCGAATTCAGCTTTTCGAGCCGCGGGCGGCGGTTTCGCATGTCCTCAAAGCCCGCCGCGTAGGCCTGGTCATAGGGCACCAGCTCGACGGCCGAAGCGGAGGAAAGTTCGCGGATCACCCGCGCGGCAAGATCGCCAATGGTGACCGGCTCGTCGTTGCCCACATTGATGACCTCGCCCACCGCCGCCGGACACTGCTTCAGACGCACCAACGCTTCCACGGTATCCGCCACATGACAGAAGCAGCGCGTCTGACCTCCGTCCCCGTACACCCGCAACGGTTTGCCCGCCCTGGCCGCCTCGATGAAACGCGGCAGCACCATGCCGTAGCGCCCGGTCTGGCGTGGCCCCACGGTGTTGAAGAGGCGCACAATGGTCACCGGCAGCCCTCGTTCGCGCATGAAGGCAAGCGCGAGGAACTCATCCATCAGCTTGGAGCAGGCGTAACTCCAGCGCCCCAGCGTAGGCGGCCCGATCAGCAGGTCGTCGTCCTCGCTGAAGACCGGTTTGGTGCTCTTGCCGTAAACCTCCGAGGTCGAGGCCAGCAAAACCGGCACCTTGGCCGGCGCGGCGGCCTGCAGGATCGCCTCCGTTTCCCGCAGGTTGGTCTCGATGGTGCGGATGGGTGAATTGACCACCAGTTCGACCCCTACCGCCGCCGCCAGGTGAAAGATGTAACCGCTTTGCGCGCAAAGCTCTGTCAAAGCGTTCACCTCGGAAACCTTCCCTTCGATGAACCTCAGCCCAGGGTGCCCCGCCACCGCCTTCAGATTCTCCCGGCTGCCGGTGGAGAGATCGTCAATGACCACCACGGACTCGCCCCCGGCCAACAACCGTTCGACCAGGTGCGAGCCAATGAACCCGGCCCCGCCGGTGACCAGAACAGGCTTTTGCACCGCGTCAGGATGCGCGCTCACGGGTTCCGAAAAAAGCCGCAAATCCGCTCAGAGCGGGTGCATCTTTTCATCGTGGTCAGCGTTGGACTCCGGGCGCGTGGTGGGGCGAGCGTCCGCGCGAGCCGCGGCGGCCTGGGTCTGGGGTGGCCCGGCTCGCGGGAACGCTCGCCCACCGGGCTTTCTTTGGACACCAATGGAAGCTTTCGCCGGGTCCGGACAGGCTTGCTGGGAGAGCCAATCGCGATGAAAAGATGCGCCCGCTCTGAGCCCATCTGACGGGCTCTCAGTTCAAGGCCGCCGCCACCGCTTCGGCGAGCTTCTGGCGGTATTCCGGCGTGGCAATCTTCCGCGCCTCCTGCGGATTCGAGAGATAACCACCCTCGATGAGGATCGCGGGCCGGTTCTGCCCCCGGAGCACGCCCATGAAACGCGCCCGTTTCACCCCCCGATCCTCCGCGCCGGTAGCGCCCAACAGCCGCCGATGGACATGCATCGCCAGCCGTACATTTTCCGCGTCGAAGGCATTGTTTGGCCAGGCGTGGGTGGCATCGTCCGCGAAATCACGGATCACATTCGACGGCAAGCCCTGCGGCGTAAGGCAATAGGTCTCCAGGCCATGGGCCTCCTGGTTCGGAAAGCCGGCGTTGAAGTGCAGGCTGACAAAGAGCGCCGCGCCCGCTTTCTCGGCCACCGCAACCCGTTCCGGCAGCTCCAGGCTGGCGTCATTCGTCCGCGTCAGCACCACGGACCAGCCCCTGGCTTCGAGCAAGGCCTGCAACCGCCGCGCCCAGTCCAGGGTATACTCCTTCTCATGGGCATTCCCCAGAAGGCTGCGGGTGCCCCAGTTGGTTCCACCGTGCCCCGGATCGATCACAATCAGGGGCGGGACTTTCAGCACGGGCGAATTGGTGGCCAGGAGCGCGTCAAAAGTCTTCTCGATATCCCGGTGAAACACCTCCACGCGACCGTTCAACTGGCGCGGTTCGAAGCCGAGATAGACTGCCGCGCCCGCCCACAGTGCCCGGCGGCTTCCCGGAATGACCTTGACCGGCGGGTGGCCGTTCTCAGCGAGCCACTTTTCCCAATCCACCCATACGACGGCCGGCTTGGGGTTTGGCACCGCCGTGGCCGGAGCATTCGTCACTACCGGCGGCACCGGTACCACGGGTGGCGGCGGCTCGACGCGCACGACTTCCGGTTCCTGGTCATGGGCGGGCTGCAGCACGGGAGGCGCAAAAACCACATGGGGTTCCATATGGGGAGGCGGCGTGGGGGAGGAGCCACATCCCGCCAGCAGCAGGGCCAGCACCGGCACCAGAAGGCGGGAAACGTTTCGGCAAGAAAACACGGTGCGCGATTAAGCGGCCCGGCGGAGGCCGTTCAAGCCGAATGTAGCCACAGTTACTCGCAGGCGCTTACCAACGTGGAATCTGACGCGATCTTACGCTTGCCCGTATTTCTGAAGTGCTACCTCCGGCGGCACCCACCGCAGCTCTGGTGGGCCACCGCCGTGCATTTCACTTTGCGGATGGGTCAACTCCCAAAATCTGCCGTCCTTGGGGTCACGATATAGTGTCTCCCATCCGCTCAAATCTTCACCAAGTTTCGCCAAGTAGGCAGTCACCAACTTGGTGATTCGTTGGCACGTTTCGTCCTCAACCAGCTTGCCTTCGGACATAAGCCATTTTCCGATCAATCGGTTTTCGTTTGGTGCAATCATCCTCTGGTCTAGGTGCATAAAGATGCCATTCCTTTTACCGACCACCCTCTTCTAAATGCTGGCAGTTACCAGCAGTCGGTGACGAAACAGGTCGGATCGGCGGGCATCGGACTTCAGCCGTTGCGCGCCATCGCTGATCTGCATCCGTTCGAGCCAGGCGGCGAATTCCGGTGCGGGCTTCAGCCCCAGCACTTGCCGGATGTACTGCGCGTCGTGAAAGCTCGTGGACTGATAGCTGAGCATGATGTCGTCCGCCCCTGGCACGCCCATGATGTAATTCACACCGGCGACGCCGAGGAGCGTCAGGAGCGTGTCCATGTCGTCCTGATCGGCGGCGGCGTGGTTGGTGTAACACACGTCGCAGCCCATCGGCAGGCCCAGCAGCTTGCCGCAGAAATGATCTTCCAACCCGGCGCGGATGATCTGTTTGCCATCTGCCAGATACTCCGGCCCGATGAAGCCGACCACCGTGTTCACCAGCAGCGGCGAGTAAGCCCGCGCCACCGCGTAGGCCCGGGTTTCCAGCGTCTGCTGGTCCACGCCGTGGTGGGCATTCGCCGAGAGGCACGACCCCTGCCCTGTCTCAAAATACATCACGTTGTCGCCGACCGTCCCGCGCTTCAGCGAACGCGCCGCCGCGTGCGCCTCACCGAGCAGCTTCAGGTTCACGCCGAAACTCGCATTGGCCGCCTCCGTGCCCGCGATGCTCTGGAACACCAGATCCACCGGCACCCCGCGCTCGATGGCCTGCAACTGGGTGGTGACGTGCCCGAGGATGCACGACTGCGTAGGAATGCAGTAGGTGGTGATCAACTCGTCTAGCAGTCGCACCAGATGCTCCAGCGAGGCCACATTGTCGGAGGCCGGGTTGATGCCGATGACCGCGTCGCCAGCGCCCATGAGCAGGCCGTCGAGCGTGCTCGCCGCAATCGCGCGCGGGTCATCCGTGGGATGGTTCGGCTGCAACCGCACCGCGAGGTGCCCGGGCAGGCCGAGCGTGTTACGGAAGCGCGTGACCACCGAGCACTTCTTCGCGACCAGCACGAGATCCTGATTGCTCATCAGCTTGCTCACGGCGGCGACCATTTCAGGAGTCAGCCCCGGGGCGAGTGCCGTCAGGGCGGCCGTGTCAGTCTCATACGCCAGCAACCATTCGCGCAACTGCCCCACACTCAGCCCGCGCACCGGTGCAAAGGCCTTGGCATCATGCGTGTCCACGATGAGCCGGGTGACTTCGTCGGTCTCGTAAGGGATGACTGGCTCTTCGAGAAACCGGGTGAGCGCCGTATCGGCCAGCGCCATCTGGGCCCGCACTCGCTCCTCCTGCGTGTGCGCAGCCACACCGGCGAGCTGGTCACCGGAACGCAGCGGCGACGCTTGGGCGAGCAGGGTTCGCAGGTCGGTCGGGGCGGTCATGGCGGACAGAGCGTTGCAATCCCCGCTCCCGCTGGCAATGACCCGAGACCGGGGATCAAGTGCTGCGATGACAGCCGCATTCCCGGATCATTTCGGCATGATGCGGTCGAGCCAGGGCAGATCCTTTAACACCTGTTGCCGCCACAGCTTGCGAAAGGCCGGGTCGATTCCTTCCAGGATTTTGGAAAGGGCCTCCGCACTCTCGCGGGTCACGACCGGGAACACACCGGTTCGGATTTTCTCCGTTTCGAACTGTTCGAGGGCCGCGTCAATTTCCGGCTCACGGGCGTTGCGCTCGTCCGCCAGAACTTCCTTGGCCGCCAAGATCAAATTCTCCGTGTCAGCCGGCTTGGACACAACCAAAGCCTCCTCCAAGCCGGTCCCAGGTATGGCCCGCACGAATTCCGCCGCCCGTTGAAAAGGCGCCTTTTCTTCGGCGGTGCCGGACTGCATTTCCTGCTCCAGTTTCGTGAGCAGTTTTTCCCTTTGAGTCCTGGTCTCTTCGGCATTTCCCCCTCGAATGTCTGATAGCAGCCATTGTTTGAATGCGTTATCCCCTTGGGTGGCTTTCCACTGAACGAGCGTTCGGAAGAATTCGGAGGGCTGCGCCCCGTCCGCCGCCATTTGCCGGACCTGTTCCCAGTGCCGAAGTCGCAGATCGATTTCCGGATGGGAAGCCCGCAATTCCGGCTGAATCTGACAGGCCGCCGTCAGGGCAACCTCCCGTTCATCGGGGGCGGAGGAAGCAGCTGTCCGTGCCCACTCCAGCAACGCGGGCACCGCTTCGACCGCATTGGTGCCCAGGGCTCCCAGGCCCTCGACCGCATAGAGGCGATACCCGTAATGGGGAAGGCCCAGGGTGGCCAGCAGCACGGTCTTGGTCGCGGCCGGCTTTTCGATCGACGACCTGGCGAGCGCATACGCGGCCAGGATGCGGTCTTCCTCGGCGGGAGCCTCCAGCAGCGGGGTGAGGTGACGAATGACCTGCTCCGTGTCCGGATCAAGCACTCCCACCCCGATGAGCGTGTTTACAATCGTGAACCGGTACGGATCGCCTTTCCGGATCGTGGCCTGGAGGGCGCGCTCAACCTCGGCCAGCGAGTCCGGATCGGGGCGGACCTGGCTGTCGGGCAAACCGGCCAGATGCGACTTGCCCGGATACAGGATGCTCATGGCCAGCCCTCGCAACGCCTCGGGACGGCGCGGATCCGACAGCACCTTGCCAAACAGCGGACGGAGCTCCGCCATCGCCTTGCGGCGCCGTCCACCGGCGTCGTCCTCGCCCCAACGCCACAGGACCCGTTGAAGTCCCGAAAGCGCCCAGATCTGGGTGTTCAAATCCTCCACCCGGAACGCCTCGGCCAGAATGGGAATTGCCTCCCCCACCTGACCTTTAAACAGCGCCAACGCTTCCACCAAAGGTTTCGGCGGCAACTCCCCGGACTGGGGCGGCCGGGTGAGCACCTCGCGCAGCTGACGCCGCGCCTCCTCCAAGTCGGCGGCGGACTTCTCAGCGCGGGCCTGGACGGTGGCCCGGAACCGGGCCAGCGGATCGGTCGATGCACCGGCGCGACTGGACGCACTCTCGGAAATGCCCGCCGGGGCGGAAGATTCAACGGACACGGAAGTTGACGATCGCCATACGCGATAACCCAGGGTGCAGGCCACGACCAGCCCGGCCAGCCCCACGCTCAGTTTGGAGCCGGTAAACAGGGTCGCCCGGGATGAAAGCGCCAGGGCTGGCGCCACCGCTACGACCACAAATGCGCCCGTCCCGGCAACCGATCCGAGTACCTTCGCCGCCAGACCACCGGGGGCGGCGGCAACCGCATGTCCTTCCAGCGCCAATCCAATGGCGGCGGCCGTCGAAGTCACGCCCCGCCGGGAAAGCGCACCGTGCAAGGTATCGAGCGCACGCGTCACCCGCTTCCGGGCGGCCTCCTCGGAGACGCCAAGCCGCGCGCCAATTCCGGCGTAACCCTGCTTCTCGAAAAATCGCCAGAGCACCGCGCGCTGGTCCGTTTCCTCCAGCTCGGCGATGGCCTGGTCGATGACCGGACGCAGTGAAGTCCAATCGGGGGAGGCAGAATCGGGGTCTAACGTGTGGGACATTTCGTTGGCTTTCTGGTCGCGAGCCCGGCGGCGGAGTTCGGACCGGCGGTGACGCATGGCGATCTGGCGCGTGGCGGTGAACAGCCAGGCGGTCAGTGACGGATGGGCCGTCAGTTCGCCCGCCTTCTGCGACAACAGGATGAAGACCTGCTGGGTGACTTCCTCTGCGGCCGTGCCGTCAAACCCGGCGTTTCGCAGCGCCACGGAATAGACCAGCCCGAGGTTCCGTTCGATCAGCTCCCGAAAGGACGGCTCGGACTTCTCCGCCACGTAACGCTGCAACAGTTCTGAATCGGATGCGCTCATATCTGCCTACTAATCCCTGCCCCGGGACCAACCGGACAAGATTGCGCGGAAATTTTCACGCGCCTTCTGCGGACAGAATTCGGTTCAGCCTCAGGCCGCCCGGCTCTTGCCACCCGGCTGCCAGCTGCCACGCTCCGCGCCCCGATGCCTCCGGCATTTCCAGCAGGCGGCGAATCCGCCGGTTCCGCCACCGCGCCGGCCCATGAGTGACGCCGCCGCCAGCGCCGCTCCCGGCGCGCTGCGCGCTTTGTGGGGTGTGGTGAAATTCCTCCGCCGCCGGCCGTGGATGGTCGCCGGTTCGGTGGGCCTGCTGCTCGTGAACATCGGCATCGAGCTCTCGCTGCCGCAGTTCCTCGGCAACGCCATCACGCACCTTGGACGAGGTAAGGGTGCCGCCGATTCCTTTTCGCTCTTCCATCTGGTGGCGGCGTTCGCCGGGCTCGTGACCTTGCGGGCGGTCATCGGGCTGTTCCTCGGTCCGCTGCGGAACACCACGGCCCAGCAGACCCTCGGGGACATCCGCGCGGCCGTTTATGACGCGCTGCAGCGCCAGACCTTTTCGTGGCACGACAACGCCCGCACCGGCGAGCTGATCTCGCGCGCCAGCACCGATGTCTTTCGCCTGCAGGATTTCATGTTCGTCTGCCTGCTCTTCAGCGTGGACGTGACCGCCGGGCTGCTCGGCATGCTGGCCTACATCTTCGCGCTCAGCGCCACCCTCGGCTGGCTCGCCGTCGCCGCCATGGTGCCGACCGTCGGGGCGATGGCCTTTTTTGCCGCCCGACTGCAACCGCGCTGGCGCAAGGTCCACGAGCAGCACAGCGCGATGAGCACGGTCATCCAGGAGAACATCGCCGGTGTACGTGTGGTGAAGGCCTTCGCCCGCGAATCGGCCGAGATCGCCAAGTTCCGCGGCAAGCGCGACGCCTTCCTGGCGGAAATGTTCCGCACGGTGAACTACTGGGCCGCGCGCGTGCCCTTCGCGCAGTTCCTCTTCGGCCTCGGCGTGCCGCTGGTGCTCTGGGTCGGCGGACGGCAGGTCATCGCGGGCGATATGCCGCTGGGCGATCTGGCGAAGGCGGTCTTTTACCTGCTCGCGCTCGGCGGACGCATCGGCGTCATCGGGCAGGTCACGAACATCATTCAGAACGCCAGTTCCGCCGCCCAGCGGGTCCATGAGATCCTGAACGCACCGGTCACACTGCAGGGCGGTACGCGCCCGTGGCCTACGGAGAGCACCGCCGCAACGGTGCGCTTTGAGCATGTCTCGTTCACGTATCCGAGCACGCCGTCCTTGCTCGTCGAGAACGATGCGGCCGAGCCGCCCAAGCCGCCCGACGCGCCGAAAACCGCCCGCCGGCTGGCGCTGGACGACGTGTCGTTCGACCTGGTTCCCGGCCAGACGGTCGCGCTGGGCGGGCCGACGGGTGCGGGCAAATCTACGCTACTGTCGCTCATCCCGCGCTTCTACGATCCGACCGCCGGCCGCGTGCTCGTGGCTGGCGTGGATGTCCGCGAGTTCGACCTGCGCGCGCTGCGCCGCCGCATCGGCAACGTCTTTCAGGAAACGTTTCTTTTCAGCGCGTCCATCGCCGACAACATCGCCTTTGGCCGGCCCGACGCGGCGCGCGAGGACATCATCCGGGTGGCGAAGGCGGCGCGGGCGCATGACTTCATCAGCGAGCTCGCACAGGGTTACGACACGATCATCGGCGAGCGCGGCATCTCGCTTAGCGGCGGCCAACGGCAGCGCCTGGCCATCGCGCGCGCGCTGCTGACCGACCCACGCATCATCCTGCTCGATGACGCCACCAGTGCCATCGACCCGAAGACCGAGCGCGAAATCCGCGAGGCCACCGCCGAATTGTGCCTTGGGCGCACCACGCTCATCGTCGCCCAACGCGCCTCGACCGTCCGCAATGCCAGCCTGATCCTGGTGCTGAAAGAAGGCCACCTCGTCGAACGCGGCACCCACGCCGAATTGCTGGCGCAAAACGGCGCCTACCGGGACCTCTTCGCCACCCAGCTCACCGAGGAGGAGACCCGCCCATGAACCCAGATCGGCCCCATCCCCCGGTAGGGACGGCGCGCTGCGCCGTCCCCGTCGCCGAGCGGAGCGTCAGGCGACGGAACGAACGCCCACGGTATCCGCACGCATCTTCCGCCCTTACGGGGCGGAGACGGCGCAGCGCACCGTCCCTGACACGCTTACGTTTCCGTGCCTCGATCTCCCATCAGTGCAGATCCGCGCATATCAGCGGTTAAAACAACCCGATGGCCACCCACGACGACATCGCCCTGGACGAGGAGTTCGCGCAGACGAAAATGCGCGGCTCGCTCGTGCGCCGGCTGTTCTCCTACACCGGGCCGTACCGCCGCGCCTTCATCTGGAACCTCATCCTCACCGTCCTCGCCACCGCCTCGACGCTGCTGGGGCCGAAGCTCATCCAGTACGGAATCGACGAGTACCTGACGCCGGCGTTTGCCCACGTGTCGGCCGTACGCCACGAACCAGTGAATCAGTCAATCAGTGGGTCAGTAGCTCAGAAGGAAAATCGCGCGTCCGTTGCCTCTTCTACTGACCCACTGACCTACTGGCCCACTGGTTCACTCTCCCCCGCCCGAGGCATTCTCATCGTCAGCGCCCTCTACCTCGCCAACCTGCTCGTCGGCTGGGCGCTGTCGGTCGTGCAGGTGCGGGCCGCCATCACGATCGGCCAGGGCGCGATGAATGACCTAAGGTTGGCCGTTTTTGAGCACATCCAACGGCTCTCGCTGAGCTACTTCGACCGCACCCATCAGGGCCGCATCATCGCCCGCGCCGACAGCGACGTGGACGCCCTCGATCGCGTCCTCACCTGGGGCGCCACGCAGGCGCTCTCGAGCCTCGTGACGCTCGTGGGCGTCGTCGCGCTGCTGCTGCACTATGACTGGCGGCTGTGCCTCGCCGTCTGCGCCGTGCTCGTGCCCCTCGCCTGGGCCACGAAATGGTTTCATGTAAGGGGCCGCGAAGCCTACCGCCAGTTGCGCGGCACGATGTCGCGTCTCACCGCCTCGATGGCCGAGAACATCTCGGGCATGCGGGTCGTTCAGGCGTTAGGACGCGAGACGGAGAACCTGCGCCGATTCCAGGCGTTGCACGATGACTTCACGGCGCGCTGGGTCGCCTCGTCGCGGGTGTTCCACACCTACATGCCGTTCGTCGGTTTCCTCGCAGGCATCTCGACGGCGGTGCTGCTGGGCTACGGCGGCTGGCGGGTGCAGCACGGGGCGCTCACGGTCGGCGCGCTCGCGGCGTTCGTGCTCTATCTCGGCATGTTCTTCGGGCCGATCCAGACGATGGGGGACCTCTACAACGCGATGCTCTCCGCCGCCGCCAGCGCGGAACGCATCTTCGCCCTCCTCGACACCGAGCCGCAGGTCCGCGACCGTGCCGAGGCCAAAGCGTTGCCGCCGCTCCACGGCGACGTGACCTTCGACGACGTCTCCTTCCGCTACGAAACCACGTCCGCCGACCAATGGGTGCTGCGCGACATCAATTTCACCGTGCGCGCCGGCGAGACCGTCGCGCTCGTCGGCCACACCGGTTCAGGCAAGACCAGCATTATCAGCCTGCTCGCCCGCTTTTACGAACCGCAGCGCGGGCGCATCCTCCTCGACTCTGGTAGCAGCCGACGTGAGGAGGCTCCATTTCCCTCCCAAGTCTGCCAGTCAGCCAGAGGGCCAGTGAGCCAGTCAGCCAGTGAGCCAGTCAGCCAGTGAGCCAGAAAGCCAGAGGGAAGACCGTCCTCCTGTTGCCTCCTCTTCTGACCCACTGGCTCACTCGCTTACTGGCTCACTTGCCGCCGCCGCCGCGCCCGACGGCCTCGACATCTCCCGGCACACCCTCGAATCCCTGCACCGCCAGCTCGGCATCGTCACGCAGGAGAACTTCCTCTTCACCGGCACGGTGCTGGACAACCTGCGCTTTGGCCGGCCCGACGCGACCGAGGCCGAGGTGATTGCCGCCGCCACGAAACTCGGCACGCATGAAGTCATCGCGCGCCTGCCCGATGGCTATCACACGAAGGTGGGCGAGCGCGGCGGGAACCTGAGCGCAGGCGAGCGTCAGCTCATCACCATCACCCGCGCGATGGTGGCCGAGCCGCGCATCCTGATCTTCGACGAGGCCACCAGTGCGGTGGACCCGCAAACGGAGCGTCTGATCCAGCACGCGCTGGAGGAGCTCTTCGCGCGCCGTACCAGCTTCGTGATTGCCCACCGCCTGAGCACCGTGCGCCACGCCAACCTGATCCTCGTGCTCGATCACGGCCGGATCGTCGAACGCGGCACCCACGACGAACTCCTGGCCCTCAACGGCACCTACGCCCAGCTCCACGCGGAATTCGTCAGGGTGTAAGGCAGGGCGAACGGCGTGCACTCTGTCACGACAGTTACCCAGGGCCGTAAGTACTGATCGTCGAAAGAACAGAGAGGATGGCCTCCGCATTCCCAACTCCCGACTCCCGGCCGCAAGGCCGCTCCTGTCTCCTCGCGCAGCTTCACGGCGCCTCCAGCACCCGCCAATATCGACCGTTTTCACTGGCACTGACTTCCTGCGTCACGGTTGGCGTGGTCGGGAAGAATATTGGGCCGACTGAGACCCACTGCCTCAGGTCGCCCGAGGACTGGAGTTGATAGCCCTTGCCCGGAGTCACCGTCACGGTGAGCTCGTAGCTTTTCACCGTGAGGGCCACGTTCAGCGGCTGCGCCCGCTGAAGGGCGTACAGGGCGGCGACCTCCGGGCCGGACAGCGCGCGGTTGTAGATGCGCACCTCGTCCATGGCGCCGTTGTAAAACCAGTCGTTATTTCCGCCGCCCCGGTGGCCCAGGCTGAATTCCGAGTGGTATCCGATGTTGGCCTGGCCACCGAACGGGCTGCTTGCCCGGAGCACGCCATCGACCCAGAGCTGGACGGTCCCGCTATCCGCATCCGCCACGGTCACGAGATGAGTCCACGTCTGCAGTGGCGGCACATAGTTGTGCAGCGATGTGCCGGAATCATCCTTGGTGACGAACGTGCAGATGCCATTGAGGTAGAGCGCGAAATCATGACCTCCGGTATCGTCGCCTTCAAACAGGAGCATCTGAATCCCCGCCCAGTCATCCGCGGCGATCCAGAGGCTGGCGGTGGCCGAGGTCATCTCGGGCAGGGCGCCCAGCATCTGGATGAAGTCGCCATTGCCATTGAAACGGAAGGCCGAATCGGCTTTGCCAAAGCGATCTTCCGTGCTCGTCGGGCCATGGATCGCGCCGTGATTTCCGCCGGCGGCGTCGTCGGCATTGCCATCCAGCGGGTAGTAGGCGACCAGCCCGCGCTTCACAAAATCCGTCGGCCCATCGATCAGGATGGTGGGCGCATTGGTGTAGCCGGAGCCGGCCTGGTTGACATCGATCTCGGTGACTTGGCCATGGACCACCACCGCGGTGGCCGAGGCGCCCGTGCCGCCGCCGCCCGTGATGGTCACCACCGGCGGGGCCACGTAGCCGATGCCCCCGTCGGTCACGGTTGCGCTCACGACGAACGGGCCGGCCAGGGTGGCGGTGGCGGTGGCAGTCCGCTGACCCAGAGCCGGCAGAGCACCCAGCAGGAGCAGGAGTGTCAGGAAGAGGCAGGGCCGTTTCATATGGAAGTATAAGCTACGAAGTGAGAACCAAGCGGCAAGAGCAATCGGTAAACAGCAGACGGCAAAGCTGAGTCAGGAATTGCGTCTTTGCGGCCATTGTCGCACCCGATTCGGGCGCGCCCCAGGGCATCTATACCTCCGCCGGCAGTAATGTTTGGGTGCTCGCGAAGCAGGACATACTGGTCCATGGCTCCCGCATCGCGACGTATGACGGCAGGAACGTCACCGTGAAGTCATTGGCGGGGAACGTCGATGCCGGCGCTGGTGGGCTTTCTTTCCGGACGGTGGAACAGGCGCGGGTACGGCCCGATCCGGACGATCCGGGGGCGACTCTCGTCGAAACTTTGAGCGATCCCATCCCGGGCAGCGGCATCCTGGCCACGACCTTTTCCTACGGCTCGGCCACGGTGGGCAACGTCACCATCGCCGCGCCGCAAGGCGACATTCGGTCGCCGTTGGGTGGCCCTGCCGGCATCTTTCAGGCCGTGTCCAACGGGACCTCGGGCAGCCTGGCGACCGTCACCCTGCTCGCGGGCACGCTGCCCGCCGGCGCCGATCCAGGATGCGCGCGCAACATCCGCGCCGGCGTGATCGCCGCCGGCAGCCTCGTCATGAACGCCGCGAGGTCCATCGAAGACACCTTCATCGCTCCGGGCTCCGGCGGACCACCGCCGATCCTCACACTCGTCCGCAATCCGACCGACGGTTCGCTGACCCTCGCCTGGACCGACGGCACTCTGCAGCAGGCCGAAACGCCCGAAAGGCCATTCAGAACGGTCAATGCCACGTCGCCGCTCACCTTGGCACCCGACGGGGCCGGGAAGTTTTATCGGGCTCTGAAGTAGCGTGGGAACGCGACGACAGCCCTCCCGGCTCAGGCGCCGGCGCTACAATCGGGCACCGCGAACCGGGCCTCTCCACAGGGCGTCAAGGACCGGCTTCCTGCCATGAAAGCGGTCGAGGAACTTTCCCGGTCCGGAGCAGTCCGGGGCCTATTCAAGTTCCGCCAGCGAGGTCGGTTCCGGCCCGGGTTACCAAATCTCATGCGAACGCAGGAAACCGGGGCCCATCCGACTGCTCAGAGCACGTCTGAAAAGTCACTATTGCCGACGGATCGGACGCGTCTGCGGAGCCGGATACGCACGAACGCGAGATAGACTACAGGTCGCGGATAAAGCATTTGCCGCCCGCCACCGGCCCGGCAAACCATCACCCGCGTGACTCGGGAGGAATTTGATGCGCTGATCCTGCGCTACGAAAAAATCTCGCGGGAACGGCCCCGGCTGTATCTCGCGCGCATCGTCGGGCTGGTCATCCTGGCCTACGGCTACCTGCTGCTGGTGCTGCTGGGCACGCTCGCGCTGTCGCTGCTGATGGTAGTGATGGTCTTCGCCGCCCCGGCGACCATCAAGCTGGCGCTCCTCGGCCCGTCATCTTCGGCCGCCTGTTCCTGGCCGTGCTGCGCGGGCTGCAGGTGCGCCTCGAGCCGCCCGGCGGCTGGCCCGTGACCCGCGAACAGGCACCCCGATTGTTCGCCCTGCTGGAGGAACTGCGCGGGTCGCTCAACTGCCAGCCCTTTCACCACGTTCACATGGTCAGCGACCTCAATGCCGCCGTGGTGCAGATTCCCCGCCTCGGCATCTTCGGCTGGCACCGGAACTACCTGGTGCTGGGGCTCCCGCTGATGGCCAGCCTGTCGCCGGAGGAGTTCCGCGCGGTGCTGGCGCACGAGTTTGCCCACTCGTCGCGCGGCCATGGGCGCTTCGGCAACTGGCTTTACCGGGTGCGCCGGACCTGGGCGCAGGTCATCGGGCAGATGGCCCGGCAGCGCACGCGCTGGAGCTGGGTGCTGACGAAATTCCTCGACTGGTTCTGGCCGAAGTTCAGCGGGCACACCTTCGTGCTGGCCCGGGCGAACGAATATGTGGCTGATGCCTGCTCCGTCCGTCTCGTGGGTGCGGAAATCACCGGCCGGGCATTGGTCCGCGTCCGGCTGGATGCCGCGCTGCTGGGCGAGAAGTTCTGGCCCGGCATCTTCACCCGGGCCAACGACTCCGAGCTGCCGCCGGCCGATGTCATGGCGGAGCTGCTGCAGGCCTTGCAAGGCGGTCCTACCGAGACCGACGGCGCCCGTTGGCTGCGCCAGGCCTTTCTGCAGCAAACGAGCAACGCCGACACGCATCCCTGCCTCCGGGACCGCCTACGGGCCATTGGCCGGCCGGCAGCGGAGTTGGATTCGCCAGCTCCGCCCCCGCCTCTCGGGACCAGCGCGGCCGAATATTTCCTCGGTCCGGAAGTCCCCACGGTGGCCTGGCAGCTCAGCCGGGAATGGCAGAACGCCATCCGCGCCCAATGGCAGGAACGTCACGTCCAGGCGCGCAAGCTGGCCGAAGAGCTGGCCGCCAGCACCTCGCCCGACGCGCCGCCCGGCGCCAAGCAGCTCTGGGAGAAGGCGCTCAAGCTGGTGAACCTGCACGGCGACGAGGAGGCCCTGCCCGTGCTGCAGCAGGTGCTCGCGCTGGAACCGCAGCACGCCGGAGCCAACTTCATCCTCGGGCGGCTGCACCTGAAGACCGATGATGTGCAGGGGATCGACCTCATCGAAACCGCCCTGCGCGCCGATCCGTTGCTGACCGAGGATGGCTGCGGGCTGCTCTACGCGCATTTCAACCGCACGGGCCAGCGCGACCGGCTCCGCCCGCTGGAACACCGGGTGGACCAGTTTCGCCAGGCCACCGCATTGGCCCAGCAGGAGCGCAACCAGATCACGGCCAAGGACACATTCCTGCCGCCTGAAATGGAACCGGACCAGCTCGCCCTGCTGCGAAAAGTCCTCGCCTCAGAAAAGGACGTCGCCTCCGCCGCCCTCGCCCGCAAGGAGGTGCAGCATTTTCCCCATAAACCCCGCCGCGTCCTGGCCGTGAGGCTGGCCGTGCCCTGGTGGAAACCGCGCATGGGAAGTTCCGACCGGAAACTCGTCCAGATGCTGGTCGCGCAGATCAGACTGCCCGATCCCTGCCTGGTATTTGTCGCCCGGGGAAATCTGAAACCTCTCGGCAAGAAAGTGTACGCAGTGCCCGGCGCCGTCATCTACGAGCGCGGCAAGTAGGCGGGCTTGCGTGCTCATCCCGGGCTTGCGACGCGGCGGCGGCTGCGCTTCGATTTCGTCCGATGCCTCGCCTGCGGTTCACCTCCCATCTGCGGCGCTTCTTTCCGAAGCTCGAGGAAACCGTCGTCGCCGGCACGACCGTGTCGGAGACGGTCGCGGCGCTGGACCGCCTGCATCCCGGCCTCGCCGGCTACGTGACGGATGATCGCGGCGCGCTGCGCAAGCACGTGAACATCTTCGTCAACGCCAGTCCCGTGCAGGACCGGGAGCGGTTGTCGGACCGTCTCCTGCCCGAGGATGAGGTGTTCATCCTGCAAGCGCTCTCCGGCGGATGAGGCGAGTTTCGAATGACGAGTTTCGAATTCCGAATTGCCAAACAACCCCATGCCTCACCTATGCACCATTGTCGTCCCGCCCCCCGCTCCGCGCTTCATCCTGTCTCCTGTATCCTGACTCCTGTCTCCTTCCCCCATGACCATCCTCCTCGCCACCCGCAAGGGACTGCTGTTTGTCGAACCCACGGCCACCGGAAGCCGCATCACGCGGGAAGTCTTTCCCGGCGTGGCGGTCGCCTATGCAGCGGCCGATCCGCGCACCGGGGTGCTTTGGGCGACGCTGGATCACGGGCATTGGGGCCAGAAACTGCAGCGCTCGCGTGATGGCGGCGCAACCTGGGAGGAAGTGCCCGCGCCGAAGTATCCTGAGGGCGCCGAGATCAAGCCCGGCGTGCCAGCGACGCTGCGCTACCTGTGGGTCTTCGCGCACGGCGGGGCGGACCAGCCCCAGCGCCTGTATCTCGGCACGGAACCCGGCGGGCTCTTCCGGAGCGACGACGGTGGCGACACCTGGCAGCTCGTCGAGGGGCTATGGAACCATCCGTCGCGACCGACCCAGTGGATGGGCGGCGGCCGTGATCACCCGGGCATCCATTCGGTGATCGTGGATTCGCGCGATTCGCGGCGGGTGCTGGTCGGGATCAGTTGCGCCGGCGTCTTCGAAACGATGGACGACGGCGCGACGTGGGCACCACGCAACCGGGGGTTGACCGCCTCCTTCCTGCCCGACCCGAATACGGAGGTCGGCCACGATCCGCATCTGGTCGCGGCGTGCGCAGCGCATCCCGACGTGCTGTGGCAACAGAATCACTGCGGCATCTTCCGCAGCTCGGATGGCAGCGCCTCCTGGCAGGACATCGCCCAGCCCGGGGGACCGGCGTTCTTCGGCTTTGCGATCGCCGCCGACCCGCACAACCCGCTCACCGCCTGGGTGGTGCCGGCCAAGGCCGACGAACAGCGCATGGCGGTAGGCGGTGCCCTGTGCGTCTGCCGCACGACCGACGGCGGGAAAAGCTGGCAGACGCTCACGAAGGGACTGCCGCAGGAGCGCACCTACGACATCGTGCTCCGCCATGCCCTTGATCTGCAGGGGAATGCGCTGGTACTCGGCTCAACCACCGGCAATGTCTTCTTCTCGGCCGACCGGGGCGATTCGTGGACCGAACTGGGGCACAACTTTCCCCCGGTCTATGCCGTACGTTTCCTGCCGTAAAGCCGGATGGGAGGCTGCAATCCAACCGGCAGAATTAAACTTAAGTGTTTGTGCTGCAATATTTTGTAAACTAACTTTCAAGCCAGCCGTGGGAGGCCAATGAATGCGAAACCGGCCTGGCCGTCTGTTCTATTGCTTGACGGACGGAGTAGGAACACGAAATTCGAACCGTAGGCAAAGCTGAGTCTTATGAAAAATCGCATCGCACCGAAGTTGTCAGTGGTCATCGCGGGTCTGGTCTTGGTGGGTCAGTTCGCGGCCTCCGTTTCGGCGGACCCGGCACCGACAACCGGGACGGCAGCCGCCACTCCCTCCCTGCCCTTTGGCGCGACGGAGGTGCTCAAGCTGGTCAAGGCGAAGGTCGGTGACGACACCATTGTGGCGTACATCAACCACGCACCCATCGGCTACTCGTTGAGCGCGTCGGACCTGATCTATCTGCGGAGCGAGGGCGTTTCCGAGCCCGTCATGAGTGCGATGCTGACCCACGCACGCCCGGTTGACTCCGTGGCATCGGCGCCGGCACCCGCCCAATTAACCGCCTCAACGCCCGGTCCGGTTATCGTGCAGCAGGCTCCGCCCACGACCACCTATGTGCAATCGGCCCCGGTCGTGGTCACCGCCCCTCCCACGGTGGTGTATGACTACAGCTATTACCCGTACTACGGTTACGGCTACGGCTATTACGGACCCCGCTACTACGGCCCGGGGGTTTCGCTCTCGTTTGGCTTCGGCGGTCGCGGTTACTACGGCGGCGGCTATCATGGGTACTACGGCGGCGGCTATCGCGGTGGATTTCACGGCGGCGGCGGCTTCCACGGCCACCGCTGAGCCGCCGGCCTGCTTCAACTCAAGGACACTCGATTCGCCGCCTTCGGGCGGCGAATTGGTCTTGGAAGAGCTGTAAGCCGAATTCTGTCTGCACCCTTGCGGGCGGAGAGGATCATTTATCTGAGCAACCGATACCCGGAACCCGGACCGCTTGCGCAGTCACTGGTGCGGGCCGCACCGAGGTTCCCTATTTGGTCTTGCTCCCAGGCAGGTTTTCCGTGCCCCGTCGCTTGCGCTTCGGGCGGTGGGCTCTTACCCCGCCGTTTCACCCTTACCCCGGACCTTGCGATCCAAGGCGGTCTGCATTTTCTGTGGCACTGTCTGTCAACCGGGGCTTTCGCCCCGGCTGCCCGCGTGTATCTCCGGCCTGACCGGAGTTACGTGGGCCTGCGCCCTATGGAGTTCGGACTTTCCTCCCGCAGCTTGCGCCGCGAGCGATCCTCCGCTCTTCCAAGACCGCGGTGACGCTAGCAGGCGGCGACCTTGGAGCAAGGCGCGTGACGGCAAAAGAAAAGGGCCGGAAACGGAGAGGAATCAATGAACAGTGGTCAGTAATCAGTAAACTGGGAGGGAGCAGTCAAAACATTGGGTTTGTCCTGCCCATCAGGTTCAACTGGGACCTGTTTGATATCCGGCACGGAACCTGCAAAGGCGGGTCACTCCAAGATCATGACTCCCATACCCAAGTGGCTAAGCCTTCTTTTATTTCTCGTCGGCGGTTTCATAGGCAACGGTGCACCCTTCAGCCCCGGCCAGCTTGATCCGGATTATCGCCCCCGCTTTGAGAAGGCCGGCGGGTACTTTGTTCTGCACCCGTCATTTACCGGTGGCTATATTGTCGAACTGGGTCCCGAGGTGGTCGGATTAAACGGTTACGAGGTGCGGCTTCTGGCCCAGGTCAACGCCAATGGAGTCATCGTGCCGACCTTTGTCAGTCCGGCCTTTCTGACCAACGCCTCGATTTCCCAAGTCCAGGCCCACGGGAAGATCTGGGTCGCATACGGCCCACCCACGCCGATATACCCCCAAACGCCGGTCCGTTTCCTGCGTCTGAACCCCGACGGCACCCGCGACGAATCGTTCCATCTGCCGGTACAGACCGAGGCCGATGAGTGGCGGCTGATGGCCGTCCAGCCGGATGGCAAGATTCTGGCGGCGGTGAAACGGCCGGCCACCCTGATAGTGGACCAATACAAGCTGCTCCGTCTGCAACCGGACGGCAGCATTGACCCCACGTTCACGAGCGACATCGACGGGGCGCGCATCTTGGCGGTGTCAGTGCTGGCCGATGACCGCATGCTTGTCGAATTCACGCCGACCGCATTTCACGAGTATGGAGTCTCGGAATGGACGCGGCTTATGCCGGATGGATCGTTCGACAAGTCGTACAACCCCGCGCCCGCGAATTTCGCTACCGGCAGTTTCAGCGCCGTGTCACCCGACGGGGAGGTCCTGATCGCGATTTACGGCACGGACCAGAGCTTGCTGGGAGGTGGCTCCGGAACGGTGCATCCCTTTGTGCGATTACGAGCGGATGGCAGCTTGGACCCCGATTTCCACCCCGCCGTCTCGCCAGGCCAGTTTGTCAGCTTTCTTCCCGAGGGGCATATGCTGGTCAAGACGACGGCCGCCACCACGGGGATCACCTCGGTTGCCGAACTGAACCATGATGGAAGCCTCGCGACGAGCGTCCCCCTCAGCGGGACCGCAAATCTCGGCCAGTATCTGACCATCACAGTGCTGCCCACCTTGGATTATCTGGTGCAGAATGGCGGCGCTCCGAGGATCTACTCACCGCAGGGCAAGCTGTTGCGCACGCTAGACTTCGCGCTTCGCCAGGCGGTGAAGCCACCGGTCCCGGCAGCCTTCGCCGATGGCGCGCTGCTCTTTGGTCATGGTGGATCAGAGAATCCGTATTTCGAAACCATGGGCGCAAACATTGTGACCGGTCCGGCCCTCCTGACCGCCTCAGGCAGCCTGGATCTGATATTCACTTTGCTTACCCGGGGGCAGTCCCAATGGACCCCCTTGCAGGCCACAGGCGGCACGGTTTTGTTCTTTGACCCAATCACCCAGCGGCTCATCTCCGTCGGCCGCGACAGCTCGCTTCGTGTGCTCAGCGGCCACTGGAGCACATTTTCTCCCGGGGAGGGCGAGGAACTTCAGTTTCAAAGCGACGGGTCATTGATCCAACGCACCGACGAGATGGCGTACGGCATCCGGCCGGACGGTCACACCCAGTTTGGTCAGCAGGGCAGTGGGCGTTTCGGCGGAATACACGGGTTCAATGTGCTACCGGACGACAAGGTGCTGCTCTGGGGATTCTCCACCACCCTGGCCGGACTGCCGGAAAATGCCATCGGTCGGCTCAGACCCGATCTCATCCGGGCCGATCCCGGCTTCCATTCCTCGCTTCCGGTCGTCTCACAGGTGCTGCTGGCCGAACCCCAACCCGATGGGAAAGTGATTCTCTTCTGCGATTTCCACACGAACAACACGACTCACGTCTATCAGTTCCGCCGCTTGAATGAGGACGGCAGCCGGGACACCGAATTTAATACCCGGCTGTCGTGTGACGGATTGGTCAACGTGATCCGGCTCGACAGTCAGGGGCGGATCATGGTCGCCGGCTCCTTCAAAACTCTGGCCGGCCAACCTCATGGCGGCGTGGCCCGGCTGCTTCCGGATGGCACACCGGACGCCAGTTTCAACTCCGGCGACGGTCCGGATGCGCCCATCGAAAAGGTGTTTGTGCTGCCGGGTGATGACCTGGTGGTGTATGGCGGATTCACCCGCTTCAACGGCGAAGAATGCTGGGGCCTAGCCAAATTGAAGGGTGGCCCGCCGCTGAGCCTCACGCCCCAGATCACTTCCCTCACCGTGCCATCGTCCGTGCCGGCGGGAGACAGCGTGAATCTGGGCGCGTTGATCACGGGCAAATCACCCCGTTCATTCCAATGGTTTCACGACGGCACCGCCCTACCCGGAGAAACCAACGCAATTCTGACGCTGCGCCAGGTGTCGAGTGAAGACGAGGGCACCTATGCGCTCTTTGTCGCCAATGATACGGGCGTGGATGCCCTCAGCACATCAGTGACGCTGCTGCCGGCCGTGGCTGACTCCCCCAGACTGACCTTCTTGGGACGACCTTCCGATACCTCTATAAGCGTAGGCCTCACGGGCGGTCTGACCAACCTGTACCGGGTGCAGATCTCCACCAACCTGACCGACTGGATTTACGCGATGCCTGTGATCCCGGCAAACCGGGTATCTTTGTTTGGTGATCCCTACGGAACCAAACCCGGCCCCCGCTTCGCCCGCGCGGTCCAGCAATAGCCGCCTCGTTTTACGGCTTCGCAATGTAACCGTGGTACAGCCCCATATAGTAGGGCAGCAGGAACACGGTGCCGGCATCGAGCTCGTTGCCGTTGCCGCCGTAATCAAGCTCCCAAGGATCGGTGTTCCAGTGGCCAAAGTGGCGGTTCTCCACCGGCAGCACCTTGCCATCGACCCGGTTGCCACGTCCACGTTCGCCCGGCATGTAGGAGTCCTTCGACCGCGTGCCGCCGAGCGGGACGACATCGAGCCGGTGCGAGTTCTTATGCGACCAGTCAAGCCGGTCGAGCGGGAAGCCGCGCAGGGTCGCCATGGAATCAGCGAACCAGTCGCCGTGCGGTGACACTGGGAAGGTGCCCCACACGTTCGTGATGGATTGTCCGAGTCCCTGAGCCGCGTAGGCGAAGTCGAAGAAAGGATTCCGCTCCGGCTCCTCGTTCTGCCAGTAGGCATAGAAGGAGGCGCGGACGCTGTTCTTCAGTGTCTCGTCCTTCGAGCAGTGCAGGATTCCGTAGAAGCACATGAACGCCATCTCGTCGTCGGACTGGTTGCCCGAGCCGGGACCGGCCTGAACCTTGGGATACATCACGTTCTGCCCATACGATTCCTTGTCGATCAGCTCGCGTGAGATCGCGGCATATTTCGGATCACCCGTGACGTGCTCCGCAACCGAAAGGTAGGTGAGGATGCTGAGCGAGTTCATCCCGCGCTCGGCCCACCAGCGGGGATCGTGGTTCAGGAACTGGGGCCCAAATACCCCCCAACGGCTCGGCGTGCCATCCACGTCGGTGAGGGTGAGACCGTGGGTGATAAGATGGTCCGTCAGGTCGCGCACGACTTCGCGCAGACGCTCCTTCTCCGCGTCCGTATCGGCCACGAGGTCGTAATAGAGGGCATAGAAGAAATAGTGGCCGTCGAGCTCGTCGCTGCTGGTGTCGGATTTCCAATACCATTTGCCGTCTGCGCTCTTGGGCCAGCGCGGCTCGTAGACTTTCCACAACACGTCGTGCTTCTGCTCCTCGCGGTCAAAGGCGATGCGGCCCACGTTCGGGTCCGGCCCGTTCCCCGGGAGGATGGTACGGGCGACGTAACCCTTCGGCGGCGACGGCGTACCGCCCTGCGTGACCTTCTGCAAAAATCGCAGGGCCTCGAAGGCCTGCTTCGCGCGAACCTTCGCCTTCGCGTCCTTGGTCGCCCCGTAGGCGAAGCACTCGCCGGCGCCATACATGGCGGTCCACAGACCGTCGTTGTCGGAATCGTGGGGCGTGGCGGTGGACCGGTCGGCCGGCTTGCCCAGTGGGGCCTCGGCCACGTAGCCGAACGGCGTCCGCTTGACGTAATGCTCGATCTCGTCCTCGTAGTGCTCCGCCTTCGCCGCGAGCGTCATCGGTTGGCGCACGATCACGCTCACGCCGCCGGCGGTGGCGAAGCAGGCATCGCCCTTCGCATTCACCACGAGACCACTGATGTCGTCGTGCGGCAGCCAGAGCGGGCCTTGGCGATATTGGAAATCGTGACCGTCCCACCGGATCGCTCCGAGGTGCGTGCCAAACCACATCTCGCCTTCGGTCCCGGCAGCCATGCCGGTGAAATCATTCCACGGCAGGCCGTCCTTGCCCTCATAGAATTTCCAGCCGGCCGCATCATGGCAACCCACGCCCGCCTTCGTCGCGAACCAGAGGCGTCCCATCGAATCAAACGCGACCCCGAGAACATCTTTCACCGCCCACGCCCGGCCCAGTCCGTCGAAAATGTCCTGCGACTTCCAGCCGGCGGCGACGCGCCGGAACAACCCGCCGCTGGAAGCGAGGAAGACTTCGCCTCCGGGACCGACAGTGAGCTGGTTCACGCGCCATTTGCTGGGCCAGCTCTGGGAGGCCATCTGCCCATTGTGCACGAGGAACGGGTCTGCCGCCGTGACCAGCCACGTGTCCGCGCCCGCGCGGACGACTTGCCTCACCCCGGCCCAAGGCAACGCCACCGTAACCGGCGCACCGGTGGCGTCGGCAAAAACAAACTCACGTTCCGACTTCGCCGTAAGCGCCGGGAGTTCGCGCCATTTCCCGTCGCGCAATTCGCTCCACTTGCCACCGGCGAACGCGCGCGGATTGCCCTCGGCTGTGAAGTCCACCAGTTGCACGGGATTCGCCGGCAACCCGTCGGCGACGGTGAACCGCTGGGCGATCTCCTGCCGGAACTGCTGCGGTGCCGGCGTGAGGTCGGCGGCGTGCAGTGCAGCCGTCAGCAGGCCCAATGTAAGGAAGAACAGGAGGGGCAAACGCATGGTCAGGTGTCGTCGGCTGACGCGATGAGAGGCCGGGAATTCAACTTGCTTGGCGAAAGTTGCTGCGGTCAGGGAACGGCGTTGATGGTGCCGTAATATTCCACCGGAAGTTCGGTGCCGTCCGAGGTCTTCAAGGTCGCGCGGACCATCAGCTGCATCGCCTTGCGGATACCGGACACTTTCAGCCGGACCCCAAGCCCGCCGTCGGTCAGTTCGACCGAGCTAACGGTGAGGTGGTCGCCCTTCAGCTCGCCCTTCTTGCCGGTGAGTTTGCCGGGCTCGGCGACGGAATAGAGATCGGAGCCGTAGTGTTCGCCCCAGAGGTAATCCCATTGTTGCGCGTCCCAATTCTGAAGGTCGGTGGCCGTCGCACGATCCAGGGGCGTGTTGAAACGCAGCTCGAACGCGTCGTGCTTCACCACAAAGCCGGCCAGCGTCGGGAACGGTTTGCCCGTGTAGCGGATGCGGTGCAGCGCACCATCGTGGGCCGCGGTGGTCTGCCAGCCCTTGAGGCCGGCAACCCACAGCGATCCGTCGCGCGGATTCACTCGACCGCGCATCGCGGAGGAATCAAACCGCCACGGCAGCGGCACCACGCCACCCTGTATCGTGTCGCCGACTTCCTGCCGCAGCACGTGGAACGCCCGGCATTTGCCGTAGCTCAGGTGGATCAATTCGCCGCCGAGCGGGCCGAACTTCTCCCCGGCCCAGACCTGGCCACCGGCTGAGTTGTCAATCGCGAAGGGCAGCCAGCACAGCGGCGGATCATAGGTCGTCGGCCGCGTGTCGCGGTGATCAAGCCCCATCGCGCCGTAGAAGCCGCCGGGTTTCACCCAGTTCAGCCGGCATACAGGCGTCCAGATGCCCTCGTTGTCACTGCACGTCACTTCGCCGTGCGGCCCGACCGCGGAGCCGTTCGGAGCTCGCAGGCCGGTCGCATAGCGCGTCAATTCCTTACCATCCGCGCTGACCTGGAGCACGCAGCCGTTGTGCATCCCGATGGGGTCCCAATATTCCGTACCGAGCAACGGCCCACCCTTGGTGAAATAAAACCGCCCCGCGGCGTCGGCGTGCAGATCGAGGGCGAACTCGTGGAAGTTAGGGGTGACGCTCACGTCGTTGTTGAAGCACTCGTAAAAATCCGCCTCACCATCGCCGTTGCGGTCTTGCAGGCGCGTGATCTGGTCGCGCCCGAGCACATAGATCTGGTCCTTCACGATCTTCAGCCCCTGCGGCTGGAAAAGACCGGCGGCAAAGCGGCGCCACGTGGGCTTCGCGAGCGCGCCGTCGAGACCGGACACGATCCACACGTCGCCGCCCCAGGTGCAGACGGCGGCGCGGGTGCCGTCGCTGAAGAAATCAAAACCGCTCGGGCGCATCCAGGCGTGACCGGGGTTCTCGTCCGGTAGGACGACCGAATCCAATTCATACGCGGCGCCGGTGTCCCCGAGCTTGGCCGAGGTGGTGATGACCCCGGGCCAGGCCGGCTTAACGGCAACGGGCGGCACCCCCTCCAGCGGAAGTCCCGTCGCTTCCGCGAGCACCTCGGAGTCGCTCCACTTCCGGCCACCGCCGCTCCAATAGGCCGCATTCCGCGCAGCCAATTCTCCGTCCATGAGCCGGCGTAGCGTTTCGGGACCGCTGTGGGCCACAAAGAGCCGCAGCGAAGTCGGTTCCGACGCGGCCGGCAGATGCAGCACCAGCCGGCTGCCGGCAAGAATCTCCCATCGTGCGTCTGCGGGGAGGCGTTCCGCGCCGGCCGTGAGCTGGCCGAAGGGCATGATGCGGTTGTCCGGTTCAGGCGGCACGCCCACGGAGGCCTGTTCACGGCGCAATTCAAGGCGCAGCTCGGTGACCAGCAGGCTGAACGGCTGTCGGTGCGCGCCGACCCGCAGCGAACGCGCGAAGGCGGTCACTCCATCGCGGGTGACCAGAGCGGGCAGTTCATCCACCGGGGTTTTGCCGACCGTGTAGCTCAGCACCGTGCGGTCACCGACGCGATGGACCCCGCCCCACTTCGCCCAATCATGCGGCAGCGGCACATACGGCTCCGTGCGCGGGTCGCGCCAATCCCCTTCCTTCGCCCAGCCCGGACCGTGCGAGGAACCAAAGATCGGCGTGCCCACCACGGCCGGCCGGGAACGCTCCGGAGGACGATGCGTGCCGTCGAAGGGCGTGCCCATCAGCTTCAGCCAGCCGCCGGTCCACGCACCGGCCCAGCGCAGCTCCGCCGTGTCGAAACAGGCGGCGCCATTCGTGCCGAGCTTCACGGTCAGCCCTTTCAGCGTGATGCCGTCCACATCCTCGCCATTCTTTGACCAGGGCATGGTCACGGACGACGCGAGAAACGGGCCGTAATCCATCTGCTCCCACTTGGGAGCTTCGGCGCGAACAACGGTGATGCCCACGGCAAGGACGAGGAGGCAGCGCAGGGAATGCATGTTGGAAGGAGCCTGCCAGCCGGCCGGCCAACGTCCAAGCCTGAGGGGACATTACGAGGTGCAAATTTCGGGTGATGAGTTTTGAACTATCCCGCCCGCGACCAGAAACGCCGTATCTCGTATTGCATTCCAATAGGAGATACGGCAGCCTCGAACCCGTGAATGGCAAACCTGAGGTCTGGCAGGGCACCCTGGCGCTGATGGCCCTGAAAACACTCGAACGCACCGGGTCATTGCACGGTTACGGGATCGCCCGGCAGATCGAGCGGACCAGCGCCGACCTGCTGTCGGTCAATTACGGCACGCTCTATCCGGCCCTGCTCAAGCTGGAGCAGGAGGGCTACATCACTTCGGAATGGGGCCTCTCGGAGAGCAACCGGAAGGCGAAGTTTTACCAGCTCACCCGCGCGGGCCGGAAACAGATCCAGAAGGAAACCCAGGCATGGGAACAGATGACGGCCATCGTGGCCTGCTTCCTGAACCCCCAGGAGGGCCTGGCATGAGAACGCTTCGCGGGTGGCTGATGCGGCTGGGCGGCCTGTTCAACCGGCAGCACAAGCACCGGGAGCTGGACGATGAGTTGGAAAGCCACCTCCAGATGAGCATCGAGGACAATCTGGCAGCGGGCATGACGCCCGACGAGGCGCGCCGCCAGGCGATGATCCAGCTCGGAGGGATCGAGGCCGCGAAGGAATCTTACAAGGACCAGCTCGGGGTGCCTCTGCTGGAAACCTTGCTCCAGGACATCCGTTTCGGCGCGCGGCAATTGCGCAAGAACCCCTGCTTCGCAGCCGTGGCGGTCCTTACCCTGGCGCTGGGCATTGGCGCGAATACCGCGATTTTCAGCGTGGTGGATGCGGTGCTGTTGCGTCCGTTGGGCTATCCCGATTCGGGACAACTGGTCGCGCTGAGCGAGCGCGGGCCCGATTGGTCGGGTGGATCGCTGGCCTACCCGAATTTCACCGACTGGAAGGATCAACAAACGGTGTTTGAGAAGTTTGGCGCCTATATCGGGAACAGTTTCACCTTCACCGGTGCCGGCGAGACGCTTCGGCTGGCGGGAGTGATGATGTCGGCGGACGTGTTTGCGGCGCTGTGCACCCAGCCGGAAATCGGGAGGGTTTTCGGCGAGGACGAAGACAAGCCGGGAGCCCCGCCGGTGGCCGTGATCAGCCACGCGCTGTGGCAGAGCCAGTTTGGCGGCCAGCCGGGGATCGCGAACCAAACGATCACCCTCGACGGAAAGTCCTATACCATTGTGGGGGTCATGCCCGCAGGATTTGATTTTCCATACAAGGCTGACCTCTGGCTGCCGGTGGGTCCGATTGCGCCCGGCTGGCAGAAGCGGGACGATCATCCGGGACTGCTCGGATTGGCGCGGCTCAAACCGGGAGTCACACTAGAACAGGCGCAGGCCAACCTGGATGTCATCGCCCTTCGCCTGGAACAGCAATATCCGGAGTCCAACAAGACGCGCGGTGTGCAGATCGACCGGCTGCTGGATCAGAAAGTGGGGAATGTCCGGAGCGCGCTGTGGATTCTCCTCGGGGCGGTCAGCTTTGTGCTCGTCATCGCCTGCGCCAACGTCGCCAACCTGTTGCTCGCCCGGGCGGCGGCCCGGGAGAAGGAAATGGCTCTGCGCGCTGCGTTGGGCGCGGGGCGCTGGCGGATCACGCGACAGTTGCTCACCGAAAGCGGCCTGCTCGCGCTGCTGGGCGCGGCCGTGGGCCTCCTCTTCGCCAAGGGTCTGCTCCGGATTGTGGTGGCGCTGGCCGGCGAGAGTCTGCCGCGGGCGGCCGAGATCAGCCTGGACCCGCGCGTCCTGCTGTTCTCGGGGCTGGTGGCGGTGTTCACGGGGGTCCTCTTCGGTCTGGCTCCGGCGTGGCACGCAAACCGTCCCAATTTGCACGGCACCCTGAAAGAAGGGGGACGCGGCGCGACCTCCGGCCGGGCCGGATTGCGGCAGGGACTGGTCATCGCGGAAGTCGCGCTGACCTTCGTGCTGCTGGTCGGGGCCGGCCTGCTTCTCCTCAGCTTTAATAGGCTCCTACGGGTAGATCCCGGCTTTGCGGCCGACCATGTTCTGACATTCCGCTTCACTGCGCCCCCCGACAAATACCAGACCGCGGAGCAGCAGATCCTTTTCTACCATGCGCTGCTCGAAAAGCTGCGCGCGCTGCCCGGGGTGCAGGCCGCCAGCGTCGCCTCCCAGACCACGCCGCTGCATGAGGGCGGCTGGGACATGCGCTTCGTGATCGAAGGACAGCCTGAGCCACCGCCGCAGCTGCAACCCTCCTTGCAGGTTCATCTCATTTCACCCGATTACTTCCGGGCCATGGGCATTCCGCTGCGGCAGGGACGGGATTTCACGGAACAGGACAACCGGGAGCACCTGCGGGGCGCCGCCGGCTATGACTGGGGAGCCGGGCTCAGCTCGGTGATCATCGACGAGGAATTCGCCAAGCGCCATTGGCCCGGCCAAAACCCGATCGGCCAGCGCATACGGATTCCCTGGGGGGAACGCGATAAGCAGCCGGTCGTGACCATCGTGGGGATCGTCGGACGCGTGAAGGAGAACCGCCTGAAGGACCAGGGCGGACTGGTGCAGGCGTATTTCCCCATCTATCAGCAAACGCTCCAGAACACGGTGGTGGTGGTCAAAACTGCCACCGCCCCCGTCGCCATGCTCAGCACTCTCCGGCAACAGGTTTACCAGCTCGACCCGGCGCTGCCGATTTTCGGAATGCAGACCATGGATGAGGTCCGGAACCACAACGTGGCACCGGAGCGGCTCAATCTTGGATTGATCGGAGGCTTCGCCGCCCTCGCCTTGACTTTGGCGATCATCGGTCTCTATGGCCTTCTGAGCTTCACCGTCGCCCAGCGGCAAAGGGAGATCGGCATCCGCATGGCGCTGGGGGCCCGGCGATTCGATGTGCTACGGCTGGTTGTCGGACAGGGGATGCGGCTGATCCTGGCGGGCGTGGTCATCGGGCTGCTGGCTTCCTTCGCTTTGACGCGGGTGCTGGCCAGCGCACTCTTCCAGGTTGCGCCCACCGATCCACTCACCTTTGCGACCGTGACGTTCTCGCTTGGCGCCGTGGCCTTGCTGGCGTGCTATGTCCCGGCCCGTCGCGCAACGCGGGTTGATCCGATGGTGGCGCTGCGGTTCGAATGACAGGGTCCCGGGTCCTGAATCCTGAGTCAGCCCTATGGCGGCCGAGCAACTCGTCACTCGCAATTCGCAACTCGTAATTGGCCGCCGACTTGCTAAACTGTACGCCATCTACCGGGTTCTGCTGTCACTTTGAGGCGAAGAAGTACGGAGTCCTCTCCCGGGCGGTCCGCCGAACTGAAGGCGGTTCGGAAACATGAAGTTGAAGCACCTGTTGATAAGGCTGCTGGCCTTGGCCCTGTTCGCCCAATTACGGGCGTTCTCGGCCGGCACGATCTGCTTCGTGCTCGGCTCCGACACGGCGCTCTGGAACTTCCCGGGCGGCATCAACATCTACGTCCACACGAACCATTTCTCCACCGCCCTTTACACCGACCCGACCGATCACGCCTACCAGGCGATGGATCCCGCCTGGCGGGCGAAGTTCGCGGACTCCTACGGCAATCCGCTCAAGCTGACCTGGTGGATGCTCGTGGGCAGCGTTTACGGACAAAGCGACAACCTCGACGCCCCCGTGCCGAACCTGCTCCCCCTCTACCTGATGCGCCACTATCACGGGACGGCCATCCGGGACTTCGGCGACGAGCTGACGCTGCACTACCACACCTTCCTGTGGAGTGATTACTCCGGGGACGGGACCAGCTATTGGAACCAGGCGAAGACTTTCCGCGAATGCCGCGGCGATTTTGACCGGGCCCTGGCCGAGTCGCTGATCGAGGAGGAGACGTTCACGGTGACCTTCCGCAGCGGCTGGCACTACATGGACAACGAATGGCAGACCTATATCGACCGCCTGTGGCCGTACAACATGGACGATGACTCCCCGCTGAAGAGCGGGCAGGCGGTCCAGCCCTTCTTCAACGTGCTCGACTGGTCGCTGGCGCCGACGAACTTCGTGCCCTTCCACCCCGCCACGACCAACTACCAGCTACCGGGCGCGGAACCGGCGTGGAACGTCCGGTCGGTGAAGACCATCAACGTCACGCAGCCGTTCGTGGATGACATTTTCGCCCAGGCGGCGGACGGGACGGACGAGGTGGTTTCATTCTGGGCGCACCTTCCGGAAAGCTTCTTCCTGACGGACATGGAACGCATGGACACGCTCATCCATGCCGCCGCCGCCAAGTATCCGGACGTGAAGTTCCGGTATTGCACTGCGATCGAGGCGATGCAGCGCTGGCGCGGGCTGACCGCCCAGCAGCTGCCCACGCTGACGGTGAAGCCGACGGAAACCGGGGGGCTGGCCACCTTGGAAATCACCACCTCCGGCCCCATCTATCAGGGAGCGCCCTTCGTGGGATTTAAGGACGTCTCGGAGAATTACGGCATCGCGACCTGTGTGCCGGCCGGCTCCAACCGATGGACCGCCCAATTGCCGTTGCCGTCCGCCAGCCTCGCCAAGGCGGGCGTCGCGGTCACCGATCCGGCGGGGAACCTGGCGATCAAAATCGTGCGCTGGCTTCCTGACGACCTGTATCTGGACAATCTCTCACCCGGGTATTCCGAACCGTCCGGCACCTGGACGAACACCGCTTCGGCCGCCTGGGGGGTGGATGCGCGTGAGTCACGCCTCGCTCCAGGCGAGACGGCCACCGCCCAATGGCTGCTGCCGTTGACCGAGGCGCGGAACTACGCCGTGCTGGCCCAGCTCCCCCGCCGGACCGACGCCGCCCCGGCGGTCTGGCAGATCTGGATGGGCTCCAGCAACGTGCTGACCCGGTCCTTTCCGCAGGGCACTCCCACCGGCTGGGTCCGGCTGGGAGAGGCGTGGCTGGACCCCGCACAGACGAACCGGGTCGTCCTGCTGGGAACCTCCGCTCCCGGCCAGACCAACATGCTGGCAGCGGATGTCATCCGCGTGACGCCGCTCGCGCAGACGCCGGATGTGGTGGCCGGCGGCGTCCAGGTGGACGCCACCCCCGGCGCGACGACCGTGAACCTGCTGTGGACAACGACAACGCCCTGCCCGACCGCCGTCGATTACGGCGAAGGGCTGCAATACGGCCAGAGCTCCGAGCCGGAGGGGACGCCCAGGTTCCGACATGTTGCCACGCTGGCCGTACCCGGGCCGGGCGCCTTGGTGCAATACCGGATCCGTTCCGGCGATGGTGGTCGGGTGGCAACCCATGTCGGAGAATTCACCGTTCCACCCCTGCCCCAGCCAGTCGCGAGTGAGCTGGTTTCGCTCACGAACACTTGGCGTTACTCGACCAACGACCTGGATGGAACTCCCTGGCCGACCCCCGCGTTTGCGGAGGCAGCCTGGCCGGTGGGGCAGGGCCTGCTTTGGGCCGATGCCCGGTCGGGCGCGCCCAATCCGGACCTGCGGCCCATAGGCTCACAACTGCCGGTCAACCCGGCCACCAGCCTGCCCTATCCCACCTACTATTTCCGGACCTGGTTTGACTTTACAGGCGACCGGCGAGACGTGCGGCTCCTGTTTACCAACTACATTGATGACGGTGCGGTTTTCTATCTGAACGGTTCCGAAATCCACCGCAACAACCTGCCGGCCGCGCCCGAAACCATCCGTCACGCGACACTGGCGACCGGCTTCAACTGCGATGGCGACGCCACCTGTCCGATCCTCTTCTCCCTTGCCGGCGACGGGCTCACCAACCTGCTGACGGGACGCAACCTGCTGGCCGTGGAGGTACACAATTATTCGGCCGACAGTCCCGACATCACCTTTGGATCGTCGCTCACGCTGCTGGTCCCGCCCACGCTGCAACCCCACCTCAATCTCCTGACGGAGCCGGGCGGGGGCACGACCCTGTATTGGAATGGCGACGGCTACACCTTGGAGACGACCACCGACCTGAAGGACGGCGGCGCCTGGCAGCCGGCACCGGGTGCCGTTGGCAGCCCCTACTTCTGCCCCGATTCAGCCGTGCGGTTTTATCGTCTGAAAGACTAGCCGGCCGGGGCGGCCGGGGAGCCGAATCGAAGTGCGATTCGAACGCCGAAGTTTCGCGTGCCCGCAACCCGAACCCTTGCTAGACCCGGTGCATGGCATCGCGAAGCCTGTTCACGCCCATCCTCGCCCTCGTGCTCTTTCCCGTTGCCATGCATGCCACCCAGCGCCCCGTGAACCGCGGCTTCACCACCCGCTCCGAGACCATCGCGCCGCACGGGATGGCCTGCACGAGCCAGCCCCTCGCCACGCAGGCCGCGATTGACGTGATGAAGGCCGGCGGCTCGGCGGTGGATGCCGCGATCGCGGCCAATGCCTGCCTCGGCCTCATGGAGCCGATCAGCTGCGGCGTGGGTGGCGACCTGTTCGCCATCGTCTGGGATCCGGCGACGAAGAAGCTGCATGGCCTGAACGCCAGCGGGCATTCGCCCCATGCCCTGACGCTGGAGGAATTCCAGAAGCGCGGCCTGACGAATGTGCCGAGCTACGGTCCCCTGCCCGTTACCGTGCCCGGCGCGGTGGATGGCTGGTTCGCGCTCCACGGCAAGTTCGGCCGCCTGCCCATGGCCACGAATCTCGCCCCGGCCATCGGCTACGCCCGCGACGGTTTTCCGGTGAGCGAAGTCATCGCCGAAGGCTGGGAACGCAACGTGGCCATCCTCGCCAAATGGCCCAACGTGACGAACCTCTGGGCACCCCACGGGCACACGCCACGCAAAGGCGAGCGGTTCCAGAATCCGCAGCTCGCGACCACGCTCTCCAAAATCGCCACCGGTGGACGCGACGCCTACTACAAGGGCGACATCGCCCACACGATCTGCGCGTTCATCCAGGAACAGGGCGGTTTCCTCACGGAACGCGATTTCGCCGAACAGAAATCCGAATGGGTGGACCCGATCTCCACCAATTATCGGGGGTACGACATCTGGGAGCTGCCGCCGAATAGCCAGGGCCTCTCGGTGCTCCAGATGCTGAACATCCTCGAAGGCTACGACCTCCACGCGATGGGTTTTGGGAGCACGGCCTATATGCACACGTTCATCGAGGCCAAGAAGCTGGCCTACGAGGATCGTGCCCGGCTCTATGCCGATCCCGATTTCTTCAAGACGCCCATCGCCGAGCTGAACTCAAAAGACTACGCGGCGAAACGGCGCATGCTGATCCGGCCGGACAGCGCGGCGAAGCATTACGATCCGGGCATTTCCGCACTGCGCACGAGCGACACGATCTATCTGTGCGTCGCCGATCCGAACGGGATGATGGTCTCGTTCATCCAGAGCAACTACCGAGGCATGGGCAGCGGGATGGTGCCGCCCGGGCTGGGCTTCGGCCTGCACGACCGGGGCGAGGCGTTTGACCTCACGCCGGGCCGGCCCAACAGCTACGCGCCACACAAGCGGCCGTTTCACACGATCATCCCCGCCTTTGTCACCCGCGACGGCGAGCCGCTGATGGCCTTCGGCGTGATGGGCGGCGACATGCAGCCGCAGGGCCACGTCCAGGTGCTCGTGAACTGGATCGACCACGGCATGAACCTGCAGGAGGCCGGCGATGCGCCGCGCATCTACCACACCGGCTCCAGCGATCCCGACGGCACGGTGATGACCGATGGTGGCACGGTGAACCTCGAGGCCGGCTTCCCGCCGGAAAGCGTCCGCGACCTGCAGAAGCTCGGGCACAGGCTGGGCTCCGCCTCCGTCCCTGCCTTCGGCGGCTACCAGGCCGTGATGTGGGACAAGACGAACCGCGTGTGGATCGGCGCGAGCGAGAGCCGCAAGGACGGGATGGCGGCGGGGTGGTAGGTGCCAGGAACGCCTTGGCATCCGCCCGATCACTTCTTCTTCAACGGCTTCAGCAGCGGGTGTTTGCCGAGCACATCCAGGGAAACAGGCTTACGAGATTTCGCCGACGTTTTCCCCGGTTTTTGCTCCTCGGTCGCGTCACCGGACTCGCATAGCGCTTCCTGATTGCTTTTGGTGACCGCGAGATCGGTCAGCCCCTCGTTGGCGGCCTTCTCCTCGTTGAGAATGGTTTCCAAGAGCGCGGCGGCCTTCTGGTTGCCGAGCAGGCCGGCCCACTCGTGCAGGCAGCCATAGGAGGCCATCTCGTAATGCTCGACCTTCTGGGCGGCGGAGATGAGGGCTGCGTTGATGGCCGGCGAGCCCTTGAAATCGGCGGCGATCTCGGCGCCCTCTTCCAGCAGCCCTTTGGTCGCCTCACAGGTCTTGCCTTTGGCATGGAGGCCGAAGGTTTGGAAGACCTCCTCCAGCTTGGTCACATGGCCGTGGGTTTCCTGCAGATGCTTTTCAATGGCGCCCTTGAGGTCCGTGCAGGTCGCGGCCTTGGCCATCTTGGGGAGCGCCTTCACGATGCGCTTCTCGGCGTCATACATGTCGGCCAGCTCGTCCAGGAACAGCTCTTTGAGTGTTTTCGTTTTCATGAGAATAGATGGGTGAGATTTTTGTGCGGTCCAGCCGTCCGGACCGCAGCAGGGAATTTGACGGAGTGCTTTAAACGGCGTATCCGCCGGTTTGGCGCACGCCTTCTTTCTTGGGCGCGTCCGGTGCGGAGGATTCCCCCGTGGTGCAGATGTCGTGGGCCCCGGCTGCGGTGAAGATTTCCTTGGCCCGCTTGATCTCGTCGGAATTCTCGGTGTGGACGGAGAGCAGAATGTTGCCCTCTTTTACCTTGCCCTCGTAGCGCTTGGCTTCCAGTTCGGGAATGCCCAGACCGATCAGGCCGCCGGCAATGCCACCGGCCGCCGCACCGATGGCCGCGCCGCTCAGTGCCGCCATGATGGGACCCGCCGCGATGAACGGGCCGACACCGGGAATGGCGAGCGCGCCAATGCCGACAATCCAGCCCAGCGCCCCGCCGACCACGCCACCGGTGCTCGCGCCGGCAACCGCTCCCTCAGGTGCCTTGGTGTTCTTCTCGTGGGCGAAATCCCGCGTGGTACCCTTGTCGGGAAACAGCACGGAGATGTCGTTGTTGGAGAAGTTGGCGGCTTTGAGCCGGTCAACAATTTGATCGGCCTGGCTCCGGTTCGTGGCGATACAGAATACAGATTTCTTGGACATGATGATTGGCGTGTTATTTTTGCTGTGCGGTGAAAATTCCGGGGCGCAAACGAGCGCCCCTTTGCGGTCTCAGCTGGCCTGGGTCCGGTGAAACTCGACCCAGTGTACGGCCCGTTTCGCTCCCAGGCTGGCCGAAAGCCCGGTGACCAACAGGCCCAGAGCCAGTGCGAAAAAGGACCAGATGGCGGCGCAGGAAAGATTGCTGGCGGCCTGGTCGGCGGCCTGCCGGGCCTTTTGATCAGCCATGGTTTTGGCGCTTTCCAAGTCGCCCTTGAGCGCCTGATAAGAAGCGGTCCAGTCATCGACGGTCTTGGTGGCATCCGCCTCGCTCATTTTCGCCTGGACCATGAGCGCCTTCACGGCGGCCTGACGGTTGCCGGGAGAGGCCGGGTCGTTTCCCGGGGCAAACAGCTTCGTGACGGCAAAACCGATTTCCCGTTTCGCGCGGATGGCCTCGCCCGGGGTGGAATTCGTCGGAGCGGATTGAACGCCCTCATCGATGAAGCTTTGCAACTGATCCGCTCCCCGTTTGATCCCTTCCTGGGCCGCGCCGCCGGTAGCGGCGGCCACAGCTTTTCCACCAATTCCCAGGCCTTCGCCCAGGACCTTGAGCGCACCGCCCAGCACCATGCCGGTCCCCATGGAAAGGAGCAGCACCGTGATGATCATGGTCAGGCTCCAGACCAGTATTCCGTGAACTAGCCCGCTGTGCTGCGAGTGGGAAAACCGCCCAGCGATCAGGCCTCCAAAGCCCAGAGCGACCAGGGCGCACAGCGTCCAGACGATGGCGGCCCCGACGCTAAAATTCTCAAGCGGATTGGCATCGCTCACCGGCGTGAAAGCGGCCAGCCCGGCCCCGACGCCCAAGGCGCTCAGAAGCAGGTGAATGCCGATCGCGGCCACGGTTCCGGCAAGGATCGAGCCCCAACAGAGGTTGGGAAAAAGGCTGCGGTCGTAAAGAGGGGCAACGGTTGCCGTCGTGATCCGCACGGAAGGGTCAGCAATCATGATTCTCGAAGGAGGAGAGGGAGTTGAGTCGGGGAACACCACTTACTTGCCGAGCAGTTTGGCCACGAAAAAGATGACCACGGCTCCGAAAAAGCCACCCCCTCCCAACAGATAGACCAGGGAGTAGCCGGCGGCGGCGAACATGGGGATCACAATGAGAGCGGTCATACAGCACCACACTGGTGGAGTATTCAGATTAGGATAGATGGGTTAAACCCTACCAAACAGACGTGGTCCCGACGCGGGTTCGGCAACTGCCAGACCGTGATGTGGGATCGCACCGATCGCGTGTGGATCAGTGCGAGCGAGCGTCGCCAGGACGGGATGGCGGCGAGGTGGTAGGTGGGAGAGAGTTTTCGGTTTTCGGTTTTCAGTTTTCGGTTTGAGCAGCGCAGGCGTTGTTGACGATCTTTCGCTGTTCGCCGTTCCCTGTTCCCTGTTCCCATGAGGTCCGCATTCGGGTTGCTTTTTGCCGCGCGGTTGCTTAACGACGGCGATCCTCGGCCTACAAATCCACGCATGATCCTGACCGACACCACGAAGCATCCTTCCAGCAGCGGGAAGCCGTTCGCGCCGCACTGGCCACAATGGCTGTGGCTGGGCCTCCTGCTGCTCAGTGTCACACCGGCACTCCGGGCCGACATCGTTGAACAGGAACCGAATGACAGCCGGGATGCCGCCACGCCGATCGTGATCGACTCCAGCAATCACGCCCGGGTGAGCGTCGCCAAAATTGCCACGCTCACGGATGTGGATTACTACAAAATCAGCGTTCCGGTGGCTCCCATTCCCCGGAAGCTCACCTTCACCATGACGCCAACGGCCGCCGACCGTGCACTCGACGCCAAGCTGGAGCTGGAAGCCGCGAACGGTCCCCTGACCTCGAGGGGCACCGTGGTGGCCACTCAGGACCAGAACGGCGACAATGGGGCGGAGACGCTTTCGGTCACGCTGGACAGCGGTTCCACCTATTATCTCCGTTGCACCAGTGCGGATCTCTTCTCCTCAGGCTCGGGCGATTACACCCTCACCATCGACGTCACCGATCCGGAAGGATTCCTGAGTGCCTACTGGGTGCCGCCGCGGCAGGTGGTCGAGGGTACCGTGGTTACCCTGCGGGCAGAGCTAACCGGGTTTGCCGTGGGCGAACTGATCAGCTTTCAAATCCGCGAGGACCACGGCCTGTTGGGCTACGACACGGTCGCGACCGTGCAGGGCCCGGTGTACACCAACACCAGCAATGGCGGCCTCGTTGCGGACGCGGCCTGGCCCGCACTCTGGATCTCTGACGGTGGCAGGGATCCCAAATATTCTTTCGTGGCGTACCGCGACGATGCGTCCCTCGAGTCCGGCAGCGACGACACCGTGCTGATGCATGTGTCCCGCAACGATCGCGACGACCAGATCACCGAGGCCATCCCCTTCGGTCCCCTGACGCAGACACGTTCGCTGGGAGGTGAGATCAGCACCATCGACGACGTGGACATGTATTCGTTTACAGTGACGGATGGCCAGCGCATCACTTTCAATGCGATCGGTGCCGTGACGCCCTATCTGCGCGTCTTCGATTCGGCCGGAAACGAACTGGCGCATGCCGCTGGCGGTCTCCGAACCAATGACGTACCGCAGGCGGAGGCCGATCTGGAGCAGGTATTCCCGGTTGGTGGCACCTACTACGTGGGCGTTTCGGGCCTCGGCAACGAGGCTTACGATGCGGTGGGCGGCCAGGGTGACACGGCCGGCAGCACGGGTGCTTACACGCTGCTGCTGTCGCCGGGCATTGCCGGGAGCATCCAGCGACCGGGCGATACAACGGACTATCCGGTGGACATCCTGCGTTTCGGTCCCAATCCGGCCCCGATCGATCCCAGCGTGCGGACCTGGATTGTCATCCATGGGTGGCGGAGTTCCCGTACCAACCAGAATATCGCCGAGGCGGCGGCAGACCTGGCCAATGTCCGGCCGGACGACCAGATCCTCACGCTCGACTGGCGGGCGGCGGCGGACACAAGCGTGCTTGATCCGTTCGACGCGGAAGCCTCGATCGTGCCCGTGGCCAAATGGGCCGCGTCGGCGCTGGCCGCCTACGGCTTTCACGGCACGAACCTGAACCTCGTGGGCCACTCCTTCGGCAGCTACGTTGCTGACCAGCTCGCGGAGAATATGGGCGGGGTGGACACCATCGTCGCCCTGGATGCGGCGCGGGACATTCCGGGCGGCTTCGATCCGGAAGATCCGGCCCAGGTCGATTTCGCCCGCGACTCGCTGTTTTCGTGGTCGTTCCACACGTCGATCCTGGGTTCCGCCGAATCACCCGTGACGGCGGATGAGGCCTTCGTGGTACAGGGCAACCAGTCGGACCCGGTCGAGGCACACGGAGATGCGGTCTTTCTCTTCAATTACCTGCTCCTGCATCCTACCGATCCCGTCGGCCAGTATTTCCTCCTCCCCCGGCTGCTGGCCGGAATCGTCGGACCGTGGCTTGCCAACCAGTATGCCACCCATTTCGCCGGCGAAACCGAGACTGGCGGCTATGAGGCGCAGATCACCACCACCGGCTCCGGGGACACCCTCGCCGCCACGGGCATCAGCTATGTGCCAGGCCCCGCCCAGATCGCCGTTTTCGGCGGCGACCTCACGATCATCAACGGCGATATCACGCCATCGGCTGCGGATGGCACGGATTTCGGCAGCACCCTGCTGGGACGACCCGGGCCCACGCGGACCTACACGGTCCGCAATGATGGCGGCTCGCCCCTGACCCTGGGACTGCTTTCGCTTCCCGCCGGTTTCGAGCTGCTGGGCCAGTTTCCCACGAATGTGGCCCCGGGCAGCTCGACGAATTTCACCCTCGCGCTCGACACGACCACACCCGGCATTTTCTCCGGTCTGGTCCGGCTCACGAACAACCTCGGCGAGGGCAACCCCTTCAGCTTCGCGCTCACGGGCACAGTCCAGCCCCTGGTGGTTCAGGTGCCGGAACTCAGGCTCACCCTGGCTCCGGTACTGACCCTGCAAGTGGATGGCATTGCCGGTGCGACTTACACGGTGGAGTTCAGCGAACTGCTGGGCGACGAAGCGCAGTGGCAACCGGTCAGGACGCTGGCCACCGGCGAGTCATGGACGCCGCCCGCCGACACCGCCCAGGGCTTCTTCCGCGTGCGGGTGCCATAGGCGCCGGTCGGAAAATTGGGAAAGGCCGTTCCGAATTGTCAGACCAGCTCAACGGATTTCGACAACTAGGTTTTGCCATCGTGGTCCGCTCGGGCACTCTTGTCTGACGCGCTGCCGGGACGGATGGTCCGTTTCGCCGACGTTGCCACGCTTATGGAAACCGATACCGATATCGCGATCGCCCCCACCGGCAGCCTGCTCCTGCCCAAGATTCACGAACTCTGTGCCGCGCTCGTCGCGGCGCCGGAGTTTGTCTCCATCCGCGACCGCATCGAGCGGTTTGGTCAGGACCCCTCCGCCCGCGAACAGCTCGCCGCCCTGAACGAACAGGCCGGCCTGCTCCAGCAGAAGCAGCAGATGGGCATGCAGCTGGAGGATGGCGAGATCGCCGGCTTCGAGCGGCTGCGGGAAGGCTTCCTGGCCAATCCGCTGGCCCAGGAATTCCTCGCCGCGCAGGAGGAGATGCAGGGAATGCGCGACATGATCACCAGCCACGTGACCAAGGCCTTTGAACTGGGCCGGGTGCCCAAGCCGTCTGACTTTGCCGGTTCCTGCGGCCCGAGCTGCGGCTGCCACTGAGAAGCGCGGAGCGGGAAGCTGGGAGCGCGGAATGGGCTGTGTCACGCCAACATGGAACGCAGATACGAATGACAGGGCAGCGGATCAGCGCCACGAAATGGGAGCCGTGAGAGCTTACAAAGCCATCGCCGCCATGGCAGAAAACCGCGTGATCGGGGCCGGCGGGAAAATCCCGTGGCATCTGCCCGCCGATTTCCGCTGGTTCAAGCAGGCGACGCTGGGGCACATCCTGGTCATGGGGCGGCGGACGTTCGAATCGATCGGCCGCCCGCTGCCGGGGCGCGAGACCATCATCCTGAGCCGGTCGGGCTTCACCGCTCCCGGCTCCCGGACAGTACCCGACGAGGCCGCGCTGGCGGCGGCGGTCGAAGAGGATCCCCGCGAGGTCTGGATCGCCGGCGGGGCGGAAATCTATGCGCTGCTGCTGCCGAGCTGCACGGACCTCTATCTCACCCGGGTCAAACAGATCGTGCCCGGCGACGCCTTTTTCCCCCCGTTCGAGGACATGTTCACGCCCATCGGCGAAGTGCTCAGCGACCATGAATTTTCCGTCGTGCATTATCAGCATCGTCACCGGTTGCTGGCGTAGGCCGGGCCGCGCGCTCGGCCTGCTGCTTACGCTGGCCGCTTTGATCGCCTGCCCGGGCAAGGTCCGGGCAGCAGCACCGGCGACGGCGCTGCTCACCTTTTCGAGCTTCACCAACTTCACCCGCACAGCGGCGCGGGACGAAACGGTCCTGCTATCCCCGGAGCTGGAGACGGGCCTGGCCTGGGACGAACTCATTGTCTCCTGGAACGCAACCATGACCACCCACGGGTCGCTGGACTGTGAGGCGCGCGCGGTCACGACCGACGGTCCCGCTCATTGGTTCACCCTAGGCCGCTGGAGCACCGGCGCGAAACCGCACACGCGCACCAGCATCAACAATCAGCACGACGACACGGCGCGGGTGGAAACGGACACACTGGTCCTGAAGCAGCCGGCCCCGCGCGTGCAGGTACGCGTGACGCTGCACGGCGCGGATACGCGGCTGAAGTTTTTGACCCTTTGCCTCGCCGATGTCCACCGGTCGCACGAACCCAAGCCGCCCCAGAAGTCCGCGTGGGGACGGACCATCGCGGTGCCGGTGCGCTCGCAGGCCGATTATCCCGAGGGCGTAACCAAATGGTGCAGCCCGACGTGTACCACCATGCTGCTGGCCTACTGGGCGGGCCAATTGCACCGGCCCGAGCTGGATTTCGACGTGCGGACCACGGCGGCCAACGTCTTCGATCTGGCCTGGGATGGGACGGGCAACTGGCCTTTCAACATGGCGTTCGCCGGTTCCCAGCCGGGCCTGCGCGCCTGCGTTGCCCGCCTGGAAGATGTCGCCGATCTGGAAGAATGGACCAGCCGAGGCCTGCCGGTCGCGACCTCCCTGAGTTACACCATGCTGCTGGGGTCACCGGTGCCGCTGCCGGAGAACGGCCACCTGGTCGTCGTCTGCGGCTTTACCGCCACGGGCGACGTGGTGGTGAACGATCCCGGGGTCCGGCGCGAACGCGTCCGCCGCACGTTCCCCCGCGCCGACTTTGCCCGGGCCTGGGCCCATTCGCAGCGGACCGTCTATCTCGTCTGGCCCGAAGCCCAGGCTGTGCCCTGGCCGGTGAGGGCGAGTGATCAGTAATCAGTGATTACTGATCACCGGCTCACTGCCCTACTTGGCCTTGTCGCCGGCAACCTTTTTGTATTCGGCGTCCAGCCATTCCAACTGCGGCGGGAGCAGCTGGGAACGCTGGATGGTGGGATAGATCTTTCGGACTCCGTCCGCATCACCACGGTGGACGGCCAATTCGAACCAGCCGTAATCGACGACCGCGCTGTCGTTCACCGTGAGCTGGGTGGGATTGAGCGTCTTGAGGATGTCCTCCGCCTCGGACAGCCGGCCGTTTTGCAGGAGGGCCAGCGCGTGGTTCACCTTGAATTCAGGCCGCTTCGGCTGGCTGGTGACCAGACTGAGGGTCAGCTTGACGGCCTCATCGGGAAGCTTGCGCAGCACGATGAGCGCGGCGGCATAGTTGTTGATGATGTCGATGCGGTTGGGTTCGATTTCCCACGCCTTGCGCGCGGCGGTTTCCAGCACGTCCATTTCGCGGGCCTCGTACGCCGCCACCGTCAGATCAAACCAGAAGGTGGCCTTTTCGCCATAGTCAGCCTCCAGCTTCTGCAGCATTTTTGAGGAAATCTCCCCATAGCCCAGGTGGAGCAGCTCGCGCGCGACGGAATAGGCCAGCAACGGTTCACTGAACCTTTGGGAAGGAATCTTGGCAAAAGTGGCGGCGGCGGCCTCGCCCCCGCCCTGTTTGAGCTCAACCAGCCCGGAAAGGTACAGGCTGTAGCCGTCGAGCTCACCCCGCAGCTCGGTGGTGTTCCGGATCGTCACGGCGGTGTTGCGCACCTCGTCCCACCGCTTCTTGTTGATGTGCAACTGGGCCAGCTGAATCCAGAGCTGGCCATAAAAGGGGAATTCCCGCACCTGCTTCTCCAGAAACTCCACCGCGTAATCATCAAGTCCGAGGGTCTGATAGACGGCGGCCATGCCGGCGGCATCGGTCGCGCCATCCGGCGGCTGGGAAAAGGAGCGGGCCAGCTCCTGGGCCCGGGCCCGCTGTCCGCTCACCACGAGCATGTGCCAATGGTTGATATGGTCGGCGACCCGATCAAAATGATGCTCCTCCAGCCAGTTCAGCGAACTCTCGTAACGGGCAAGTTCACCCAGGGATGAACTCACCACCAGTTGCAACTGGTGGGCCAGTCGGGCGAGGTCCGTATTGGCATCATTCTGCGCCGCTTCCAAGGCGATCCGTGCCGGACGCAACGTCACCGGCGGTCCCCAGGCGGCCTGCCAGGCGATCTGATGCAGCCGGAGCGCCGGAGAATTGGTGAACGGTTGCAGGTGCTTCTGCCAGAGGTCGTTGAAATGGTCCATCTGGCCCAGCCGGAAATAGACGACCAGGGCGTCCGCCAGCGCCTCGGGCGAAAGCTCCTCGACATGACTCCCGATCAGTTGCCCCGCCAGATCGTCCAGATCCCCGTGATGCAGGAACCGGACCGCCAGCGAGAGGTCGTCGGTATTGGTGTGGGTAAGGCGCAGCAGCCAGAAACTCCGGTCCACCCCCATCCCAGGTTGGGGCGGTTCAGCATCGGCTGCTCGATCAGGGTTCGCAGGGCGCCCCGGGCGAGCTCTGGATTGCCCGGGTCGTTCTGAGTGGCGGACTGCCAGGCCAGCAGCGCCTCCGGGAACTTCCTTTCGGCGCGAAGTTTTTCCGCCGAACGCCGCAACGCGCCAGCCTGGACCTTGTCCAAACCGCTGACCCTGATTACCGGAAGGAAGTCCGGCGGCGTCGAGGTCCAGATCTTCGGGAGGAAGAGGACGAGGAGGACAAACACGAGCAGAACCAGCACCGCGGCGATCCGGAACCACAGGTCGTAGAGCAGCACCCGCAATGTGCTGCTGCCGGGTATGGTTTTGAGTTCATCCTCCATATCCACCGTTTCGGGTGGGGTGGGCGGCGGATTTGGGTCTTTGGAATCGTCGTTGGTCATCATGCAAACGGCTGGCAGCGCCTCAGTGAGCAGTATCCACCAACCGCGCGTGGGTCTCTTCCAACCAGCTTAGCTGCGGTGGCAGGAGGAAGCGACTTTCAATCTGCGCATACGCTGCGAGCGCCTCCTTGGGATGCTGTTCACGGTACTTCAGTTCAAACAGGGCAAGATTGAAGAAGGTGAACAACCGGCTGTCGAGACGCCTGGGATCGACCTCCTGCAAGAGGGCCGCAGCCTCGGCGGTCCGTTCATTTTGCAACAGGGCCAGCACATGGTTCAACCGTGCGCCGTCATCCCTGGGGGTGGCGGTGAGCTTGCGCAGCGTGAGTTGGGCGGCCAAGGGGGGATTCTTGCGCTGCATGAGGAGCGCGGCGGCGTAGTTGTTGATGTAAACCAGGTTGTTCGGTGCGAGCTGATGGGCCTTTTCCGCCGCGGCCAGCATGGTTTCAAACTCGTGCGCCTCGTAGGAAGCCACGACCAGGTGGAACCAGTATTCCGCCGTGCCGCCGGCCGCCTTTTCCAGGCTGAGGAGGACATCCTTGGCCAGCTCTGGATTTCCAAAGGAACTCAGGTCCTTGGCCATGCGATAGCCCTGCAGGGCGTCCTCCACCGGCCAGGCCGGAATCTTCCTGAAGGCCTCCCAGGCCGGCTCCGGCAGGTGGCTGCGGTAGTTGGCCAGCCCCTCGACGAACCAGGCGTAGCCGGTCAGGCCGAGAAATTGCCGCTGGGTTGCCCGCAGGTCCACGGCCAGCGTGCGCAGCTCATCCCAGTGGCCGAGGGTGATGAGCAGTTCGGCCTGGCGCACCCAGAGCTCACGGTCAAACTCGAAGGTCGGCAGATGCCGCTGCATAAATTCGGCGGCGTACTCCTTCAGGTCCACCTGGACGAAGGTGTCAAACATGAGCCGGGTCTCGAGCGCGGTTTCCGGGGGGGGCAGCGTAGGCACGCGCCAGCGCCGCCGCCTCCGTCTTCCGGCCGGTCGCCAGCAGCATCCGCCAATAGCGGACGTGATCGAGCGGCCGGTCGTAGTGCAGATCCCGCAGCTGCTGGAGCGAGTCGGCGTAGCCCTCCAAATCGGCGAGGGCATCGCTGACGTACAGCTGCAGCTCGTGGGCGGTCACCCGCAGTTCCAGATTCTCCTTGGCCTTTTGCAGGCTCGCCCGGGCGGCGGCAATGCCCCCGGGCGGTCCCCAGGCGATCTCCCAGGCGGTATGATACAGCGCCAGCTCCGGATCATTCCGATCCGCTCCGGGATGCCGCTTCCAAACCGCGGCGAACTGCTCCATCTGCCCGCCACGAAAGAGTGTGCGCAGCAGATCGCCCAGGGCGGCGTCGGAAAGTCTTGCCTCATTCGGAGTCAGAAGCCCCAGCGCCAGATCGTTCACCTCGTAGCGCTGGGCCAGATGCCCGACCAGTTCGAGGTCCGCGAGATTTGTGGCCGTGATGCGGAGCAGCCATTGCGCGCGCCAGAGCCCCTGCGGCAGGTTACCGGCGGCGGGCCGTTTCGCGGTGCTCAGGGTCCGGAGTAAGCCCCGGTTGGCCTCCAGATCGGCCGGGTTGTTGGCGATGGCCTGCCGCCAGGCGAGAATGGACTCATCCAGCTTGTTCTCGGCCGCCATCTGCAAGGCCGACTGCTTGAGCGAACGGCATTGCAACCATTCCAGCACGCTGATCCTGACCACCGGAGTAAACCCGGATGGACTGCTGCGCCACATCGGCGGAAGGGACAATCCGACGGCCAGCACGCCCAAAGTAAGCACCACCACCGCCAGCCGCACCCACACATAACGCATCGCCCGCCGCAGGGGCGACAGCTCCAGCCCATCCTGCTCCTCGATCCGCCGGCGCTGCTCCGGGGTGAGCCAGAATGGTTCGTCCGGCGTGGGGAGATTGCTCATTGCACAGCAAGTCTCACCGGCCGGCGGCCATTGTCACCCGTAGAAACTCTGCGGTACCTTCTGAGCGAAATCCGACCCCGCCCAAAACCGCCGGCAGCAGCACAAAGCCGCCAGCCCCGACCGGCACGGTCACGCCGCCTCCGGTCACTTCAAGCGTGCCGGCCACCACGCCGACGACGGTCAATCCCGCCGCCCATTGGCCTTCCGTGGGAGTGGTGGCGGCGATTTTTTCGTGATCAATGCTGAAGAGCCCATGCCGGACCACCGGCCGTGAAACCGTGCCGGAAGTACCGCCGGCAAACGGCGTCGCCACCAGCGGCGGTTCGCAGTCGAAGAAGTCGATCGAGGCGAAGGACTGTTCGAGATGCAGCTCGCGGGGCTTGCCATCGAGGCCGACCCGGTTCCAGTCAAACACGCGGTAGGTGGTGTCCGAGTTCTGCTGGATCTCGAAAATGATGCTGCCACCGCCCAGCGCATGGACCCGCCCGCTGGGCAGGAACATGGTGTCCCCCCGGGTGACATGATGGACATGGAAGCAGTCCGCCACCGTGCCATCGCGGGTCTTGCGCTCGAAGGCGGCCCGCGTCACCCCGCGCTTGAGGCCGGTGTAGATTTTCGCGCCCGGCTCGGCATCGGCGATGAACCACATCTCGGTCTTCGGCTCGCCGCCGAGCTGGTCAGCCTTGTGCGCCGGCGGGTGTACCTGCAGGGACAGGTCATCGCTGGCATCGAGGAGCTTCACGAGCCAGGGAAACCGCTCACCAGGAGACAACGCGCGGCCCAGCAACTCGGCACCATGCTGCTCCATCAGCCAGCGCAGATCCCGGCCGGCCAACGGGCCATTGGCAATCACGGAAACGCCTTCCGGGCGGTCGGTGATCTCCCAGGCTTCACCGATGGTTTTGCCCTCCGGCAGGGCCTTGCCGTATAGCTTGGCAAGCTTGCGTCCGCCCCAGACGCGTTCCTTGAAGATGGGCTGAAAGGTCAGCGGATAAAGCATGGCGCGGGCAGACTCAGGCGGCCACAGCCTGGGGCTCGGTGACCCGGCCGAAGGCCCGGAACTTGTCATAGCGGCCCTTGAGCCGTTGCGGGACCGGCAGCGCCTGAATCTCCGCGAGGTTGCGCAGCAGAGCCTCTTTCAGCGAGCTGGCGGCGGCGGCGTAGTCGTTGTGCGCACCGCCCAGCGGCTCCGGGACGACCTCGTCCACCAGCCCCAGCTCCTTGAGGTCACCGGCCGTGATCTTCAGGGCTGCCGCCGCCTTGGGGGAGGCCGCCCGGTCCTTCCAGAGGATGGCCGCGCAGCCTTCCGGACTGATGACGGAGTAGTAGGCGTTCTCGAGGATCAGCACCCGGTCGGAAACGGCCACGCCCAGCGCGCCGCCCGAACCGCCCTCGCCGATGACGGCGGTGATGATCGGCACCTCCAGCAGCATCATCTCGCGGAGATTCACCGCGATGGCCTCGCCGATGTGGCGTTCTTCCGAACCGATCCCGGGATACGCCCCGGCGGTATCGATCAGGGTGATGATCGGCAGGGAAAACTTGTCGGCCATCCGCATCAGGCGCAGGGCCTTCCGGTAACCCTCGGGATGGGCGGAACCGAAGTTGCGGAGGATGTTCTCCTTGGTGTCGCGCCCCTTTTGGGTGCCGATCACCATGACGCGCTGGTCGCCGAGCCGGGCAAAACCGCCAACAAAGGCGCGGTCATCGGAATACATCCGGTCACCGTGCAACTCCTCGAAACCAGTAAAGGTCTGCCGGAGGTAGTCGAGCGAGTAGGGCCGTTTGGGGTGCCGCGCCAGCTGGACGCGCTGCCACGGGGTGAGATTGGTGAAGATCTGACGCCGCGCCTCCTCGATCTTGGCCTCCAGCAGCTTGATTTCCTCCGCCCAGCTCACGCCGATCGCGTGCTGTTCCGGCTGCTGCTTCAGCTCTTCCAGCCGGCGCTGGAGTTCCATGATCGGTTTTTCAAAGTCGAGGTAGTGCTTCATGTGTGCGACCGGGCTGGTCCCGGGGGCGAAGCCGAAACTTAGGAAGCCGCCCGCCGGCAGGCAACGCCGGACTTGACCCCGTTTCGGCCCGCTTCCTAACTCGGTCCATGCCAGTTCCCCGCCGGATTTCCCTCCGGCTGATCCTGCAGATATTTGTTTTCTTGGGCTATGGGATGGACTCTCTCCACGCCTGTGTGTGGGACTCGGATACCCTGCTTTCTGAGCGTTTTAAAAAACCTGAGATGGCCAAGGTGATACTCGGCGCCCCCGCCGAGCCGCCCGATCCCAAGCCACTGCGGAAGCGCATCGAAGAATTGCAGAGCCATCCGCGCCGGGACGACCCGGCCTGGTGGAACGACCTGGCCGGCGCCCACCTCCGGCTGGGTGAGGCCAAGGAGGCCGCCGCCTTGCTGGAACCGGTCCTGGCGAGATTTTCCGGCGACTACGGCATCCACGCCAACCTCGGAACCGCCTACCATCTGATGGGTCGATATGCCGACGCCGCCCACGAAATCGGCCGCGACCTGGAGCTCAACCCCGACGCCCACTTCGGCCTCGAACGCTACCATCTGGCCCTGCTGCAATATCTGGCGCACGACGCCGCCTGGCAGCGTCGGCATGTCTATGTGGATGAATGGACATGGGGGTTTAACCGCCCGGGCATGGGTCGATACGGCCAACTCCGAGGGAAGCTCGCTCCCGGGGACCATCCTTATGGGGAATACGGGGAATTTCCCGAACTCGAGCAGGATGCTCCTCCCGCTTACCGTTTCCAATGGGATCTGGGTTCTGACCCCCACCTCGAACAGGGAATCCTGTACATGGCCACGCTGAATCCGGAGGAGCCCGCCTGCTTCGTCGTGTTGGGCCTGCATTCGCTCCATCAGCAAGATCTGAATCTGGCCGCCAAGGCGTTCGAGCGCGCCATCCGGCTCGGTTCAGCACAGGCTCCTGAATTGCAAAAAGAGGCCGACGACCTCCACCGCCATATCCGACAAGCGCAACTCGAATTGCTTCCGCTGTTTGTGCTGATCGGCCTGGCCGTGGCGGCCACCGGCTACTACCTCTTCGATCTGACGCGCCGCCTGCGCTACCATCGGCAGATGCTGGCGGCAGAATGGGAACGTAAGCTCGAGCGTTCCGGTCTTCCCCCGCTAAATCCTGACTCCTGACTCTGACGCCTGGCTCCGCGTTCCTGCTCCTACTCTTGCTCTTGATCATGCTCTTGTTCGCTTGGGCAACGGTGATTGGTCGTTAAAGAAAAGAGGATCAAGAGCAAGAGCACGAGCATGACCAAGATCTCCGCACTCCTGTCTTCCGACCGCTGTAACCGCGAGAAAATCGTGAAAAGGGTGCGCGGAAATCGTGAAAAGGGTCAGGACGGCCGCCAGGCGTAGCCAGCTGAAAAGGGTCATAGCCCCGAATCGTACTCGAAATCCCAGCTCTGGACCGGGCTGTCCGTGAGGCCGCCCTTGGAGGCGTAGGCGTAGAGCGTCTTGTTGCGGCCGACCGGGAAGGTGCCGGTGTAGGTCGTCCAAGAGCCTCCGGGTGAAGCGCCGATGGAAACGATCTGGTAGTGGATGGTCGCGCCGGCGGTGGCACAGGCAAGGCCGGTCGTCGTCGTGGTGTGCGTGCCAATGTAGCCTGCCGGAGTGGCCGTAGGCGCAAGGACCGTGGTGCTGCCGGCGGCCCGCACCTGGACGGCCGCATCGCTGCCGGAGTCCTGCAGGGTGGCGGCCGTGCTACGGCCGGCAGCCGTCTGGACAGCCGCAATGATGCGCCAGTTACCCTCGGCCGAGAGCACAAAGGGCAATGTGGGGGTGATGAGGGTGCTCGTGCTGCCTGGCGGGAGGGTTCCCGACCAGATCAGGATGTCCGTGCTGCCCAGCCGCGCCTTGATGGTTGCCGTCGTCATATCTCCCAGGGGTGAGCCAAAGCGGACCTGGATGGCAAACGGGTCCGTCGTGGCGTAGGTGGTCGAAAAGACCACGGCCGATCCGGCCTGGGTAAGGCTGACGAACGAAATGGTGGCAGCGAAAGGATCGGTGAACGTGAAGCTCACTTCAGCCGTCACGCCGCCGGCGTTCGTGCTGCCGTCATAGGCATCCGTCACGTCTCCCTCGATCCAGGCGGTGCTGGGCACAAGGCGGAAGATGGCGGCGGTGCCAGCGGCCGCGAACGCTGCGAACTGCGAGTGCTCGAACGCCACCAACTCCTCGCGGTAGATCAGGAAGGCGGTGTCACCGGAATCGAAACTGTAGGTGCCGTCGCCACCCTGGAGCGTGCCGTAGCGGGCGCGGCGGACCACGGCGTTGTAAACACCACCACCGGCGGCCGTGATCTGCTTCACCGTCAGGATCTCGAATTGCGCCGGCGACGACGCCTTGAACAGGAAGAGCATCAGCGCGTTGTCATTGATCGCGTCGTCGGTCTGCGTTGCGAGCACATGATCGAGATCGGGCTGAGGCGTCCGGTCATCGAGCAGGATCGCGACATGCTGGGTGTCGTCGTCCACGCCGGCGTAAGGCGCGAAGGTCGCGTTGACCTGGCCGCTCACAGCGAAATGGGTCAACGAGGCCAGTTCGTAAAAAGAACTGCTGTCGGCCTGGCGAAACCACACGTCTAGGCGGGAGGTTGTGAGATCCTCGCGGGCGCAGATAGCGGCCGCCGCGAAGCCCTTCCCGGTGAGCAGCTGCGGGAGCTGCACCAGCTGATAGTGGGCAGGCAACGTGGGCCTCGGATGATCGGTGCCTTGGACCGCCGCCGGCGCGGGCCGATAAGGCGTGGACGTGTAGCCAGGCTCGGTGGTGTAGACGATCTCCGTCCGGGCCTCGGGAGGCGCACTGATCGTCAACTCGGTGCAGCGACAGATCCGCGAGATGCTGAGCAGATCGTCGGTCAGCAGGAAGAGGCTGCCGACTTTGATGCTCACCACCTTCTCCCGCCGGAGCTTGAGCGTGCCGCCAAAGGTGAGCTCGCCGCGCAGTTTCGCCCGCTGGGCGGCGATGGCGAGCGCCTGGCCGGCGCGGGTGACATGCTGCAGGTCCACGCTCTCCGGTTTCGGGCGGCCGCTGGCCTCCAGATTCCAGCTATTGGGCGCGAGGGCCGGCAGCGTCTTGTAGGCGTGCTCGGCATCCGAGTACGTCACCGTGACCTGACTGGCCGTGCCATCCCACCCGTCCGAATCCCACGCGATCTCCTCGCCATTGAGGCAATCGTCCACGTCCACCGTGGTCGCGTCCGTGAACGCCGGCGGGGCCTCGTTGTGCGGCCAATGGCCGGCGACGATCGCGCCGGCCGCGTTGAAGGCCAGCCAGCCGTCACAGTGAGCCAGAATGTCCGCCACGACGGCGCGGACGGCCGACTGGTCGGTGATCTGCGCACCAAGCCGGCGCAGGTCGCCGGCGACGATGTCCACCACCTTCGTCATGTAGCCGCTGCCATCGGGGCCATACGTGATGTCCGGACCGGCGGCCGTCCACGAAAAAGAGTACGCATCGAGCGGGGCCTGCACGACGACGTAGGGCGTGTTCAGAGTGGAGTCGTTAAAGCCGGCGATGCTCACGAAGTCGCCCACCTTGCAGCCGTGGGCCGCCGCCCATTGGCAGCCGACCAGGTTCGAAGTCCGCACGACCTTGAGCGAGGCAAGTGCGCCGCGACCCGCCGGCCATTGCGGCGCGTCCGGCCACACCAGGGCGTTGTCCTGGACATAGCCCGAGATGAACTCCATCGGCCCGCAGCCGATCAGGTAGCCAACCGTGCCAAAATGGTTCAGCGAAGAGCTGCCACCGCCACCCTTGCCGCCTTTGCCACCACCGCCGCCGCCCTTCTTCCCGCCATCCGGTGCCGGCTGGGTGAACCGGTTGGCCACCTCCATGATCTGGGCGAAGGTGACCAGCCGCGTGCCACACCACCAGGTGCAGGGGACCGTCTGCTGATTGGAAACGGCATCGGTCGGATCGAGGTTGAAGAGCCGCTGGTCGATGGCCGCGTTGGGAGTTTTGTTCATTCGGTGACAGGCCTCCAGATGCCCAGGATACGGCGCGACCAGGTCGGATCAGAGATGAAGTCCCGGGCCACGTTCTTGTGCTGCAGGACATGGGCGAAATGATGGTCGGCTCCGACCACGCCCAGGTGGTCGCCGGCGCGAGCGGGCCGGTGATCGGCACGATGGCGTGCAGCAGTGTGGCCGCGAACAGCGAGAGGATGAGGAGCAGGGATTTCATTGGACGTTGATCGAGAGGGCGTCGCCCTGGGGCGAGGCGGTGCGGTAGAGGCGGTAGGCGGCTCCGCCGACCGTGACGGGCAGATAGCTCCAGCCGTTGTCGGTGGTGGTGAACCCGTCGCCGGCGCCGGCCATGTCCACGGGGAACGCGCCGAACTGAAAGCCGACACCGGCAGCCGGGCTGCCAAAGGAATCTGGGAACGCGAAGAAGTAATAACCGTTGCCGGCCGGGAAGTTGAACGTGCCCGCCAGGCTGCTCCGGCTCACTGAGCTGAGCGCCAGGATGCCCGTGGCATCGAGCACCGTGCTCGCGCTGACGCCGAAATAGACCGGTCGCGAGCTGCTCACTCCGAACGGTGTGAGCGGGGCGACCGCGCTCAGCGCATAGGTGGCACTGTCGTTGGGCAGCAGCAGCTCGATCGGCCGGTCCCAGGGCGTGATGAGCCGGTACCGGCCCGGCGACAGCAGGACGCTGATGCTGCCGCCGGTGTCCGGTGTGACAGCACCAGGGCGGAAGGCCGGAAGGCGATGCCCACGATGTGGTCGGTGGTGGTCTGCGCGGCCGCGGCGATGTTCGGTGCTTCGACTGGGGTGAACCCGTGGACCGAGGGCAGCGTGCGGCTCGTGATGAACGTCTTGTCCTGGAACTGGGCCAGAGCGGTGATGGCGGGGTCCAGCGAGAGCTTGCCGAAATACGGCGAGTTCAGCAGGAGCGTCCGGCCCTGGTCGGGCACGCCGCGGGGATTCATCGCGTTGGCCATCGCCACCAGGACGGTGCGGTCGAAGGCCGCGAGGCCGGCCGCGGTCCCGTAGGTGAAGTTGGCCGCCGTGAAGAGGGCGTAGAGATCCTCCACCAGCACTTTGCCGATGGCGTAGTTCATCGGCTCGTCCTGCTCGCCGAACAAATTGCGCATCGTCTTCGACAGCTCCTCGACGCCGAACTGCACCGGCACGTTCTTGTGCTTGTTGATCGTGACCGGCACGTCGGTGGTGGTTGCGTCCTGGGACCGCTTGTAGCCGGTACCGGCGCCGCCGACGTTATAGTCGTAGGCCTGCAGCGTCCCCCGGATGCGGGTGATGATCTGCTGCTGCCACTTGGCCCCGTCGGCAGTGAAGTCCGTGGAGATGCGGCTCAGCACCGGGAAGTTGAGGTGCAGGAACTCCAGGCTCTGCTGCAGGGTGAGCACACCGATCAGCGTCCCCAGCGAGTTCGCGGCGCGGACCGGATAGGCATCGTCGGCCAGCTTGGCGCGGATGGCGGCGATCTCGTTGACGAAGTCGCAGCCCTTCTTCACGCGGGGCAGCAGATCCTTCTGGAAGAAGCGGGCCGCGACCGCGCTCTGGGTGGCGGCGTCCGCATGGGCCCGCCCACGCCCGCACTGGAAGAGGCCGGCGTAATGTTCGAGCGCGGCGACCACGTCGCCCTCGGCACCCGGCTGGTAGTCGAGCACCGCGCCGCCCACGCCCTTCGCCTGGACGACGGTCTTCAGCGCCGGATTGGGGGACACGGCCTCCAGGGCGGCCTTGGCGGCCACCGGATCGGCGATGAACTGGTCCACCCAGAACTTCTTCAGGGCTTCGTTCTTGGGCGGGATCTTCCCGGCGCCGAGCTCCTCCACCTGGGCTTCCGCCCGGGTGCGCTTGGCGGCCACGGATTCCCCTTCCAGGCGCTGGCGCTCCGCGGCGTCCACTTTGCCCCGGGCCTTGAGCAGCTCGATCTCGGCATCCTTGGCCGCGTTCAACGGCTACGTCTGGCAGCAATGCGGCCCGCGCCGGAAAAAGGCCAAGCAACCCCAACAATCCACCCCATGAAATTCCAACGCAAATTTGCCCGGGCACATACGAAGAAACAACGAGCGGCGACCGCCGTTACCGTGAAGAATCTGCCGGGACGATGGAACTACGAGCCGTGCCATGCTTGGCGCGGCAGCGTGATTATCGGCAAGTCTCTCCGCCCGACGTGGTGGTGCGCTCCTCTGGAGGGCCAACGTCGGAAGTGCGTGAAGGTCACCTACCAGGGGGAGGATTTCTTTTTGGACGACGAAAACGGAGACGGCTCCCGGAAAGTCTTTCGCTTGGGAGGCGGTCCCGATGCACCGCACGCCTCGATCCCGGTGGATGACCTCTCCTCGTTCATCGCCGAGTAATGCAATTTGTCGCCCCCATCCCGTTCAAGGAAGCCGAGCAGCGCCTTGGTCAAAAGACCATCGTGTCAGTCGGCCTCAACACCGAAGGCTGGCGGCAGATCCCGCTGGCGCTGCGCGATCGCGCCCTTTTCTCCGCTCAGATCGAGAACGTGAAGTTCCTGCAGCGCATGCGCGAGCTGCTCAACGATTTCGTCACCGGCGCCCGCGAGGAAATCATCCTGCCGGACGGCAGCAAGACCACGGCCCTCAAGGTCGGCTCCCGCGCCCAGTTCATCGAGCTGGCCCGCGAGGCGGCGATTGCCGAGGGGCTCGGCGATCAGGTGGATCCCGATCACAGCGGCACCGTGCGCGACATCACCAGCGCCGCGCGCCTCGGCCTGGTCTTCGACGTCCAGACCCAGTCCGCCCACGACTACGGCTCCTGGAAGCAGGGCATGCAGCCGGACGTCCTGGCCGAGTTCCCCGCCCAGCGTTTTATCAGGGAGGTGGATGTCACCACGCCGCGGCCGCTGCACCTGGAGAACGAAGGCGTCATCCGGTTGAAGACGGACCTCGGCTTCTGGCTCTCAATGAACTCGCCGTCGATCGGCGGTTTCGGGGTGCCGTGGGGCCCTTGGGGATTCAACAGCGGCATGGGCGTCGAGGACGTCGATCGCGACGCGGCCGAGGCCGAGGGGCTGATCGAGCCCGGCGAACCCATCACGCCGGCCGAGCTGGAATTCAACAGCCATCTCAAGGCCAGCGTGCAAGGACTGTCGCCCGATCTGATCGCCCGTCTCAGAGCCACGTTCGGCGACCAGGTGGAGATGCGCGGCGGCGAGATCCGCTGGGTCGGTAAAAGTGCCGGCCAACCCTTGCCGGCGCCGCAGCCCCTTTCCGCGCCCGCTCCCCGGGCGAAACCGGCACCCAAACCAAAGCCCGCGCCGGCCGCCGAGCCGCCCAAGCCACCAAGCTCTTCGCCCGTGTCCAAGGCGATGCGCATGGAGATCACGGATCCTCGGCTGCGGGCCAAGGTGGAGGGCGCGATCGCTGCGATCGATCAGGTTCACGACGACGGCAAGCTGGAGCCGATCCCCGTCCGGCAGATGCGCCTCGGCAACGATTCCTTGGGGCACATCCGCACCACGAAAGCCGGCCAGGTGGTGGAATTGGCGGTTCATTCGGATGGCCCGTGGCCAAAGCTCACCACGGCCCACGAGATCGGCCACGTCCTGGATCTGGTCGCCCTGGGGAAACCGGCGGCCGCGGGCCAGGACGCCCGGTTTGCGACGGATCTGCCCGATGGGCCGCTGGCGCCGGTCATGGAAGCCATCCGCGCCACCCAGGCCTTTGCTCAGCTCCAGAATTCGCACCACAAGGCGTTCGCCCGGGAACTGCGCGCCCACGTTACCTACCTGCTGAAGCCGGTCGAACTGTGGGCCAGGGCTTACGCCCAGTTCGTGGCCACCCAGTCAGACGATCCGGAGCTGAAGGCGGACCTGAAACGCGCTCTGGCC